>NZ_LMNT01000001.1:0-1546740 GCF_001423055.1 Rathayibacter sp. Leaf299
AGCCGCGCAGCGGCGTATCGGTGATTGCCTTGGTGGTGTCGCGGGGTTCTGACTCGATCGCGTATCTGACGCCTAGCCGGGCTGTCTTGGTCTCGAACTGTCGAACCCCGCGACACCGTTTGAAGCGTCCGGTCGGCGGTCATGACTTGATAGAAGCCTGACCGACCTGTGGTCTCATCACCGATTTGTCTGTCCACTGATCGGACGCGTGACCCTTGGAAGGGACGTGTCCAGCATGACAACAAACACTGTTCAAGCCCAGCCCGGCCGCGAGATCGTCGCGGGCATCGACACTCATCAGGACAGCCACCACGTCGCGGTCCTCGACACGGCCGGCCGCCTGGTAGCCGATCAGGCGTTCCCCGCGACCACCGCCGGATTCGTGGCGTTGCTGTCCTGGATCGCCGTGTTCGGGACGCTGCTGCGCATCGGCGTCGAGGGAACCAGCTCCTATGGCGCTGCGCTGACCCGGTTCCTGCTCGCGCAGAACGTGTCCGTGATCGAGGTCCCACCCGGTGACGCGGCCGCGCGCCGCCGACGAGGGAAGACCGACGCGTTCGACGCGGAAGCTGCCGCCCGACGCGCGCTCGAGGAACGATCCCCGCGGATCCCGAAGGACACGACCTCCACCGTCGAAGCCTTGCGACTGCTCAGCGCGACCCGGAATCTGCTGGTCAAACAGCAGAAGGAGATCACCGGTCAAGTCGACCAGTTCCTGATCACCGCCCCCGACGCCCTCCGCGACCTACCCCGCGAAGGAACTCGGAAGACCCGGATGCGCCGTCTCGCCGCCCTTCCCGACGCCACGACCGGCGACGTCGTCACCGACACCCTCACCCGGCTGCTGCGTCAACACGCCATCCGCTGGATCGCTCTGGACACCGACGCCGCAGCACTCGAGAAGCAACTCCGCGTCCTCGTCGAACTCCGCGCTCCGCGCCTGCTCGAGGTCTACTGCGTCGCCGCGATCACCGCCGCGGAACTCCTCGTCGCGGTCGGCGAGAACGGCCACCGCATCCGCAACGAAGCAGCCCTCGCGAAACTCTTCGGCGCCGCCCCGCAACCCGTGTCCTCCGGGAAGACCCACCGGCACCGCCTCTCCCGAGGCGGCAACCGGCAAGCGAACTCCGCGCTCTATCAAATCGCGGTCGTCCGCCTCTCCCACGAACAACGAACCCGCGACTACCGCGACGCCCACCTCGCCGCAGGCAAAACCACCAAAGACACCCTCCGCCTCCTCAAACGAGCCCTCTGCCGCTAACTCTTCCCCCACCTCTGCCGACCTTGACAAATAGAAGCTTCGAGACCCTTGCANTCCCACGAACAACGAACCCGCGACTACCGCGACGCCCACCTCGCCGCAGGCAAAACCACCAAAGACACCCTCCGCCTCCTCAAACGAGCCCTCTGCCGCGAACTCTTCCCCCACCTCTGCCGACCTTGACAAATAGAAGCTTCGAGACTCGAGCGCGGATCATCGCCTCTGCCCCGCTTGCTGGTCGAGTAGCCGCGAAGCGGCGTATCGAGACCCACGTCCTCCCACACCCCCAGCATGAGGACGCGCCCTCCGGTAACCCCCTCAGCCGGTCACCCTCGACTCACGCCAGGATGTACGCCCCCGCCGTGACCGCGACCAGGCCCACGCCGATCAGGCCGACGAGCAGGTTCTGCGTCCGCCGCTGCGACCGCTGCCGCGTCCGGGTGAAGACGAGCCCGATCAGCGCACCCGCCACGAGGCCGCCGACGTGCGCCTGCCAGGCCACGTTCATCCCGGGGAGGAAGCCGATGACGAGGTTGAGGCCCACGAGCACCAGCAGCTGCGACGCCTGGCCGCCCAGGTGCCGCAGGATCACCAGGTAGGCGCCCATCAGTCCGAAGATCGCTCCGGAGGCGCCGATCACCGTCGTCAGCGGACCCGCCAGCAGCAGGACTCCGACCGAGCCGGCGAAGCCGCTCAGCAGGAAGAGCGCGAGGTACCGCCCGCGCCCGAGCATCCGCTCGAGCGCCATACCGAAGATCCACAGCGTGTACATGTTCAACGCGAGGTGGAAGGGGATGACGAAGAAGACCGACGTGCTGTGCAGGAAGACCGAGGTGAGCATCCGCCACGGCTCGAACCCGGCGCCGAAGCCGGGGAGCGTGTAGGCGGGGACGTAGGCGAGCCCGCCGATGACGAGATTGCCCACGACGGGGAGGACCTCGAGGATCCAGAGGAACACGCAGAGGGCGATGATCGCGTACGTGACGGTCGGCTGATCGGCGCGGGTCATGGCGCGGACCCTCGAGACCAGAGGGCTGCGCGTGCGCGGGGCCTCCGCGCGCTGCTGCGCCATGTCGTCCGGGCAGATCACTCCGACCGGGGCGGGCGTCTGGCACTCGCCGCAGATCGTGCGACCGCACCGCTGGCAGCGCACGAAGCTCTGCCGGTCGGGGTGGCGGTAGCACGCGTACGCGCTGGTCGGCGGGACCTGGGTCACGGATTCGCCTCCGGGGAGAACGAGGGCCGGATCCAGACGGATCCGGCCCTCGGGGAGAAGGGGGAAGAGGGGATCAGACCTCGGTGATCTCGACGCTCTCGATGACGACGTCCTCGAGGGGCTTGTCGCGGCCGTCGGTGGCGACGGTGGAGAGCGACTGCACCAGCTGCTTCGAGGCCTCGTCGGCGACGGCACCGAAGATCGTGTGCTTGCCCTGGAGCCAGGTGGTCGGCGCCACGGTGATGAAGAACTGCGAGCCGTTGGTGCCGCGGCCCGCCTGCTTGCCGGCGTTCGCCATCGCGAGGATGTAGGGCTGCGTGAAGTCGAGCTCGGGGTTGATCTCGTCGTCGAACTGGAAACCGGGGCCGCCGATGCCCTGGCCGAGCGGGTCGCCGCCCTGGAGCATGAAGTCCGGGATGACGCGGTGGAAGACGGTGCCGTTGTAGAGCGGCTCCTTCGTCTTCGCACCGGTGGCCGGGTGGGTCCACTCGATGTCGCCGGTCGCGAGACCGACGAAGTTGCGGACCGTCTTGGGAGCGTGATTCCCGTAGAGGTTGACGACGATGTCGCCCTTGTTGGTGTGGAACGTCGCGACTGCGGTGTGCAAAGGCATGCGTGGATTCTCGCACAGCGCGTATGTAGGGGTCCCCTGCGCCCGGTGTCAATGCGCTGGGTGCGCGATGCGGAGCCCGATCGATGAGTGGCAGTATTGAGGAGTTCGCTGCTCGTAGCCGATGGAGGACCACATGGGTCTGTCACGTAAGCACAAGAAGGATCTCAAGCGCCTCCGCAAGAACGCCGAGGCGGTCTGGAGTGAGCAGCAGGAGGTGCTGGCGCACGCCGCCTCCGTTCTCGAGAAGAGCCGCGCTCACGCCGCCAAGTACGCGAAGAAGGAGCTCGTCCCCTTCGCGAAGGACACGTACCAGTCGCGGGTGAAGCCCGTCTACGACAACGGCGTCCACGCCGTCGAGGGCACGTACTCCTCCGCGCGCGACACCGTTCTGCACAAGGTCGTCCCGACCTTCGCCGCGGTCGGAGGCACTGCCGCCGCCGCGTTCGAGGCCGCGAAGGACTCGAAGAACCGCGCGAAGCTCGCCGAGGTCTCGAAGGCGCGCTGGGAGGAGCTCACCACTCCGCCCAAGAAGAAGTCGAACATCGGCACGGTCTTCGCCATCGGTGCCGCACTCGTCGCGGTCGGCGGGATCGGCTACGCCGTCTGGCAGACGTTCCGCGCCGACGACGAGCTGTGGGTCGCCGAGGACGAGCCGGCCAGCGCCGCTCAGTCCGCGGCCTCGACCGCGTCCTGATCCTCACCGTCCGGCCCGGATCCCGCCTCGCGGGATCCGGGCCTGTCGCATGTCCGGAATAGTCCGGAGATTGGCTGCTGCAGTGGACATCCGGGTCGCCGCGTACGGCGTGATCATCGACGGCGACCGCATGCTCCTCGCGCACTGGAGTCAGGGCCCGTGGCAGGCGTGGACCCTGCCGGGCGGCGGCATCGACGAGGGCGAGTCCCCGGCCGACGCCGCGGTCCGCGAGATCTTCGAGGAGACCGGCTACCACGCCGAGCTCGAGGCCCTGATCGGCGTCGACTCGCACGTGATCCCGGCCCACCGGCGGAGCGACCCCGCCGCCGGCCCGCTGCACGCGATCCGCGTCGTCTACCGCGCGCGCATCACGGGCGGCGAGCTGACGCACGAGGTCGACGGATCGACGGACGCCGCGTCTTGGTTCCCCCTCGGCGACGTCGAGTCGCTCGAGCGGGTCGAGCTCGTCGACGTCGCGCTCGGCATGAACGAGGCCTGGCTCGTCCGCTGAGCGGTCGGGGAATCCGCGGGTCCCGCGACGCGTTGTCCCGAGTGTGATCGTCGAGCTGTACACCTCCGCCTTCTGCGGCGCCTGCCACGCGGCGCGCGCCGTACTGGAGCGGGCTGTCGAGCTGGTGCCCGCCGCCGAGCTGCGGGAGTACGACGTCGCGTTCCGGCCCGACGAGGCGGAGGCGGAGCACATCCGCTCGACCCCGACCGTCGTCGTGCGCGCCGCCGACGGGCGAGCGGTGTTCCGCGCGGAGGGAGCCCCGTCGCTCCCCCAGGCACTGTCCGCCCTCGCCCGCGCCGTCCCGGAGCCCTCCGCCGCATCGTAGGGTGGCGGCAGGAGGTCCTGTGCGTCGTCGTCCCGTGTTCGTGAGCTCCTCCGTCGTGCTCGGCGCTGCTGCCGTGCTGGCCCTGGCGGGCTGCTCGAGTGCTCAGGAGTCGAGCGCCACCGTGGGTCTGGGCCGCGGCGGGCAGCGCGGCGAGGTGATCGGGATCGTCGTCGTCTGCTCCGGAGTCGTGGACGGCCTGGATCTCGCGGTCGACGACTCCGCGCCACTGCTGGTCGGCGACGGTCTGCGTCGCCTCACCCGCTGGGCCTCCCCGGACACGGTGGTCGACCTCGGCGCGACGGACCTCGTCGGGCGTACGGTCTGGCCGGCGGACACGGTGATCGAGCGCTTCGCCCCCGGTATCGACTACACGCTGGGCGCGTACGCCGAGGGCAGGTCGATGTCGGCTCGCCCGGTCGTGTTCCACGCCGAGCAGTTCGACACCCTGTCGGTCGGCGAGGTCATCGTCGGCGATGTGCGCGACGAGACGGGCGAGGTCCTCTCGGTCGAGAACTTCCTCGGCCTGGCCTGCGAGAGCCCGTGACATCCTGCTCGACGCGGCGGGCGGAGAAGGACGGCGGGGACGTGTGGAGCCTAGGAGATTCGAACTCCTGACATCCTGCTTGCAAAGCAGGCGCTCTACCAACTGAGCTAAGGCCCCGGGCCGGAGACGGGGCGATCCGTCTCCGAGAGCCGAACGGCCCGCCACCGTGAGGTGACGGGCCGAGCGGCACGGGTGGGGGTACCAGGACTTGAACCTGGGACCTCTTCATTATCAGTGAAGCGCTCTAACCGCCTGAGCTATACCCCCGAAATGGCCAGATGAGACTCTACCCGACGCGGCGTCAGAATCCCAATCGGGCCGCGGGCCCCGCGCGCGGCGGGACCCGAGCGGCTCACTGGTTGGTGAAGCCGACGAGCAGGCCGCCCGTGATCTTGACGCTGAGGTTGTACAGCAGCGCCACGATCGCGCCGAGCGCGGTGGTGACTATGGTGTTCAGCACGGCGACGACGACCGCGAAGCCCATGATCTGCGGCAGCGAGATGATGGCGTTGAGGTCGAACGCGTCGGCGCCGGCGATCTCCTGCACGAGGCCGTTGATCTGGTCGAACACACCGGTCTGCGCAAGCACGGTGTAGACGAGGTAGACGACGACGATCGTGATGATCGCGAGCGTGAGCCCGAGCAGGAACGAGAGCTTCACGGCCGACCAGAAGTCGACGTAGACGAGCTTCAGGCGGACCTGCTTCGCCGCCGGGCTCTTCGCTGACTTCTTGGCGAGCTTCTCGGCGACGGTGCTACTCATCTACGGACCCATCCTCCTCCGACACCGGTTCGGAGTCGGAGGACGCCGCTGCGGCGTCGGGATCCTCGTCCGGGGCGTCGAGATTGCGTTCGGTGTTCTTGGCGAGTGCGATGATGCGGTCGTCCTCTGCGAATCGTGCGAAGACGACTCCCATGGTGTCGCGACCCTTGGCCGGTACCTCGGCCACGGCAGAGCGTACCACCTTGCCTCCGGCGAGCACGACGAGCACCTCGTCGTCCTCGCCCGTGATGATCGCGCCGACGAGATCGCCGCGCTTCTCCTCGAGCTTGGCCACCTTGATGCCCAGTCCGCCGCGGTTCTGCAGGCGGTACTGGTCCACCGCGGTGCGCTTCGCGTAGCCGCCCTCGGTGACGATGAACACGAAGCCCTCGTCGCTGACGACATTGGCGTCGAGCAGGCGGTCCTCGCCGCGGAACGACATGCCCCGCACGCCGGAGGTCGATCGGCCCATCGGGCGCAGCGCCTCGTCGGACGCGGTGAAGCGGATCGACATGCCCTTGCGGGAGACCAGCAGCACGTCGCTGTCCTCGTCGACCAGCAGCGCCGAGACGAGCTCGTCGCCCTCGCGCAGCTTGATCGCGATGATGCCGCCGGAGCGGTTGGTGTCGTACTCGGACAGCGCCGTCTTCTTGACCAGTCCGTCGCGCGTCGCGAGCACGAGGTAGCGGGCCGCCTCGTAGTCGCGGATGTCGAGGATCTGCGCGATCTGCTCGCCCGGCTCCAGCGCGAGGAGGTTCGCGATGTGCTGGCCCTTCGCGTCGCGGCTCGCCTCCTGCAGCTCGTACGTCTTGGCGCGGTACACGCGTCCGGTGTTCGTGAAGAAGAGGAGCCAGTGGTGCGTGGTGGTCACGAAGAAGTGCTCGACGATGTCGTCGGCCTTCAGCTGAGCGCCGCGCACTCCGCGTCCGCCGCGGTGCTGCGCACGATAGGAGTCACTGCGGGTGCGCTTGAGATAGCCGCCGCGGGTGACGGTGACGACCATCTCCTCCTCGGGGATCAGGTCCTCGACGCTCATGTCGCCGTCGAAGCCGAAGAGGATCTCGGTGCGGCGGTCGTCGCCGAAGCGGTCGACGATCTCGTCGAGCTCGTCCGAGATGATGCTGCGCTGGCGCTCCGGGCTCGTGAGGATCGACTTGTAGTCCTCGATCTCGGCCTGGATGCGGTCGTGCTCGTCGATGATCTTCTGGCGCTCGAGCGCGGCGAGCCGGCGCAGCTGCATGTCGAGGATCGCCCGCGACTGCACCTCGTCGATGTCGAGCAGCTCCATCAGGCCGTCGCGCGCCTCCTCGACGGTGGGGGAGCGGCGGATGAGGGCGATGACCTCGTCGAGCGCGTCGAGCGCCTTGAGGTAGCCGCGCAGGATGTGGATGCGCGCCTCTGCCTCGTCGAGGAGGTACTGGGTGCGGCGGACGATGACCTCGACCTGGTGGTCGACCCAGGCGCGGATGAAGCCGTCGAGCGAGAGCGTGCGCGGGATGCCGTCGACGATCGCGAGCATGTTCGCGCCGAAGTTCTCCTGCAGCGGGGTGTGCTTGTAGAGGTTGTTCAGCACGACCTTGGCCACGGCGTCGCGCTTGAGCACGACGACGAGGCGCTGACCGGTGCGGCCCGAGGTCTCGTCGCGGATGTCGGCGATGCCCGAGACGCGGCCGTCCTTGACGAGCTCGGCGATCTTGATCGCGAGGTTGTCGGGGTTCACCTGGTACGGCAGCTCGGTGACGACGAGGCAGGTGCGGCCCTGGATCTCCTCGATGGAGACGACCGCGCGCATCGTGATGGAGCCGCGACCGGTGCGGTACGCGTCCTGGATGCCGCGGACACCGAGGATCTGCGCGCCGGTGGGGAAGTCGGGGCCCTTGATGCGCTGCAGGAGCGCCTCGAGCAGCTCCTCGCGCGACGCCTCCGGGTGCTCGAGCGCCCACTTGGCGCCGGCCGCGACCTCGCGGAGGTTGTGCGGCGGGATGTTCGTGGCCATGCCGACCGCGATGCCGACGGAGCCGTTGACGAGCAGGTTCGGGAAGCGCGCGGGGAGGATCGCGGGCTCGCGCGTGCGGCCGTCGTAGTTGTCCTGGAAGTCGACGGTGTTCTTGTCGATGTCGCGGACCATCTCGAGGGCCAGCGGGGCCATCTTGGTCTCGGTGTACCGCGGCGCCGCCGCGCCGTCGTTGCCGGGGGAGCCGAAGTTGCCCTGGCCGAGGGCGAGCGGATAGCGGAGGCTCCACGGCTGCACGAGGCGCACGAGGGCGTCGTAGATGGCGGAGTCGCCGTGCGGGTGGAACTGGCCCATGACGTCGCCGACGACGCGCGAGCACTTCGAGAACGCCTTGTCGGGTCGGTAGCCGCCGTCGTACATGGCGTAGATGACGCGGCGGTGCACGGGCTTCAGGCCGTCACGGACCTCGGGGAGCGCACGGCCCACGATGACGCTCATCGCGTAGTCGAGGTACGAGCGCTGCATCTCGAGCTGCAGGTCGACGGGCTCGATCTTGTCGTGCCCGTGGATCACCACACCGGTCTCGGTGACGATGTCCTCGCTGTCGTCCGGACCGGTGGGGGTGGTGGGTTCGTCTGCCATGATCTCTGGTCTCTCAGGTGGGTCCGGGTCTCGAGTGCTGCTCGAGGGCGGTCGCGCTGGGTGTCAGTCGTTGTAGGGCTGATGCGGCCCATTGAGGGCCGCCGTCACGTTGTCGAGATGGTCGCTCGCCGCGGCCGTGTGCCGCGGGGCTGCCGCCTTGTAGATCGCGATGCGATCTAGATGTCGAGGAAGCGCACGTCCTTCGCATTCTTCTGGATGAACGAGCGACGCGACTCCACGTCCTCGCCCATCAGGGTCGAGAAGATCTCGTCGGCGGCGGCCGCGTCGTCGAGCGTGACCTGGAGGAGGGTCCGGGTGGCCGGATCCATCGTGGTCTCCCACAGCTCCTTGTAGTCCATCTCGCCGAGACCCTTGTAGCGCTGGATCCCGTTCTCCTTCGGCATGCGCTTGTTCGACGCGGCGCCGTGCGCGATCAGCGCGTCGCGCTCGCGGTCGCTGTAGACGTACTCGTGGGGCGAGTTCGACCACTTCAGCCGGTACAGCGGCGGCTGCGCGAGGTAGACGTAGCCCAGATCGATCAGCGGTCGCATGTAGCGGAACAGGAGCGTCAGCAGCAGCGTCGTGATGTGCTGGCCGTCGACGTCGGCGTCGGCCATCAGGATGATCTTGTGGTACCGCGCCTTGTCGGGGTTGAAGTCCTCCCCGATGCCGGCGCCGAACGCCGTGATCATGGCCTGGACCTCGTTGTTGCCGAGTGCCCGATCGAGGCGCGCCTTCTCGACGTTGAGGATCTTGCCGCGGAGGGGGAGGATCGCCTGCGTCTCGGGATTGCGTCCCTGCACCGCGGATCCGCCGGCCGAGTCGCCCTCGACGATGAAGATCTCGGAGAGCGACGGGTCCTTCGACTGGCAGTCCTTGAGCTTGCCGGGCATGCCGCCGCCCTCGAGCAGGCCCTTGCGGCGGGCGGTCTCGCGCGCCTTGCGGGCCGCCATCCGTGCCGACGCGGCCTGGATCGACTTGCTGATGATGTCCCTGGCCTGGGTGGGATTGCGGTCGAACCAGTCGGCGAGCTGCTCGCCCGTCACGCGCTGCACGAACGCCTTGGCCTCGGTGTTGCCGAGCTTGGTCTTGGTCTGGCCCTCGAACTGCGGCTCGCCGAGCTTGATCGAGACGACCGCGGTGAGGCCCTCGCGGATGTCCTCGCCGGAGAGGTTGTCGTCCTTGTCCTTCAGGAGGTTCTTGGCTCGGGCGTACTTGTTCACGAGGGTGGTGAGCGCCGCGCGGAATCCCTCCTCGTGGGTGCCGCCCTCGTGGGTGTTGATGGTGTTCGCGTAGGTGTGGACGCTCTCGGTGTAGGCCGTCGTCCACTGCATCGCGACCTCGAGCGAGATGCGGCGCTCCTTGTCCTCGCTCTCGAAATCGATGATCTCGGAGTGCACGAGATCGGACTTCTTGAGCGAGTTGATGTACTCGACGTAGTCGACGAGGCCCTTCTCGTAGTGGAAGACGTCGCCGCGGACGCCGACGGTCTCGTCCTCGCCCTCTCCGTCGAACTCGACCTCGTTCTGGTCGGTCAGCGCGATCCGGAGGCCCTTGTTGAGGAAGGCCATCTGCTGGAAGCGCGCGCGGAGGGTCTCGTAGTCGAACTCGGTCGTCTCGAAGATCTCGCCGTTGGGCCAGAAGGTGATCGTGGTGCCGGTCTCGTCGCTCGCCTCGCCCTTCTCGAGCGGGGCCACGGGCACGCCGTCGGCGAACGACATCCGGTAGACCGAGCCCTGGCGCTTCACCTCGACCTCGAGCTTCGTCGAGAGGGCGTTGACGACGGAGGAGCCGACGCCGTGGAGTCCGCCGGAGACCGCGTAGCCGCCGCCGCCGAACTTGCCGCCCGCGTGCAGCACGGTCAGCACGAGCTCGACGGTCGAGATGCCCTCGGTCGGGTGCATGTCGACGGGGATGCCGCGGCCGTTGTCGGCGACGGTCACGCCTCCGTCGGCGCGCATGACGACCTCGAT
The DNA here is from genome assembly GCF_001423055.1 of Rathayibacter sp. Leaf299. Taxonomy (NCBI): domain Bacteria; kingdom Bacillati; phylum Actinomycetota; class Actinomycetes; order Micrococcales; family Microbacteriaceae; genus Rathayibacter; species Rathayibacter sp. Leaf299. The sequence goes on from NZ_LMNT01000001.1 coordinate 10,497, forward strand.
GTTGTCGCAGTAGCCGGCCAGCGCCTCGTCGACGGCGTTGTCGACGATCTCGTAGACCAGGTGGTGCAGACCGCGCGGCCCCGTGGATCCGATGTACATGCCGGGGCGCTTGCGCACGGCCTCGAGGCCCTCGAGGACCTGGATCTGACTGGCGCCGTAGTCGCCGGAGGACTTGGTGGACATCCCCGAGGACGGGGCGTCGGTGGAGCCGTTCGCGTCCAGGTCGTTCGCTGCGGGTGACGTGGAGTCGTTCGGCTCGGGTGTCATAGCTGTGGAGTTCTCCTCTGACGGTCCGACGCGACGCGGGGGAGGATCTGGAGATCACTCCGCTCGCGATGCCACGAGAGGTGGATCGCGCTGCTCCCGAACGGACTCGGGGGCGGCGTCGCTGCGGTTCGGCGGCCCTCCATTCTATCGCGCGGGAGGACGATCCGCGGCTCTCTGCGGCGATCTGAGGGCCTGGATCGACGGGGTCGACCGAAAATGCGTCCTCAGCCGTAGGTGTCGCGCGGACCACGCCCTGGAATCGACCTGGGGCCCCTTTTCCAGTTCGGTACGTCGGGGCCCTGGAAACGGATCGAGACGATGCCCGCGTCGGGGTGGTTCACGGCGATGTGGTTCATGATCTCGATCCGCATGAGGCGCAGCTGCGTCGCCCAGGCCGTCGACTCGCACGCGACGGTCAGCACCCCGTCGACGACGCCGAGCGGAGTGGAGTGCTTCGAGGTCTCCTCGCCCGCGATCGCGGTCCAGGAGGAGATGAGGTCGCCCTGCGCCAGCGGAGCGGTCCAGTCGAGCTTGCGGGTGAGCGCGTCGAGCACGTCGCCGAGGTCGTGCGGGTCGCGCCCCTTGCCGAACGGGATCGCGTCGCCCTTGGGCTCCGCGCGCTCGACCGTCTTGCGGATGCGGCGCGGTCCGTCGCCGCCGAACACCTCCTTGAGGTGCTTGTAGACGCGGGCCGCCTCGGAGTCCGGGGCGGGGGCGGGCCGTTGGGGGGCGTCAGCCATCGGTCCGGTCCTCTGCGACGTCGTCCTGAACGGCGGTCGGCGGAACGGCAGTCTCGACCGGATCGACGATGCTGCCCGCCTCGATCCGCACCGTGTGCGCGGCCAGCGCCTCCGGGACGTCGTCGAAGACCGCGGCGGTGATCAGCACCTGCTCGTAGTCGGCCACGACGGAGGCGAGGCGCTCGCGCCGTCGCGAGTCCAGTTCGGCGAAGACGTCGTCGAGCATCAGCACGGGATCGCCCATGGGGGAGTCGCGGCGCAGCAGCTCCGCCGCGCCGAGCTTGAGCGCCAGGGCGAACGACCAGCTCTCCCCGTGGCTGGCGTAGCCCTTGGCGGGGAGGTCGTTGAGCTCGAACTGCACGTCGTCCCGGTGCGGGCCGACGAGCGAGATCCCGCGGTCGAGCTCCTTGCGGCGGACCGATACGAGAGCGGAGGCGAAGGCCTCGCTCAGGCCGGCCCGCTCGACGGGGGAGCCCGGCTCGGACGTCTCGAGCGGCTCCCCGTCGTCGTCGACGGCACCCTCGATGCTCAGGCGCGAGCGCAGGACCGGGCGCTGGTCCGCGCCGGCGACCGCCTCGTAAGCACCGCGGACAGGACCGCTGAGCTCGTCGACCAGCGCGAGGCGAGACTGCATGATCTCGGAGCCGAGCGCGATCAGCCGCTCGTCCCAGATGTCGAGGGTGCCGAGCTTCGAGACGTCGCGGATGCCGCTCGCCCTCGCCGACTTCAGCAGCGAGTTGCGCTGGCGCAGCACGCGCTCGTAGTCGGACTGCACCGCGCTCATGCGGGGGGAGAGGAGCACCACGAGCTGGTCGAGGAAGCGGCGGCGGGCCGACGGGTCGCCCCGGATGAGGAGGAGATCCTCCGGCGCGAAGAGGACGCTCGAGAAGAACCGCGGCAGCTCGCGCGGCTTGATGCCGCCGCGGTTGATCTGCGCGCGGTTGGGGGAGGAGCGGTTGATCTGCACCTCGGCCAGCAGCTCGCGGTCGCCGTTGCGCAGGCGCGCGCGCACCACAGCGCTGTCGCGGCCGGCCCGGATGAGCGCCTGATCGCTCGAGACGCGGTGCGACCCCAGGGTGGAGAGGTACCCGAGCGATTCGACGAGGTTCGTCTTGCCCTGCCCGTTCCGCCCCACGAAGAGGTTCGGCCCCGGCACGAGCGCGACGTCGACGGAGGCGTAGTTCCGGAAGTCGCTCAACGCGAGCTGCGTCACATGCACGCCACCACCTCCTCCTCCACTCTGCCCGACGCCGCTGCGGGCCGCCCCTGCTCCGGTTCCCCGCGGAACCCGCCTCACGCCTCCGATCGGCCCGACCTCCGGCGCATGCGGGTCTCGATACGCCCCTGCGGGGCTACTCGACCAGCAGGTCGGGGGGCGACGTCTCCGCGACCCCCGCCTCCGGACTCGCCCGACTCCTGGATCAGGTGGGTCTCGATACGCCCCTGCGGGGCTACTCGACCAGCAGAGACGGGGATGTGCAGGCCGGACAGGAGCGGATGCTCCCTCGCCGTCCGAAGGACACGGCCTTCCCGCATGCCTCCAAGCGATCGACCCCCAAGACCGCCGTCCGAAGGACGCAGCCCTTGCGGAAGCAGGGACGGAGGCGGCCGGAGGCCCGCCGACGCCGTGAGAGCATCTCCTGCCTCACGGTGGCGGCGGGCCGCAGGTCGCCGGACGCGACCGGCTCTGCGGAACGCGACCACCTCGAGAGCCGACCGCCCGAGGACTGCCGAAGGCGGTCCGAGCCCGTGGACTCAGTCGACGGCTTTGACGCTATGCCCGCCGAACTGGTTGCGGAGCGCCGCCACGGCCTTCATCGCGGGCGAGTCCTCCTGGCGGGAGACGAAGCGGGCGAAGATCGAGGCGCTGATCGTGGGCACCGGGACGGCGTTGTTGATGGCCTCCTCGATGGTCCAGCGGCCTTCGCCCGAGTCCTGGACGTAGCCCTCGATGTGCTCGAACTCCGGGTCCTGCTCGAGGGCGCGGACGAGGAGCTCGAGGAGCCAGGAGCGGACGACCGTGCCGCGCTGCCACGCCTTGAAGGTGCCCGTGACGTCCTTGATGATGTCCTTGCGTGTGTCGAGGAGCTCGTAGCCCTCGGCGAACGCCTGCATGAGCGCGTACTCGATGCCGTTGTGGACCATCTTCGCGTAGTGGCCGGCGCCGACCTCGCCCACGTGGACGAAGCCCTCCTCGCGGGGGCCTTCGGGGCGCAGCGCGTCGAAGACGGGCATGGCGTACTCGACGAGCTCGCTCGGGCCGCCGACCATCAGGCCGTAGCCGTTCTCGAGGCCCCACACGCCGCCGGAGACGCCGGCGTCGATGTAGTGGATGCCCTTGGGCTTGAGGAGCGCGTCGTGCTTGAAGTCCTCGGTGAAGCGCGAGTTGCCGCCGTCGATGACGAGGTCGCCCTCGTCGAGCTTCTCGGACAGGTCGGTGATGACGCTGTCCGTGATGGCGCCGGCGGGGACCATGACCCACACGACGCGGGGCGTGGGGAGCGCGGCGATCATCTCGTCGAGGGAGGCGGAGTCGGACACGTCCGGGTTGCGGTCGTATCCGGTCACCTCCACTCCCTTCTCACGGAGGCGGGAGCGCATGTTGTCGCCCATCTTGCCGAGTCCGACGAGTCCGATGTGCATGGTGAACCTTCCTGGATTCATGAGCCGGCGGGCGGGCGCTCGTCGGGAGCGGGGAGGGTCGCGACGGTGCGATCGAGGAACGGGGGTCAGCGCAGGAGCAGGTTGGGCTGCAGCAGGTAGCGGTAGCTGTCGTTGCCGGGCTGGTCGCGCGAGGTCTGGGCCGTGAGGAGCACCGGACCGGGCTTGTTGGGGTTCTCGGTCTTCGTGAACGCGATGCGCACGAACTCCGAGTGCACCGCGGCGAGCCCGTCGAGCAGGAACTGCGGCTTCAGCGAGACGACGACGTCTCCTCCGGTCAGGATCGCGTCGATGCTCTCGGACGCCTGCGCCTGCTCCGATCCGATGGCCTCGAGGGTGAGGCCGTCGCTGCTGAAGCTGAAGCGGAGGGCGGCCTCGCGCTCGAGGACGAGGGAGACGCGGCGGGTGGCCTCGATGAGGTCGCTCGTCGCCATGACCGCGTAGTTCTCGACCGAGGCGGGGAAGAGGCGCTTGACCGGGGGGAAGTTCCCCTTGATCAGGAGCGACGTGACGGTCTTGCGGTCGGCGGTGAAGGCGATGAGCTCGCGCTCGTCGCGCTGCGTGATCGCGACCGAGACGGTGCCGGAGTGGCCGAAGGTCTTGCCGACCTCCTGCAGGGTGCGTGCCGGGACGAGTGCGGTGAGGGGCTGGGTCGGAGCGGGGTTGTCGCCGTTGTCCCAGTCGATCTCGCGGACGGCGACGCGGTAGCGGTCCGTCGCGACGAGTCCGATGGTGTTCTCGGTGATCTCGAGTTGCACGCCCGTGATGACCGGGGTGACGTCGTCGCGCGACGCGGCTACGGCGACCTGCGAGATCGCGGCCGAGAAGGCGTCGGCGGGGACGAGCCCGGTCGATGCGTCGATCTCGGGGATCGACGGGTACTCCTCGACCGGCATCTGCAGCAGCGTGAAGTGGGCGGACCCGGCCGAGACCGAGACGCGCGACTCCTGCGTGGCGATGCGCACGGGGGCGTTCGGCAGACGGTTGGCGATGTCGGCGAGAAGGCGGCCCGAGACGAGGACGGTGCCGGTCTCCTCGACGTCGGCGGCGATCTGCGTCTGCGCCGAGACCTCGTAGTCGAAGGAGGAGAGCGTGAGGCCCTCGCTCGTCGCTTCGATGAGGACGCCGGAGAGGATCGGCAGGGTCGTGCGCTGCGGCAGCAGCTTGACCGCGAACGACACGGCCTCGCTGAAGACATCGCGGTTGGCTTGGAACCTCACGAAAACACCCCTGACGAGTCGCTGAAGAAGACCGACGCCCATCGTACTCGTGACTCTCGACGTGCTCAGAAGGGGGTGGACCCGCTGCCCGCTCGTCCGCTCCTCCACAAGGTTGTCGTTCGCGCCCTGATTAAAGAGAGAACTGCGTTAACAGTGTTAACACGTGTGGAAACTGTGGAAAACGCTCCGGACGCCTACTCGTTGCTGGCATGCGCGCCCTGTGCCCCTGTGGAGGAGGTGTGAGCGCGTCGGTGGACGCCCTGTTGACAGATCCGGACGCCCCGACCCGATTCCACAGGCGGCTCGATCGGCCGCACAGTTCGAGGCCGGTTGTCCACAGTTATCCACAGGTTCTGCACACGTGTGGAAATCGACGGAATCCGTTCGATCCGTCGAACGCGGGTGGGCGCGGCGGCGTGTCGGAGGCGGTGACACTCGGCGGACGGCGGTCTCGATACGCCGCTGCGCGGCTACTCGACCAGCAAGGGAGCGGTCGCGATCGTTCGACCAGCGAAAGGATTCCTGCTTATCGAGTAGCGCCCGGAGGGCGCGTATCGAGATCCCCGTCATCAGGAGGGCGGGTCTCGATACGCCGCTGCGCGGCTACTCGACCAACAGGAAGGGCCGTGCGACTGCTGGGTCAGCGGAGAGAGGGCTGCGCCGGCTAGCGGTTCGTCTTGATGCGGGTGGTCAGCTCGGTGACCTGGTTGTAGATGCTGCGGCGCTCCTTCATGAGCTCCGAGATCTTCTTGTTCGCGTACATGACCGTCGTGTGGTCGCGATTGCCGAACAGCTGGCCGATCTTGGGCAGCGACAGGTTCGTCAGCTCCCGGCACAGGTACATCGCGATCTGACGCGCGGTGGCCACCGCCTGCGAGCGGGACGAGCCGTAGAGGTCGTCGACCGTCAGCTTGAAGTAGTCGGCGGTGTGATTGATGATGTCGACCGGCGAGATGACGTTGTCCTCGTCGAGCGTGATCAGATCCTTGAGCACCGTCTGCACGAGCGACATGTCGACGGGTGTGCGGTTCAGGCTGGCGAACGCGGTGACGCGGATCAGCGTCCCCTCGAGCTCGCGGATGTTGCTCGACACCTTCGACGCCATGAACTCGAGGATGTCGTCCGGCACGAGCAGCTTCTCGCTGACCGCCTTCTTGCGGAGGATCGCGATGCGCGTCTCGAGGTCGGGCGCCTGCACGTCGGTGATGAGGCCCCACTCGAAGCGAGAGCGCATGCGGTCCTCGAAGCCGGTGAGCGCCTTGGGCGGCAGATCCGACGTGATCACGACCTGCTTGTTGTGATCGTGCAGCTGGTTGAACGTGTGGAAGAAGGCCTCCTGCGTCTCGGCCTTCCCCTGCAGGAACTGGATGTCGTCGATCAGGAGGATGTCGACGTTGCGGTACCGGCCGTGGAACGCGTTGCCCCGGTTGTTCGCGATCGAGTTGATGAAGTCGTTCGTGAACTCCTCGGAGGAGACGTACCGCACCCGGATGCCGGGGTAGAGGCTCATCGCGTAGTGGCCGATGGCGTGGAGGAGGTGGGTCTTGCCGAGGCCGGAGTCGCCGTAGACGAAGAGCGGGTTGTACGCCTTCGCGGGAGCTTCGGCGACCGCGACCGCTGCGGCGTGGGCGAAGCGGTTGGAGCCTCCGATGACGAAGTTGTCGAAGCTGTACTTCGGGTTGAGCCTCGTGTCGGTGGCCGGCACGGTCCGCATCTCGTCGACCGAGCGCACGGGGGCGAGGGAGGGGGAGGAGGCGGTGATCGGCTCGAACGGGTTCATCGACTCGGACGAGGTCGGCGAACTCAGTGGCTCGTGCTCGATGTCGGGGTTCACCACGAAGGCGAAGGTCGAGACCCCGAAGGAGTCGTCGAGCGTGCCGATCGCGCTGAGCAGCGGCACCCGCACGCGCTGCTCGAGCATGCCGCGGGTGAACTCGTTCGGGACCTCGAGGTAGAAGGTGCCCGCCATGATGCCCTTGGGCTCCACCAGTGAGACGAATCCGTACAGCGGAGCGGTGATGCGCTCGTCCTGCGAGAGGGCCCCGAGGATCACCTTCCACGCGTCGACGATCGACGTGTCCTCTGGCATCTGTCTCCGGTCCTCGGTCGCTGTCGACATCCTGTGCGCCCTGCGGCGTCGTTCACGACGGCGAACCCGCGGTTCCGTCGGCCGTCCGGACCCTTCGGGGGACGGACGTCTTCCACAGGGTCTTCCACAGGGGGGAGCCGATGCCAGCGCGGACGCGGGCACGAGCCGTCTCGGCCTGTGGATAACTGCGGCTCAACACGGTAACGAAGGAGCCGACGGGAGACAAATCCACCACAGGGGCCTCCGCGTGTCAATGCGCGGAACGCGCCTCGTGCACGGGCAGAATCGAGGTTTCGGCCGCACCGTATTTGACCGGTGACGGGAGAGGCCGTAGTTTTAATCAGTTGACGCCTGCCCGGGGTCGCACGGTCGGTCCTCACGGACGGCGCCGGATCGGAGCCGGGCACCCTTTCTTCCCGGGGAACCGGGGCACCGCTCCGGCGGACGCCCCGCTGGTACCGAGGAACACGTACGTGGAGATTGAACTATGAGCAAGCGAACCTTCCAGCCGAACAACCGTCGTCGCGCCAAGGTGCACGGCTTCCGTCTGCGCATGCGCACCCGCGCCGGCCGCGGCATCCTGAGCGCGCGTCGCGCCAAGGGCCGCACCGAGCTCTCGGCGTAGAGCCCAGCGGTACCGACCAGCGGTGCTGGCCAGAGCCAATCGCATCGTCCGAGGTGACGAGTACCGGACAGTCGTCCGTCGCGGTGTGCGGTCCACAGGACCGCACACCGTCACGTATGTCCGGAGGTCCTCTTCGGCGACTCCCCCGCGGTTCGGCTTCATCGTGGCCAAGTCCGTCGGGTCGGCCGTGACGCGCAACACCGTTCGCCGCCGCCTCAAGGCGATCGCGTTCGAACTGGTCGGGCAGACCGACCACGGCACCGACGTCGTGATCCGCGCGCTGCCCAGCAGCGCGACCGCTCCCTGGTCGGAGCTGCGCCGCGAGGTCGTGGGCGCGATGACGCGGAACCCGCGCTCCGCCCGGGTCGCCGAGGTCCGCTCGTGACCACCTCCGTCCTCGACCGTCCGCTCTCGTGGCCGGTCCGGGTGGCGTGGGGCGTGCTCCTGCTCCCCCGGAACATCGGGATCCTGCTGCTGCTCGTCTACCGAGCGGTCGTCTCCCCTCTGTACGGGGACGTCTGCCGCTACTACCCCTCGTGCTCCGCGTACGCGCTGCAGGCGGTCCAGCTCCACGGACTCGTCCTCGGCTCCGTCCTCGCTGCTCGTCGTCTTCTCCGCTGCCACCCGTGGGCGGCCGGCGGGGTCGACGACGTACCGACCTCGATCCCTCTGCACCGGCCGGCTCCGGGCCGCATCCGCTTCGCTGTGACGCGATTCGGATTCGTCGCGGGCCCTCGAAAGGACTGACCCCTCCCATGGACCTCCTCGGCACGATCCTCTGGCCCCTCAAATGGGCTGTCGAGCTGATCCTCGTCGCCTTCCATCAGCTGCTGACGCTGACCGGTATGGAGGCGGCGGCCGGCATCACCTGGGTGCTGTCGATCGTGGGCCTCGTCCTCGTCATCCGCGCCGCTCTGATCCCGATCTTCGTGAAGCAGATCAAGAGCCAGCGCCGCATGATGGAGGTGGCGCCGCAACTGAAGAAGATCCAGGACAAGTACAAGGGCAAGCGCGACCAGCTCTCCCGCGAGGCGATGTCCCGCGAGACCATGGAGCTCTACAAGAAGACGGGCACCAACCCGCTCGCCTCGTGCCTGCCCCTGCTGATCCAGATGCCGATCTTCTTCAGCCTGTTCTCGGTGCTGAACGACGCCCAGCGAAGCGAGCGGGGCGTCGGACCCCTCGACGCGGCCCTCGCTCGTCAGTTCGGCGAGGCGAACCTCTTCGGCATCGCCCCGCTGCACCAGTCCATCCAGGGCGCCCTGCAGGAGGGTGGCCAGGAGCTCGTCGTCATCATCGCCGTCGTGATGGTCGTCCTGATGACGGCGTCGCAGTTCATCACCCAGCTGCAGATCGTCTCGAAGAACATGTCGCCCGAGGCCAAGGCCTCGCCGACCTTCAAGCAGCAGCGGATCCTGCTCTACATCCTCCCCCTCGTGTTCGCCTTCTCGGGCTTCGCGTTCCCCCTCGGCGTCATGTTCTACTGGCTGACCTCGAACATCTGGACGATGATCCAGCAGTTCATCGTCATCCGGAACATGCCCACCCCCGGCAGCGAGGCCGCCAAGGCCCGTGAGGAGCGACTGCGCCGCAAGGGCAAGCTCGTCGAGGAGACCAACGTCGCGGGCGAGACCACCCTGGTGGAGAAGAAGGTCGTGCAGCGTCAGCAGCCCGTCGGCAAGAACCGCGCCAAGAAGCAAGCCGGAAAGAAGTAGGACCGCCATGACCGACCAGACGCAGACCACTCCGGCCCTCGCGCCGTCGTTCGACGAGGCCCCCCTGCCCGCCGAGGCGCCGGCCGCTGCCGCCGTTCCGACGGTGGAGGGCGACGCTCCCGCATCGACTCTGGCCCAGCTCGAGGACGAGGGAGACGTCGCCGCGGACTACATCGAGGAGTTCCTCGACATCTGCGATCTCGACGGCGACATCGACATCGAGGTGCGCAACGGCCGCGCCTACCTGTCGGTCACGGCGACCGGCGACACCAACCTCCGGGTCCTGTCGCGCCCGGACGCGGTCCAGGCCCTGCAGGAGCTGACGCGCCTCGCGGTGCAGACGAAGACGGGTGCCTTCTCGCGCCTCATCCTCGACATCGGCGGCTCGCGGGACGCCCGCGAGAACGAGCTCGCCCAGCTCGTCGACCGCGCCATCGAGCGCATCGAGGAGGGCGCGACGTCGGCGTCGCTCCCCCCGATGTCGTCCTACGAGCGCAAGCTGGTGCACGACATGGTGGGCGAGCGCGGTTTCGTGTCGGAGTCGCGTGGCGAGGCGCGCGAGCGCCACACCGTCATCACCCGCGGCTGATCGCCGTGGAGCCGACCCTCGAGGCCGAGCCTGAGGCCGCTGCGGCGATCGCGGGCGATCGGCTGCCGGTCCTCCGTGCGTTCACGGAGTCGCTGGCTGCGCAGGGTGAGGAGCGCGGTCTGATCGGCCCACTCGAGCTCCCCCGCCTGTGGACCAGACACGTGCTCAACAGCGCGCTGGTGGCCCCTCTGCTGCGTCCGGGGCTGGTGGGTGATGTCGGCAGTGGGGCCGGCCTTCCCGGGCTCGTGCTGGGGATCGTGCGGCCGGACGTGCGGTTCGTGCTGATCGAGCCCATGGAGCGGCGCATCGTATGGCTCCGCGAGCAGGTCGCGGAGCTCGGACTCGAGAATGTCTCAGTTGTTCGGGCCCGCGCTGAGGAGGTACGACTCGAGGAACCGCTGGATCAGGTCACGGCAAGGGCCGTCAGTGCGCTGTCGAAGCTGATCCCTCTCACCGCACCGCTGCTCCGCCCCGGCGGCGAGCTCGTCCTGCTGAAGGGCATCAACGCCGAGAAGGAGATCGCGGCCGCCGAGAAGGTTCTCCGTCGATTCCGGGTGTCTCCTCCCGAGGTCGTGGTGCTGGGCGACGGCGTGCTCTCCGAGGTCACACGCGTGGTCCGGGCTACAGTGGGTTGATCCGCCGACCTCGCAGATGATCCGTTCCGGATCCTCGATCGTCGGCCCCGGTGGCACCCGCCCTGATCCGATTGCCGAGCGAAGGTTTCACGTGAAACGACCCGATTCCGATGTGGCCGGACAGTCCGGGGGATTCGACGCCTCCACTCCCCTGGCCCGCGAGATCGCCGACATGACCCGCCGGCGCGCGTTGCTGAATGCTCAACCGCTGCCGAAGCCGGAGTCGACGCGTGTCATCACCATCTCGAACCAGAAGGGCGGGGTCGGCAAGACGACCACGACCGTGAACCTGGCGGCCGGGTTGGCGCGGGGCGACGCGAAGGTCCTGGTCATCGACCTCGATCCTCAGGGCAACGCCTCGACCGCACTCGGGATCGAGCACCGGGCGGACACCCGCAGCGTGTACGACGTCATCGTCAACGACACTCCCCTCGCGGAGGTCGTTCAGAAGAGCCCCGAGTTCGACTCGCTCTACGGGGTGCCGGCGACGATCCACCTCGCCGGCGCCGAGATCGAGCTCGTCTCTCTCGTCGCCCGCGAGCAGCGTCTTCGCCGAGCGCTCGACACGATGCTCGAGAAGATGGAGGAGCCCTTCGACTACGTGTTCATCGACTGCCCGCCGTCACTCGGGTTGCTGACGATCAACGCCTTCGTTGCGGCGCGGGAAGTGCTGATCCCCATCCAGTGCGAGTACTACGCGCTCGAAGGACTCAGCCAGCTGCTGAAGAACATCGACCTGATCGAGCGGCACCTGAACCCGAACCTCGGGGTGTCGACGATCCTGCTCACCATGTTCGACGGCCGCACGAACCTCTCCCACCAAGTCGCGGCCGACGTGCGTGAGCACTTCCCCAAGGAGGTCCTGAGGGCGGTCATCCCCCGGAACGTCCGCATCTCCGAGGCGCCGAGCTACGGGCAGAGCGTGATCAGCTACGACCCGCAGTCGTCAGGATCGCTGGCGTACCTCGAAGCCGCGGCGGAACTCGCGCGGCGGGGCGCACGGAAGGTCGAGAACACCGAGAACGAAGGGCAGGCACGCTGATGGCGACGAAGCGGACTGGACTGGGCCGGGGCATCGGCTCGCTCATCCCGACCAGCGATGAGACGCGCGCGCGTCCGGTCGATGTGTTCTTCCCCGACCAGAAAGTCGACGTCGAGTCGGCGGACGATCTGCTCGACGTGCCGGGCGCGCGGCTCGCACGACTCCCCCTCGAGGACATCGTGCCGAACGCGGCTCAGCCTCGGACGGTCTTCGATCAGGACGACCTCGCCGAACTGATCCACAGCGTGCGGGAGTACGGGGTTCTGCAGCCCATCGTGGTGCGGCCGGTCTCCGGCCGGGGCGGGGCGAAATTCGAGCTGGTGATGGGGGAGCGCCGATTCCGGGCCTCCCAGGCGGCCGGGCTGACGACGATCCCTGCGGTCATCAAGGACACCGCGGACGAGAACATGCTGCGCGATGCGCTGCTCGAGAACCTGCACCGGGCGGAACTGAACCCGCTCGAAGAGGCGTCGGCGTACCAGCAGCTGCTCAGCGACTTCGGGATCACGCAGGAGGCTCTCGCCACTCGACTGGGCCGATCCCGCCCGCAGATCTCGAACACGCTGCGCCTCCTGCGCCTTCCGTCCGACGTGCAGGCTCGTGTCGCCGCCGGAGTCCTCACTGCCGGCCATGCTCGAGCGGTACTCTCGCTCGATGACGTCGAGCTGATGCGGCGTCTCGCGGACAAGATCGTGAACGAGGACCTCTCTGTGCGCGCGGCAGAGGCCGCCGCCGCACAGATGAAGGCTCCGCGTAGTGCGGTTCGCCCGGCGCCGGAGGAGCGTGGCGGCCATGTGGGGCACCTGAGCTCGATCGCGGATCACCTCGGAGACCGACTGAACACTCGCGTGAAGGTCACCTTGGGTGCTCGCAAGGGCCAGATGGTGATCGACTTCGCGACCATCCAGGATCTGAACCGCATTCTTGCCGAGATCGGCGAGCCGTCTGAAGTGTCGCTCGCGCCGTAGGTCGCTGTGATGTTTCACGTGGAACGCCCCGGAGTGATCTACTCCGGGGCGTTCTCGCGTTGAGAGAAGAGCGATCTGAGCCGTCTTTTCGCCGAGGACAGGTTTGTGCTGCTGATATCCATACGCCGCGCTGCGCGGGCTACTTGATCAGCCACTACTCGTCACTTCCGCGGTTTCACGTGAAACGGTGGAGAAAACTCCGTCACGTTGTCACGCAATCCTGATTGGCCGCATCGCGAGGTTTGACCGCGACAGAACCGCTGCGCGGGCTATTCAAGTAGAGACTTCGTGGTTCTTCGCGTGTTTCACGTGAAACGGCGGAGTTCGCTCCATCACGATGGTGTCGGGTTGCCTGACTGAGCCTTGTCCGCGCGCGGATGTACTGGGAAGAGGCTTCCGCCTGCTTGCTGGTCGAGTAGCCCCGAAGGGCCAATCGAGACTCATCTCTTCCAGAAGATCCGTCTCGTCCCTGCCCTGCGTCGGCGCCGAAGGCGCCCCTGCGCCCGGTGCGCGAACTCTTCGACCAGCAAGTACTGAAGTCTTGCGGCCCGGCGGTATGCACGGCGCACGGCTCGTGGCCTCGGCTAAAAATGGAGCCGTTCACTCCCGTCTTCGGTGGAGCGCGACGCGATCACGTTTCACGTGAAACCCTTGGCACGGGATCATCTCCGCGAGGTGCTGCCGCTGTGCCATTCGACTGCTGCGGCGTGGATCGTTTCTCGTGCGCCGATCTCGATCGGCCTGCTGCGTGTCTAGTCGGACAGTGGCTGCAGGACACTTTCGATCTTCTCTCAAGGAGTTCCAGGCCGAGTGCAGCGGTCAGTGCAGAGGCGAGATCGAAGAGGGCTGGCACGGCAAGCGTTTCACGTGAAACGCTCAACAAGCGCGAATCAGATGCGCGCGGTATGTCCGAGTACCGCGCAGTGCGCCAGAGTGGAATAGACGTCGCCGAGATAGCGGCCGGAGGCCTCGATGGCCTGGGGGACCAGGGACGTCTCGGTCAGCCCGGGGATGACGTTCGCATCGAAGAACCAGGGACGACCGTCGGCGTCGATGACGAAGTCGATCCGGGAGAGATCCCGGAGTCCGAGGAGCCGGTTAACAGCGACGGCCGCGGCGGAGACTTCGGTGAGTGCCTCCGGAGCGACGCGCGCAGGAACGTAGAAGCGGGTCTCCCCAGCCGTGTAGCGCGCGTCGAACGTGTACACGCCTCCGATCGGCTCGATCTCGATCACGGGAAGAGCGACCGGGCCGTTTCCGAGGTCGAGGACACCGACCGCCACTTCCGTCCCATGGACGCGCTCCTCGATCAGGACGACGTCACCGTAGGTGTAGGCGCTGACCATGGCTCGTGAGAGGTCGCCGTCGGCAACGACGATGCTGACCCCCTGAGCGGAACCGCCTTGAGCCGGCTTGACCACCAGATCGCCGGTCAGATGAGATCGCACCTGCGCGAGGATGGCTGCGGCGCCGAGCTCGCGGAAAGTGTCGCGGGGGAGGGTGAGGGAGCGCGGTGTGAGGACCCCCGCGCGCGCGACCAGGGTCTTCGCGGTCGGCTTGAACCAGGCGAGCCGCGCGGCGTCGGCGTCGGATCCCACGTAGGGCAGACCGGCGGCCTCGAGCAACCCCAGCAGCGCTCCGTCTTCTCCGCTGGCTCCGTGGACCGCAGGCCAGACGAGGTCCGGGCGAGCATCGGCCAGGAACGGGAGCAGATCCGCATCCGGTTCGCGAGTGGTCACGCGGTGCCCGAGCGCGGCGAGTCGGTCGGCGACACGACGCCCCGACCGGAGGGATACGTCCCGCTCATGGCTGATACCGCCGCTCACGACGACGATGTCGAGGGAGTCGCCGGACGTGCGGAAACTGGTCATGATCAGGCCTTTTGTTGAAGATTGGGCGGTCAGGAGACCGTCGGGGGCAGGCTGACGACCGTCTGCTCGTCCGGGGAAGTGCGGATCGGCTTCGTGTCGGCGAAAGTCGACAGGAGATCGAGCTCGCCGTCGATGACCGTGGCGAGCCGCCGGATCCCGTCACCGATCCGCTCGGGAGTCGGATAGCAGAAGGAGAGACGGATGTTCTGTCGGCCGTCGCCGTTTCCGAAGAAGGCGGTCCCGGGGGTGTAGGCCACCAGTTCCTTCACGGCCCGGGGGAGCATCGCCTTGGAGTCGAGCTCGTCCGGCAGCGTGAGCCAGACATAGAAGCCTCCGTTGGGGTTCGTCCAGGTGAGCGAGGGCAGATGAGTCTCGAGCCCGCGCAGCATCGCCTCCTTGCGCTCGCGGTAGACACCGCGGAACGTGTCGATCTGCGCCTTCCAGTCCGCGGTGGCGAGGTACTTCGAGATGACCAGCTGACTGAAGGAGGACGGGCTGAGCACCGCGGCCTCGTTGGCGAGGATGAGCTTCTCGCGGATGGCGTGCGGCGCCAGCGCCCAGCCGACACGGAAGCCGGGAGCGAGGGTCTTCGAGAAGGTCCCGAGATAGATGACACCGTCCCCTTCGAGCGACCGCATCGCCTTCGGCGGGACGTCCTCGAAGTAGAGGAGTCCGTACGGGTTGTCCTCGAGCACGAGGATCCCCTCGCTCTTGCAGATCTCGAGGATCTCGACTCGTCGCTCCCAGCTCAGCGTGACGCCGGCGGGGTTGTGGAAGGTCGGGATGGTGTAGAGGAACTTGATGGTCCTCCCCTGCCCGCGGACCCGAGCGATGTGCTCGCGGAGGGACTCCGGGATCAGGCCATGCTCGTCCATGGCGACGTGCTCGATGTCGGCCTGGTACGAGCGGAAGATGACCATCGCGGTGACGTAGCTGGGCCCCTCGGAGAGGACCACGTCCCCCGGGTCGAGGAAGATCTTCGAGACGAGCTCCAGGGCGTGCTGAGAGCCCGTGGTGACGACCACGTCGTCAGCGCTGGCCGAGATGCCTTCGAGAGCCATCACCTCGAGGATCTGCTCGCGCAGGACGGGAACACCCTGTCCCGAGCCGTATTGCAGCGCGACCGGACCCTGCTCGCGCATCACCGAGTCGATCGCTCCCGTGACGAGATCCTGCGGCAGGGCGGACACGAACGGCATGCCTCCCGCGAGCGAGACGACTTCGGGGCGCGAGGCGACCGCGAACAGGGCTCGGACCTCGCTGGCGGCCAGACCGGCCGTCCGCTCCGCATAGGAGTCGTACCAGGGGTCGAGGTTGGTGCCGCGGTTGATCACGATGTCGTCGTTCCGGTCGTCGAATGGAGGCCCGGCCGTTCGACCGGGTCCGTCCACACTATCCGGCGACTGTTCCGCCGAAGCGGGGCCGTTCGACTCCACTCCGCTGTCGGTGGCCCGAGCTGTTTCACGTGAAACAGCACGAAGCCCCCGCCCGAAGGGGCGAGGGCTCCGTGGATCCGACTCGGCCGGATCAGAGGATCGCGTGGATCAGAGGAATGCGGCCAGGTCGGCCTCCAGGGCCGGCTTCGGCTTGGCGCCGATGACGGTCTTGACGACCTCGCCCTTCTGGTAGACCTTCATCGCGGGGATCGAGGTGATCTGGTACTTCGCGGCGGTCTGCGGGTTCTCGTCGACGTTCAGCTTGACGATCTCGATCTTGTCGCCGTGCTCGGCCGAGATCTGGTCGAGGATCGGCGAGACCATGCGGCACGGGCCGCACCACTCGGCCCAGAAGTCGACGAGGACGGTCTTCTCGGAGTCGAGGACGTCGGACTGGAACGAGGCGTCGGTGACGCTCTTCGCGGTGGACATGGTTTCTCCTTCGCGAACCGGTCGAGCCGGTTCCACTGGTGTTGACCGGGGGGTCAGCGGGTGATGAGTTCAGCCTCGACCGAGGCGGCCACCTGGGGTGCCCCCTCGGTGTGGGCGGTGCCATCGGCGAGCGCAGCGAGGTAGTGCTCCGCGTCGAGGGCTGCGACCGTTCCGGATGCGGCGGCGGTGACGGCCTGACGGTAGGTCGGGTCGATCACGTCGCCCGCGGCGAAGACGCCGGGAACGGAGGTCTGGGAGGAGCGGCCGACCACCGAGATGGTGCCGTCGGTCGTCAGGTCGAGCTTGCCGTGGACGACGTGCGTCCGCGGGTCGTTGCCGATCGCGATGAAGAGACCGTCGATGTCGAGGGCGCTCTCGGTCCCGTCGACCGTGTCGCGCAGCTTCACTCCGGTGACGTGGTTCTCACCGCGGATGCCGACGACCTCGGAGTTCCACACGAACTCGATCTTCTCGTTGTCGTGGGCACGCTTCTGCATGACCTTCGAGGCGCGGAGCGTGTCCTTGCGGTGGATGACGTAGACCTTCTCGGCGAACTTGGTGAGGAAGGTGGCCTCCTCCATCGCGGAGTCCCCGCCGCCCACGACGGCGATCGTCTTGCCCTTGAAGAAGAAGCCGTCGCAGGTCGCGCACCATGAGACACCGTGTCCCGACAGGCGCTCCTCGTCGTGCAGGCCGAGCTTGCGGTAGGCCGAGCCCGTCGCCACGACGACGGTCTTCGCCTCGATGCTCTCGCCCGATCCGAGGTGGACGGTCTTGGTCTCGCCCTCGAGGTCGAGGGAGGTGACGTCGTCGTAGTAGGTCGTCGCTCCGAAGCGCTCGGCCTGGGCCTGCATGGAGGCCATGAGCTCGGGCCCGAGGACGCCGTTCGGGAAGCCCGGGAAGTTCTCGACCTCGGTGGTGTTCATCAGGTCGCCGCCGATCTCGACCGAGGAGGCGACCACGATCGGCTTCAGGTCGGCGCGGGCCGCGTAGATGGCGGCAGTCCAGCCGGCGGGGCCGGATCCGATGATGACGATGTCGCGCACGGCAACTCCTCGAGGTCTGTGCTGAGCGGGTGCTGGTGGGAGACGGCGCCCCAGGGGCGCTGTCGTGGTGCTGAACGGTCGTGCGGAGCCCGGATCCGGTCGCTCGGTCGTTCCCCGGCTCCACGGGCTACAACACATCCTAGGCGGGCGCTATTCCGCGCCGACCCGGGCGCTCGGCCCGCGGTCAGGGTCACGTCGGGCGAATCCGCCCCGAACGCTGGATACCAGCGCTGATCAGGTTATTCCTGCTCGCTGTCTGAAGCCGGTCAGCGGCCGAGGCGACGCAGGATCGGAGCAGCCATCGCCCGAAGCTCGGGGTTCCGGGCGATCCAGAGGACACCGAAGTAGACCAGAGCCATCGCGACTCCGGTCAGCACCATCGAGACGAGCGCCTGCGGCCAGCCCGCGGTGGGGAACCCGTCGTTCTGCGCGAGGAGGAACATGACCAGCACGCCCGCACCGATGGCGGGGATCGTCGCGAGCGCGAACTGCGCGAAGCGGAACGCAATGCGGGTGCCGCCCCAGCCGCCGAGCTTGCGGCGCAGCAGGAAACAGGCGAGGAACGCCTGCACGGCGACTCCGACCGAGATCGAGGAGGCGACGAAGATCGTCGTGAACTCGGACGGGAGCCCGAGGGCGACCAGGCAGCCGACGGCGATGACGACGGTCTGCACGAGCGTGTAGAAGAACGGTGTGCGGCCGTCGTTGAGGGCGTAGAAGCCGCGCTGGACGATCGCGAGCGTCGAGAAGAGCGGGAGGACGATGACGTGCGCCGTGATGATCTGCGCCATCTGGAGAGCGGCGTCGGGATTGCCGGGCGAGAAGATCGTGGCGAAGGAGGTCGCGCAGACCACGAGCGCTGCCGCCGAGAAGAAGAGGAACAGACCGACCACGCGGATGGAGGTGGAGATGTCGGCCCGGAAGTCCGTCATCTCCCCGCGGGACGCGTGTCCGCTCATCTTGGTGAAGTAGGCGGTCGCGATCGAGACCGCGACGATCGAGTGCGGCAGCATGAAGACGAGCCACGCCTTCTGCAGGGCGGTGGCCGACGCGTCCTCACCCGACGCCCCGCTCACGACGGTGTTCTCGAGGAAGCCGACCGCGACCGTCAGCAGCAGCGTGGCGAAGGTCCAGCCCGCGATCCTGCCGGCGCGGCTGAGCCCCACCCCGCGGAAGCCGAAGCTGGGCCGGTAGCGCAGGCCCACCCGCTTCCAGAAGAAGACGAGGAGGATCGCCTGGAGGGCGACTCCGAGGGTCGCCGAGCCCGCGAGCACGACGATCATCTCGGGCGTCCAGTCGGTCGCGTCCCGGAGTCCCTTGCCGTCGGCGCCGAACAGCTGCTGGAACGCGATCAGCCCGCCGATCGTCACGACGTTGTTGACCACGGGCGTCCAGGTGAAGGGGCCGAAGGAGCCGCGGGCGTTCAGCACCTCGCCGAGGACCGTGTACAGCCCGTAGAAGAACACCTGCGGCAGGCACCAGTAGGCGAACGTGACCGCGAGGCGCGTCTGCTCGGGGCCGTACCGTCCCGCAGAGAGCTGGATGAGCAGCGGAGCGGCCAGCGTCGCCACGACCGCGGCGCCGACGAGGACGAGCAGCGCGAGGGTCAGCAGCTTGTCGATGTACTTCCGTCCGCCGTCGGCCTGCAGCCCCGCGCGGACGATCTGCGGCACGAGGACGGCGTTGAGCGCGCCACCGGCGAGGATCGCGTAGATCGTGTTCGGGAGGCCGTTGGCGACAGTGAACGCATCCGCTCCCTGACCGGTGAGTCCGATTGTCTGCGTGAAGACCAGCGACATGACGAAGCCGAGGATGCGCGAGACCATCGTGCCGGAGGCGAGGACGGCGCTCGCGCGTCCGAGGGAGAAGCTAGCCACGCGGGTCCGTTCGTCGGTCGTCCGGTCCGGGCTGGACCGCCAGGGGGGCGTTGGGGTCCTCCTCCGGCTCCACCGCCGCTCCGCCGCGGCGACGGCGGCGGATGTTGCGGAGGATCCCGACGCCGAAGACGACGACGAGCAGGAGGCCGAACGAGAGAGTGCCGACGGTCTCCCAGTCGGCGCGCACGTTGGTGCTCACGCGCGCCGGGAGGCCGATGACCGTGCCGTCGAGTGCGGTGAGCTGCATCCGGAGCGTCGTCTCGCCGCTGCCGACCCGCGCCTTGACCGGGATGAGGACGCGGCCCTGCGACCGCGCATCGATGGCGGTCGGCTCGATCGAGCTCTCGTCGATGTCGAGTACGGCGTTGGAGGTGGACGCGTTGATCTCGACAGTGACGGGCCACGGAAGGTCGTTGCGCACGTAGACGGGGATGCTGGAGTCGCGGGACAGCTGGTTGAGCGTGCTCGTGGCCTCGATCGAGACACCACTCAGAGTGGTGTCGGCGTTGTCGAGGCTCGTCGTGACCGCCTCCGCCCAGCCGGCGTCGTCGTCGCGCCACGAGACGGCCAGGACCGCGAGCATGTCGTTGCGCCGCTTTCCGCTCAGCAGCTGCGGGTCGGTGAGGACGGCCGAGAACTCCTCTACGCGGGAGGCGGCGTCCAGGAGGGTCGAGACGGTCTCGAGGCGCTCCTCCGACTCCGGTGCGTCGACCACGGCGGCGTCCGCCGTCTCGGGGGCCGTCAGAGCGGCGGCGAGCGAGGTCCCCTCCGCGTACGGGAGCGCGTCGAGCGCGTCGAGCGTCTGCGCGAGGCGGACCCCGTCGAGAGCTGCGCCGCGCTCGAGGGCGAGGACGACGTCGGGCACCTCGCCCTCGCGCTGCACCTGCGCGAGGTCCGCGGTCAGCGCGGTCATGCGCGCGCGCCACTCCGAATCGGTGCCGGCCGTGACGGCGTCGTCGAGCGCGGTGGAGAGGACGCTGTCGCTGACCACCAGGTCGTGGCCGTCGACGACGGTCCGGGTCGCCGTGTCGTCCGGAAGCGTGAGGTTGGCGGAGGCGACGATCGTGCGGCTCATGCCGCTCGCGGCATAGACGTCGAGGTCCGCGGCCCGCACGGTCAGATCGTCGGGCCAGGCGATCGACCCCACGGTCGGAGACCAGTCGAACGCGAGCAGCGACTCCGCCGTCGGTCGGGCGGGCAGGACCTCGTCGGCCTGCTCGGTCGGGACGGGCTCCGGCGTCGCGGAGGGAGTGGCCGTGGTGGCCGGCTCGGCGAACAGGGTCGGATCGACGCCGTACTCGAACGACGTCGGCCCCAGCAGCGTCGCGAGGCCCGACTGCGCCTGCGCCGAGACGTCCGCATCCGCGTAGGGAAGGGGGAAGACCTCGTTCGGCGCCGACTCGAGGCGCTCGAGCCAGGCCGTCGCCGACTCCGGAGCGGCAGCGCCGAGGATCCGGATCGACGCGAGGATCCGCGGGTCGACCCCGATCGCGACGGCGCGGCCGAGCACGGAGTCGAGCTGCCGCGAGAGCGTGCCGGTCGACTCCGTGTAGTCGGCGAGGGTCTCGGCCGGGATCAGGCCCTCGCCGCTGCCCGGGATCGTGAGCGGGACGAGGACGGCGACGCCCGTCTCCTGCGTCGACGGGACGCCGTCGGTCAGCTCCACCGCCGTGCGCGCCGTGGCGACGGGGCCTCCCGGACCGGTGACGGTGACGGCGACGGCGTGCGATCCGCGAGCGGCGGGGTCGGAGGAGAACGGAACGGCGGCCGCGGGGATCGTGAGCGAGACCTGGGCGGAGCTCGAGGGGAGCAGGCGGACATCCGCTCCGTCGCCGATCGGGAGGCCGGCGTCGTCGTCCTCTCCCCCGAGCCACTCGGCGAGCTCGTCGCGCGAATCGAGCGTGTCGGAGTCGATGGTCACCTCGACGCGGGCGCCGTCGATCGACTCCGTGGTGCCGTTGCGCACCGAGACCGACAGCTGCAGGTCCTGACCCGCGAGCAGGACGCCGTCGTTCGCTGCGCCGACCGTCGCGGTGACGGTGCCGTCGGCCGGGTCGTCGGGCGACGGCGAGCTCAGCGTGCTCGGCGCCGGAGTCGGAGTGGTGGCGAAGGCAGACGGGGCGACGCCGACGAGCGCGACCGCGAGGGCCGCCGCACCGACGGCGCGGAGCAGCTGCGGGACCGGGAACCGATCCGAGGGGGTGGGGCCGCGCCGATGCATCGAACTCACTCGGCCTCCATGCGGGTGATTCTACGTGCAGGCCCGCCGGGGGCGGCGGGCGGGTCACGGGGAGTGCTGTAACCGGTCTGAGCGGTTAGCACTACCAGCGCCCCTGGGCGCGTCGCCCGCCGCGACTACACTCGTGCGAATGCACAGCGTCCAGGCGGCACTCGAGACCCTCCGCGCACTGGCGGCCACTCCCACGGTGGCGCGGCTGGCGGAGGCGTTCGCCGCCGAGGGCCACGAGCTCGCGCTGGTCGGCGGTCCGGTCCGCGACGCGTTCCTGGGTCACGGGGTGCACGACCTCGACTTCACCACGTCCGCCCGCCCCGACGACATCGTGCGCATCGTCGCTCCGATCGCCGAGGCGCACTGGGACATCGGGCGCGCCTTCGGCACCATCGGCGCGCGTCTCGCCGGCGAGACCGTCGAGATCACGACCTACCGCAGCGACAGCTACGACGGGGTGAGCAGGAAGCCCGAGGTCGAGTTCGGCGACACTCTCGAGGGCGACCTCGTGCGGCGGGACTTCACCGTCAACGCGATGGCGCTGCGGATCCCGGAGGTCGTCCTCGTGGATCCGTCCGGAGGTGTGGAGGACCTGCTGGCCGGGCGCCTGCGGACGCCCGCCGACGCCGAGGTGTCCTTCGGCGACGATCCGCTCCGCATGCTGCGGGGTGCGCGCTTCACCTCCCAGCTCGGGTTCCGCACCACGGAGGAGGTCGAGTGGGCGATGGCCGAGCTCGCGCCGCGCATCCGCGACGTCTCGGCCGAGCGGGTGCAGGAGGAGCTGCGGAAGCTGCTCTCGACAGCGTCTCCGCGTGCAGGCCTCGAGCTCCTCGTCGACACCGGTCTGGCCGGTTACTTCCTCCCCGAGCTGCCCGCCCTGCGCCTGGAGCAGGACGAGCACCACCACCACAAGGACGTCTACGTGCACAGCCTCACGGTGCTGGAGCAGGCGATCTCGCTCGAGCAGTCGCGGAACCCCGGAGCGGCACCCGACGTCGTGCTGCGACTCGCCGCCCTGCTGCACGACATCGGCAAGCCCGCGACGCGCCGCCTCGAGCCCGGAGGAGCGGTCAGCTTCCACCACCACGACCTCGTCGGGTCCAAGCTCGCGACCAAGCGGATGCGCTCGCTCAAGTTCGACAAGCAGACGACCACCGAGGTGGCCCGGCTGATCGAGCTGCACCTGCGGTTCTTCGGCTACACCGACGGAGCGTGGACCGACTCCGCCGTGCGCCGCTACGTGACGGACGCCGGGCCCCTGCTCGAGCGGCTGCACATCCTCACGCGGGCCGACGTGACCACGCGCAACAAGCGGAAGGCCGACCGGCTGGCGCACGCCTACGACGACCTCGAGCACAGGATCGCGGAGCTCGCCGAGAGGGAGGAGCTCGCGTCCAAGCGGCCCGACCTCGACGGCACGGCGATCATGCGGATCCTCGACCTGCCGCCGGGGCCCGAGGTCGGAGCGGCGTACCGCTTCCTGCTCGAGCTGAGGCTTGAGGAGGGTCCGCTCGGCGAGGAGGTCGCGACGCAGCGGCTGAAGGAGTGGTGGGCGGCGCGCTGAGTCGGCGCGCGCACAGGCGCAGATCTCCTGACCGCGGGAACGGCCGCGATGGTAGGGTGTCCAGGTTGTCCACGACCAGACGCACTCGCGTCCGCGGGAGTGGGCAGATGCTACATACCCTCCTGTCACGGAAATACCGTGGCCGTTCAGTCCGAAGGAGGTGGGTTAGTGACGCATCAGTACGAAATCATGGTCATCCTGGACCCCGAGATCGATGAGCGCACCGTCGCTCCGAGTCTCGACAAGTTCCTCAACGTCATCCGCACCGATGGTGGATCCATCGACAAGGTGGACGTCTGGGGTCGCCGTCGTCTGGCGTACGAGATCAACAAGAAGACCGAGGGCATCTACGCCGTCGTGGACTTCACGTCGACCTCCGCCGCTGCGAACGAGCTCGACCGTCAGCTGAAGCTGTCCGAGGCCGTCATGCGCACCAAGGTGCTGCGGGCCGAAGAGGGCATCGCCCAGGTCGCGGCCGCCGCGAAGCTCGCCGACGAGAAGGCCGCCCGCAAGGCTGCCAAGGCCTCGGCCGCTCCCAAGGCGTAGCGCTCATGGCCGGCGAGACGATCATCACCGTGGTGGGGAACCTCACCTCCGACCCCGAGCTGCGCTACACGCAGAACGGGCTCGCGGTCGCGAACTTCACCATCGCCTCCACTCCGCGCACCTTCGACCGTCAGGCGAACGAACGTCGCGGGATCGCTGACGAAGGGGAGCCGCGTCATCGCGACCGGCCGCCTGAAGCAGCGCTCGTACGAGACGAAGGAAGGCGAGAAGCGCACCAGCATCGAGCTGGAGATCGACGAGATCGGTCCCTCGCTCCGCTACGCGACCGCTCAGGTCACGCGTGCCTCCGGTGGAGGCGCGGGCGGCGGACGCGGCCAGGTCGGCGGCGGTCAGGGCGGGAGCCAGGGCGGTCAGGGCGGCTTCGGCGGCAACCAGGGGGGCTCCGGCGGCAACGCGGGAGGCAACCGCGGTGGCCAGGCCGAGGAGCCGTGGGCGCCGAGCGCGCCCGCCGGTGGCGACGTCTGGAGCACGCCGGGCAGCTACAACGACGAGACGCCGTTCTGAGCCTCGGGCTCGGACGCGACCTCACCTGAATCACGCCTTTCCCGCAGACTGCACGAGCGGCCGCGGGCGGGGGCGAACCAGAATCTAAGGAAACCACTATGGCTGGAAAGAGCAGCGGCGACCGCCGCAAGCCGATCCGCGGCAAGGGCGCGAAGAACGCGGCCCCCGCGAAGTCGGTCCGCGTGGGTGTCATCGACTACAAGGACGTCGCGACCCTCCGCAAGTTCATCTCGGAGCGCGGGAAGATCCGCGCCCGTCGTATCACCGGCGTCTCCGTCCAGGAGCAGCGCCTCATCGCCCGTGCCGTCAAGAACGCCCGCGAGATGGCGCTCCTGCCCTACGCCGGCAGCGGAAGGTAGGTAACGGTATGTCCAAGGTCATCCTGACCCACGAGGTCGACGGTCTCGGCTCCGCCGGTGACGTCGTCGACGTCAAGAACGGCTACGCCCGCAACTACCTCATCCCGCAGGGCTTCGGCGTCGCGTGGACCCGAGGCGGCGAGAAGCAGGTCGAGCAGATCAAGTCGGCCCGCGCCGCGCGCGAGCACAAGACGATCGAAGAGGCGCAGCACACCAAGCAGGTCCTCGAGGCCAACCGGGTGAAGCTCACCGTCAAGGCGGGCCGCGACGGCCGCCTGTTCGGCTCGGTGAAGACGAGCGACATCGCGAACGCGGTGGCGTCGGCCGGCTTCGGCGAGCTCGACAAGCGCAAGATCGTGATCGTGAACGCGATCAAGACGGTCGGCGAGCACGAGGCCGTGGTGCGTCTGCGCGACGACATCCAGGCCACCGTGAAGCTCCAGGTGGTCGCGGCCAAGTAAGGCCGCGAGACACGCCTCGAAGGGCGGTGCGGCGGGATCCCCGGGTCCTGCTGCACCGCCCTTCGTCGTCCCGTTCTCCACAGCTCCATCCACATACACCCAAACGCGCGGGCAACCTTCAATGTGGTCTGGAGACTCTTTTCCCCACAGGCCTGTGGAATAGAGGTTTTCCCTGGTCGGCGGCTTGAAAAAAGATCCGTTCCGCTTCTGTTTCCACAGGGTTCTCCACACGTTGCTCACACGGAGTGCGGCGTTTCCCCGAAGTTGTCCACACTCTCCTCCACAGGGCGGTTTGACCCCGGTGTCGAGCGGTACGTAGTGTGGCGCAGCGCCCCGCGAGGGGAGCGGGACGACGCGTCCGGAGCACCGGCGCCGACCCTGTCGGAGGTCGCTGGTAGACCGGATCCGACGCTCGCGATCGCGGCTCGGCAACGATCCGCGCGTTCCCGCGAGGCACCCGACAGGAGGAGGCGAAGGCATGACGATCGCGCACCTGGCGGTTCCCGGCTCGGACGGACGGAGCGAGGGCCGAGGCGAGGGCCGGGGCGACTCCCCGCGCCACGAGCGCACCCCTCCGCACGACCTGCTCGCCGAGCAGTCGGCACTCGGAGGCATGCTGCTCTCGAAGGACGCGGTCGCCGACGTCGTCGAGAGCGTCAAGGCCACCGATTTCTACATCCCCAAGCACGAGATCGTGTTCGACGCGATCCTGCAGCTCTACTCGCACGGCGAGCCCACCGACGTCATCGCGGTGACCGACGAGCTCACCAAGCAGGGCGAGCTGCAGCGCGCCGGCGGCGCCGACTACCTGCACTCGCTGACCGCGATGGTCCCCACGGCGGCGAACGCCGGCTACTACGCGTCGATCGTCGCCGAGCGGGCGCTGCTGCGCCGCCTGGTCGAGGCCGGCACCCGCATCGCGCAGATGGGCTACCAGGGCGAGGGCGAGGTCCTCGACCTGGTCAACACCGCCCAGGCCGAGATCTACAACGTCACGGGATCCGAGGCGGCGGAGGACTACGTCCCGCTGACCGATGCGGTGACCGTCGCGATCGACGAGATCGAGGCCGCCGCGCACAAGGACGGCGCCTTCACCGGAGTGCCGACCGGATTCGCCGACCTCGACGACCTCACCAACGGCTTCCACCCCGGTCAGATGATCATCGTCGCCGCGCGACCGGCGCTCGGGAAGTCGACCCTCGCGCTCGACTTCGCGCGGGCCGCCGCGATCAAGCACCAGATGCCGACGATCTTCTTCTCGCTCGAGATGGGGCGCAGCGAGATCGCGATGCGCCTGCTCTCGGCCGAGGCCTCCGTGCCCCTGCAGCACATGCGCAAGGGCACCGTCGACCAGCGCGACTGGACGACCATCGCGTCGACCCGCGGTCGCATCAACGACGCTCCGCTCTACATCGACGACTCGCCGAACCTCACGCTCGTCGAGATCCGCGCGAAGTGCCGCCGGCTCAAGCAGCGCATCGGCCTCAAGATGGTCGTCATCGACTACCTCCAGCTGATGACCTCCGGCAAGAAGGTCGAGAGCCGCCAGCAGGAGGTCTCGGAGTTCTCCCGTGCGCTCAAGCTCCTCGCGAAGGAGCTGCAGGTGCCGGTCATCGCTCTGTCGCAGCTGAACCGTGGACCGGAGCAGCGCGCGGACAAGCTCCCCGCGATCTCCGACCTCCGCGAGTCCGGCTCGATCGAGCAGGACGCCGACATGGTGATCCTCCTGCACCGCGAGAGCGCCTACGAGAAGGACAACCCGCGCGCGGGCGAGGCCGACCTCATCGTCGCCAAGCACCGCAACGGCCCGACCCGCACGGTGACCGTGGGCTTCCACGGCCACTTCTCGCGCTTCGCCGACATCCCGGCGGTCTGACGCTCCCACAATCAGGAGGCCGAGTTGGAGAGTGCCGTTGACGCTCCAACTGCACTAGGTTGAAATCCGCCAGTTCCAACTCGAACCGCATTTTCGTTGTAGCGTCGGTGCATGGATCAGCGCCGCTTCGCCGACTCGCCGTTCGGATGTCCGACTCGGGAACCGGGGAACAAGTGGGCCTTCACTTACTACCTGCCGAAGCCGATACCTCGCACCCTCGACCTCTCTGCGGACGTCGTATCGGCTCTCTCCGAGGCTGACGCGGCGCTGGGCCATCTTCAGGGTCTGGGAATGCTCATCACCGATCCCGGGCAGCTCATCGGGCCGTATCTGCGGAGGGAGGCTTTGGCGAGTTCCCGCATCGAGGGAACCCAGGCGTCCCTCTCCGACGTCTTCCAGTCGGAGATCGATGAGGATTCACGGAACGACGACACGGCCGAGGTCCACCGCTACCTCGAAGCGACGAGCCAGGCCTACGAGCTGGCGAAGACCCTTCCCATCACCCAGCGGCTGATCCTCGCGGTGCACGCGACGCTTCTCACGGGGGTGCGAGGCGAGGAGAAGAGCCCTGGTGAGTTCAGGACGTCGCCGGTCTGGGTCGGACATGCCGGCGCGACTCCGGAGACCGCCACCTTCGTGCCTCCGCTACCTGTCCATCTGGGTGATCTGCTCGCCGACTGGGAGCGATTCGTGAACGACGACGGCCGCCACCTCCCCGCGTTGATCCAAGCGGGTCTCATGCACTACCAGTTCGAGACGATCCACCCCTTCCTCGACGGGAACGGGCGGATCGGGCGTCTGCTGATCAACCTGCTCCTCATGGAACGGAGGCGACTTCCTCTGCCCCTCCTGTACCTCTCCCATTTCTTCGAGACGCATCGCGAGGAGTACTACGAGCGCTTGCAGGCCGTTCGGGAGACCAGCGACGTGGACGGATGGCTGATGTTCTTCCTCAGGGCCGTTCGCGCGCAATCGGACGATGCGGTGGCGCGCTCTCGGAAGCTCATTCGAATCCGTGAGCGTTACTACGAGGAGGCCATCAAGGAGAGGTCGAGCCTGCCGCGACTGGTCGAGATCATCGTTCGGAATCCGTTCGTCACTGTCCGACATGTCCAGACGCGACTCGACATCACGAACCAGGGAGCGAGGAATCTCATCCGCAATGCCGAGGCCCGGGGATGGCTCAGGTCATTGGGCACTCATGGTCGTGGAGGAAAGGAGCATTGGTATTCGCCCGACATCTTCGAGGTGATGGAGTTGCCGATGGAGTACGACGAGACCGCCGATGCTCCCGTGGGTGGACGCTCGTGAAGGGCCGTCAGCAGGTCGAGGACGTGCCGCTGGAGGGCGGGTCCATCCGCCTCGGGCAGTTCCTGAAGTTCGCGGGGATCCTCGACACCGGGGGCGAGGTGAAGGAGGCGGTCGCCGACGGTCTCGTGCGGGTGAACGGGGAGGTCGACCGCCGACGCGGGCGCCAGCTGGCGGTCGGCGACGTCGTCGAGATCGGCGGGCGGCGGTTCCGCGTCACGGCGTGACTCCGTCCGTCCAGAACTGAGCGCCGGTCGAGCGGCGCCGATGCGGTGACCGGCTCTTCCTGAGGGCCGTGCGGGGTGCACCCGTGAATGCTGTCAGGACGATGACCTCCGCGAGGGGAGGGGTGACAGGCTCGGAGGACACCGACCTCCGGGTGCTCTGCGTGGTGCGCGCGGATCCGGACGTCGCCCCGCGAACGACAGGAGAGCGTCCCATGCAGGTAGGCATCCATTTCATGAACTTCACGCTGCCGGGTGGCAGCGCGGGGATCGCTCCGATCCTCGGGGCCACGGCGAGGACGGCCGAGGACGTGGGCTGCGAGTGGTTCACGCTGATGGACCACTACTTCCAGATGGAGCAGTTCGCGACGAGCGAGGATCCGATGCTCGAGGGGTACACCTCGCTCGGGTTCCTCGCGGGACGGACGGAGCGGCTCCGGCTGGGGCTGCTCGTGACCGGAGTGACGTACCGGCACCCGGGGCTGCTCGCGAAGATCGTCACGACGCTCGACGTGCTCTCGGGCGGGCGCGCGATGCTCGGCATCGGCGCGGCCTGGTACGAGCGCGAGCACCTCGGACTCGGCGTGCCGTACCCGCCGCTGAAGGAGCGGTTCGAGCGGCTCGAGGAGACGCTGCGGATCTGCCGGCAGATGTGGAGCGACGACGACGGGCCGTTCGAGGGCGAGCACTACCGGCTGGCCGAGACGCTGAACCACCCGGAGCCGATCCAGAAGCCGGGACCGCCGATCCTGATCGGGGGCGGCGGCGAGAAGAAGACGCTGCGGCTCGTCGCGCAGTACGGCGACGCGTGCAACCTGTTCGCGACGGGAGCGGAGGCGGTCGCGCACAAGCTGGACGTGCTGCGGCGGCACTGCGACGAGCTCGGACGCGACTACGACGCGATCACGAAGACGATCATCGGCGGCGGGGACCCGATCGGCGACCCCGACGGCTTCGTGCGGGCGATGGAGGAGTACGCGGCGATCGGGATCACGCTCGTGGAGCTGTCGCCGCAGGGGCCGGATCCGGAGGGGTACGTGGCACGGCTCAGCGAGGGCGTGATCGGGCGGCTGGGGGAGCTGGGCTGAGAGGCGGTTCGCCCGGCTCGTGGGAACGCGTTCGGCTCGCAGGAACAGAGTGTCCTCGCGAGCCGAAGGCGTTTCTGCGAGCCGGAGCTGCGGACGACGTGGTCGCTGCGAGAGTGGAATCGGGTGGGGGCACGAGTGTCGCCCGGATGGAGGAGGTCCGATGGACGCGGAGTCGACGGGCGAGCTGGTGGATCGGCTGAGCGTGGACGGAGGAGTGCTCGAGAGGGTGCGGCGGCCGGCGCTCGCCGGGACGATGGGGCTGGAACCGCATCCGGAGGGCGGCTGGTACCGGCGCACCTGGACGTCTCCGGAACGGCTGACGCTCACGGCGCCCGACGGCTCGACGCGCGAGCGGCCGGCGGCGACGCTGATCGTGTTCCTGCTGCCCTCCAGCGAGAGCTCGGCGTGGCACCGGGTGTCGTCGGCCGAGACGTGGATCTGGAACGGACCGGGGCGGGTGGCGCTGCAGTTCGGCGGGAGCGGCGAGGAGCCGGTGGACGGTGAGACCGTGCTGCTCGGGTCGGCGGTCGACGTGCTCGTGGTGCAGGCGCTCGTGCCGGCGGACGTGTGGCAGCGGACGCTGCCGTCGACCGAGGACGCGGTGGTGAGCTGCCTGGTGTCGCCGGGGTTCGACTTCGCGGATTTCTGGATGCCGGAGGGGTGACAGCGGGTACCGGCACCGGGTCGAGGGCCGGCATCCGGAGTGGCGGAGTCCGGACGGCGTGCTGCCGCGCTGAGACGGCACGACGCCGGCCCGATCTGAGCAGGGTCGGCGTCGTGCGGGGGTGCCCGACTACTCGAGCAGCTTGCCTGCGGTGGCGACCTCGCGGATGAGGGACTGGATCTCCTCCGGGACCGCGGGGATCTGTTCGCGGGTGATCCCGGTGGTGGGGGACCAGACCAGGTTCACCTGGAGGGCCGGGTCGAGGTCCGGGTAGTCGCTGCGGTTGTGGCAGCCGCGGCTCTCGCGGCGCTCGAGGGCGGCCTCGAGGGTGGCGCGGGCGGCCATGGCGGCGGACTTGAGGTCGAAGGCGTGCGCGAGGTCCTGGAAGCCGGCGATGTCGGGGTGCACGCCGATGTCGGCGATGCGCGCCTCGATCGCGTCGAGCTCGGCGAGACCGGCGAGCAGGCCCGCCTCGTCGCGGACGACTCCGGCGTGCTCGGTCATCGTGTTGCGGATGGCGCGCTGCAGGGCGCGGACGTTCTCGGTTCCGTCGGCGGCCAGCAGGTCGGCGATCTCGTCGCGGGCGACCTGCAGCGACGTCGCCGAGCGGGTCTGCGCGGTCAGCGACGCGGAGTACTCGGCGGCGGCCTGTCCGACGATGCGGCCGAAGACGAGCAGCTCGATCAGCGAGTTGCCGCCGAGCCGGTTCGCCCCGTGCAGACCGCTGGAGGCCTCGCCGATGGCGTAGAGGCCGGGGACGTCGGTGCTGTGGTCGTCCGAGCGGACCCAGACGCCGCCCATCGAGTAGTGCGCGGTCGGCGCGATCTCGATCGGGTCCGTCGTGATATCGAGCATCTGCAGCTCGAGCATCGTCTGGTAGACGCGGGGGAGCCGGGTCATGATCGTCTCGCGCGGCAGGTGCGAGACGTCGAGCCAGACTCCGCCGTTCGGCGTGCCGCGACCCTCCTTGATCTCGGTGTAGCAGGCCAGCGCGACGCGGTCGCGGGTCGAGAGCTCGAGCCGCTCGGGGTCGTACTTGTGCATGAAGCGCTCGCCGAGTCCGTTGCGGAGGATGCCGCCCTCGCCGCGCGCCGCCTCCGAGATGAGCGTGCCGGCCGCGTTCTCGGGCTCGATGATGCCCGACGGGTGGAACTGCACCAGCTCGGGGTCGCGCAGGCGTCCGCCGGCCTCGACGGCCAGGCGGAACGAGTCGCCCGTGTTCTCGTCGCGGCGCGAGGAGGTGCGGCGCCAGATGCGGTTGTGGCCGCCCGCGGCGAGGATGACGGCGTCGGCGTGGATGAGGTAGCGGGTGCCGTCGACGAGGTCGAAGCCGTAGGCGCCGAAGACGGCGCCGTCGTCGTTGGTGAGGATGCGAGTGACGTAGACGGTGTCGAGGATCGGGATCTCGAGTTGAGCGGCGCGGTTGACGAGCGTGCGCTGGATCTCGAGGCCGGTGTAGTCGCCCGCGAAGGCGGTGCGGCGGTAGGTGTGGGCGCCGAAGAAGCGCTGCGAGATGCGGCCGTCGTCCTCGCGGGCGAAGGGCATGCCGTAGCGCTCGAGGTCCTGGATGCCGCGGGCGGCGTTCTTCGTGACGATCTCGACGGTGTGCGGGTTCGCGAGCAGGTACGACTCGGTGATGGTGTCGGCCGCGTGCTGCTGCCAGCTGTCGTCGGGGTCCATCGTGGCGAGGGCCGCGTTGATGCCGCCGGCCGCGAGCGAGGTGTGGGCGTCGGACTTCGAGCGCTTGCCCAGCGCGAGGACGTCGACGCCGGCCTCGGCCAGCTCGATCGCGGCGCGCAGGCCCGAGCCGCCGGTGCCGATGACGAGGACGGAGGTGGAGATACGGCGCTCCGGGGTGGTGGTCGCTGAAGTGGTCATGCCTCCACGCTAGGTTTCAGCGTTCGATTACTCCAATGCATCTTCCGCCTGCTGGCGATGCGCTTAGGCTATGTTCGTGAACTTGGAGCAGCTGACCGGATTCGTCGAGATCGCGCGGTCGGGCAGCTTCACCCGCGCAGCCGAGTCGCTGCATCTCGCGCAGCCCTCGTTGAGCCGCCAGATCGCCGCGCTGGAGCAGGATCTGGGGTCGGAGCTGTTCCACCGGTCCCGCGCCGGCAACACGCTCACCTCGGCCGGCGAGCTCCTCCTGCCGCTCGCACGGCGCATGCTCGCCGACGCGGAGTCGGTGCGCCGCGAGCTGGCGGAACTCGCCGGGCTCGAGCGCGGCCGGGTGCGCTTCGGCGCGACTCCGACGCTCTGCATCAGCCTCGTCGCCGAGGTGCTGCACGCGTTCCACGCGGCGCACCCCGCCATCGAGCTGCACCTCGCCGAGGACGGCTCGCGCAGCCTCTTCGACCGCCTCGCCCGGGGTGAGCTCGATCTCGCGCTCGTGACGACGTCGACCGCGGCGGCCCTCGGCGCGTTCACCGTGACTCCGCTGCTCGTCGAGGAGCTCGTCGTGGTCTCGTCGGCCGCGGAGCCCGCGTTGGCGGAGTCGGGCGCGCTCGATCTGGCGGCCGTGGCCCGCCTGCCGCAGATCGTCTTCAACTCGAGCTACGACCTGCGCCGCACGACGGACGCGGCGTTCTCGGCTGCCGGCCTGAAGCCCGACGTCGTGCTGGAGGGGGCGGAGATGGACGCGGTGCTGCGCTTCGCCGAGCGGGGCCTGGGCGTCGCGATCGTGCCGGCGATGGTGCTGCAGGGGCGGCCGGGGCTGCGGTCCGTGCGGATCGAGGAGCCGACGCGGCTGACCCGGACCATCAGCCTCGCACGGCCGGCGGATCTGGCGCCGACGGCGGCGGTGCGGGTGATGCAGCGGACGATCGCGGCGACGGCGCGGGCGTTCGCGGCGCAGGCGGGCGGGACGATGCGGGTGGCGGAGGCTCGGGAGTCGGCGGAGGGGCGCGGGTAGGGGCAGGCGATCGTGGAGGAGGCCGCTCCGTGCAGGGCGGCGGAGCGGCTCCTGTCTGGGAGGGCTCCGACACGGTGTCACCATCACGCGGACACCGGCGTGATCAGCGGGCGGAGCCGTCCTCGATCCGGGCCGGACGACTTCGCACAATGCCCGTGACATCCGTTCGTCCCTCTGCCTACACTCCTCGGAGCACAGGCCGCACAAGGGATCCGAGCAGCCGCTCGGCGTCTGCATCTCTTCCCTCCGCTCGGTCGTTCGTCTTCGCAGAGAGACGAGCGAAGAGGCTCGATGACCATGTCTGAGAGAAGGACTCCGTCCAGGCGGACGATCCTCGCCGCCTCCGTGGCCGGCGCGGGAGCCGTCGCCTTCGCCACCCCGGCCGTCGCCGCGGGCGACCTCGGTGCGGTCCCGAAGCTCCCCGGCGAGGTGTCCCGGATGGCGACCGCGACGTCGCGCACGGGGAGGAAGCGCTACGAGATCATCGACGTCGTCGTCGCGGGAGACCGATCCCGACTGTTCGTCCCGCACGCCGCCCCGCCTTCGCAGAGCGTCGGAGCGACGATGCTCTGGTACTACCACTCCCTCAACGCCAACCACACCGCGCTCTCGAGCGCCTTCGCCTACTCGGCGGACCTGGCGGTGGACCGCGGGATCGTCAGCATCTGCCCGACCTACGGCGGCGGCACCTACACCAGCGCCCGGGCGATCGAGATCCAGGTCGCCGTGGCCGCGTGGGCGTCGTCGGTCTGGCGCATCGACGCGAGCCTGCTGCGCTCCGACTCCGGTGGCGGCCCGCTGCTCGCCTGGGCCTACGGCAACCGGATGCTCCCGCGGATCCTCGGTGCGTACTTCACCAGCAGCTCCTACGACCTGGAGGAGCGCGCGGCCAGTGAGCCGCAGAAGGTGCTGCCCTACTTCCCCGACGCCGCGGCCATCGCCGCCGCGAATCCTGCACGGCTTCCGCAGGAGGTCTGGCGTGGGACGCGGTTCCGGATCACGGGCTCTCCGGACGACCTCGTCGTGCCCTTCGCGAAGCACGGCATGGCGCTGCATGCGAAGGCGCTCCCGGTCGCGAAGGAGGCGACCCTCCGCTCCCATCCGGGCGAGGGCACCAACGGGCACGCCGCTCCGAGCTTCACGAACAAGGAGATGCTGGAGTACTTCACCCGGTGGCTCGCCGAGGGACCGGTGAGCGAGCCGTCGGCGGTTCTCCCGGGCGCGGGGACGTACGAGAACGGCTCCGACAAGATCGCGACGACCGGGACGTGGTCGACGCTGACGTCGGCGTCGGACAGCGGAGGGAGCATCGCGTACTCGAGCACGGCGGGGGCTTCGGCGACGCTCGCGTTCACGGGCACGGGGATCAGCTGGGTGAGCCGCCTCACCTCGTCCTCGGGCATCAACGAGGTGCGGCTCGACGGAGTGAAGGTCGCGACGGTCGACCGGTACAGCGCGACGACTCGCGCGAAGCAGACGGTGTGGAGCAGCGGTCCTCTTCCCGCGGGCAAGCACACGCTGACCGTCTCCCGTGGAACCACGCGCAACCCTGCGGCCACGGGCTCGAACCTCATCCTCGACGCGTTCGTCGTCACCGCCGCACCGCCGCCTCCGTCAGCGCTTCCGGGCGCGGGGACGTTCGAGAACGGGTCGGATCGGATCGTGACGACCGGGACGTGGACGACGCTGACGTCGGCGTCGGACAGCGGCGGGAGCATCGCCCACTCGAGCACGGCGGGCGCGTCGGCGACGCTGCGGTTCACGGGGACGGGGGTGAGTTGGGTGAGTCGCCTCACGAGTTCGTCGGGGATCAACGAGGTCGAGCTGGACGGGGTGAAGGTGGCGAGCGTCGACCGGTACAGCGCGACGTCGCGGGCGAAGCAGACGGTGTGGAGCAGCGGGCCCTTGGCCGCGGGGCCGCACGAGGTCACGGTGTCTCGCGGGACGGGGCGCAATCCTGCGTCCACGGGGTCGAACGTGATCCTCGACGCGTTCGTCGTCGTCGACACGACTGCGGCGCCGGCGACGTAGGGTCCGATCGCGCTCGCGACGCAGCCCCTCAGCGTCAACCGGTCCGAGCAAGACGGAGGCTCGAGTCGTTCTCGTCGTCACGAGTGCGCTCCCGGCGCCGGCATCCCTCGCCGCCACGGGTGCCGGCTTCCTCCTCCTGAGCACGAGCACCATTCGCCGGAGGCGACGATCGCGTCAGAGCGCCGGAACAGAACCTCGAGGCGCGCGTTCTCCGCGCCTCGAGGATCGGTGAGCGACCACTTATCGCTCGCCGGCAGCATCGACGCGCGCGCCGCCCTAGACCGCAGACGAACAGGACGGTGGGAGCGGCGACGTGACGGGAGGATCCGTGTCCGTGTCAGCAGTTCACCGGGTGATGGGGCGGTGGCCGCCCTCACCCGAAGAGTTCGGCCACCGCGGAGCGCTGAGCGGGGGAATCTCAGCGGCATTCCAGGGTAGGCAGAGGTGTGTGCCCGCCTCTATCCGTTGCACGCGGAGGAGTGTCCGTTCCGCGCGAGCGGCCGACTGCAGCAGGAAGCGGGCGCGGCTGAGGATCACGGGATGAGAACCGGCTCGGCGGAGATGTTCGCGAGTCGACGCATGGCGTCGACGCGCGGTCTCGACGAGACGCGGCAGGCGCTGTCCGAGGCCTTCCTCCCGGTCGCCTTTCCCGCGGCGCGGTCGGACGACGACGTCAGGATGCACCTGAACGCTCTGCTCGTGGGGCGGATCACCTGCGGCTTCATGAGGTTCCGGGGGGCGGTGCGGATCGAGACGGTCGAAGCGCAGGACTATCACGTCGACATCCCCATGGACGGGCGTTCGGTCATGCGCGCAGGTGCGGGTGCGCCCGTTCACGCCTCCTCGACGACGGCGGGCGCCTTCGTGCCCGGCGAACCGGTCGAGCTCGACTGCAGCGACGACTTCGCGCAACTCTCCGTGATGATCCCCCGCGACCTGATGCAGCTCGAAGTGGAGGCTCTGCTCGGGCGAGATGATCTCGCGCCTGTCCACTTCGCCTCCGAGATCGACCTGAGCACACCCGCGAGTCGGCTCGTCCTCCAGGCGCTGCAGTTGATCGACGGCGCGTCCGACCAGGCGTCCGGGCCCCTGGCGCACCCGCTGGCACTGCAACGGCTGGAGCAGGTCCTGCTGCACAGCCTGCTCTTCGGGCAGCCGCACAACTACTCGTCGGAGCTGACCGGACCAGCACCGAAGGGCGGCCCACGCCCTCTCTCGCAGGCGGTGGAGCTCCTGCGGCGCCGGCCTGAGCATCCGTGGACCGTGACCGAACTGGCGGCGGCCGTATCGACGAGTGCTCGCAGCCTTCAGGAGGCGTTCCGCCGCACTCTCGACACGACACCGATGGCCTACCTACGGCGGCAGCGGCTCGAGCGGGTCCGCGAGGAACTGCTCGTCGCCGCGCCGGAAGCTGTCAGCGTGACCGAGGTGGCCACTCGATGGGGGTTCATCCACCTCAGCCGATTCGCCGCCAGCTATCGCGCAGCGTTCTCCGAGAACCCCTCCGACACCCTCCGCTCGTAGCGCGCGTCGAGCAGAGGTCGACGTCACAGCATGGGCAGCCGGCGCGGTCGCGGTCCGCGGGGGAACGCGGCGTCGATCCGGTCGAGTTCGGCGGTGCTGAGCTCCAGCGCGCCCGCTCCTGCGTTGTCGTCGGCGTGCGCGACGGTGGAGGCTTTGGGGATGGCGAAGACGGCCGGCCGGCGCACGAGGAAGCGCAGGGCGACCTGCCGGGCGCTCGCACCGTGCACCGCCGCGATCTGCTCGAGCACGCGGCCCCCCGGCGTCCGCGGATCGGGGAAGCGGTCGTGACCGAAGGGACTGTACGCGACGACGGCGACCCCCTGCCGCTCGCACCACGGGAGCACGGCGTGCTCGATCGCGCGCTCCTCGAGGTGGTACAGCACCTGATTGCAGGCGAGGTGCCCTTCCCCGCCCGACCGCCAGGCCTCCTCCAGATCGTCGACATCGAAGTTGCTCACGCCCCACGACCGGATCTTGCCCTGCTCGCGCAGCTGCTCGAACCCGGCGAACGTCTCCTCCAAAGGGTGCGAGCCGCGCCAGTGCAGGAGGTAGCAGTCCAGCCTGTCGGTGCCCAACCGCGTCAGCGTGCGCTCGCACGCCGCCACCACTCCGGCACGCGAGGCGTTGCTCGGGAGCACCTTCGAGACGAGGAAGACCTCGTCCCGCCGTCCGGCGATCGCCGCACCAACCACCGGCTCGGCGTCGCCGTACATCTCGGCGGTGTCGATGTGCGTCATGCCGCTGTCGATCCCGTGACGCAGCGCGGCCACGGCGGTCGGGCGGTGGGCATCGTCGATGTACCAGGTGCCCTGCCCGATCACGGAGACCTCCGACGGAGGGCGGCCGAACAGGCGGTGCTCCATGAGCGTCGTCCTGCCGCGCCTACGCGGGCTGCTTCTCGGCGACGACATCGATCTCTTCGACGGTGGGCTCCCCGAACAGGACCCCGGTGTTCTCGCCGAGCGCTCGGCCGACCTCGCCCGACAGGTGCGCCTGGCGCCCGGACTCGTCGGGGAACGCGTCGAAGATGCCGAACGACGTGGGTCCGAACTGCAGCGCGAACCACCGGACCGTCTTCGGCTCCCCTTCCACGATCGTCAGCCCCTGGTTCAGGAACGCCCGCAGGTCGTCCGCCTTGCCGGGCAGCGCCTCCAGACGGACGAGAAGTGCCTTGCTCACCTGGGTTGCCATCATCGGTCTCCCTTGCTCGATCGGCGTAGCCGGCCCCGGATCACATCCGCCCGGTGACGGTCCCATGATGCCCACTGCGACCGCTCCGCACCTACGACCTCGACGACTTCGCCGGCCGCTCGACCGCGGCCTCCGGCGGCGTCGCCATCGGAACCGCCCCTGCTCCTCAGGGTGGAGCCGGGGCGGTTCCTCGACGCTCAGGGTCGGAGGACCGCCCGCACGCACCCGTCGGTCTTCTCCTTGAACATGGCGTAGCCGGCGGGGCCGTCCTCGAGCGGCATGACGTGCGTGGCGAGGTGCTCGGTGACGATCTCGTCTCGCGCCATCCTCTCGAGGAGCATCGGGATGTACCGGTGCCCGTGCTGCTGAGCGGACCGGAGCGTGAGGCCCTTGTTCATCACCGCCCCCAGGGGGAACTTGTCGACGAAGCCGCCGAAGACGCCCAGCACGAAGAGGCTGCCGCCCTTGCGCGCGGCGAAGACCGCCTCACGGACGGCGGTGGGTCTGTCCGTCTGCAGCCGCAGCTGCTGCTTCAGCTGGTCGTAGGCGAAGTCGGGTCCGTCGCGGTGCGCCTCCATCCCGACCGCCTCGATGCACACGTCGGGGCCGCGTCCGCCGGTCAGCTCGCGGAGCTCGGCCGTCACCTCGCTGGTCTCGTGGTTCATGGTCTCCGCGCCGATGACCTGCTCGACCTGGGTCAGCCTCTCCTGGAAGCGGTCGATCACGATGACGTGCTCGGCGCCGAGCAGCAGCGACGCGCGTGCCGCCATCTGCCCGACACCGCCGGCGCCCCAGACCGCGACGGTGTCTCCGGGCCGGACTCCGCCGAGGTCCGCTCCCATCCATCCTGTCGGAGCGGCATCGGAGGCGAAGAGCGCCCGCTCGTCGCTGATCCCCTCGGGAACGGCGAAGGCGCCCTGGTCGGCGTACGGCACGCGGATGTACTCGGCGTGGCTGCCGGCCCACCCGCCCAGCGCGTGGGAGTAGCCGTAGCAGCCGCCGGGCGCCTGGCCCCAGAGCATCTCGGGGATCCCCGCGTTCGGGTTGCCGTTGTCGCACAGGGAGTAGAGCTCGTTGCGGCAGTACCAGCACTTCCCGCAGCTGATGAACGAGCAGACCACCACACGGTCGCCGACCCGGTGCTTCGTGACGGCCGATCCGACCTCGACGATCTCGCCGATGAACTCGTGCCCGAGCACATCGCCCGCTCGCATCGTCGGGACGTACCCGCCGAGGAGGTGGAGATCGGACCCGCAGCTCGTGCTCAGGGTCACCTTGACGATCGCGTCCTGAGCATTGAGGATCCCGGGATCCTCGACGGTCTCGACCGAGAGCTCGTTCACTCCGGTCCAGCACAGAGCCTTCACAGCACACCTCCGCCTTTCGCCTCGTCCTCTGCTTCGTCGACCGCGCCACCGAGCAGGGTGCGCGGTCGTTCTCCGTGCGGTCTCGGGGTCGCTCGCAGGACCTCGCCCGTCTCGAAGATCTGCTTGGCGTCGCGCAGAGCCTCGCGCAGCGCCTTGCCCGGATCGTCGTCCACCCCGGGATCGACACCCTCGCGGAACCGGGCGTGCACCTCGAAGCCCTTGTCCCCGGGCGCCGGATCGATCCGGATCTCGAGCGACTCCGCCAGACGCGCCAGCGGCTCGGGATACCCGCCGCTCTCGAAGTCCCGGGCCTCGCCCAGGACGGTGACCGCCTTCCACCCTTCCGGGTGCGGCCCGTCCCCGTCGGACTCCCGTTCCTTCTTCACGAGGGAACGGGCGACGAGGCCCACCGCGACCCCTGCGATGCCGACTCCGACTGCGGCAGTCGCTCTTCCGGCCATGATCACGCCGCCTTCCCGGGCTTGAGGACGACCTTGGTCCACCCGTCGTCCCGATTGTCGAAGTGCTCGTAGGCGTCCGGTGCCTGCTCGAGCGGCAGCTCGTGACTGACGAGGAACGACGGCGTCGCCTTCCCCGCGGCGATCAGGTCGCGGAGCCGGCGGTTGTACTTCTTGACGGGCGCCTGTCCGGTTCCCAGGGTCTGGCCCTTGAACCAGTGCAAGCCGATGTCGAAGGCGATCCGCCCCTCCTTCGCGAGCTCGTCGGGGCCGCCGAGGTCCTGCGGCACGAAGACGCCGACGGTGCCGATCCGCCCGGTGAAGCGCACCGACTGGACCAGGCGGTTCAGCGTGAGGTTCGGCTGCTCCTCGCCGCCGGGGTCGTGCGCCTGATAGCCGACGCACTCGCAGCCGTTGTCGGCGCCGAGCCCCATCGTGTACTCCAGCACGGCCTCCACAGGATCGACCTTCGAGTCGTCGATGGCGATCGCGCCGAGGGATTCCGCCAGTCGCAGACGATCCGGATGCCGATCCACGACCATGACTCGGCTCGCACCCTTGATGGTGGCGGACAGCGCGGCCATCAGGCCGACGGGGCCGGCACCGTAGATGACGGTC
The DNA here is from genome assembly GCF_001423055.1 of Rathayibacter sp. Leaf299. Lineage (NCBI taxonomy): Bacteria > Bacillati > Actinomycetota > Actinomycetes > Micrococcales > Microbacteriaceae > Rathayibacter > Rathayibacter sp. Leaf299. The sequence continues at coordinate 50,655 of NZ_LMNT01000001.1, forward strand.
TGGTCACCGGGCTTCACCCCCGCCATCTCGGTCGCGTGGTAGCCGGTCGGGAAGATGTCGGCGAGCATCACGTAGTCGGCGGACTTCTCCTCCGCGTCCTCTCCCAGCCGGAGGCAGTTGAAGTCGCCCCAGGGCACCCGCAGCAGCTCGGCCTGGCCGCCGGCCCACGGTCCCATGTCGGCGAATCCGTAGGCCGCACCGGCCCATTCCGGGACGGGCTGAGCGGTGAGGCAGTAGTTGGTCAGCCCGCGCTCGCAGTTCTTGCAGTGCCCGCACGCCACGTTGAACGGCAGGACGACGTGATCCCCGACCTTGACCTTGTCGACGCCGTCGCCGACCTCGATCACCTCGCCCATGTTCTCGTGACCGAACCACCGCCCGGTCTCGAAGCTGGTGCGCCCCTCGTACATGTGCAGGTCGGACCCGCAGATGTTCGTGGTCGTGATGCGCACCAGCACGTCGGTGGAGCGCTCGATCCGCGCATCCGGGACGTCTCTCACCGCGACTGTGCGCGGCCCCTCGTACACCACTGCTCTCATGCTCGTTCCCCTCCGTGCGCGACGTTCGGTCGAAGCCGCCTCGGGTCGGTCGACCGGGCGACACCTCGATCTCACGCCCGCCGAACGGGAGGCACCATCGGCAGAACTGCCGATCCGGTCTGCCGTCGAGGGGGTCCCTCCGACGGGGCTCGCAGTGGTATCCCGGTAAGCACCGGTCTTCGGACAATCCCTTCGCATCCCCTGCCCCCGGTCCTGAGGTGGTCGAGTCCCGTGTCACGCACTGCTGCGCTCCACCTCGCCGAGACGGCCGCGCGCCCGGGCCCGGTCCGCGAGCGGGCGCAGGCGATGCTGGACGAGCTGCACCACCACATCCCCTTCGACGGCGCGTGGATGGCGCTGGCTGAGCCGAACGGCACGGGATACCGCTCGGTCGCGAGCACCGACCTCGACGAGTCGTGCGTCCGCTACCTCAGCGGTCCGCAGATGGCGCTCGACATCGAGAGGACCGGTGCGGATCACGACCGGCCCCCCATCAGCCTGTCGGACGTCCCCTTCTCGCCGAGGGACCTGCAGACCTGGGCGGAGTGCCTGCTCCCCGCGGGATTCCACGAGACCCTCTCCGTCGCTCTCTTCGAGGACGGGGGCCGGCACGTGGGCTTCATGACGGTGCTGTTCCGGAGCGCGGAACCGCCGTCGCCGGCGGTCCGCCGACGCCTCGCTCGACTCGTGCCGACGCTCACCTCGGGCATCGACCCTGTCCGCTCCCTCGCCGCGTCGGCCTCGGTCGTCGGCGGAGCCGGAGCAGGCGTGGTCCTCCTCCCCGACCACGGCGTCACCTCCCTTCCGGGTCTCTCCGCGGACGAGCTGCTCACCGCAGATTCGGCTCTGATCGACGCCGCGAGGGACGCCCTCGCCGAAGGGCAGAACTACGCCTCGTTCCTGTGGCCCCGCGGTCGCCGGCAATCGCCGGACGGCTACGTGCGGGTGACGGTGCTGGCCTGCGAGAGAGAGCTCGCCGCAGTGTCCCGCGGAGTCGTCGTGCTCTCCCCCGCGACGCGCCTGCGGGGCCTGACACCGCGGGAGCTCGAGGTGCTGGGCCACGTGATCGAGGGGTGCTCCAATCTCGAGATCGCCCGGGCGCTGAGAGTCGCTCCCCGCACGGTCGCCACTCACCTCGAGCACATCCTGGTCAAGCTGGACGCCACGTCGCGCACGCTCGCGGCCGTCCGCGCCGCGCGCGCCGGCCTCTACGTCCCCCTCTCGCGAGCCCGGTCCGCATGAGCTCCGCGCGGAGCATCACCGCACTGCGCGACCGGACGACGAACCACCGATCGGAAAGGAACCGTCATGTCCCACCTGTCAGTCAAGGCCGGTGTGGCCGCACTCGTCGGCGCAGCCGTCGCGGCGGTCACCGCGCTCCTCGGTGTCCCCGATCTGTCGCCTCTGCTCGGCTGGGCGATCGCCGCGGCGGTGTTCCTCGTCTGGGCCTGGTCGACGGCGTGGCCGGCCGGCCCCGAACGCACCCGCGACCTCGCCCGCCACGAGGACCGGTCCCGGAAGCTGGTCGACTCGCTCATCATCGCCGCCACCTTCCTCAGCCTCGTCCTCGTGGTCATCGCGCTCCTCCGCAGCCAGCAGAAGGACCCCGTCGGATCCGCGGCCGCGATCCTGGCGGTCGTCGGGGTCGTCGCGGCCTGGGCGCTCATCAACACCGTCTACGCCTTCAAGTACGCGCGCATGTACTACCTCGACGACCGCCACCGCTTCGACTTCGACCAGGACGAGGACCCGTCCTACAGCGACTTCGCCTACACGGCCTTCTCCATCGGCATGGCGTACAGCGCCGACAGCATCACCCGCTCCTCCACCCCCTCACGCCGCATCGCCCTGGCCCACGCTCTGCTGTCCTACTTCTTCGGCACCTTCGTGGTGGCCGTCGCCATCAACCTGATCACCGGCCTCACCCAGGGAGGGTGAGGAGCGCGGCACATCGTCCGTCTCGGGGCCGCGTCCGCGAACCTCGTCGGACGCGAGTTCATGTCGTCTCAGCAGGATGCTCGGAGGGAGATACCGAGTCCGACGGGGTTCGGGACTCTTCTCGGGAGCTGATCACTCTCGGCTGCACACCCTGGGTGAGGTGAGTGCGAGCGGTGTCTTCGGAGGCGATCGTCCAGGCGAGCCTCGTCTGCACCCGAGCGCCGCCTCACGCCGATGATTCGCGCGGCACCAGCCGCACCGGCATCCGACGGACGCCCGGCGTCGCTCCGCCGCGGATCGCATGCGACAGCTCCTCCGCTGCGGCGCGCCCCAGCGTCTCGAGCTGCATGTCGATGCTCGACAGCGGCGGCCGTGCCGCCTCGACGAGCAGGTCCCAGTTGTCGAATCCCACGACCGCGACGTCCCGCGGCACCCGTCGCCCGCTCTCGCGCAGGTGGTCCAGCGCCCCGCGCGCGATCTGGTCGCTTGCGCAGATGATCGCGTCGAGGTCCGGGTGCGCGTTCACGAGCTCCTCCGCGCACTGCCGTCCCCAGCTCTCGGACCACTGGCCGTAGAGCACGTCGCCGCCGACGAGCGTCAGACCCGCCTCCGTCAGCGCCTGCTGCACGCCGGCCGCGCGGTCGCGGGCGGCCGCGTAGCTGGGTTCGCCGTTGATGAGGGCGATGCGGCGACGGCCGCGGTCGAGCAGGTGTCCCGCGGCGAGGACGCCGGCCTGCGCGTTGTCGGGCGTGAAGGACGAGTCGGCGGGATCCTCCGAGGGGGCGTAGGCGTAGACCACCGGCACGGGGATCGTGCTCGTGATCGACGGGCGCGAGTTCGTGGTGCGACCCAGGATCACGATGCCGTCGACGCGCTTGGCGAGCAGGTTCTTGATGTGGTGCTGCTCGCGGATGGAGTCGCCACGGGCGTCGCAGAGCAGGACCGAGGTGGAGCCGGCGCCGAAGGCGTCCTCGGCGCCGAGGAGGACCGGCAGCACGAAGCGGTTGTCGAGGTCGCTGGTGAGCATGCCGATGGTGCCGGTGCGCGACGAGTTCAGGGCCTTCGCGAACGGGTTCGGCGTGAACGACAGCGAGGCGGCGGCGTCGAGGACGCGCTGGCGGGTCTCGGCGCGCACCTGGTCGCGGTTGTTCAGGGCCTTCGACGCCGTGGCGACCGAGACGCCGGCGACGCGGGCGACGTCGGTCAGGGTGATCGAGCCTGTGGGCTTGCGCGGGGTCACGGCGTCCTCCGATCGGCGGCGCGGATGAGCGCTCCGCCCGATCCTCGCACGAGTGCGCGAAAAACCGAAAAGGCCGAAACGTAACGCGCTCTTGACGCCCGCCAACGGCGTGCGTAGGTTCATCCCGCAGAAAGTAGTTTCGGTAACGCCGCGAAGGCGGACCGGAACCGACCCGTCAACGACGAAGGGAACATCCGTGAGGACGAGGAAGTACGCACGGGGCCTCAGCGCCGCCGTCGCGCTGGGAGCGGCGGCGGCCGCACTGACCGGCTGCGCAGGAGGATCCGGAGACGGCTCCAGCTCGGCCGCGGGAGGAACCTACACGTTCTGGGACCCGTACCCCCAGTTCGACGAGAGCAGCGACTGGGCGAAGCTCATCGACGCCTGCGGTACGGAGGCGGGGGTGACCGTCGAGCGCACCGGCTACGACACCACCGACCTGACCAACAAGGCGCTGCTCGCAGGGCAGCAGGGCAACTCGCCCGACATCCTGCTCGTCGACAACCCCGTCGTCTCGACGCTGGCCGAGTCGGGGATCCTGACCACCACCGCCGAGAACGGGCTCGAGACCGGCGACATCGACGCGAACATCCTCGCGGCGGGGCAGACCGGCGGCGACACGTTCGGTGTGCCGATCGGGGCCAACACCCTCGCGCTCTACTACAACAAGACCGTCCTGGCGACGGCGGGCGTCGACATCGCCTCCGTCACCGACTGGGCGAGCCTGACCGACGCGCTCGCGAAGGTCACCGCCTCGGGCGGCAAGGGCATCACGTTCTCGGGCATCGGCACGGAGGAGGGGAGCTTCCAGTTCCTCCCGTGGTTCTGGGGATCGGGCGCCGAGCTCACCGAGCTCGACTCGCCCGAGGCCGTCCAGGCCGTCTCGCTCTGGACCGACTGGGTCGAGAAGGGCTACGCGCCCAACTCCGTCATCGGCAACACGCAGACCACCAGCTGGCAGGAGTTCGAGACCGGCGAGTACGCGTTCGGCGAGAACGGCACCTGGCAGCTGGCCAACGCGAAGGCCTCCGGCATCGACTACGGGATCCTCACGATCCCCGCGATCGACGGCGGATCCGCTCCGGCGCCGACCGGCGGCGAGTTCCTCACCCTCCCGGTGCAGAGCGACGAGTCGCGCTACGAGACCACCGCGGCGATCGCCGAGTGCCTGACGTCGACCGACAACCTCGTCACGACCGACGACACGCTCTCGTACATCGCGCCGACCGCTGCCGCCCAGGAGGCGCAGGTCGCTGGGAACGCCGACCTCGAGCCGTGGGTCGAGGCGGTGCAGTCCGCCAAGGGCCGCACCTCGGACGATCTCGGCACGAAGTACCCGCAGATCTCGGAGCAGCTCTGGACGGCCGTGCAGAACGCGCTGAGCGGCTCGCAGTCGCCCGAGGACGCACTGAAGGCCGCGCAGGCCGCGGCCGAGTCCGCCACGAAGTAGCCGGATGAGCCGGGTCGGTGCCGCGCGCACCGACCCGGCCGTCAGAGGGAAGAGACCATGACCACCACCACCGAGACCGCCCGGCTGCTGCAGCGCGCAGGCGAGCGGAGGGACGCCGCCCCGGCGGTCGTCGCTCCGCCCCGGCGCCGCACGCGCCTCGAGGGCAGCCAGCTGATCGCCTGGGCGTTCCTCGCTCCGCTGGTCGTCTACCTGCTCGTCTTCTACGCGTTCCCGCTCTACCGCAATCTCGAGCTGAGCCTGAAGGACTACACGGTCCGCTCGTTCGTGCAGGGGGATGCGGCGTTCATCTGGTTCGACAACTACATCCAGGTGTTCCAGGACGCGACCTTCGGGCCGGCGCTCCTGCACACGGCCGTCTTCACGGTCGTGTCGATCGCGTTCCAGTTCTCGATCGGGCTCGCGCTGGCGGTCTTCTTCTACCGGACCTTCCCGCTCTCCTCGACGCTGCGGGCGCTGTTCCTGGTGCCGTGGCTCCTGCCGCTGATCGTGTCGGCGTCGACCTGGTCGTGGATGCTGAACAGCGAATCCGGGATCGTCAACGCGTTCCTGCAGACGTTCGGCATCGGGCAGATCAACTGGCTCACGTCGCCGTCGACCTCGCTGATCGCGGTGCTGATCGCCAACATCTGGATCGGCATCCCGTTCAACCTCGTGATCCTCTACTCCGGTCTGCAGAACATCTCGCAGGACCTCTACGAGGCGGCCTCGCTCGACGGCGCGACCGGCGCCCAGCAGTTCTGGCGCATCACGCTGCCGCTGCTGCGACCGGTCTCGGCGATCACGATCCTGCTCGGCCTCGTCTACACGCTGAAGGTGTTCGACATCATCTGGATCATGACGAAGGGCGGCCCGGCCGACTCGTCGACCACGCTCGCGACCTGGACCTACCAGCTCGGCTTCGGCTCGATGCTGCCCGACTTCGGACCCGCGGCGGCGGTCGGCAACCTGCTGATCCTCCTGGCCCTCGCGTTCGGCGTCGTCTACATCCGGGCGCAGCGGAAGCAGGCGCAGTCGTGACCGCGCGCAGGCCCTGGTGGCTGACCGCGATCGGCATCGCGCTCACCGCGATCATGCTGTTCCCCGTCTACTGGATGGTGAACGTCTCGCTCACTCCGACCGGTTCGATGCGCAAGGATCCGCCGGACTGGTTCCCGCTCTCGCCCACCTTCACCGGCTACGACGCGGTGCTGCGCGAGCAGCTGCCGTTCCTGGGCACCAGCCTGATCGTGGGGATCGGGACGGTCCTGCTCACCGTCGTCATCGCCGCTCCGGCCGCGTACTCGCTGGCGAAGCTGCGGCCGCGCGGAGGCAACGGGGTCTCGTTCGTGCTGCTGATCGCGCAGATGATCCCGGCGATCATCATGGCGATGGGCTTCTACGCCATCTACCTCAACCTCGGGCTCCTCAACTCGGTAGCCGGGCTGATCGTCGCCGACTCCACCATCGCGGTGCCGTTCGGCGTGCTGATCTTCACCGCGTTCATGTCCGGGATCCCCGACGAGCTGACGCAGGCGGCGCGGATGGACGGCGCGAGCGCCTGGCGCACCTTCACGTCCGTGATCATGCCGATCAGCCGCAACTCCGTCGTCACGGTCTCGCTCTTCGCGTTCCTCTGGGCGTGGTCCGACTTCGTCTTCGCGTCGACGCTCGACAGCGGAGGCGACCTGCAGCCGATCACGCTCGGCATCTACCGCTACATCGGCAACAACAACCAGGAGTGGAACTCGATCATGGCGACCGCCGTCGTCGCCTCCCTCCCGGCCGCCGTGCTCCTCGTCGTCGCCCAGCGCTACGTCTCCGCAGGAGTCACCGCCGGCGCCGTCAAGGACTGACCGTTCCACCTAGGAGAACTCCGTGACCACGACGTCCCCCGCGACCACCACCGCCCTCGGCGGACCGGTCGCACCCGGCTCCGGTCGGCTGCGCCCGCTCGGGCAGCACGAGATCCGCCTGACCGGCGGTTTCTGGAAGCAGTACCAGGACCTCGGCGCGCAGGCCGTGATCGGCCACTGCCTCTCGTGGATCGAGCGCGTGGGCTGGGCCGGCAACTTCGACCGCGCGGCCGACGGCACGATCTCGGACGCCTCCGGGAACCGCCACGCGGGCATCGAGTTCGTCGACTCGGAGGTCTACAAGCTGCTCGAGGCGATGGCCTGGGAGCTGGGCCGCTCGGACGACGCGGCGCTCGCCTCCTCCTACGTCGCCCTCGTCGCCCGGGTCGCCGCGGCGCAGGAGGAGGACGGCTACCTGCACACGAGCTTCGGCCGCGAGGGCCAGCCCGCCCGGTACTCGAACCTGGAGTGGGGGCACGAGCTGTACTCGTTCGGGCACCTGATCCAGGCGGCCGTCGCGCGGCTGCGAACGGGGCACGACGACCTGCTGCCCGCGGTGGCGCGGCGGCTGGCCGAGCACGTCTGGCGGGAGTTCGGAACCGGCGGGCGCGTCGCGGTCTGCGGGCACCCCGAGATCGAGCCGGCGCTCGCCGAGTTCGCCCGCGCCACGGGCGACGGACGCTGGCTCGAGCTCGCCCGCCTCTTCGTGGAGCGCCGCGGCACGGGCACCCTCGGCGCCGTGCAGTTCGGGCCGGAGTACTTCCAGGACGACGTCCCCGTCCGCGAGGCGGACGTGCTGCGCGGCCACGCGGTCCGCGCGCTGTACCTCGCCTCCGGAGCCCTCGACGTGGCGGTCGAGACCGGCGACGCCGAGCTCGAGGACGCCGTGCGGCGCCAGTGGTCGAGCACCGTCGCGCGGCGCACGTACATCACCGGCGGCATGGGCTCGCACCATCAGGACGAGGCGTTCGGAGCCGACTACGAGCTGCCCTCGGACCGCGCCTACGCCGAGACCTGCGCGGCCATCGCCTCCGACATGCTCAGCTGGCGGCTGCTGCTGCGCTCGGGCGACACCGCCTACGCGGACCTGATCGAGCGGACCCTGCTGAACGCGGTGCTGCCGGCGACGCGTGCCGACGGCCGCGCCTTCTTCTACACGAACACCCTGCAGCAGCGGGTCGACGGAGTGGAGCCCGACGAGTCCGTCGAGACCGACCGGGCGCAGTCGAGCCTGCGGGCGCCCTGGTTCTGGGTGTCCTGCTGCCCGACGAACACGGCGCGGACGCTCGCGAGCGTCGAGCTGGGCTTCGCGACCGCCGACGACGACGGCGTGCAGCTGCACCAGTACGGCGCGTACCGGATCGAGACCGACGGCATCGCCCTGCAGGTCGAGACCGAGTACCCCGCCGAGGGAGAGATCGCGGTGCGCATCGAGCAGGACGCGGAGTTCTCGCTCACCCTGCGCATCCCCCCGTGGGCGCGCGGCTCGGCGCTGCTCGACGGTTCTCCGGTCGAGGAGTCGCGCGACACCGTGACCGTGCGGCGCGCCTTCCGCGCCGGCGAGGTCGTGCGGCTGTCGCTCCCGATGACCGCGCGATTCGTGACGCCCCACCCGCGCATCGACGCCGTTCGCGGGCAGGTCGCGCTCGAGCGCGGACCCTTCGTGCTGGCGGTCGAGTCGATCGACCTGCCCGACGGGCTCGACACGGAGCACATCGCGATCGACCGCTCGGTGGAGCCGGTGCCGACGCCCGGAGGTGGCGCGCGCGCGGCGATCGCGGCGGTCAGCACGCAAGAGGAGGAGTGGGCGTACGGGGCTGCGGCCGCCTCCGTCGAGCGGCGCGTCGGCGTCGAGTTCCGGCCGTACTACACGTGGGCGAACCGCGGGCCGTCGACGATGCGCATCTGGACTCCCGCGCTCTGAGGGCGTAGGACTGTCGTGCCCGTCGGGGCGCGGATCTTCGGGTGATCCGCGCCCCGGCGGGTTCTCCTTCGGGTGGTCTGGTTTATTTCAGTCATTGGCTTTTGTTCTCTGTACAGTGAAGAAATGCAAATCCACGAAGAAAGAGCCCGCGAGGCGTTGGCTCGGGCGTTGCCCGCCTCGGTCGCGGCAGTGGAGACGCGGGACGAGGACTCGGTCGTGACGCTCCGGACGGGACGGTCGATCCCCGTCATTCCGCGCTGGGCGGGCGCGGGCTACCCGCGTGACGTCGAGCGGGCGCTCCGGGATCGGCCGACCGATCGCGAACTCGTGCTCGTCGCCGAGTCCTTCTCTCCCGGTGCGATCGAGATGCTCGCCGAGCAGCGGGTGGGATGGGTCGGGCTCGACGGCTCCATGCTGATCGAGCTGGGCGGGGCCGTCTACATCGAGCGGCGTCCGGATCCCGTCGAGCACCGAGCGAGCGGATCCGGAGGGATCCGCTGGACGGCCTCCGCCGCCGACGTCGCCGAGACCCTCCTCTCGAGCCTCGTTCCCGCGGGCCCGGAAGGATCGCTCCGTCCGGTTCCGCTCGTGCACGAACTCGCCGCCCGATCGGGGCGTTCTCTCGGCGCCGTCTCCAGGGCGCTCCGTGACTTCGAGGCCGAGGGCTGGATCGTGGAGAGCGGTGAGGACGCGGCGCGCTCGCGGGGACGCCGCCCCGCGCGCACGGTCGAGGATCCGGGAGCGCTGCTCGACGGGTGGGCAGGTTTCGCGCGGTCGTCCTCGGAGGATCGGCGCTTCCACGTGCTCGACCGCGACCCCGAGAGGATCGCATCCCGTCTCGCCGGACTCTTCGGACGCGACATGGTCTTCGGAGGCCTGATCGCGGCGGACCGCATCGCGCCGTACTCGACCGGGATCTCGGTCGCGCGGTGCCACATCGAGGGAGACGAGGATGCGAGGGTCTTCGACCGGCTCGTGTCGGAGGCGGGCCTGACGCCGACGACCGCAGGGGCACGGGTCGTGGTGTCGACATCGCGACGGCCGGTCTTCGACGCAGCGACCGAGAGCGACGGCCTCCGGATCACCGGTCCGATCCGCGCCTACGTCGACCTCCTCATGGACAGCGTCCGCGGTGAGGAGCCCGCCGAGCACCTCCGACGCGTCGCGATCGGCTTCTGAGCCGATGTCGTCGAGCAGGAGGAGCCGACGGGCTCGCGACCTCGCCGAGGAAGCGCTGATGCGCCTCCTCGACGCGGCAGGAGAGCACTGGAAGGACCTCGTCGTCGTCGGCGGATTGGTTCCCGATCTGATCGTCGACACCGACGAGGTGCATCAGGGGACGAACGACGTCGATCTGGTGCTCGACCTCGGCGTCGTCTACGACAGGGACGAGCTCGACTTCGGTTGGCTCGAGGCGGCGCTCACCGAGGGCGGGTTCGTTCCGCGCGATCCGCGTGGTGACTGGAACTGGGTCACCGACGTCGAAGGCGAAGCGGTCGTCCTCCAGCTCCTCGTCGACGTCGACGACTCCCTGCAGCTGCCGATCGTGCTTCCGGGGGCACCCCGGGTCAACGCGATGAACATCCAAGGCCCCCGCCCTGCACTGGCTTCGGCGCAGATCGTGACGATCGCGGGTCGAGCGGCGCGGGTCGCCACTCTCGGCTCCTACTTGGCAGCCAAGGCCGCGGCGATCGTCGGACGGGACGAGCCCAAGGATCTGTACGACTTCGCCTTCGTTCTCATCCAGTCCGAGCGTGCCGAGCCCGGACGCGCCGCCCAGGCTGTCCGGGAGGTGGTCGAGCATGACCGACTGCTGCTCGTCCTCACGGCATGCGCCTCGTTCTCCTCGCGTGACGCGGACGGGTCGGCGGCCTACGCACAGCTCGCTTCAGCCGCCGGCGTGAAGGACGAGCCGGAGGCGCTGGCCCTCGATGCCTCGTCGGCCGTCGCCCTGTTCAGGGAAGGGCTGGGCCGTCCCGCCGAGCGCTGAGCGGGCGGCGCCCGCCTACTGCGAGAGCTGCAGGTCGAGGCGGTCGAGGAGGGTCTCGAGGGAGATCTCGAACTCCTCCGTGCTGCGGTCCTCGCTGAGCAGGGTGCGCAGGCGCCGGACCTCGGGCGCGGAGTCGAGGGACACGTTGCCGTCGCGCTGCGGGATGTCGGCGTCCCCCTCGTCGAGCGGGAGGTCCGTCGGGGACGTCTCGGCGCCCAGGACGGCGGACTGCAGGAGCAACTGGCCGAGCAGGAAGCTGCTGAAGGACCGGTAGGCGCCGACGGCCTGCTCGTCGGTGAAGCCGTTGGCCGTCAGGGTCGTGAGGAACGTGTTGACGACCTCGATGCTCCGCAGCGGCGGGCGCAGCCACGGAGCGGCCGGGTGCCGGGTCGCGACCAGGGGGAACGCCTTCGGGTGGTCGATCGCGATGCGCCGCACCGCGTGGGCGGCGGTCTGCAGGAACTCCTGCCAGTGCTGGGCGTCCGCGTCGGCGAGAGTCGCGGTGAGGTCCTTCATCAGGACGGCGATGACGCCCTCGAGGAGGTCCTCCTTGCCGTGCACGTAGCGGTAGAGCGACATGGCCTCGACGCCGAGCTCCTGCGCCAGCGACCGCATCGAGAGGGCCTCGGCTCCCGACCGGTCGATGTGGGAGAGGGCCGTGTCGATGATCAGGTCGCGGCTGAGCCGCGGCGCGGAGGAGCCGGACTTGCCTGTTCGTTCGCGGTCGGTCACGGAAGACACCTCTCTGCGGCGCTCGTCCCGGCCCGGCTACCAGGTGCGGGGTGAACACGCAAGCTCCTCCACCCTACTGATGCTTACACCGTAAGGTTCACCAGTGGCTTACACCGTAAGTCCGTTCCCAGCGGAGTGACTGCAGGGGCTCGCTCTGCGGCCGGTCCTGTCTCTCCGGAGGAATCGGAGAGCGCTCCGGCACGGACGCGCCTCCGGTCCGCTCGTCCATCCGTCACCGCTATCCGGGCCAGTGCCCGGCGAAAGAGAGTGCATCATGATCGACAGCAGCACCGTCACCGACCTGATCGGCGCCGATGTCCACGGCACCGACGACGCGAAGATCGGCACCGTCGGCCAGGTCTACGTCGACAACGACAGCCAGCAGCCCACCTGGGTCACCATCCGCACCGGCCTCTTCGGCTCCTCGGAGTCGTTCGCGCCGCTGAGCGACGCGTCGTTCGACGGCGGAGTGGTCCGCGTCGCCTACGAGAAGTCGTTCGTGAAGGACGCCCCGCGCATCGAGGACGACGGCGCCCTGACCGCCGACGACGAGCAGGCCCTCTACTCCTACTACGGAGTCGGCGGCACCCGCACCGAGAGCCCCCTCTACGACCAGGACGCCGACAACGGTTCGACCACCGACTTCGTGACCGACGGTCACGACGCGACGGACCGCGGCACGACCGGCCGCGGCACCGAGGGCCACGACACCTCCGGCCCCACGACCGACGACGCCATGACGCGCTCCGAGGAGCGCCTGCACGTGGGCACCGAGACGGTCGAGGCCGGCCGCGCCCGCCTGCGCAAGCACATCGTCACCGAGCAGGTCACCCGCACCGTCCCGGTCAGCCACGACGAGGTCACCCTCACGCGCGAGCCGATCACCGAGGCCAACGCCGGCGACGCCCTCGCGGGCCCCGACCTCAGCGAGGAGGAGCACGAGGTGATCCTCACCGAGGAGCGCGTCGTCACCGCCAAGGAGACCGTCCCCGTCGAGCGCGTCAGCCTCGGCACCGAGACCGTCACCGAGCAGCAGCGCGTGGACGAGGAGGTCTCCCACGAGGAGATCGAGCTCGTCGACCCGACCACGACGCGCACCACGACCACCGACGAGACCGGCACCCGCTAGTCGCGCACCGGTGCGGCCGACCCGATCGGCCGCACCGTCCCTTCCCCGCCCCCTCCCCGCCCGAAAGGCTCCCCATGGACTTCCCCGCCGCACTGCAGAACGGCCTGGCCGCGGTCATCGCGTTCGTCCCGCTCGCGCTGCTCTTCCTGCTCATCCTCATCGTCGGCCTCATCGTCGCCAAGCTCATCGAGAAGGGCCTCTCGCGCCTGCTGACCAAGGTCGGCTTCGACCGCGCCGTCGAGCGCGGCGGCATCAAGAAGGCGCTCGCGAACTCGAAGCTCGACGCCTCCGACATCGTGTCGAAGATCATCTACTACACGCTCGTGCTGTTCGTGCTCCAGTTCGCGTTCGGTGTCTTCGGCCCGAACCCGGTCAGCGATCTGCTCCAGGGCATCATCGGCTTCCTGCCCAAGATCATCGTCGCGATCATCATCATCGTGATCGCCGCCGCGATCGCCGCGGGCGCCAAGGGGCTCATCCAGAACACCCTGGGCGGACTGTCCTACGGCAAGCTCCTCGGCAACATCGTCGCGATCTTCATCCTGTTCCTCGGAGCCACCGCGGCCCTGAACCAGATCGAGGTCGCCACGACCGTCACCACGCCGATCCTCATCGCCGTGCTCGCGATCATCGCCGGCGTCATCATCGTCGGTGCCGGCGGCGGCCTCATCAAGCCGATGCAGCAGCGCTGGGAGGCGATCCTCACCAAGGTTGAGGCCGAGGCGCCGAAGATCCAGCAGGAGGCGAAGAACGCCCCGTCCGTGACGGAGCAGGCCTCGCGCGCGGCCGAGGCCGCGAAGCAGCAGACCGGTCAGAAGACCAGCGCGCGCCGCGCGGTCTGACCCGAGCAGCACTCCTCCGGCCGGTCCCGCTCCTCGGAGTGGGGCCGGCCGTTCCCTTCTTCCCCGGCGCTCCCGTCGCCGGCCCGCTCCTCGCATCGCATCGGAGAGACCATGCATCCCTGTTTCCGGCTCCTCGCATGAGCGCGTCGCCCGAGACCCCTCCGTCCGTCGTTCTGCACGAGGAGCGACTCGTCGTCTCGACGGGGCGGTTCGCCACCGAGCGCGTCCGGCTCGAGCGCGTCGTCGTCACCGAGCAGCGGACGATCACCGTCGACGTCCGCCGCGAGGAGATCCGGCTCGTGCGGGAGCCGCTGCCCGGCGACGATCCGCTGCCGGGTGACGGAGCCGCCGCGTCTGTCGAGCCGGTCGTCGTGATCCTGCACGAGGAGCGGATCGGGATCACCAGGACCGTCGTGCCGGTCGAGCGGGTGACGCTCCGGGTGGCCTCGGTCGCGGGCGAGCGGGACGTGACCGCGGAGCTGCGGCGCGAGGTGGTGGACGTGGACCGGACGGACATCTGAGGGGTCGGTCCTCGGCGGACGCGGGTCTCGATACGCCCCTGCGGGGCTGCTCGACCAGCAAGGGGTTCGGGAGGTGCTGCGGGGTGGGGCGGCGCGCTCTGCTGATCGAGTAGCCCGCGGAGCGGGCGTATCGGGATCCGCCGACGCCGAGCGCGGCGCGCATGGGACCCTGATCCGACACGACGGAGGGGGCGCACCGTGGGCGCGATGGACGACCTGATCGGCCCGGAGATCGTCGAGCGGCTGGCCGCGTCGATCCGGGCGGTGGGTCCGGAGGAGCTGCCGGCGCTCGCCGCGGTGAGCGACTCGCTGGACGGCCTCCGGCTCCGGCAGCGCGTGGACCTCGTGCGCGACGCGCTGCTGAGCGACCTGCCCGCAGGGTTCCCGGCCGTCGAGAGCCTCGTCCTCGACCTCGTCGAGCAGCCGCTCCTCGAGGGCTGGATGATCTGGCCGGTCACCGAGCTCGTCACCGTCCGCGCTCTCGAGAGCGGATCCGCCAAGCACTTCGACGCGGCGCTCGCACTGCTCGCCCGGCTCACCGTCGGCCTGACCGGCGAGTTCGCGATCCGCGACCTGCTGATCGCGCGTCCGGAGCGGGCGCTCGCCGTGATGCTGACCTGGACGGATCACGAGAACGAGCACGTGCGGCGGCTCGCCACCGAGGGCTCGCGCGCCTTCCTGCCCTGGGCGAAGCGCGTGCCGTGGCTGCTCGCGAACCCGCGCGCGACGCGGGGGGTCCTCGACGCCTCCTATCGGGACGAGTCCGAGTACGTGCGCCGCTCGACGGCCAACCACCTCAACGACCTCAGTCGCGTCGATCCGGAGATCGTGATCGAGACGGCTGCGGGCTGGTCGGCGGACCCGGACGCGAACACGCCGCGGGTGGTGCGCCACGCACTCAGGACCCTGCTGAAGAAGAGCCATCCGGAAGCGCTCGTCCTCGCCGGCTTCGACGGCGGACTGCTGCGGGTCGGCCGCCCGAGTCTCTCCGTCGACGCGGTGCCCTGGGGCGGCTCCGTCCAGATCTCCGCCGAGATCGTCAACGAGGGCGGGACGGAGGCGACGGTCGTCATCGACTACTCGATCGGCTTCCAACGGGCCGACGGCTCCGTCCGACCCAAGACCTTCCGGCTCGCGACCCGGCGCCTCGCCGCGGGCGAGAGGACGACCGTGACCCGGACGCACTCGTTCCGCGAGATCACGACCCGGCGGCACTACCCGGGTGCCCACTCCGTCACCGTGCAGGCGAACGGGGTGGTGTCGACGCCGGTCGACTTCGTGCTCGAGAGCTGACGGCTCGGCGCCGCCCTACGGCACAGCGCCCCTCACAACGCAGCGCCGCCCGGGAGGAACGGCCTCCCGGGCGGCGCGGCGTGCGGTGCGGAGTGCTACGCGTCGGTGCGCGAGTCGACGTCCTTCGCGGTCTCGATCGGCTCGCCCTCGACGCTCGCGCGGTCGGACTTGCCCCGGTCGCCGCGGGTCTTGAGCAGGCTCGCGATCGTGGCGACGGCGATCGTCGCTCCGATGAAGGTGAGCGAGAACCAGATCGGGATCTCGGGCACCCACAGCAGCGGCTCGCCGCCGTTGATGAAGGGCACCTCGTTGACGTGCAGGGCGTGGAACACGAGCTTCACGGCGATGAACGCGAGGATCACGGCGAGGCCCTGGCTGAGGTAGACGAGGCGCTCGAGCAGTCCGCCGATGAGGAAGAACAGCTGGCGCAGACCCATCAGCGCGAAGGCGTTCGCGGTGAACACGATGTAGGCCTCGCTGGTCAGGCCGTAGATCGCGGGGATCGAGTCGAGCGCGAAGACGAGGTCGATGAAGCCGATCGCGACGATCGTCAGCAGCATCGGAGTGACGAAGCGCTTGCCGTCCTTCTTCACGGTCAGCTTGTCGCCGTGGTACTCGTCCGTGACGGGGAGGATGCGGCGCACCAGGCGCATGAAGGCGTTGTTTGACGGGTCGCCGTGGTCGCCCTTGATCTGCTGGTAGGCGAGGACGAAGAGCAGGGCGCCGAACAGGTAGAAGACCCACGAGAAGTTCTCGATCAGCGCCGCACCGACGGCGATGAAGGCTCCGCGCATGATCAGCGCGATGACGATGCCGATCATCAGCACCTTCTGCTGGTACTTCTTCGGCACCGCGAAGCCGCTCATGATGATGAGGAAGATGAAGAGGTTGTCGAGCGACAGCGCCTTCTCGGTCAGGTAGCCGGCGAAGTACTCGCCGCCGTAGCGCCAGTCGGCGACGACGCCGATGCCGACGCCGAACAGCAGCGCGAGGCCGATGTAGAACGCAGACCAGCGGGCGGATTCGCCGATGGTCGGTTCGTGGGGCTTCCTCACGTGGACGAAGAACTCGTAGACGAAGAAGGCGATCGTCACGGCGATCGTGATCAGCCAGACGGCGGGGGTGACCTGCACGGCGTACTCCAAGGGGTGGGTGGTCGGGATGACACCAAGGTCTCCTCCACTCCGCCGCGGACCTGAGGTCTTCGCGGGCGGAGCCGATGGCCCGGGATGCTCTGTCGCATCCGTAATGACGGGCTCACCGCAGACGGGAGTACTCCCCTTGCTGGGGACAACTGTAGCGAAGGGTCCGACTCGCCAACCTGGGAAGGGACTGCGGTGGAGCCGCCGAGAAGCTGGGCGGGGGTGCGCGGCGGGAGGCAGCGATGCCTCGACCGTCGGCGTCCGAGCCCACGTCGTGTTCCGCGTCAGCCTCTGCAGATCGACTGTTCAGTTCTAAACTGAACAGGGAGGTGTCCGATGCTGCGAAGAACCCGTTTGCGCTTGGGCCTGGGCGTCCGCGATCTCGCACGCAGAGCCGGAGTCGCGCCGAGCGCGGTCACGCAGTGGGAGCAGTCGGAGGCGCGAGGAGTTCTCCGACGATCCACTCTGGAGCGTGCGCTCGGGGCCATGGGGACGTCGATCGAGGCCGAGGACATCGCGCTCCACTCGTCGACCCCGCTGGAACGTCGCGAGGATCGTGTCGCGCTCGAACTCCATCGGGCGGTGGCCCGTCAGCTGGTCGACCGTCCGGACGACGTCCTCGATCGCGTCCCGGAGAACGTCCGGCGGATGCGGTCGCGCGTTCGCGGCGGCGCCGTCGCGCTCCTCGAGCTCTGGAGCGACCTGGCCGCGCAGCGGGAGATCGGCCGCCTGGTCGACGTGATGCTCTCCCCCTCCCTCCGCGCGATCGAGATGCGCCAGATCTCGCCGTTCGCCGGGGTGCTCAACGAGGAGGAACGCGCACGGGCGATCGCGCGGGCCGCGCGATGAGAAGAGAAGAGCTGGAACTCGCGATCGCGACGGCGGCTCGCATCGTTCAGCAGGATCGGGTCCTCGTGATCGGATCGCAGGCGATCCTCGGCAGCTACTCCGAGGACGTCCTTCCGGAGCGCGCGACGATGTCCCGCGAGGCCGACATCGCTCCGCTCGAGGACGATGCGCAGGAGTCGCTGGCGACGCGGATCGATGTCCTCGTGGGCGAATGGTCCCCTTTCGACGACGAGCACGGCTTCTACGTCCAGGGCGTTAGCGTGCGCACCGCGTATCTGCCTGAAGGATGGGCGGAACGCGTCGTCCGGGTCGAGGTCGAGGGCGGCTCGACCGGACTCTGCCTCGAACCGCACGACCTGTGCGCGGCCAAGCTCGGACGCAACGACATCAAGGACAAGGAGTTCGTCCACGCGCTGATCACCGCCGGACTGATCGATCCCACCCTGCTGGGCACGCGCTTCGAGGCGATAGCGGATCAGCGGCTCGAGGGGGCCCGGAGGGTCGCGGTGCGCTCGTTCCTGCGGAGCTACGTCGATGGCCGTACCGTGGGAGAACGCGAGGATCGAGCATGATGTCCTCCCCAGCGGAGATCCGCAGCAGACTCGAGGCGGCTGCGGCGTCGCAGCGGCTCGTACGGCTCGAGCGCGTCTCACGGCCCGGGCAGTCGATCGACGGCTTCGTCATCGGCGTGGGCGCGAAGTGGGTGCTGCTCGCGCGGATCATGGCGGGCGGCTACTTCGACGGAGTCACTGCTGTCCGGTCGCGCGAGATCTCGCGGGTACGGCATGACCGGTCGTTCGAGAGCCGCTCCGCCTCCGTCCAGCCGGAGTGGCCGCCGCAGGCGCCGAGTGGAGTGGAGCCCTCGGATCTGGACACGACCGCCGGCATGCTCGCGGCGCTCCTGCGACCGGGAGTGCTCGCGAGCATCGAACGCGACCGGAGGCACGACTCCCTCTGGGTCGGGGTGCCGAACGAGCTCGTCGGCCGCTGGCTCTACCTCTCGGAGGTCCGGCCGGACGGGACCTGGCACGAGCGACCATTCGGCTACCGGTTCCGGACGATCACGGTCGTGACCGTCGACGACCACTACCTCAGGGGTCTGGCTCTCGTCGCGGGGGAACCGCCGGTCGAGGAGCTGCCGCACCATTGGACGGCCCGCGCGCGGACGCGGGTCCGCTCGGACGCTCAGTCGTGACGACGGGGCCGTCGCCGCAGCCGGTAGACGCCGAGACCTGCGAACGCGAGGGCGACCACCAGGCCGCCGACCGCGAATCCGGTGTTCGGGATCGCGAATCCCCAGATGCTGATGCCCGCCCAGAGTGCGGCGATGACGAAGGCGGCCGTCGGGGTCATCGTGGGGCGCATGCGCCCACGGTACGCGTGCCGGCCCGTCAGCGCGGGTAGGTCCTCAGGGGCACCGGCGGCAGGGCGGCCAGCTCGGGGGAGACGAAGCCGACGACGTCGGAGTAGTGGTCGACTCCGTCCTGGCGGAGGAACGACCAGCATTTGAGGGATCGAGGGCGCTTCGCCAGGGGCAGCGGCGTCGCCTCGACGACGATCAGTCCGCGGTCCTGGAGGAGGATGCGGGCGGTGAGCTTCTCGGCTCGGCCGTCGACCGTCCACAGGCCCACCGCGCGCAGGCGGCCCTCGCGGCTGTCGACTCCGAGGGACATCACCGAGCTGTAGTCGTCGGAGGCGGCGCCCATGCCGATCTGGAAGTCGCCCGCGGCGCCGTCGAGCACGAACGCGACATCGAGCCCGGGACGGTGCCGCACCGAGTACGTCGAGACCAGGCGACCGCGCCCGAACGACTCGGACCGGCTCTGCGCCGCGCGGACGTGATCCTCGGCCTGCCTGCGCTCCACGCCGTCCTCCTCCGCTCCGAGCACGGCGGTAGCGGCGCTGCCCCCGACCCTAGTGGGCGGTGCGAGCGCGGCGACGGGCGTCGGCCGCCGTCCGAGGCCGGGCCGACCAGCGGCCGGGAGCCGGCGACCCGTCGGCCGGTACGGTGGAACGGTTCCGAGCACCACCCCGCACCGACGAAGGAGCCCCCATGCCCACCACTGTGAGCGGCGTCATCGCCCGATCGAAGGGCGCTCCCGTGGAGCTCGTCGACATCGTGATCCCCGACCCCGGCCCCGGCGAGGCCGTCGTCGACATCGAGACCTGCGGCGTCTGCCACACCGACTACCACTACCGCGAAGGCGGGATCAGCGACGACTTCCCGTTCCTGCTCGGCCACGAGGCCGCGGGCCGGGTCAGCGCGATCGGCGAGGGAGTGACGCACGTCGCCGTCGGCGACTTCGTCGTGCTCAACTGGCGCGCCGTCTGCGGCGAGTGCCGGGCGTGCGTGCGCGCGGAGCCCTGGTACTGCTTCAACACCTTCAACGCCACCCAGAAGATGACCCTCGAGGACGGCACGGAGCTCAGCCCGGCGCTGGGCATCGGCGCCTTCGCCGAGAAGACGCTCGTGCACGCCAAGCAGTGCACGAAGGTCGACCCCTCGGCCGATCCGGCGGCGGTCGGGCTGCTGGGCTGCGGCATCATGGCGGGCCTGGGCGCCGCGATGAACACCGGGAACGTGACGCGCGGCGACTCCGTCGCGGTCATCGGCTGCGGAGGAGTCGGCACCGCCGCGGTCGTCGGCGCGAAGCTGGCCGGAGCGAGCACGATCATCGCGATCGACCGCGACCCGAAGAAGCTGGTGGCCGCGCAGAAGCTCGGCGCGACCCACGTCATCGATTCGAGTGGACTCGACGAGGCGGGAGTCGTCGCGGCCGTGCAGGAGTTGACGGACACGTTCGGCGCCGACGTCGTGATCGACGCGGTCGGCCGTCCCGAGACCTGGCGCCAGGCGTTCTACGCCCGCGACCTCGCCGGCACCGTCGTGCTGGTCGGGGTGCCGACGCCCGAGATGACCCTCGAGATCCCCCTCCTCGACGTCTTCGGCCGCGGCGGATCGCTGAAGTCGAGCTGGTACGGCGACTGCCTGCCCGAGCGCGACTTCCCGATGCTGACCGACCTCTACCTGCAGGGCCGACTGCCGCTGAACGAGTTCGTGAGCGAGCGGATCGGCATCCGCGACATCGAGCAGGCCTTCGCGACGATGGCCGGCGGCGACGTGCTGCGCTCGGTGGTGGTGCTCTGATGGGCGCGCGGATCGACCACCTCGTCACGAGCGGCACGTTCAGCCTCGACGGCGGGACCTGGGACGTCGACAACAACGTGTGGATCGTCGGCGACGACTCCGAGTGCGTCGTCATCGACGCCGCGCACGACGCCGACGCGATCCTGGCGGCGGTCGGTGACCGGACCCTCGTGGCCGTGCTGCTGACCCATGCCCACGACGACCACATCGACGCGGTGGCGGGCGTGCGCGAGGCGACGGGCGCGCCCGTGCTGCTGCACGACTCCGACCGCATGCTCTGGGACGTGGTGCACCCCGACAGTGCGCCGAGCGCGGCGCTCGTCGACGGCCAGCGGATCGCCGTGGCCGGCCTCGAGCTCGAGGTGCGGCACACGCCCGGCCACTCGCCCGGAGCGGTCTGCTTCGTCGCCGAGGAGCTCGGCACGGTCTTCACGGGCGACACGCTCTTCCAGGGCGGGCCGGGCGCGACCGGCCGCTCCTACAGCGACTTCCCGACGATCATCGAGTCGATCACCGACCGGCTGCTGACGCTGCCGGCGGAGACGGTCGTGCGCACCGGGCACGGCGACTCGACGACGATCGGGGCGGAGGCGCCGCACCGCGAGGAGTGGATCGCGCGCGGGCACTGAGGGCGGGCCGGCCGCGATCGGCTCCGTCAACGGCGCTCCTCACCGCACGAATGCCCACGACCGCGTGAAGCGATCGACTACCAGCGGATGGTCACCGGCAGCGGTGGTCGATGCTCCTCCAGTCGTACTGTCACTCGCCGCTGGGCTGCGCCCGGCGGGAGCCTCGGCTCACGATCGGCGGCACCTCGAGGATCGGAACGGCTCGCTTCATGAAGCGGTCGAAATCCGGGACCGTGAATGCGGCGTAACCATGCTGAGGGGTGAAGAGGAGCCCCATCTCGATCAGTTCGGCTCGAGTCGGGCCGAGTTGTTGGGACGACCGCTCGAGGAGGACGGCGACGTCCCCCGCCTTCTGAGGTTCGGGGCCGAGTTCGGCCATCGCACGCATGTACGCGGTCTGAAGCGGCGTCGCCCGATCGAGTCGGACGCGGAAGAAGGAGCTGTCGAGCTTCGCTTCGTAAGCGTCCCTGGCGAGTTCGACGTCCTCCTTGACGATCCGGTTGTTCCTCGCCACGGTCCAGACCTGATAGCCCAACTCCTGAATGAAGTAGGGGTATCCGCTCGTGATCTCGACGGCGAGTTCGACGGCCTCGTCCTCGTACACCGCTCCTTCCGCCGCAGCCGGCTCCCGGAGCGCTGCTGCAGCGTCGTCGTGATCGAGGGAATCGATGAGGGGGAACTTGAAGAGCCGCTCCGCATACGACTTCGCGTCTCCGACGAGCTCGGCGATCTGCGGCAGTCCGGCACCGACGAAGGTGACGGGCAGGTTCCGCTGAACCGTCTTGTGGATGGCCTGGATCAGCGCTTCGAGCTGAGGCGAGTCGAGGAACTGGACCTCATCGATGAGGAGGACGATGCCCTCGCCCTGCTCGGCCGCCGCTTCCCCGACGGCGACGAGGACGTCGGTCAGATCGAGGCCGAGATCCCGGTGATCGGCGAGCCCTTCCGCCGGCGGGACGTCCCATCCGATGGACCAGACACCGTCAGCACCGACCGACACCGCGAACGCGCTGAGGACCGCTGCAGCGTGTCGGCTCCGGTCCGTCCAGCGAGCACGCGGGGAGAGCCGCAGCAGTGCGGCCTTCAGCTGGGAGGCGATGACCTGGCGGAAACGGCCTTCGCCGTGCTTCACGGCCTCGAACTCGATGACCTCCCAGTTCTCCTCCTGGGCGATCGAGCGGAAGCTGTTCAGGAGGACCGTCTTGCCGACCCCTCGCAGACCCGTGATGATCATCGACTGGTCGGTCCGGCCGCGTCGCAGCCGCCTGAGGAGGGTGCGGAACGCCTCGGTCTGCTCGTCGCGACCGATGAGGATCTCGGGTCTCGCTCCGGCGTTAGGGGTGTACGGGTTGTCGACGGCGTCCATGACGACGACTTTAGGAGTGTTAGAGCGTTTTATCCAGATCTCCTAAAACGCTCTAACTTCCCCAAACCCACATCCGGAGAGGGTGGTGAGCCGCGGGCGCCGCGGTCAGATCCAGCCGTGCTCGCGAGCCTCGATCACCGCGCGCTGGCGGGTGTCGACCTGCAGCTTGCGGAGGATCGACGACACGTGGTTGCGCACGGTGCCGTTCGAGAGGTGCAGCGCGGCTCCGATCTGTCCGATCGTCTCGCCGCGGGAGCCGGCGCTGAGCACGTCGAGCTCGCGGTCGGTGAGGGGGCTGCGCGTCGTGGCGAGGGCGTCGGCGGCGATCTCGGGATCGACGTAGCGGCGTCCGCTCGCGACGAGGCGGATGACCTGCGCGACGTCCTCGGCGCGGCGCGACTTGGGGAGGAAGCCCGCGACTCCGACGGCGAGGGCGCGGCGCAGCACCCCGGGGCGCGCGTGGCGGGTCACGACGACGACGCGGGTCGAGGAGGAGCGGCGCAGTCGCTCCGCGGCCTCGATGCCGTCCATGCCCGGCATCTCGACGTCGAAGAGGCAGACGTCGGGCTCGAGGCGCAGCGCCTCGGCCACCGCCTCCTCGCCGTCGCGGCACTCGCCGACGATCTCGAGGTCGTCCTCGAGGCGGAGCAGCGCGGCGAGGGCGGTGCGGATCATGTCCTCGTCGTCGGCGAGGAGCACGCGGATCACCGCGCACCTCCGACGGGCAGGCGCGCCTCGAGCTCGAAGGTGCGCCGCGTCGGACGGGTGCGCAGGGTGCCGCCGGCGCGCTCGATCCGCTCGGTCATGCCGGCGATGCCGGCGCCCTGCTCGTCGGGCGCCTCCGGCTCGGCGGGGAGGTCGTTCTCGGCGTGGAACCGCCACTCGCCCTCGTCGCGGGCGAGCCGCAGGCGGGCGGACTCGCCTCCGCCGTGCTTGAGGATGTTGGTCGTGCTCTCGCGGACCACGGGGCCGAGCGCGTCGGCGGGCGCGAGGTCGGCGTCCGGGCCGATGTCGAGCTGCACGCGCAGCCCGGCCGAGCGGAGGAGGTCGGCGGCGTTCTCGAGCTCGTCCGAGAGCGAGACGCTGCGGAAGCGGGTGGCGAGCTCGCGGGTGCCGGTGCGGGCGCCGTCGACGCTGCGCTGGGCGGCGCGGAGCTGATCGAGGGCTCCGTCGGGGTCGTCGCGGAGGAGGCGCTCGGCGAGCTCGAGCTGCAGGGCGATCACCTGCAGGTGGTGCCCCTGCAGGTCGTGGACGTCGCCCGCGAGGATCAGCCGCTCCTGCGCGGCCGCGAGGCGACCCTCCGCCGCCCGCGCGCGGTCGAGCTCGCGCACGATGTCCCACCACCAGAGCATGCTGACGATCGAGAACGGCAGGGCGGCGGCGAAGATCAGCATCATCGGCCAGAGATCGGCCGCGGACAGCGGCCCGGCGCTCAGCCGCTCGTGCTCGAGCGCGGCGGACACCACGAGGACGACGGTGAGGAGCCCGGTGAGGCGACCGCGGACGCCCTGCGGCCACGGCAGGACGCCGACCAGGGCGAAGGCGAGGGAGAGTGCGGAGGTCACGCTGCCGGTGGCGACCCCGACGCCGGCCGCCGCTGCGACTCCGACGACGAGGACCGCCGACGGGCCGACGGGCGAGTCCTCCCGTGCCCGGCGGTAGCGCAGGAAGAGCATTGCGAAGGCGGCGCACCAGACCACGGCGCTCCCGAAGTACGCGGCGACGCGCCACGGCTGCGGATCGCCGACGAGGATCGGCACGGACCAGACGAACAGCACGGCGAGCACGAAGGAGCCCGCCGACACGAGGGTGTACCACCAGGTGGCCGACACGCCGCGGCCGGACGGCGGGGCGTCGATCGTCTCGGGCGCAGTGCTCATGCCGCCCACAGTACGACCATGACGGATGTCACCCCTCGGGGGTGCGTTCCTCCCCTGCGGAGGTGACTCGGCGGCACTGCCCGGGCGCTCGCGACTCCGGTCGGATGGAGTCATCCCGAGAGACGGGAGGGCCGCCGACGCGGTCAGCAGAGCGGAGAGACGACATGTCGAACATCGCAGCCGACGCCATCCTCGGATTCCAGGACCTCCTCGCCCGGGTCCCCGACCTCGTGCAGCCCCTCGTGGTGGCGGCCGCCGGGGCCGTGCCGTTCATCGAGGGCGAAGGTGCGGCGACCATCGGGATCATCGGCGGCATCAATCCGGTGGTCGCCGCGGTCTCGGGCGCGGTGGGCAACTTCGTGTGCGTGGCGCTGCTGGTGCTGCTGGGCGCGGGGGTGCGCTCGGCCGTCACGAAGGGGCGGACGCGGAAGTCCTCCGCGCGGCGCGAGAAGTTCCAGCGCGCGTTCACCCGCTACGGGGTGCCCGGAGTGAGCCTGCTGGGGCCGCTGCTGCTGCCGACGCACTTCACGGCGGTGATGCTCGCGGGGGCCGGAGTGGCGAAGGGGCGCGTGCTGCTGTGGCAGGGCGTCGCGATCGTGCTGTGGACGACGGCGCTGACGGTGGTGGTGAGCCTCGCGGTGGGCGGGGCGGGGCTGGCCTGAGGACGCGTTCGGAACCGAGGTCGGGAGGGTGTGGCGAGGCCGTTCTGGGCCGTTCGCCGGCTCTGGCCCTCGGTTGCGGACGAGATCCGCGCGCCGGACCGTCGGAAGTAAGGCGGAGAGGCCGGAATCGCGTGGAGTGCGCGATATCCGGCCTCTCAGCCTTACTTCTGCAGGCGCCGGGGCCGGGATCCGGCCCTCAGGCGCTCACGCGGCGACGCGGGCGTGCGCGTCGGCGAGCAGCTCCACCGAGCGCAGGCGCGCCGGCGTCGCGAGCGACGCGTGGGCGACGATGACCTCGTCGGCGTCGGCCGAGCGGGCGAATCCGGCCACGTAGTCCGCGACCTCCTCGCCGGTGCCGACTCCGGTGTAGTGGGTCATGCTCGCCACGTGCGCGCCGACCGGGGCGCTCAGGAGGCTGTCGAGCTCGTCGTCCGAGAACTGCTGATCGAGCGGGATCTGGCCGCTCTGGCGCAGCAGCATCAGCAGGCGCGCCCGCTTCATCTCGGCGAACTGGCGCTCGGCGTCGGCGGTCGTGTCGGCGGCGATGGCGTTCACTCCGGCGATCACGTAGGGCGCGTCGAGCTGCTCCGACGGGCGGAAGCCGCGGCGGTACTCGGCGACGGCCTGGTGGAGCGCGTCGGGCGCGAAGTGCGAGGCGAAGGCGTACGGCAGGCCGAGGGCCGCGGCGAGCTGGGCGCCGAAGAGCGAGGAGCCGAGGATGTAGAGGGGCACGCGGGTGCCGGCTCCGGGCGTCGCGCTGACGCCGGGGATCCGGGACTCGCCCGCCAGGAAGGCCTGCAGCTCGAGGACGTCCTGCGGGAAGCGCTCCGACGACTCCGGATCGCGGCGCAGCGCCCGGAACGTCGCCTGGTCGCTGCCCGGCGCGCGGCCGAGCCCCAGATCGATGCGGTCGGGGTGCAGGGTCGCGAGGGTGCCGAACTGCTCGGCGATGGTCAGCGGGGAGTGGTTGGGCAGCATGACGCCGCCGGAGCCGAGGCGGATCGTCGAGGTCTGCGACGCGACGTGCGCGATGAGCACCGAGGTGGCGCTCGACGCGATCGAGGCCATGTTGTGGTGCTCGGCGTACCAGACCCGGCGGTACCCGCTGCGCTCGGCCTGCTGCGCCAGCGCCACCGAGGCGGCGAAGCTGTCGCGCGCGGTCTCTCCGGGGGCGATGGGGGCGAGGTCGAGGATCGAGAGGGGAACGGTCATGTCAGAGGGCAACGCGGGGGAGCCGGTCGGTGTTCCCGTCGACAGCGGTGAGTTCTCTGCGCAACGTCAGCCGTGAGGCACCCTTGACCGCTGACAGGCGCCAGACCCCCTGCTCAGCTGATGTTCCGCAGCGCACCGCCGCTCGCCGGGGCCTTCCGCCCGCCCCGCGCTCCTGCTACGGTGCTCTGAACCGGTTCAGTAAACCGGTTCAGACTCGACGAGGAGGCGCACGATGGCGAGCAGGCCCACGATCCTCGACGTCGCCCGCGAGGCCGGGGTCAGCAAGGCGCTCGTCTCGTTCGCCCTGAACGATCGGCCCGGCGTCTCCGTCGGGACGCGCGAGCGGATCCTGCAGGTCGCCTCCGATCTGGGCTACCGGCCCAGCGTCACCGCCCGCTCCCTCTCGACCAGCGTCTCGTTCGCCGTCGGCCTCGTCGTCGCGCGCGACCCCGAGGTGATCGCCGCGGATCCGTTCTTCCCCTCCTTCATCTCGGGCGTCGAACGCGTGCTCGCCGAGAACGGCCGGGTGCTCGTGCTGAGCGTCGTCGAGCCGGGCCCCGCGGAGGAGGCCGTTTACCGGACCCTCGCGGCAGACCGCCGCGTCGACGGCGTCTTCCTCACCGACCTGCGCGAGGGCGACTCCCGGTCCGCGCTGCTCGCCGAGCTCGGCCTGCCCGCCGTCACCCTCGGCCGCTACGACGGGTCGGCGTCCCCGGCCGTCGTGATGGACGATGCGGCCGGCATCGCCGACGCGGTCGCCCACCTCGCCGCCCTCGGCCACGAGCGCATCGCCCACGTCGCCGGGCCCGACCACCTGCTGCACTCGCAGCGGCGCCGCACCGCGTTCCTCCGCTCCTGCGCCGCCGCCGGCCTCGAGCCTGGCCCCGTCATCGCCACCGACTTCAGCGCGGGCCAGGGCGCCCGGGCGATGGAGCAGCTGCTCGACCTCGCCGAACCGCCCACCGCGGTCGTCTGCGCGAACGACCCGATGGCCATCGCCGGCCTCGGCGTCGCGCACACCCGCGGGCTCCGGCTGCCCGACGACCTCTCGATCACCGGGTTCGACGACTCCGAGATCGCCGCCCACGTCTACCCGTCGCTGACCTCCGCCCGCACGCGCCCCGCGCGCTGGGGAGAGGCGGCGGCCCGCACGCTCCTGGATCTCATCGAGACCGGGAGCGCCCCCGACGTCGACCTCGAGCCCGCCGGGCTCGTCGTGCGCCACTCGACCGCTCCGCCGCGGCCGACCCACTGAGAGGCGCGCGCACCGCCGCGCGCGCCGAGCACAGGACAAGGAGAACACCATGAGCAGCTCGACGACGAGACGATGGCTCACCGGGATCGGCATCGCCTCACTGGCGACGATCGGCCTCACCGCCTGCAGTGGAGGAGGTGGAGGAGCGTCCACCGACCTCACCGCGACCGGCCCGATCACGATCTGGTACTCGAACAACGAGCAGGAGGTCGCCTGGGGCGAGGCGATGGTCGAGGCCTGGAACGCGGACAACCCGGACCAGGAGATCACCGGCCAGGAGATCCCCGCCGGCAAGAGCAGCGAGGAGGTCATCGGAGCCGCGATCACCGCCGGCAACGCGCCGTGCCTCGTCTTCAACACGGCCCCCAGCGCGGTCGGCCAGTTCGAGCGGCAGGGCGGCCTCGTCGACCTGTCGGAGTTCGAGGACGGCGACGACTACATCGAGACCCGCAGCGGCGACCTCGCCGAGCAGTACCAGAACGCCGACGGCGACTACTTCCAGATGCCGTGGAAGAGCAACCCGGTCGTCATCTTCTACAACAAGGACCTCTTCGCGCAGGCCGGACTCGACCCCGAGAACCCGTCGTTGGCGACCTACGACGAGTTCGTCGCGACGTCGAAGACGCTCGTCGAGTCCGGAGCCGCGCCCGCCGCGATCCAGCCCGCGCCCACCAGCGAGTTCTTCCAGACCCAGTTCGACTTCATGCCGCTGTACGCCGCGGCCACCGGAGGGACGGGCCTGGTCGAGGACGGCGAGGCCACCTTCGCGAGCGAGGACGGCTACGCGGTCGCCGAGTTCTGGAAGAGCCTCTACGACCAGGGCCTCGCCGGCCGCGAGCAGTACCAGGGCGACGCGTTCGCCGACGGTCAGGCCGCCATGTCGATCGTGGGCCCGTGGGCCGTCTCGGTCTACGAGGACCTGAACTGGGGCTCCGTCTCGGTGCCCACCCCCGACGGCACCGCGGCCGAGGACACGTGGACGTTCAGCGACGCGAAGAACGTCGGCCTCTACTCCGCCTGCGAGAACAAGGGCACCGCGTGGGAGGTGCTGAAGTTCGCGACCAGCGAGGAGCAGGACCGCTCGCTGCTCGAGACCACCGGCCAGATGCCGCTGCGCACCGACCTGCAGACCACCTACGCCGACTACTTCGAGGCGAACCCCGCCTACCAGCGCTTCGGCGATCAGGCGAGCCGCACCATCGAGGTGCCGTCGGGACCGAACACCGTGCAGATGCTGCAGGCGATCCGCGACGCGTGGGGCAAGACCGTGATCTTCGGGGAGGGCGACGTGGAGTCGGCGCTCGACGGAGCGGCCGAGACCGTCACCGGGCTCGCCGGCCAGCAGTGAGCCGGCCGTGACCACGCTCACCCCGAAGGCTCCGGCGTCCACGGGCGCCGGAGCCCCGGGTCCGGCCGCGAAGCGGAGCCTGCTCCGCCGCGTGCTCGGACCCCAGCCGCTCGGGCTGCTGTTCGGCGGCCCGTACCTGGTCTTCGTGCTGGCGGTGTTCGCGTTCCCGGTCGGGTACTCGGTGTACATCGCGTTCCACGACTTCTTCTTCGCCGCTCCCGGTGTGCAGGTCGACCGGCCGTTCGTGGGGCTCGAGAACTTCGTCACCGCGTTCTCCAATCCGCAGGTCATCCGCTCGTTCGGCAACATCGGGATCTTCCTGATCATCAACGTGCCGCTCACGGTGATCCTGGCGCTGCTGCTCGCCTCGGCGCTGGACAAGGTCGTGCACCTGCGCACGTTCCTCCGGGTGTCGTTCTACGTGCCCTACGTGACGGCGAGCGTCGCGATCGTCGCGGTGTGGCTGTTCCTGTTCAACGGGAACGGGCTGGTCAACAGCCTGCTCGGCCCGCTGGCGCCGGATCCGTCGTGGCTGATCAACGAGAACCTCGCCATGCCGGTCATCGCGATCTTCGTCACGTGGAAGCAGCTCGGGTTCTACATCCTGCTGTACCTGGCGGCGCTGCAGAACGTGCCGAAGGAGCTCTACGAGTCGGCGTCGACCGACGGAGCCGGGCGCATCCGCCAGTTCTTCTCGGTCACCGTGCCGAGCGTGCGGCCCGCGACCCTGCTCGTGCTGCTCGTCTCGACGGTCACCGGAGCGAACCTCTTCACCGAGCCGTACCTCCTGACCGGCGGCGGCGGGCCCAACGGCGCCTCCGCCTCGCCCGTGCTGCTGATGTACCAGCTGGGCCTCCAGCAGGGGCAGCCCGATGTGGCGTCGGCCATCGGAGTCGTCCTCGTCATCGGCGTCCTGATCATCGCCTACCTGCAGAACCGGTTCGCCGGGGAGAGGAACTCATGAGCGCGCAGGTCAGCGCGGGAGGAGCGGCCCCGGCCGTGCCCGCCGTCACTCCGATCAGAACGCGCCGACGCCCCGTGGGGATGAGCCGCTCGGCGGTCGTCCTGCGCGGCGTGGTCCTGGGGCTCGGCGCGATCGTCTTCCTGTTCCCCTTCTACTACATGGTCGTCGGCTCGCTGCAGACCGACCCCGACCCGACCCTCGCCGGGGCGGTCCCCGATCCGGCGAACCTCACGCTCGACAACTACGTCAACGTGAACGAGCGGATCAGCCTGCTCACCGGCCTGGTCAACTCCGGGATCTTCACGGGCGGCGTGCTGCTGTGCACCGTGGTGCTCGGGGTGCTGGCCGGCTACGCGCTCGCGATGCTGCAGTGGCGCGGCCGCAACGCCGTCTTCGCGCTCGCGCTGCTCGTGCAGGTCATCCCGTTCCAGCTGCTGCAGATCCCGCTCTACGTGCTGATCGCCCGCGACTACGGACTCGCCGACAGCCACGTGGGCATGATCCTGCCGTTCGCGATCAACTCCACGGCGGTGATCATCTTCCGGCAGTACTTCCTGCAGCTCCCCAAGGAGCTGTTCGAGGCGGCCCGGATCGACGGCGCCGGCGAGCTGAAGCTGCTCTGGAACGTCGCCCTCCCGCTGGTGCGGCCCGCGCTCGTCACGGCGGTGCTCCTCACCTTCATCGGCCCCTGGAACGAGTTCCTCTGGCCCTTCCTCATCACCAAGGACGCGTCGCTGCAGCCGCTCGCCGTGTCCCTGGCCAACTACATCTCGAACGTCGCGTCGTCGACCGACAACCCGTTCGGGGCGATCCTGGCGGGCGCCGTCGTGCTCGCCGCCCCTGTCGTCGTGCTGTTCATCGTGTTCCAGCGCTACTTCGTCTCGACCGATCTCGGATCCGGAGTGAAAGGATGACCATGACTCCCACCCTCACCACCGTCCCCTACCGACTCGAGCGCGTCGGCATCGTGATGGAGCCCCTGCCGGGCGACGACCTCGAAGCCGAGGGCGTGCTGAACCCGGGCAGCGGACGCGGCCCGGACGGCGAGCTGTACCTGCTGCCGCGGATGGTCGCGACCGGCAACGTCTCGCGCGTGGGCCTCGCCCGGGTGCTCGTCGAGGACGGCGTGCCCGTCGGCGTCGAGCGCGAGGGCGTCGTGCTGGCACCCGACCGCGGGTTCGAGCGGGGCGCGGCGAACTCCGGAGTGGAGGATCCGCGCGTCACGTTCGTCGAGGCGCTCGGGCTCCACGTGATGACGTACGTGGCGTACGGGCCGCTCGGCCCGCGGACGGCGCTCGCCGTGTCGGAGGACCTGCGCGAGTGGCGCCGGCTCGGCCCGGTGACCTTCGCCTACGACGACGCGCTCGACATCGACCTGGGGCTGTTCCACAACAAGGACACCGTGTTCTTCCCCGAGATCGTGACGGCGCCCGACGGCACGCGCGCGTTCGCGGTGCTGCACCGGCCGATGTGGGACCTCGGCGAGACGAAGCCGGGGGAGGGCGTGCGCCTGCCCGCCGGCATCGAGGATCCGCGGCAGAGCATCTGGATCAGCTACGTGCCGGTCGCCGACGTGGACCGCGACCTGGCGAACCTCACGCGGTGGACGCGGCACCGGTTCCTCGCGGGGCCAGAGTTCCCCTTCGAGGAGCTCAAGATCGGAGGCGGCCCGGCGCCGCTCCGGGTGCCCGAGGGCTGGCTCCTGATCCACCACGGGGTCACCGGAGTGATCGACAACGCGTTCGCGCAGCAGCAGAAGGTCAACTACGCGGCCGGAGCGATCCTCCTCGACGGCGACGACCCGTCGCGCGTGATCGCGCGCACCGCCGAGCCGCTGCTGGCCCCCGAGACGGAGGAGGAGCGCTCGGGCATCGTGCCGAACGTCGTCTTCCCGACGGCGATCGAGGAGATCGACGGGCAGCACTTCGTCTTCTACGGCATGGCCGACTCGAAGATCGGCGCGGCCCGGCTCGTGCGGACGGACGGGTGAGCCCGCTGCGCCCCTCTTGCTGATCGAGTAGCCCGCGGAGCGGGCGTATCGAGATCCCCGTCTCCGGGCGGTGGTGGGTCTCGATACGCCCCTGCGGGGCTACTCGACCAGCAAGCAATCGCGACCACCGCGGCTTCGTCGGCGGCAGCCGTCCCTCCTCGTCCCTTGCTGATCGAGTAGCCCGCGGAGCGGGCGTATCGAGATCCCCCACGACCAGAAGCACCACCCACCACCCCCACCCATCGGAGAGTTCAATGACGAACGCCAGAACACGCACGGCGGCCGCCCTGGCCGCCACCGCCCTCGTCGCCGGGGGTCTCACCCTCGGCGCGGCCCCCGCGCACGCGGCGGCCCCCCTCGCGAACACCGCGCACCTCGACTTCCTCCTCGACACCGCCACTCCGACTCCGGAGCCCGGCCACACCACCTACCGCCTTGCCGAGGAGCCCGAGCTGGTGATGCCGTGGACCTACGCGGACGCCCGCGACGGTGGCACGTTCGAGCGCGTCGGCGGCGGCCCCCTCGATGCCGCGACCGGCGACTGGGGGCAGGGCGCCTACAACACCGACGACATCTCGCGTGCCGCGGTCGCCTACCTCCGCCACTGGCAGCAGACCGGATCGACGGCCAGCCGCGAGAACGCCTACGAGACCCTGCGCGCCCTCGCCTACTTCCAGACCACCGACGGCGACGACGCCGGCAACGTGGTGCTCTGGATGCAGCCCGACGGCGAGCTGAACCCCAGCGCCGAGCCGATCGAGCTGCCGGACCCGAGCGACTCCGAGGACAGCTACTGGCTCGCCCGCACGCTCTGGGCCCTCGGCGAGGGGTATGCGGCGTTCGAGGACGACGACCCCGACTTCGCCGCGTTCCTGCAGGAGCGCCTCCGCCTCGGTGTCTCCGCGGTCGACCGCGAGGTGCTGACGCGCTACGGCCAGTACGAGACGGCGGACGGCGTCCGGGTGCCCGCCTGGCTGATCGTCGACGGGGCCGACGCGACCGCAGAGGCGCTGCTGGGCCTCTCGGCGTACGTCGAGGCCGTACCCGACGACTCCGCCGTGCGCGCCAGCACCGCGAAGCTCGCCGAGGGCGTGGCGGCGCTCGCGCGCACGACGACGGAGGGGGACACCACGTCGTGGCCGTACGGCGCGATCCTGCCGTGGGCGAAGTCGCGCTCGCTCTGGCACTCCTGGGCGTCGCAGATGCCCGCGGCGCTCGCCGAGTCCTCCGTCGCGCTCGGTGACGCCTCGCTCCTCGAGCCGGCCGTCGTCGACGGTTCCCGCTTCGCGCCCGAGCTGCTGACCTCGGGCGGCCCCGACAACGGCCGCTACCCGAGCCCGACCGAGACGGTGCAGATCGCCTACGGAGCGGATTCGCGGCTGCAGAACTCGCTCGCCCTCGCCGACGCGACCGGGTCGAGCGCCTTCACGGACCTCGCCGGTGTGCAGGGCGCGTGGTTCTTCGGCCTCAACCGCAGTGGTGCGGCCGTCTACGACCCGGCGACGGGAATCACGTTCGACGGCGTGCAGGCCGACGGCAGCGTCAACCGCAACAGCGGGGCCGAGAGCACGATCCACGGGCTGCTCGCGATGATCGCGCTCGACGACCGGCCCGAGCTGGCCGACCGCGCTCGTTCCGTTGCGACCCAGGTGAGCCGCGAGGGCCTCGAGGTCGTCGAGGCCGAGACGGCGCAGGGCGGCACGGTCGTCACTCCGGAGTCGAGCTGGACCGGCGAGTCCTCGTGGAGCGGCTCGTACCTCTCGCTGACGAACTGGCGCCGCTCGGCGACGATCGGCATCGGCTCCTCGACGCAGGAGCGCGTGATCGAGCCGGTGATCCAGCGCGTCGAGAAGGGGACGGCGGCGACTCCGCTCAGCGTGTGGACCACCGGGAAGCGCCCGCTGGACCTGCTGAAGAGCACGGTCGGCGCACGCGGGATCACCGAGGCGTCGGGCGCGCTGCTGCCGCAGAAGCTGCGGCGCACGGTGCCGGCGGACGCTACGACCGTCGAGGTGCGCGGAGTGACCGGTGAGACGAAGCTCGACGCGCTGCTGGTGCGCCCGGTCGTCTCGCGCCTCGTGCTCGAGGGCGACGGCGGGCGCACCGAGCTGGTGCGCAACTCGACCACGACGACCCGCTCGGCGACGCTCGAGGGCTCGGGCACGCTGAGCGTGTACTCGGCCGACGGCGTGCTCGTGAGCGCGCAGACCGCGGCCGGCGCGGTCACGGTGCCGGTTCCCGCCGAGGGCTTCGCGGTGCTGATCGGCTGACGCCGCACCGTTCGCGACGGATCGGCGAGCGCGCGTGCGTCGATCCGTCACGAACGGCCGGGCGGCCCCGTCGATCCGTCACGAACGGCCGCTCGGATCGACGAGCGGCGGCCGTCCGTGACGGATCGCGCGTCAGGCGACGGAGCGCAGGTGCCGGAAGGCCGACGCGTGGAACACCAGGGGCTCGATCGTCTCGTCATTGTGCAGCGCGGTGACCTCGAGCAGCACGACGTGGTGGTCGCCGGCCGGGATCTCGCCGAAGATCGAGCACTCCAGCCAGAGCGGAGAGTCGTGCACGAACACGGCGCCCGACTCGCTCCTCTCGATCGCGAGGCCCGCGAAGCGCCCGGCCTTGTCGCGCGAGGCGAGCTGCCGCACCGCGGCGTCGTGCCCCGCGCCCATCACCGAGACGCCGAGGCGATCGGCCGCCCGCAGCACGGGCCAGGTGGTCGACGAATTCTGGATGGCGAACATCACCAGCGGCGGATCCATCGAGACTCCGACGCTGAAGGACGAGGCGACCATCCCCTCCAGCCGCCCGTCGACCTGCGCGGCGAACGCCGCCACTCCCGACGGGAAGTGCGAGAAGGCCTGTCGGAGCAGCGCCGGATCGGGCGAGTAGGTCGTGAGCGGCACGGGAGGGTCCTTCCGGGGGAACGGGGCACGGGAGCAGGGGCGGAGGCGACGGCGGGCGGTCAGACGGCCGCGGCGGCCCTGAGGCGGGCCCCGGGGTGGTCCGGCGCGAGTCGGGCCCGGCCGTCCGCGCGGAGGCGTCCGCGCAGGGTCAGCCCGTCCGGGACGTCGACGACGTGGCCGCGGGCGCGCAGCTCGGGCATGACGAGGTCGAGGAAGCTGTCGAAGTCCCCGAAGGGACCGGGCTGGACGAGGAAGCCGTCGCCTCCGGTCGCCGCCAGCGCCGCCTCGGCCTGGTCGACCACCTCGGCGGGGTCGCCGATGAAGGGGGCGCCCATCACGGAGTTGGCCTGGAACTCCTCGAGCACCTCGCGGACCGTGGGCGCACCGGGGCCCAGGAAGCGCTCGAGGTTGGTGCGGCCGGTCTGCGACACCGTCGACGGGTCGATCGGCTTGTCGGGGTCCATCACCGAGAGGTCGACGCCGGTGTAGAAGGCGTAGGAGGCCGCGGCCTCGTCGAGCGTCCGGCTCGCGACTTGCCGCTCGCGCAGCTCCTGCGCCTGCGCGCTGGTCGGGGCGACGATGAAGGTGCCGGCCTGCAGGCACGCGATGCTCGCCGGGTCCCGGTCGAACGACTCCGCTCGGCGGCGGATGTCGGTGATCTGCTCGGCCATCTTGGCGATCTCGGCCGCCAGGAACACGCCCTCGGCGTACTTCGCCGCGAGATCGCGCCCCGGCCCGGAGGCCCCGGCCTGGAAGAGCATCGGGGTCCGCTGCGGCCCCGGCGGCACGTTCAGCAGGCCCTTGCTGCGGAAGTGGGGCCCGTCGTGCTCGATCTCGCGCACCTTCGACGGGTCGGCGTAGACGCCGCCCTCGCGGTCGACGACGATCGCGTCGTCGTCCCAGCAGCACTCCCAGAGCTTGAGGGTGAGCTCGACGTGATCGGCCGCGATCTCGTAGCGCAGGTCGTGCTCGATCATCGGAGCGCCGAAGAGCCGGGCCGAGGCGTTCTGGCCGGCGCCGGTGACGATGTTCCAGCCGATGCGCCCCTGGGTCATGTGGTCGAGGGTCGCGAGCTTGCGCGCCACCATGGGGGGCTTCTCGACCGAGGTCGACTGCGTGGTCACCAGGCCGAGCCGTTCGGTGACCGCGGCGAGG
Organism: Rathayibacter sp. Leaf299; assembly: GCF_001423055.1. Taxonomy (NCBI): domain Bacteria; kingdom Bacillati; phylum Actinomycetota; class Actinomycetes; order Micrococcales; family Microbacteriaceae; genus Rathayibacter; species Rathayibacter sp. Leaf299. Next base: position 86,612 of record NZ_LMNT01000001.1, read on the forward strand.
GCGGGCAGGATCATCGACGGATCGGCCTTGGGCACCTGGATGCCGTTGCGGATCGCGGCGTCCGGGACCGAGTCGTTCACGACCGGGTAGCCGTAGTCGTCGGCCATGAACAGGAAGTCGACCCCCGCCTCCTCGCAGCGCTTCGCCATCCGGATCCAGTGGTCGAGCTCGAGGAACCGGGTGGACGTGTTCTCGGGCAGGCGCCACGAGCCCATCAGCATCGCGGACTGGAACATCCCGATCTTCCAGCGCTCTGTCATCGCGTCTCCTCGCGTCGTCGTCGCCGGTTCGAGTGAACCGATCAGTTCAACGGTAGGCGAGCGATGTTTCCGGCACGTCACAGTCGGGGAACGGTCTGCGTCCAGGCGCGGGACGCCGGCGGATCAGTCGCTCGCGTCGAGCTCGGCGACGAGCGAGCGCACCCGCAGCGCGTAGCTCGCATCGAGCTCGGCCGCGGGAGCACCCGTCAGGAGCAGGATCTGCAGGCCCCGCCAGAGCGACAGGATCTCGATCGCCGCGGTGCGGCTCCGCTCGGGCCCGAAGCCGTCGGCCAGCAGCTGCGCGCCGAGCGACTCGAGCCACTGCGTCGCCGAACGGGCCAGGAACGGCGCCCAGGCGTGCCCCTCGTGCACGGCCGTGCCCAGCTGCTGGAAGTAGAGCCGCAGATAGGGCAGGTGCTCCGGGAGCGAGAGGTCGTGCCACGCGCGCAGCAGCCGGGTCTCGAGGCCGCCGGGGCCGGCGAGGTGCACGAACAGGTCGCGCAGCAGGGGGAACCGGTCGAAGGCGCGCACGGCGGCCTCGTCGAGCAGGTCCTCGCGGGAGGCGAAGTAGTACAGCAGCATGCGGTTGTTCGAGCCGATGCTGCGGGCGATCCCGCTGAGGCTCATCTGGATCATGCTCTCGTCGAGGATCCTGTCCACGACCAGTTCGAGGAGTCTGTCCCGCTCCGATCGCCCCGCCACCCGTCCGACCCTACTGGGCGCGCGGACGGCCTCCGCGCCCGAGGCGACTGCACCGCGGCCGGCCCTCGAGGTCAGGCCAGCCAGGCGTCGATGCGGCGCCGGGCCTCCTGCTTGAGCGCGTCCGGGGCCGCGGTCGTCTCGATCGACGTCCACGCGCACGCCGCGAGCTGCTCGTCGCTCAGCCCGAGCGTCGTGCGGCACAGCTCGTACTCCGACAGGATCTGCGGTCCGAAGATGATCGGATCGTCGGCGTTGATCGAGCAGCGCACTCCCGCCGCGAGCAGAGCGGGCAGCGGATGGGCGTCGAGCGACTCGACCACGTCGAGCAGCAGGTTCGAGGTCGGGCAGACGTCGAGCGGGATCCCGCGCTCGGCCAGCTCGGCGACGAGCGCCGGGTCCTCGACGGCGCGGACGCCGTGCAGGATGCGGTCGGCGTGGAGCACGTCGAGCGCCTCTCGGATCGACTCCGGTCCCACCAGCTCGCCGGCGTGGGGAGTCGACTGCAGCCCTGCCGCCCGCGCCAGCGCGAAGGCGTCGGCGAAGGCCGCTCCGGGATGTCCGCGCTCGTCGCTCGCCAGTCCCAGCGAGACCACTCCGCGACCGGCTGCGCCGACCGCCGCGCGCGCGACCAGCAGGGAGTCCTCGACACTCCCCGTGCGATCGATCGTCACCATGAAGCCGAAGGCGACTCCGTGGCGTTCGGAGGAGCGGTGCGCGTGCTCGAGCATGACCTCCAGCGCCGCCGCGTGCGAGCCGTAGCGCTCGACGTAGAAGGACGGATCGACGCCGAGCTCGAGGTAGACGACGCCGTCGGCCGCCTGGTCCTCGAAGATCTCGTCGATCAGCCGCGCCAGGTGCTCCGGCTCCTGCAGGACCGCGAGGAGGGTGCGGTAGACGACGTCGAACTGCGTGAATCCGCTGAAGACCGTGGTCTCGGGTGCCGCGATGCCGATGGCCGCGGCCATCGACGCCAGGGTGGCGGGTCGGACGGACGCCTCCATGTGCAGGTGGAGGTGCCCCTTGGGCAGGTCGCGGAGGTCGCGGAGGGGGGCGGAGCCGGTCGCGAGGGTGCTCATCGTGTCGGTCACGGCGGTCACTCGACCCGCGCCGCGGCGGCCTCGAGGTAGGACATGTCGACGTACTCGGCGGGGTCGGGGAGGTCCTCGTAGCCGGCGGCCTCGAGCCCCGGGTACATCTCGTCGCGCAGGCGCGCCTCGCTCATCCAGAGCAGCGGGTCGCCCGTCGTGCCGACCACCAGCGGCTGCTGCAGCTCGTTCTCGCGCGTCTGCTGCACGAGGTCGAGTCCGAGGTCGGCGCCGTACTCGTCGACCGAGAGCTGCGCGCCGACGGCCGGGTCCTCGCCGTTCTCCTCCCAGCCTCGGAGCGACGCCGCGAGGAAGCCCTCCATCACGTCGGCGTTGTCCTCGACGTAGGCCGAGTCGCCGTAGATGATGTTGCCGTAAGTGGGCAGACCGAGGTCCGAGTAGAGGGTCACGACGTAGTCGTCGGGAGCGAGGTCGTACTGCTCCTCGAGCATGATCGGCTGGTTCGTGGCGTAGGCCGTGTAGGCGACGCCCTGTCCCTCGACCAGCGGGGCGATGTCGAAGCCCGCCGGGAGGAACTCGTAGTCGGGCTCGAGGCCGGCGACGCGGAAGACGGCGTCGTAGTCGATCTGCGTGCCCTCCTGGCCCAGCACCGTCTTGCCCACGAGGTCCTCGGCCGAGGTGACCGGGTCGTCGGCCAGCGAGACGATCGAGGAGGGGCTGTCCTGGTAGACGGTTCCCACCGCGGTCCAGTCGTTGCCGTCGGCGAAGCTCGCGAGCCACGCCTGCGCTCCGGGCTGGATGCCGAGGTCGGCGTCTCCTGCGGCGACGGTGGCCATGGTGGTCGGCGCGTTGGGTCCGCCGCCGATCCACTCGATGTCCAGGCCCTCGTCCTCGTAGTAGCCGTTGGCGTCGGCGAGCCAGAAGCCCGCCCACTCGACATTGGTGATCCAGCCGAGTGAGACGCGGACGGTGGTGAGGTCGTCGGCCGCGGCCGCGGAGCCGTCGGACGACGAGCAGCCCGCGAGGGCGGCCGCGGTGGCGGCGACGAGGCCGATGCCGGCGGTTCGGAGCAGGCGGGGCGGGAGGGATCGGGACATGGGACTCCTTCGGAACACTGCGGGAGGGGAGGAAGAGGACAGAGGTGCAGAGGACGTCAGCCCACGCGGGCGACGACGCGGTGCTCGAGTCCGCGGGCGGCCAGGAACACGAGCACCGAGAGGACGGTCGCGACCAGCGCGACACCCCACGAGCGCTCCATGTCCATGTAGCTGCGCGACTCCGAGAAGAGCGCGCCCAGTCCGTGCGCGCCCATCAGGAACTCGGCGAGCATCGCTCCGAGCACCGCGGTGGGTGCGGTGATGCGGACCGACACCATGAGCTGGGGCAGAGCGTGCAGGACGCCGAGCCGCCTCAGCACCTGCACCTTGCCTGCGCCGAGCACCGCGAACAGGTCGCGACCGGCGGAGGGGATCGAGGTGAGCCCCGAGAGGGTGAAGACGAACGCGGGGAAGAAGCAGATCAGCACCGTCGAGGTGATCACCGCCGGGTCGCCGTAGCCGACGATCCGGGCGATGATCGGGATCATCGCGGTGATCGGCACCGAGCGGATGATGAGCGCGGCCGGAGTGACGACGCCCGCCACCGCGGTCGAGGACCAGACCAGCACCGCCGCGGCGAAGCCGATGGACGTTCCTCCGACGAGGCCGACCAGTGCCACGCCGAGCGTGTAGCCGACCGACGGGAGGTAGTCGACGACGCCCAGCACGACGTCGCCCACCACAGGCCACGGTCGGGGCGCGACGGTGGCGGTGTAGCCGTTGAGCACGACCCAGAGGTCCCAGGCGACGAGGACGAGCAGGACCGGCCAGAGGTGCACCAGGCCGCGGAGGGCGGGGCGGATCACGAGAACCTCCCGACGGCCAGGCGCTGCAGCTGCACGAAGACGAGGTAGGCCGCGAGCGAGACCACGGTCGCGACCAGCGCCGCCGACCACAGCAGGGTCATCTGGTAGTTCTGCATCGCGCTCACAAGGAGGAGCCCGAGGCCGCGCGGGGCGCCGAACCACTCGCCGATCGTCGCTCCGAGCACGGCGGCGGGTGCGCTCATGGTGAGCCCGTCGAAGAACGCGGGCACCGCGCGGGGGAGCTCGAGGCGGCGCAGGCGCTGGGCCCGGCTCGCTCCGAGCACGGTCAGCACGTCGGCGTGCGCCGACGAGCCGGTCGAGAAGGCGGAGGTCATCGTCACGAACATCACGAAGCCGACGCTCAGCGCGGCGATGACGAGCGGGGTGTCCTCGCGGCCGACGGTGGTGATCAGCAGGGGCGCGAGGGCGATCGTGGGGAACGCGTTCAGGATCGCCGCGAAGCGGTCGAAGCCGGGGCGCAGCGCCGGGACGATCAGCGCGAGACCGGCGCCGAGGACCGCGACGACCGCTCCGAGGACGAGCCCCTGCCCCGCGGCCGTGATCGTCACGACTCCGTTGCGCCAGAGCAGGCTCGATCCGGCGGAGGTGGCGGCGTACGCCAGCACCTCGGTCAGCGGGGGCCACGCCCGCCCGGCGAGACCCGAGCGGCCGACGAGCTCGGCGACGACGAGCAGGAGGACGGCGCCCGCCACGGCGGAGAGAGCCGCCGAGCGTGCGCGCGTCATCTCGGCACCGTCTCGGCGCCGTCGAGCAGAGCCGTGAGCTCGTCGACCAGCTCGTGGAACTCGGGAGTGCGCGTCGTCACCGCGTCGCGGGGCCGGGCGAACGAGACGTCGCGCACGGTGCGCACCTGCCCCGGTCGGCCGCTCATCACGATCACGCGGTCGGCCAGGATGAGCGCCTCGTCCACGTCGTGGGTGATGAGGACGGTGGTGATCCGCTCCTCGCTCCAGATACGGGCGAGCTCGGCGTTCATGCGGCGGCGCGTGACCGCGTCGAGAGCGCCGAAGGGCTCGTCGAGGAGGAGGAGGTCGGGGCCGAGCGCGAGCGCCCTGGCGATGGAGGCGCGCTGACGCATGCCGCCCGAGAGCTGCTTGGGTCGGGCGTCCTCGAAGCCGGTCAGGCCCACGAGCCGGATCAGCTCGTCGACGCGAGCGTCGTCGATCCGGCGCCCGGCGACCTGGAACGGGAGCGCGATGTTGGCGCGGACGCTGGCCCACGGCAGCAGCGCGTGCTCCTGGAACGCGACTCCGAGGCGGTGCTGGCGCGCGAGTCGGTGCGGGTCGTCGCCGAAGACCTCGACCGTGCCGGAGGTCGCGACGTCGAGGCCCGCTGCGAGGCGCAGGATCGTCGATTTCCCGCAGCCGGACGGGCCGATGATCGCGACGAACTCGCCGTGAGCGACCTCGATGTCGATGCCGGTCAGGGCCTGCACGCTGCGTCCCCGACCGAGCGGGAACACCTTCTCGACGCCGCGGATCGACACCGCGGACGTGCTCTCGGCACCGCGGGGCGGCGCCGCGATCGGGCTGGTCTCGCGCATGGGGGACTCCGCTCCGGGGGGTCGCTCCCGGTTCGGGAGGGACGAGTGAACTGATCAGTACAAACCCTACGAAGGCTCTGTTTCGCCCGTGTGTCGGGCCGATGCGGTGCGTGTTAAGTCCACCGAGGGGGTCGGAGCAGGACCGCGCGCCTGCGCCGGTACCCGGTCGCGACGTCGTCTCCGTTCATTTTGAGAGCGCTCTCTCAAAACTCTTGACCTCTCCGCAGAAGAGTTCGTACACTCGCCCTACACCTCGTGAGAGCGCTCTCACGGACGCAGCACAGCCGCGTGAGAGCGCTCTACGGGATGCCCTCACCAACTCACGAAGGAGTGACCGTGCTCGCATCACGACGCGCCAGGATCGCCGCAGCGATCTCCGGCGCCGCAACCCTCGCCCTCGTCGTCACCGGATGCTCGTCGTCCGGTTCCGACGCCGCCGAGGGCGGGAACATCGAACTGACCGTCACCACGTTCAACGCGATGGGGTTCGAGGACCTCTACGCCGAGTACGAGGAGGCGAACCCCGGGATCACCATCGTCCCGAACAACATCGACACCGGCGGCAACGCCCGCACCGACGCCTTCACCAAGCTCGCGGCGGGCTCCGGCCTCGCCGACGTCCTCGCGATCGAGGAGGGCTGGCTCGGCCAGATCATGGAGGTCTCGGACCAGTTCGTGGACCTCCGCGACCACGGCATCGAGGACCGCAAGGCCGACTGGGTCGACTGGAAGTACGAGCAGGCGACCGACCCCGACGGCCGCGTCATCGGCTACGGCACCGACATCGGCCCCGAGGGCCTCTGCTACAGCACCGCCGCCTTCGAGGCCGCCGGTCTGCCGACCGACCGCGAGGCCGTGGCCGAGCTGCTCGGCGGCGCGGACGCGACCTGGGACGACTACTTCGCCGCCGGCAAGCAGTACAACGACGCGACCGGCAAGGCCTGGTTCGACCACTCCGGATTCGTCTGGAACGCCATGGTCAACCAGCTGCCCGAGGGCTACTACACCGCCGACGGCGAGCTCAACATCGAGGGCAACCCCGAGCTCGAGGAGCGCTGGGGCCAGCTGACCGATGCCGCGGCCGCAGGCCTCTCGGCCGGCCAGAAGGCCTGGGACTGGAACAAGGGCAAGTCGTTCACCGACGAGACCTTCGCCACCTTCGTCTGCCCGGCGTGGATGTTCGGCACCCTCAAGGGCGGCGTGGAGGCCGGAGGCGGCGACCCCGCCAGCACCGGCTGGGACTTCGCCGACGTGTTCCCCGGCGGTGCGGCCAACTGGGGCGGCTCGTTCCTCTCGGTCCCGACCCAGTCGGAGCACCCCGCCGAGGCCGCCGCTCTCGCCTCGTGGCTGAGCGAGCCCGAGCAGCAGATCAAGGCGTTCGAGGCGGCCGGTCCGTTCCCGAGCACCCTCGCCGCTCAGGAGGAGCTCGCCTCCGCCGCCGAGCCGGACCCGGCGCTGAACGGCTCGCCCACCGGTGCGATCCTCGCGAAGCGCGCCGAGGGGGTCGTCGCCCAGTACAAGGGACCGGACGACTCGCTCATCCAGGAGAACGTCTTCGGCCCCGTGCTGCAGAAGGTCGACCGCGGCGAGCTCGACGGCGACGCCGCCTGGGCCGAGGCGCTGAAGCTCCTCGGCGAGCTCGTCGACTGACGCGCCTCTCCCACCTCGGGCTCCCATCCGGCGGCACCGTTCCGCCGGGTGGGAGCCCCTCCCTCCGAGCCCTCCCATCGAGGAAAGCGATCGCGCCATGACGAGCACACTGACCCCGCCGGCGACGGCGACCCCGCCGAGGGGCGAGCGGCCCACCGCCCGCGTCCCCCTGACCTTCCGCCAGCGGCTCGGCCGCTTCGACGTGAAGGCCTCCCCGTACCTCTACATCTCGCCGTTCTTCCTGCTCTTCGCGATCACCGGCGCGTTCCCCCTCGTCTACACGCTCGTCGTGTCGCTCTTCGACTGGGAGCTGCTGCAGGGCCAGGGCGACTTCGTCGGCCTCGGCAACTTCGCGGCGGTGCTCGGCGACCGGTTCTTCTGGAACTCGATCGTCAACACCATCAGCATCTTCCTGCTGTCCACGATCCCCCAGCTGCTCGTCGCGCTCCTCCTGGCGGCGGCCCTCGACCAGTCGCTGCGCGCCAGCACCTTCTGGCGGATGAGCGTGCTGCTGCCCTACATCGTGTCCCCGGTCGCGGTGGCGCTCATCTTCTCGAGCGTCTTCAGCGAGCAGGAGGGTCTCGCCAACAACCTGCTCGGCCTGATCGGCGTCCCGCAGATCGACTGGACGAACGACCGCCTCGCCAGCCACGTCGCCATCGCCTCGATGGTGAACTGGCGCTGGACCGGCTACAACGCTCTGATCCTCCTGGCCGCCATGCAGGCCGTGCCGCGCGATCTGCACGAGTCGGCCGCGATCGACGGCGCCGGCGCCTTCCGCCGCTTCGTCTCGATCACGATCCCGAACATCCGCCCGACCCTGATCTTCGTGATCATCACGGCGACCATCGGCGGCCTGCAGATCTTCGCCGAGCCGCGCCTGTTCGACGTCTCGAACGCCGGCGGCATCGGCGGCTCCGACCGTCAGTTCCAGACCACCGTGCTCTACCTGTGGGAGATGGCGTTCTTCCGCGGGAACTTCGGCGAGGCGGCCGCGATCGCGTGGCTGCTGTTCCTCCTGATCGTGCTGATCGGGCTGGTGAACTTCGCGGTCTCGCGGAGGATCGCCTCGGTCGAGAACCAGGTGCTCGGCAAGCGCGCGCAGAAGAAGGCCGCGGCCGTGCTCGCCTCCTCGGCCGACCGCGCCGACGAGATCGCCGCGACCGACCCCCTCCTGTCCTCCACCGGCCTCGGCCAGAAAGCGAGCGAGCGATGACCGCCCCCGCACCCACGGCCGCGTTCCCGGTCCGCCGCCCCGTCGAGGGGGAGGCCGCCGCGAAGGAGCCGCGCCGCCGCCGCGGAGGCGCCGGGCGCGTCGACCGCCCCGGCTTCCTCGTCTACGGACTGCTCAGCGCGTTCATCCTCGGCTCGACCTACCCGCTGTGGTGGTCGTTCGTGGTCGCGAGCGGCACCAACGCCACGCGCAGCGAGACGCTGCCGCTCGTGCCGGGCGGCAACTTCCTCGCCAACGCGGCGAAGGTCTTCGACGCCCTGCCGTTCTGGACGGCGCTGCTGAACAGCATCATCGTCTCGGGAGTCATCACCGTCTCGGTCGTGACCTTCTCGACCCTGGCCGGCTACGCCTTCGCGAAGCTGAAGTTCCGCGGCCGCGACGGGCTGATGATCACGGTCGTGGCGACCATGGCGATCCCGACGCAGCTGGGCATCATCCCGCTGTTCATCCTGATGCGGCAGCTGGGCTGGACCGGCGAGCTCGGCGCGGTCATCGTGCCGACCCTCGTCACCGCGTTCGGCGTGTTCTTCATGCGCCAGTACCTGATCGACGTGATCCCGGACGAGCTGATCGAGGCGGCCCGGATGGACGGGGCGAACCAGTTCCGCACGTTCCTCACGGTCGCGGTTCCCGCCGCCCGACCGGCCATGGCGATCCTCGGGCTCTTCACCTTCATGATGGCGTGGACCGACTTCCTCTGGCCGCTGATCGTGCTCAGCCCCACGAACCCCACGCTGCAGACGGCGCTCGCGCAGCTGCAGTCGGGCTACTACATCGACTACTCGATCGTGCTCACCGGAGCGGTCATGTCGATCGTGCCGCTGCTCGTGCTCTTCGTGCTCGCCGGACGCCAGCTGATCGCGGGCATCATGAGCGGCGCGGTCAAGGGATAGAGGGGCGCCGAGCGGTGTCGCGGCTCCACTACCCTCGGATCACTGATCCGAGAGGCCCGTTATGAGTCACGACACCGCCTCGGCCGCGCCGACGCTCGAAGAGGTCGCCGCCCTCGCAGGAGTCTCGCGCTCCACGGTCAGCCGCGTCGTCAACAACTCGCCCCGGGTGAAGGACGACGCGGCCCAGGCCGTGCGCAAGGCGATCGAGGAGCTCGGCTACGTGCCGAACCGCGCGGCCCGGTCGCTCGCGAGCCGCAAGACCGAGGTCATCGCGCTCGTGGTGCCGGAGTCGACCGCGAAGGTGTTCTCGGATCCGTTCTTCGCGTCGGTGGTGCAGGGGGCGGCGCTCCGCCTCGCCGACACCGAGTACACGCTCAACATCGTCATCGCGTCAGAGGCGGCGCCCGAGAAGACCCGCCGCTACCTCCTCGGCGGCAACGTCGACGGGGCGCTCGTCGTCTCGCACCACAGCGGCGACCACTCCTACGCCCGGCTCGGCACGAGCCTCCCGGTGGTGTTCGGCGGTCGGCCGCTCAGCGCCGAGGAGCAGGGCAGCTACTTCGTCGACGTCGACAACATCGCGTCGGCCCGCGAGATCACCGAGCACCTCCTCGGCCTCGGCCGCCGCGAGCCGGCCATGATCGCGAGCCGCCAGGACATGCCCGCCGCCGTCGACCGGCTGCTCGGCTGGCGCGACGCGGTCCGCGAGGCCGGGCTCGACGACTCCCGCGTCGAGATCGGCGACTACTCGCCGGCCGACGGAGCCGCGGCGATGCACCGCCTGCTCGACTCGGGCCGCCCGATCGACGCGGTGTTCGCCTCCAACGACCAGATGGCGGCGGGCGCACTCGCCGCATTGCGCGAGCGCGGACTGTCGGTTCCCGGCGACGTCGCCCTCGCGGGCTTCGACGGCGACTACTTCGCTCAGGCCGCGGATCCGCCCATCACGACGATGCGCCAGCCGTCGACCGAGCTCGGCTCGGCGATGGCGGAGGTGCTGGTGCGCCTGCTCGCCGGCGAGACGGTCGAGCGCGTGACGATCATGCCGACGGAGCTGCTGGTCCGCGGCTCGACGGTGCCCGGGGCCTCCTCGCCGATCGAGTAGCCGCGGAGCGGGAGTATCGAGATCCACGTCTGCGGGAGTCGGCGGGTCTCGATACGCGCCTGCGGCGCTACTCGACCAGCAGAGGTGGGGGGCCTTGCTGATCGAGTAGCCGCGCAGCGGCGTATCGAGATCCGCGTGTCCGGGAGTCGTGGGTCTCGATACGCCCCTTCGGGGCTACTCGACCAGCGGGGGGGCGTCACTCCACCAGCGTGTACACGCTCGAGGGCCGCCCCGTCGAGTAGCGCAGAGTCCGGGCCGCGCGGCCCGACGCCACCAGGTGCTCGAGGTACCGCCGCGCGCTCACCCGCGAGATGCCGACGGCGACGCTGACCTCGGTCGCCGACGCGTCCGCATCCGGTCGCAGCGCGCCCAGCACCGACGCGAGCGTCTCGGTGCTCAGCCCCTTCGGCAGCGCCTGCGCCCGCGCGCCCGAGGTGAAGAGCACGTCGATCTCGTCCTGGTGCAGCCCCGCCGCCCCCTCGAACAGCCGGCGGTCGTGCGCCACCTCGTCCAGCCGGTTCCGCAGCGCCGTCGCGCTGAACGGCTTCACCAGGTAGTGGTGCACCCCCGCCGCCCGCGCCGCGCGCACGCTCTCCACGTCGCGCACCGCCGTCACCGCGATGAAGTCCGGCTGCGGCCCGGCGGTCGCCCGCACCGCCCGCAGCACGTCGAGCCCCGAGAACCCGGGCAGGTGGAAGTCGAGCAGCACCACGTCGGGCTGATGCGCCTGGATCGCGGCGACCGCGGACGGTCCGTCGCCCGCCACCTCCCGCACCTCGAACCCGGGGTGCGCGGCGACGAACCGCTCGTGCAGGGCGGCGATGGCGGAGTCGTCGTCGACGATGACGACCGACAGCGGGCCGGTCACCGCACCACCTGGACGGCCGCGACCGGCGGCAGGTGCAGGCGCGCGGTGAGACGCGCCCCTCCCCACTCCGACGCCCCCGCCGTGACGGTGCCGCGGTTGCGCTGCGCCACGCGGCGCACGAGAGCCAGCCCGATGCCGCGCCCGTGCACCCGCTGCCCGGAGTCGGGGCCGCCCTTGGACGACACGCCCTCCTCGAACACCTGCTCGCGGTGCTCCGGCGGGATCCCCGCTCCGTCGTCGTCGACCTCGATCACGAGGTCCTCGCGGTCGATCGAGAACTGCACGCGCACGCGGTGCCCGGCCGAGCAGGCCTCGAGCGCGTTGTCGACGAGGTTGCCGACCACGGTGACGACGTCGTCGCGCAGGGTCGAGGGCAGGCGGCCTGCGAGGGCCTCGGCGTCGGGAGTCGCGGAGACGGCGAGGTCGATCCGCAGCTCGCGTGCGTGGGCGCTCTTGACCATGAGCAGCGCCGTGAGCTCCGGATCCTCCATCAGCATCTCGGGTGCGATCGCTCCGCCGACTCCGAGCGGGCCTCCGCTGCCGAGCCGCGCGATGAACGCGCGCGCCTCGTCGACGCAGTCGAGCTCGAGCAGCCCCGAGACGACGTGCATGGTGTTCGCGAACTCGTGCGCCTGAGCGCGCAGGCCGGCGGCGAGCGACTGCGCGCCGTCGGTGTCCTGCATCAGCTGGTGCAGCTCGGTGTGGTCGCGGAGCAGGAGGGTCGCGCCGACCGTGCGCTCGCCGCGGCGCGTGCCGGTGCCGCGCGCGATCAGGATCCGCTCGCCCGCGAGGACCAGCCGTCCTTCGCGCTCGCCCGCCTCGAGCACCTCGAGCAGCGACGGCTCGAGCACGTCGCGGGCCAGCGGAGGAGGCTGGGCCGGATCCGGCGACCAGCCCAGCAGCGCCGTCGCCGCGTCGTTGACCAGCACGATCCGCCCTGCCGCGTCGACCGTCACCACGCCCTCCGAGAGCCGGTGCAGCATCGTCTCCTGCTGCGTCACGAGCGACGCGATCTCCTCCGGCTCGAGGCGGAAGATGCGGCGGCGGATGATCGCGGTGACCCAGGCGGCGCCGAAGATCCCGAGCACGGCCGCGCCCGCCATCGCCCAGAGCAGCCAGCTGAGGTGGCCGAGGAAGTCCTTCCGCAGCGCCGACTCGAGGATCCCGACCGAGGCCGTGCCGATCACCTCCCCGTCGGAGCCGAACACCGGCACCTTCACCCGCCACGACTCGCCGAGCGTGCCGGTCTGCGTGCCGACGAAGGTCTGCCCGGCCAGCGGCACGGAGGGATCGGTCGAGACGCGCTCGCCGATCCGCTCGGTGTCGGGGTGCGAGAACCGCACGCCCGCGCGGTCGGTGACGACCACGTAGGTGACGTCGGACGCCTCCCGGATCACCTCGGCGATCGGCTGGATCACGATCGAGGGGTCCTCGTCGTCGAAGGCCTCGGTGATCGCGGGCAGGTTCGCGACCGAGCGCGCGACTCCGGTCATGCGGTCGAGGTAGGAGGAGCGCAGCGAGCGCTCCTGCAGCGATCCGGCGACGAGGCCGGTCGCGACGACGGCGACAGCGACGATCAGCGCCTGCAGCAGCAGGAGCTGTACTCGAAGCGACATTGCCCGAACCACCCGCCCATCATGTCGCGCCACGGGTGCCGCTGCGTCGCTCCGGGACCGGATCGAGACCGACCGGTCGCCGACCAATAGTTACGAAAGCCCGCACTTAGTTTCCGAAGCCGCGGCCGCCGCGTCGCTCTCATTAGGTTCTGACTCGCGCGCCGCAGCGGCGCATCACCCCGATCTCGCACTCGGGAGTTCTCAAAGGAGAGAAAGAACCATGCGATCCAAGCCCTTCCTCGTCGTGCTCGCCGCCTCGACCCTCGCCCTCACCGCCTGCTCGTCCGGAGGGACCGCCTCCGAGGAGCCCGCCGCCGGCGGCGCCGTCGAGTCGCTCCAGATCATCGTCCCCGCCGACCCGGGCGGCGGCTGGGACCAGACCGGCCGCGCGATGTCGCAGCTGCTGACCGCCGAGGAGCTCGTCGGCTCGGCCCCCGTCACCAACGTCGGCGGCGCGGGCGGCACCGTCGGCCTCGCCTCCCTCGCCAACGAGAAGGACCCGAACACCCTGATGGTCACCGGCCTCGTCATGGTCGGCGCGGTCGAGACCAACGCCGCCGACGTGCGGATGGAGGACACGACTCCGATCGCCCGCCTCACCGAGGAGTCGCTCGTCATCGTCGTGCCGGCCGACTCCGAGTACGAGACCCTCGAGGACCTCGCCGACGACATCGTCGACAAGGGCCAGGAGGTCACCGTCACCGGCGGCTCCGCGGGCGGCGCCGACCACATCCTCGCGGGCCTGCTGCTCGAGTCGGCCGGCCTCTCGGGCGACGAGATCGCCGAGAAGCTCAACTACATCCCCAACTCGGGCGGCGGCGAGGCCGTCTCGCTGATCCTCGGCAACAACGTCGGCGCCGGCATCTCGGGCGTGGGCGAGTTCCTCGAGCACATCGAGGCCGGCACCATGCGCGCCCTCGCCGTCTCGTCGGCCGAGCCCGTCGAGTCGCTCCCGGACATCGAGACCATGACCGAGGCCGGCTACGACGTGACCCTCACCAACTGGCGCGGCGTGCTCGCCCCCTCCGACATCACGGAGGAGGAGACCGCGGCCCTCACGGACCTCGTCACCGAGCTGCACGGCACCGAGGCGTGGACCGAGGAGCTCGCGACCCGCGGCTGGACCGACGCGTTCCTCACCGGCGACGAGTTCGGCGACTTCCTCGAGTCCGACATCACCGAGGTCGGCGCCACGCTGAAGAACATCGGGCTGGTCGACTGATGTCGACCTCCGCTCCTCCGGTGGCCCCGGGGACGGATGCGGCCCGCGCCGACCGGGGCCGCCTGATCGGCGAGCTGATCTTCGCGGTGCTCGCCGTCGCCCTCGGGATCTTCGTCTTCGTCGGCGCGTTCTCGATCCGCGCTCCCGGCGCCGGCTCGCAGGTCGGCCCGCGGGTCTTCCCGTTCCTGGTCAGCGGCATCCTCACCTTCTCGGCGGTCATGGTGCTGATCGACGTCCTCCGCGGCCGCCTCGGCCCGCAGGAGGAGGGCGAGGACATCGACTCCTCGGCGAAGACCGACTGGGTCACCCTGGGCAAGCTCGTCGCCTTCGTCATCGCGCACATCGTCCTCGTCGACCTGATCGGCTGGGCGCTCGCCGCGGCCGTGCTCTTCGGCGGAGTCGCCTGGTCGCTGGGCGCGAAGAAGTGGTGGGTCGCGATCCTCGTCGGCCTGGCGCTGGGCCTGGTCGTGCAGATCGTCTTCGGCGGCCTGCTCGGGCTCTCACTGCCGCTGGGTCCGCTCCTGGGCTGGCTGCAGCCCCTCCTCGACGCGATCGGAGGCTGACGTGGACAACATCTCGGCACTGCTCGAGGGCTTCGCGATCGCCGCGCAGCCCGAGTACCTGGTCTTCGCGTTCCTGGGCGTGCTGGTCGGCACCGCCGTCGGCGTGCTGCCCGGCATCGGCCCGGCCATGACGGTGGCGCTGCTGCTGCCGCTGACCTACACGCTCGACCCCACCGCGGCGCTGATCACCTTCGCCGGCATCTACTACGGCGGCATGTACGGCGGCTCGACCACGAGCATCCTGCTGAACACGCCGGGGGAGTCGGCCTCGATCGTCACCGCGCTCGAGGGCAACAAGATGGCGAAGATGGGGCGCGGAGCCGCGGCCCTCGCCACCGCGGCCCTCGGCTCGTTCGTCGCCGGCACCGTCGCCACCGTGCTGCTGACCCTCCTCGCCCCGACCATCGCGGCCTGGGCCGTGAACCTCGCTCCCGCCGACTACGTGGCCCTGATGGTCATCGCGTTCATCACCGTGGGCGCCCTGCTCGGCTCCTCCGTCTGGCGCGGACTCAGCTCGCTGGGGCTGGGCCTCTTCGTGGGCCTGGTGGGCACCGAGATCCTCTCGGGCCAGCAGCGCTACACCTTCGGACTGCTGCCGCTCGCCGACGGCATCGACGTGGTGCTCGTGGCGGTCGGCCTCTTCGCGGTCGGCGAGACGCTCTACGTGGCGTCCCGGATGCGGCACGGCGGCATCCAGGTGATCCCCGTGACCCGCGGATGGCGCAGCTGGATGACTCGCGACGACTTCAAGCGCTCGTGGAAGCCGTGGCTGCGCGGCACCGCGATCGGCTTCCCGATCGGCACGATCCCGGCCGGCGGCGCGGATGTGGCGACGTTCCTGTCGTACGCGACCGAGCGCAAGCTCTCGAAGCACAAGCACGAGTTCGGCCGCGGGGCGATCGAGGGCGTGGCCGGTCCGGAGTCGGCGAACAACGCGGCGGCGGCGGGCGTGCTCGTGCCGCTGCTGACGCTGGGACTGCCGACGACCGCGACCGCCGCGATCATCCTCTCGGCGTTCCAGAGCTACGGCATCCAGCCCGGACCGCAGCTGTTCACCAACCAGCCGGGACTCGTCTGGGCGCTGATCGCGAGCCTCTACATCGGCAACGTGATGCTGCTGGTGCTGAACCTGCCGCTGGTGGGCATGTGGGTGAAGCTGCTGCAGATCCCGCGCCCGTACCTCTACGCGGGCATCCTGACCTTCGCGGTGCTGGGCGCGTACGCCGTCAACTTCTCGACGGTCGACATCGTGATCCTGCTGGTCGTCGGAGTGGTGGGCTACTTCCTCCGCCGCTTCGGCTACCCGGTGGCGCCGCTGGTGATCGGGCTGATCCTCGGCCCGATGGCGGAGGCGCAGCTGCGCCGGGCGCTGCAGCTCTCGCAGGGCGACCTGACCGCGCTGGTCACCCGTCCGTTCGCGGCCTTCGCGTACCTCGCGCTGATCGTCATCATCGCGCTCGGCCTCTACCTCCGCTCGCGCCAAAGCCGGATGGAGCGGGCGATCGCCGCGGCGACGGTCGTCGACGAGTCGGTGCAGTCGGCGGTCGACACCGCCTACCGCCCGGGCGAGCGCCCGACCGACATCGACACCACCGGCGTGAACCAGGTGACGGGCACGACCGGCATCCGCACCGTCGAGAAGGGCCCTCGCCGCAAGAAGTAGCCCCCCGCTGGTCGAGTAGCCGCGCAGCGGCGTATCGAGACCCGCCCCTCCACGAGACGTCCTCGGACCGTCGAGACACCCCGCAGCGGCGGGACGTGTCGACGGCACGGGGACGTCTCGTCGTCCGCGGCGCGGGGTGGCTGGAGGGGCGGATCTCGATACGGCCGCTGCGAGGCCTACTCGATCAGCAGGAACGCCGCCGCTCGAGTAGCCGCGCCGCGGCACCCCCTCTGCCGGTCGAGTAGCCGCGCAGCGGCGTATCGAGACCCGCGTCCGCCGACGGCCGGCGTCAGCCCTCGACGGGCTCCCACCCGTTCTCCCGGCAGGCGTCCGCGAAGGCGGCCGACGCCGTGGTGAAAGCGGCCTCGTCGCCGGATCCGAGCGCTGCCGTCATCGCGGCCGACGCGCTCCGGAGCTCCGCCGGATCCTCGCCCGTCAGCAGCTCGGCGACGGTCTCGACGATGCGCTCGCGCCGTTCCTCCAGCCGTCCTCCGCTCACCCAGCCCGCGTGAGCGTTGCACGCCTCGGTCGCCGGGGTCGAGAGGCCGGGCGCGCAGCCCGCCAGCGCGAGCACCAGCGCGGTCGCCACTCCGACCTGCGCGCCGAGTCGCCCGGGAAGGCGCGTTCTCCCGGCGTGTCGGCAGCCGTTCCGGGCAGCTGAGCGCGGGCCGGTCATGCCGGCAGCAGGCCGATGATCACCGACATCACCAGGATCGTCACGAGCTCGTGCGTGACGTTGAGGATCGTGAGCTTCGCGGGGCGGCCCTCGAAGGCGTCGTGGGTGATCATCCGGGCTGCGGTGAAGCCGACGAAGAGGAACAGGCCGGTGATCAGGGAGTTCGCGAACCAGCTTCCGCCGTAGAAGGCGTGCGCGATGTCGACGCAGCCGGCCAGGACCAGCGCGGTGACGAGGCTGACGACCAGGGTCACCAGGATCGGCACCACCGCGCTGCGGGTGCGCATGCTCTCGTCGGTGATGCCGGTGAGGCGCATCCAGAGCGTGCCGAAGACCTTCGGGGTGTACCAGACCGAGCCGACGATCATCGTCGAGAGGGTGGCGAGGGCGACGGCCCAGGGATTGATGTCGGGGACCACGGCGGGGCCTTCCTCGAGGGGCGCCGCGGGTTCGGCGTGCCGCTCACCCTAGGGCCGCGGCGCCCGCTCCGGGCGGCCCCTCAGCGCGCGGGCGGCACCTCGATCGCGTGCGCGCTCCCGCTCACCGTGATCCCTCCGGAGGCGGGGACATCGACGAGCAGCACGCTCGGCCGGCCGACGTGGCGACCCTGGCGCACGACGACGCGGGTGGGAGGCGCGGCCGCGCCGATCGCGCGCAGCCAGCCGCCGAGCGCGGCGGCCGCGGAGCCGGTGGCGGGGTCCTCCGAGAGGGTGCCGACGGGGAACAGGTTGCGCGTTTCGAACGCGCCGTCGGGCAGGGCCCGCGCGATCGTCACCGTGCCGCTCCAGCCGCGCGCGTCCATCAGCAAGCGCATCGCCGCCGGCTCGAACGAGAACCCGTCGAAGACCGCGGCGTCCTCGAGCACCAGGATCGGATGCCGGTTGCCGGCGTACGACTCGGCCGGCGCGAACCGCGCATCCAGCGCCGCCCGATCCAGGCCCAGGAGCCTCAGGATCGCGTCGATGTCGGCGTCCGGCAGCGGGACGACCCGCGGCTCGACGCTCGTGAACGAGGCGAGCACGGCGCCGTCCTCGACGCGCGTCCCGATCGCGACCTCGCCGACGGGGGTGTCGAAGACGAACGCTCCG
The DNA here is from genome assembly GCF_001423055.1 of Rathayibacter sp. Leaf299. Taxonomy (NCBI): domain Bacteria; kingdom Bacillati; phylum Actinomycetota; class Actinomycetes; order Micrococcales; family Microbacteriaceae; genus Rathayibacter; species Rathayibacter sp. Leaf299. The sequence continues at coordinate 104,665 of NZ_LMNT01000001.1, forward strand.
GCTCCGTCGCGCTCGGCCAGGGCGACCGCCGTGGCGATGGTCGCGTGGCCGCAGAACGGCACCTCGGCGACCGGCGAGAAGTAGCGCATCCGGAACCGCCGCGGCCCGATGCGCTCGATCGCGAAAGCGGTCTCGGCGTAGCCGACGTCGGCGGCGATGCCCTTCATCGCGGCGTCGTCGAGGGCGGTCGCGTCGAGCACGACCCCGGCGGGGTTGCCGCCGTCGGGGGTCGCGGGGAAGGCGGCGAGGCGGAGGATCTCGGTCACGCGGTCCACCGTGCCCGACCCGGGCGGGGTGCGGTAGGGCCGATGCGGGGTGCGCGGCCCTCCCCGGGCGCCGATCCGTCGAGAACGGCCGGCCCGCGCGCTCTCCGCCGGCCGTTCGTGACGGGTCAGCGGCCGCAGGACGCCACCGACCGCCGAAGCCGCGCCGACCGGACGGCGCTCAGAGCGACGCGAGGTACGAGCGCCACCCGCCGAAGCGGGTGATGTCCTCGGCGCCCTCGACCGCGATCGGCTCGACCAGGAACCCGCTCACGAGTGTCCCGTCGGCCAGCGTCACCTTCCCGATCGCCATCGGCTGCGGCAGCGCGGCGACGAACGAGCCGAACGCTGCGTCGTCCAGCCGCCACACCTCCACCTCGAGGGCCGAGCCGTCGGCGACGCGCACCACTCCGGGCTTCGGCGGCGTCGTGGCCAGGGCGACCAGCCGGTAGTCGGTGCTCGTCGTGGTCGTCGAGACGAGCTCGGCGCCCCGATCGGTGAGCTGCCCGTTCAGCGGCTGGCCGGTCAGGTGGGCGCCGGCGACGGCGAGGAGGACGGTCATGAGCGGTTCCAGACGAGGTCGGCGAGTCGGTGGTCGGAGAAGGCGGGGCCGATGAGCTGGACGCCGAACGGGAGCCCGTCGACGACGCCGGCGGGGTAGGCCACGGCCGCCAGATCGAGCAGGTTGGCGAAGTTCGTGAAGCGGCCGAGGCGCGAGTTGACGCCGATCGGATCCGCGGCCACGGCTGCGAGCGTCGGATGCTCGACCGTCGTCGGCAGCAGCAGGGCGTCGATCCGCTCGAAGACCTCGTCCGAGACGACGCGGGCCCGGTCCAGGCGCTCCTGGTCCTGGAAGAGCTTCCACGCCGGCAGCTCCCGCGCCGCGCCGATGATGCGGCCCACGGTCGGGTCGACCTCGTCGGCGTGCGCGTCGACGAAGGCGCCGACGGCGGCGTAGCGCTCGGCGACGAACGCGCCGTCGTAGAGCATCCGAGCGGTCTCGAGGAACACCTCGATGTCCAGGGGGACCACCTCGGCCCCCGTCGCGACCCAGCGCGCGGCTTCCGCGTCGAAGGCCTCGGCCCAGCCGGGGGCCAGTTCGCCGACCTGCCCCGGCAGCGGCACGCCGATCCGCGGGGTCCCGGCGACCGGAGCCGTGGATCCGGAGCGGCTGAGCGGGTCGCGTGCGTCCGGCCCCGCCATCACGTCGAGTGCCCGCCGTGCGACGGCGGGGTCGGCCGCCATCACCGTCACGACGTCCAGGCTCCGGCAGGCCGGCACGACACCCGCCGCGCTCACCCAGCCCTTCGTCGGCTTCAGCCCCACGAGTCCGTGGAACGCAGCGGGAACGCGTCCGGAGCCCGCGGTGTCGGTTCCGAGCGCGAAGTCGGCCGCACCCAGCGCGACCGCGACGGAGGAGCCCGAGGACGAGCCTCCGGAGATGCGCGTCTCGTCGACCGCATGCCGCACCGCCCCGTAGGGGGAGCGGCTGCCGACGAGCCCGGTCGCGAACTGGTCGAGATTGGTGGAGCCGAGGACGACCGCTCCGGCCGCGCGCAGCCGCGCCACCGTCGTCGCGTCCTCGACGGGCTCGAAGGCGAAGGCCGGGCACGCCGCGGTCGTCGGCAGTCCCGCCACGTCGATGTTGCCCTTCACCGCGAAGAGCAGCCCGGCGAGCGGCAGCGCCGGATCGACCGCTGCCAGCTCGGCCACCACGTCGGCCTCGGGCCGCAGCGCGATGAACGCCTCGGGTCGCGACCGCAGCCGCTCGTAGCGCTCGGCGACGTGCGCCGCCGTGTCCCGGATCATGCCGCCTCCTCCTCGATCAGCGGTTCGAGCACGACGAGCACCGTCCCCGCCGTCACCTGGACGCCCACCTCGGCGACGACCTCGACCACGCGGCCGGCCGTCGGCGCGGTGACGGGCGCCTCCATCTTCATCGCCTCGAGGGCGACGAGCGTCTGACCGGCCTCGACGAGATCGCCGACCGCCACGTCGAGCCGGAACACCGTCGCGACGAACGGCGCCTCCACGGCCTCGCAGCCCTCGGGCACGACGACCGCGGGGCCGTCGGCCGGAGCCGGCACCGCGTCCTCGCGGTCGAACTCGCCCGAGGCGCGCCACGCGTCGCGCTCGGCGCCGAACGCGGCGGCCTGCCCTTCGCGGAACTCGGCGATGCCGGAGGCGTTCTCCGCGAGGAACTCCTCGTACTCGGCGAGCGAGAACTCGCCGTCCTCGATCCGCAGCGGCAGGCGTCCCGCGGCCATCTCGGCGCGCAGCTCGAGCAGCTCCTCCGGCTCCACCGGATACCAGCGGATGCGGTCGAAGAAGCGCAGCAGCCACGGCACTCCGTCCTCGAAGGCCCCGGCCTGGTGGTGCGTGGACCAGATCGGCACCGTGCGGCCGACGAACTGGTACCCGCCGGGGCCCTCCATCCCGTAGATGCAGAGGTAGGCGCCGCCGATGCCGACCGCGTTCTGCGGGGTCCAGGTGCGCGCCGGGTTGTACTTCGTGGTCACCAGGCGGTGCCGGGGGTCGAGCGGAGTCGCGACCGGCGCGCCGAGGTAGACGTCGCCGAGCCCCAGCACCAGGTACTCGGCCTCGAACACCGTCCGGTACACGTCGTCGACGCTGTCGAGGCCGTTGATGCGGCGGATGAACTCGATGTTCCACGGGCACCACGGAGCGTCGTCCCGGACTCCGGCCATGTAGCGGCGGATCGCCTCGCGCGTCGACGGGTCGTCCCACGCCAGCGGCAGGTGCACGGTGCGGCTCGCGACCCGCAGGTCCGCGGTCGCCGGCAGCACCGCCTCAGCCGCGAGGACCGCCTGCGCGACGGCCTCGGTGCTCGTGGTGCGCGGATCGAAGTGGACCTGCAGCGAGCGGATGCCCGGGGTCAGCTCGATCACGCCCGGCAGGCCGGCGGCCTCGAGCGTCTCGGCGATCGCGTGCACCCGCATGCGGGAGGCGATCTCGAGGCTCATCTCGCCGACCTCGACGAGCAGGTTGGCGTCTCCGCTGCGCCGCAGCACGACCGAGGGTGCGCCGTCGCGGGCCGGCAGCCGGTGCAGGACGCCCTGGTCCTCGACCGGTGCCCGTCCCGCGCTCGGCACGTCCAGCGGCGCGTCCAGGAGTCCCGTCGCCTGCGCGGAAGTGACCGGCACGAACCGCACGGTGTCGCCCGGACGGAGCTGACCGAGCCGCCAGAGGTGCCCGGTCGCGACCGTCGCGGGGCAGGTGAAGCCGCCCAGGCTCGGACCGTCGGGGCCCAGCAGGATCGGCAGGTCGCCGGTGTAGTCGACCGCGCCGACCGCGTACGGGGTGTCGTGGATGTTGGAGGGGTGCAGTCCCGCCTCGCCGCCGTCCGAGCGGGCCCAGCGCGGCTTCGGCCCGACGAGGCGGACGCCGGTGCGCGCGGAGTTGAAGTGCACATCCCAGTCGGTGGCGTAGAAGACGGCCATGTCGTCCTCGGTGAAGAACTCCGGAGCGGCGTGCGGGCCCTCGAGCGCCGCGATCGTCCACGCCTTCGGGAACTCGGGGCGTTCGGCAGACGGCACCGGAGCGGCGGGCTGCGGTGCCGCCGGAGTCCGGATCCCGAGGACGTCGCCCGGCGCGAGGGCGCGTCCGGCGTGTCCGCCGATCGCGCCGAGGTCGAAGGTGCTCGCCGATCCGAGGATCAGCGGCACGTCGAGGCCGCCCTCGACCAGGAGGTACATCCGCATGCCGCGCTCGGCCGTGCCGACGGCGAGCACGCCGCCGGCGGGCACTTCGACCGGCTCCCAGGCCGCGACCGGTGCTCCGTCGAGCGTCGCGGGCGCGGGGGCGCCGGTCAGCACGATCCGCGTGGCGCTGTGGAAGCGGAGCGTCGGCCCGCTCATCGTCATCTCGAGTCCGGGCGCCGCGGCGGGGTTGCCGAGAGCCTCGTTGCCGAGCCGGAACGACAGCGGGTCCATCGGCCCCGACGGCGGGATGCCGACCGGCCAGTAGCCGAGGCGCCCGGGCAGGTCCTGCACCGTGGTGAGCATGCCGCCCTTGAGCACTTCGAGCCGCGGAGTCGCGTCGCGGATCCCGTCGAGCGTCGCGGTCGAGTGCTCCGCCGCGAGGACGGCGGGCTCGACGGCGATCGCGCGCAGGAGGCCGGTGTTCGTCGCGATCCCGTCGACCCGGGTGCCCTCGAGCGCCTCGCCGAGCGCCGCCCAGGCCGCAGCGCGGTCCTCGGCGTGCACGATCACCTTCGCCAGGAGCGGGTCGTACGCCGTCGAGACCTCGCTGCCGGGGCGGATCCAGCCGTCGATCCGCGCGCCCGCCGGGTACTCGAGGGCCGTGACCGTGCCCGAGCTCGGCGCGTTGCCCAGGTCGGGGTTCTCAGCGTAGACGCGCGCCTCGACCGCCGCTCCGGAGGGTTCGGGAAGCGCGTCGAGGAACGCCGTCTCGCCCTGCGCGAGTCGCAGCATCCACTCGACGAGGTCGATCCCGTAGCGCGCCTCGGTGACGGGGTGCTCGACCTGCAGGCGCGTGTTGACCTCGAGGAACGCCGCCTCCTGCCGCACCGGGTCGTAGATGTACTCGACGGTGCCGGCGCTGCGGTAGCCCGCGTCGGCGCAGAGCCGCGCCGACGCCTCCGCGATGCCCGTGCGCACGGAGTCGGGCAGGTCGGGGGCGGGACTCTCCTCGATCACCTTCTGGTTGCGGCGCTGGAGCGAGCAGTCGCGGTCGCCGAGGGTGAGCACGCGTCCGTCGCCGTCTCCGAACACCTGCACCTCGACGTGGCGGGCCCGCTCGACGAGCCGCTCGAGGAACACACCGGCCGAGGAGAAGCCGGCCTCGGCGAGACGCCGCACCTCGCGCCACGCGGTGCGCAACTCGGACTCGTCGCGGCAGGCTCGCATGCCGATGCCGCCGCCTCCCGCCGTCGCCTTGAGCATCACGGGGTAGCCGATCCGCTCGGCCTCGGCGGCGGCGTGGTCGGCGTCGTCGAGCAGCCCGGTGCCGGCGAGCATCGGCACCCCGGCGCGCTCGGCCGCGCCGCGGGCGGTGTGCTTCGCGCCGAAGATCTCGAGCTGCTCGGGGGTCGGACCGACGAACACGATCCCGGCGGCCTCGCAGGCGCGCGCGAACTCGGCGTTCTCGCTCAGGAACCCATAGCCGGGATGGATCGCACCGGCGCCGGTCGCCCGCGCGGCCTCGAGGATCCGGTCGATCCTCAGGTAGCTCTCGCCCGCGGCGGCCGGACCGATCCGCACGGCCTCGTCGGCGAGCGCGACGTGCGCGGCGCCGAGGTCGGCGTCGGAGTGGACCGCGACGGTGCGCAGGCCCATCCGCTTCGCCGTCCGCAGGATCCGGACCGCGATCTCGCCGCGGTTGGCGACGAGGAGCGTGTCGAAGGTCATCGCGCGGCCACTCCGTCGAAGACGATCATCTCGGCGCGCGAAGGGTCGAAGCCGTTGCAGGGGTTGTTGATCTGCGGGCAGTTCGAGACGACCACGAGGGTGTCGCGCTCGGCGCGCAGCGTCACGCTGAGACCGGGGGAGGAGATGCCGTCGACGATGCCGAGAGCGCCGTCGGGGTCGACGGGCACGTTCATGAACCAGTTGACGTTCGACACCTGGTCGCGCTTGCCCATCCCGTAGCGCGAGAGCTCCGCGACGAAGTTCTCGGCGCACGCGTGCTGCGAGTAGGTGTGGAAGCCGTAGCGGAGCGTGTTGCTCTCCTTCGAGCAGGCGCCGCCGAGGGTGTCGTGGCGCTCGACATCGGTCGCGATCACGCTGAGCAGCGGGCGGTGCTCGGCGTCGCGCAGCACCGAGCCGGCCGTCAGGTAGACGCTCGACTGGGCCTGCAGCGTGGCCGGGGCGGAGTAGGCCGTGTGGTCGACGGCGTCGTAGGCGAGGAAGTCGACGGCCTGGTTGCCGTCGACGTCGACGATCACGAGGACCTCGCCCGCCCGCAGCAGACGCGACCAGGGCGCACGGGCGGCGACGGTCTCGCGGTGGATCTCGGTGCCGTGGTCGGTGCTCATGCGATGCCCCTCGCCTGCAGGAAGTCGTCGGTGTTCAGGAACGCGCGGCGCCCCTCCGGACTCGCGGAGCGCAGTGGATCGTCGGGCCCGGCCGGCTCGCCGCGCCAGGCGAGCACGTCGACCGGGCCGCACGAGTAGGCCGGCCGGGGGTCGAGCGGATGCGCGGTGTTCGCCAGCAGGACGATCGCCGGCATCTCGAGGCGGAGGACGACCGAACGGCCCGGTCCGGCGCTGCCGAGGTACTCGGGGGAGCCGTCCGCGCGGATCCGCACGCCCTGGAAGTAGGAGACGCTGGGCGCGAGATCGCCGCGGCCGAGCCCCTGCTTCGCGGCGCCGAGCAGCAGCAGCTCGCGACCGGAGGGCGAGGGCCCCTGCGGGGAGCCGTCGCCGTAGCGCTCGACGTTGCGGGCGAGGGCGCTCGTGCCGTAGATCGTGTCGTGGTGCCCGGAGTCGTCCGAGACCGTGCTCGCGAGCACGCGGCCCTGGTCGCTCAGCAGCAGCTGACCGGCTCCGGCGTAGACCTGCCACTGCACCTTCACGGTGTCGGCGACGTTGAGGCGCTCGTGCGTGCCGACCGCGCTGGAGAGCAGGAGCGAGACGCAGGCGTCTCCGGTGACGTCGGTCAGGCGGAGGTGGGTGCCGCGGGCGAGGGCGCGGTGTCCGTACCCGCCGCCGGCGATCCGCTCGGACCAGCGCAGGTCCTCGGGCGTCGTGCCCGCGGGCGGATCGGGGTGCAGCCCCGCGGGCAGCAGCGGGCCGGTCTCGGCGGGCGTGCCCTCCTGGGCCCGGGCGTGCGCGCGGGCGCCCGCCGTGGTGGAGGTGGTCGATGCGCTCATCGGTCTGCGCCCTTTCTCGATCGTGCTCCGCGCGGCCCGGCGGTCCCGAGCTTTCTATCGTTCGACAGGAAGTCGATCACGCGCCGGTGTCGCGGGCGTGACCCCGGTGTTGCGATCGTGTTTCGCGTGCGGCGCCGGCGCCGCTTCTCCGAGAGCCGCTTCTCCAGAAGTTGCGGGAAGTGTGAGCGATTACCGCAACTTCTGGAGAGGCACCGAAGGGCCGCCACGCCGTTTCTCAACAAGTTGCGGGAAGTGCGAGCGGTCACCGCGATTTCTGGAGGAGCGCGGACGCGGCACCGGCGGGGCCGGCGCCGCCCCGCTGCTACCGTCGAGCGCATGGCCAGCGCACCCACCGGACGGCCGCGCGCCTCCGGATCGTCGCTCACCGGCCTCGGCACCCGGGCCGACATCCTCGCCGCCGGTGCCGCGCTCTTCTGCACCGAGGGCTTCGGCAGCACGAGCACGCACGCCATCGCGGGCGCCGCCGGGATCCGGCAGGCCTCGCTGTACCACCACTTCGCCGGCAAGCACGCGGTGCTGCTCGAGCTGCTGCTCGGCACCGTCCAGCCCTCACTCGACGCCGCCGCCCACCTGCTGGCGCGCGACGAGTCACCTGCTGCGCGCCTCTGGGCGCTGTGCGTGTCGGACGTGCGGCTGCTCTCGGCTGGCGAGCACAACGTCGGCGCGCTCTACCTGCTGCCCGAGCTGGGCGACGAGCGGTTCGCGGCCTTCCGCGAGCGGCGCTCCGAGCTCGAGACCGCCTACCGCACCCTCGTGGCGGCGTGCGGAGCCGAGGACGTCGAGGTCGGAGCCGCTCTCGTGCTCGCCCTCGTCGAGAACGTGATCCTGCAGCGCCGCCGCCCCGAGATCGACCTCGAGCGCCACGGCGAGGCGGTGGCGCTCGCCGCGCTGCGCGTGCTCGACCTCGACCGCGCGGCCGTCGCGGAGGCACTCGCCACCGGCCCCGCCGTGCTCGCGCACCTGACCTGAGTCACCGGCCCGCCGAGTCCTCACGAGTCGTCGTCGTCGAGCGCCGAGTACGACGATTCCTGAGCAGTCGAGCGACGCCCCGCGCGGCGGAGTTAACGCGATCGTTGCACGCCCGAAAAAATCGGCGCCTCCGGGCGCGGCAGGATCCGTGTCTATCAACCGATAGAAACACCCGCCGCACCACGAGCAGCCTGGAGCACGCATGATCATCCTCGGAGTGGGGATCACCGTCCTGGTGATCCTCGCCGTCGGCATCGCGGTCGCCCGCAAGATCGACGGCGACAGCGCCAACTACCTCGTCGCCGGCCGCCGTCTGGGCATCCCGCTCGTCGCGGTCTCCCTCACCGCCGCTGCGGTCGACTCGAACGCGACCGTCGGCAACACCGACCTCACCTCGCAGTTCGGCTTCTGGGCCGGCGCCTCGCTCGCCATCGGACTCGCGATCTGCCTCCTGATCACGGGGCTCTTCCTCGCCAAGCCCATGAACGCGATGAAGCTCTTCACGCTCGCCGACTTCTTCCGGATGCGCTACGACCGCACCACCGAGATCGTCGCGTCGGTGATCATGGTGCTCTCGTTCACGATCCTGCTCGCGGGCAACCTGGTCGCCTGCGGTTTCCTCCTCGAGCGCTTCGCCGCCATCCCCTACGCGTGGGGAGTGATCCTGTCGGTCGCCCTGGTGCTGACCTACACGATCGCCGGCGGACTCTTCTCGGACGCCTACACGGCCGCCATCCAGACCGTCATCACGGTCGTCGCCGCGATCTCGCTGCTCGTCTGGGTCGCACTCGCCTACGGCATCGTGATCCCCGAGGGGATGGGCCCGTTCGACTTCGAGCAGCTGACCGACCCGGCCATGGGGGCGCCGGTGAACTGGGCGACCCTCGTCGCTCTGGGCATCGGCGACCTCGTCGCCATCGACTTCATGCAGCGCATCTTCGGCGCCAAGTCGCCCGAGGTCGCCCGCCGCGCGTGCTACGCCGCCGCGGCCGGGACCGCCGCGATCGGCACGATCTTCGCGATCGTGGCGCTCACCGCGAGCGCGGTCCTCGGCATCTCGGCGGCCGACGGACCGATCCTGTTCACGCTCCTCGACGACTACGCGCCGCCGCTGATCGCGATCCTGGTGCTCTCGGGCGTCGTGGCGGCGTCGTTCTCGACCGCGTCCGGAGCGATCCTGGCCACGTCCGCGATCGTCGTGCGCAACGTCCTCTCGGTCCGACGCCACACCGGCTCCGGGGTCGACCCGCTGCTGAAGTGGACCCGTGTCGCGATGGTCCCGATCGTGATCCTCGGCTCGTTCCTCGCGATCCGGGTGAGTCAGACGGGCATCCTGCTCACGCTGGCGTTCGACCTCATGCTCGCGTGCCTCGCGGCGCCGTTCCTGATCGGGCTCTTCTGGAAGCGCCCGGGAGTGACGGCCGCGCTCGTCGCGGCGGGAGTCGGCTTCACCGTGCGGATCGTGTTCCTGGCGCTCACCCCGACGCTCTACGGAGTGCCGAACGACATCCTCTATGTGCCGAACGACCTGATCGGAGCCGGTTTCGACGGCTACGCCACGCTCGTCGCCGGAGCCATCGGCTTCGGGACCTTCGTCGTCGTCGGTCTGCTCGCTCCGCGCTCCTCGCGCGAGCTCGACGGCGAGCGCACGGTGCGCCGCGAGCTCGACGAGGAGCAGGCGGGCGTCCTCGAGCCCGCGGGCGTCTGACCCGGCCCGATCCACCCGCACATCCCGATCCGTCGCGAGCGGCCGCCCCGGCGGCGGTCCGACCCGCCGTTCGCGACGGATCGTTGTGCGGATCCGGTCAAGCCCCTCCCGCGGGTGCGGCGCATCCCGTTGGCTCCTGAGGGTGGGGACGACGACGCGGAAACGGCTCGTGCGCGAGCGCGCCTACCAGGGCGGGTTCCTGATCGGCGTCGCGCTGATGGCCGCCGTCGACGAGATCGTCTTCCACCAGATCCTCGGCTGGCACCACTTCTACGACCGCTCGACCCCCGCGATCGGACTGCTGTCGGACGGGCTGCTGCACGCGGTCGAGGTCGTCGCGCTGGTCGCGGGGTTCTTCCTGCTGCTCGACGCGCGCCGCCGCTCGGCGCTCCGCGTGCCCGTCGCGGTGGCGGGCGGACTGACCGGCGCGGGACTCTTCCAGCTGTGGGACGGCGTCGTCGACCACAAGCTCCTTCGCGTGCACCAGGTGCGCTACGAGGTCGACCTGCTGCCCTACGACATCGCGTGGGTCGCCTCGGGCGCACTCCTGCTCGTCGCAGGGGGGGTGCTGTCGATGCGCGTGCGGCGGGGCGCGTGACTCCGCACGTCCACCCCCTGCTCGATCCCGGCCTCGTGCTGAGCCTCCCGCTCGTCGTCGCGGCGGCGCTCGCCGTCGGGGCGAGCCACGCGGAGTCCCGCCGCGGCCGCCCCTGGCCGCTGCGCCGGCTCCTCCTGCTGCTCGCCGGCCTCGGAGTCGCGATCGCCTCGCTGACCGGCCCGTTCGCGCAGTGGGCCCACGCGGATCCGCGCGGCGCGATGCTCGCGCACCTCGCGCTGGGCCTGCTCGCGCCCCTCCTGATCACGACCTCGGCGCCCGTCACGCTCGCCCTGCGCGCCCTCGACGTGACCGCCGCCCGCCGTCTCTCCCGCGTGCTGCGGAGCCGCCCGGCCCGCGTGCTCGCGCACCCGATCCCCGCCGTCCTGCTCTCGACCGGCTCGCTCTGGCTCGTGCACGCGACGGGCCTGCTCGAGGCCGCGCACGCGGATCCGCTGCTCCACGCTCTGCTCGGCGTGCACTTCCTCGCTTCCGGCTGCCTGCTGACCGGCGCCCTGATCGGAGTCGACCCCGCGCCGCACCGCGCGCCGTTCGGCCTGCGTGTGGGCGTCGTCCTCGGCAGCATCGCCGCGCACGCTCTGCTCGGCACGACCCTCTACGCCGAGGCGGCCAGCGGCGTCGAGCGGCAGGCGGCGCAGATCCTGTACTACGGAGGCGACCTGCTCGAGCTCGCGCTCGTCACGGTCCTCTTCGCGCAGCACTACGCGGCGACCGCCCCCGGGAGGGCGCGCAAGCCCCTCGGCGGCCGGCCCGTGCATCCGTAGAGTCGCCGGATGCTGCTGATCTTCGGAACCCGCTCGATCGAGGACGTCCTGCGCGTGCTCGTCTTCGTCTGCCGCGTCTGCGGCGTGCGCGACGAGCAGCGCGTGATCCGGAGCCGGACGCGGCTGTCGCTCTTCTTCGTGCCGCTGTTCACGGTGTCGTCGCGGTACCTCCTCGAGTGCAACAACTGCGGGACGGTGTCGCGCATCACGAAGCAGGAGGCGGAGGGCACCGTCCGCTGGGCGGGCAACTCGGACGCCTGACGCGGCGCGAGTGGACGCGGAGCGGTCCCCGAGTCGCACCGACCCCCCCCGTTCCGCGCCCACTCGTGAGGCGTAGCCGCCGCGACCGGGCGCGAACCGGGGACTGGGGAGAAACCAGCGCCCGTTCCGCGCCCGCTCGCTCCGGCGTGCCGCGTCGCCCCGACGGACGACACGGACCGCCCCGCGGATCACTCCGCCGCGCGCACCTGCAGCGTCGTGAACGGCGCCGACGGGAACACCAGTTGGGTCAGCGTGCTCAGCCCGCCGCCGACGAACACCTCGAGCACCGTCGCATCGACGACGATCCGGATCGACACGCGGTCCGCGCCGCCGCGAGGAGGCAACGGGGCCCAGTCGACCGAGGGGAACGACGGCGCGAAGTCCACCGCTCCGCTCCGGGTGCGGTCGCAGGTGAGCACGCCCTCGTCGGCGTCGACCGTGAGGATCACCGCCTCGTCCGTGGTGTCGGTGAGGAGGCGGAGCTCCGTGCGGTCCCCGGGCCGGCACGAGACGTCGACGTCGAAGACGCGCAGCTCGGAGGAGGCGGGCAGGATCGGGCGCTGCGCCAGGGCGAGGCGGCCGTCGGCCCCCTCGACGAGGTCGAGCTCGCGCACGAGCGACATGGACGAGCGCCAGGGCGTGGTCGGAGTGTCGCCGGCGTAGTCCCAGTTGCTGGCCCACGCGATCGTGAGGCGGCGGTCATCGGGGGCGTCGTTGAACGAGACGGCGGCGTAGTAGTCGCGGCCGTAGTCGAGCCAGTCGTAGTCGGCGGGATCGGCGGAGTCGCTGATCCGGTCGGCCGTGAACTTCGCGCCGTCGAAATCGCCGACGAAGTACTGGCTGCCGGATCCGCCGGCGATCCCGCCCGGGTTGAGGCTGACGATCATCAGCCAGCGGACCTCGTCGGTGCCGCGCACGCGCAGGGGGAACAGGTCGGGGCACTCCCACACGCCGCCCGTGGCGTGCGCGGGGCCGAAGTGCGAGCGCCGGGTCCACTCCTTCAGGTCGTCCGAGGTGTAGACGACGACGCGGCGCTCGACCGCCTCGACGGCCACCATCACCCAGTGGCCGTCGTCGCCGCCGAACCGGAACACCTTCGGGTCGCGGAACTCGGCCGAGCCGATGTCGAGCACCGGGTTGCCGGCGTACCGCGTCCACGTGCGCCCGTCGTCGACGCTGAAGGCGAGCGCCTGCGCCTGCGAGGCTCCCGTGCCGTCGGCACCCGGCGCGCGGGCGGCGGTGTACACCGCGACGAGGGCGGTCTCGCCCGGTTCCGCGAAGCCCGCGGTGTTGCGGACGTCGGCGACCGCGCTGCCCGAGAAGGCCATCTCGCCGTCGAGGACGGGGATCGCGACCGGCTGCTCCTCCCACGACACGAGGTCGGTCGATGTCGCGTGCCCCCACGAGATGTTGCCCCAGGTGCTGCCGGTCGGGTTGTTCTGGAAGAACAGGTGGTAGACGCCGTTGTGGAAGAGCAGCCCGTTGGGGTCGTTCAGCCAGGTGTCACGGGCGGTGAAGTGCGCGGACGGACGCCAGGCGTCGGTCGTGGAGGTGAGGGTCACAGGGGCTCCTGAATGCGAGGGGGTCGGTGCGGCCGGTCGGGGGAACGGGAGAGGGGAGGCGCGGACGGACGTCCGCCCGCGCCTCCGGGACTACTCGCCGCCGCTCTGGAAGCGGTCGTACGCCTGCTGGTAGGTGGCGGTGACGTCCTCGACGCCCATCGACTCGAGCTGCGAGACGTACGAGTCCCACTCGTCCTCGACGGTGCCGTTGACGATCCAGGCCGCGAACTTCTCCTTCACCAGCGTGTTGATGTCGGTGAGCGCGAACGAGACGCGGTCGAGCTCGTCGTTCGAGAGCAGCACCGGCGGGTAGGCGTCGTTCGCCTTGTACGGGAGGTAGTACTCGTTCACGAGGTCCTGGCGCTCCTTCGCGCGCGGCTCGGGAGCCACGACGGTCGCGAAGTCCTCCTCCGTGGTGATCTTCGGGCCGCCGGGGGCGACCTTCTGGCGGCGCTCGCCCTCGGACTCGCCCGCCGCGGCGGGGATCTGCACGAGCATCCCGGAGGCGTCCTTCTCGAGCGTCGTTCCGATCGGGCCCCAGCTGGTCTGGGCGCTCATCTCGGGGTCGAAGAGGCGGTCGGCCCAGCGCATGGTGGCGGCGGGGTACTCGTTGGAGCGCGTGATCGCCATCGCTCCGCGGTTGATCTCCTGGTTGCTGGTGACGCTGGCGCGCTTGACCCCGTCGACGCCTTCGAGCACGCCGAGCACGGCGTAGTCGCCGAGGCGGTCCTCGCCGATCATCTCCTTCGCCTCCCACCAGAAGAACGAGCCGAGGATCTCGGTGTCGGCCTTGCCCTTCGAGAGGTACGCGACGTCGTCCTGCGAGAACGACTCCGGGTCGATCAGGCCGTCGGCGTACCAGTCGGCCAGGGCCTCGACGCCCTGCTTGTAGCCGTCGGTGTCGGCGGTGAACTGCACCTCGCCGTCGACGACGATGCGGTGGTCGTTGTTCTCGGGCTGGCCGCCGAGCGCCGCGATCAGGTCGTGCGGGTTCGCGCAGAAGGAGTCGGTGCGGAACGACAGCGGCAGCTCGTCGGCCTCGCCGTTCCCGTTCGGGTCCTGGGTCGCGAACGCCTCGAGGGCGGCGCGGTACTCCTCGATGGTGGTCGGCATCGGGATGCCGAGCTTCTGGAGCCAGGCCGTGTTGATGAAGAGGAAGTTCGGGTACTGCAGGATCCCGAGCTCCTCGACCGAGGGCAGCGTGTAGATGTGCCCGTCCGAGGCGGTCAGGGCGGCGCGGATGTCCGGCCGCTCGTCGAGGATCCCCGAGAGGGTCGGCGCGTGCTCCTCGATCAGGTCCTCGAGCGGCAGGAGGGTGCCGTTCTCGCCGTACTGCACGATCTCGGCGTCGGTGAGCCCGGAGTTGAAGAGCACGTTGGGCACGTCGTCGCTGGCGAGGAGGAGGTTCTTCTTCTCGGAGTAGACCTGCTCGGGCAGGTTCTTCCACTCGATGGCGATGTTCGTGTCCGCCTCCCACTGCTGCACGAGCTGCATCGTCGAGTACTCGGGGGCGAGCGCCGACTTCGTGCCGCCGAAGGTCAGCGAGAGCTTCTCGTCGACGATCGGCAGGCCGGTCTCGCGGAAGCCGACCTCGGCGGAGCGGTCCTCGACCGGGTCGGAGGCGCCGCCGCCCGTGCAGCCGGCGAGCAGGAGGCTCCCGGACAGGCCGAGGGCGGTGAGGGTGAGGAAACTGCGGTGTCTCATCGGTGTGATCTCTCTCGTGTGAGGGTGCGACGGGGTCGCGGGAGGGTGCTGCGAGGCAGCAGGAGGGAACGGCGGAGCCGCTCGTGGTGAGGAGGGAGGGGTCAGCTCTTCACGGCGCCGAGGAGGGCGCCCTTGGTGAAGTGCTTCTGCATGAACGGCAGCACGATCAGGAGGGGGATCGTCGAGACGACGATCATTCCGTACTTGATCAGCTCGCCCAGGCGCTGCGCCGCGGCGTAGGAGTCCATGGCTCCCGAGCCGCCGGCGGACGTGACCTCGGACTGGATGAGCACGTTGCGCAGCACCAGCTGGAGCGGGTACTTGCTCTCGTCGTCGAGGTAGATGAGGGCGTCGAAGAAGGCGTTCCAGTTGGCCACGAGGTGGATCATGATCATCAGGAAGATCAGCGGCTTCGACAGCGGCAGGACGATGCTGAAGAAGAAGCGGAAGTCGCTCGCGCCGTCCATCTGCGCCGCGTCCCGCAGCTCCCCGGGCACGTTGTTCTCGAAGAAGGAGCGGGCGATGATCAGGTTCCAGACGCCGACCGCTCCCGGGAGGACGACGGCCCAGATGCTGTCGAGCAGCCCGAGATCGCGCACCACGAGGTAGCGGGCGATGAGGCCTCCGTCGATGAACATCGTGACGATGAACAGCAGGAGGAAGAAGGTCCTCCCGTAGAGGTCCTTCCGCGACAGCGCGTACGCGGCGCAGAGGATCGTCGCGACGCTGATCGCGGTGCCGACGACCGTGTAGAGGACCGAGTTGCCGAAGCCCTGCCAGATCGCCCCGTCCGAGAAGATCCGGGCGTAGCCCTCGAGCGTGAAGCCCTCGGGCCAGAGCCAGACGTTGCCGTTCAGGATCTGGGACGGCTCGCTGAACGAGGCGATGACGATGAAGTACATCGGGTAGACGATCGCGACGATCGCCAGCAGCAGCACGGTGATGGCCACCGTGTTGAAGACGGGGTCCGCGATGCGTCCGCGGGCCGGAGGGGCGGGCTGCCTGCGCGAGGACGGTGCGGTCCGGGGGCGGACGGCGGGCTCGGGGCGGAGGGTCTGGGTCATGTCGTCGTCACCACAGGCTCGATTGGCCCGCCCGGCGGGCGACCTGGTTGAAGGTCGCCAGGAGGACGAGGTTGATCAGGGAGTTGAACAGGCCGATCGCGGCCGAGTAGCTGAACTGCGCTTGCTGCAGGCCCGCCTTGTAGACGTAGGTCTGGATGACCTCGGAGGTCGGCAGGTTGAGGTCGGTCTGCATGAGCAGCACCTTCTCGAAGCCGAGGTTGAAGAGGTTGCCGATGGCGAGGATGAACAGGATCGTGATCACCGGCATGATCCCGGGGATGTCGATGTGCCGGATCCGCTGCCACTTGCTCGCTCCGTCGACGCGGGCGGCCTCGTGGAGTGCCGGGTCGATCGCCGTCAGTGCCGCGAGGTAGACGATCATCGAGAAGCCGGCGTTCTGCCAGATGTCGGAGCCGATGTAGAGGGGCCGGAACCACTCCGGCGACCCCATGAAGAACACCGGTTCGCCGCCGAGCGCCACGATCGCGCTGTTCACGATGCCGGAGCGCGGCGAGAACAGCAGGTGGATCATCCCGACCACGACCACGACCGAGATGAACGACGGCGAGTAGAGCACGGTCTGGGTGAACTTCTTGAACCGCTCGCTCTGCAGCTGGTTCACGATCAGCGCCAGCACGATCGGCACCGGGAACGCGATCAGCAGGCCGAGCGCGTTCACCGTGAGCGTGTTCTCGATGAGCCGCCCGAACTGGAACGACGTCACGAAGCGCGTGAAGTTGTCCAGGCCCACCCACGGACTGCCCGAGAAGCCCAGCGATGGGTTGTAGTCGCGGAAGGCGATCTGCGCGCCGTACATCGGCCAGTACTTGAAGAGCAGGACGAAGACGACCGCGGGAGTCAGTAGTACGTATAACTGCCAGGACCGCAGGGCTCGTCGGAGATGCGAGCCGAGGCGCTGCCTCGGACTCAGGAGGCGCCGGGGTCGGGCGACCCGGGCGGGGAACTGCGTTGCCGTCATGCGCGCACCTTTGCACTCGCCACCGATCCGCGGAGGACCGGTGAGCATTCGAGGGGATGGAGTCGGGGCTCCTCGCGGTTCTCGGCGAGGAGGAGGGAGACGGCCTCTCGGGCCATGCGCTCGTAGGGCAGCGCCATGGTCGTCAGGCCGGGGTCGAGGTAGGGGGCGACCGTGTCCTGGTCGTCGAAGCCGACGATCGAGACGTCGTGGGGGACCCGCAGTCCGCGGGCCTCGAGGGCGCGGTAGGCGCCCCACGCGGTCCGGTCGTTGCCGCAGAAGATCGCGGTGGGGGCGTCGTGCTCGTCGAGCAGCTCGGCGGTGAGCTCGAGCCCGTCCTCGACGACGCCCGTCCCGTAGCGGACGAGCCGGGGGTCTGCGGCGAGTCCGGCGTCCTCGAGCGCGCGGCGGTAGCCCTCGCGTCGGCCGATGCCGGCGGGGAGCGTGCTCTGGGGCGGTTGGATGTCGATGTAGCCGATCCGCTCGTGGCCCGCCTCGATCAGCTGGCGGGTGGCGACGTAGCCGCCGTCCACCTCGTCCGGGAAGACGCTCGAGAAGCGGCCGCCCAGCGACTGGGCGTTGGCGACGACCGTGGGGACGCCGGCGAGCGCCTCCGGGACCTCGAGGACCTGGTGGTACATCGAGGCGTAGATGACGCCGAGCACCCGGTACGACAGCATCATGTCGATCGCCGACGCCTCGAGGGCCTGCTCGCCGAAGGTGTCGACGCTGAGGATGATGTGCCCGCTCTCCCAGGCCTGCATCTGCGCGCCCTTGAGCAGGCGCCCGGCGAACGGCGAGCTGGCGACCTCGTCCGAGACGAAGCCGACGATGCCGGACTGCCCGCTGCGGAGGGACTTCGCGAACGCGTTCGTGCGGTAGTCGAGAGCGGCGACCGCCTCCATGACGCGGGTGCGGGTGGCCTCGGTCACGCGGTTGCTCGGAGCGTTGTTCAGCACGAGGGACACGGTCGCCTGCGAGACGCCGGCGCGTTCCGCCACCTGCCGCATCGTCGCGGTGCGTCGAGCCATGTCCACCTCCTCGTGGTCCTCGTTATTCGTATAACTGGACGGTACACACGCGTCCCCCCGCCGTCAAGAACGAATCGGCAGGAGGTCCGTGCGGTCGCCCGACCCGCGTCCGGGCGAGCGGCGGGGCCTCATCCTGTGCGCGCGCGCCGTCCGTCGTCGTCCCTGCCCGGCGGACGCCGTCGCAGCAGCACGACCCCCGTCAGCACCTGCCACGCCGTGATCGAGTACACGGCCAGGCGCTCCCAGACCCCGTCCGGCAGCAGGTCGAAGCCGGTCGTCCCCGAGTCGATCCGGAGCAGGATCAGCGCCGCGAGTCCGACGGCGCCGAGCGCGATGCTCGCGATCGAATAGCCCCGGGGCAGCTGGTGGCGGCGGGCGGTCGCGCCGGCGGCGATCGAGGCGGCGTTCCCTCCGATGATCGCGAGGGCCGCCCCGAGGACGTGCAGCCAGCCGATCCCGCTCTCGGCGCTCGCCCGGCTCCCGTGCACGACTCCGATCAGCGCGCTGCCGACGGCGAAGGCGGCCGCGGGAGCGAGGAGCGCCCGCCACCGCCCGCCGGGCACGGCGCGCGCCGAGACGATCGCGGCGGCGAGGTAGAGCAGGCCCTGCAGCACGAAGGCCGTGTTCATCACGGCGCTCAGCGGCGAGTCGATCGCGCGTCCCTGGTAGAGCTCGACGTCGGGGACTCCGAGGTCGCTGATGTAGTTCGCCGCGTAGCTGTAGCCGGGGAACGCGGCCGCCGCGATCGCCTCGCCGCCGACGTAGACGACGGCGCCGAGCAGCCACAGAACGCCGGCCGCCCGGGCGAGTGAGCGTCGAGAGGTCACGAGGCGACGAGGGACAGGAGCGTCGAGAGGATCCCGAGCACGACTCCGGCCCCGAAGAGGATCAGGCCCGTCAACCGCAGCGCCCGCACGGCGTCGCTCCAGCGGTGCAGCCGGATCCGCTCGGGGTCCTCCTCGCGGTAGTGCACCTCCCGCTGATCGGATCCGACGGGCGCGAGGGGGTCGCCCGAGGTCAGCGGATGCGAGCGCACCTCGCCGGCGCGCGTCACCCAGTGCAGAGAGCGCGGGGGCCCGTCCTCGAGGTACGCGGTCGTCGGCAGCCAGCGCCCGTCGATCAGCGCCGCGACGAACGCCGCGAGGAGGAACAGGAGGCCGAGCGGAGCCGCGGTCAGCGACACCGCCTCGAGGATCGTCTCCAGCATCCGATGCCTCTCCTCGTCGTCGGATCACGAGAGTAGCGAGTGCGCCCTGAGTGGAGCGTGGAGTCAGAACAGGTCGCGGAGCGCTTCGAACGTGCGGTCGGGATCCTCGAGGTGCAGGTCGTGGTGCAGGCCGGCGAGCCGGCGGACGCCCCAGCCGAGGTGCTCCAGCGATCCGACGAGTGCGTCGGGGATCACGGAGGGGGACTCGTCCGACAGGACGAGGGTGGAGGGCACGGCCGGCGGCGCGGCGGCGAGCGGATGGAAGGCGACGTCGCGGAACACCCCGATCGCCATCCTCCGGTCGAACTGCCCCTGGGCGTGCGCGACGAGCGCCCGGGCGTCCGGGTCGAGTGGAGTCGCCGCTCCGCTGCGGCGCGCGCGGAGCGCCTGGGCGACGCCGAGGCTCAGCAGCGGCACGAGCCAGAACAGGCGCCCGGCGATCCCCGTGGTCGGCAGGGCGAGCTGGAAGCCGGGGTCGAGGTAGATCGCGCGGGACGGCGCGAGGCGCTCGACGTCGCGGACGAGGACCGGTCCGCCGAGGGAGTGCCCGACGATGCTGTGGAGGCCGGCGGGGAGGGTCTCCACCAGATCGTCGGCCAGCGCCTCGAGCCCGTACGACGCGGCGCGGTCGCTGCTCCCGTGCCCGCGCAGATCGACGGTGGTCACCGTGCACCGCCCGTCCGCGAGCATCCGGTCGATCAGCGGCCGCCACGTCGCTCCGCTCGCGCCGAGCCCGTGCACGAGCCCCACCGTGACCGGGCCTGAGCCGTACGTGTCCGTGCTCAACCTCATGGACCCATACTCCTCCGGGGCGGGGTCATGCGGGCGGCGTGCTCTCGTGGAGCTGGCTTTCCAGCTCTGCGACGAGCTCCATGCAGCGGAGGCGGGCGGGGGAGAAGTCGTACGGCATCCTCCCGACGGCCTCGACCGCGCTCATCTCTCTTCCGCCCTCGACGCCGTCGGGATGCGCGGCGTCCCACTCGTCGAAGAGCGCCTCGTCGTCCTGATCCTGGCCGGAGGCCGCGATCACGGCCTGCAGCACCTGCTCGAAGGCGTGCCGCTCGGCGGCGACCTGCGCCACGCGGGGATC
Organism: Rathayibacter sp. Leaf299; assembly: GCF_001423055.1. Lineage (NCBI taxonomy): Bacteria > Bacillati > Actinomycetota > Actinomycetes > Micrococcales > Microbacteriaceae > Rathayibacter > Rathayibacter sp. Leaf299. Next base: position 124,753 of record NZ_LMNT01000001.1, read on the forward strand.
GTCGACGGCGACCGCGTCGTCGAGCGCCTCCTCCGCGGCCTCCACGCGGTCCGACTCCTCCCGCAGGCCCGGATGGGTGGCCAGAGCGAGGAACCGGCCGGCCTGGACGGCGGCGCCGAGCGGGCCGAGGATCCGCTCGGTGACCAGCAGGGTGTCGAGGTCCGCCTGCCGCAGCGAGCCCTCGGGCACGCTCTCGAGACGGCGGATCACGAGGTCCGAGAGCAGTCCCGCCCGGCTGCCGCTGCCGCGCATGCTCCGCACAGCGGCGCGCTGCCGTCGCAGCTCCTCCTCCTGCGCGGCGAGGCTCCGCTCGAGCCGTTCCAGCACGGCTCGAGCCCCGTCGGCGGGCGCCGCGTCGGCGAAGGCGTCGCGGATGTCGTCGAGCGCGATCCCGGCCTCGGCCATCCGCCGGATCCACAGCAGCCGGATCATCTGCTCGTAGCCGTACCGGCGGCGGCCGTCGGCTCCCCGCTCGGGCTCCGGGAGCAGACCGATCCCGTGGTAGTGCCGGATCGCTCGCGGAGTGGTGCCGACGAACGCAGCCGCGTCGCCGATCATGACCTGGCGGGGCGGGATGAGGGACGGGTGCATGGCGGGAGCCTTCCTCGAGTGGACGTGGGTCCAGCGCACCACATGACGCTACGAGAGGAGCAAGACGGCCGCCCTGCCGCCGCGGAGGGATCTCAGCCGAGGGCGAGCCGCAGCCTCGTCCGCAGGGTCGACATCCGAGTCGCGTTCACAGCGAAGGAAGGATGCTCGGGCGGAAGCGTGGACACGCGTCCCCGCCGCTCGCCCGAGCGCATCCTTCCTTCGTTGTGAACGCGGAGTCCGGCGCCCGGACTCCGCTCAGCGTCAAGCCGGGCCCTCGGTCATCCAGCGCTGGAACGTCACGAGCATGTCCTTGTTGGTCTGCGACGGCACCACGTGGCCGTACTGGCCGCCCGCGCCCGAGTGCGACAGGAGCGACACCTCCTTGGCGACCGGCAGCGCGCGGCGGTAGAGGCGGGCCGAGTGCTTCTCGTAGGGGACGACCTGGTCCTCGGGCGAGCCGCTGATGCGCAGGCGCGTCTTCGCCCAGACCGACTGCGGCAGGTAGATCGGGTTGGTCGCCTTCACCGCGGCCGGGTCGTTGCCGTAGGCCGGCAGCACGCTCTCGGGCCGGCGGAGGAGGACGTCCTCCATGTCGTACACGCCGCTGGCGTGGTACGCCCCGCGGATGTTGGGGACCATCCGCTTGCCGTACGCGTAGCAGAGCAGCGCGCCGCCTCCGGAGTTCGAGCGGAGGAACGAGACGGACACCTTCCAGAGCTTCTGGACGTAGGCGGTCGCGTTCCGCTGCGCCTGCAGGGCCGTCTCGCTGGTCCAGACGCTGCCGCCGTAGTTCGGGCAGATGCAGACCATGCCCTGGTCCACGACCTGGTCGGCGGTGTACTGGAACGCGCCGGACAGGGCAGCGTAGCTGCTCCCGTTCGCGTGGTAGTACCAGAGGAAGCCGGCGCCGCGGGTCAGGCTGGGCGGTGTCGCGTGCGGGACGAAGAGGCGCGTGCGGTCGCCCGAGATCACGACGTCGATGACCTCGTACTTCTTCTTGCCGAAGCGGGACGTGACGGTGTCGCTCCGCCCGATCTCTCCCGGGAGCTTGGGCACCTTGCTGTAGTTCGGTGCCGCGGAGGCGGGCGTGGCGAAAGTCAGCGCCGCGCCGAGGCCCAGGACGGTGCCGCTGACGAGCGAGCGCCGCGAGAGCGCAGAGGGGATCCGGTCAGGATCGGACATGGTGAGGTCCCTTCGGGAGAGTCGCCTTGCCGACCGCGAGCGGATCGGGAAGTGGGAGGGGTGCGGAGAGCGCCGGGTCCACGCCTCGCCGTTCCAGCGTACCCGCGGGTCTCAGCGCGTTCCAGGGCGGGAGTGGAACTGCCCGCCCCCCGTTCAGCACTCGCTCCTGTGAGGGAGCCCGCTCGTGTCCCTCTGCGTGGGACGACCCGGACGTCGGCGCGTCCGGGCGCCGGTCAGCCCGGCAGCCGCAGCAGCCCGCCGGCCGATCGGATGGTCGCCGCGGCGACCGCCATCGCCCGCGTGAGCACCGCGGTCGGGTCCGCGTCCGGCGCGTCGAGCCCGGCGACGACCGCCGAGAACGTCGCGTCGCCCGCTCCCATCGTGTCCACGACCGATCCCGGGGCGCCGGCGATCGGCACCGAGACGCGCCCCGCCAGCCGCACGAGCGCGGCACCGTGCGGGCCTGCGGTCTCGAGCACTGCGGAGGCGCCCGCCGCGAGGATCCGCTCGGTCGCCTCGGCCAGGCCGGTGCCGAAGACCAGCTCGGCGTCCTCCGCTCCCACCTTCACCAGGTCGGCGCGGGCCGAGAGCGCGAGGAGCCCCGCGGCGAAGGCGCCGCGGTCGCGCAGCAGGCCGGGCCGCGGGTTCGCGTCGATCGCGAGCCGGGCGCCCGCGGGCACCAGGGCCTCGAGGGTCGCCACCTCGGCCGCGTCGTCGAACGGGAAGCCGCTGACGACGATCCGCTCGGCGCGGGCGGCGGCCGCGCGCAGCTCGCCGGTCGGCAGGAGGGTGCGCGAGCGCGACGCCTCCGAGAAGGAGTAGCGGGGCTCGCCGTCGGTCCGGTCCGACACCGCCCGGCCCGTGCCCCGCGGCGCCGGCGTGGCGAGGAAGGGGACGCCGTGCGCGCGCAGGTGCTCGCGGAGGAGCAGCCCGGCGGTGTCGTCGCCGACCATCCCCGCGAGCAGGGACGGCGTGCCGAGGACGGCGAGGCCGACCGCGACGTTGAGGGCGGAGCCGCCCGGGACGTCGGTCGAGCCGGCGGGATCCCGCATCTCGTCGATCAGGACGTCCCCCAGGACGAGGACGGGCGCGGAGAGGGAGGAGGACATGACGCCTTTCGAGGGGGAGTGAGGGCGCGCCGGAGGACGCCCCGGACGGGGCGGAGGAGCGAGGGGATCAGAGAGCGGGTGCCTGCACGGAGTCGCGAGGCACCAGCGGGCAGGGCAGCAGCACCGGGTGGGAGGCGAGGAGGAGCTCCTGGCCCGATCCGCCGATGAGCCGGACGAGCGTGTCGACCGCCCAGGCGCCCATCTCGTAGTGCGGCAGGGCGACGGTGGTGAGCGGCGGGTGGAGGCCCTCGGCGATGATCTCCTGGTTGTCGAACCCGACGACGGAGAGATCGCGCGGGATCTCGAGGTGGAGCTCGGCGGCCGCGCGGTACGCGCCCATCGCCATGCGGTCGTTGTAGCAGAAGAGGGCGGTGGGCCGGTCGGGCCGGGAGAGGAGCCGGGTGCCGGCGCGGTAGCCGCCGGGGCTCTCCGAGACCTCCTCGACGATCAGCGACTCGTCGACCTCGATGCCCGCCTCGGCGAGCACCTCGCGGTACGCCTGGAGGCGGAGCCGGGTCGCGGGCACGTCGTCGCGGTTCGTGAGGAACCCGATCCGGCGGTGCCCGGCGCGCACGAGCTCGCTGACCGCCGCGCGCGCCCCGCCGAGCTCGTCGGGCACGGCCGACGGGATCCGGCCCTCGGTGTCGCGCGCATCGATCAGCACCGACGGGACCGCGTGCAGCGACTCCGGCAGCGAGACCTCGCGGTGGAACATCGTGGCGAAGAGGATGCCGTCGACCTGGTTGTCCATCAGGGTCCGGATGGGGGCGCCGAGATCGCCGGAGTCGCGCATCGTGTTGATCACGACGAGCGTGAGCCCGTGCGCCTGAGCGGCCTCCTGGGCGCCGAGGATGATGCGACCGGCGTGCGGAGTGGTCGCGATCTCCTCGCTGATCAGGCCGATCATCTCGGTCCGCTGCCGGCGGAGGCTGCGCGCGATGCGGTTGGCGCCGTAGCCGAGCCGGGCCGCGGTGGCCCGGACCCGCTCGCGCGTCTCGTCGCTCGCGCGGGCCGACTCCACGTCGTTGAGGATGTGGGAGACGGTCGTCACGGAGACGCCCGCCTCGCGAGCGACGTCGCGGATGCCGACTGCCTTAGGGGTCACGTCTCCCACATCCCTCATCGCTCGAACGTCGAGACTATCGCCGCGGGCCCGCTCATCCCTTGACCGCGCCCAGCGTGAGCCCGGCGACGATGTGCCGCTGCAGCACGAGCGTGAGCAGGATCACGGGGAGGGAGTAGAGGACGGCCAGCGCCGTCATCGCGCCCCAGTCGAGCCCGAACTGCGTCTGGAAGTTCGCGATGACGATCGGAGTCGTCTGCGCGCGCACCGCGGTGAGCAGCAGCGCGAAGAGGAACTCGTTCCACGAGGCGAGGAACGCGAAGATCGCGGTGACCGCGACTCCGCCCGCCGTCACGGGGATCACGACGCGCCACAGCGCGCCGAGCCGCGACGCCCCGTCGATCTTCGCCGCCTCCTCGAGCTCGCCGGGGACCGCCTCGAAGAAGCTCGACATGAGCCAGATCGAGAGGGGGAGCGAGATCGTGGTGTGCGCGATCGCCAGGGCGAGCGAGGTGTCGGCGATGCCGAGAGTGCGGAAGATCGAGATCATCGGGGCGCCGACGACGATCGGCGGCACCATCCGCATCACGAGCGCGCCGACGATGAAGATGCGTCCGAGCCGCGTGCGGAAGCGGGTCACCGCGTAGGCCGCGGGGATCGCCAGCACGAGCGAGACGGCGGTGCTGAGGACCGCGGTCACGATGCTGTTGATGAAGGAGGCGACGACTCCGTCGCGGCTGAGCGCCGCCACGTAGTTATCGAGCGTCCACTGCGTGGGCAGGATCCGCGGGGGGACCGCGATCGTCTCGAGCGGCGTCTTGAGCGACGTCAGCAGCATGTAGACGAACGGGAATCCGTAGAGGACGACGGCGAGGGCGAGCGCGATCCAGATGATCGCGCTGGGGCCGACGCGGGTGGCTTCGAGTCCGTTCACGAGGTGCTCTCTCCTCCGGGTCGCCAGATCGTGAGGATCGCGACGAGGGCGACGGTCAGCATGACGACGAGGTACACCGTGCCCATCGCGCTCGCGAGCCCCGGATCGCCGAACCGGATCATGGTGCGGTAGATCAGCAGCGACATCGTCTCGGTGCTCTGCTGCGGTCCGCCGTTGGTCTGGATGAGGATGACGTCGAACGCCCGGGCGGCGTCGATCCCGCGCAGGATCAGCGCGACCGCGATCACCGGCCGCAGCAGCGGGATGACGATGCGGAAGAGGATCGCCGGGTAGCGGGCGCCGTCCAGGCGCGCGGCCTCGATCACGTCGCCGGGGATGTTCTGGAGGCCCGCGAACAGCACCAGCGTGACGAACGAGGTGGTCAGCCAGATGTCGGGGATCGCGACCGAGAACAGGGCGATCGACGGGTCGCTCAGCCAGGCGATCTGACCGGGCGAGGACAGGATGCCGACGCGGCTCAGGACCTCGTTGACGATGCCGAAGTTGTCGATCAGGAGGAAGCGCCAGAGCAGTCCGGCGACGATCGGAGCGATCATCAGCGGGTACAGGAAGATCGTGCGGAAGACCCGCGAGGCGTCGCCCAGCGCGGTGAACAGCAGCGCGACTCCGAGGCCCAGCACGAACTCGAGTGTCACGACCACGATCGTGTAGACGAGGGTGCGCCACGAGGCGTTCAGGAAGTCGGGCGAGCCGAAGGCGGTGAGGTAGTTGCCGAGTCCGACGAACTCGCGGCTGCCGGCGATCGGGTCGATCTCGAAGAAGGAGTCGCCGACGAACTGCAGCAGCGGCCAGCCGACGAAGGCGGCGAGGAACAGGGCCGCCGGCACCATCAGCAGGGCGGCGAAGCGGCGGTCGGTGAGGGCGCGGCGCGGGGGCCGGCGCCCGGCCGGGGAGGTCCCCGACCGGGCGCCGCGCGCGGTGCTCACCTCGGTGGCGGAGGTCACTCGGCCACCAGCGACTCGACCTGCTGCTTCGCGTCGTCGAGCAGGGCCTGGTTGTCGGCTCCGGGCTCGACGGCCTTCTGCAGCATCGGCACGAGCACGGTGTCGACGATCTGCTGCCACTCGGCGACCGCGGGGCGGGGGAGCGTGGCGGGCGCCTGGAGCGTCTCGAGCAGGGGGCCGTAGTTCTCGTAGCCCTCGACGGTGGAGTACTTCTCGAGCACCGAGATGCGCGAGGCGAGGCCCAGGCTCGTGTCGGCGCTGAGCTCGTTGTTGTCGAAGGCGTACTGCACGAACTCGAGCGCCTTCTCCTGCTTCTCGCTCGCCTTCGCGACCGAGAGGTACCAGGCGCCGGGGACGCCCGCGGGGCCGGCCTCGCCGCCGATCATCGGAGCGACGCCCACGTTGCCGGCGACGGCCGCGTCGGCCGGGATCTGGCGGTAGGCGTGCGCCCAGAAGCGCATCATCGCGGTCTTGCCCTGGTTGAACAGATTCTGCGCGCCGGCCCAGTCGAGCTGAGCGGCTCCGGGCGGGGCGTAGGGGAGGAGGCTCGTGTAGAAGTCGAGCGCCTCCTTGCTGTTCTCGTCGCCGAGCGAGACGGCGCCGTCGGTGTCGGTGACCATGGTGGTCTCGCCGGTCTGCGACAGGGTGGCGAGCCACTCCGTCTCGACCGCGCCCTTGACGTCGGTGCCGTAGAGGTCGGGCGTGCCGTCGCCGTCGGTGTCCTGCGTGAAGAACTCGGCGGCGTCGGTGTACTGCTCCCAGGTGGTGGGCGGCACGAGGTCGTAGCCGTACTCGGCCTTGAAGGCCGTCTTCTGCGCCTCGTCCTCGAAGAGGTCCTTGCGGTAGTAGAGGATCTCGGAGTTGGTCCAGGCCGGCATGCCGACCTTGCTGCCGTCGACGGTCGCCTCGGAGACGAGCGAGGGGAACAGGTCGGACGTGACCTCGTCGGTGTAGAGGTCGTCGAGCGGAGTGACGGCGCCGGCGAACGCGGGCAGCCAGATCGCGTCGAGCGCGGCGACGTCGAACGAGACGCTGCCCGAGGAGAACTCGCTGTTGAGGCGGTTGTAGAGGCCGTCGTAGGGGAGCTCGACGAACTCGATCGAGGTGCCGGTCTCCTCGGTGTACTGGTCGGCGATGGGCTGCAGCTCGCCGTGGCCGCCGGCCTCGACGAGGACGGTCACGGTGTCGGCGTCGCCGGACGCGCCGGTGCCGCCGCCGGCGCCGCAGCCGGCGAGGACGGCGGTGGCGGTGAGGGCGGCGGCGCCGATCACGAGGAGGCGGCGGGCGGGTCGGGGGGAAGGTCTGCGAAGCGACATCACTTCGGCTCCAATCGAAAGCACTGCGGGAGGGGGAGCGGCCGCTGTCGAGGCGACTGCACGACGACAGCATGCATCGGATGCGCACGATTGACAATACGTTTTGCCAAAACGTATTGTCACGATATGACCAGCACCTCCCCCCTCGGCCTCGAGCGCGCCGACGCCCTCCGCCCGCGGATCCACTTCACCGCCGAGTCCGGCTGGATCAACGATCCGCACGGCCTGACCTTCCACGACGGCCGCTACCACCTCTTCCACCAGTACGTCCCGCGCAGCACGGTCTGGGCTCCGAACTGCCACTGGGGCCACGCGGTCGCGACCGACCTCCTGCACTGGGAGCACCGCCCCGTCGCCCTCGCCCCCGGCGACGGAGACGGCGGCATCTGGACGGGCAGCCTCGTCGTGGCCGAGGACGGAGCGCGGATCCTCTACACCTCGACCGTCGAGGCGGACTACGCGCTCGGCCGGGTCCGCGTCGCCCGGCCGGTCGACGAGAGCTGGGACGAGTGGGTGAAGGGCGACGTGCTCATCGAGCCGCCCGCCGACTCGGACGTGGTCGTGTTCCGCGACCCCTTCGTGCTCCGCGAGGGCGACGGCTGGCGCATGTTCGTCGGCGCGGGCACCGCGGCGGGCGAGGCGCTGGCGATCACCTACACGTCGAGCGACCTCGACTCCTGGCAGCACGACGGAGTCGCCGCGCGCCGCTCCTCCGCCGAGCGCGAGCCCGTGTGGACGGGCGCGCTCTGGGAGTGCCCGCAGGTGGTCGAGGTCGACGGCCTGCACGTGCTGATCAGCTCCGTCTGGGACGACGACGTCCTCCACTACGCGGCCTACGGCATCGGCGACTACGCCGACGGGCGCTTCGAGGCGCGCGACTGGGGGCGGCTCAGCTTCGGCGACTCCTACTACGCCCCCTCGTTCTTCCGCGACGAGGACGGGCGGCCGTGCCTGATGTTCTGGATGCGCGGTGTCGCCGACGCCGAGGCCGGCTGGAGCAGCGCGCTGAGCCTGCCGCACCTGCTCGCGATCCGCGACGAGCGCCTCGTGCTGCTGTCGCACCCGGCGTGGGCGGGAGGTCGGTCCGTCGAGGCGGAGGGGCCGCTCGACGGCCCCGTGCGCCTGGACTGGACGCCGGAGGCCCCGGGCGACCGCCTCGAGATCGCCCCGTCGTCCGCGCTCGTGTGGAGCGGCTCCGAGCTCGTGCTCGAGCGGGCCGGCTCGGAGCCGTGGACGGCACCGCACGCGGGCGGGCCTGTCGCGGTGGCCGTGGACGGACCGGTGCTGGAGGCCGTGACGACCGCCGGAGTGCTGGGCGGGCCGATCGAGCCGGCCACCGGCGTGCGCGTGCTCGGCGGCCGGGTCGAGGCGCGCGCGATCGACTGATCCGCCGGCCTCGTGCGGGTCAGGACGCCGAGGCGGTGAGTTCCGCGCGGAGGATCTCAGCGCCGGCGGTCAGCGCGCTCAGCTTCCCGTGGGCGACCGCGCGAGGCAGGGGAGCCATGCCGCAGTTCGAGCTCGGCAGGAGGTCCGCCGCGTCGACGAACCGCAGTGCGTCGCGGAGGGTGCCGGCGACCTCCTCCGCGGTCTCGACGGTCTCGCTCGCCACGTCGATCGCGCCGAGCATGACCTTCTTGCCGCGGAGGAGTTCGAGGAGCTCCATCGGGACGTGGGAGTGGTGGCATTCGAGGGACACGATGTCGAGGGTGGAGCGCTGCAGGAGCGGGAACGACGTCTCGTACTGGCGCCACTCCGGCCCGAGGGTCCGCTTCCAGTCGGTGTTCGCCTGGATCCCGTAGCCGTAGCAGATGTGCACGGCCGTCTGGGCGCGCAGCCCCTCCGCCGCTCTCTCCAGGACGGCGACCCCCCAGTCCCGCACGTCGTCGTGGAAGACGGTGAACGCCGGCTCGTCGAACTGGATGATGTCGACCCCGGCGGCCTCGAGCTCCCTCGCCTCCTCGTTGAGGATCGCCGCGAACTCCCAGGCCAGCTTCTCCCGGCTCCCGTAGTAGCGGTCGGCGAGGGTGTCGATCATGGTCATCGGTCCGGGGAGGGCCCACTTGATCGGCCGGGACGTGTGCCGGCGGAGGAACGCCGCGTCGTCGACGAACACGGGCCGCTCACGGCTCACGGCGCCGACGACGGTCGGCACGCTCGCGTCGTACCGGTCCCGGATCCGCACCGTCTCGCGGTTCACGTGGTCCACTCCGGTGAGGTGCTCGATGAAGGTCGTGACGAAGTGCTGCCGGGTCTGCTCTCCGTCGCTGATGATGTCGATGCCGCGTCGGTGCTGCTCGTGGGCGGCGATGCGCAGGGCGTCCTGCTTGCCCTCGACCAGCTCGTCGCCCTCGAGCTTCCAGGGGGACCACAGCGTCTCCGGCTCGGCGAGCCAGGAGGGCTTGGGCAGGCTGCCGGCGATGGAGGTGGGCAGGAGAGTGTTCACGGGTGGCGATCCTTCTCTGATCAGCGGGCGGGGATCCGGTGCTCCGCCGCCCAGGCGTCCAGCAGGTCCCGGTGCGGTTCGATGAAGTGCTCCGCCGTGTAGGCGCCCTGCTCGACGGCGAGTCGATCGCGTTCGGCGCGGTCGTAGTCGATCCCCGTCCGCGAGTAGTCCTGCTGCTGGAGGCTCGGCCGGAACAGGTCCGCCGCCGCGGAGTTCGTGTTGTAGATCTCCGGGCGGTAGATCTTCTGGAACGTCTCCATCGTGCTGATCGTGCCGATCAGCTGGAGGTTCGAGTGGTCGTTGAGCAGGTCGCCGCGGAAGTAGTACGCGAGCGGCGCGACGGAGCCGGGTGCCAGGAAGTACCGGACCTGCAGCCCCATCCGGCCGAAGTACTCGTCGGTCAGGGACCGCTCGTCCTGCCGGTACTCCACGCCGAGGATCGGGTGGTGGTTCGGGGTCCGGTGGTAGGTCCTGCTCGTCGACACGCTGATGCAGATGACGGGCGGCGCCGAGAAGCGCTCCCGGTACGCGTCGGACTCGAGGAAGCTCTGGAACAGGGCGCCGTGCAGATCGCCGAAGTCCTCGGGGACGGTGAACTCCTCCGCACCCGTGTTCGCGGCCGGCAGTCGCACGCTGAAGTCGAAGTCGCGGACGTAGGACGAGAAGTTGTTCCCGACGATCCCGCGGTGGCGCACACCGGTCACCCTGTCGACGATCCGCACGTCGAGGACCTCGAGGAGAGGGAAGTCGCGGACCGCCTCCTCGGCGGGGAACCCCACCTCGACCGAGACGATCTCGAGCTGGACGGTGTAGCGGTCCCGACCCGGGTTGTCCCAGTGCGCGAGGTCGTTGAACCGGCGGTCGATCATCGTCAGGGCGTTGCGGAGGTTCTGCCTGCGGTGCTCGCCCCGGGCGAGGTTGGCGAAGTTCGTGGTGCTCCGAGAGCTGGTCGACGGGGTGTAGTCCTCGTCGAAGCAGGTCGTGGTGATCCTGAAGGTGACGTCGTTCGCCATGAGCGCCCAATCCGATGATCAGCAGGCCGCACCGGCCCTGAGGGAAGCGTGCGGACCCAGAGTGCCCGTCACACGGAGGCATCGAAGAATCCGGCGCGACTATGCCGGGGTATAGTCCCGCCCTATGGCACGACGGACGGGCGGGATCTCGCTCCAGCAGCTCCACTACTTCGTCGAGGTCGCCTCCGAGGGGTCGATCTCCGCTGCGGCCGACCTGCTCTACGTCGCTCAGCCGACCATGTCCGCGGCGATGAAGGATCTCGAGACGCGGGTGGGACGCGCCCTCCTCGTCCGCTCCGCCCGCGGGGTCGCCCTCACCACGGACGGTGCCGAGTTCCTCGGCTACGCCAGGCAGGTCATCGAGCAGGTGGCGCTCCTCGAGCAGCGCTACCTGGGGCGGCCGCCGTCGCGTCGCCTGCTCGGGGTGTCCACGCAGCACTACTCGTTCGCCGTCGACGCCTTCGTGCGGATGGTCAGGAGCACGGAGGGGGAGAAGTACGAGTTCTCCCTGCGCGAGACCCGCACCCGGGACATCATCGAGGACGTCCGCACTCTGCGCAGCGAGCTGGGGATCCTGTACCGCAACGACTTCAACCGGGACGTCATCGACAAGATCCTCCGCGACGCGGGGCTCGCCTTCCATCCCCTCTTCCTCGCCCTGCCGCACATCTTCGTCTCGCGGAGGAACCCGCTGGCCTCGCGCGAGCGGGTGACCCTCGCGGATCTCGCCGACCTGCCGCGGCTCACCTTCGACCAGGGGGCGGACAACTCCTTCTACTTCGCGGAGGAGATCCTCTCCACGCTGTCGAGCGACCGGGAGATCCGCGTGTCCGACCGGGCGACGATCTTCAATCTGATGATCGGCCTCGACGGGTACACCATCTCGACCGGCATCATCAGCGACGACCTCGACCCGGCCATCGTCGCCGTCCCGCTCGACGTCGACGAGCGGATCGAGATCGGCTGGATCGGTCACTCCGCCATCCCTCTCACCGAGCAGGCGCGGCGCTACCTGACCGAGCTGCGGGCCGTGGTGACCGAGGGCGGCATCACCCTGCTCGGGTGAGCGGCACGGCGCCGACCGCCTGCGCGTGCGGCCGGAACCGCCGAGTCGTCCCGCCGGGTCAGCCCGGGATCGACGGGGTCGCCCGCACCGCGTTCACCGCGCGGTCGGCGACGACCTCGTCCTCGGTGCCGGAGTCGAGGATCGTGTTGCGCGTCGACGCCGCGTCCACGAGGACCGTCGTGAGCGGGAGCCGGTCCGAGGTCGCGGTCGAGAGCAGCGCGTCGACCTGTGCCTCGAACGCGGATCCGCCCGAGGCGGCGCGGACGTCCTTGCCGACGATGTGGTTGCCCGAGACCTGGTTGCCGGTGCCGCCGACCAGGCGGACGATCACCGGCGCGGATCCCTCGGGGCGCACCTTCCGGGCGTCCACCACCTCCGAGACGTGGTTCGCGAGCACGGAGTTGTCGCTGCCGTCGATCCGGACGAGGCCGAAGTCGTCGTCGCGGCCGTTGTCGATGCCGAGGAACGGCGTCCACGGCTCGTGGTCGCGCAGCAGGTGGTTCGAGGCGACGAGGTTCTCGGAGCTGCCCTCGTCGAGCAGCACCATGCCGGGGTAGAAGGAGTGCAGGCGGTTGGCGACGACGCTCGAGCGCGTGACTCCGCTCAGGTGCACGCTGCTCGCGCCCCGGGGGAACACGTTGTTCGCGGTGATCAGCAGCCCGCCGTGGTTCTCGGCTCGGATGGAGTGCCCGTGCGGGCCGCCGCCGAGCAGGTTGTCGGTGATCTTCGACGCCTGGCCCCAGCCGAGCAGCTCGATGCAGCTGCCGCTCTCGGCGAGGAAGTTGTCGTGGATCGAGAGCGCGTCGGCGTGGTGGATCGTCAGCGCGTGCTCGAGGTAGACGAAGCCCATGCCGGTGACCCGGAAGGAGTCGTTGGCGCTCGTGACGAGGATGCCGGTGCGGCCGTTGACGTAGGTGTTCTCGGGGTGGACGTCCGTGCCGTCGGCCTCGAAGTGCATCCCGTCGAGGCAGAAGTCGACGAACTCGACCGAGCTGATCCGCGGGCTGCCCTCGCGGCGGACGAGGAACGCGGCGCCCTCCTCCTGCGTGGCGCCTCCCTCCAGCAGCACCTGGATGCGGCTGCCGCCGGGCCACAGCTCGTGCAGGTCGGGCCACTCCGCCTCGGGCACGTTGAAGCGGATGCTGGAGGACGTGAAGCCGTGGCCGGAGCCCTGGATGCGCAGGTAGCTGATGTCGATGACGACCTGCGTGCGCAGCGGGTAGTCGCCCGGCGGGAGGTGGATGACGGCGCCGGGCCTGCCGCCCTGCTGCTCGTCGGTGGCGGCCTGACGGCTCCGGACGTCGTCGAGGATGCTGTTCAGCACCTCGCCGACGTCGCGGGTCGGATCGCCGACGGGCCAGGTCGTGACGTCGTACTGGAAGGGGCCGGGCATCGGTGCTCGCTCTCGTGTGCTGGGGGTGCGGCGTGCGGAGGAGGGAACGCGGTGCTCCGGATCGAGGAGCCCGCGGGTGGTGCTCGCTCCGCAGTGCTGTGGCGACAAAACGATTTGTCACGACCGACTGTAGGACCATTCCCGGGGTGAGGAAAGGGGGAGTGGTGACGGCGATGCTCGAGCGGGCGGCGACTGGTCGCTCGTCGGTCTCTGCGGGTCGTATCAGGCCCGATCCGAGTCCACTCGCGGTTGCGTCGCTGCACGAGTGGGCGCGATCCGGGCTCTGCAGGGCGGATGGGGCCCGTTCCGGGTCCACTCGCGGGGCCGCTACTGCACGAGTGGACGCGATCCGGGCTCGGCGGGCCCGTGGGGGCCCGTTCCGCGCCCACTCGCGGGTCAGTCGCGGTCCGGGTCCGCGGAGTCGGAGACGCCGTTCGCCTCCGGTGCCCCGATCGTGCTGATGATCGGGAGGGTCCCCGTCCGCACGAGCGGCTCGTGCGGATCCGAGGGGGAGGGCGCCGCATCCGCGTCGGGCAGCGGCGCCGTGGTCGGGGACGGCTCGCCCTCCCGGTACAGCACGTCGGCGGCCAGCGCCGCGTCCATCCCGCGGTCCCGCCGCGCCCGCGCACGCACCGGCGCCACGGCGCGCACCACCGGAGTCCGCAGTCGGCGATACGCGATGCGCCCGAGCGTGACGCCTCCCGCGAGCCCGACGGCGATCATCCCGGCCTGCAGCAGCAGCTCGATGCCGCTCGCCGGGTCGCCGCCGGACGTCAGGTCCAGCACGCCGCGGTAGAGCGTCAGCCCGGGCAGCAGCGGCACGATCCCGCAGGCGGTCGTCACGACGGCGGGGATCCGCATCCGGTCGGACAGGGCCTCGCCGAGCAGGCCGATGACGAGCGCGGGAGCGGCGCTGGCCATCAGCGGAGCGGCGCCGAGCGCGAGGAGCGAGTCGGAGGCGAGCCACGCGCCGGCACCCGTGAGCGCGGCGATCAGAGCAGCCCGCGGCGGGGTGTGCGACGAGAGCGCCCACGCGCCGGCCGCGATCCCCGCGCCGAGGATCTGCACGCCGGCCGGCCAGGGGCGGGCGTAGGAGTCGACGAGCACGAGCTCGACGCCGAGGGACCGGGCCGCGTCCAGCACCGCGGCGATGCCGACGACGATACCCAGGGTGAGCAGTCCGACCTCGAGCAGGCGCCCGCCGGCGGTGATCGGGAAGCCGTTGATCGCGTCGTCCGCGGCGCCGACGAACGAGAGGCCGGCGAGCAGCACGACGACCCCGGAGGCGACCACCAGCGCCGGCGGCAGCGCGGCGAGCTCGACCGGCAGCTGCGGCACGACAGCGAGCAGCAGCACCGCCACTCCGGTCGCGACCGCCGCGCCCGCGATCTGCTGGAAGAACGCGGGCAGGCCCCACCCGCCCAGCAGGCGGGTGACGGTGTCGATCAGGGCGGCGGTGGCGGCCGCGACGAGGACCACGAGTGGTCCGCCGCCCAGCAGCACCGCGACTCCGGCGGCCATGACCGCGAGGGTGAGGGTGACGACGGCGCGGCGGTAGCGGTGCGGCTGCACGAGGATCGCGTCGAGCCGTTCGTGGGCCGCCTCGAACTGGTGCCGGGCCTCGTCGCGCGCCTCGGTCGAGTCGACGGTGTCGGCGACCCGCACCTCGGGGGAGCCGTCGGTGATCGCCGTGACCAGCGCCGTCACGCGGGCGAGCCGCTCGTAGTCGGCGCTGCGCGTCTGCACGACCCGCAGCACGCTCACGCCGGCGGAGTCGTCGCCTCCGTCGTGCACCACGAGGATCGACGTGAACGTGAGGTCGACCTGCACCTCGATGCCGTACGCCCGGCAGACGCGCTGGATCGTCTCGGTCACCTCGGCCGCCGCCGCTCCGAGCGAGAGCAGCGTCTCGCCGAGCCGCACCGCCAGCTCGAGCACGCTGCGCACGGTCTGCTCGGCGAGGGAGGCGCGGCGGGCGCGGCGGCTGACGGGTGCGGCCGGCTTCTGCCCGCTGAGTGTGCCGACGACCTGCTGGAGGAGACGTGGAGGGCGCATCCGTCGAGCCTAGGCAGACCGCGGGGTGTCCGTGACCGCGCTCTCCGACACCCCCTGGCGCCTCCGCCCTGGGATGTGAGGGGATGGAGCCCGGTGCACCTCGCACCTCCCCTCTCGGAAAGGTCGAGCATGTCGCTCAGCGTGCTGTTCATCGGTGGAACCGGCATCATCAGCGCGGAGGCCGTCCGCCGCTCCCTCGCCGTCGGGCACGACGTGACCGTGCTCAACCGGGGGCGGACGTCGATCCGGCCGCTCCCCGAGGGTGTGCGGACCCTGACCGCCGATGTCCGCGACTCCGCCTCGATGCGCGACGCCCTGGGCGAGGAGCGCTTCGACGTCGTCGTCGAGTTCGCCGCGTTCACCCCCGAGCACGTGCAGCAGGACATCGACCTGTTCGCCGGGCGCACCGGCCAGTACGTCTTCATCAGCTCGGCCTCCGCCTACCAGAAGCCGCCGGCGCGCGTGCCGGTGACCGAGTCGACTCCGCTGCGGAACCCGTTCTGGACGTACTCGCAGGACAAGATCGCCTGCGAGGACCTCCTCGTCGCCGAGTACCGCCGCAGCGGCTTCCCCGTGACGATCGTGCGGCCCTCGCACACCTACGACCGCACCGCGCTGCCGGTCGACGGAGGCTGGACCGTGATCGACCGGATGCGGCGCGGCCTCGAGGTGGTCGTCCCGGGCGACGGCACCTCGCTCTGGACCCTGACTCACAGCAGCGACGTGGCCGTCGGGCTCGTCGGCCTGTTCGGCGCCACGGCCGCGATCGGCGAGGCGTTCCACATCACCGGCGACGAGACGCCCACCTGGGACCGCATCCACCAGGACCTGGCCGCGGCGGCGGGAGTGGAGGCGCGGATCGTGCACGTCGCGTCCGACGCGATCGCCGCCGCCGATCCGGAGCTCGGCGCCGGGATCCTGGGCGACAAGGCGCACTCGATGGTCTTCGACAACGCGAAGGTGCGGAGCCTGGTGCCCGCGTTCTCGCCGGCCGTGCGGTTCAGCGACGGCGCGCGCGAGATCGTCGAGTGGTACGACGCCGACCCGTCGCGCCGGGTCGTCGACGAGCGGATGAACGCGCTGTTCGACTCCCTGATCGAGGCGTACCGACCGCGGCCGCTCTGAGCGCGTCGGACGCGCTTCTCCGGTGGGGGTCTGTCCGGCTTGCAGGGGATGTGCGTCCTCCCGGACGTTGCACTGCGGCGGGAAGCGCGTTCCCGCTCGAAGCCCCTGCGAATGGCACCGCCCCCTCGCGAGAGCGTCTCTCCGCAGTGACCTGTGCGATGTGCAGGGGATGTGCGCCGCTCGGGACGCTGCGATGCGGTGGGAAGCGCGTTCCCCCTCGGATCCCCTGCGAATCGTGCGCGCGCCGGATCGAGCGGGACCTGGATCGTGCGCACCGACTCGAGAGCGGCCTGCGCCGTCGGGGCGGCGCCCGTGCGCGAGGATCGGAGGCATGAGTGCGCAGCGAGGTCTCCCCGCCGGACGTGCCGACGGCGTGTGGTGCCAGCTCGGCGAGCCCCTGACCGCGGTGCAGATCGCGCGCAGCGGAGTCGACTGGCTCTGCCTCGACGCGCAGCACGGGGCGTTCGACGACTCCGCCGTCGTCGCGACGCTGCGGGCCGCGGCGGTGCTCGAGGAGCGACCGCCCGTCGCCGTGCGAGTCGCCGAGCTCTCGGACGCCCTGATCGGCCGGGCGCTCGACGCCGGTGCCGACGTGGTGATCGTGCCGATGGTCGAGACGGTCGCGCAGGCGGAGGCGGCCGTCCGGGCCGCGCACTACCCGCCGGTCGGCCGTCGCAGCTGGGGTCCGATGGCGGGGCTGTGGGGAGCCGTCGCTCCGATGCCCGCCGAGGCGCGCTGCGAGCTGTGGGTGATGATCGAGACCCGCGCCGGTCTCGACGCGGTCGAGGGGATCCTCGCGGTGCCGGGAGTCGCGGGCGTCTTCGTGGGTCCGTTCGATCTCGCGATCGCACTCGGCGTCGCGCTGCCCGACCTGATCGCCGCCGACGGACCCGGCGACCCGCTGCCCGCGATCGTGGCGGCGGCCCGTCGCTCCGGCGTGCGCGCCGGCGCGTTCGCCGGCGATCCGGAGCGGGCGGCGCGACTCCGGGCGCTCGGCTTCGGCGTCGTCGCGGTCGTCACCGATCAGGCGCTGATCGCCCTCGGCGCCGCCGCTCTGCGATCGGACGAGCGCGGCTGATCGCTCACGGCCGGGTCGCGGATCCTCCGCTGTTCCCGCGCCCGCGCCCCGCCGTTCACCGCGCCCGCGTAGCGTCGCCGCATGGCGATCACCGAGACGGCACCCCGCGGCACGGCGCGCCTCGTCCTCGCGCTCGTCGCCTTCGCGAGCGGCGTCCTGCTGCTGAGCCACGCCGCCGTGCAGGGAGTCGGCGCGCTCTCGTTCTGGCAGCCGTGCTGGATGCAGGGCTACGACAGCGGCGCCTGCGCTTACCTGCAGTACGAGGCGCCGACGCCGGAGTGGCTCGCTCCGCTCTGGGTCTGGTTCGCCGAGCTGCTGCTCTCGATCGCCGTGCTCGCGCTGTCGATGCGCGCGCAGGGGCGCATCGTGCCGGCGGCCTTCGCGCTGCTGGCGGTGCTGGGGTCGAGCATCCTCGTCGACTACGTCTTCACCCCGGCGGTCAACGGCGGCTACCTCTCGGCCGACAACCCTCCGGGCTTCGGGCTGATCGGCGCGGTCTGCCAGGCGGTGGCGGGCGTGCTGCTGCTGGTGACGGCGGTCCCACCGCGCCGCTGAGCCGCCGCCGCGCTCTGAGCCGCCGCCGCCCCGTCGCGGTTCCTCAGAAGTTGCGGTAACCGCTCGCGCTTCCCGCAACTATCGGAGGAGCGAGCCGAGCACGCCGTCGCGGTTCCTCACTAGTCGCGGTAAGCGCTCGCGCTTCCCGCAACTTCTGGAGAAGCGAGGAGGCGCCACACCCGGAGCCGCCCACCCCGCGTCACCCCACGTGCACCGCGGGCCGGCGCCCCGGATCCGGCTCCGCGCGACGCAGCACCTCGCGCGTCACCGGCGCCACCTCGCCCGCCCCCGTGATCAGGAAGCGGAACATGTTCGACAGCGGGCTGCCCTCCGTCCACTCGAAGTAGATCTCGGGGATCACGCCCGTCTCGGAGCGGATCTCGAGCAGCACCGCGGCCAGCGTGTTCGGCACGTTGCCGCTGCTCACCTGCAGCACGCGGAAGCCGTGCCGCACGACTCCGCGCACCTCCAGGTCCTCCTCGAAGTTGGACGAGTCGGCGCGGTGCACCTCGAGGAACAGCACGGGCGAGCGGGCCGGGATGTTGCTGTCGCGCCGCTCCTCGCTGAGCTTCGTGCGGTACTCCTGCTCCGAGTCCTCGTCGGGCTCGTGCGAGACGATGCGGATCACTCCGTAGTCGTCGGCGTCGGAGCGGACGAAGGCCAGCGCCTGGTCGTCGAGCACGACGGAGGTCGCGCGCAGCTGGAACGACCGCTGCACCCGCGAGATCAGCGAGACGACGACGATGCCGACGATGAAGACCGCCGCGATCCTCACTCCGTCGGGCCGCTCGATCACGTTGACGACCGTCGTGTAGACGAAGACGAGCGCGATCAGCGCGAAGCCGACGGTGCGCTTGCGCTGCCGCTGGCGCCGGGCCGAGAGGAACACGGCGACGGACGCCGAGGTGATCAGCACGAGCACGCCCGTCGCGTAGGCCCCGCCCTGCGCGTTGACGTCGGCCTCGAAGAGGATCGTGATGAGGAACGCGATCGCGGTGAACACGAGCACCAGCGGCCGCACGGCGGCGGCCCACTGCGGAGCCATGCCGTAGCGCGGCAGGTACCGCGGCACGATGTTCAGCAGCCCCGCCATGGCCGACGCGCCCGCGAACCAGAGGATGCAGATGGTGCTGATGTCGTAGACGGTGCCGAAGCCGTCGCCCAGGTACTCGTGCGCGAGGTAGGCGAGCGCGCGCCCGCTCGCCTCGCCTCCGGGCTGGAACTGCGCCTGCGGGATCAGCAGCGTCGTCACGATGCTCGACGTGATCAGGAAGCTCGACATGATGATCGCCGCGGTCAGCAGCAGGCGCTTCGCCCCGCGGATCCGCCCCGCCGGGTCCGCGGGGGTGTCGCCGGGCGCGCCGGTGATCTGCGGCATCACCGCGACTCCGGTCTCGAACCCCGAGAGCCCCAGGGCGAGCTTCGGGAACACGATCAGCGCGATCCCGACCATGACCAGCGGATTCCCGTGCTGCGTCGTCAGCGCGCTCCACCAGTCGGTGATCACGACCGGGTTCTCGGCCACGTGCCCGAACGACACCGCGATCACGACCAGGTTCAGGAGGAGGAACACGGCCACGAGGACGACCGCAATGCCGATCGCCTCCTTGAACCCCTTGAGGAACACGAGTCCGAGCAGCGCCACGAGTCCGAGGGTCAGCGGCACCTCCGCCCCCTCGAACCAGGCGGGTGCGAACGGGTTCTCGACGGCGTGCGCCGTGGCGTCGGCCGCCGAGAGGGTGATCGTGATCATGAAGTCGGTGGCCGCGAATCCGAGCAGCACCAGCACGAAGAGCTTGCCGCCCCACCAGGGCAGCAGCCGCTCGAGCATCGCGATCGAGCCTTCGCCGCGGAAGCTCTCGCGCGCGACGCGGCGGTAGACGGGCAGCGCGCCGAACAGCGTGAGCAGCACGAGCACGATCGTGGCGAGCGGAGAGAGGAGCCCCGCGGCGACCGCGGCGATCGCGGGCTGGTAGCCGAGCGTCGAGAAGTAGTCGACGCCCGTGAGGCACATCACCCGCCACCACGAGTGCGTCTTCTCGACCGTGGTCGCGTGCGGACCCTGGTGCGCGCCGGACTCCTCGGACAGGCCGGTGAGCATCCAGGCGCGGAGTGCGCGGCGCTTCACGGGCGGGGGAGGAGTGGCGGCGGCGCGCGCCGGAGAGGAGGTCACCTCCCGTTTCTACGCCCCGCGGGTGATCGGCCAGGACCGATCCGGGAAATCACCCGTGAGGATTCCGTAGGGATTTCGGGCGCAGGGGCGCTCGGGGCCTCGCGCGCCCCTGCGGAGAGGCCGAGGATGCTCTCTCGAGCAGTAGCCGGTCATCGGGATCGTTCAGCCCGGGCCCGGCTGCGACCCCCGACGTCCGCTACACGCGGGGCCAGTCGCTCGTAAGAGAGGCCTCCACGGCGCGGTTGCGGAACGAGTACGGCTTCCCGCGGTCGATGATGCCCCGCACGGTGTCGAGTCGTTGCGAGAACGGTCCGACCTGCGTCGCCGACGTCAGACCCATCCGCTCGGCGATGCTCGTCAGTGTCCGCTCGGCGGGCGGCAGTGCTGCCATCGCCTCGACGAACTCGCGCTCTCGCGTCGGGAGGCGGTTCAGGATGCGTTCGACGTGGGCCGAGGCCTCGCGCTCGGCGCCGCGCCAGCCGGACACGACGTCGTCCTGGGAGATCACCGCCGTCGTCGCCGCGTTCCAGGCGCGCTGCCCGGCGAGCTGGAAGAGGAACGGCTCGCCGCAGCAGAGCGCGGTGATCGCCGTCGCCGCGTCGGCGCTCATGGTGACGGTCTCGGCGCGGCCCTCGGCGGTCGTGGTCCGCCACCCCTCGAGGACGAACGGCTGGAGCGCTTCGAGCAGATCCCGCTCGTCGAGGGCGGTGAGCGTCGTGGTGCGGAATCGCCGGGCGAAGGTGGCGCCCTTCCTCGCGCCGGCCATGTCCTCGAAGTCCGGCAGCCCGGTCAGGTAGACGGTGACGGGGAGGAACCGCGGTATCCGCGCCCCACCGGGAGCGATCGCCTCCACCTCGTGCGCCAGAACGTCGCCCAGTGCGATGAGCAGCTGCGACAGCGCGGCCTCGTCGGTGATGTTCTGCACCTCGTCGATGTGGATCATCACGACGGCGCCCTGCTCGATCGCCGCCTCGCCGAGCTCGACCAGCAGTTCGAACAGGGCGGTGAAGGGTTCCTGGCCCGTCCCGCCGCGCACGGTGAGGGAGAGCCCGGCGACGGCGACCTGCTCCACGCGCGCCAGGAGCTCGACGACCCGCTGCCGTGGGGAGGTGCCCAGCCCCGCCCGCTCGGCCAGTCGGAGCACCGCGGAGGCCACGAGCCGCAGCGGGTCGGCGCCCGACGGCATCCGCAGTTGCGGCGTGACCCAGTCGCCGGCGTCCGCCGCGCTCCGGGCGATGCGGCGGACCAGACTGGACTTGCCCGTTCCGGGCTCGCCGAGGATGGTGCGGCCGGTCTCGTACAGACCGGCGGCGCGGCGCGGGCGGACGACGTCCCGCCAGTCGCTCAACTGCTCGACCCGCCCCGCCCAGACGTCGGGCACGACGTCCGAGCCGGGTTGGAAGGGATTACTGAGAGCGGATCGCACGCGATAAATTTATCACGCCCACCGAAGAGCGACGATAACTTTTACAGAACGCGCCTGCGCGCCTCTTCCACGCGGTCACCAGTCGACGAGCGCGTCGAGGTCCTCCGCGACGAAGATGCAGAACGGATGACCGGACGGATCCGCGAAGACGTACAGCGGTCCCTCCGCGTCGTCGCTCTGGTCGTCGATCACCTCGGCGCCCAGCGCCACGGCGCGCTCGCGCTGCTCCTCCAGCTCGGCGGCGTCCGCCACCATCAGGTCGAGGTGCAGCTGCTGCGGGTGCTCGCCCTCGGGCCACGTCGCGCGCTGCAGCCGGTCGACGCGCTGGAACGCGAGCCGCACCCCCTCGGGCGTGCGCAGCGCGACCCACTCCGCGCGGTCGTCGGAGCCGTCGGCCGGCGGTTCGTCGCCGGGCCGGTAGCGGCCGCCGAGGAGGGCGGCGTAGAAGGAGGCGAGACCTCGCGCGTCCTCCGTATCGAGCACGATCTGTCGCAGTCGCAGTGCCATGGCGGCAGGGTAAGCCGGCGTGGGTCGGGCCGACAGGGGCCGGAATTCCGCTCCCGCGGCCGGTCGGCGACCGGTCCGTGTCCGCAACCGAGGACCGAACACCGATCGGCAGCGCGATGCGGCCCGATGGGGCTCCTCACCCTCGGTTCCGTACGCCTCAGGTAAGAACTCCCGCCCTCAGCGGCTGGGCGGGGCGCCCGCACCGCCGCCGGGAGCCGCTCCCGCGGTCGGCGTGGTCGTCGTGTCGACGCGGGCGGTGAGCGCCACGGAGTAGCCCGTCGCGACGTCGCCGGACGTCGTGCCGAGCTGCAGCACGCCTCCGTCGTCGCCGAAGACGTTGTCGTCGGCGAGCGAGACCTGCGCGAGGTTCTGCGTCGATCCGCTGTACTCGTCGAGCGCGTAGACGGCGGCGCAGGCGTCCTCGGGGAGGGCGACCTGCGAGGTCGCGATCGCGTTCGCCGCGTCGGTGATCGAGGCGGCGTCGGGGTAGACCTCGAAGTGGATGTGCGGCCAGCGGCCGGAGTAGCAGGCGGGGAACACCGAGGTGAACGTCACCGCTCCGTTCGCGTCGGCGACCTGGACCCCGCGCAGGTAGGTCTCGTCCTCGACCCCGGAGGAGTACATCGAGTAGTTCCCGCCCGCGTCGCAGTGCCAGACGTAGACGGCCGCGCCGGCGAACGGCACGTCGCCGTTCGCGGTGTCGAGGATCGTGAGGGTCAGCGCCATCGGCACGCCCGCGGCGGTCGCTCCGCCGTCGATGCTCGAGCGGATGTCGCTGCGGACGACTCCGGCGTTCTCGAGCACGTCGACGCCGTTGGATCCGTCGCCGGGGTAGGGGCCGGCGGTCTCGTCGGGGATCTCGCCGGTCGCCGTCGAGGCGGTTCCGGAGGAGGCGGTGCCGGAGGATCCGCTCGCGGACGACGTGCCCGTGCTGCCGCCCGCATCGGTCGTGCACGCCGCGAGCCCCACCGTCGCCGCTCCGACTCCGATCAGCGACAGCACCCGCCGGCGGCTGAACAGCGTGCCGACGTCGAAGAGCAGCCCTTGGTCGACGACCTCCTCGTGCGGCCGGTCGAGACGCCGCCCCTGGTAGGCGGGCCCCTGCGGGGTGAGGTCGGGCTCGGGGATGCGGGTCATGGTGTCCTCCTCGGACGTCGGCTGCGCGTCCGACTCTGACGATCGGGTCTATGAGCCTCCGATGCGGGACCGATGACGTGGCGAAGGGTCCGCTCGAGGCTCTGCTGACCCGTCCGGTGAGGCGCGACAACGTTGAGCGCAGGCGCTGAGCGTAAAGGTTAGAGGCGCTAACCTTGGCTACACATCAGCCCCGCACTTGGGAGGTCCCCGTGCACCACGTCGACCGTGAGTGGAACCCGCGCGAGACCGCGGGGCTCACTCGTCGAGACCGCAGCCCCGGCGTCTACCGCGCTCTCGTGCCCGACGAGCTCGGACTCGCGCTGCCTCCGCTGGGCCGAGAGGCAGCCGGTGCGGCGGAGGACGCTCTGACGGTGCTGGCTCGGGCCGACGAGCGCATCGGCGCCAGAGGCGGCTCTCTCAACCATCTCCTGATCCGCTCCGAGAGCATCTCGTCCTCGTGGATCGAGGGGAATCGCGTCACTCCGAAGAAGCTCGCGATCGCCGAGGTGCTCCAGCAGGGGAAGAAAGTCGCACTCGATGTGATCGCGAACGTCCGGGCGACGGAGACCGCCATCGCCGGACTGGCCGATCGTGAACGCCGCATCACGCTCGCGGACATCGAGGCGCTGCAGCACACCATCGAACCGTCGCTCCCGTACGGCGTCCGTGAGGAGCAGAACTGGGTGGGCGGCACCGGGTGGTCCCCCCTGCGAGCTGATTTCGTGCCGCCGCCGGAGTCCGAGGTGCGACGGCTCGTCGAGGACCTGGCCGCCTTCGTGACGGCGACCGAGGGCAACCCCGTCGTCCGAGCCGCGCTCGCCCACGCCCAGTTCGAGACCATCCATCCGTTCATCGACGGCAACGGACGCACCGGTCGTGCGCTCATCCACACGGTGCTGAAACGCAGCGACGCCCTGCGCAACGTCCTCGTGCCCATCTCGACGGTGTTCGCCGGCGACAAGGACGAGTACATCGCCGGCCTGACCGCGTTCCGAGCCGGCGAGGTGGACGACTGGGTGATCGGATTCGCGCGGGCGACGGAGGTGGCCGCCTCGAACGCGGTCGCCCTCTCCGAGGCCGTCGAGAGACTGGACTCCGCCGTCCTCGAGCGCCTGGTCGCCTATCGAGCTGAGGCCGGTCTTTCGCCCGCCCGCCCGCGGAAGGACGCTGTCGTGCTCCGGATACTGGACCGACTCGCGATCGATCCGGTTCTGACGGCGGAGACCGCCGCCCGGAATCACGGCGTCTCGACCGTCGCCGCGCACGGAGCCCTGGCCCAGCTGTCCGCCGCCGGGATCCTCTCTCGGAACAAGGACCACAAAGGACGGCTGTTCTGCTGGACGGCGGACGAGCACCTCGCTCACGTCGCGCTGACGGAGCGCAGCAACCGCATCGGGGGAGGGGACATACTCAACGAGATGCCCCGGCACGGGCCCGCCCGACCCGACACGCGTGTCGTCGGTCGGCTCCTCCGGTGACGCCGTCGATCGCCTCGGCGTCCGGGGCAGCCCGCGACCGGGCTTGCCGGGGCAGTCCCTCCAGGGGAGGACGATCGTGACGCGCGGGTTCCGCACCCTCCCGCTCCTCCCTGCCGTCGCCCTGCTCGCCGGCTGCGCTGTGAACCTCGACGGCTCGCCGGAGGCCTCCTCCGAGACGGCCGCGCGCGAATCGGCGGCCGCGCTCGCCGACGGCATCGGCACCGACCGGCCCGACGGCATCGACGAGGTCGCGCGCGAGGCCGTCGTGGCGGGCGCCGACCTGATCGCGATCGAGTCCCTCGAGGCCCCCGAGCTGATCGACCCCTTCGGCGCGCTCACGACGCGCGTCACCGGCGCTGACGGAGAGGCCTACTGCTTCCGCATCGAGTACGGCTTCTACGGCCGCCACAGCGACGACGGCGAGACCGTCCTCGGCACGACGACCGGGGTGGAGGACGTCGAGTGCGACGCGTCGACGCCGGGCGTCGCTCCGTCGCCGGACACCCGCGAGATCGTCGTGCCCGCTCCGAACGCCGAGGCGGCGGCGACGGAGGTGCTCGCCGGGCTCCCCGAGGATCCGGGACCGGCGGACGCGGTCGTCGCCGCGATCACCGAGCGACTGGCCGCCCCGACGGGGGTGCGGGAGGTCGCGGCGCCGCCGACGGCGGCGGTGCGGGGGAGCGATGTCGGAGTGGCGATGGGCCGCGCCGGGGACTGCGTGCTCGTCAAGCGCGAGGACGGAGTGGTCACCCGTGTCGTCGTCGCGCCGGTCCGGCTGCAGCCGGGCGAGCTCGGCTGCACCGCAGAGACGGCCCTGCTCCCGGCCGAGTCCCTCGGGTCGCCGCACTGACGGGCCGGCTCGCAGGCGTCCTCGACGAGGCGTCCCCCGGCAGCCCGCGCCGGGTCGACCCGTCCGGCGAGGTCGGGATGCGCGCGTCGAATCTGTCGCCCTCCTCGGGGGGTACCGGAGCCTGAGAATCCGCCCCGAACACAGGGATAGTGGGGAGCCACTCGTCCCCTCGCGTCCGAGCGCCGCCCCCGGGCGCTCACGCGCCTCCTCAGAGAGATCGTCGTGCCCGGATCCGCGCCCCCCGTCCGCTCCTCCCTCCGCTCCCGACTCGCCACCGCCCTGGCGGCCGTCGTGGTCGCCGCCGGCCTCGTCGCGATGCCGACGGCGGCGCCCGCGGCCTCGGCTGCGGCCTCCTCGGCATGCGGTGAGGCGGGAGTCGTCAATACGGCCATCGCGGCCGGCCCCGACGCCGTGGAGTGCCGGTACGTGAACCGCAGCGCCGACGGCATCGGAGGGGCCCCCGACACCTTCACGGTGCCGCCGAACACGCACTCCCTGAAGGTGCGCGTCGACGGCGGGCGCAACGGCGGACTGACGACCGCGAAGCTCTGGGTCACCCCCGGGCAGGTGCTTCAGGTCAACGTCGGCGGGGTGGGCGAGGACGCCCGTCCCAACGGAGTGTCGATCGGCAAGCGGGCCCTCGGTGGCTGGAACGGAGGCGGCACGGGAGGAACCGACGGGTTCGGCTGCACCCTGAATCCCTGCGGTGACGGCGGCAACGGTGCGACCGACGTCAGGACCGGGGACTTCGGGCTGAGCGATCGCGTCCTCGTCGCCGGCGGCGCGGGTGGCGACGCCTACTTCATGGGAGTCGGCGGAGGCGAGAACGGCCAGGACGGCGGTCAGGAGGTCGATTCCACCGTCTACGGCGGCAAGGGCGGCGGCGGCAGCCAGAAGGCGGGAGGCTACGGCGGCGGGAACGCGAGCGGCGGCACCTTCGGCGGCGGTGGCGGCGGCGGCGACGCGAAGCCGTTCCCCGGCGCCTCGGCGAACGGCGGAACCGGCGGCGGCGGCGGCTGGTACGGCGGTGGCGGCGGAAGCGGGCGGTACTACGCGCCGTGGCTCATCTACTACCAGGGCTCGGGTGGCGGCGGCAGCGGGCACGCGGGAGCCGGCACGACGGAGGCCGTCCTCACCCAGGGCGGAGGCAGGGATCGCGCGAACGTGGTCATCCGCTCCATCCCCGACGAGTACTCCACGACGGTCTCGGTGGTCTCGGCCACCAACCCCAGCGCCGTCGGGGACGACCTCCGGTTCACCGTGACCGTCGAGACCGCCGACCCGGCGAGGATCCCTCTCGGGTCCGGACGCGCCGGCGTCGCGTACCAGGTCGTGGACAACGGCGTCCCGACCATGATCGTTCCGAACAAGCTCGTCACGATCGACCCCGCCCTGCCGGGCAGGGGCACGGCCGAGATCCAGATCACCGGGGCGGATGGGGCCCTCACCTCCCGGGCGGGCGACGCGATCTTCTACGGCACGTTCTCGGGCCGCGAGACCGACACGGCCACCGGCACTTTCCGCACCCGGTCGAACGCCTCGGCCAAGCAGACGCAGACCATCGTGCGCCCGCCCGTGCCGATCATCCCGGTGGAGCAGACCATCACGTTCTCGGAGCTGCCGGAGCTGCGCATCGACGGCCCCGCCGTCGATGCCACCGCGACCTCGTCGTCCGGTCTGCCCGTCAGCTATCTCAGCAACACGCCCGAGTCCTGCACGGTGACGCCCGAGAACAGGATCACTCCGGTCGGGGGCGGCGCGTGCGTGATCGTGGCGCTGCAGCCCGGCAATGAGCGGTTCCTCCCCGCGACGCCCGTCGAGCGCTCCTTCGAGATCGCCTTCCTTCCGCTGTCGATCGAGCTCGACGCCCTCGCGAGCAACACCCTGGGTGAGGAGACCGTGACGGCCCGTGCGCGATCCTCGGCCGGCGTGCTGGTCGACATCGACACCTTCGACTACGACATCTGCGAACCCGTGGGCACAGCGCAGAGGGACGCGACCGGTTCCGTGACGCGGGACATCCGCCTCGTCGGCCCGGGGCTCTGCAGGGTCGCCGCCATCTACGGCGACGAGAGGTACGACTTCACCTGGAGCAACGTGCAGGAGTTCGAGGTCCTCCCCATCAGGCAGAGCATCTCGTTCCGGCTGCCGCAGGTCGCGGTACCCGTCGGGTACTACGAGGACGTCCTGACCTACCCGAGCTCGACCAGCGGGCTCCCCGTCGCGGTGACCACGACGACTCCGCTGGTGTGCGCCGTCAGAGACGAGGCCTTCGTGCGCACAGTGGGCGCCGGAACCTGCGAGTTGCAGTTCCAGCAGCCCGGCGACGAGCGGTACCTGCCTGCGCCCACCGCTTCCGGATCGTTCGAGGTGAGCAAGCGGGCCCAGACCATCGACTACTTCGCCCCGGCGGACGTCGATCCGCGGGCCGGCAGCACGTACTCTCCGCGCTCCATCACCAGTTCGGGGCTGTCCGCGATCTACGGCGCGTCCGGCGCGTGCACGATCTCCGAGGGGATCGTGACCTTCACGGTCGTCCGCGGCGTGTGCACGATCACGGCCGACCAGCCAGGCGACGCAAACACGCTCCCGGCCGCTCAGAAGTCGTACGACCTCACGGTGACCAAGGGCCTGCAGTCGATCACGGTCACCTCGACGCTGCCGGCGACCGCGGCGCTCGACACGCGCCACGTCGTCTCCGCCACCGCCGACTCGGGCCTGCCTGTCAGCGTCTCGGCCAGCGGCTGCACCCTCTCGACCGACGAGCAGGGTCGGCGGATCGTGGTGCTGACGGACGCGGGTCGGTGCGGTCTCGCCTTCAACCAGGCGGGCGACGCCGACCACGAGGCCGCTCCCGAGGAGCAGCGGACGATCACCGCGACGCGCCTGCCCCAGGCGATCACGGTCGGCTCGACGCCTCCTGCCCGTGCTTTCGACGGCGACACGTACAGGGTCGAGGCGACCGGAGGCGGATCCACCGCTCCGGTGGTCGTCTCGATCGTCCGGGGCGGCGACTGCACCATCGAGGGCTCGGTCGTGTCCTTCTCCGGAGAGGGGTCCTGCACGGTCACGATCGATCAGAGCGGAGACGCCCGGTACGCCGATGCTCCGCAGATCAGGCAGACCATCACGGTGGGCATTCCGGAGGGCGACCTCGCCTTCGGCGGCGAGGCCCCGGTGACCGGTCGCGTGTTCGGGACCTACACGCCCGTGATCGTCGCGGGCCCGTCGACGGGCGAGCCTGTGCTGTCGGCGAGCGGTGCGTGCTCCGTCCGGGCCGACGGGAGGACCGTGCAGAACGACAGCACCGGGACCTGCCGGATGTCGCTCGACCAGCCGGGCGACGGCGACTGGCCGGCGCGCCGGGCGGAGAGGAGCTACTGGGTCCTCAAGGCCGAGCAGACCGTCCGCATCACCAGCACGCCCCCGGCCTCGCCGGTGGTGGGCGGGACCTACACGCCGACGGTCGCCGGAGGCGGATCCAGTGAGGCGCCGCGGATCCTCACCGGCGTGCTGTGCTCGGTGAAGGACGGGGTCGTCACGTTCACGACGAAGGGCGTCTGCCTCGTCTCGGCGTACCAGAACGGCGACGCGCAGTACGAGAGCTCCCGCCCGGACAACCAGGAGATCGAGGTGGGCTACGCGCCCGGCTCCGTGTCGTTCGGCAGTGCGGCTCCGACCGACGCGAAGGTGGGCGGTTCCTCCACTCCGGTGATCGTCGCCGGTCCGGCTGCGGGCCGTGCGGTGCTGTTCGCCTCGGGCGCCTGCTCGCTGGGCGAGGGCGGCGTGGTCTCGTACGACTCCGCCGGCACCTGCACGCTGACCGCGCGCCAGAGCCGTGACGACACCTACGGGTCCGCGCGCGCCGATCAGACGTTCGAGATCACGAAGACCGCGCAGACGGTGGCGTTCACGACGCGCGCCCCGGCCACGGCGATCCCGGGAGACGACCACACTCCGAGCGCGACGGGCGGGGCCTCCGAGCAGCCCGTCGTGATCGGCGCCGCCGGCGCGTGCGCGATCGAGGACGGGGTCGTGACCTTCAGCGGCAGCGGCACCTGCACGATCACCGCCGACCAGGCGGGCGACGACCGCTTCCAGTCGGCGCCGCAGATGTCGCAGACCGTCGCGGTCGCGCTCCTCCCAGGCACCGTCGCGTTCGACGTCGATGCTCCGATGGGCGCACGGGTCGGCGGATCCTCGACTCCGGCGATCATCCGCGGCCCGTCGAGCGCCGATCCGGTGCTGACGGCGTCGGGGGCCTGCTCCGTCGCGTCGGGCGTCGTCTCGTACGACTCCGCCGGAACGTGCACGCTGACGCTCGACCAGGCGGAGGATGCGCGCCACGGTGCGGCTCCCCAGGTCGTGCGCACCTTCGCGATCGCGAAGATCGCGCAGACGGCGGTGTTCACCTCCACGGCTCCGGCCGCGGGGGTCCCCGGAGGCACCTACACGCCGACCGCGACGGGCGGACCGTCGGGTCGCCCGGTCATCGTCGCGGCGACCGGGTCCTGCTCGATCGAGGACGGAGTCGTGACCTTCGTCGGGAGCGGCACCTGCACGATCACCGCCGACCAGGCGGGCGACGACCGGCACGAGGCAGCGGCCCAGGTGTCGCAGTCGATCGCGGTCGACCTCGCCGCCGGAACGGTCGCGTTCGGCGGTGACGCTCCGGTCGGTGCACGCATCGGCGGCTCATCGACTCCCGTGGTCGTCCGCGGCCCGTCGAGCGCGGATCCCGTGCTGGCGGCTTCGGGCGCCTGCTCGGTGGCCGCGGGAGTCGTGTCCTACGACTCTGCGGGGACCTGCACGCTGACGCTGGATCAGGCGGGGGATGCTCGCCACGGCGGGGCTCCGCAGGCGGTGCGGACGTTCGAGATCGGACGGGTCGCGCAGTCCCTCGCGTTCACGTCGATCGCTCCCGCCGCGGTCGCGGGCGGCGCCGGCTACACGCCGACGATCAGCGCGGGCGGGTCCAGCGCCCCGGTGGTCCTGGGCACGACGACGCCCGAGGTGTGCTCGATCACGGCCGGCGCCGTGAGCTTCGCGAAGGCCGGCACCTGCGAGCTCACCGCCGACCAGGCCGGGGACGCGACCCACGAGGCGGCCCCTCGCGTGACCCAGTCGATCACGGTCACCGCGCCGGCCCCGATCGTGAGGAAGGCCCAGAAGATCGCGTTCACGACGAAGATGCCGACCTCGCCCGAGCGCGGTGTCGCGTACCCGGTCGCTGCGACCGCCACCTCCGGTCTGCCGGTCGCCCTGTCCGCGAAGGGCGGCTGCGTGCTGAGCGCCACGGGCCCGGGCACCGCGACCGTCAGGCTCACCGGGCTCTCGAACTGCGTCGTCACGGCGACGCAGACCGGGAACTCGCAGTGGCTGGCTGCACCGTCGGCGAAGCAGTCGCTGCGGATGAAGCTCTTCACCCGCGCCGACCTGAGGATCGCCGTCGCGCCCGCTCCCGGCCTCGCCGCGAGCGCCCCGCTGTCGGCGATCGTCACGGTGAAGAACGTCGGCACCCGCGACGCGGCGACCACCACCACCCGAGTGGTCGTCTCGGGTCAGGTGGCCAGCGCCCCGGGTGCGGTGCAGACCCGGGGAACCGTGGCGGGTACCACGGTGCTCACCTGGACCGCCAAGAGCGTCGGCACCGGCGCGAGCATCGCGTACCCGGTGACCTTCTCGAGCCGGCCGAAGTCGACCACGTTCGACGCGAAGGTCTCGACCGCCGCATCCGACCCGACCCCCGCCGACAACGCGGTGAAGCGCACGAGCTGACCGGTATGGAGGCGGCGGCCGGCATCACCTGGGTGCTGTCGATCGTGGGCCTCGTCCTCGTCATCCGCGCCGCGACCGCGTTCCGTCGGACGTCCTCGAGGAGTGGCTGCGGTCCAGCGCCACCGAGGACGACGGCTCAGCGGGCCGCCCGCTCCCGGATCGCCAGGATCACGTCGGTCTTCGCGTCCGAGTACGCGTTCATGTCGTCCCAGCGGCGGCGCAGCAGGTCGCGCTTGACGCTCTCGTAGAGCGCCCGGTCGGCGGGGTCCGAGCGGAGGCGGTCCCGCAGCAGCAGGTACGCGTCGATCGCGGCGGCGCCCCGCTCGTAGACGTGCACGTGCACGTCCCGCGCGGGGGTCCGTACGAGGCGGTGGCCCGGCTCCCGCACGCGCAGCAGGTAGCCGGCGGCCAGGAGCGCGTCCAGGTAGTCCTCCTCGGCCGTGATGTCGTCGACGATCACGACGATGTCGATGATCGGCTTGGCCGCGAGTCCGGGCACCGACGTCGATCCGATGTGCTCGACGCCGACCCCCGGCAGCGCGCCGAGGATCCGGCGCCGGTGCTCCTCGAAGTGCGCGGGCCAGCTCTCGTCGTACTCGTGCAGCGCGACCTCGAGCGGCTCGACGCCGCCGATCAGCTCGACGGCGGTGGCATCGGGGCGGCGGGAGGACATCCGCCCATCCTCGCAAAGAGAAAGGCCGGAGGGATCGCTCCCCCCGGCCCGCAGGAGCTACGCCTGCTCCTCCTGCACGTGCTTCTCGACCATGTTCGCCCGCGCGTTCGGGACGGTGTGCGTCATGACGAGGCCCTCGACGTCCCGCGACCCGTTGCGGCCGAGGTTCGCGAGCCGGGCGAGCTCGTCGTCGGACAGGGTCTGCGACTGCAGCGGAGGCAGGTCCTTCACCTCGTCCAGCGTGATGCCGAGGCCCTCGCCGACCCGGCGGCCGAGGTCGTCCTCCAAGAGGTAGAAGTGCCACAGCATCCGCTCCTGCACGGGGCGCGCGGCCTGCGAGATCAGGTCGACGAAGTTCGCGACCAGATCGTCGCGCTCCCACTCCTCCATCAGCAGGTAGCGCTGGCCGGCCTGGGTGTAGTCGTTCGTGCGCGGGATCCGCTTGCGCGTGAGGCGACCGGTGATCTCGGGGCCCTGGTCGTCGTGGGTCGGGTACTGCGCCTCGCGCAGCCCGCCGGTGATGGAGGGTTCGTAGTTCACGTGCGGGTTCTCGCCGCCGTGATCCTGGTGGAACGCCATCTGCCCGTCGCGCTGGTTGGTCGCGACGTGCACGTTCTTCGGCGCGTTCACCGGCAGCTGCAGGTAGTTCGGGCCGACGCGGTACCGCTGGGTGTCGGAGTAGGAGAAGGTGCGGCCGACCAGCATCTTGTCGTCCGAGAAGTCGAGGCCGTCGACCAGCACGCCGGTGCCGAACGAGAGCTGCTCGTTCTCGGCGAAGTGGTTCGTGACGTTGCGGTTCAGGACCATGCGCCCGACCGTCTTCGGCGGGAACTCGTTCTCGGGCCAGACCTTCGTGTCGTCGAGCGGATCGAAGTCGAGCTCGGGGTGGTCGTGGTCGTCCATCAGCTGCACGCGCAGCTCCCACTCCGGGTACTCGCCGCGCTCGATGGCCTCGTAGAGGTCCTTCGACGCGTGGCCGAGGTCGCCGCCCTGCACGACGGCCGCGTCGGCCTCGGTCATGCTGCTGACGCCCACGGAGGGGATCCAGTGGTACTTGACCAGCTTCGTGTCGCCGGCGGCGTTCACCCACTTGTAGGTGTTCACTCCGAAGCCCTGCTGGTGGCGGTAGTCGGCCGGGATGCCGCGGGGGCTGAACAGGTTGACCAGCATGTGCATCGACTCCGGCGTCTGCGACATGAAGTCGAAGATGCGGCCGGGCTCCTGCCGGAACGTGACCGGGTCGGGCTTGAGCGAGTGGATCACGTCGGGGAACTTGATGGCGTCGCGGATGAAGAAGACGCCGAGGTTGTTGCCCACGAGGTCCCAGTTGCCGTCCTCGGTGTAGAACTTCACCGCGAAGCCGCGGGGGTCGCGCGCGGCCTCGGACGAGTCGCGGCCGCCGATCACGGTCGAGAAGCGGATCGCGACATCGGTGCGCTTCCCCGCCTCCTGGAACAGCTTCGCGCGGGTGTACCGCGAGATCGGCTCGTCGCCCCAGGTGCCGGTCGCCTCGAAGTAGCCGAAGGCGACGGCGCCACGGGCGTGTACCACCCGCTCGGGGATCCGCTCGCGATCGAAGTGGCTGATCTTCTCGAGGAACTGGTAGTTCTCGAGCGTGGCCGGGCCGCGGGCCCCGACCGTGCGCTGGTTCTGGTTGTCGTAGACGGGGTGTCCCTGACGGTTGGTCAGGATCTTCCGGTCATCGCCCTCGGCGGGCGGCTGGGAGGAGACGTCGGTCATGGATCAGGTGTCCTTTCCAGGTGGCGGTCCCGTCCATCCGATCAGAGACGACCTGGACGACGCCCCGGGTTGACCTCACCGGTCGGAGCGCACGTGCACCGTCTCGCCCTCGAGGACGAACCGGAGGCCGCTCCCCTCGCCGAACTGCTCCCTCAGCTCGGCGGGCAGCGACGACGAGACGGTGAGCTGCGCGGTCGCGGGGAACGAGCGGGCGCTGCATCCGCTCGACACGATCACGCTCTCGCCGGACGCGGCGAGCACCACTGAGAGGCACGCGCCGCCGTCGTCGCCGCTGGGCCGCTTCACCAGGCGGAGGCCGTGGAACGGCGCGGACGCGAGGGTGCTCTCGGCGCCGCCGAAGCGCGGCAGGTCCTCGGCGGGGGTCAGCGGCAGGGACGCGACCTCGTGGTCGGGGGCGGTCGTCGCCCAGAGGGTCGCGCCGACGCCGGCCGCCACGGCGACGACCAGCGACGCCGCCCAGAGCAGGGCGAGCGCGCGGCTGATCCGAGGGCGCGGTGCGGAGTCCGGCTCCTCGGCGAGGAGCGGGCCGCCCGACTCGAGGGTCCGCAGCCGGGCGAGCTCCCGCGGCTCGAGGTCGGGCCGGCGCCCGTAGGCGCGGCGCTGCAGCTCGCGGAGCTCGTCCTCGTCGGTCACCCTCCGAAGTGTGCCACCGGGCGGTGCGGGCGAGGCGTCCTGCTGCCGTCGAGGCGTCCCGTCGCTCCTGGACGTCTCGACGGGAACGCGACGCCTCGACGGAGTGCCCCGCCCGTACCATCGGAGGGTGCCCGAGGAGCCCCGCCTGACCGAGACCACGGCCGCCGACGCCGTGGCGCTGACGCTGTTCGTCCTGCAGGAGGCCGAGATCATGCGGCGCTACGGCGGCGACGACCCCGGGCCGCGGCCGGTACCCGAGACCCCGACGCTCCTCCTCCGCGTCGAGGGCGAGGTCGTGGGCTGCGTGGCGCTCGCCGCGGAGGGCGAGGTCGGCGAGATCAAGCGGATGTACGTGATCGAGCAGGCGCGGGGGCGCGGCTTCAGCCGGCTCCTGCTCGCGGGGGTCGAGGAGCTCGCGGCGCGTCACGGCGTCGAGCTGCTGCGCCTGGTCACGGGCACGCAGCAGCCCGAGGCCGTGGCCCTCTACGAGAGCTCGGGCTACGAGCCGATCCCGGGCTTCGGCTACTGGGGCGACGAGCCCGAGAGCCTCTGCTTCGCGAAGCGGCTCGGCTGAGGCGTACGGAACCGAGGTCGGGAGCGGCTGCTGGCCTCGTCCGGGGGCCTGGCGCCCCTCCGCTCCTCGGTTGCGAACGGAGAGACCCTCAGAACTGAGGCTGAGCGCCCCGATTCCGAGAGAAGAGGCTCGTTCGGCGCGCCCAGCCTTACTTCTGCGGGCGATCGGCCGCGCACCCCGCCCGGCACGCGCCGAGCGGACCGGCGGAGGGCAGCGGTAGTCTGATCCGGACCCCGGCGCGCGCCACGCCCGCGCCGCCGTCTCCTCCTCCGCCGTCGCGGAGGTCCTCGGCTGCCCACGCGGCCGAGGCGACACCGTTCCGCAGAGCCGGAGCGCTGGTCGCAGCAGCACCGGCCGGCCCGGTGCGCCCCCATGCCACGCACATCCCGGCACGACGCCGGCCCCTCCTACCGGAAAGCACCCATGCGAAACGCCCGCACAGCCAAGCCCGCCCGCCACCACCTCGAACTGGCGGCTCCGAAGCCGCTCGAGAAGGGCGGTCTGCGCATCACCCCTCTGGGTGGTCTCGGCGAGATCGGCCGCAACATGACCGTCTTCGAGCACAAGGGCAAGCTGCTCATCGTCGACTGCGGTGTCCTCTTCCCCGAGGAGAACCAGCCCGGCATCGACGTGATCCTCCCCGACTTCGCCGCGATCCGCTCGCGCCTGAAGGACATCGAGGCGATCGTGCTCACCCACGGCCACGAGGACCACATCGGCGGTGTGCCGTACCTGCTCAAGGAGCGGGCCGACATCCCGATCATCGCGTCGACCTTCACGCTCGCGCTCATCTCGGCGAAGCTGCAGGAGCACCGCATCACCCCGCGCACCCGCCCGGTGAAGGAGGGCGACCGCGTCGACGCCGGCGTGTTCGACCTCGAGTTCCTCGCCGTGAACCACTCGATCCCGGACGGCCTCGCCGTCGCGATCCGCACCGAGGCCGGCCTCGTGCTGCACACGGGCGACTTCAAGATGGACCAGTTCCCGCTCGACGGCCGCACCACCGACCTCCCCGGCTTCGCGCGCCTGGGCGACGAGGGCGTCGACCTCTTCCTCGTCGACTCCACCAACGCCGACGTCCCCGGCTTCGCGATCTCGGAGGGCGACCTCGCCCCCGCGATCGACCAGGTGTTCCGCACCGCCCCGCGACGCATCGTCGTGTCGAGCTTCGCGAGCCACGTGCACCGCATCCAGCAGGTCCTCGACGCCGCGCACCGCCACGGCCGCAAGGTCGCGTTCGTCGGCCGCTCGATGGTCCGCAACATGGGCATCGCCGCCGAGCTCGGCTACCTCAAGATCCCGGCCGGCCTCGTCGTCGACATGAAGGTGCTCGAGAAGCTGCCCGCGACCGAAATCGTGATGATCTGCACCGGGTCGCAGGGCGAGCCCATGGCCGCACTCTCGCGCATGGCCAATAAGGACCACATCATCGACATCGGACCCGGCGACACCGTGCTGCTGGCCAGCTCGCTGATCCCCGGCAACGAGAACGCGATCTACCGCATCATCAACGCGTTCACGCGCTGGGGCGCGACCGTCGTGCACAAGGGCAACGCCAAGGTGCACGTCTCGGGCCACGCGAGCGCCGGCGAGCTCGCCTACTGCTACAACATCCTCCGCCCGACGCACGTGCTGCCCGTGCACGGCGAGTGGCGCCACCTCACCGCGAACGCCGCGATCGCGACGCGCACCGGGATCGACGAGAAGAACGTCTTCGTCATCGAGGACGGCGTCTCGATCGACCTCGTCAAGGGCCGCGCCCGCATGAGCGGACGCATCGACGCCGACCACATCCTGGTCGACGGCACCACGATGGGCGTCGCCACCGAGGACGCCATGATCGACCGCCGTGTGCTCGCCGAGGAGGGCGCGATCACCGTGCTCGCCATCGCCGACCTCGACCGCGGCACGCTCGGCGAGCCCGTCGAGTTCTTCACCCGCGGCTTCGTGGAGGAGCCGGGCTGGCAGGCCAACGCGAGCAAGGCGATCGACGACGCCGTGCTGCAGGCCGCCGGATCGCCGACCGACCGCGAGGCGCTCGAGAAGCTGATCACCCGCACGCTCGGCCGCTGGCTGACCCGCCGTCACCGCCGGAACCCGGTCATCACCACGATCGTCGTCGAGGAGTAGCCCCCGCGCGTCCGAGCGCCCGTCCCCTGCAGAAGGGGGCGGGCGCTCAGTCGTGCTCGGTAGAGTCGATCCGATGTCCTCCCCGTCCCGCGCCCGCGCCCGTGCGGCGGCCGCGTTCCCGAACCGGCTGCTGCTGACCAAGCGCGCCTCGGGGACCAACGGATGGCTGAGCTCGTGGGGCACGAACGCGCACGGCGAGATCGCCGGCTGCCCGCCGCCGCGCGCCTAGACCGCGACCGCCCCTCCTCCGGAGACAGCGGCCGCGCTCCCGCGCTCGCCACCACTCCGAACGGACGACCCATGGCTCACCACGACCTGCCCGCTGACCAGGCACCGCACTCCCTCTGGCGGGGGCTCCGCCAGACCCTGCAGAAGGACACCGTCGGCGGTGCCTTCCTCCTCACCGCCACGCTGCTCGCGCTGATCATCGCGAACAGCCCCGCGTCCTCGCTCTACGAGGCGGTGCGCGACTTCCGGTTCGGACCCGAGGCGCTGCACCTGAACCTCAGCGTCGGCTCGTGGGCGGCCGACGGCCTGCTCGCGATCTTCTTCTTCGTCGTCGGTCTGGAGCTCAAGGAGGAGTTCGTCGCCGGCTCGCTGCGGAACCCCCGCACCGCGCTCGTGCCGATCGTCGCGGCGGTCGGCGGAGTCGTCACTCCGGCCCTGATCTTCGTCGCCGTGAACCTGCAGCGCGGAGGAGCGGCACTCGACGGCTGGGCGATCCCGGCCGCCACCGACATCGCGTTCGCGGTCGCGGTGATCGCGGTCGTCGGCAGGTTCCTCCCGCCGGCGCTGCGGACGTTCCTCCTGACCCTCGCGGTGGTCGACGACCTCATCGCGATCACGATCATCGCCGTGTTCTACACGGCGGGGATCGACGCGCTGATGCTCGGCCTCGCGCTGATCCCGCTCGCCGTCTTCGCCGTCTGCGTGCAGCGCGGCGTGCGCGCGTGGTGGGTGCTGATCCCGCTGGGAGTCGCGACGTGGGCGCTCGTGCACGCGTCGGGAGTGCACGCGACGGTCGCCGGCGTGCTGCTGGGCTTCATGGTGCCGGTCGTCGCGACGAAGCGGGCCCGCGTGCAGGTCGGGACCGACGCGGCGGGGAAGCCGATCTACGACGGCCTCGCCGCGCACTTCGCCGACCGCTGGAGCGTGCTGTCGACCTCGTTCGCGGTGCCCGTGTTCGCGTTCTTCTCGGCCGGAGTGACGGTCGGCGGTCTCGCGGGGCTGGCGGAGTCGTTCCAGGACACCATCGCGCTCGGCATCATCGCCGGCCTCGTGCTGGGCAAGCCGATCGGCATCGTCGGCAGCACGTTCCTGCTGACCCGCTTCCGCGGGATCTCGCTCGATCCGTCACTCCGCTGGATCGACATGCTCGGCATGGCGTTCGTCGCGGGCATCGGATTCACGGTGTCGCTGCTCGTGGGCGAGCTCTCGTTCGGCGCCGGCAGCGAGTCCGACGACCACGTGAAGGTCGGCGTGCTCGCGGGCTCGCTCCTCGCGGCGGTCATCGGAGGCGCGATCCTCGCGGCGCGGAACCGGCGCTACCGCGCGACGCCTGCCCCTTCGCTGGTCGAGTAGCCGCGCAGCGGCGTCTCGAGACCGACGTGTCCGGCGGGATCCGGGTCCGTAGGGTGGGTCGGAGCGGGGGAGAGGCGGGCGGATGCGCGGCACGCGGTCGTCACGGGAGGTCCCACTCGTGCAGTGGAACTGGTTCACGCGGGCGAAGACCCCGAGCGAGAGCATCCTCATCGGGATGCTCCTGCTCGCGATCCCCGCGTGGAACTTCTCCGGGTTGCTCATCGACGGCATCTCGTTCGGCCTGAGGCTCGGCGTCCTCGTGGCCCTCTCCGTGATCCTGTTCGGCGTGATGGCGGTGCTCATGGCCGTCAGGCACCCCACCCCCCACGCCGACCTCGCCGCGCGCACCGTCCGCGTCCGATCGCGGGTCACTCCGTTCGCCGACTTCACCTCGGCGAAGCGGCTCTTCCTCGGCAGTCGGTCGAAGCGGGTGGTGATCGAGCTGCACGCGCCCGGCCGCACCGTGCTGCTCGAGCTCCGCGATTCCCTCGGTCGCGTGACGACCGGGCGGACGCAGGAGGCGATCCTCGAGTTCCTCCACGGGAGCGGAGTCGTGCTGCCCACGTCGAGGGACGATCCGACGGGGCGCTTCACCGAGCTGAACTTCCCCGGCAGCCTCAGCCGGGAGCAGGCGATCGCGCTGGCCGAGCGTCCGCTGACCGCACCCGACGTCGGCTCGGGGGCGCACGGCTGAGGTGCGAGGCCGTGGATCCGGACGCGATCCGGAACGACCGCGACACGGACGTCCCGCGCAGGCCGACGTCCGAGCCGACCGGACGCGAACCGGGTCCTGAGGGCGCTCGGCGCCCCGCTCCGAGTCCGGTCGCGGAGGCGGGGTGGCCCGAGTGGGCGCGGGACGGGGTCCACAAGTGCTGCAGAGCCCGATCCGGGTCCACTCGACCGCGTCGGCCGCGCCTCGAACACGTCCCTCATCCGGGGTGGCCTTCCGTGAACCGTCTCACTTAGAGTGTTCACGTTCACATTCCGTGCGAAGACGCGCGAATCCGCGGAGCCCTGCGGGTCGGTCGTCGACGCCGCACCGACCACAGAGGGCCTTCTGCATGACTCGATCACGTTCGGCGGTGAGGATCGCACTGGCGATCGGCACCGTCGCCGCCACGGCGCTGCTCGGCGCCACGGTACCGAGCTCCGCTTTCGGAGCCACGGAGACTCCGCTCCTGCACTACACGTTCGACACCGCGCCCACCGGCACGACGATCGACGACGTGAGCGGCAACGACCACGACGCGACGCTGCGTCGCACCGGTGCGGAGGTCCGCAACGGCGCGATCAGCTTCCCCGGCGGCTCCGCGACCGCCGCTCCCTACCTCGAGATCCCCACCGCGCCGCTCGCCGGCAAGAAGGACCTCACCTTCTCGACGTGGCTCTCGCCCCGCTCCGGCGCGGCCAACACCGCCGCGGCGTTCGTCGGCGCGCCGATCGCGAGCGGCGCCCAGCACTCCTCCGGGTACTGGCTGCTGAACCCCACGAACACCGCCGGCTACGTCAAGTCCGTCGTCACCAACTCCGTCAACGCGGGCGCCCCCTGGGGCACCGAGGTCGGCCCCGGAGCGACGAACACGCAGACGCTCGGAGCGCGCACGCCCGCGGGCCTGTCGCTCTACACGACCGTCATCGACGGCACGAACGGCACACTGAAGGTCTATGTCAACGGCACTCAGATCGGCACCACGACGACGATCGCGCGCGACGTCTCGTCCTTCGGCTCCTCCCTCGTCGCCTACCTCGCGCGCTCGACCTACCCCGACGCGGGCTGGAACGGCGACATCGACGACTTCGCCGTCTACGGCAGCGCCCTCACCGGTGACGCCGTGAGCGCCCTGTACTCCTCGCAGGCTCTCGATCGCGCCGTCGCCTCGGTGACGATCCCGACCGAGGCCACCGCGAGCTTCCCGCTGCCCGCCACCGCCAGCGGCGTCGCGATCACCTGGACCTCGAGCAGCTCCGCGATCGCGGTCAGCGGAGGCACCGCCACCGTCACGCGCCCCGCCGCCGGCTCGCCCGCCGCCTCCGTGGTCCTCACCGCGACCTACGCGGTCGGCGGCGCCACCCGCTCCGTCGCCTACCCGGTGTCCGTGGCGGCGCAGCTCTCCGACACCGAGAAGGTGGACCGCGACCTCGCCTCGATCACCATCCCGAACGTCGGCGACATCCGCACCAACGTCACCGTGCCCTCGACGGGCGCGCTCGGCTCCGGCTTCGTCTGGAGCGTCGTCAGCCCCACCGGCGCGACCCTCCGCGACGGCAGCGCCGCCGGCACCCGCACCATCGACGTCGAGCGCCCCGCCGCCGGCGGCACCGCGATCGACGTCGTCGTCCGCGCCACGGCGACCAGCGGAACGGTGAGCCGCACCCGCGACATCACCCTCCGCGTCCAGCCGCTGCCCACGGGCACCGACGACACCGAGGCCTACGTCTGGGCGTTCTTCACCGGAGAGGGCGACGGCGCCGAGCAGGTCAGCCTCGCCGCCTCGAAGGGCAACGACGCGCTCTCGTGGAACACCCTGAACGGCGGCAAGCCCGTCTTCTCCTCGACCCTGGGCACCCAGGGACTGCGCGACCCGTTCATCATCCGATCGAAGGAGGGCGACAAGTTCTTCATGCTCGCCACCGACCTCAAGATCGCCGGCCTCGCGGGCGGCTTCGACACGTCGCAGAAGTCGGGCTCGAAGCACATCGAGGTGTGGGAGTCGACCGACCTCGTGAACTGGTCCGCGCAGCGGCACGTCAAGGTGTCCTCCGACTTCGTCGGCAAC
This sequence comes from Rathayibacter sp. Leaf299, assembly GCF_001423055.1. Lineage (NCBI taxonomy): Bacteria > Bacillati > Actinomycetota > Actinomycetes > Micrococcales > Microbacteriaceae > Rathayibacter > Rathayibacter sp. Leaf299. The sequence continues at coordinate 166,119 of NZ_LMNT01000001.1, forward strand.
ACCTGGGCGCCCGAGGCGTACTGGGACGACGCACTCGACACCTACGTGGTGTTCTGGGCCTCGAACATCTACCCGACCACGAACGTCGCCGATCGCACGTCCGTCACCTACAACCGGATGATGTACGCGACGACCGACGACTTCGTCACCTTCTCGGAGGCGAAGCCGTGGATCGACGTCCAGCGCGGCACCGGCCGCGGCACGATCGACTCGACGATCGCGGAGGAGGACGGCGTCTACTACCGCTTCACCAAGGACGAGGCGTCGATGACGCTGCGCGAGGAGAAGAGCACCGACCTGCTGGCCACCGTCTCGGGCGCGCTGCCCGGCACGGCCGGCCCCGCCGACGAGTGGACCCTGATCAAGGAGCGCGTCGCGTCGGGCCTGCCCAACGGCTCCGGCGGCACCTTCACCAGCGGTGAGGGCCCGAACGTCTTCCCCGCCAACGAGGGCGACGTGAACGGACTCGACTGGTTCCTCTTCATCGACCAGCCCGACTACCACCAGGGACCGAACCACTACGTGCCGTTCGGCACCGACGAGATCGCGGACGGGAACTCCTGGCAGCCGCTGGGCTCCAAGCTCGCCGCGAACCTGCCGCAGAACGCCGACGGAGGGAAGCCCCGCCACGGCACGGTGATCCCGGTCACCCGCGCCGAGTACCAGAAGGTGCTCGAGGGCTTCGCCCCGACCCTCGCGGTCGCCTCGGTCGCTCCGCTGACGGCGACGACCGCCCCGGGCACCGCGCCCGTGCTGCCGCGCGCCACGATCACCACGGCGGCCGGTGCCACGAGCGCCGTCGACGTCGCGTGGGACGCGGTCGCCCCCTCCGCCTACGCCACGGCCGGGACCTTCACGGTCTCGGGAGTCGCGCAGGACGCGTCGCGGATGCCGGTGCAGGCCGTCGTCACGGTGACGGCGTCGCTGAAGGTCTCGGCGACGGCCTCGAGCCGCTGCCTCGCCGGCAAGGTCGTGCTGACGGTCGTCGCCCGCAACGGCGACACCGTGCCGATGGACGTGTCCATCCGCACCTCGGAGGGCGTGAAGACGTTCGCCGGAGTGAAGCCGGGCGCGAACGCCTCGGCCGCCTACACGGTGCGCTCGACGCAGCTCGCCGCGGGCGAGGCGACGGTCACGGCGACGGCGACGGTCGGCGGCTCGCCCGTCACCGCGACGACCGCGGCGCCGTACACGGCCCGCAGCTGCGGCTGATCGGTCGGGATCAGCGCTGCTGACGGGAGCCCGTCGCACTCCGGTGCGGCGGGCTTCCGCCGTTTCCGGAGGCGCGCCGACGCGACGATCGAGACGGCCCACTGCTCGGGAGGCGCGAATCTCGATACGCCCCTGCGGGGCTACTCGACCAGCAGGGTCGTCCTTGATCGAGTAGGTCGCGCAGCGGCCGTATCGAGATCCCCTACCGTTCGGGAGGCGCGGGTCGTGCCCGTCGCCGCCTCGACGCCCGCTGTTCCTCCGCCGTACCCGGGGCGGCGCTAGCGTGCCGCTATGACGGCCGTCGCGACTCCCACCCGCCGTGCCCGCACGTCCCCGGCGTGGGCGCTGCTCGCGGCCGCCGCGTTCCTCGCCTCCGCGGCGCTGCAGCTGCAGGCCGCGGTGCAGCGCTGGCTGATCGTGGGGGAGGCGGGGACGCCGGCCGACCGGACGATCCAGGACCACCTCTACGACTACTCCATGCCCGCGGACCCGTGGGTGAACGTGGGGGCGGCTGCGCAGGTCTTCGGTGTCGCGACGCTGCTGCTCGCCGCGGGGATTCTGGCGCTGATGCGCGCTCTCGCGCCGGTGAGCGCCGTGTTCCGGGCGAGCGCGGTCGCCGTCGCCGCGGTGTTCGCGCTGAACGGAGCGCACGCGCTGGTCTCGGGGCTCCTCGGCGCCCCGACTCCGATCGGAGCCCCGCTGCTGCAGATGGCGCTCAGCCTGATCCCGGTGCTCGGCTTGGGGGCACTCGCGGTGCGAGCCCTCGGGCGCTCGGTGGCGCTGGGCGTCGCGTTCGCCTGCCTGCTCGGCAGCACGATGCCGGGCGTGCTGCTCGCGACGTTCGTGATCGCTCCGGCGGTCATGGGCTTCCAGTCGCACGACACGACGCCGTGGAGCGAGGCGGTGACCGCCGTCAGCACCGCGGCGGCGGGCCTGGCCGCGCTGGTCGGTGCGGCGGTGGGCGCGATCCGTGCGCGGGCGGGCGTCTCGTCCTGAGGCGTCAGCCGTTCAGGATCGGGTTCGGCGAGGTGGAGGGACCCGCTGAGACCTCGTCGACGATGCGCAGGAACTGCTCGACCGCCTGCTCGGAGGTGAGACGGCCGGCGTCGACGAGGTCGGCGATCCGGAGGACGTCGAGTTTGCGGGCGGCGCGGGCCGCGGTGTCGAGTCCGGAGGCGCTGATCGCGGACGACGCGCGCACACGCGCGACGATCGCTCCGACGTGCCACCGTCTGCTGCTGGAAGCCATTCGATCTCCTTCTCTGTCGCAGGGTCTTCGGAGCGAGGCGTGCCTCGGATGGGGGTCGTCGCGGGATCGGAGCGGTCGGGCTGCTCCGGATCCCGTCACAGGTGCAGGATGCTCCAGTCGATGATCACGGCCGCGGCCGTGTAGATCGCGGCGACCGCTCCCACGGCCTTGCCCGCGCGGTCCAGGTCGCTCCGCGGAGTGGGGCGGATGTCGGCGACCACGCGCAGCAGCGCGCCGAGCATCGCGATGACGGTGATCGCCAGCAGCCACACCTTGAGGGCGACGTGCGAGTCGACGTCCATCAGCGTGAGCGTCAGGACCGGTGCGAGCACGAGCACGATCGAGAGCAGCACCAGCAGCACGCCGCGACGGGTCAGCTCGGTGGGGCCGAGCGAGCCCTCGCGGAGCCACGCGCGCAGGCGGGACCGGCGGGTCGCCGGCGTGCCGGGTGCCTCCGCGACGACGGGCCGATGCGGATCGGACGCGGAGCGACGCGGATCGGAGGCGGACGGTCCCGCACCCGCGTCGGGCTCGGCGGACGGCGTGGAGACCGCGGCCGCGCTCTCGATCGTGCTCATTCGGCCGACCCGTACGCGGAGCGCCCGACCTTCGACCGGGCGACGGAGGGAGCCGACGCGGTCGGCCGAGGTGCGAGGTGATGCCGCACGGCGTCCTCCAGGGGATCGTGGCGACCGTCGAGGGCCGCGTCGCGAGAGGGTCGCGAGCTCTCAGTGTCCAGCCGTGAGAGCGCTCCGACAAGCGCCGCTTGCGGACTTGTCCGCTTCCGGACACCGTCGAGGTCGCGCTCAGAGCCGGATGATGCTCCAATCGACGACCACGGACAGCACCGTGAACACCGCGGCGACCGCTCCGACCGCCTTGCCCGCTCGGTCGAGGTCGCCCCGCGGAGTCGGCCGCGCGTCGGCGATCACCCGCAGCACCGCCCCGACGAGCGCGGTGACCGTGATCGTGACCACCGTCACCTTCAGCGACACGTGGGCGTCGACGTGCAGCAGGGTCAGCACGGCGATCGGTGCCAGCACCAGGAGGATCGACAGCAGCACCAGGATCCCGCCGCGGCGCGACAGCGCGGTCGGTCCGAGGGATCCGCCGCGGAGCCAGGCGCGCACGGGACGGTCACCGACCGGCGCGGGGGAGGGCGGGGAGTCGGTCGAGGCGGGCAGAGGATCCTCCAGGATCGGGGCGGGCGGCCCCTCAGTCTCGGGACCGGTCCGCGCGCGCGCAAGGTCCGCTAGCGGACACGTCCGCAAGAGGACGGCCCGCGTTCCGGGCGGTCACCGCCTCTGCCGAACCTCTGCTCCTCCCGGCAAGGCCCTGACAAGCCCTCCCTGCCTGAGGAACCCCTCAGTAACGTGGATGTACCCCTTCGGGACGGAGCGCGAGACCCCCGCTCGCGTCGATCCGACGTCACTCCGTCCGCCACCGCATCGCCCGTCCCCCGTGAAAGGCCACCCATGACGGATTCCCCGCCCGTCCCGACCGCAGACCGCTCCCGTACCCCGGAGCGGTCGTGACGACCGTGTGCGCCCCGCTCGCCCGGACCGACGCCCGATCGGTCGTCGACGACGCCTGCTGCCGCGCCGACGCGCTCCTCAGCGCGCGCATCGCGGACCTCTGGACGGCGAAGTCCGATCCGGAGGCGACCCGGCTGCTTCTGGAGCGCGCCCGCGCGGAGGTCGCCGCCGCCCGCACGCTGCTCGCCGAGGCGGGGTCGGGGGAGTGGTGGTCGGACCTGACCGCCGCCCGCCTGGCCGACGCCTGCGTCGCCGCGCGCCTGTGGGCGGAGGGCGACCCCGCCTGCGCCGACCTCGAGCGCGTCTTCGCCTCCCGCCTGCGCACCGAGCTCGGCATCGACCTCGCGTCGATCCCGCGCCGCTCGGCTCCGCCCGCCTGACCCGCGCTGCTGGTCGAGTAGCCCCGGAGGGGCGTATCGAGACCCGCGGACTCCAGGAGCGCAGTCCTGTGACCGGATGTTCTCGTGCTGGTGGATCTACTTGGAAGAGACCCCCGCTTCCTTGCTGGTCGAGTAGCCCCGAAGGGGCGTATCGAGACCCACGTCTCCCAGAAGATCCGTCTCTTCCCCGCCCTGCGTTGGCGCCGAAGGCGCCCCCTCCGCTCGATACGCCCGCTGTGCGGGCTACTCGATCAGAGGGGAAAGGGTGCTCCCTCCTTTCGCTGGTCGAGTAGCCCCGGAGGGATGCATCGAGACCCGCCGCCTCCAGCGGGTCGCCCTTCGATCAGGATCAGATACGCCCGCTGCGCGGCTACTCGTTCAGCGAGGAGGGGTGCCGCACCCGGTCGGGATGCACCGCGCCGAGCGCCTCCCGCTCGACCTCCCACGCCAGCCCCGACCGGCGCGCACGGCCGAGTCCGCGCGCGATCTCGTCGCTGAGCACCCGTTCGACCGTGTCGCTCAGCGGACGGAAGACGCCTCCGGACGCCCGGTACGCGGCTCCGCTGCGTCGCGCGAACGCCGTGTCGGGCCGCGGGAGGGACAGCGGCAGCGACCGCGGCCCCGCCCAGTGGTCGATCCTGTGCTCCCGGAGCCACTCGTCGGAGCGCGGAGCGAACTCCCCGTCGAATCCGGTGGCCGACCTGACCGCGGCGAGGAACTCCTCGAACGGAGTGCTCGGTCCGACCGCGTCCACGGTCCCGGTGAGGCCTCCTGCTCCCGCCGACACGATCCACTCCGCGAGATCCGCCACGTCGATCGCCTGCACCCAGCGGCCCGCCGGCTCCGGCAGCAGCACGGTGCCGCCCCGCATCAGGCGGGCGGGCCAGTACCCGAAGCGGTCGCTCGGGTCGCCGGGGCCCACGATGAGGCCGGGCCGTGCGATCAGGAGCCGGTCGCCGAGCCGAGCGGTCGACGCCTGCTCGGCGAGCACCTTCGCGTGCGCGTAGTCGGAGGGGTCGGTCGGAGTCACGAGCTCCGCCGACTCGTCGGCACCGCGCTCGTCGGTGCGCGCGTAGACCGAGACGGAGGAGACCAGGGTCCAGTGCGCCGCTCTGTCCGCCAGGGCGCCGAGCGCCCCCTCGACGAGCGCGGGCGGAGCGGCCAGCTCGACGACCGCGTCCCAGTCGCCGTCGAGCCCGTCGTAGGCGCCGGGCTGCGTGCGGTCCGCGACGACGAGCCTCACGCCGTCGGGCACGGGTCCCGTCACTCCCCGAGCGAGGCAGACCACCTCCGCGCCACGCCGCGCCCAGGCCGACGCCGTTTCGCGGCCCAGCCATCCCGTCCCACCCAGCACCAGAATCCGTTGCACGTCCCCAGCTGAGCCGATGCGGACGGCGAGCGGAACACGTGTTCGCTCCGGGCGGCACTCCGATCCGCCGCGTGAGCCCGCCGTTCCGTAGCGTGCTCCTCGTTCCGTCGAGGGACGACGTCGATCCGTCAGGAACGGCGGTCGGTTCGCGGTCGGGACGACCGTCCGTGACGGGTGGGTCCGACCCGTCCGGAGGACGTCGATCCGTCGCGAACGGCCGTGGATTCGCGGCGATCCGCACGGCCACTCGCGACGGATCGATCGCGCTACTTCCCGGTCGGGCCGTAGAACGAGCTGATCTCGTCCAGCTCCATCTCGGCGGTCGTCTGGATCAGCTTCAGCAGCTCGGGATCCAGGCCCGGCGAGAACTCCTCGAAGCGCTCGGGCGCGATGACCGAGGGCACTCCCTCCGGAGCCTGCTCCTTCGACTCGAGGGTCGTGCCGTCGTTCGACGGCGAGGCGCCGCGGAAGATCTTCCCCGCCTCCGACGCGCCCTCGAGGTCGAACGTGTACTGCTTGCTCTGCAGCCCCAGATCGACCAGCTTCTTGACCTCGGGGAACCTCTCGGCGTTCGTCTTCGGGATCGGCAGGGTCTTCTTCCAGTCGATGCCGAGCGTCTCGAGCGCCTTGGCGTAGCCGTTCTCGTGGGCCTGGTCGCGGACGATCAGGTAGGCGATCGTCGAGCGGGCCGTCTTGTTGTCCGTCATCTCGTAGATGCGGCACTTCTGCAGGCGCCCGGTCGATTCGAGCATGAGGTTGTAGAGCAGATCGAGCACGAGGTTGCCCGAGTTGTAGACGTAGCTGCCGCTCCACGGATTGCCGACCGAGTCGACCGGCAGGGCGCCCTGCGCTCCGACGAGGTAGTGGTGGATGTTGCCCGTGTCGAGGGCGATGTTCAGCGGAGTCGCTCCGCCGGCCCCCGGGGTGTCGAGCGGATCCGTCGGCTTGCCGTTGTAGCGCGGGGAGCCGTCGAGCAGGCGCGAGATGGTGGTGCCGATCAGCTCGACGTGGCTGATCTCCTCCGTGCCGATGCCCTGGATCAGGTCGCGGTACGGCTTCGCATCGGCGCCGCGGAAGTTCATCGCCTGGAAGAGGTACTGCATCATGGTGCGCATCTCGCCGAACTGCCCGCCGAGCCCCTCCTGCAGTGCGTTCGCGGCGGCCGGATCCGGCTCGTCCTGCTCGATGTCGTTGATGAGTCGCTGCACGTGGAAGAACATCATTGCCTCCGAGAGGATCGTGGTGTCCCCTCAGAGTCCGTCGTGCTCCTCGAGCACCGCGCCCCCTTGCCCTTCACCGAGTGCGGAGGGACACTGCCGCAGCACTTGACGGCGGTGCCCGCACCCGCGACGCTCGGCGCTGAGGCCGCGCGGGCGGCCCCGCCCCCGAGCTCGGAAGGCACCCCATGCGCACTCTCACCGCCGGACTGTTCGCGTCGATCGACGGAGTCGTCGAGTCGCCGAACCTGTTCCAGTTCGACAGCTTCGACCCCGAGCTCGGAGCGCTGATGGGCGCGATGATCGACGAGGTCGACACCGCCGTGCTGGGCCGGGCCGGCTACGAGGAGTGGTCGCAGTACTGGCCGTCGGCACCCGCCGACGATCCCTTCGGAGCCTTCATCAACCCGATCGAGAAGTTCGTCGCCTCGAGGACGCTCACCGGCGACCTCGGCTGGAACGCCACCCTCATCGAGGGCGACGTCGAGAGCTTCCTCGCCGATCTCAAGGAGACCGAGGGCGGCCGCATCTCGCTGTTCTCGAGCATCTCGCTCACCCGGCAGCTGCTGTTCGCCGGCCTCCTCGACGAGCTCACGCTGATGGTCCACCCGGTGATCGCCGGAGCCGGCCGCCGCCTGTTCGAGCCGAGCGACCCGCTCACGCGGCTGGAGCTTCGCGACTCCTCGATCACGAGCGCCGGCAACGCGGTGCTGACGTACGCACTGCGGGGCTGAGCCCCGCGATCACGCCCCGGTCAGCGCCTCCACGTCGGCCGCGAGGCTCTTCTGCACCGCGAACTGGGTGCGGTGCAGCTCCTCGTACCGGCCGCCGGCGGCCAGCAGCTCGTCGTGCGTGCCGCGCTCGACGATGGAGCCGTCCTCGATCACGAGGATCAGGTCGGCGCTGCGGATGGTGGACAGGCGGTGCGCGATGACCATCGCCGTCCGCCCCTCCAGCGCCTCGCTGAGCGCGGCCTGCACGGCCGCCTCCGAGGTCGAGTCCAGCGCGGCGGTCGCCTCGTCGAGGATGACGACCCGAGGCTGGGCGAGCAGGAGCCGCGCGATGGTCAGGCGCTGGCGCTCGCCGCCCGAGAGCCGGTAGCCGCGCTCGCCGACGACGGTGTCGAGCTGGTCGGGCAGCGAGCGGAGGAGCGGCTCGAGCCGCGCGCGGCGGACCGCGTCCCACACGTCGTCGAGGGACGCCTCCGGTCGGGCGAGGCGCAGGTTCGACAGGATCGTCTCGTGGAACAGGTGGCCGTCCTGCGTCACCATGCCCAGGCTGTGCCGCATCGAGTCGAACGTGACGTCGCGGACATCCGTCCCGGCGAGCCGCACGGCACCGCTGTCGACGTCGTACAGGCGCGAGAGCAGCTGCGCGATCGTGGACTTGCCGGCTCCGGACGTGCCGACGAGCGCCACCGTCTGACCGGGCTCGATGCGGAAGGACACGCCGTGCAGCACCTCCTCGCCGCCGCGGGTGTCGAGCGTCGAGACCTCCTCGAGGGAGGCGAGGGACACCTTGTCCGCGGACGGGTAGGCGAAGCGGACGTCGTCGAACTCGACGGCGACGGGGCCCTCGGGGACGGAGACGGCGTCGGGCTTCTCCTGGATGAGCGGCTCGAGGTCCAGCACCTCGAAGACGCGCTCGAAGCTGACGACCGCGCTCATGATCTCGACGCGGGCGTTCGCGAGGCTGGTCAGCGGCGCGTAGAGGCGGGTGAGGAGGAGCGCCAGGGTGACCACCTCGCCTGTGTCCAGGGCGCCGCCGAGGGCGAGGACGCCGCCGAGCCCGTAGACGAGCGCGAGGGCGAGGGCCGAGACGAGCATCAGCGCCGTGAAGAAGACGAACTGCAGCATCGCGGTCCGGACGCCGATGTCGCGGACGCGTGCGGCGCGGACGCGGAACTCCTCGGCCTCCTCGTCGGGCCGGCCGAACAGCTTGACGAGGGTGGCGCCGGGGGCCGAGAAGCGCTCGGTCATCTGCGTGCTCATGGCGGAGTTGTGGTCGGCGGCCTCGCGGCGGAGTGCGGCGAGGCGGCCGCCCATCCGGCGCGCGGGCACCAGGAAGATCGGGAGCATGACGACGGCGAGGACCGTGACGAGCCAGGACGTGCTGAGCATCACGATCAGGGTCAGGATGAGCGCCACGAGGTTCGTGACGACGCCCGACAGGGTGCCGCTGAACGCCTGCTGCGCGCCGATCACGTCGTTGTTGAGGCGGCTCACGAGGGCGCCGGTGCGGGTGCGGGTGAAGAACGCGATCGGCATCTTCTGCACGTGGTCGAAGACGGCGGTGCGCAGGTCCAGGATCACGCCCTCGCCGATCCGCGCGGAGTACCAGCGCGTCACGAGGGACACGGCGGCGTCGGCCACGGCGACGAGCGCGATGACGACGGCGATCCGGATGATCGTGGCGACCTCGCCCCGCGCGACGATGACGTCGACCACCTGGCCGGCCAGCACCGGCGTCGCGACCGCGAGGAACGCTCCGACGATCGAGAGGGTGATGAAGATCAGCAGCTGCGACCGGTACGGCACGGCGAACGTCATGATCCGCCTGACCGACGCGCGGGAGATGCCGTGCTTGCCGTCCCTGACGGTCGAGATCTTGTAGAGCGAGCTCCAGGCCGCGCCTTCCATGCTCATCGGCAGTTCCTTCCCTCGGCCCCACGCCCCAACTTAGGGGGTGGGTGGCGGGGATTCCTGGAGTGGTTCGTGGTCCCTCCGCTCGCGGGTGCGCACCCTCCTTCAGAAGCGGCCTGCGCGCTTCTCCAGAAGTTGCGGTAACTGCTCACGCTTCCCGCAACTTCTGGAGGACCGGGAGGCCCGGGAGGACCGGGAGGACCGCGGGCACACGAGCCACGCGGTCGCCCGCTGTCAGTCTCCGCACCGCGACGCCCCCCATGATGGGGCGATGTTCCTCCCGACCCGAGCCGCCGGGCTCGACGCGCTCGCCGAGTTCGTCCCCCGCGCCGGCGGCGCCTACGCCCGCGACCGCAACCACGACCTCGGATCGTCGCGCGACAACGTTTCCGGGCTCTCCCCGTACCTCCGCCACCGGCTCGTGACCGAGCGGGAGGTCGTCGCCGCAGTCCTCGCGCGCCACCGGTTGACCGCCGCCGAGAAGTTCGTGCAGGAGGTGTTCTGGCGCACCTACTGGAAGGGCTGGCTGGAGCAGAACCCGGAGGTGTGGCGCCGCTACCGCCGCGAGGTGGACGAGCTCGCCGCGGCCGGCCTCCCGTCGGGGTACCGCGACGCGATCGGCGGGCGGAGCGGTATCGACGCGATGGACGCGTGGGTTCGCGAGCTCGTCGAGACCGGCTACCTCCACAATCACACACGCATGTGGTTCGCGAGCATCTGGATCTTCACCCTCGAGCTGCCCTGGCAGCTCGGCGCCGACTTCTTCTACCGGCACCTGCTCGACGGCGACGCCGCGTCGAACACGCTGTCGTGGAGGTGGGTCGCCGGCCTCCAGACACCGGGCAAGACCTACCTGGCGTCCGCCTCCAACATCGCGCGGTACACCGACGGGCGCTTCTCTCCGCAGGGCCTCGCCACCACCGCTCCCGCGCTGGTCGAGGAGCACTTCCCGCCCCGGGAGGCGATCGGCTCGGACGACGTCGTCGGGACCGTCGGCGCCCGCCCCGGCCTCCTGCTGCACGAGGAGGACCTCGACGCCGAGAGCCTCCTCGCCGAGCAGCCCGGCCTGGCGGACCGGATCGTGGCGAGCGCTGCGGCCGCCGAGGCGGAGGAGCGCTCCCCGCTCGCGGTGTCGGAGGCGGTGCAGGCCTTCACCGGAGCGGCACTCGCCGACGCCGCGTCCCGTGCGCAGGACGCAGATGGCCGGCCGGCCCGGCTGCTGGCCGATGCGCGTCCCGCGACGGTCGTCGAGTGGGCGACGTCCGAGCGGCTCGACTCCGTGGTGGTCCCGTACGCACCGGTCGGTCCCGTCCGCGAGCGGCTGGACGCACTCCGCCCCGCCCTCGGGGGCGAGGGAGTCGCGCTCGTCACCGTGCGACGCCGATGGGACGGCACCGCGTGGCCCTCGGCGTCGCGCGGGTTCTTCGCCTTCCGGAAGCGGATCCCGGTGCTGGTGCGCGGCTTGGACGAGCCTTCCGACGCGGTCCGCCTGTTCTGACCCGCGCCAGAGGCGGAGCCGCCTCCCGCGCGCGATCCGTCGCAGAGGGCTGACCGAGAGGTCGCACCGGCCGCCGATCGCGGGATCACGCGGCCCTGCGCGACGGATCGACCTGCCCGAGAGCGCTCCGCCGGCGGGAGTCCGCCGACCCCTCACTCGGTCAGGCTCCGTGCGCCGGACTCGAGGCGAGGAGCGAGGCCGCGAGGTCCCGGAGCGAGCGGCCGGCGACCGAGGGGATGGTCACTCCGCTCACGACGTCGACCGGCCCCGCGTCGACCGCACTGCCGACCGCGCCGCAGAGGGCTCCCACGAGCGCCGGCAGGCTGTCCTGGTGCCGCGTGATCGAGAAGGCGAGAGGTATCGCGCGCTCGTGGTCACCGTCCGCCCGCTCGGCCAGAGCGAGCGCGAGGGGGAGCGTCTCCGTCACCGTGCCCGGGTGGCTGTAGGTGCGCGGGGCGAAGCGCGCGACCAGCGCGGGGACCGCCGCGAACGTCGTCGCGTGCTCGTCCAGGATGCGGCGGGCGTCGGCGATGCCGTCGAGCAGCCAGTCGTCCAGGTCGGACGACGCCAGCTCGGCGTCCAGCGCTGTGCCGAGGGACTCCCCGCGCAGGGCGCGCGAGACGACCGCGGCGAACAGCCCGGCCGCGTCCACTCCGACGCCGTCGTGAGTGATCTCGGCGAGCGTGCGGGCGAGAGCGGACGCCTCCGCCGGGTCGTCGCTCGCGACGGCGGCGGCGAGTGCGCCCGGGAGGGCCGTGTCGTCGTAGAAGGCGGGGTTGTCGCGCCCGGTCAGCGGCGGCAGGAGGCCCTCGTCGGCGTTGAGCAGGGCCGAGCGCTGCGCGGTGCCGGTCCAGGTGCCGTCGACGGACATCAGGCGGCGCCAGCTCGCGAAGAGGGCGCTCGCGTCCGACGGCCCCGCCTCGAGGATCGCGAGCGCGGCGACCGCGAAGAGCTCGGTGTCGTCGGTGCCGACGAGCGACTGCGTGCCGAGGGCGCTGAGGACGAACGGGACGACGGGCCGGAGCACCAGCTCCGCGTCGAGCTCCGCGCGACCGCGGCGCAGGGTCTGGCGCACGAAGGGGTCGTGGAGGGTGCGGTGCTCGCTGGCGGGGGCTCCGAGGGCGTCGCCGAGGGCGAGGCCGTGCACGGCGGCGACGGCGCGCCGCTCTCGATCGGTGGTCATGCGGCGATCCTCCTGTCGGCGGTCGACCGGTCGACGAGGGCGTCGGCGAGGTCGACGAGGTCCGTCCCTGCGGTCGCCTCGATGCAACGGCCGGCGACCGACCTCACCTGGGCGACCAGTGCGGGGTCGAGGGCGCCGGCTCCGTGGAGGGCACCGGCGACCGCTCCGCCCATGGCGGCGATCGTGTCGGAGTCGCGCCCGATGTTGACGCCCGACTCGATGACCGCGAGCGACCCCCGGGTGGCCTGCAGCAGCCCCATCGTGAGCGCCAGGGCCTCGGGGGCGGCGTCCGCCCACATGTACTGCCGGAGCGGGATCCTCTCGAACAGCTCCTCCTCCGCGGCCTCGACCGACGAGGCGGAGGCGGCGACGTCGAGCGCCCGCCGCACCAGCCGCAGCGACCACGAGTCGGCGGGGAGGGCGTCCAGCATCGCCTCGAGGACCGGATCGATCGAGTCCGCGACCATGGCGACGGCGACGCCCGCCGCGATCGACTCGGCGCAGAAGACGCCGTCGCGGTCGTGGCTCACCCGGGCGTCGACGACGGCGAGGCGGCGGGCGAGCGCCGGATCCCCCGCGGCGTAGATCCCGATCGGAGCCGCGCGCATCGCCGCTCCGTCGCTCCACATCTCGGAGTTGCGCTGCCCGCTGACCGGCGGACGGAGCCCCGCCTGCAGGTTCGCCAGCGCGATCATCTCGCTGAAGCCCGCCCCGTGGAAGCCGGCCTTCTGCACCTCCAGCGCGGTGAGCCAAGCGCGGGCGACGTCGTCGGACGTCATCCCGGCGCCGCCGGCCAGCACGCTCTGCGCGGTCAGCACGGCGTACTCAGTGTCGTCGGTGCCGGCGGCGTCCTCCTCGAGGAAGGTCGTCACCCGCCCCCATCGCTCACGGATGGCGAAGAGGGTCATGCCCTCGGTCGGGGCCCCCATGGCATCGCCGATGGCGAGCCCCAGCAGGGAGCCGCGTGCGCGGTCCTTCGTCATGATCCTCCGCCTGTGCAAAACGTTTTGAGTGAGCGTACCCGTGAGCGAGGACTGCGAAGCGCTACTCTGCGAAGACTTCGGTGCGGATGCGTGCACGCCACCCCGCGCCGATGCACACGCTTTCGACGTCGGGGGGACACGCGATGGCGGGAATCAGGGACGTCGCCGCTGCGGCCGGCGTCAGCGTGTCCACGGTCTCGCACGTCCTCTCGCGGAACCGGCCGGTCGCACCGGCCACCCGCCTCCGTGTCGAGGCGGCGATCGCGGAGCTCGGCTACAGCGCCCACCCCGGAGCCGCCCAGCTGCGCTCGGGACGCACGAACACGATCGCCCTGGTCGTGCCGACCCTCGAGAACCCCTTCTACCCCCTGGTCGCCGGCGGGATGCAGGACGTGCTCGTGCCCCGGGGGCTCTTCCTCAGCATCACCGACTCGAGCGGGATCGGCCGATCGGAGGCGACGCTCCGCCAGCTGATCTCGCGCCGGGTCGACGGGGTGGTCGCCGCGCCGTACGGCATCACCGCGACGATCCTGCAGGAGCTGAGCTCGGCCGGCATCCCGTTCGTCACGCTCGGTCGCACCGTCGCCTCCGGCGGGGACGTCGTGCACACCGACGACGCCGAGGGCGTGCGCGCCGTCACCGAGCACCTGCTCGGTCGCGGCTACCGGAGGATCGCCTTCGTCGGCGGCGACGAGAACGCGACGACCACCACCGAGCGGCTCCAGGGCTTCGAGCGGGCCCACGGGGACGCCGGTCGCCCGATCGTCGCGAGCGACATCCGCTTCGAGTCGTTCACGCGCGAAGGCGGTCGTGCGGGCGCCGCGGCGCTCCTGGAGGGAGCCGATCGCCCCGATGCGATCGTCGCCGCCAACGACCTCATCGCCATCGGAGTCCTCGACGCCGCCCGGGAGAGGGGACTGCGGGTCCCCGAGGACCTCGCCGTGACCGGCTACGACGACATCGACGCCGCCTCGCTGGTGAACCCGGCGCTCACCACGGTCGAGAACCCCGCTCGCGAGATCGGGCGCGCGTGCGCCCGCCTCCTGCTCGAGCGGCTCGACGGGGACACCGCGGGAGTCACGCGCACCGTGGCCCTCTCGCACCGGCTGGTCGTCCGGCAGTCGTCCTGACCCGCCGGCGGTCTCGATGCGCCGCCTGCGGCGGCTACTCGACCGGCAGGGTGCCGCGGGGGTCGATCGACACGTCGCGAACGGCCGCCGATCGGCGGATCATGCGGCCGTCCGTGACGGATCGCCGGTGGCGCGGGCCGCGTTCAGCGCTGCACGCGCTCCCACAGCTCCGAGCCGAGCAGGGCGTCGGTCGCGTCGTCGATCAGCACCTGGCCCTGCTCCGGCGTGACGCGCTGCGCGATCACGAGTGCGGCCGTGCCCTGCACCGACGCCGCGAAGAGGAGCTGGAAGCGCTCGCGAGCACCGGCGTCGCCCGACGGCTCGACGGTGAGGGCGCCGTCGAGCACCTGGAAGAGCCGCGCGGACGCCTCCCGCACCGGCCCCTCGTCGGCGGCGAGCCGGAACATGAGCTCCATCAGTGCGGCGTGCTCGACCGCGAAGGCGACATGGGCGCGGCCGACGCGGCGGAACCGCTCCGGGAACGCGCCGGGCGACTCGACGGCCGCGTGCACCGCCTCCGTGAGCCGGTCGAACCCGCGCACGGCGAGCGCGTCGAGCAGCGCCTGCCGGTCGACGAAGTGGCTCCGCGGGGCCCCGTGGCTGACGCCGGCCCGCCGGGCGAGCTCGCGGAGCGACAGCGCGTCGACGCCGTCGGTGCGCAGCAGCGTCTCGGCCTGCTCGAGCAGCTCCGCGCGGAGGTTGCCGTGGTGGAAGGGCGGAGTCACCCGTCGATCGTACTGCTAGGCATTGACTAGATTCTAGGCAGTGCCTAGTCTCGCCCCATGACCTCCACTCCTCCCGACCAGTCCGGCCGCACCGTCGTCGTCACCGGCGCCACCAGCGGGATCGGCCTCGCCACCGCCCGCGCCCTGGCGGCGGCCGGTGCGCGAGTCGTGCTCGCGGTCCGCGACACGGCGAAGGGCGAGGGCGTCGCCGCCGCGATCGCCGGTGACACCCTCGTACGCCGCCTCGACCTCGCCGACCTCGCGTCGATCCACCGCTTCGCCGAGGAGTGGAGCGGACCGATCGACGTGCTGATCAACAACGCCGGAGTCTCGACCGCCCAGCGCGAGAGCACGGTGGACGGCGTCGAGCTGCAGTTCGGCACCAACCACCTCGGCCCGTTCGCGCTCACCAACCTGCTCCTGCCGCGGATCACGGGGCGCGTGGTGTCGCTCGCGTCGCAGGCCGAGCGGATGGGGCGCCTCGACCTCGACGATCTGAGCACCGAGCGGACCCGGTACCGGGAGTCGCGCGTCTACGCGACGTCGAAGCTCGCCGGGCTGCTCTTCACGGCCGAGCTGCAGCGGAGGCTCACCGGGGTGGGATCGCCCGTCCTCGCAGTGGCCGCCCATCCGGGCTTCGTCGCCACGGGCATGACCGGGCGCGCGACGGGGATCGCGGCGCGCCTCACCGTCCTGCTCGCGCAGAGCCCGGAGGACGGCGCTCTGCCCGTGCTGCTCGCCGCCACCGGGGACGTGCCGCCCGGCGCGTTCACCGGCCCGGAGCGGTTCCTGCACATGCGCGGAGGGGCTCAGCTCATCGGCCGGTCGCGGCAGGCCCGCGACGAAGCGCTCGCGTCCCGCCTGTGGGCCGCGTCCGAGCGGATGAGCGGGGTCGCGTTCCCGCTCTGACCGCGCCGGGCGCTACTCCTCCGCGCGTCCCGAGTCCTCGATCAGGCGCACCTTCACGTTGACGGCGAGCGGACCGGTCACGCTCGGCTCCTCCCGGAGCATCCCGTGCAGCAGCTCGCCGACCGCGCGCAGGATCTCCGGAGCGGGCAGCGCCGAGGAGGTGGCGATGTGCGCGCTGACCGTCGTGAACCCCTCCGACCGGTCGATGTCGACCAGCACGTCGGGCTGGCGGAGCGAGAGCGTCACGGCGAGCGCGTCGGCGGCCGCCTCGAGCAGCGGCTGCGCGGGGTACACGCCGACCACGCCCTCCGCGTCGCGGACAGCGGCGGTGAGGCGCTGCGAGAGCGCGGTGTCGTCGGTCACGGTCGGTCCTCCCGGCGGGCGTAGACGTCGTCGACGGTGACGTCGATCTCGGTGACGACGAGGTCGGTGTGGCGCTCGAGGGCGTAGCGGATGCGCTCGCGGAGCCGATCGGCGGCCTCGTCGACCGACAGGCCGAACTCGAGGGCGCAGGTCACGTCGACCCGGACGGGCGCGCCGGGCGTCGCCACGTCGCCGTCGAGCGTGCAGCGGCCCATGATCACGCCGCCCATCGTGTCGCCGGCGCGGCGGATCATGCCGCGGACGGCGGCCTCGGTGAGGGCCAGGCGCAGCGTGGGATCCGGGTGGCCGATCGGCACGTCGCGTCCGGAGCGCACCTCGGAGCGGATCGCGTCGAGCAGCCCCGCGATCCAGACGTCGTCGCGGTCGGGCTCGCGGTCGGCCCGGCTCCGCAGGGCGCTCGCCGACAGCTCGGTCAGGCGGGTGAGGTTCGCCAGCGCGAGGCGGCAGGCGGCGGAGTTCTCGATCGAGGGGTCGAGCGGGGTGCGTCCGCGGTCGAGGTACTCGCCGAGCTCGTCCAGCGTGTGGCCGTCGAGGTCGTCGTCGGGCACGGCGTCGTCGGGGTTCATCGCCATGCCTCCAGTTCGTGGAGCAGGAATCGTCGAGCGCGGGAGAGGAGGCCGCGGACCGTCGAGACGGGGAGGTCGAGAGCGTCGGCGATCTCCTGGTAGCTGTAGCCGGCGGTCTCGCGGAGCAACCAACAGCGTCGCTGATCGGCGGGCAATCGGTCCAGTGCCTCCCAGACGGCGTCCAGCTGGAGGCGGGCCTCGACGATGCGCTCGGGGGAGTGCTCGGCGGGAGCGGGCGGGTCCCAGTCGTCGATGTCGTCATGGCGGCGGCGGACGCGGATCCGGTCGATCGCCTTGTGCGTCACGATGCGCATCAGCCAGTTGCGGATGTTCGCCGGGCTGTCGAGATCGGCCAGGCGGCGCCAGCCGGTGAGGAACGCCTCCTGCACCACGTCGTCGGATTCGACGTCGGAGCCGAGGAGCTTCGCGGCGTAGACCCGCATCAGGGCGCCGTGGCGGCGGGCGAGCTGCTCGAACGCGGCGATGTCGCCGTCGACCGCGCGGGCGGCGAGGGTGGCGTCCGAGGCGTGCAGGAGGGGGTCGTCGTCGATGATCGCCTCCTGCCGTCGGGTCGCTGCCGGCGTCCGGGCGTCGTGGTCCGGGACGTCGTCCCACGGGCGGCGCCCGCGGATCGGGCCGGTGCGCGGCCCAGAGGGAATGCCTACCAGGCTCGAGGCCAGGGAGCCCGTGGGATGGCCGCTCGGCGCACGAACTGGCCGTCCCGCTCACTGTGGAGGGACTTCTCAGGCGACGGAATCGTGACGAAACGCCCCCCGAACGCGTCTGAATAGCAGTCGACGTGCACGCGGACCCCGACCGGGGCCGGGCCGTCGGGCTCACGACACAGCGAGGTCCCTCCATGCGACACACCCCCTTCGGCCGGCCCGGGCGGCCGTCATGAGCGGGTCGACGTTCACGACGGGCAGCCCCTTCGGCTCCTCCTCCGATGCGACGGGAGGCGCCGAGCGGCGCTTCGAGGTGACGGGCGTCGATCCCGAGGCGGCGTCGGCCGTCTACGCCGACGCGTACGGCGGAGGGCGCTTCCGCGTCGCTCCGGGAGCCGGCGCGTTCTCGTTCCGCTACGCGTTCCGCGGGAGCGAGCGCGTGACGCTGCGCACCTCCGACTGCGCCGGTGCCCTCTCGGGCGAGGTGCCGCACCTGCGCGAGTACGTCGTCGGCTGGTTCCGCGCGGGCGGCGGCGCGCTCACCCTGCGCCCCTTCACCCGCACCGGAGCGGCGTCGGCGCCGTTCCTCTTCCCCGCCGAGCGCCACTTCGGCCTCGACTTCCTGCCGCACCGGCAGAACCTGATCCACTTCGCCCCGGCGTTCCTCGAGGACGTCGCCACGGAGTCGCACGCCGGCCCGCGCCGGCCGGTCTCGTTCGATCACGAGGCCGACCCCGATCCGAGCGTGCTCGCGCGCTGGCGCACCGCGGTGTCGGAGGCGTCGTCGGCGCTGGCCGCCGCGGCGACCGCTCCGCTCGTGCGCTTCACGGCCGAGCTGAACCTCGCCCGGGCGCTGCTGGCGCTGTTCCCGTGGCGCGCATGGGACGTGCCCGAGATCCTCCGCCGCCCGTCCGCCTCGCGGACCCGCGTGGCGCTCGACTTCCTGCAGCACCACGCCCGCGACCCGATCACTCCGGCCGACGCCGCCCGTGCGGCCGGCCTGCACACGCGCACCCTGCAGCAGGCGACGCAGCGGCACCTCGGGGTCTCGCCGTCGGTCTACCTGCGCGACGTGCGCCTCGACCGCGCGCGCACCGATCTCGTCGCGGGCGACCCGTGCTCGACGACGGTCGCCGCCGTGGCGCGCGAATGGGGCTTCGGCAACCTCGGGCGCTTCGCGAGCACCTACCAGGCGCGCTTCGGGGAGAAGCCGAGTCAGACGCTGCGGAGCTGAGGCCGCCCCAACAGGACCGGCGAGTGGGCGCGAAACGGGGTGACCGCCGTCCCCAGGCCCCGACCCGCGTCGGGTCACGCTCCGAGCACCTCCCGGGCCCGCTCCGGAGGGCCTACCGCTCGGAGCCGCTCAGGGCGCCGGGTCGGGGCCGGTGGATGCGTCCACTCGAGCAGCGCGCCGACCCGTGGACGGCGAGGGGCCGGCAGAACGAGCACTCCCCCCCGGGAATGCAGCTGCCGCCCGTCCGCCTGAGTGGCGGGGGGCGGCAGGAGCGGCGAGGTGGCGATCAGGCCGTCTGCGTGAGCGGCGCGCCCTCGCGGAAGCGGCGCACGCCCTCGGCGCCCTCGACGACCGCGGCGGTGAGCTCCTCGACCGAGGTGTCCTCGCGGCGCACGTCGAGGATCTTGCGGCCGTGGTTCATCACGATGTGCCGGTCGCAGACCTGGTAGGCGTGGTGGAGGTTGTGGGTCACGAGGATCGAGCTGACCCCCTCCGTCTTGAGCTGGCGCAGGTAGTTCAGCAGCGCCTCCGTCGCCCGCACCGCGAGGGCGGAGGTGGGCTCGTCGAGGATGAGCAGGCTGCGCTTGAAGTGCACGGCCCGCGCGATCGCGACGGCCTGCGCCTGACCGCCCGAGAGCGAGGCGACCAGCTGGCGCGAGCTCTTGATGCCCTCGATGGTGACGACCGTGTCGAGGATCTCGGTCGCGATCGCGTCCATCTCCTTCATCTTCATGAAGCCGAAGCGGTTGGTGATCTCGCGTCCCATGAAGATGTTGCGGCTGATCGACATGGTCGGCACGAGGGCCGAGTCCTGGAAGATCGTCTCGACTCCGAGCGACTCGGTGACCGAGCGATCGACTTTGGGCTGCAGCACGCCGTCCCAGGAGTAGTCGCCCGAGGTCATCGGGACGACCCCGGACAGGATCTTCACGAGAGTGGACTTGCCGGCGCCGTTGTCGCCGAGCAGGCCCACGACCTCGCTCTTGCCGATGTCGAACGAGACGTCGTTCAGCACGGTGTTCTGCCCGTACTTCTTGGTGATGCCCTCGACGCGGAGGAGCGGATCGTCGAGGTGGCCCGCTCGCGCGGCCTCGGTGAGGATCCCGGCGGTGGAGGTGTCGGTCATGACGCCTTCCCTTCCATGAGCTTGTTGAACACGGCGGCGACCACGATGAGGAGCCCGACGAAGAGCTGCACGTAGAAGCCGGGGGCCTTCGCGAGGATGAGGCCGTTCTGGATGAGCTGGATGAGGGCGGCGCCCACGATCATGCCGGTGATGGAGCCGCGTCCGCCGTTCAGCGAGCAGCCGCCGACGACCGCGCCGGCGATGGCGAGCAGCGTGTAGTCCTGGGTGGTTCCGGGCTGCATCGCGCTGGTGCGGACTGAGATGAGGATCGCGGCGATGCCGACCATGAGGCCCAGCAGCGCGAAGGCCAGCAGCTTCACCTTGACCGGGTTGATCGAGATGGCCTTCGCCGCGGCCGCGTTGCCGCCGACAGCGAAGAGGTGGTTGCCCACCTTGTGGCGGTGCAGGAACACCCAGGCGACGACCCCGATGACGGTCATCCAGATCAGCTGCGACCGGAAGAAGCCGAAGTCGCCGGCGAACAGCGTCTTGAGGCCCTCGTCCGAGGAGAGGACGGCCGGGGCGGTGCCGTTGACGAAGTAGCTCGCGCCGAGCCAGAAGAAGCCCAGGCCCAGGGTGGCGATGAAGGAGGGGATCTTCGTCGCGATCACGACGGCGCCGTTGATCAGCGCGATGCTGACCGCCGCGCCGATGCCGACGAGGGCGCCGACGGGCCAGCCCGCCGACTCCGTGACCCGGATGAAGACGATGGCCGAGAATCCGATGTTGGCGCCGAGCGACAGGTCGAACTCGTCGGTGATCATCAGGATGCCGGCGCCGATCGAGAGGATCGCGTAGACGGGGATCGACTGCGAGATCACGCCCGAGAGGTTGCTCTCGGAGAGGAACGGGAATGCGGTCGGGGCGATCAGGCTCGTGATCGAGAAGGCGACGAAGACGACGGCGGTGATGATGCCGATCTCGAGGGCGCCGCGGCCGCGGGTGTAGCGGAGGTTCTCGCGGAGGCGGTCACCGCGGGTGACGGCCACGTTGTCGGACAGGCGGCGTCCGGGCTGCGGCTGGTGGATGCCCTGGGTCGCGAGCGGCGCGACGAGGACGGGTTCGGAGGTGGGAGGTCTGACGGAGGAGGACACGGGTGCTCGGCTTTCTCGGGCGCGATCGGTGCGGGGAGGGTGGGTGCCGCCGCGGGAGGGCCCCCGCGGCGGCACGGGCATCAGTAGCGGATGCCCTGGAGGTCCTTCGCCTCGAGCAGGTCGACGTTGTCCTTGGTGATCAGGCCGAGCCCGCCGGAGTTGATGTTGGCGGGGGAGAGGCCGAAGTCGAGGTTCAGCACGCCCTGCATCGCCGACTGGTAGCCCTGCACGTAGCCCTGCTGGTCGGCGGTCGCGAGGATGCGGCCCGACTTGATGCCGTCGACGACCTGGGTCGACGTGTCGAAGCCGATGATCGGGATCTCGACGCCGGCGGCGTCCTCGGCCGCGACGGCGTTGCGGTGCGGGGTGCCGCCCAGCGGGACGACGGCCTTCGCGTCGGGGTGCGCGGTGAGCCAGGAGGTCATCGCGTCGAGCGCGTCGGCGTCGGTGCCGGTGGTGCGGAGGTACTCGCCCTGCACATCGATGCCGGCGGCGTCGATGGCGTCCTGGACGCCTCCGCCGCGCTGGATCGCGTAGTTCTGGTCGGGCTCCTCGGCGGCGAACAGCACCTCGTCGCCGTCCTCGAGGCCGACCTGCTCGATCAGGGCCTCGCCCACGATGGTGCCGACCTCGCGGAAGTCCTGGCCCACGAATCCGGTGACGCAGTCGCCCGCGGACTCGGGCGCCGGCACGTTGTAGGCGATGACCGTGATGCCCGCGTCGTGCGCGTCGCAGGCGACCTGCACCCACTTCTCGCCCTCGTTGAACGGCATGAGGATCAGCGACGGGTCGGTCGCGATGGCGGTGTTGACCAGGTCGACCATCTTGTCGGGGTCGCCGTCGGCGGTCTGCGAGGTGAGGTCGAGGCCGCCGAGCTCGGCGGCGTCGGACGCGCCCTTCTCGATCTGCGCCCAGAAGACGTCGCTGGCCGGGTTGTAGTAGGTGAAGAAGTAGGCGTTGCGGTTCTCGGCGCGGCTGCCGAGTCCGTCGGCCAGACCGCCCGCGGTGTCCGTCGTGGCCGCGCCGCCGCCGGTGCAGGCGGTGAGGAGGAGGGCGGCGGAGGCGGTGAGCGAGAGTGCGCCGGTGATCCGCGTCGTGTTCGAGAGCTTCACTTCGTCGTGTCCCTTCGGGTTCGCCGCGCGGATCGCTCCGCTCGGTGGTGGCGTCATCGCCGGGGCTCAAGCTAGTTCTCGCGTGGTCTAGCGTCAATAGAATGTCCGGACATTCTGTTTCGGAAGGGGCGAAGCGGCTCGATTGGTCCGCTCGAGAGGACAGGTCGGCGGCGGCCGGTCCCTCGGAGAAGGTGCTCCGGCTGTCGGGAGCGAGCGGCCCTAGCCGCGGGGGCGAGCGCCCCGGACGTCAACCGCGGGGCAGGTCGCTCGACGCCGCCGAGAGGGCGCGCGACTGCACGAGGCGCACGCGGGAGGCGACCCACCAGGTCCGAGAGAACGCGACGGCCTCCCCGGTCGCCGCGAGACTGCTCCGCGCGGCCACGACGATCAGCGGAGTCGCCGACGGCACCTGCAGGACCGCCGCCTGCCCCCGCGAGGCCGTGTCGAGATCGAGCACCCCGTGCTCGACGAGCCGGGCGTCGCTCCCGACGGCGCTCGCCGCGGGCCGGAACGGGGTCCACGCCTCCGTGAGCCCGATCGGCAGGCCGTCGACGAGGTGCAGGCCGCTCCCTGCGTCGAGCAGCCCGACGGTCGGGGCGGCGCCGAGGAGCGCAGCGAGGCTCGGCGGGAGGAGGAGCGGCGGAGCGGGCAGCGCCTCGGTGCGCGCCTCGCGGCCGGCGCCGAGCACCTGCTCGCGCCAGGGGAGCGAGAGGTCGAGCCGCACGCGTGCGTCCCTCCGTGCCCCGGCGTAGGTGCCGGAGCCGGGCCGCGTGACGACCCGGCCCTGTGCGGCGAGCTCGGCGATCGCCCGCCGCACCGTGACGCGGCTCGCCCCGCACTGCTCGGCGAGGAGCGACTCCGCGGGCAGTCTCGCCCCCGGAGGCAGCTCGCCGGAGTCGAGGCGTCGCCGCAGATCGCGCAGCACCTGCCCCCACGCGGTCAGCGCGGAGCCGCGCTCGACCGGGTTCGCGGGCACGGCGCCTACGCGGAGGCGGGGACCGGGCGCGGCACCGCGAGCTCGCCGGTCAGGTACTGCGCCGCGCCGAAGCCGAAGGACCAGTCCTGCGGGCCGTTCTCGACGTAGCCGATGAAGACGCTGCTGCCGTCGACGCCGACCTCGGCGAGGCGCTCGGCGATGCGGGAGTAGAGCCGCTGCTTGATCTCGTCGGAGCGGCCGCGCTGCGTGAAGACGTGCACGACGACCACGTCGTCGGCCTCGCGCTCGAAGCCGAGCCCGGCGTCCTCGGCGATGATCTCGCCGGGCTCGTGCTGCGTGATGATCTGGAACCGATCGCGCGGCGGGATGCCGTAGGTCTCGACGATGGCGGTGTGGATCGCGTCGGCGACGGCGCGGACGCCCTCGCGGCTGCGGCCACGGGTGAGGTCGATGCGGACGAGAGGCACGGAAGAGCTCCTTCAGTAGCGGTAAGAATGTCCTTACATACTATCCCGCGGCCGGCGGAAACGACAGAGCGGGCGCTGAGGAGTCCCCGCGCCCGCTCCTGCAGGTCGCCTCAGCCGCGCGCCCCCGCGACGAGCTCCGTGATCCGCGCGAGCTGCGCGCGCGACGTGGCCTCGGCCGTCTCGTCCTCGGCGAACACGTTCGAGACCAGGATCGACTCCTCGCGGTCGAGGAAGCCGTTCGTCGCGAGGGCGGCGAAGAGCTGCTCCCAGTCGACGTCGCCGTCGCCGATGGCCAGGTGCTGGTGCACGCGGGCGGCGTTGCCGGGCGGGTTCGAGATGTAGCGGAGGCCGTGGGAGCGGTGGTGGTCGAAGGTGTCGGCCGCGAAGACCGCGCCCAGCCTGTCTCCGGCCGCCGCGACGATGCCCTCGGCGTCGCCGCCGAGACCGCCCAGGTGGAAGCTGTGCGCGCCGACGTAGACGAAGCCGATGGCGGGGGAGTTGACGCCCCGGAGCACGCGCAGGGCCTCGCGGCCCTCCTCGACGAAGTCGTCGGGGTGCGGATCGATGTTCATCCGCACGCCCTCGCGCTCGAGGATCGGCACGAGCTCCTCCATCGAGCGGTAGAAGGAGTTCTCGGACTCCTCCTGCGCCTCGGGTCGACCGCTGAACTCGGTGTTGATCACCGGCACGCCCAGCTCGACCGCGATCTCGATCACGCGCTTCGCGTGGCTGACCGCGTACTGGCGAAGCGACTCGTCGGGGGACGACCAGCGCAGCACCGGCTGCAGCGCGCAGATGCCGATGCCGGCGTCCGACACCGCCTTCTTCAGGGCGCCCACCAGCTCGTCGTCGGCGCGGGCGCGGCGGTGGAACGGGATGAAGTCGGGGTGAGGCGTCAGCTGCATCCACTCGTAGCCGAGGTCGGCGACGAGCCGCGGGAACTCCAGCAGCTCGTGCGTGCTGTGGAAGGGCGTGGGGTCGAGGGCGATCTTCACCATGGTCCGATCCTCACGCGTAGAACGCGGGCTGGGCGACGTACTCGACGGACTCGAGGGTGCCGTTCGTGATCGCGCGCACTCCCGCCTCGGCGGCGACGGTGGCGAGGTAGCCCTCCCATGCCGAGGGGCCGCCGATGCGACCGGCGCGCGCGGCGTCGACCCAGGCCTGGAACTCGGCGTCGTAGGCGGCGCTGAAGCGCTCCTTGAACGAGGGGTTCTCGGCCTGCGAGATGCGGCCGTCGAAGCGCTGGACGAGGCCGCGCGTGGCTCCGATGCTCGCGATGCCCTGCTCGAACACGGCCTCGGTGCTCACCTGGTAGCCGAAGCGCACGTTCACGTTCATCTCGACGTCGGCGAGGACGCCCGACTCCGTGTAGAGCAGCGCGAGGATCGGATCGTTGAAGCCCGACGCGTTGAGCGAGTTGCGCTTGAGGTTCTTCACCTCGATGCCGACGATCTTCTCCCCGGTGAGGAAGTTGACGATGTCGATCTCGTGCACGACGGAGTCGCTGATGAGCATCGAGTTCGTGTACGTGTCGGGCACGGCGCCGTTGCGGTGGCGGTGGTGGGTGCCCAGCAGAGCGCCGAGCTCGCCGCCGCGGATCAGCTCCTGCAGCTGGATGTACTCGTCGTCGAAGCGGCGCATGAAGCCGACCTGGATGTACGGGCGGTCGAGCTTCTGCTCGGCCTCGAGGATCCGCAGGGCGTCCTCGGAGTCCTCGGTGAGCGGCTTCTCGCAGAGGATCGCGAGCTTCGCCTCGAGCGCGGGCAGCAGCACGGGCACGTGGTACGGGCCGGGCGTGGCGATGACGACGGCGTCGATGAGGTCGCGGTCGATCGCCTCCTCGATGGTCGCGACGGCGACCGAGCCGGGAGCGAGGGCGGCCGCGGCCTGCGCCCGCTCCTCGAACGGCTCGATGATCGCGGTGACGGCGGCGTTCGAGATCTTCTGCGTGATGCGGCGGACGTGGTCCGAGCCCATCATGCCGGCGCCGACGACGGCGACGCGGAGGTCGCCGGAGGGGGTGGTGGTGTGCGTCATGGGTCTGGTTCTCCTTCGAAACGGGGGTGCCGGGGTCAGCGGACGCGGGCCATCGCGGTGCAGCCGAAGATGTGGCGGAACGTGCGCTCGGCGATCGGGCCGGGCACGTCGATGTCGACGCCGTACATGTCCTGCTCGACGATCGCGAAGATCTGCGGGTCGATCTTCGCGACCGCCTCGATGATCGGGGCGAACGCGGGGACGCCGTGCGGCGGCTCCGTCATGACGCCCTGGGCGACGGCGGTGGCGAACGGGGTGTCGTTCTTGAGCGCGGCGGCGAGGATGTCGGGCTCGACCTGCTTGAGGTGGAGGTAGCCGATCCGCTCGGGGTGCGCCTCGATGAGCTTCACGTTGTCGCCGAGGTAGTAGGCGAAGTGGCCGGTGTCGAGGCAGAGGTTCGTGTACGCGGCGTCGGTCTCGGAGAGGAAGCGCTCGACCTCGCGGTAGGTGCCCACGTGGCTGTCGGCGTGCGAGTGGAACTGCTGCTTCATGCCGAACTCCTCGAGCAGTGCCTTGCCGAGCTGGTCGTGGCCCGCCGCGAGCTTCGCCCACTGCTCGTCGTCGAGGGTGCGCGACTCGAGCAGCTCGGTCGTCGCGTCCGAGCGCCAGAGGTCCGGGATCACGACGAGGTGCTCGGCGCCCAGCTTCGAGGCGAGGCCGGCGACGTCGAGGGCCTGGTCCCAGGCGCGCTTCCACTGGTCCTCGCCCTTGTGGAAACCGGTGAAGACGGTGCCGGCCGAGAGCTTCAGGCCGCGCGAGCCCAGCTCGTCCTCGAGCTCGTGCGGATCGGTCGGCAGGTAGCCGAACGGACCGAGCTCGATCCACTCGTAGCCCGCCGCGACGACCTCGTCGAGGAAGCGGCGCCACGGGATCTGGCCCGGGTCGTCGGGGAACCACACGCCCCAGGAGTCGGGGGCGGTGCCGATGCGCAGGCCCTGCGCGGAGCCGGGGGTGGTCGAGTCGGTGCTCATGGAACGACGGTGTCCTTCGTGGTCGGTGCGGATCGGAGTCGGTGCTGTCGGCGTCGGTGCGGCGTCGAAGGGGATGAGAGTCAGCCGAGCAGGGGGCGCTGGAGGCGGCGCTGCTCGACGTAGGCCTCGCGGGCCGTGATCGTCGAGTCGAGCGTGGCGACCTCCGAGACGGGGACGTCCCACCAGCCCTCGCCGTCGGGGGCGTAGAGCAGCGGGTCGCTGTGGATGTGGATGAGCGTCGTGGTCTCGGAGGCCTTGGCGGCGGCGACGGCCGCGCGGAGGTCCGCGATCGCGTCCGGACCGGGCTGGACCTCGATGGTGTCCACTCCGTAGCTGCGCGCGTTCGCGGCGAGGTCGACGGGCAGCACGTCGTTGCCCTGGAACAGCCCGCGCTCGTCCTGGTACCGGTACCACGTGCCGAAGCGCTCGGAGCCGACGGTCTCGGAGAGGTGCCCGATCGACGCGTAGCCGTGGTTCTGGATGAGCACCACGATGATCTTGAGCCCCTCGGCCACCGCGGTCACCAGCTCGGTGTGCAGCATCAGGTAGGAGCCGTCGCCGACCATCACGATGGCGTCGCGGTCGGGAGCCGCGCGGCGCACGCCCAGCCCGCCCGCGATCTCGTAGCCCATGCACGAGAAGGCGTACTCGACGTGGTAGCCGAGGCTGTCGCGCACCCGCCACAGCTTGTGCAGATCGCCGGGGAGCGAGCCGGCGGCTTGGATCACGACGTCGCGCGGGTCGGAGGCCGACTGCACGGCGTGGATGATCTCGGTCTGACCGGGCAGCTCGAGGCCGGAGGGGGCGAAGGCGCGGTCGACCGCGGCGTCCCAGGCGCCCTTCTCCTCGGCGGCGGTGCGCGCCCAGTCCTCGCTCACGCGCCAGCCCTCGAGCGCGCCCTGCAGCGCCTCGAGCGCCTCGCGCGCGTCGGCGATGACGGGCAGCTGCGAGCCGTGCTTGTAGGCGTCGAACGACGCGACGTTGACGTTGACGAACGTGACGTCGGGGTTCTGGAAGGCGGTGCGGCTCGCGGTGGTGAAGTCGGAGTAGCGGGTGCCGACTCCGATGACCACGTCGGCCTGCGCGGCGAGGCGGTTCGCGGCGGTGGTGCCGGTCGCCCCGATGCCGCCGAGGTACTGCGGGTGGTCCCAGTTCAGGGAGCCGCCGCCGGCCTGCGAGGTGCCGACCGGGATGCCGGTGGCCTCGACCAGCGCGCGGAGGGCGTCCTCGGCGCCGGAGTAGATCACTCCACCGCCCGCCACGACGATCGGGTTCCTCGCCGAGCGGATCGCCTCGACGGCGCGCGCCAGCGGTCCCTTCTCGGGCAGCGGACGGCGCACGTGCCACTCGCGGGGCGCGAGGAACTCCTCCGGCACCTCGATCGTCTCGGCCTGGACGTCCTCGGGGAGCGCGATGGTCACGGCGCCGGTCTCGGCCGGGTCGGTCAGCACGCGCATCGCCGCGAGGGCGATCGAGAACAGCTTCTCGGGGCGGTCGACGCGGTCGAAGAAGCGCGAGAGCGGGCGGAACGCGTCGGTGACCTGCACGCTCGTGTCGTGCGGCAGCTCGATCTGCTGCAGCACCGGATCCGCGACGCGGGTCGCGAAGGTGTCGCTGGGCAGCAGCAGAGCGGGCAGGCGGTTCGTGGTGGCGAGGGCTGCTCCGGTGAGCATGTTCGCGGCGCCCGGGCCGACGGACGCGGCGCTGGCGAAGGTGGAGCGGCGGCGGCGCATGCGCGCCCAGCCGACCGACTGGTGCACCATGGCCTGCTCGTTGCGGGCCTGGTGGTACGGCATGACGCCGGGCTGCTCGGCCTCGAACTGCTTCAGCGCCTGGCCGATGCCGGCGACGTTGCCGTGCCCGAAGATGCCGAACGTGCCGGCGATGGTGCGCTCGCGGTGGTCTCCGTCGACCGTCCACTGGTTCGCGAGGAACTCGATCAGCGCTTGGCTGACCGTCATCCGCCTCGTGGTGCTCATGTGCAGGGTGTCCTTCTTCGTCGAGGGTGGGGGAGTCAGCGGTCGTCGGAGCGGCGCTCGTAGGGGAGGCGCGGATCGACGTCCTGGCCCTCCCAGGTGGCGCGGATCCAGCCGTGGGCCGGGTCGTCCGAGATGTGCCAGACGCGGTCGGGGTCGGGCCCCGCCATCACGTTCAGGTAGTACAGGTCGTAGCCGGGGGCCGCGACGCAGGGGCCGTGCCAGCCGTACGGGAGAAGGGCGATGTCGCCCGTCCGCACCTCGGCCAGCACGTCGATCTCGCCCGCGGGGGAGGAGTAGGTGCGGAGGAATCCGAACGGGTCGGCCTGCTCCGGGGCGTCGAGGCCCTTCGAGACGGCGGTTTCGAAGTAGTAGATCTCCTCGAGGCGCGACTCCCGGCCCGGGACGAGCTCGTCGTGCTTGTGCGGCGGGTAGCTCGACCAGTTCTCGGCCGGGGTGATCACCTCGCACACGATGAAGCGCCCGGCCTCGAGGGACTGCGGCGTGCCGAAGTTGTGCACCTGCCTGCTCGAGCGGCCGGCGCCGCGCAGCTCGACGGGCACCTCCGGGCGGGTGATGTGGCGGCTCGGGTGCACCTCGGTGGTGGGCGCCTCGGCCACGGCGACGCGCCCCTCCCCCTCGAGCGTCGCGGAGGCGAGGCTCGAGAGGTAGAGGACGTCGCTCGGACCGTCGAAGACCGAGACCCGACCCTCCAGCAGGGTGGTCTCCGACGGGCCCGAGCTCTGGTGCCGGATCGTGAACGATCCGGACAGGGGGACGACGAGGCGCTCCACGCCGTCGGCGGGGAGCTCGAGCTCGACACCCGCCGCGAGGTCGGCGACGCGCAGGCCGGTGTGCTGCCAGCCCGCGCGGGAGTCGTCGACGACGGACTCCCACCCTTCGCGCGCGAGGGCGCCGCGGGGGAACACCCAGTCGTTCTGCGTGGTCATGTGCGGGTCCTTCCGTGGAGGGGGTGGGGTGGGAGTCGGGAGCTGGTGGGTCTCGATACGCCGCCTGCGGCGGCTACTCGACCAGCGGCTGCTGCTTGCTGATCGAGTAGCCTGCGGAGCGGGCGTATCGAGATCCCCGTGCTCCAGCAGGGCGGCTCAGTTCTGGGGGAAACCCAGGTTGATGCCGCCGTGGCTCGGGTCGAGCCAGCGCGACGTGATCGCCTTCTGCTGGGTGAAGAAGCGCACGCCCTCCGCGCCGTGGGCCTTGGTGTCGCCGAACAGCGACGACTTCCAGCCGCCGAACGAGAACGTCGCGACGGGGACCGGGATCGGGACGTTGATGCCGATCATGCCCACCTGGACCTCGTTCTGGAAGCGGCGGGCCGCTCCTCCGTCGTTCGTGAAGATCGCCGTGCCGTTGCCGAACGCACCGCCGTTGATCAGCTCGACGCCCTCCTCGTACGTGCCGACGCGGACGATCGACAGCACCGGTCCGAAGATCTCCTCGGTGTAGGCGCGCGACGTGGTCGGGACCTTGTCGAGCAGGGTCGGGCCGAGCCAGAACCCGTTCGGGTCGCCGTCGACCTCGATGCCGCGGCCGTCGATGACGACCTCGGCCCCGTCCTCCTCGGCGATCGCGATGTACGAGGCGACCTTGTCGCGGTGCACCTCGGTGACGAGCGGGCCCATGTCGCAGCCGCGGCGTCCGTCGCCGATGCGCAGCTTCGCGGCGCGGTCCTGGATCTTGGTGATGAGCTCGTCGGCAACGGGCTCGACCGCGACGACCACCGAGATCGCCATGCAGCGCTCGCCCGCGGAGCCGAAGCCGGCGTTGATGGCGGAGTCGGCCACGAGGTCGAGATCCGCATCGGGCAGCACCAGCATGTGGTTCTTCGCTCCGCCGAGGGCCTGCACGCGCTTGCCGTGCTTGGTGCCGGTCTCGTAGACGTACTGGGCGATCGGAGTGGATCCGACGAACGAGATCGAGCGGACGTCGGGGTGGGTCAGCAGTCCGTCGACGGCCTGCTTGTCGCCGTTGAGCACCGTGAAGACGCCGTCGGGGAGACCGGCCTCCTTCCACAGCTGCGCCATCCAGATCGCGGCGGTCGGGTCCTTCTCGGACGGCTTGAGGATCACCGTGTTGCCGGCGGCGATCGCGATGGGGAAGAACCACATGGGCACCATGGCGGGGAAGTTGAACGGCGAGATGATGCCGACGACGCCGAGCGGCTGCTTGGTCGAGTACACGTCGACGCCGGTGGAGACCTGCTCGGAGTACTCGCCCTTGAGGTGGTGCGCGAGGCCGGTCGCGAACTCCACGACCTCCTGGCCGCGGGTGATCTCGCCGAGCGCGTCCGAGACGACCTTGCCGTGCTCGGACGTGATGATGTCGGCGAGCTCGCCCTTCTTGGCCTCGAGCAGCTCGCGGAAGCGGAAGAGGATCTGCTGGCGCTTGGCGAGCGACAGGTCGCGCCAGGCCGGGAACGCGGCCTTCGCCGAGGCGATGGCGGCCTCGATCTCGGCGTCGTCGGCCAGCGCGACCTCCTTGGTCGCGACTCCGAGCGCCGGGTCGAAGACGGGAGCGGTGCGGCCCGACGTCGAGGGGGACTCGCGGCCGTCGATCCAGTGCGGCACGACGGGGAGCTGGTGGAGGGGAGTGGTCCCCGTGGTCTCGGACATGGTTCCTGCTTCTCTTCTCGAAATCGGGGGCGGGTCAGCCGTGCACGAGGGCGGCGGCGGTGTCGACAGCGGCCGCGACGTCGCCGTCGGCCGGGTAGAGGAGGGTGCGGCCGACGACCAGGCCGCGGACGCCGGGCAGCGCGAGCGCCGCGTCCCACGACGCGTACGTCTCGTCGGGGCTGCCCGTGGGGTCGCCGCCCAGGAGGAGCGTCGGCAGCGTCGTCGACGCCATCACCCGCTCCATCTCGGGGACGACCGGGAGCTTCAGCCACGAGTACGCCGAGGTGTTCCCCAGGCCGGCGGCGATGGCGATCGAGGTGATCACGGCCTCGGGGGAGAGGTCGTTCTGCACGGCGCCGCTCGCCCAGCGGCTGAGGAACGGCTCGAGCATGATCGGCACTTGCGCGGCTGCTGCGGCGTCGACCGCGCGGGCGGTGGCCTCGATGGTCGCGACCGTGGCGGAGTCGGCGAGGTTGATGCGGATGAGCAGCTTCGCGAAGTCGATCCCCGACGCCACGATGCTCGGCACGTCGTACCCCGTGAAGCGGTCGTCCATCTCGAACCGGGCGCCCTTGAGGCCGCCGCGGTTCATCGATCCGACGACGACCTTGCCCTCGAGGGCGCCCAGCAGCGCGAGGTCCTCGATGATGTCGGGCGTGCCGAGCACCCCGTCCACACCGGGCCGCTCGAGCGCGGTGACGAGGCGGGCGAGCAGCTCGTAGCGGTCGGCCATGGCGGTCGGGTCGTCGCGGACGCCGAGGGCGCCGCGCGCCGGGTGGTCGGCGGCGACGATGAAGAGCTTGCCGTCCTCGGCGAGCAGCGGCCGCCGGGCGCGGTCGCGCACCCGCGGCAGCACGGTCTCGGGAGCGGTGGTGCGGATCTCGCGCAGCGACGTGAAGTCGAGCGCGGAGAGGGTGTCAGGCAGGGACATTCGAGATGCTCCTCACGATGTCGGCGACCTCGTCGGTGGTGGGCATGGCGGTGGAGCACTCGCGGCGCGAGGCGACGATCGCCCCGGCGACGTTCGCGAAGCGGAGCACCTCCTCGAGCGACCAGTCCTGGAGGAGGCCGAAGCTGAGGGCGCCGCCGAAGCTGTCGCCGGCACCCAATCCGTTCACCACCTCGACGGGGTAGGGGGCGACCTCGACGGTCTCGTCGCGGGTCTTGGCGAGCACGCCGCGCGGCCCCTGCTTGACGATCGCGAGGTCGAGGCCCCGGTCGAGCAGCGCATCTGCGGCGCGGTGCGGGTCGGTCTCGCCGACGGCGATCTCGCACTCCTCCCGGTTGCCGACGGCGACGGTCACGCGCTCGAGCGCGCGGGACACCTCGCGGCGCGCGATCTCGGGCGACTTCCAGAACATGGGGCGGTAGTCGAGATCGAGGATCGTGAGCGGGCGGCGGCCGCGCGCCTCCCAGGCCGTGTGGTGCGCGGTGCGGCTCGGATCCTCCGAGAGGCCGGTGACGGTGGACCAGTAGATGCGGGCCCGGGCGATCGAGTCGAGGTCGAGCTCGTTCACGTTGATCACGAGGTCCGGCGCCTTGGGCGCGCGGTAGAAGTAGAGCGGGAAGTCGTCCGGCGGGAAGATCTCGCAGAACGTGACCGGAGTGTTCAGTCCCGACACGGTGCGGACGAAGCGGGCGGAGGCGCCGAGTCGCTCGAGCTCGCGCGAGACGAAGCGTCCGAACGGGTCGTCACCGGTGCGGGTGATGATGCCGGCCTTCAGGCCGTGCTTCGCGGCCGCCACCGTGACGTTGGCCGCGCTGCCGCCGAGGTACTTGCCGAAGGTCTCGACGTCCTCGAGGCCCACGCCGTCCTGGAGCGGGTAGATGTCGACGCCGGAGCGCCCGATGGTGATCAGGTCGAAGGGCGCGTTCGCCTCGCTGTGCTCGGTCATACTTCGCTGTACAACTTCCTGCCCGGTGTCGTCCCGGGCGTCTCGTCGTCGTCGCGGTGATCGCGATCCTGGTGGAGCAGTCAGGCTTTGTGCTGACATATGCACGACGTTACAGCAGAACGCCTCCGCTGTCACGCGCAGTCGGCACCCTGCTCGGCGAGCGCCACCGTGCGGCCCAGGCGGTCGCTCTCGCGGGCCGCGTCGAGCACCTCCAGCGTCGCGACGGCCTCGAGTGCGGGCACCGGCTCGGGCCCGCAATCCTCGATCGCCGCGGCGAACCTCCGGTAGAACTCGGCGTAGTCGCCCTTCTCGGAGGGGACGCGCTCGGTCCCCGCGGCGGTCGAGAGGACACCCCAGCGGTCCTCGCTCTCGTACCCCCAGCCGTCCGGATCGTCGGAGGGTCGGCGTCCGGCGAAGACCGCCTGCGCCTGCACATCGGTGCCGTCGGAGCGGTAGCCGCCGAGCGATCCGTAGGCGACGAGCTCGCGCTGGCTGAGGTGGTGCAGCTTGCTCGAGGAGATGCTCGAGGTCGCGCCGCCGACGTGGTCGAGCGTCACGAGGAAGCCGGCGTCGGTCCGTGCGCCGGGCTCGCCCACGTGGTCCAGCCGCGCGGTCACGCGCGCTGCCGGGCCGAGCAGGTGGAGCATCTGGTCGACGACGTGGCTGCCGACGTCGCGGAGCATCCCGCCGAACGGCCCGCGGTCGAGCCCGTCGGCGTCGTCGAGGTCGAAGCGGGAGCTCACGCGCCACACCTCGCCCAGGCGACCGGAGGCGAGGACCGCCTCGAGGGTGCGGACGTCGGCGTCGAAGCGCCGGTTGTTAAACACGTTCAGCACCACTCCGGCGCGGGCGGCGGCCTGGGCGAGGGCGCGCCCGTCGGCCGCGGTCGGTGCGAACGGCTTGTCGGCCACCACGTGCACACCGGCGGCGATCGTCTCGAGCACGAGCTCGCGCCGGGTCTCGGGCGGGGTGGTGATCGTGACGGCGTCGACGCCCGCCGCCAGCAGCTCGGCCTGGCTTCTGAAGAGGGGCACCCCGGGGAGCTCCTGCTCGGCCTGGGCGCGCCGGAGGGGCGACCGGGCGACGACGCCGGCCAGGTCGACCCCCTCGGCGACGCGGAGGAAGGGAGCGTGGAAGAAGCGGCCGCCCGTGCCGTAGCCGACGAGTCCGATGCGCATGGGTCCCTCTTCCCCCGGGGCAGCGTCGTCGCCGCTCGATGTAAGCCAAAGCATAATGTCTGGACATTAAGTGCTGCCGATGCCTACACTGGCGGCACTCGCCCGAGGCGACTCCCCGCGATCGGCTGTGCAACCCCCGGCCCCGACGCCGCCGTCCCCGCCTGCGGTCCGACTTCTCAGCAAAGGACGAACAATGTCGTTGTCATCAGCACCTCCCGCTCGGCGCCAGGGTGCGTCCCGCGGCTACCTCACGCGGCTGACCATCATCTCGACCCTCGGCGGTCTCCTCTTCGGCTACGACACCGGCGTCATCTCCGGCGCTCTGCTCTACATGAAGGACGCGCTCGAGATGAGCTCGGTCGAGGAGGCGCTGGTCGTCTCCTCGCTCCTGTTCCCCGGTGCGGCGGGAGGCGCCCTGATCGGCGGCCGCCTCGCCGACAAGCTCGGCCGCCGCGGAACGCTCCTGGTCTGCAGCGTGCTCTTCCTGATCGGGGCGATCAGCTGCGCGCTGGCTCCGAACGTGCCGCTGATGATCCTCGCCCGCGTCGTCCTGGGCCTCGGAGTCGGCGCCGCCGCGGTCACCGTGCCTCTGTACCTGGCCGAGATGGCCCCGGCGAACCGCCGCGGCCGCATGGTCACCATCAACGAGCTGATGATCGTGACCGGTCAGATGGCCGCGTTCGCCATCAACGCCCTGCTGGACGCCCTCATCCAGGACACGGGCGTGTGGCGCGTGATGCTCGCGGTGGCGTCGATCCCCGCGATCGCGCTGCTGATCGGCATGCTCGTGCTGCCGGAGTCGCCGCGCTGGTTCGCGATCCAGGGTCGCCTGGCCGACTCCAAGCGGATCCTCGACCTCAGCCGCGAGCCGGAGGAGTCGGCCCGGGAGTACGACGAGATCGCCGAGTCCTCCCGCCTCGCCGGCAAGGAGAAGGGCCGCGCCCTGCGCGACCTGCGCGAGAACCGCTGGATGCGGCGACTGCTCTACGTCGGCTGCGGGCTGGCGACCGTGCAGCAGGCCACGGGCATCAACACGGTCAACTACTACGCGCCGACGATCCTCGAGAGCAGCGGACTGGGGGTGAGCGCCGCGCTGGTGGCGACCATCGGAGTGGGCGTGACGTCGGTGGTCACGACGATCCTCGGCATCGTGCTGCTGGGCTACATCGGCCGCCGGAAGATGCTCATCATCGGGTTCTCGGGCGTGGTCGGAGCGCAGGCGCTGCTGGCGATCGTCTTCACGCTGCCCCAGTCCGACGCGGTCAGCTACCTGATCCTCGCAGCGATGATGCTCTTCGTGGCCTTCGTGCAGTGCTTTATCGGCACCTGCGTGTGGCTGCTGCTCTCCGAGATCTTCCCGCTCGCGATCCGCGGTTTCGCGATGGGCATCGCGGTGTTCGTGCTCTGGACCGTCAACGCCGTCATCTCGTTCGCGTTCCCGATCGTGAACGCCGCGCTGGGATCCACGGGCACCTTCGCGCTCTTCGTGGCGATCAACCTCGTGTCGCTGTTCTTCGTCTTCAAGGCCGTCCCCGAGACCAAGGGGCGCTCGCTCGAGGACATCGAGACCGACTTCCGCACCCAGGCGATCCAGGTGGTGGAGCCCGTGCGCCGCTGACCTCCACCGCAGACGATGAAGGGGGCCTCCTGTGGGGCCCCCTTCATCGTGCTCGCGCCGGCTACCGGTCGACGAGCGTGACCTCGAACGAGTAGAGGTCGGGGCGGTAGCAGTGCTGACCGAACTCGACGGCGCGGCCCGAGGTGTCGAACGCAGTGCGCGACATGGTCAGAACCGCGGCGCCCTTGCGCAGATCGAGCAGCTGGGCCTCGGAGGAGGTGGCCCCGCGCGCCCCGATCCGCTGCTTCGCGACGCGCATCGTCACTCCGCGGGCGCGCAGCAGCTGGTACAGACCGTGGTTCTCGAGCGCTGAGAGGTCCAGGTCGGTGAAGTCGGCGGGCAGCACGTTGTCGAGGATCGCGATCGGCACACCGTCGGCGGTGCGCAGACGCTTGAGGTGCACGACGGGGCTGCCGGGTGCGACTCCGAGCGCCTCGGCGGCGGTCTCGTCGGCGACTCCGATCGAGGATGTCAGCACCTCGGTGGCGGGCTTCTGGCCCGTGCGCTCGAGGTCCTCGTACAGGCTGGTCAGCTCGACGTTGCGCGTGACCTTGCCGTGCACGACTTGCGTGCCGATGCCGCGGCGCCGGACCAGCAGGCCCTTGTCCACGAGGTCCTGGATCGCGCGGCGGATCGTCGGGCGCGAGAGGCCCAGGCGCGCTCCCAGCGCCACCTCGTTCTCGAGGCGGGCTCCGGCCGGCAGCGTCTCGTCGAGGATCGCGCTCTCGAGGAGGGTCGCGATCTGGTGGTACAGCGGCACGGGGCTGGACCGGTCGAGCCCCAGGAACAGCTCGACGGGCAGGGTCTGCTCGGCCTGGGCCATGGTGAACTCCTCGAGGACGTAGGGATGTCCTGTCAATAGTAGGGCTTACATGAGGGTGGCCATGTCACCCTCGCTCGCTTTTTTTCCGCAGTTTGTTCGGACAATCTGACGTCAGGAGTTATGCTGGCGCTATTCCGCCCGCAGGCGCTCCGCGCCGCACCTTCATCGGAGAAGACATTGAGCGAGACCGCGACCACCACCCTCCCGCTGCGCACCGCCGCCGAGGGCAGCCCCACCAGCCTCTGGAACGACTCCGCCGACCCGATCGAGCTCGCCCGCTCGCTGAGCTTCGGCGCCGTCGGCGCGACCTGCAACCCGGTGATCGCGTTCACCACGATCCAGCGCAACCTCGACGTCTGGGGCCCCCGCCTCGCCGAGCTCGCCCTCGAGCACCCGACCGCCGGCGAGAGCGAGCTGGGCTGGCTCGCGATCGAGGAGCTCTCGGTGCAGGCCGCGTCCCTCCTGCTGCCCGCGTTCCGCGAGAGCGGCGGACGCAACGGCCGTCTCTCGGTGCAGACGGATCCGCGGCTGCACCGCGACGTCGATGCGCTCGTGGAGCAGGCGGTGCGGTTCTCGAACCTCGCCGAGAACATCATCGTGAAGATCCCCGCGACCGCGAACGGCATCCGCGCCATCGAGGAGGCGACCTACCGCGGCGTCAGCATCAACGCGACCGTCTCGTTCACGGTGGCTCAAGCCGTCGCCGTCGCCGAGGCGATCGAGCGCGGCCTCGACCGCCGCACCGCCGACGGCGAGCCCGAGCGCGAGTTCGGCTCGGTCGTCACGATCATGGGCGGCCGACTCGACGACTGGCTCAAGGCGAGCGTCGCCGCGAACCGCATCCTCGTCGACCCGGGCGTCCTCGAGTGGGCCGGCGTCGCCGCGCTCAAGGAGGCGTACCGCATCTTCCAGGAGCGCGGCTACCGGTCGCGCGTGCTCTCGGCCGCGTTCCGCAACCACCTGCAGTGGTCGGAGCTGGTCGGCGGCGACCTCGTCGTCTCCCCGCCCTTCGAGTGGCAGGTGCTCATCAACGAGAACGAGCTGCCCGTCGACCTGCACCGCATCGACGTCCCGGTCGCGCCCGAGATCCTCGACACGCTGCTCGAGCGCGTGCCCGAGTTCCACCGCGCCTACTTCGAGGACGGCATGACCATCGAGGACTTCGACGACTTCGGCGCCGTGCGCCGGACGCTGCGCCAGTTCCTCGAGGCCGACGCGAAGCTCGACGCGCTCGTGCGCGACGTGCTCCTGCCCGCGATCTGATCCGGCCCGCGCCGTGACCCGCGACACCGACGAGCAGGACATCACGTTCCGCTCCCGCCGCTGGGTGCGGCCGGAGGACCTGAACGCCAACGGCAGCCTCTTCGGCGGCAGCCTGCTCCGCTGGATCGACGAGGAGGCCGCGATCTACGCGATCCTCCAGCTCGGCAATCCCCGTGCCGTGACGAAGTTCATCTCCGAGATCGACTTCGTCTCCTCCGCCGTCCAGGGCGATCTGATCGAGATGGGCCTGCGCGCGACCGGCTTCGGCCGCACGTCGCTCACGATGCGCGCGGAGGTGCGCAACATGGTCACCCGCCGCAGCATCCTGGCGATCGACCGGATCGTCTTCGTCAGCCTCGACGAGAACGGCGCGCCCCAGCCGCACGGCTACAGCACCATCACCTACGACCGCGATCGGCTGCCCCGGCACGCCGCGGAGGGAGCGGCATGACCGGCTGGCGCATCCGCGACCACCACGCCGAGGACGTCGACGGGATCCTGCGCCTGTGGGAGCTCGTCACGGCCGCCGACGCGGAGCCCGTCTACAACCTGGCCGAGGTGCTCGCCTCGTGCGCGAAGGACCACGCGGTCGTCGCCGTCGAGGGCGATCACGTGGTCGGCGCCGCGGTCGGCCGGGCCGCGCACGCGCAGGGCTGGGTCGTGTTCCTCGCGACGGCCCCGGAGGCGCGCGGGCGCGGCATCGGGTCGTCGCTCCTCGCCGCCCTCGAGGCGCGGATGGCGCCGACCGGGGTGTCGAAGCTGTCGGCCCTGATGCCGGCGGCCGAGACGCGCACCGGCGCGTTCCTCCGCCAGGGCTTCGAGCAGAAGCAGAACCTGCACTACTTCGAGCGGCGGATCCCGGTGCAGCGCGAGGAGCTGACCCTGCTGGCCGAGCTCGGCGGGCGCGTCCTGCCGCGGGGCCTCTGGGACCAGGTGGGCGGGATGACCGCCGAGAAGGACCTGCTCGAGCGCCGGCTGGTCATGCCGCTCGCGCGGCCCGAGCTCGCCGAGCGCTTCGGAGTGGCTCCGCCGCGCTCGGTGGTCCTGTTCGGCCCGCCCGGCACCGGCAAGACGACGTTCGCCAAGGCGATCGCGTCACGGCTGGAGTGGTCGTTCGTCGAGGTGTTCCCCTCGCGCCTCGCCGCCGACCCGAAGGGCCTCGCGGGAGCGCTGCGCGAGACGTTCCTCACGGTGTCGGAGCTCGAGCGCGCCGTCGTCTTCATCGACGAGGTCGAGGAGATCGCGTCGCACCGCCAGGGCGAGCCGCCCTCGCCGACGCAGGGGGTGACGAACGAGCTGCTGAAGATCATCCCCGCGTTCCGCGAGCAGAGCGATCGGCTGCTGATCTGCGCGACCAACTTCATCCGCTCCCTCGACTCCGCCTTCCTCCGCCACGGCCGCTTCGACTACGTGATCCCGATCGGGCTGCCGGACGCGCAGGCCCGTGCCGCGATCTGGCGCCGCTACATCCCGGCGGAGTCGCACGGCGTCGACGTGGGGGTGCTGGTCGCCTCGACCGAGGGCTTCTCGCCCGCCGACATCGAGTACGCGGCGCGGAAGGCCTCGCAGTCGGCGCTCGAGCACGCGGTCTACGCGGGAGCGGACGCGGCGCGCGGCCCGTCGCTCGAGGACTACGTCACGGCGATCGCCGCGACCCGCGCGACCGTGTCGGCCGAGGTGAACGCCGAGTTCCTCGAGGACATCGCGGTGCTCGGGCGGCTCTGACCACTCTGCTCCGGCGTCCGCCGGAGGTCGTCGCGGAGCGGGTGAGCGGCGCCGATCCGTCGCGAATGGCTGCTTCCGTCGCGATCGGGCGGCCGTTCTCGCCGGATCGGCCCCGCGCGGATTGGTCGGTCGCGGCCGCTCTGCTGCGCGCCTCGATCCAGCACCGACGGTCGCGTGTGCGCGTGGTCTGCGGCCGTTCGCGCCGGATGAGCGACGCGCACGGCTGCCGGACCGCCCTTCGGGACGGATCCGTCGCGGAGGGGTGGTTCGTCAGGCCCGGGGCGGACCCGCGGGCGTCGTGGCCACCCCGGCCTCGGCGGCGACCTCGCGGGCCACCGGGGAATCGGGCATCTCGCGCTGCAGCTCGTGCGCCAGCGAGTCGAGCTCGGCGCCGCCGGCCATCAGGCCGGTGAGCTCCGCCGGCGAGATCTCGCTCTTCTCGAAGGTGCCGAGGCTCGTGCCGCGGTTCAGGAGGAGGAAGCGGTCGCCGACCGGGTACGCGTGGTGCGGGTTGTGGGTGATGAACACCACTCCGAGGCCCTCGTCGCGCGAGCGGGCGATGTACTTCAGCACCACGCCGGACTGCTTGACGCCGAGCGCGGCGGTCGGCTCGTCGAGGATCAGCACGCGGGCGCCGAAGTGGACGGCGCGGGCGATCGCGACGCACTGGCGCTCACCGCCCGAGAGGGTGCCGATGGGCTGGTCGACGTCGCGGAGGTCGATGCCCATGCGGGCGAGCTCGTCGACGGTGATCTGCTTCATCGACGTGACGTCCAGGCGGCGGAACGGACCGGCGCCCGTCGTCAGCTCGGAGCCGAGGAAGAAGTTCCGCCAGACGGGCATGAGCGGCACGACCGCGAGGTCCTGGTAGACCGTGGCGATGCCGGCCGAGAGGGCCGCGCGCGGCGAGGCGAACGTGATCGGCTCGCCGTCGAGCAGCAGCGTGCCCTCGCTGGGCGCGTGGACGCCGGCCAGCATCTTGATGAAGGTCGACTTGCCCGCGCCGTTGTCGCCCAGCACGCAGGTGACCTGCCCCGCGTTCACGGTGGTCGAGACCCCCGCGAGCGCGGTGACGGCTCCGTAGCTCTTGCCGATGT
Organism: Rathayibacter sp. Leaf299; assembly: GCF_001423055.1. Lineage (NCBI taxonomy): Bacteria > Bacillati > Actinomycetota > Actinomycetes > Micrococcales > Microbacteriaceae > Rathayibacter > Rathayibacter sp. Leaf299. Next base: position 206,952 of record NZ_LMNT01000001.1, read on the forward strand.
CCCTGACCTCGACGACGGGCGTGCCGACCGGGGTGGCCGGTCGCCCGGTCGAGGGTCCTGCGGTGCCGGTGCTCATCGCCCGCCTCCTGCTCGTGTGCGGACGAACCTGTTCAGGAGGACCGCGGCGAACAGCATGCCGCCGAGGATCGTCCTCAGCCAGTCGGTGTCCCACTGGGCGAAGGTGATGCCCTGGAAGACCATGCCGTAGATCAGCGCGCCGAGGGCGGCGCCGATCGCGGAGCCGTAGCCGCCGGTCATCAGGCAGCCGCCGACGACCGCGCAGATGATGTAGATGAACTCCTGGCCGACGCCGGTGTTCGCCTGCACCGTCGAGGTGCGGAAGAGCGAGATCATGCCGACCAGCCACGCCGCTCCGGCCGTCCCCATGAACAGGCCGATCTTGGTCCTGAAGACCGGGACGCCGACCTGGCGCGCGGAGTCGAGGGCGCCGCCGACGGCGAAGATCCAGTTGCCGGCGCGGGTGCGCAGCAGGAGCCAGGTGGCCACCGCGGTCACGACGAACCACCAGAGCACCGAGACGTAGAACGTGCCGTCGCCGATCCGGAGGGAGGCGCCGAAGAGCGGCTGGATCGAGTCGTACGCGGGGACCCGGGCCATGCCCTGGATCGCGACCTGGCCGGTGATGAGCTTGGTGACGGCGAGGTCGATGCCGGCGAGGGCGAAGAAGGTGCCGAGGGTCACGATGAAACTGGGGAGCCGGGTCTTCATCACGAGGACGCCGTTGAGCGCGCCGACGCCGAGGCAGACGACGAGCGAGACGAGGACGGCGACCCAGATGCTCAGCCCGTAGTGGGTGGTCAGGATGCCGACGATCAGCGCCGAGAACCCGGTCATGACTCCGGCCGAGAGGTCGAACTCGCCGCCGATCATGAGCACGGCGACGGCGACGGCCATGATGCCGAAGGTGGAGGCCGACTCGAGCCAGACGCCGGCTCCGGCGAGGCTCAGGAACTGCGGGGTGTAGAGGGAGAAGAACACCAGCACGGCGAGGGCCGCGACGAAGGCGCCGGTCTCGGGCCTGGCGAGGATCGTGCGGAGGGGACGCCGCTCGAGGCGGGGCCTCGTCGTGATCGTCACGAGGTCTGTCGTCAACGGGGACTCCTGATTCGGGGGACGGGACGGGGGCCGGATGCACCGGCCCCCGTGGGGTCGGGCTCTAGCGGGTGCCGTCGGCGGCGAACTCCGCGACCTCGGCCGCGTTGTCCTCGGTGACGAAGGCCGGTCCTGAGTAGACGGGCTGTCCACCGCCGATGACGGTGCCGGTGGTCGCGTAGAGCTCGAGCGCGGTCACGCCGAGGAAGCCCTGGACGTACGGCTGCTGGTCGACCGCGAAGAGGACGCTGCCGGCCTCGACCGCCGAGACGACGTCCTCCGAGAGATCGAAGGTGCCGATCTGCGCGCTGCTGCCCGACTCCTCGACAGCGCCGACCGCGTCGATGGCGTACTGGCCGCCGAGGGTCAGCACTGCGTCGATGGACGGGTCGGCCTGCAGCTTGGACTTGATCGTCGCCTTGACCTCGGCGTCGTTGGTGCCGTCGACCTGCAGGTTGGTCATCGTGCCGCCGAAGGTGCTCGCGGCGGCCTTGCAGCGCTCCTCGTGGCCGACGTTGCCCGCCTCGTGGATCACGCACAGCGCGGTGGTGAGGCCGGCGTCGGCGAGCCGGGTGCCCACGGCCTCGCCGGCCACGGTCTCGCTCTGGCCGATGTGCGTGAGGGCGCCGAACTCGGCCGAGCGCTCGATGCCGGAGTTGATCGTGACGACGGGGATGCCCGCCGCGACGGCCTTCTCGACGCTGTCGCGGACGCCGTCGGGGTTGGCCATCGAGACGACGATCCCGTCGACGTCCTGCGCGACCGCGTTGTCGATGAGCTGCGACTGCTTCGCCGGGTCGGGGTCGGAGGTGTAGGTGACGGTGGCCGCGTAGTCGGCTCCGGCCGCTTCCGCTCCGGATTTCACCCGGTCCCAGAAGGCGTCGCCGGCTCCGGAGTGGGTGACGACGGCGTAGGTGAGGTCGCCGCCGCCCGTCGTGGTGGCCGCCGTCTCCTGGCCCGTACCGGTGCAGCCCGTGAGGAGCGCCCCGGTGGCCACCGCCAGGCCGAGGCCGGCGAGGAGCCGCTTCCTCAGCGAGGCGTCCCTCCGACTCGGATCGGGTCGTGCAGGACGGTTCGGGACGACGTCGGTGTCGGGTGCGAGGGGATTCGGCATATCCGTACATTCTGTGCTGGGGCGGAACTCGGGTGGTCGGAGTCGGACACGTCGGGAGCGTCGCGTCCTCGACGCTCCGCATCGAGGAGATCCGGTCTCGAGGGGAGGGAGGGGTCGCGTGCGCTCACGTGTGCACCGGGACGTCCGAGACCACTATCCCGAACTGTCCGCCGCCGTGGAGCCCGTCGCCGAAGTCGATGCCGGCGTGAGTGCGCGTCGCGGCGCGGACGAGGCGCTCGGAGACGGGCGACCACGGCCGACCCCGCCGACGAGGACGAGGTCGCGGGCCTCGAGGGCGCGGCCGTGCTGAGACGTGGACGGGTCGAGCTACCGGACGACGGCCGTCGTCGCCGCCGACGTGCGCGCCGCCGTCGCGTATCCGGTCTTCCTCCCGGTCACCGTGACGGTGATCCTCGTGCCGGCGGTGGCGGTGGTCGGGCGGTAGGTCGACGAGACGGCGCCGCTGATCGCGGTCCCGTTGGTGCGCCACTGGTACGAGACGGTCACCGGCGCCGGGCCCCAGGCGAAGGGATTCGCGGTGAGGAGCGAGCCCACCTTCGCGGTGCCGCTGACGGTCGGCGTGGGCGCGACGAGGGTGCCGGAGACCACGGCCGCGGTGGCGTTCGAGCTGCGGACGGCGGTGGTGAAGCCCGGCTTCGCTCCGGTCACGGTGACCGAGATCGTCTTCCCGACGGTGGCGCTGGACGGCGTGTAAGTGCTGCCCGTCGCGCCGGACAGCACCGTTCCACCGGCCTTCCACTGGTAGGTGAACGAGACCGGAGCTGGTCCCCACGCGCCGGGGACGGCGGTGAGGACGGAGCCGACCCTCGCGGTGCCGGTGACGGCCGGCGTGGCCGTGGTGAGCGTGCCGGAGGCGACGGCCGCGGTCGCCGCGGAGGTGCGGCTCGCCGCCGCGTACCCGGTCTTGGTCCCGGTGACCGTGACGGTGATCACCGTGCCGAGCGTCGCGCTCGAGGGCCGGTATGTGGCGGCGGTCGCTCCGCTCAGCGGGGAGCCGTCGGCCCGCCACTGGTAGGCGTAGGTCACCGGAGCCGGTCCCCAGGCCCCCGGGGCCGCGGTGAGGGTGGAGCCCACTCGCGCGGTTCCCGTGATCGTGGGAGTGACGGAGGTGAGGCGGGCGGTCGGCGCGAGGCGGACGGTCGCGCTGGAGGCGGACCCCGTCCCGATCGCGGTGACGGCCTGCACGGTGAGGGTGTAGCCCGTCTCCGCGCGGAGGTTCGTGAACGTCTGCGAGCGCGCCGTGGCCGGCAGGAGGGTGGACCACGCTCCGGCGCCCGAGGCGTCGGTGCCGTCCCGCGCGACCCGGTAGCCGGTGACGGGCGAGCCGCCGTCGGCGAGGGGCGGTGACCAGCTGAGCACGGCGGACCGCGCGGTGTCGTTCGGGCTCGCGGAGACGCCGGTCGGCGCGCCCGGGACGGTGACCCGCGGAACGGTGACGGCCGCCGATCCGATCGCTCCGGTTCCCAGGGCGTTGATCGCCCGGACGCTCAGCTCGTAGGACGACCCGGCCACCAGATCCGTGAAGCGCTGGGAGCGCGCCGTCGCGGGCACGACGGTGGACCAGGGGCCGTTGCCCGCCGCATCCGTCCCGGTCCGCGAGACGCGGTACCCGGTGATCGCCGAGCCGCCGTCGGATGCCGGGGGCGCCCAGGTCAGCGTCGCCGTGCGGTCGGCCGCCCCGGCCATCGCGCGGACGGCGGTCGGGGTCGCGGGAGTGGAGACGCCTTCGGCGTAGAGGAGGCGACTCGTGGATCCGTTCGTGTCCTGGACCGCCGACGTGGCGCTCGAGGTCACGAGCGCGGCCAGTCGCGCCGGGGTCGCGGCGGGCTCGGCCTGGAGGAGGCGGCCGACGACGCCCGTGACGTGGGGCGCGGCCATGGACGTCCCGCTCAGGACCGCGGTGGCGGAGTCGGACCAGGGAGCCGCCGAGAGCACGGACGATCCGGGCGCCCAGACGTCGAGGCACGGGCCGTGGTTCGAGTAGTAGGCGGGGCTGTCGTCCGGCTCCGTCGCGCCGACCGTGAGGGCGTTCGGAGTGCGTGCGGGGCTCGCGGCGCAGGCGTCCGCGGTGCTGTTGCCCGCCGAGACGATCACCGGGATCCCGCTGCTGACGGCCCGTTCCACGGCCTCGTCCACGGGGGCGTACGCGCCGCCGCCTCCGCTGATGTTGATCACCGACGGTCCGGTCCGCGTGCCGATGACGAAGTCGATCGCGGCGATCATGTCACTCCACGTCCCCTGCCCGGAGCAGTTCCAGACGCGCACCGGCACGATCGCGACGTCCTTGGCGACGCCGTACGTCGCTCCGCCGATGGTGCCCGCGACATGGGTGCCGTGACCGTTGCAGTCGGACAGCGCGTCGGCGTCGTCCTCGACGACGTCGTAGCCGCCGCTCACCCGCCCGCCGAACTCGTCGTGGCTCGCCTGCACGCCGGTGTCGAGGACGTAGGCGGTCACTCCGGCGCCCGTCGTCGAGTAGCGGTACACGCCGTCGCCGGTCGTCGCGCGCTGGTCGAGCCGGTCGAGGCCCCAGGCCGGGTCGGACTGCTCCGCGCTCGCTCGGGTCTCGCCGTCGGCCGTCACGTCGACGACCGACGGGAGTCGGCGGAGGGCCGCGACCTCGGTGCCTGTGAGCTCGGCGGCGAAGCCGTTCAGCGCCCGGCTGTAGCGGTGCAGGATCCGGTCGAGCGGCAGGGCGGCGGCGGCGGTCCCCGCGGCAGCGACGCCCGTCGTGCGGACGATGTAGCGGCTCAGCGGGACGGACTCGGTCGCGGACTGCGTCGCGGACGCCGCCGGGGCGCCGCCGGCGATCAGCGCGAGCGCCGTGACGATCGCGCTCCAGCTCAGGACTGTTCTTCTGCGGGTCACTGGGCTGCTTCCGGATGTGCCGCGCTGCGCGCGAGAGGGGAGGGGAGACGCTGCGACGTCGGGCGCGAGCGGGAGCCCGACGCTGAACCGCGTGTCGTGGACCGGAGTCGCGGCCGACGCTATCTCTCGGCGGGTTCTCGGGAACCCCCCTCTTAGAGCCGGACCGGGAGGCCACCCCTCCGTGTCCTCCCCTCCGGTGACGGCGGGCGCGGGCCGCCGGCTCCGCGACCGCTGCCCTTCCACCGCCCTCCTGCGCGATCTGCAGGTGGATGCACGATCTGCAGGCGGATGCACGATCTGCAGGTGGATGCACGATCTGCAGGTGATCCGCCCGGGAAAGCCCCTTCCTCCGCTTGCCGCTGACGTCCGGTCCCCGGATCCCCTGCAGATCGAACCGGCACCCGCCCACATCCCCTGCGAATCGAACCGACACCCACGGCAGCCCGCACCCCCGCCTGTGGACAGCCCTGGCCGCCCAGCGAGCGCCCCCGCCCCCGCTGTGGACGCCGCTGGCCGCGGAACGCGCCCCGCACCCCCGAACCCTGCGCACCACCTGATGCAGCAGGACGACCGCCGCGGCGCGCACGTCTTCATCGTGTGCCACACCTCGTCGGCACCGCGGTCTCCAGGCCGCGACCCCCGTCGTCACAGGAGAAGATCATGAGCAACGTCACCCCCGGCACCCTCGCCACCAGCGGCTCGGCCAAGCACGGCACCACCACCTCGACCGGCAAGAACACGATCGCCGACGGCGTCGTCGAGAAGGTCGCCGGCATCGCGGCCCGCGAGGTCCCCGGCGTGCACGACCTGGGCGGCGGAGCGGCCCGCGCCATCGGCGCCATCCGCAACGCCATCAACGCGCAGGACCGCGGCCAGGGCATCTCGGTCGAGGTCGGCGAGAAGCAGGTCGCCGCCGACATCACCGTCGTCGCCGAGTACCCCGTCGCGCTGCAGAAGCTCGCCGACAGCATCCGCTCCGCCGTCTCCGAGGCCATCTCCTCGGTCGTCGGCATGGAGGTCACCGAGGTCAACGTGACCGTCGCCGACGTGCACATCCCCTCGGACGACAAGGACGACGACACCGAGAGCCGCGTTCAGTGAGTCCGTCCACCACAGGCCTGGTCATCGGCGCGGTCCTCGCGCTGACGGCGGTCGTCCTCGGCTTCGGCGCGTTCGTCGTCGTGGCCCTGGGCATGGGCATCGGGTACGGAGTCGGCCGCGTCGTCGAGGGCAAGCTCGATCTGCGCTCGCTCGGCGACACCCTCCGCGGGCGGCGGTCCTCGTGACCGCGGCGGTGATGGCCGACCCGGCCCGCCACGGCCGTACGACGATCTCCTCGCGCGCTGTGCGCCGGATCGTGTCGGCCGTCACCGCGGACGCGCTGGACGTCGGCCCGTCCGACGTCTCGGTGGACCTCGACGACGACGGCGGCTCGCTGCACGTCGTCGCCCAGGCCCCCATCCGCGTGTCCCCGCTCGGCGAGACCGATCGGCGCTCCTCCGGGACGCTGCTCGACCGGCTCGCCGAGGCGCAGACCCTCATCCGCGACCGCTGCCTCGAGCTCACCGGCTCGAGCATCGGCCGCGTCGACCTCCGGATCACCGGTGTCGACCTCCGAGAACGAAGGAGGGTGTCGTGACGACTCCCGCTCATCCGTCGCCCGACGCCCTCTACCGGCGTCTCGTGCGGCGCGAGACCCACTCGTCCCGCTCCGGGTCGGCGATCGCCCTGGCGGTCCTCCTGATCCTGCTGTTCGCGTGGCTCGGAACGGAGGCGGTGCTCGCGGTCCTCGGACAGCCCGCGCTGCTCGTCGCTCCGCAGGACGGCGCGTCCTCGCTGCTCCAGGCGGCCGGCGCCCCCATCGCGCTGACCGCCGCCGCCGGTGCCGTGCTCGCGGCGATCGGCTTCGTGCTGGTCGTGCTGTCGTTCGCTCCGGGTCGCCGCGGTCGCCGCAGCGCCGGGATCGACCGCACGGCCGCCGTGGTCGACGACCGGGTGATCGCGCAGAGCGTCGCCCGCGCCGCCGCCTACGCGGGCGGTGTCGATCCCGATCAGGTCCAGGTCTCGGTCGGGCGCCGCGGAGTCGGCGTCACCGTCCAGCGCACCAGCGGAGTCTCGGCCGACGTGGCGAGCATCCGCGAGGCCGTGGACGCCGAGCTCGGGAGCTACGACGTGAGTCCCGCACTGAAGGCCCGCGTCCGCGTCTCCGAGAAGGGATCGGTCCGATGACCACCACCAACCGCTTCCTGAACCGCCTGCTCCTGCTGCTGGTCGGCCTCGTGCTGCTCGCCGTCGGAGGAGCGGTCGCCGTCGGCGCGCTGCTCCCCGACGTCCAGCAGACCGTGTCGACCGCGGCGGACGACGCGAGCGGACCCGCGTCCGACGCGCTGTCCGGATCGCAGCCCTGGATCCTCTGGGTGACCGCGGCCGTGGCGCTCGTGCTGATCCTCCTGCTGCTGCGCTTCATCGTGCGGCAGGGACGCGGACGCACGTCGACGCTCCTGCGCGTCTCGGCGGGCTCCGGCGGATCCACTCCGACCGGCGGCACGCTGACGCTCGACGCGAGGGTCGCCGAGCAGGTGCTCGAGGAGGCGCTGACGCGCGATCCGGGCATCGTCTCGGTCGACGTCACCGCGTTCGACATCCGGCACCGCCGGGTGCTGCGCATCACCGCGCACACCCGTCGCGGAGTGTCGCCCATGCAGACGCGTCGCACGGTCGACACCGCCGTGCGCCGCTGGGACGCGGTCCTCGGCGAGGAGACCCCCGTCGTCGTCCAGATCGTCAGCGGCCTCCGCAGCCGGATGAGCTCCGCCTCCCGCGTGGAGTGACGCGCCGCTGACCCCTCCGGCCCTCCGCCTCCCCGCGGAGGGCCGGACCCCTCTCCACCCCGAAGGACCCACCATGACCGACGACTCCACCGGCTTCCGCGCCGGCCTCGCCCAGAAGGCGATCGACCCCGTGGTCCGCGCCGTCCGCGAGGAGCTCGCCTCCGCTCGCCGCGAGATCGGCGATCGCGTCTCGGGCGCCCGCAGCGGAGTCGTCCTCGCGGCGGTCGGCGCGGTCCTCGCGCTGGTGACCGCGGGGCTCCTGGCGGCGCTCGCCGTCGCCCTGCTCGCGCTCGCTCTGCCGCTCTGGTCGGCCGTCGCGATCACTCTCGTCGTGTTCGCGGTCGCCGCCGCGATCCTCCTGGCCACGGGTCTGCGCGGCATCGGCCGCGGCGTGCCTCCGCTGCCCGTCGACACCGTCGCCGAGGTGCGCGAGCGCGTCGGCGGACCCCGCCACTGACCCCCCCTCCCTCTTTCTCCCTCCGGAAGGCGCTCCCATGAGCCGCACGAGCACCGCCCCCGCCGCCGAGCGGACCGACGACGCGCCCGTCCCCGCCGCAGTCCGCCTGCTCGCGGAGGTCTTCGGCACCGCCCTGCTCGTGGGGGGCGGCGTGGGCGCGGCCCTCTTCGCCTCCGCGTTCCCGACCGAGCAGAACACGCTCGGCATCGGCTTCCTCGGCGTCGCGCTCGCCTTCGGGCTGAGCGTCCTCGTCGGCATCGCCGCGGTGGGCCACCTGTCGGGCGGCCACTTCAACCCCGCCGTCACCCTGGGCCTCGCCGTCGCCGGACGCACGCCGTGGCGCGACGTGCCCGGCTACGTCCTCGCGCAGCTCGTGGGCGGCCTGCTCGGAGCGACGGCACTCGTCGCGATCGCGGCCGACGGTCCCGAGGGCTTCCTCGCCTCCGCGCAGCAGAGCGGATTCGCCTCCAACGGATTCGGCGAGCACTCCCCGGGCGGCTTCGGCCTCGGCGCCGTCCTCCTGGCCGAGACCCTGCTGACCGCCGTCTTCGTGACCGTGATCCTCTCGGTCACCGCCCGGGCCGCGGCCCTCGCGCCCGTCGTGATCGGCCTCGCCCTCACGCTGATCCACCTGGTCTCGATCCCGATCAGCAACACGTCCGTGAATCCCGCGCGCTCGCTCGCCGCCGCCGTCTACGGCGGTCCCGACGCACTCGCGCAGCTGTGGGTGTTCGTCGCAGCACCCCTGCTGGGCGCCGCGATCGCCGGAGGCGCGCACCGCCTCGCGCAGACCCGGACCGGCGCCAGACCCCTCGCCCCGAGCGCGTGACCCGCGCCCCGGCATCCGCACGCAACGCTAGGAGCACCCCATGACCGACGAACCCCGCATCGACGACGCCCGCTCAGACGGCGCCCGTCTCGACGACGCGCGCCTCGAGGACCTGCGTCTCGACCCCGACGTGTCGCTCGACGACGCGCGCCCGATCGACCTCGGCGCCGTGCGCGCCGACGACGGATCGCCCGACAGCCTGCTCGCGACGACCGTCGCCGAGACCGCGCTCGGCGTCACCGGCGTGCACCACCTGGGTGGACCGGTCGCCCGCAGCCTCGACCGCGCCTCGCGCGCCGTGCTGGGCACCAGCACGATCCCCGGAGTCACGATCTCGGAGGACGAGGGCCGCACGATCATCGACCTCGACCTCGTCGCCGAGTACCCGCACAAGGTCGCCGAGGTGATGGAGGAGGCGCGCACGCAAGTCCTGAAGGCCGCGTCGCAGGTCCATGCGTCGCCGATCGCCGTGAACATCACGGTCACCGACGTGCACGGTCCGTTCGATCCGATCGAGCCCGAGCCCGTTGCGGAGGGAGACTCGCTGGTCGAGAAGGCCGGCGACCTCGCCGACGATGCGCGCGAGCGCCTCTCCGACGCGGGTGACCGGATCTCGGACGCCGCCGGCGCGGCCGCCGACTCCGCCGCCGATGCCCTCGACTCCGCCGCCGACGCTGTCGACGAGCAGGCGGACCGCGCCGAGGAGCGCGAGCGGGCCGCGACGGCCGAGCGGGACGCCGCCTCCGAGCCCGAGGCGCCCCGTTCCGACGACGACGGATCCGCCCCCGCGCAGATCATCGAGGTGCCGACCGACGGGACCGCGCCGGTCGTGGTCGTCGTGGTCGAGCAGCCGTCGGAGGAGTCGGTCGAGGCCGACGAGCGCGTCGACTCCGTCGACTCCGCCGAACCCGCCGAACCCGCCGAGCCCGCCGAGCCCGCTGAGCCCGCCGAGTCGGAGAGCGGCGTCGAGCGCAGCCACTCCGTCCCCGCCGTTGCGAAGACCGAGGAGTAGTCCGGTGGCCCGCATGCGCAGCTACGGCGGCCGTCGCCGCCCCCGCGCCGCCTGGATCGCCTTCGCGACCGGGGTCGTCGTCTCGGGTCTCGTCGTCCTCGGCGTCCTGCTGCCCGTCCTCGGGTTGATCGCCGCCGCCGACGGATCGATCGCCGGCGCGCTCGACGTCCCCGTCGGCGCGATCACCGCGTCGATCGTCATCAGCTTCCTGGTCGGACTGGCCTTCCTCGGCCTCGCCTTCGTGGCGCGGAAGCCCGCGGTCGCCTGGGTCGCCGCGGTGGCAGCCGTCGTCGCGACCCTGATCGGCTCCGTCTGGCCGCTCGTCGCGACCGCCTTCGCGAGCGTCGACCAGGCGCAGGACGTCGTCCCCTTCATCCAGGACCTGATCGGCCGGATCGGCGGCTGACGCCCGGCGCCGCTGTCGGATCGGACCCGCAGCGTCGCCGACTGGGCGCGGATCGGGCTGCGCGCGTCCGCTGGAGCCCGCTCCGCGTCCACCCGCGCCGCCCGGCTCCGTCCAGTCGACCCGAATCGGGCCGCGATCGCCCTTCGAGGCCCGTTCCGCGTCCACTCGCGGCCCCTCTGCCGCGAGCCGCCCCGGGCGCCTCAGCGCAGCGGCGACCCGACCACGTCGAACCGGAACCCGCCGAACTCCCCCGAGAGCAGCGGGCGCGCCCGCGCGATCGCGTCGCGCACCTCCGGCAGCTCGAGCGAGGCCCGGTGGGCCTCGGCGCTCGTCCACAGCTCGACCACGAAGACCGTGTCGGGCTGCTCGTCGCTGACACCCACCTCGTACGCCAGGCACCCGACCCGCGCGAGCGCCTCGTTCGACTCGACGAGGATCGCGACGAGCTCGTCGCGCCTCCCGGACCGGACGCCCAGCGTCCCCACGTTCGCGAAGCTCATGCCGCCACCGTACCGACCGCCCCCGACACGCGGCGTCCGGTACCGTGGCGCGGATGACGACGAGCGCCGAGTACCTGCAGGCCTACGACGAGCAGCTCCGCTCCGACGCCGAGACGCCGAGCGCCGTCTCGGTGGCGCGTCGGGGTCCGCTCCGCCTCGTCACGTTCGCCGGCGGTCGCGGCTTCGTCACCTACCGCGATCTCGGCGGCGCCGATGAGGCCGCGATCCGCGAACTCGTCCCGGCGGCTCTCGCGCACTTCGCCGCCGATCCGGCGATCCGGAGCGTCGAGTGGAAGACGCGCGGACACGACTCCGCGCCGGGCCTGCACGACGCCCTGATCGCGCACGGCTTCGCGCCCGACGAGCTCGAGTCGATCATGGTCGGGCCGCTCGAGGCGCTCGCGGGCGACGTGCCCGTCCCGGCCGGGACGACCCTCCGCCGGGTCGTGGAGGAGGCGGACGTGCGCGCGATGAGCGCCGTGATCGACGAGGCGTTCGGCGAGCCCGTCGACGTCGGGATCGCCGACGCGCTCGTCGCGCGGCTCGCGCGCGGCGACGGCATGGAGCTGTGGGTCGCCGAGGTCGAGGGCCGGATGGTCGGCGGCGGCCGCCTCGAGCCCGTGCCCGGCACGGAGTTCGCGGGCATCTGGGGCGGCGCGATGCTGCCGCAGTTCCGAGGACGCGGGATCTACCGTGCGCTCACCGCGGCCCGCGCCGCGTCCGCGCTCGCGCTGGGCACGCGACTGGTGCACAGCGACTCGACCGAGGACTCGCGCCCGATCCTCGAGCGCGCGGGCCTGGTGAAGGTGTCGACCACCACGCCCTACCGCTGGCGCCGTTCGTAACCGAGGAGGAGAGGGCGGAAGCGGCCCGGAAGCGCCCGCGGGACACTCTCACCCTCGGTTGCGAACCCCGCGAGCGGCAGAACGAAGGCCAGGGGCCGGGAAGAGCGCGAATTCCGCCGGATCCGAGCCCTGAGCCTTACTTCTGCAGCCCGATCGCCGGTGAGCGCAGCCCCGGCAGCGTCCGTGAGCCCCGCCCGCCCGTCAGTCCAGCTCGGTCGGCCGCGCCGGCTCCTTCAGCAGCGCCCGCGCCGCCATCCCGATCACCGCGCTGTACGTCGGATACGCGAACCGCACGTTCGCCAGCGTCGCCACGTCGACCCCCGCCGCCATCGCCGTCGTCACCGACTGCACGACCTCGATCGCGTTCTCGCCCACCGCGTGCGCGCCCAGCAGCAGCTCGCGCCGCCGGTCCGCGATCAGCGTCAGGAACCCGCTCTCGCGGTCGTCGATCACCGCGCGGTCCACGCCCGAGAAGGGCACCGACGCCACCACGCACTGCGGATCGCGCTCGCGGGCCTGCTCCTCGGTGAACCCCACGCCCGCGTAGTCGGGGTCGGTGAACCCACCGGCCGGCAGCAAGTGCTGGGGCGTCCGCCGGTTGGCGCCGAGCACCGCGTTCTCGGCCGCCGCCTCCGCCTCGAACTGCGCCGCCTGCACGAGCATGTCGCGCCCGTTCGCGTCGCCGACCGCGAAGACGTGCGGCACCACGGTGCGGAAGTACTGATCCGCCGGGATCGCCGAGCGCACGACCTCGATGCCCGCGTTCTCGAGACCGAGGTCCTCGACGTCGGCCGGCCAGCCCGTGGCCATGATCACCGCGTCGAACTGCTCGGCGTGCGAGTCGCCCGCGTCCTTCCAGCGCAGCGTCAGGGCGTCGTCGGCGCGCTCGATGCCCTCGACCGTCTCGATGCCCGTGCTCACGCGCACGCCCTGGCGCTCGAAGGCGGCGGCGACGTACGCCGAGATGCTCGCGTCCGAGGTCGTCAGGATCCGGGGCGCCACGTCGAGCAGCGTCACCTCCGACCCGAACGCGTTGAAGACCGTCACGAGCTGCGCACCGGTGTTCCCTCCGCCGATCACCGCGACCCGGCGCGGCAGCGACGGCAGCCCGAGCACGTCCTCGGGAACGGTCGCGAGCTCGGCTCCCGGGATCGGGAGGCGGCGCGAGTGCCCGCCGACGCAGATCAGGATCGCGGAGGCCGTCAGCCGGCGCCCGCTGTCGAGCACCAGGGTGCTCTCGTCGGCGAACCGCGCGCGCCCCTCGTGGATCAGCTCGACGCCCGCCTCCGCGAACCGCTCCGCCTCGCGCTTGATCGAGCGCACCTTGTCGACGCGCTCGTGCACGTGCCGCACCGTGGCGTCCCAGTCGATCCGCGGCGTGCCGACGTCGACCCCGTAGTCGGAGGCGGTGCGCGCCTCGCGGATGATCCGCGCGGTCTTCGCGAGCACGCGGGTGGGCACGCAGCCCGTGTTGACGCAGGTCCCGCCCACGCGGGCGGCCTCGAGCACGACCACGCGCGCTCCGAGTTCGGCGGCGCGCAGTGCGGCGGCGGTGCCCGCGGGCCCCGCGCCGATCACGGCGACGTCGTAGTGCTGGATGCTGTCGGGCACGGCGGCCTCCCGGTCGAGTGGATGTCCCCGCATCCTGACGCGTGCGGCCGGGGGTTCTCTGAAGGACCGCGCAGGCTTGACACGCGGCGGCGGGCTCAGGGCTCCGACGGGTCCCGCGTGAGGAGCTGGTATCCGCCCTCGATCGATCCGTCCGGGCGCATCGTCACGCGCGAGTAGACGCCGGATCCGTCCTCGACGTCGGTGCCGACGATGTCGAGCGATCCGGAGTCGAAGAACTCGGCGAGCCCCGTGCAGCCCGCCGAGAGGGATCCGTCCACGCGCTCCAGACCGAGGCAGAGCGACGTCCCGTTCGGAGCCGTCAGCAGGATCCGGTCCTCCTGCACCGTGTCGAATCCGGGGGTGAAGACCTCGGCGGGGCCGGCGATGAGGTCCATTCCGGCCGGCGGGTCGGTGACGAGGGTCCAGCCGTCGACGTAGGCGGCGAAGCGGTCCTCCGGGCGGACGGTCGCCGTCGGGCTCGCCGTGGGAGCGGATGCTCCGACGACCTGCGGAGCGACGCTCGCCGCCACGGCGCCCAGCACGAGTCCGGCCGCGAGCGCGCCGCCGACGATCAGAGCGGGACGTCGGCGTCGCGGCGCCGAAGCGGCGGGTGCCTCGGACGCGGCCACGGGAGCGAGCCGCGGAGCCTCCGGTGCGACCACGGCCGCCTCCGCCCGCACGGCGTCCTGCTCGAGCCGGAGCCGCCGCTCGGCGTCGATCCGCCGGCTCTCGCCTTCGGCGTCCCCGCTCGGCCGCGCGAAGAGCGCACGCTCCAGATCCCTGCGCTCGTCGTCCTCGTCCTGCACGCCCGCCAGTATGACCGAGGCGCGCTACTCGAACATCTCGGCCAGCAGCGCCCACGGCTCCCCGTCGACGACGTGCGTCGAGCGGTGCGCGGGCCACTGCACCTCGTCGCCGTCCCACGACGGCACCACGTGAAGGTGCAGGTGCGGCACGCTCTGCCCCGCGGAGGCGCCGCTCGCCTGCAGGACGGCCACTCCCGTCGCTCCGAGAGCCGCCCGCATCGCCCGGCCGACGCGCTGCGCGAGCGACATCGTCGCCGCGAGCGCCGCGGGGGAGGCGTCGAGCAGCCCCGCGCTGTGCTCGCGCGGCATGACCAGCGTGTGCCCGGGGGCGAGCTCGGAGGAGGGCAGCGGGCGGAACGCGACCGCCTCCTCCTCCCGCTCGACCCACGTCGCCTCGCCGTGCCCGGCCATCAGATCGCAGAAGACGCAGGTCACGCCGGACCTCCCACGAACTCCCGCAGCGCCGCGATCCAGCCCTCGGCCGCGTCGAGGTGCGCGTCGTGCGATCCGCCCGGCAGGTCCACCCGTCGCACGTCGCGCCCGCGCGCGGCGAAGGCGTCGCGCACGTCCTCCGCGAACATCCCGTGCTCGCCGTAGACCAGCAGGGTCGGAGCGGCGACCGCCTCCCACTCCGCCCAGCGCGGCGCGGCGAGCGGCTCGATCGCCCGCGCCATCACCTCCGGATCGAACCGCGGGCGGAGTCCGTCCGGACCCTCGACGAGGTCGGCGATCCAGGCGTCCGCGAGCGCCCCGTCGCCCAGGAACGCGCGCGCCGCGTCCCGGTCGGCGAACGGCAGCGGCCAGGAGCGGAACCAGTCCGCGACTCCCTCGCCCCCGTCGCCGCCCTCTGCGGTCTCGAGCAGCACGAGCCGGTCGACGAGCTCCGGATGCGCGGCCGCGACGAGCACCGCGGTGTGCGCCCCCATCGACTGGCCCACGAGGATCGCGGGCCCCTCGCGCTCGAGCAGGGCGGCGACGTCGGCGACGAACGCCTCGCGCGAGACGTCGGAGGGACGCTGCTCGCTGCGTCCGTGCCCGCGCTGATCGAGGAGCACGACGCGATGATCCGGCAGCGCGCGGGCGGTCGGAGCGAACTCCTCGGCGCTGCCGGCGAGGCCGTGCAGGATAACGACGAGCCGGCCCGTGCCTCCGGAGTCCAGGAGCGAGAGCCGGGTTCCGTCCGGCGTGACGAGCGCGCGGCGTTCGAGGTGCATCCGTCGAGCCTAGGAGCCCGGGCAGGCGGAAGGGCGACCGGGTCCCGATCGCCCTGTTCGGCGCCCGCTCGGCTCAGTGCTCGTCGTAGTGGCCCTCGTGCGCCGCGTGCTTGTGCCCGTCGTGGACGTAGTCGGTGTGGTCGTCGTGGGCGACGGCCTCGTGACCGCAGTCGGCGCCGTGCGCGTGCTCGTCGGCCGAGTGCTCGGCCTCGGCCTCGTGCTCGTCGTAGTGGTCGTCGTGCAGCGCGTGACGGTGGGTGCCGTGCACGTAGTCGACGTGGTCTCCGTGCTGCACGCTCTCGTGACCGCAGTCGGTGCCGTGGCTGTGCTCGGCGACGGCGTGCTCGGCGTGGGTCTCGGTGGTGCTCATGGCGGTGCCTCTCGGAGGATCGGGGTCGGTGCGGCTGTCCGCCGCTGACCCAGTCGACCACACGCATAAACGCATTGCAATACGTGCGTCCAATCGAGGATGACACTCATCCTCAGGAGGCGGGCGTCGTCAGGCGGTCTCCAGCGCGTGCTTCATCGCGTCCTCGACGATGCGCGTCACGTGCGTGTCCGAGACCGCGTAGTGCGCCTCTCGGCCGACCCGCTCGACCGAGACGAGTCCCGCCGCGCGGAGCGTCCGCAGGTGCTGCGAGACGAGCGGCTGCGAGAGCCCCGAGCGCACGACGAGATCGCCCACGGTCGCCTCTCCGCCGGCGAGCAGTCGGAGCAGCGTGAGGCGCGACGAGGACGACAGCGCCTTGAACAGCTCCGCGGCGGGCTCGAGATCCTCGTTCACCCCCTCATCCAAGCAGACGGGCCCGCTCCGTCCCGCTGTCAAGCCTCCTCCGCGTCCCGGGCCGCGGCGGCTGGGATGAGCGCATGACCAGCACTGCTCCCCGCGCCGCGACGCGGGTCGACACCGGCCGACTGCTCGCCGTCCTCCGCGCCCGCCGCGAGCTCCTGCGCTCCCGCCTGACCGAGTGGGTCGCGATCCCGTCGGTCGCCGGCATGGCCGAGCACGTCGACGACGTCCGACGCTCGGCCGAGTGGCTCGCCCGGCTCTGCGCCGAGACCGGCTTCCCCGAGGTCGCGGTGCACCCCACCGGCGAGTCCTCCGCCGTGATCGCGCGCTGGCCCGCCGAGGACCCGGGCGCCCCCGTCGTGCTCGTCTACAGCCACCACGACGTGCGCGCGGCGAAGGCGGAGGAGTGGACAGTCACCTCGCCGTTCCAGCCCGTCCACCGGGAGGGCCGGCTCTACGGCCGCGGCGCCTCGGATGCGAAGGCGCAGGTCCTGGCGCACCTCTTCTCCGTCGCGGCGCTGCGCGAGGTCACCGGCGGCACCCCTCCGGTCTCGCTCGTCCTGCTGATCGAGGGGCAGGAGGAGCTGGGCTCGCCGGGGCTCGAGGACCTGATCCGCGACCGCCTCGACGGGCTCCGTCCCGACGCCGTCGTGTTCTCGGACACCCTGCAGTGGCGCGCCGGCGAGCCCGCGATCTGCATGAGCGTCCGCGGCATGCTGCCGATCCACCTCGAGGTGCACGGCACCGAGAAGGACGTGCACAGCGGAGCCGTCTCGGGTCCGGCTCCGAACGCCGGCCTGGTCCTCGCCGAGCTGCTCGCGCGCCTGCAGGACGCGGACGGCCGGATCCTCCTCCCCGGCTTCTACGACGACGTGCCCGAGCCGACCCTCGAGCGCCGGGCCGAGCTCGCCGCGCTCGGCTACACCGACGAGGACTGGCTGCGGCGCACCCGCACCCGCGCCATCCGCGGTGAGGAGGGCTGGTTGGTGCTCGAGCGCCTCTGGGAGCGCCCGGCGCTCGAGGTCGTCGGTCTGCTCACGGGCGACCCCACGGGCATGCCCCGCGCGGTGATCCCCTCCTCCGCCAGTGCCGACCTCAGCATCCGCACCGTCCCCGGGCAGCCGATCCACGCGGTCGCGCGGCGGATGCGCGAGTTCGTCGAGCAGCACGCCGACCCCGAGCTGGAGTACGTGGTCGAGATGTCCGAGGACAGCGCGCAGGAGGGGTACCGGACTCCGCCCTCGGCCGCTCTCGACGCCCTGGACGAGGCCGTCCGCGCGGTGCGCGGCGTGGACGAGGCGGGCCGGATGGGCAACGCCGGCGGTGGGCCCGCGGAGCTGCTCGCGCGGCACTTCGACGCGCCCGTCGTCTTCTTCGGCACCGGTCTGCCGGAGGACCACTGGCACGACAGCGACGAGAGCGTCGACCTCGACGTGGTCGTGCGCGGCGCCGCCGTCCTCGCCCGCTTCTGGTGCTCGTTCGCCGACGGTGCGGCATGAGGACCTTCGGCGTCGAGGAGGAGTTCCTGCTCGTGGACGCCGAGACCTTCACTCCGGTCCCCGCGGCTCCCGCGCTGCTCGCGACGGGCGCGGTGCGGGGACGCAGCACGCTCGCCGCCGAGCTCAAGGCCGAGCAGATCGAGGCGGACGCGGCGCCGCAGCGCACCGCCGACGAGCTGCTCGAGGCCGTTCTCGACGGCCGCCGGCTCGCCGACTCCGCCGCCCGCCTCGTCGGAGCGAGGGCCGTCGCCACCGCGACCAGCCCCGCCGCGTTCGAGCCGCACCTCACCGACGACGTGCGCTACCGGCGGATCCTCGACCGCTTCGGCCAGGTCGCCCGCGACCAGTACACCTGCGGACTGCACGTGCACTTCGCGATCGACTCGCCGGAGGAGGGCGTCGCGGTGCTCGACCGGATCCGCGGCTGGCTGCCCGCGCTGCTGGCGCTCAGCGCGAACTCGCCACTCGCCTCGGGGGTCGACACCGGTTACGCCAGCTACCGCTACCAGGCGTGGGGCCGGTGGCCCACCTCGGGTCCGTCCGAGATCTGGGGCGACCCGGAGCGGTACCGCCGCGTGACCGACTGCCTCGTCGCCTCCGGAGTGCTGCTGGACGAGGGGATGGTGTACTTCGACGCGCGGCTGTCGCGGAGCCATCCGACCGTCGAGGTCCGCCTCGCCGACGTGCCGCTGCACCCCGAGGACGCGGCGCTGATCGGGGTGCTCGCCCGCGCTCTCGTCGCGACGGCCGCTGGCGAGTGGCGGGAGGGGATCCCTCCGTTGCCCGTCCCGACCCCGGTGATCGGCGTGTCGGCGTGGCTCGCGAGCCGGTGGGGAGTGTGCGGCGACCTGGTCGATCCGGTGAGCTGCCACGCCGTCCCGGCCGCCGAGATGCTCGCGCGGCTCCTCGTGCACGCGGGCGCCGCGCTGGAGGAGTCGGGGGAGGAGGAGGTCGCGAGGGAGGGGATCCGGCGCATGCTCGCCCGCGGCACTGGAGCGCAGTTCCAGCGGGCGGTCTGGGAGCGCTCCGGGGATGTCCGGGCGGTGCTCGCCGCGGCCGCCGAGGCGACGCGGAGGGAGCCGGCGCTGCGGTGACGCGGGGGCGGGTGCCGCTGGGCGAGAGCGGGGGATGCTGGGATGATCGGATGCGGCTCCGGATCCTCCGGCGCGCACGGCGGCCTCGCGGCCGGAGCGGAGCACCCCATGGGACTGCTGATCTACCCCGGCGGCATCGAGGCCGACTTCGAGGACCGGCTGCTCGCGCACCTCGAGATCGTGATCACGGCGAAGCTGCGCCGCGACGAATCCTTCGCCTTCTCGTGGACGCAGACGCAGGACACGGGCGGCGGACGGATGAAGATCTGGCTGCACCCGTCGGTGCCGCTCTCGTACAAGTTCTTCGGCGGACGCCAGCCTGCGATCAACCGCGCGTGGGTCGACGCGCTGATGGTGTCGGCGAGCTCGCAGTCGGGCCTGCAGGTCGTCGCCGAGCCGGACCAGCAGGGCTGACGCCCGGCCCCGCCCTCCCTCGCCCCGCTCCCGCTCCTCGCTCCCGCCTCCGCTCGCGCTCCTCCAAAAGTTGCGGTGAGCGCGCGCCGTTACCGCAACTTCTGGAGAAGCGGCGGCGAGGGTCGCCTCCGTTCCCGCACGAGTTGCGGTGAGCGCGCGCCATTACCGCAACTTCTGGAGAAGCGGCGGCGAGACCCCCGCCTCAGGCCTTCGGCTCGGGCAGCACGCGCAGCCCGGCCGGCGACAGCGCCGAGCGCAGCAGCAGGTCGATCCACGCGCGGTTCAGCGGCTGGCCGCCGGGGGAGTCGTAGCTGAAGTAGAGCGACGAGCTCTTCGAGACCCAGACGCTGCCGTGACGGCCGCTGTCGGAGCGCGTGACGTCCTCGCCCACGTCCGGCTCGCCGTCCCAGTGGAACGAGAAGCTCTCGTTGCGGCGCAGCTTCGAGATGATGACCGCTTCGACGTGCCGCAGTGCGCGGTCGTCGATCTCGACCGCCGGAGCGACTCCGTAGATCAGCTGGCCCATCGTCATCCCTCTCGCCGCCCCGGGTGATCATCCCATGAGCCGGGAGGGCCGCGCCTCCCGTCGCTCACCGCCGACCTGTGCTCGCTCCCAGTCGCGCACAGCCGAATTGACGCAGGTCGGTTGTGCCGAACCGTCTTGACGGCTCCTGAGTGCCTCCGCAGACTGGGAGCGCACACAGTTCAAAGGAGAACCGCACCGCACCGATCCGCCTCGAGCCCGCTCCTGCGGGCTCCGAAGGCCCCGTGAGCGCTCCGAGCGCCACCACCTCACCCCGCCCGACCGGGCCCCTCTCTCCCCTCCGCCTCCGTGTGCGCGGCGGTGGGCACGCGGGCCCGGCGGCGGACGCACCACGAAAGGACACGCATGTCTGCACGCACCAGGAGGACCGCCGGCACCGCTGCCGTCGCCGCGGTCTCCACGCTCCTCGGCGCCTTCGCCGGCGTCGGAGCGACCAGCGCCTCCGCCGCCGAGGGACCGGTCGACGCCGGGATCTTCGTCGAGAAGGTCGACGGCCTCCCGGCCGACTTCATCAAGGGCGCCGACATCTCGAGCGTCCTGTCGCTCGAGGAGAGCGGAGTCGTCTTCCGCGACGAGACGGGTCAGGAGGCCGACGTCTTCGAGGTCCTCGCCGACGAGGGCGTCACCTCGGTCCGCGTCCGGGTCTGGAACGACCCGTTCGACGCCGAGGGCAACGGCTACGGGGCGGGCGACGTCGACGTCGACCGCGCGATCGAGATCGGCGAGCGCGCCACGGCCGCCGGACTGGGTCTGCTCGTCGACTTCCACTACTCCGACTTCTGGGCCGACCCCGCCCGCCAGCTGGCGCCGAAGGCCTGGGCCGGCCTCGCCGCTCCCGAGCTCACCGCCGCCCTGCACGACTACACGGCGGAGTCGCTGCAGCGCTTCGAGGACGCCGGCGTCGATGTCGACATGGTCCAGATCGGCAACGAGACCAACAACGGTATGGCCGGCTACAGCCGCGCGGCGACCGACATGGACGCGACCCTCGCCGGGCTGTTCTCGGCCGGCAGCTCCGCGGTCCGCGAGGTCCTGCCGGACGCGCAGGTCGCGGTGCACTTCACCAATCCCGAGACGCCGGGCCGCTACTCCGCCATCGCCGCGGGCCTGGACCGCTTCGACGTCGACTACGACGTCTTCGCGAGCTCCTACTACCCGTTCTGGCACGGCAGCCCCGAGAACCTCACGGCCTCGCTGTCGCAGATCGCCGACACCTACGGCAAGAAGGTCATGGTCGCCGAGACCTCGTGGGCGCACACCCTCGAGGACGGCGACGGCTACCCCAACGTCATCGACGAGAGCACCGTCACCGACGACTACCCGATCAGCGTGCAGGGCCAGGCCACGGCGCTGCGCGACGTGATCGCGGCCGTGCACGCGGTCGGCGACGCGGGCATCGGCGTCTACTACTGGGAGCCGGCCTGGCTGCCGGTGGGGCCCGCGAGCGGCGTCGAGCAGAACCGCGTGCTCTGGGAGCGCGACGGCTCCGGCTGGGCCACGAGCTTCGCCGCCCCCTACGACCCGGCGCACGTGGGCGACGACTTCGGCGGATCGGGCTGGGACAACCAGGCCCTCTTCGCCGCCGACGGCACGCCGCTCGAGTCGCTCAGCACCTTCCGCTACGTCGACACCGGAGCGGTCGCGCCCCGCGCGGTCACCGGGGTGGACGCGGTCGAGCTGACCGTCGTCGACGGCGAGCCGGTCGAGCTCCCCGCCACCGTCTCGGTGAACTTCAACGACGGCACGGTCGAGACGCCCGCGGTCACCTGGAGCGGAGCCGCCTCCTGGATCCGCGGACCCGGCGAGTACACGATCCCCGGTCGCACGGACTCGGGGCTCGACGTCTCGGCGACCGTCGTGGTCGTCGCTCCGAACCTCGTGCGGAACCCCGGATTCGAGGACGCGGACACGTCGGCGTGGACCTTCACCGGACCGGCGGCGCGCACCGAGACCGGTGACGCCGCCGAGGGCGACTTCGCGGTCACCTTCTGGAACGGCACCGCCTACGAGACCTCGGCGCGCCAGACGATCACCGGAGTCCCCGCCGGCGAGTACACGCTGCGAGCGACGACGCAGGGCACCAACAGCCCGGCGAGCGACGTCCGCACCCTGAGCGCGACCACCTCCGCAGGCACGACCAGCGCCCCGCTGGTGCTCACGACCTGGAGCTCCTTCTCGACGACGACGGTCCCCGTGGTGGTCGGCGAGGACGGCGTGGTCGAGATCGCCGCCGACTTCGCGCTCACCGGAGGAGCGTGGGGCGTCCTCGACGACGTGCGCCTCGTCGCCGACACCGCGGAGTCGACCGCCGACACCACCTCCCTCGAGGCGGCGCTCGCCGAGGCCGACGCCGTCGACCGCGACGCGTGGACCGAGGAGTCGCTCGCGCGTCTCGACGAGAGCCGCACGATCGCCGCCGTGGTGCTCGCCGGATCCGCTGCGACGCAGGCCGACGTGGACGCCGCGGAGCAGGGACTCCGCGACTCCCTCGGCGCCCTCGAGAACGCGCTGCGCGTGAACCTCGGCGCGACCGTCACCTGCGCGGCCGGCAAGGCCGTGATCGCGGTGAGGGCCGCCAACGGCGGCACCGACCGGGTCGCCCTCTCGGTGCGCACGCCCTACGGCAGCGCGAAGCTGCCGTCGCTGTCCGCGGGGAAGTCCGCGTCGGTGACGGTGCCCACTCCGCTGCGCTCGGTGCCGGCCTTCTCGCTCACGGTCGACGTGCGCGGCACGGTCGCCGGCACGCCCGCCTCCGCCGTGGTCCCGATCGAGTCGGCGGCGAAGCGCTGCCGCTGACCCCTCGGTGAGCCCCCGCGAGATGCCACTCCGGTACACGACACGCCGTCCCCGGCGTACCGGAGTGGCATCTCGCGGTCTCGCGCGCCGGGCCCTCAGCCGGAGTGCGTCGTCACCAGCAGGTAGCGCGCCGCCCCGGCCGCGTCGGCCGGCACCGACCAGCGGTGCGGGCGCGTCGTCTCGATCGTGATCGACTCGCCCGCCGACACCGTGCGGGACGCCCCGTCGGCGTAGGTCAGCACGGCGGCCCCCTCGGTCACGAAGACGAACTCCTCGCCCGGATGCGCGAAGTCGACGTCGTCGGACTGGCCCGGCTGCGCGGTGAAGAGGTACGCCTCCGTCCGGCGCCCGGGTCCCCCCGCGACCAGCCGCGCGCGCGGGGCGTGCGGTGCGTCGCTCGCGCGCAGGTGCGCCTCCGGGGTGGTGTCGTCGGAGGAGGCGATCGCCGGCACCAGCTCGGCCGGCGGTACGTCGAACGCCGCGGCCAGGGCGTAGAGGGTCGAGAGGCTGGGCAGCAGCCGGCCGTTCTCGAGCTTCGAGAGGAACGGCTGCGAGACGCCGGCCTCGGCCGCGAGCGCCCGCATCGACAGGCCGCGGGAGGTCCGCAGGGCGCGGACGAGCGCGCCGATCTCGGAAGCGAGGGCAGGTGCCTCCGCAGCATCGTCGCTCATCGGTCCTCCGGGTGGTGCGGTGGTGCGGTCTTGCGGCAGCTGATTACTCCTGGTTATCATCGCCGTGTTGATAACGCGAGGTTATCAGCCCTCCGATCGGGAGCATCCGATCGCCATCGAAGGGCGGCACCCGTGACCAAGCAGATCTTCCTCGGCGCGTTCGAGGAGTTCACGCCGAACTTCATCAGCAACGCCTGGCACCACCCCCGCGGTGACACGAGCGGATTCGCGACTCTGGAGTACTGGCAGGACCTCGCGCGGAAGCTGGAGGACGCCGGCTTCGACTTCCTCTTCCTCGCCGAGGCGCTCGGCTACCCGATGAGCGGCGACGACGTGCCCGAGGTCGTGATCCGCGAGGCCGTGCAGGTGCCCGTGCACGATCCGCTCGCCCTCGTCAGCGGGCTCGCCGCCACCGTCGACCGCCTCGGCTTCGTCGTCACCGCCTCCACCACCGCGCAGCAGCCCTACCTCAACGCCCGCACCTTCACCACGCTGGATCACCTGACGAAGGGCCGCATCGCCTGGAACATCGTCACCTCCGACAACCAGGTCGCGCTCACCAAGCTCCTCGGGCACGACGGAGTCACGCCCCACGACGAGCGCTACCGCCGCGCCACCGAGTTCGTCGAGCTGTGCCTGAAGCTCTGGGAGGGCGCGTGGGAGGACGACGCGGTCGTCTACGACAAGGCGACCCGGACCTACGCCGACCCCGCGAAGGTGCACCGCATCACCCACGAGGGGGAGTACTTCCGCTACGACGGCTACTTCCCGGCCATCCCGTCGGTGCAGCGCACGCCGCTCCTGCTGCAGGCGGGCACCTCCTCGGCCGGCCGCGCCTTCGCCGGCCGCTACGGCGAGTGCGTCTTCATCCAGGACCGCGACCTCGGCAAGGCCGCCGCCACCGTCGCCGACCTGCGGGCGCGGGCCGAGGCGAACGGCCGCGACCCGCGGCACATCACGGTCATCCCCTCCGTCTCGATCATCGTCGGCGACACGGAGGAGGAGGCCGCGCGCCTGCGGGCCGAGCTCGACGCGACGCCCTCGCGCGAGGCCGCCGCCGCGCTGTTCATGGGCTGGAGCGGCGTCGACCTGATGTCGTTCCCGCTCGACGCGACCCTGGCCGAGGTGACCACCGAGGTCGGTCAGACCATGCTCGCCATGTTCCAGCAGCCCGAGTACAGCCCGACCGTCGCCGAGATCCTCGACGTGATCACGTCCTCGATCGGAGGCATGCGCGTCACCGGCACCGCGGAGTCGGTCGCCGATCAGCTGCAGGAGATCGTCGACCGCACCGACGTCGACGGTTTCCTGATCGAGTACACCTACGGCTCGTGGGAGACGTACCGCGACTTCGCGGAGCAGGTGATGCCGCTGCTGCGCGAGCGCGGCATGCTGCCCGAGACGCCCCGCTCCGGATCGATGCGCGAGCGGATCCTCGGACGCGGCGTGCCGACGCTGCCCGCCGGGCACCCCGGTTCCGCGTTCCGGGTGGGCGAGGCGCGGTGACCCTCCTGGACGCGGTGGTGCAGCCGCACCGCGCGGTCCCGACTCCGGTCGCCGCGATCGCCGCCCTCGTCGACGGCGCCCCGGTCGGCATGGTGGTGGCGACCCTGGCCCTCGGCGTCAGCTTCGATCCGCCGCTGTGCACGATCGCGGTGCAGCGCTCCTCCAGCACCTGGCCGCACCTGGCCGGTGCGGCGCGTCTCGGAGTCTCGGTGCTGGGCTCGGATCAGGACGCGGCGGTGCTGCGGATCGCGTCGCGCGACCGGGCGGGCCGGTTCGCCGGAGTCGCGTGGACCGCCTCGGAGGCCGGAGCCGTGACCATCGACGGTGCCGCGCTGCACCTCGAGTGCTCCGTCGAGCAGGTGCACGACGCGGGCGACCACCTCCTCGTCGTCCTGCGCGTGCAGGACTTGCGCCACGACTCCGCCCGCGAGGCCCTGCTGGCCCGCGACCGCCGCTTCGGCCGCTACGTCGAGTCGGCCTGACCCCTGGGGACCGTCGTTGGGCACTCTTCGCGGCGTCGAGCCGCTCGGAGCAGCAGGACGTGCCCAACGGCGCCACAGTCACTCGCCCCGGTTCGTGTACATCCGGGCCAGGAGCTCGGCGGCACCGGCGGCGTCGAGCCCCAGGATGTCGTCGTCCGATACCCCCTGATCGCGCAGCGCATCGCGCAGGTACAGGGGCACCGATCGCCTCGGCGGGAGCGGCCGCGGCTCTCCTCGATCGGGCCGCACACCCTCGAGCACGCAGGCCCAGAAGACGTCGTGCACGACCTCGAGCTGCGTGCGGAGGATGTGCGACCACATCGCGGCGGCGTACTCGCTCCTGTCGACCGGTCGCGAGATCCTCGTGCGGAGGATCCGGCCGTCCCACAGGGTCAGCTCGTAGGTGCGGTGGTGGGTGACGGGCTTCCCGCTGGCGCCCCGGACCAGCACCCACTCCTCGGTCTCGCAGAACCGGTCGTGGTGCTCACGGGTGGCGGGGGGTCGCTTCTCACTCACCGCCGTGCCGGAACCAGGCGAGGAGCTCCTCCTCGGTCGACAGCTTGATCAACTGCACGAGCGCCCAGTTCCCGGCGTGGTTCGGGGCGTGCTGAAGGCGATCCTCCCAGTCCTCGGCGTACTCGCGGAGGGAGAGCGCCAGGTCGTCGAGAGCGTCGTCGACGTCCGCTCCCTCCGAGACGAACGGCCGATCGTCCATCAGTGCGATGACGCGGTCGTCCTCCCGTGTGAGCGAGACCCGGGGGGAGACGGTGTGGAAGAAGTAGTCGCGGAGTCGGTCTGCGGGCACGACGGCCGAGACGAGCTCGTCCCGGCGGACCGTGACGATCCTCCCGCGCTGCACGGAGTCGAGGACGTCCTTGAGGTGCTTGCGGGCGTCGGACGCGGTCGGGTAGTCGACGGTGAGGGGCATGGGCGAAGTGGATCCTTCGGTCGGTGTGTACGCAGTGTACAAGCTGTACTCCCGCTTGGCTCCGCGACCGAGACGACTGGCGCGGAAGACGCACCAGGCCCCGGACGCGACGAAGCCCCGAGGCGCCGGAGCGGCTCGGGGCTTCCGTGACGAGCGGGCGTCAGCCCGACGGGTTCTCGACCGGGTCGCCCTCGGGGTCGGTCGCGGTGTCGGGGTCGACGTGCTCCGGATCGACGGTCTCGGTGTCGGGAACGTCGCCGGGTGTGGTCTTGTCGGTCATCGGATCCTCCTTCTGGTCGTGTCGGATCGTGCGGTTCGCGGGCAACGCTACGTCGCGCTCCTCGCCCGCCGCGCCCCCGTTGACGCGAGGGGCGGAGGAGTGCCACGCGGGCGCCGCGGCCCCGCGCGGGTCGTGCGCGGCCGCGCGGTCGAGAGCGGAGGCGAGGAGGCCCGCGCCGAGGTCCCCGAGGCGGGCGGCGAGCAGGTGCCGGAGCGAGCGCAGGAGCCGGATCATCCGCTCATCCTCCCGCCACCGCTCGCCCGACCGGCGTCCCGTGCCAGTCCTTCGCGCCGTCCGCAAGGCCTGGAGCGGGTTCCGCCCGGTTCGTAGTCTCGACACGACCGATACGAGGAGCGCCACCTGATGATCCGAACCACCGTCACGATCGACGGCAAGACCTACGGGCTCTCGCAGGGGGCGGATGTCGCGGGACTCAAGCAGTCGACGACCGAGGCGTCCCGGGCCGGTGGCGGCATGGTCGACTTCGTGGTGGTCGGCAACCGTCAGGTCAGCGCGCTGGTGTCGCCGGGCGTGCCGGTGATCTTCGAGGACCACGAGGTTCCGGACGACGACCGCGACACGGGCGACGTCCAGGAGCCGTGGGACGACATCGAGTACCTCGACTGACGCACTTCCCGGGGCGAGTCCCCGGGTCCTGAGCGCCTGAGGGGTGCCGCCGGCTCGACCCGGCGCCTCTCGGGCCCCTCGTGAGAGTGCGGAGGAGCGCCTACTCGGCGCCCTCCGCCTCCGCGAGCTCCCCCTCGACCAGCGCGCACGCTGCGGCGGCGAGCGAGGAGCGCACCTGCTCCTGCGTGACGCCGAGGATCTCCGCGATCGCGTCGAGGTCGTGCCGGCCGGTGTGCCGCAGCAGCCAGCACTGGCGCTGGAGCGTGGGCAGAGCGTGGAGGCGGCGGTGGAAGCCCGAGCGGAGCAGGTCCTCGTCGCGCAGGCGGGCCGGTGCGACGACGGCCACCGCCTGCTCGCCGCGCTCCAGGCTCGCCCGGCCGATCTCGGTGCGCGCGAGCTCGAGCGCCGACGCCTCGTCGACGACCTGCGGCGAACCGCTGCGGAGGGTGACGGCGGCGTTCTGCAGGGCGGCGCCGGCCGCCGACTCCGACAGCGTGAGCCGGTAGGCGTAGGCGTAGAGCCCGGAGCCGCGCGAGGCGAGCACGCGTCCGACGAGCATCTCGCGCTGCTGCTGCGCCTGCGACGCACCCACGGCCGCCACGGGCCCTTCGTATGCGTTCACGGTCTCTCCCTCGACTCGGTACCACCCGTCCGGGGTGGTTCGCACCGATGCTAGGGGGAGGAGAACGCTCGTTCTACCCTTGACTTCTCAGGAAGTCTCCATGCGGATGCATGGGAAGGGCTTGCCGGTCACTCCCTCGCGGAAAGGATGCAGAACTCGTTCCCCTCCGGATCCGCGAGCACGACCCAGGACTGCTCGCCCTGACCCACGTCCACCCGGGATGCGCCCGCCCCGAGCAGGCGCGCGACCTCGGCGTCCTGGTCGTCCGGCACGAAGTCCAGATGCAGGCGGTTCTTGACGCTCTTGCGCTCCGGCACGTTCAAGAACAGCAGGCTCGGCCCGCGGCCCGACGGAGGGAGCAGCTCGATGCCCTCGTCGTCCTCGTCCACGACGTCCCAGCCGAGCGCCTCCTGCCACCAGTGCCCGAGCATCCGGAAGTCGGTGCAGTCGACGATGATCTCTTCGAGTCGGAGGGCCATGCCCCCGACGCTAATCGGCGCTCCCGGCGTCGCGGAACCCCTCCCCGAGAGGCGACTCCTGCTGTTCCAGCACGACCGCTCGCCCCGCCGCCCCGCACCCGGCATCCTCGACCACGACGGAAGGAACCGCGATGACCACCGCACGCGACCACTGGGAGGCGCGCTACGCCGACTCCGATCGCATCTGGTCGGGCCGGCCCAACGCCGCGCTCGTCGACCTCGTCCAGGACCTGCCGCCCGGCCGCGCCCTCGATCTGGGCTGCGGCGAGGGCGGCGACGCCCTCTGGCTCGCCGCACAGGGCTGGAGCGTCACCGGCCTCGACCTCTCCGAGACCGCGCTCGGCCGCGCCCGACAGGAGGCGGAGCACCGCGGACTCGCCGTCGAGTTCCGGCAGGCCGACCTCGGCGCTGACTGGCCGACCGCCGGGCCGTTCGATCTCGTCTGCGCGAGCTTCCTGCACTCGATGGTCGAGCTGCCGCGCACCGCGATCCTGCGGCGCGCGGGCGATCTCGTCGCTCCGGGCGGACGCCTCGCGATCGTCACGCACGCCGCCCCTCCGCCCTGGTCGGGCCACAAGCACCCCGTGCAGCACCTGCCCTCGCCCGAGGAGGAGCTCGCCGAGCTCGCCTTCGACCCGACCGAGTGGATCGAGCGCGTCGTCGGCACGCGCGAGCGCACCGCCTCCGGGCCCGACGGCCACGAGGGAGTGCTGCTCGACGGAGTGGTCCTGCTGGAGCGCCGCGCTCGGTAGCGTGTCGGCGTACCCACGACCTGGAGGCGCCCGTGCCGCTCGACCCGTACCTCGCCGCCCGCGTGCACCTGCTCGAGGACGTCACCGATCCGCTCGATCCGGAGCAGGCGGCCCGCCTCGCCGAGTTCGCCGTGGATCCCGCCCCGTGGACGCTGTCGGAGGGTGTCAGCGTCTCGGACGCCACGATCGAAGGCCCGCACGGCCCCGTGCCGCTGCGGACCTACGAGCCCGCGGAGCCGTCCGGTCGGGCACTGCTCTGGGTGCACGGCGGCGGCTTCGCCGCGGGCGACCTCGACATGCCGGAGTCGCACGTCGTCTCGGCCGAGCTCGCCGGCCGCTCGGGCGCCCGTGTCGTGTCGGTCGGCTACAGGCTCGCCAGCGCGAGCATCCGCTACCCCGTGCCGCTCGACGACGTGCACGCCGCGTGGCGGCACGTGCGCGCCGAGACCCCGCGCGAGCACCCTGTCGCGATCGGCGGGGCGAGCGCCGGTGCCGCGCTCGCCCTCGCCACCGCGCTGCGCGAGCGCGACGCCGGGGCGCCCGGGCCCGAGCACGTCCTCCTCGCCTACCCGTTCGCGCACTTCCCGAACCCGACCGTCGACGACGACGTCGTGCGCGAGCTGCTGACGCTGCCGGCCGCGATGCGCTTCCCCGCCTCGAGCATCGAGGCGATGGTGCAGAACTACGTCGGCCGCCTCTCTGCTCTGCCGTCCGACGCCCTGCCCGGAGCCGCCCCGCTCGCCGGGCTCCCGCCGATCTCGGTGCTGGTGAGCGAGTTCGACGAACTGCGCGGCTCGGCCGAGCTCCTCCTGCGTCAGCTGGCGGAGGCGGGCGTCGCCGCGACGGGGTACCTCGCGGCGGGCATGCCCCACGGGCACCTCAACCGCACGCCGTCGCTGCCCGAGGTCGACCGCTCGCTCGCCTTCTTCGCCGCGCAGCTCCGCGCGCTCGGCGGAGCACCGGCGGGCCTGCTCCGCGCCCTCGGCTGAGCACCGGCCGCGCTCACTTCACGCCGAAGTAGTCGAAGCCGACGTAGCCCACCGGATTCGTCAGCCGGACCTCGACGGTGTGCGTCCCCGCGGCCAGCCCCGTGACCTCGGCGAGCTTCATCCCGAACTGGTTCACGGACGCGGCCGTGCTGATGTTCGCCTGCTGGAGCCGCCCGTCGACGTAGAGGTCGAACTTCCCGGGGTTGGTGGCGATCCTCCGCCCCCAGACCGACACCGAGGTGCCGGTGAACGTGAGGGCCGCCCGCGCGCCGGCGCGGTTCGAGACCGACTTGGTGCCGGAGTAGTAGCCCGCGTCGGCCGAATGGGTCCAGATCCCGCTGTAGAGGACCGTCGGAGCGGAGTTGTCGGAGATCCGGCCCGGCATCTCGTCCAGGGTCAGGCTGAGGGGGTCGTTCATGTAGGCGGGTGCGTTGAGATTGCCGATGATGCTGTAGTCGACGGTCGTCTTCATCCAGTTCATCGCCCCGACGACCTTCGGGAAGCGGCCGCGGACCTCCCGCAGCATCTGGGTGGTGTCCCACGGTGCGGACGTGCCCGTGGTCTGCCCCGCCTCGGTGAACAGGATCACCTTGTTCTTCTGGATCATCCAGTCGTACCGGGCGGTGTCGGTCAGCTCCCTCCAGTAGCGCTCGTGGCCCAGCACGTCGACGTAGGCGTCGCCCGGGTAGCGATCGGTGATCGCCCGGCCGAACGCCGTGCCGCTGTTCGGCGACCACGCCCAGAGCACGTTCGTCAGCCCGCGCTGCACGGTCAGGTAGTCGTACATGTGCTTCCACAGCGCCGTGTACTGGGCCGCCGGAGCCGCGCCGCTGGCGTGGTACCCCCACCAGAACGAGGTCCCGTTCATCTCGTGGAACGGACGCCAGACCACCGGCACGCCCGCGTCCGAGTAGTGCTGCAGGATGTCGCCGACCCGGGTGAGCCACTGCATGTACTCCCCGTAGGCGGCGGTGCCGGGCGTGTACGCCTCGGACAGGGTGTGCCCGGCGGGGATGCGCGACCAGGCGTCCTCCGCGGTCCACGGGTTCGAGGCGTGCCAGCTCAGCGTGACGACGCCGCCGTTCGCCGCGTGCGCGATCGAGGGAGCCAGGATGTTGCTGTCGCTGGGCATGTTGGCGGCGGTCGTCGCCGTCCCGCTCTTGTCGAACGTGCGGTTCGTGAGATCGAAGCCGACGAGCGCGGGGGACTCGCCCGTCGCGGTCTGCACGCGCCCGATGTGGTAGTTCCAGCAGTCCTGCACGGTGGTCAGGGTGATGCCCGGCGTCGACCGCTCGGGGCGGCCGTAGTTCGGAGCCACGAACTGGCCCGTCAGGAACTTGTCGCTCGAGCGGTGCTGCAGCGCCGAGAGGAACTGCAGCAGCTCCGTCGCCGACGCCGTGGCGGCGGGAGTCACCGGAGTCTGCGCCATCGACACCGCTCCGGTCGCTGATCGGGAGGCGCTCGATCCGAGGCCCGCGGCGGTCGGGGCGACGAGCAGGACCACGGCGGTCACTGCCGCGGTCACTGCGGAGACGATTCTGAACTTCATGATGGTCCTTCGGGGCACGGGGTCTGTGGGCTGCGCAGGAGGGGCGCCGCCGACGCGGAGGTGTCGGCGGACGACGCCCGTCGAGCCGCGGTGACGGCACCGGGTGGCGACGACGGGTTCCGCGGTGGGGACGCGACCGCGGAGCAGCGGTCGCGGGGGGAGGGCCGGCCGGCGCTCGCAGGAGTCGACGGCCGGCGCGCGTCAGCCGCGCGGAACGAGGCGGGTGATCTTCCGCCCACCCAGCTCGGTGACGTAGATGCTCCCCGAGGCGGCGTGCTGCGCCACGTCGAGCGGCTGGTCGAAGCCCTTGAAGCCGACCACCCCGAGCGTCCGGTTCACGATGGTGCCGTCGGCACCGCTCGGGTCCAGCACCATCAGGTCCTGACTCGCGCTGTAGCGGACGACGATGAGCTTGCCCTTCAGTGCGCCGCCGAAGCCGCCGCCGAGGTACTCGATCACCCCGTTCGCCGACGCGTGCAGCCCGGCGTCGAACACGTCGGCCTTGCGGTAGTTGCGGTCGGGAAGGACGCCCACGGGGTAGGCGGTCGCCTCGAACGCGTCCTGCGCCGAGGTGGGGTTGCCTCCGTTGAAGACCCACTCGCAGCGCGACGGGTTGGGGTGGCCGTAGTAGCCGCCCTGGGCCACCTTGAAGACCCAGTCCGTCTCGTCGACCGGATTGGAGCCGACTCCCGGCGCCCTCGGTCCGGTCCAGGGGCCGTCGATCCGGGAGGTGCACGACGAGGGGAGCGTCGCGGGGGTCGCCGGGAAGGCGCCGCCGCGGGCGGATCCGTTCGTCGGCACGTAGAGGCGCCCGTTGCTGTGCCAGATCAGGTCGTAGGCGTTGCGCACTCCGGTCGCGTAGAGCGTCAGGGCCGCGCCGGGCGCGGACGGGTCGTACGTGCCTCCCTCCGCGGTCTTGACGTTCAGCGGCAGGGTCGCGGGCAGTTTCGCCGGGTCGAGGCGCAGCACGGCGGCGCTGAGCTTGCTCTCGGGTCGGTACTCCCACGCGGAGTCCGGGGCGCCCATCGCCGTGTTGCTGCCCTGGGTGAGGTAGAGCATCCCGTCCTTGAAGGCGAGCGAGTTGCTCTCGTGGTCGCGGGCCGAGCGAGGCAGTCCGACGACGACGTCCTGGCCGTTCTGCAGCGCGGCGCCCGACAGGCGGACGATCTTCCCGGTCCAGTCCGGCACGTCCGAGACGCCGACGTACTTGCGGTTCTCGGTGACCCAGAGGATCGGGTTCGCGGCCGTGGCGGCCGGGTCGAACGCGAGGCCGATCACCGTCCGCGCTCCGCCGGCGAGCGTCCGGATCGTGTCGATCCGCTCGCCGGTGCCCAGCGACCCGTCGGCCGCGACCGGGTACCGGAACAGGTACCCGTCCAGCGTCGCCGCGTAGAGCTTGCCGTCGGGGCCCATCGCCACGCTGGTGAAGCCCTGCCCGGTCGCGGTCGTCGCGACCTGGTCGAAGGCCACTCCGGTGATGCCGGTGCCCTCGCTGGCCGTGCCCACCGTGAAGACGCTCGACCAGGGGTGGAAGGCGTTGCCGGACACGTCCCGCACCGCGCTCGTCACGTCGAAGCGGTAGGTGGTGCCCGCGACGAGCGGGGCGTCGGGAGTGAGGACGATGACGTCGCCGCCGCCGCTGGTGTTCACATTGGCCGGGACCGACGAGCCGTCGGCGGCCACGCTCAGCCGCACCGTCTCCCGGGTGAGCGTCGACGTGGCGATCCCTCCCGCCGTCACGGCCAGGCCGGCGGTGACGCTGATGTCGCGGGTCGCGCCGGTGGTGAGGTTGACCGGGGTGACGCTCGCCACCTGCGGGCGGTCCGGGCTCGCCGGCACCGGCTCGACCTCGACGAAGTTGATCTTCGTGTTGGTTCCGCCGCGGGGACTCAGCGTGAGCCGTCCGTCCGAGACCTGCACCGTCCGGACGGCCGTCCGGAACCGGTCCTCATCGCTGGGCACGAACCTCGCGACCGCGTTCTGGTTCTCGATGCTGACCTGGTCGACGCTGTCGAAGTAGTTCCCCGCGTCGCCGACCGAGATCGTCACCGAGTACAGGCCGTTCGGAACGGCCATCTCCCACGAGCCCGCACCTCTGGTCCCCGTGGTGCCTCCTCGCCAGTCCATGTGCATGACACCGGTCAGCCGGGTGTCCAGGGTGGGGGTCCCGGTGCGCAGGCGGCCGTTCAACGTGAGGTCGATCGCGGTGCTCGAGCCGTCGCGGACCCAGCCGTAGCTCCGGCCGCTTCCCTGGCCGGCGCTCGTGCGAGCTCCGTAGGGCTGCCCCCAGTCGGCGAGGTAGCCGGTGGGAGGGGTCGCGGTCGCGGTGGCGAAGCGCACCTTGACCGACGTCGCTCCGGAGGGAGTGGGCGTCGGCGGCGGAGTCGCCGGCGACGGTGACGACGCGCTCGTCGGGGTGAGGATCTCGTGCACCCGGCTGTAGGACGATCCGCCTCGGGGGCCGCCCGCGATGACGTGCAGCCTGCCCGAGACGACGGCGCCGACGGCACCGTGGCGGGGCGTGATCATGTTCGGCAGCGAGCGCCAGGTGTTCGTCGCAGGGTCGTACTCCTGCGTCTGCGGCCAGGTCGCTCCGCTCGGCTGCTTCTCGCCGCCCGCCGCGATCACGCGTCCGTTCACGACTCCGACCGCCATGGTGCGGCGCCCGGTGGGCATCGGAGCGCGCGACAGCCAGCCCCCCGAGAGCGGGTTCAGCATCTCGGCGCTCGCGAGGTTCGGGTTGACCTCGGTGCCGCTCGCCAGTCGGGTGCGGCCACCGAAGACGTGGATCCGATCGTTGACGACCGCGGCCCCGGGGTTGTCGCGAGCAGTCAGGAGCGACGGACCGGCCGACCAGGTGTTGGTCGCGATGTCGTACTTCTCGGTCGTCTTCAGCGAGGCGCCGGTCGAGTCCATCCCGCCGATCGCCCAGATCCTGCCGCCGACGACGACGCCCGCGACTCCTCCGCGGCCGGTCGCCATGCTCGCCCGCGCCGTCCAGGCGTTGGTCGCCGGGTCGTAGCGGTACAGGCTCCTGGACGCCCCCGAGAACGGACCGGTCGATCCGCCGAAGGCGTAGAGCTTGCCGTTGTGCGCGACTACCGCGGGGTTCTCGACCGCGCTGCCCGGCAGCCCGGCCCCGGTGGTCCAGGCGGAGGTGGCGGTGTCGAAGATCCGCAGCGACGACTTGGGGCCGGTGCTGGTCTTGCCGTCGACCACGTAGATCTTCGTGCCGATCGCGGCACCGCCCGCGTCGAGGAGGTCGATCGGCAGGGCCGGTCCGGTGCTCCAGGCGCCGGCGGTGCCGGTGGAGGGCGAGGGGGACGGCGACGGCGACGTGGTCGTGGATCCTGACCACGTCTTCGTGGTCGCACCCGACGCGGTGCGTCCACCGCTGACGATGATCTTCCCGTCGATCAGGTCGGCGACCGGGCTCTTCAGCGCTTCGGGGAGGCTGGTGCGCGTGATCCAGGCGTTGGTCGCCGGGTCGTACTCGTACAGGGTCCGGGAGGAGACCGCGCCCGCCTCGGAGCCGCCGAGCACCAGGACCTTGCCGTTCCACGCGAAGGTGGAGGCGCTGATGTGGCCGCGCGCGACCGGCAGGTCGGCGCGTCGGGTCCACGTCTTCGTCACCACGTCGAACGCGTCCACCTGCACCTGCGGAGTGCCCGACTCGTTCTCGCGGTGCTGCCCGCCGATCACGTAGATCTTCGAGCCCAGGACGACCGTGCCGACGTGGTTGCGGGGGTTCGGCACCGGCGTCGACGCCGTCCACGTGGTGCCGCCGTCGAGGTCGAGCACCCAGTGGTCGGGGTGGTCGACGGTCGAGGCGCCCGTCGAGTCCTGCCGGACGGCGCCCGTCAGGTAGTGCAGCTGACGGCCCACGATCGCCGCGCCGCCGCCGCCGCGCGCGGCCGGCAGTGCCGGACCCGCCGTGTACGTGTCGGTCGGGATGTCGTACTTCCACACCCGCCGCGACGAGTCCTTCTTGTCGAGTCCGACGTAGCCGCCGAGGATCCACAGGGTGGTCCCGTCGGCGACGACGGGCGCGTGCGTGATCAGCTCGGGGAGGTCGCGCAGGCGCGTCCAGCTGTTCGTCGCCGGGTCGTAGCGGTCGGAGCGCAGCGTCTGCGTGACTCCGGAGAACTGCCCGCCGAAGACGTACAGCTTCCCGCCGACGGCGACTCCGCCCGCTTCGGCGCGCGCGATGGCCGCCGACGCTCGCTGCAGCCAGGTGATGGTCGCCGGAGCGACCGCCGCGGCTGACACGACGGCCAGGGCCTCGGTGCTCGAGTGGTCGTGCGGTGCGGCCTCGGCGGCCGTGTGGTCGTGCGGGGCCTCCTCGGTCGCGTGCGTGTGCGGTGCTACCGCTGCCGTGTGCGCCGGGGATGCGGCCTGGCTCGCGCCGTTCGTCGCGCCGACCATGCCCGCCGCCAACGCGATCGTGAGGGCCGCGGCGAGCCCCGGCCTGATCGCGGAGTGAGGGGTCCGCTTCGCACGCGGAGTTCTTCCTGACATCTGGTCCCTCTTCCTCGAGGATCCACAAAACTCCGCGCGGTGCCTCCGTGGGTGAGGCGGAGGACCGAGCGGGAACGCCTTCGGGTGGCGTCGCTGGACGCCTTCGGGTGGCGTCGAGCGAGAGTCTCTTCGCCTCCTTGTCCCCTGTCAAGGGGCTTCTGCCCCCAGAACGGACCTCGTGTCCCAAGCGGTACCCCGGGGCTGGGAGAGCCGCCGATCGGCGTCACCGCGGCGATGACCGGGAGGCCCGTCAGGGGCGCTCAGGCGCACTTCCCTCCCGTCGAGCCGCCACCGCGGGCGGCGCCTGGAGACATGCCGTCTCTCCGGTCGGCGCGGATCTCGATGCGCCCGCACCGCGGGCTGCTCGATCAGTGCCCGGGCGCGGCCGTCCATCGTGAAGACGCACGGGGGCGTCGCGTCGTCCCTGCTGGTGGAGCAGCCGCCGGCGTTGTCTCGAGACCCGCCGTCGCCGGACGCCGCGGCCCGCCCCGGAGCGCAGTGAGGTCCCCGAACCCGCCCTCGGCGTCCGGCCAGCACGTGGTGATGAGGTGTCCTGTCTGCGCGGTCACCGGTCCTCGGTGCGGGGCTGAGTGGTGACGGCCGGAGCCGTGACGCTGCCCACCGCGTCGACAGTGGGCCGGATGAACCGCCGGCCCGACGGTGTGTGCTCGCTCCGGGTGCGCCTACCGACTCACCGCGCTCCGCGTCAGACCACCAGATCGGCCTCCCAGTTGGTGCGCTGGATCGCCGCGTCGAGGTCGCGCAGCTCGCGGGCGATCTCGTCGGCGCGCGTGCGCAGCTCCTTCACGGGGAGAGCGGACAGCTGCCGCAGCTCGCTCCTCATCTGGCGCCGACCCCACGAGCCGGCCGCCGCGTCGGCCGCGCGCACCAGCATCGAGTGCTCGGCGCGCAGCGTCTCGCGCCGGGCGAGGGCGGCGGTGAGGGTGCGTCCGTCGGGAGTGAGCACGGCCGTGTTCGTCAGGTTCACCGCGGTCACGATCAGCTCGAGTGCGGCGAGCGCCCGCGTGCACTCGGCGAGCAGCTCTGCCGGGTCCTCGGCCGGAGCCTCGCCCTCCTGGTAGGAGGCGTTCGCGACGATCCGCGACTGGAGGGCCTCGATCCGCTTCTGCAGGTCCGCCCGTTCGAGGAGGGCTTCGGCGAGTTTCATGCCTCGAGGCTCGCACACGTCACCGACATCCGTCTCGGCCCGGTGCTGCCCTCCGTCTAGGCTGCGACCGTGCCGCTGCAGAATCACCCGGGTGATGTCGAGTTCCCCGTCCGCCCCCGCCTGCGCTTCACCCGGGCCGCGGATCAGCGCCGACGCGGCTCCGGTCGGGCCGGCGCCCGCCGTGCCCTGCTGCTGACGGCCCTCGCGGCACCCTTCGGAGTCGTCGGGTTCGTGCTCGGCCTCGCCGGGGACGAGGGCGGCGAGCCCGCCTTCCCCTTCTTCACGTTCGCGGTGGGCATGGCGATCGGCCTGGCCGTCGGCTCGCTGGTCTTCACCGTCCGCGATGCGGGTGCTCCGCGACGGGAGCAGCTCGCCTACCTCGCCGAGGCGGGCACCCCGTCGCCGACCCTCCGTCAGCAGCAGCTGCTGGCTCTGGACGCCGTGAGCGACTTCTCCTTCGGCGGGTGGAACTCGTCCCTCGCCTTCCAGCCGACGTGGGCCGAGCTGCCGCAGCCGCTCCGCGCCCGCTTCGCCGACGGCGCCAAGGGGTCGCCCTGGACGGAGCTGCCGATGCCCGTGCTGAGCGAGCAGCGCGCTGCGCTCGATCGCGACTTCCGCATCGCATCGGCCGAGGATCTCGAGCTCTTCGTCGCCGACGTGCTCGCCGTCGGCCCCCTGTCGGCCCGCTTCGCCGAGGTGTCGGCGTCCGATGAAGCCGAGCGGATGCGCTCCCGCGTCGCCGCGCTCACCGGCGAGAGCGAGTTCCATCTGCTCGAGCGCGCCCAGCCGCTCGGCGGCCGGCCTCCGGTGCTGCTGCTCGCGGGAGACGCCGAGCGCGCGATCGGAGCCGTCCGCTACGCCTACGTCGCCGGCTACCTGCCCGCGGAACGCGCGTGGCAGCTGCTCGAGGCGATCGGCGACCGGGTCTTCACCCGCTACGAGAGCTGGGACGACTACTGGCGCGACGGAGCGGTCTCGATCGCGTTCCGCACCGACTCCCTGAGCGCCGTGCAGCAGTACCACCGCCTCCGCTCCGAGCTGCTCGCCTCGTCGTGGCCCGCGGCGTCGGTGCCCTACCCGCGCTGAGCGCTCCCGCCCGCGGGCCTCTCAGCCTTCCGGCGCCTCGTCGCCCCGGCTCGTCGCCGGGATCCCGTCGAGTGCCGCCGCGAGCTCGGCGCGCGACCGCACGCCCAGCCGGCGGTAGACCGCCCGCAGCTGGGTCTTCACGGTGTTGACGCTGATCCCGTTCTCCTCGGCGATGTCGGGGGCGGAGGCGCCGCGGGCGGCCGCGTAGGCGATCCGGCGTCGTGCCGGAGTGAGCTCCGCCGGCTCGCCGATCGCACGCAGTCGCCCCGCCACGTCGTGGTCGCCGGAGGCCGCGAGCTCGTCGGCGATCCGCTGCCGCCGGTCGGCGGGGAGCAGGCCGAACGCCCCGAAGCTCGCGTGAGCGTGCGCGAGCGCCGCGACCTCCTCCACCTCGCCGGCGGGGTCGGCGGAGGCGGCGAGCAGTGCAGGGATGAGCACGCGGGGGCACTCGGCGGAGTCGAGGAGGGGCGCGGCGAGTCGGCGCGCGGTGGCCTCGTCGCCGCGCAGCTGCGCCGACAGCGCCCGGGTCGCCGCGGTGATCCGCGCCATCATCGAGAGCGGTCCGTCCTGCGGGACCCGCCGTTCCGCCGCGTCGGCGAAGGCCTCGACCGCGTCGAGGATCTCGGGATGCCCCCGTCCCGGCCGGGGCCCGGCGACCCTCAGGGACGCGCGGACGTCGTGCAGGACCGAGTCCGACAGCAGCGGCCGCCCGCGGGCGACGACGCCTCGGACGAAGTCGACCGCCGGACCGCGCTCCCCGAGGGCCGTGCCGTCGAGGCCGTCCAGGAGCAGCGCGGCGCCGTCGGTGTCGAGCCGATCAGCGCGGAGGAGCGCCTCGGCGAGGACGGCGGCGACGACGGGCCTCGCCGACCGGGCGGCGCAGTCCAGGTCGGGCGCTCGCCGGAGCCAGTCGCTGGCGGCGGTGTTGCGGCCGGCGACCGCCTCCAGGAGCGCCGCCGATCCCGCCGTCGAGGCGGTCATCGTGCGATGGCCGATCACCATCGCCCACTCGTGCGCGGAGGCGTGGAGCTCGAGGGCCTCCTCGAGGCGCGAGTCCTGCTCGCAGGTGAGCGCCCACTCCTGCAGGAGTTCGGGAAGCGCGGCAGAGAGCGAGGCCTCTTCCAGGGGGGGCGAGCCGGTTCAGCAGCGCCCGAGCGTCCTCCATCAGCCGGAAGGCGTCCTCCATCCGTCCCTGGCCGCGCGACACCGAGCCCCGTGCCGCCCAGACGCTCAGCTGATCGGCCGCGGACAGCGGCACCGGCAGCGGCCGCCGTCCGGGCGCCGGATCGACCCAGCCGTCGCCGTGGAAGGTGCGGCCGAGATGGGCCATCGCGATCCGCAGGCGCGGCGACCGGTCCAGGACCTCCGGCGGCATGCGCTCGAGGGCACGGAGGAGGACCGCGGGCTCGACCTGCACGAGATGCGTGTACGAGGAGCGCAGCAGGTCGAGGACCGCCGTCCAGTCGCCCTGGTCGACCGCGGACGTCAGCCGTCGGGCGACGGGATCCGGCGTCACGAGGGGCCGCCCGGAGCGTGGTAGTCAGGACGCCTGCACCCCTCGAGGTCGACCGCGGCGGACGCGCGGTGCTGATCGATGACGGCGAGGAGTGCGGCGCGGCTGTCGGTGTCGATCATGAGTGGATGATCCTCGGGGGCGGAGACGGGTGCGGCCGGCTCCCGCCGGCACAGCGGGGAGGGGTGACGGAGAACCGGTCGGGCCAGAGTAGGCCCGCCGAGCGCACGTCGGAGGGAGGCGCCCGACTGCTGCTTCGAGATCCGCCTGCACGGGCACGCCTCCCCTCCCTATCGTCGGAGAGGGGAGGCGGGCGAGTACCGTCAGTGCAGCCCTTCGGACGCCTCCGGCTCGAGGTGCCGGAGATCCCGCTGCAACCGCTGCGAGCGGAGGTAGCCGCTCATCGCGTGGCCCGGAACGGGAGGGGCCGACAGATCGCCGAGGACCGCCCGCGCCGTCGCCAGCCGCGCACGTCGGATCTCGTTGAAGACGGTCGTGCCGTTGGCCGCGAACACGCGCTGGAGCGTCCGCTTGGGCACCCCGAGACGCTCCGAGACCTCCTGCACCGAGAGGTTCGCATCCGCTGACATCGCCGCGATGAGCGCGAGGGCGCGGGTGTGCACGGTCTCGGTCCGCTCCCGGGGCAGCGAGGTGGCCAGCACGGCGCCCGTGAGCTG
This sequence comes from Rathayibacter sp. Leaf299, assembly GCF_001423055.1. Taxonomy (NCBI): domain Bacteria; kingdom Bacillati; phylum Actinomycetota; class Actinomycetes; order Micrococcales; family Microbacteriaceae; genus Rathayibacter; species Rathayibacter sp. Leaf299. Next base: position 247,563 of record NZ_LMNT01000001.1, read on the forward strand.
CTCGATCGCCGCGCGCACGAGCGGGAACGCGGGCGAGTCGGCGTCGAGCGAGGAGCCGAACGTGGCGTTGACGGTCGACAGCAGGATGCCCCGGCCCGCGGTGTCCGCCTCGGTCACCAGCGCACCGCCGTCCTCCCAGTCGAGGAGGCCGAGGAGCGGGCTCTCGAGGGCGATCTCGATCCGCGCGCTGGGCCCGTCGGTGACGAGCGTGTAGGAGTGGCTGCGCCGCAGATACGCGATGCATCCGACGTGCACGCGCACCTCGAGCGCCGCGGGGTCGTCCGGCTGCACGACGATCTCGCCCTCGAGGGGGATGAGGAGCCGGATCCCGGAGCCGAGGGGCGCGCTGCGGTGCAGCCGGGCCGCCGTGTGCCAGAGCCGGACGACGTCGAACGTGCCGCTCCGGAGCACGTCGGCGACGACGCGCAGAGGGCCGGACGGCCTCGCCTCGAGTCCGATACGGCGGAACCAGGACCTCGCCTCGTCGTCGCGGCGGGTGACGCCCCGCTCGATGGAGGTCCGGTCGAACGCGCTGATGGTCATGACGGTGCACCTTTCTGCCGAGCCGTTCGGGCGGTCCGACAGGCAGAACACTGCCCGCGGCGACCGGACTCCTGAGAGAGTTTCACCCTTCGAGGGGACGGGGATCACCCTCGTCGTTGCGCGCTACCTCACTAAGGGGTACAGCACGGACGGAGTCCGGTCGGGGCGGACCGCGACGTGCACCTGCCCGTGGCCGCTGATCGGAGCACCGTCGGCGTCCGTTCCCCGGACGTCGAGCGAGTTCACGATGGTCCGCGGTGTCGCGAGCGGACGGACGGTGTAGCGGGCCGCCGTGACGAATCCTGCGCCGGGAGCGATCCGCTCGGCGCAGCCCACGAGGGTCGACGGGGCGGTGTCGTACTCGAGATCGTCGGCCGACCCGTCCGAGAATCGGTCCTGCAGCAGGTGGAGGTCGTGGAGGCTCGCCCGCGTGCCGTTGCGGACGCTGATCCAGAACACGAGGACGAGCGCGTCGCTCCGGAGCCCCTTTGCCGCGGTGAGCGGGAGGTGCGACACGGTCACGTCGAGCTCCAGGCGGGGAACCGGTCCGTCGGGCGGAGCGAGCGGGTTCCTCGCGAGCGCCGCGGGCGGGCAGGGGGGCATCGTTCTCCTTCGGGGCGGGTCGGGCGGCGGCACGACGATGATCGACGGTGCGCTCCTCTCCCCGCCCGGACTCGTCGCGAAGACGGGCGTCCTGGGCGCGACCGGCGGGATCCGCGACGGCTCGCGCCATTCGCCCCGGACCGTGTGCCAGGCCGGTCGCGTCGGGCGCGGCGCACCCATAATCAGATGACCCCGCTCGCTCCAGCGCGCTGCGCTCGGACGCGCGCCCGCTCGCTCCCGCCTCTCCGGCGATGACGAGCCCGCACCGCCGATCCGTCGGCGTCCGCCCCGAACCGAACCAGAGGTGATCGACGATGATGACGGAGATCCTGCGCGCCGCGAGCCCGCGAGCCCGGCGGTCCAGGGCGGAGGAGCCCGGCCGTCCGACCGGACTCGGCGATCGCGTCGACCACGCCCTGCGGCAGTTCCATGCGGTGCCCGAGCTCGACGCCGGCGCCGTCGCGCGGGTCCTCGGCGTCTCCGAGATCCGCGTGCGGGTCGTCCACCGACTGCATCACGGGGTCTCGATCCGTCGCCGCGTCGAGCGGATCCGCCTCACCGTCGCCGAGGACGTGCTGCTCGCCGACTCCGGCTCGGGGGAGTCGGCTCGGGTGCGGGCCGTCGAGGCGGCGGGCTTCCGCTCGACGGCCGAGCTCGATCGGATCTCGTCGCGGGCCCGTGCCCGCGCACGGTGGTGAGACGGGCTGATCCCTTCCGGCACGCCACGGTGAGATCATCGTGCGCCACCGCGTCATAGATCGGCAGCGGGCGAGTCTCCTCACCATGCCCTTCCCTCGTCGCCTGACTCCCGCCTCCCGTCCCTTCCGATCCCGCGCACCCCACCGACCCGACGTGCTCGCCGTCGCGACCGCGGCGCTCGTCACCGAGCGCTTCCTCGATCCGCGCTTCACCCCCGCCCGCCTGGCCGAGGAGCTCCGCGTGCCGGTGCTGACGCTGCGCCTGCGGTTCCGGCACTCCTACGGGTTCTCGATCGACGAGCACCTGGCCCGGTGCCGGATGGAGCTCGCATCCGTCCTCATGGCGAGCACTCCCCACCGCCTCGGTGCGCTGGAGGAGATCGCCCGCGCCTCCGGCTACCGCGGAGTCCCGTCCCTCGACCGCGACTTCCGCCGGTGGCGCGGCACCCCTGCTCTCGCCGCGTGGTTCCGGACGGGAGCGAGCCGCGCCTCCGCTCCCGTGCCGTCGGCCCGCGCCGAACAGGACGCGGAGGGCCGTCCTGCTGTCCCGATCCGGGGTCTCGAGACGCCGCTGCGCGGCTACTCGACCAGCACGGCGACGCTGCTGATCGAGTAGGCCGCGCAGCGGCCGTATCGAGATCCCCCCTCGCTCGGAGTCAGCGGGTCTCGATGCGCCGCTCCGGCTCGGTCGCCGCGGACGGGACGCGGTCGCTCCGCCACTCCGTGGTGATCTCCTCGCCCCGGTCGAAGGCCTCCTGCTCGCGCTGGCGCAGCTCGACGCGGCGGATCTTGCCCGAGATCGTCTTGGGGAGCTCGGCGAACTCGATCCGGCGCACGCGCTCGAACGACGAGAGCACGTCCCGGGTGTGCGCGAAGATCGCCGCCGCGGTCTCGGCCGTCGGCTCCCAGCCCTCGGCCAGCGCGACGTACGCCTTCACGATGCTCTGCCGCACCGCGTCGGGTGCGGGCACCACCGCCGACTCGGCGACCGCCGGGTGCTGCAGCAGCACGCTCTCGACCTCGAAGGGCGAGATCTTGAAGTCGGAGGACTTGAAGATGTCGTCGGTGCGTCCGACGAAGGTGATGGTGCCGTCGACCGCGCGCACCGCGACGTCGCCGGTGTGGAAGAGGCCGTCGGCGCGGGCGCGGGCGGTGCGCTCGTCGTCGCCGTGGTAGCCCGACATCAGGTTCACCGGCTCGGTGGAGAGGTCGAGGCAGATCTCGCCGGTGGAGGAGCGCTCGCCCGTGAGCGGGTCGATCAGCGCGATCGCCACTCCGGGCAGCGGGCGGCCCATCGCTCCGGGCACGATCTCGGAACCGGGAGGGTTCGCGATGATGGCCGTGGTCTCGGTCTGGCCGTAGCCGTCGCGGATCCCCAGACCCCACTCGCGCTCGACCGTGCCGATCACCTCGGGGTTCAGCGGCTCGCCCGCCGAGAGGATCTGCGTCAGCGCGCGGGGCTTCGCGCCGAGCTCGGACTGGATCAGCATCCGCCAGACGGTGGGCGGCGCGCAGAAGGTGGTGACCTCCGCCCGGTCGAGCTGCTCGAGCATCGCGGACGGCGAGAAGCGGCTGTAGTTGTAGACGAAGACGGTGGCCTCGGCGTTCCACGGGGCGAAGAAGCAGCTCCATGCGTGCTTGCCCCAGCCGGGCGAGCTGATCGCCGAGTGCACGTCGCCCGGCTGCACGCCCAGCCAGTACATCGTGCTGAGGTGGCCCACGGGGTACGACTCGTGGGTGTGGACGACCATCTTGGGCTTCGAGGTCGTGCCCGACGTGAAGTAGATCAGGCACGGATCCGTGCTCTCGACGCTGACCGTCGGGCTGATGCCGAAGGGCTCCGCGGAGTCGGAGTAGTCGAGCCAGCCGTCCACGGCGCCACCGACGGCGATGCGGCCGAAGTCGCCCTCGACGTCGTCGAACTTGGCGGTCTCGGAGGCGTCGGCGATGACGTGCGCCACCTCGCCGCGCTCGAGCCGGTCGGCCAGATCGGCGGGCGAGAGGAGCGTCGTCGTCGGCAGGATCACCGCGCCGAGCTTCATGATCGCGAGCATCGACTCCCACAGTTCGACCCGGTTGCCGAGCATGAGCATGACGTGGTCGCCCTGCTCCACGCCGACCGAGTGCAGCCAGGTGGCGACCTCGTCCGACCGCCAGCGCATCTCGTCGAACGAGACCTTCTGCTCCGAGCCGTCCTCCTCGACGATCCACAGTGCGGGGCGCTCGTTGCCGATCGCGATCGCGTCGAACCAGTCGACGGCCCAGTTGAAACGGGGGCCGACATCCGGCCAGTGGAAGGCCTCGGTGGCGGCCGCCACGTCGGTGCGGTGCTCGAGCAGGACGTCGCGCGCGGCGCGGAAGCTCCCGGTGGGATTCATGCGCTCATTCTCCTCCGGTCGCGCCGGCGGCCGGGGTTCCCCCGCGGAGGCGGAGGGACGGACGGGATCGGCCGCCGTGGCGGCGCGTCCCGTCCGTCCGACGCGGGGCTCAGTACTGGATGGACTGGCCGCCGTCGATCGGGAGGACGACGGCGTTGACGTACGCGGCGTCGTCCGAGAGCAGGAACGCGACGACGGAGGCGATCTCGGCCGCCTCTCCGTAGCGCTTCGTCGGGTTGACCTGGATGAACTCCTCCGCGGCCTTCCGCGGGTTCTCGGGGTCGAGCTGCTTCATCGAGTTCTCGACCATGGGCGTCCAGATCGCACCGGGCGCGATCGCGTTGATACGGATGCCGTAGCGGCCGTACTCGACGCCGGAGTTGCGGGTCAGGCCGACGACTCCGTGCTTGGCGGCCGCGTAGCCGGACTGGTTGCCGATGCCGGTGATCCCGCCGACGGACGCCGTGTTCACGACCATGCCGGAGCCCTGCTCGCGCATCACCTTGAGGACCTTCTCGAGGCCGAGGAACACACCCCGCAGGTTGATCGCGACGACCTTGTCGAACTCGGCCGCGGTGAAGTCCTCGGTGAGGTTCTGCTTCCCCTCGATGCCGGCGTTGTTGAAGAAGCCGTCGATCCGGCCGAAGCGCTCGAGGGTCGCGGCGACGTAGGCGTCGACGTCCTCCTCCTTCGACACGTCGGCGGTCACGGTGAGGGTCTCGGCGCCGGGAACGGCCGCGGTCACGGCCTCGACGGTCGCGGCGAGACCGTGCTCGGAGATGTCGACGAGGGCGAGCTTCGCTCCCTCCTCGGCGAGGCGGACGGCGCTGGCGCGGCCGAGTCCGGACCCTCCTCCGGTGATGAGGACGACGCGGTCGGCGAAGCGCTGGGTGGTGGACATGGTGACCTCCTGCTCGTGGAGCGAAGGGGTCGGCGGGCCGGCGAGTCCGGCTCCGTGCTCGTTCACGGACGCCCTTCGACTCGCTCCCAAGTGTTGCTCGGTTTTCTGGGTGCCGCCTCCGTGCCGGGGCGCAGCGCCGCGCCGGCGGACCCTGGCAAGGGCCGCAGAGACCGTCCCGCCGGATGCCGACCTCGGGTAGACCGGAAGGACCGAGACGGACAGGGGGAGCCGCGATGGTGATGAGAAGGACGACCGCGACAGGGGCCGCGACGGTGCTCGCGGTGCTCGCGCTGGCGGGCTGCACGGCACCGGCCGAGGAGGAGGCGGCGACGCCGACCGCGACGGCCACGTCGACACCGACACCGACCCCGACTCCGATCGGGCCGTTGGATCTGCCGGAGGGTCAGACCGCGGCGGTCACCTGGACCGACGAGATCGGGGCACCGGAGCCGCAGACGGTCCGCCTGGTGGGTGAGCCGCTCTCGATACGGCTGGCCGTCGCCTGCGACACCGCGGACGCCGAGGTGACGGTCGAGATCGAGGGCCTGATGACCAGCGGCTCGAAGTGCCTCTACAACGAGGGCATCACGCGCGGCGACCCCAACGAGGGCAACGGCGCGAGCATGCAGATCTCCGTCGACCAGGACGCCCGCATCGTGGTCACGACCGTGCCGGCGGACGCCCGCTGGTCGGGGACCGTGTCGACCGGACCGCGGACGGTGCCGGCTCCGGGCTGAAGCGCGTTCGGCCCCGGGCTGAAGCGCGTCCGGGGAGTGACGCGGGTCAGCCCAGCGGCACGCCCAGCGCGCTCATGAACGGCACGGCGTCGACCGCCTCGCCGTCGACGCGCGTCTCGAAGTGCAGGTGGCAGCCGGAGGAGGCGCCGGTGGATCCGAGCAGCGCGACCACGTCGCCCGCCTCGACCACGTCGCCGACGCCGACGAGCAGCTCGCTGTTGTGGGCGTAGCCGGTCTCGATCCCGCCGCCGTTGTCGATCAGGACCCAGTTGCCGTAGGTGCCGAAGTAGCGGGACTCCTCGACGACGCCGCCGGAGGCCGCGACGACCGGCGTGCCGCAGGCCGCGGCGAGGTCGGTGCCCTTGTGGAACAGGTTGACGCCCGACACGGGCGCGTCGGGACGCGGGCCGTAGCTGCTGCTGATGCGGCCCGAGACGGGGAGGACCCAGGTGCCGGAGGCGCCGTTCGCCGCGGCGGTCGACTCGCCCGCTCCGGCCGTGATGGCCTCGAGGGACGCGGTGGGAACGAGGACCTCGGGCTTCGCCTCGGCGGCGAAGGCGTCGCGGGTGACGGTGTGCTGCACGGCACCGGCGGCGACGAAGCTCTGCGGGCGGGCGGCCGCGACGGCGGTCGCCGTGTCGTGAGCGAGCTCGGAGTCGGGGGCGCCCGGCGTGGCGAACGCGGGCATCGTCGTGGTGACCGCGATGCCGACGACGAACGACATGGCCGCCAGAGCGGAGGCGCGGGGCCGGGTCGGACGACGCGACGCGCGACGCGACGCGGTGCGCTGCGCCTCCTGCTGGGCGCGCAGCTGCCTCCGGGTCGGGAGGGCGGTGGAGCTGTCGGTCTGCTCGACTCCCCGGGGGGAGGGGGTCGGGGCGAGATCGGAGTGGTGCATGCAGTCAGAGTTTCCGGGTCGTGCGCCGCGCGGAGATGCGCGCGGCTGGGGCGGGGAACCGTCGGGCGCGGAGGGGTTGTCCGCGCCGTACGACCCTCCAGGGTACCCGGGATGCTCCGGAACGCACCTGGGAGACCGCTCACCGTCCGGGGTCAGCAGTCAAGCCCCCTCGTGCGGGCTCGTGTTTCCGGCCGTCGTATGTGGTGTCAGTCGTCGGCGCCCGCCGGCTCCCAGAGCTGGATCCGGTTGCCCTCGGGGTCGTGCAGATCGGCGAACCGCCCGTTCGGGTAGTGCTCGGGGTCGACCACGACCGTCGTCCCGGAGCTCCTCAGCTGCTCGACCATCGCGTCGAGACTCCGCACGCGCAAGTTCACGGCCCAGCCGGTCGGGCCGAGGTGCTTCGAGCCGACCGGCATCGGCGCGAGGACGGTCGCTCCGGCCTCCTGCCGCCACGACGAGGATCCGTAGGAGGTCGGCGGCTCGTCGACGCCGAGGTTCTCGGCGTACCAGCGCCCGAGTGCCGCGGGATCGCGGGCGGCGAAGAAGAGGCCGCCGATCCCCGTGACTCTCTCCACGGTCGCGCCTAGCCCGCTGTGAAGGCCAGGAGTGCGACGACCCCGCCGACGACGACCGCGACTCCGGTGCCCAGGCGCCACCACATCCAGCGGTCGCGCCTCGGGCCGCGCATCGGCCGCCGCTGAGCGGCCTTCCCGAAGAAGCCCGTGGGGTTCGGTTGAAAAGCCATGACCTCAGCCTGCCCGGCGGTGCTGCGGGGCAGGCGGCTTTCGAACCGGACTCCCAGACGCACGAGGCGGACCCGCGCTCACTCGCCCCACGGGCTGTCGTCGCGCCAGGGTGCGAGATCGACCTCGTTGCCCTCCGGGTCGGCGAGCGTCCACCAGTCCGGAGCGTGGTCGTCGTCGGCCACCCTTCCGCCCGCGGCGAGGGCGGCGGCGATCCTCGACTCGACCGCCTCGCGCGGGACGTACAGGTCGAGGTGCACGGTGTTGCGCTCGGAGCGCGTCTCGTCGATGCGCTGGACCCAGACGTTCGGGGCGAGGCCGCGGGGATCCGCCGCATCCGCGTCCTCCCGGGGCGAGTAGCCCAGCACGGCGGCCCAGAAGGCCCGCACGGCGTCGACGTCGACCGCATCGATCGCGATCTGCAGGCTCTGCACGGCCGACGGGTCGGCGACCAGCCCGAGCTCCTGCGCCGCGGAGGAGATCCGGCCGGCCAGCTCCGCGTCGCGGCGGCTGACGTCGCCCACGTCGTGGCTGGTCAGGCGCACCCCGACGCCGCCGAATCGCAGATCGACGTCCGGATGGTGGTCGGCCTCGTCGGCGAGAGCGGCGACGGCGGCGACCAGCGCGGCTCCGCGGGCGAAGGAGCCGGTGGGGAACCAAACGCGGGCGCCGTCGCCGACGACGCGCCAGCCCTCGGTGCCGGGCGTCGCGCGGAAGGTGCGGGGGGAGATCCGATCGCTCATGCGGCAGTTCTACGCCGACCCGCGCCCGGCCGCCAGCGCCGCCACTCCGCGGATCGCCCAGGCGCCGCACGGGCCCGGCTCGGTACTTTAGGAGGATCACGGCCGATCGGGCCCGACGAGCGGAGGACGACACCATGGCGCAGACCACCGGGAACGACAAGGCGGCTCAGAAGCGGGCGAAGAAGGCTCTGAAGAAGGCCGAGAAGTCGGTCCGCGCGGCGCACGAGGCCGTGCGCGACTCGAGCAAGAAGCTGCGCAAGAAGGCGCGCAAGCTGTCGGAGCAGACCGAGAAGCTGCGCCGCCAGCAGGAGAAGGCCGCGAAGAAGGCGGCCGCCGCCGAGCGGGGAGCGCAGCCGAGCGAGCCGAAGCACGCGGCGCCGGTCGTCGATCCCGACACGACCCCCGACCTCACTCCGCCGCTGCCGAGCGTGCCGCACGAGGACGAGCCCGTCGTCGACTCCGACCCGGAGCACACCCCGGATCTCACTCCGCCGCTGCCCTCGGGTCACTGAGAGCGCACCCTCGGCTGGGAGTGCTCGTCAGCCACGATCGTGCGCGAGGAGCACTCCCGACCGAGGTCCTGCAGCCCGCCCGCCCGGTGAAAGTGAATAGCCGGTAAATACATCCGGGGACCCCGCCACAGGGCCCGTCAGCAAGCGCATGATTCCTGCGTGGATCCCCTCGTTCTGCTCGTCCTGGTCGTCGTCACCGCCCTCGCCTTCGACTTCACCAACGGCTTCCACGACACCGCGAACGCGATGGCCACGTCCATCGCGACCGGTGCGCTGAAGCCGAAGGTCGCCGTCGCCCTCTCCGCGTCGCTCAACCTCGTGGGCGCCTTCCTCAGCATCGAGGTGGCGCTGACCGTCACGAACGCGGTCGTCCGGATCCAGGACTCGTCCGGCGCACCCGACCCGGCGCTGCTCGAGAGCGGCGGATCCGCTCTACTGCTGATCGTGCTCGCGGGACTCATCGGCGGCATCATCTGGAACCTGCTGACCTGGCTGCTCGGCCTGCCCTCGAGCTCGTCGCACGCCCTCTTCGGCGGGCTGATCGGATCGACGCTCGCCGGACTCGGCGTCGACGGCGTCAACTGGGCGGGCGACGGCTCCAAGCTCGACGGAGTGGTCGGCAAGGTGATCCTGCCGGCGCTGATGTCGCCCGTGCTCGCCGGAGCGGTCGCGGCGATCGGCACCTGGCTGGTCTTCAAGGTCGTCGGGAACCTGGCCTCGAAGGGCCTGGACCACGGCTTCCGGATCGGCCAGATCGGCAGCGCCTCCCTCGTCTCGCTCGCACACGGCACCAACGACGCGCAGAAGACGATGGGAGTGATCACGCTGGCGCTGATCGCGGCCGGCGGCTGGAGCGACACCGAGTCGGTGCCGTTCTGGGTCAAGCTCAGCTGCGCCCTCGCCATCTCGCTCGGCACCTACCTCGGCGGCTGGCGCATCATCCGCACCGTCGGCAAGGGCCTCGTCGAGATCGACACGCCTCAGGGCATGGCGGCCGAGAGCTCGTCGGCCGCGGTGATCCTCGCCTCCAGCCACCTCGGCTTCGCCCTCTCGACCACCCACGTCGCGACCGGCTCGATCCTCGGCTCCGGCGTCGGCCGCCCCGGCGCCCAGGTGCGCTGGCGCGTGGCGCTGCGGATGGTGATCGCGTGGGTGATCACGCTGCCCGCCGCAGGGCTCGTCGGCGCGGTCATGTGGTGGATCGGGCACCTCGCGGGAGGGGCGCTCGGCGGACTGCTGATGGCGGCGGTCCTCGTCGCGGTCGCGGTCCTCATCTACCTCCGCTCGCGCCGCGACGCGATCGGCTCGCACAACGTCAACGACGAGTGGCAGGACGCCCGCCGCTCGCCCCAGCCCACGAACGCCTGAGGAGTCGCACCGTGCTCGCACTGTTCTTCGAGGCCGCCGGTCAGGTGGCCGTGGTCGCCGTCCTCCTCGGGGCCGGGCTCCCCGTCCTCTTCGCCCTCGGCGTGCGCTCGTTCGCGGTCGCCGGTGGCGCGGCCGGGGAGCAGCCGCGCCTACCCGTCCCGCTGCTGCGCGCGATCGGAGTCGCCTGCTTCGCGATCGTGGTGCTCGCGGTGGTCGTGGGGCTGAGCGTCATCCTCGCGACCGGCTTCGGCCAGGAGGTCGACTTCTCGCACGGCGTGCCCGTTTTCGTCCCGAAGGGCTGAGCGTGGGTGAGCAGACCGTGTCGGGGCCGGTCGCCCGCGTCGTCGGCTGGCTGCGCGCCGGCTACCCGACGGGAGTGCCCGAGCAGGACTACGTGCCGCTGCTGGGCATCCTCCGGCGCAGTCTCACCGCGGACGAGGTCGAGCAGGTGGTCGAGCGGCTGGTGCTCGACGCCGCGCGGGCCGACGCGGACGGCGTGCCCCTCGACCGCGCGCAGCTGCGGCACCGCATCGAGGAGCTCCTGCTGGGTCCGGCCCTGCCCGAGGATCTCGTGCGCGTCTCCGTCCGCCTCGCGAGCGCGGGCTGGCCGCTCGGGATCCCGGAGGAGGACGCGCCGCAGGCCGGGCTCGTCACGCGGATCGTCCGCTGGCTGCGCGCGGGCTACCCGGCGGGACTGCCGGAGCAGGACTTCATCCCGCTGGTCGCGCTGCTGCGCCGCCGCCTCACCGACGACGAGGTGACGGAGGTGGGCACCCGCCTCGCCGCCGAGGGCGCCCTGCCCGCGAGCCGGATCGACGTCGCCGCGGCGATCGCCCGCGTCACCTCGGAGCTGCCGTCGGACGAGGACGTCGAGCGGGTGCGCCGCTCGCTCGCCGAGCGCGGCTGGCCGGAGGACTTCCCGGGCTGAGGGTCGCGCACGGCGATCCCTCCTCGAGGAGGAGTGCCGACCCTCGGTTCCTCGACCGCGACGGAGCGCCGCTGAAGGCGTTCGCAACCGAGGAGGAGACGGCGGTTTCGATCCCCCCGGGCGCTTGACGAGCTCCCACCCTCGGTTGCGAGCCGCTGCACCAACAGAACTAAGGTCGGCAGCCACGATTCTGGCGGATTCATCCGGTTCCGCGCGCTCAGCCTTGTTCCTGCAGCGTCTGTCGATCCGAACCGATCAGGCGAGCCACAGGGATCGCCCCGGCTCCGTACACTGGACGCATAATCCCGCAGCGCGAGCTGAGCAGGGTTCCGGAAGCCGTCGTAGCCCTTGAGGGCACGGCGGCTTCACCTGTTCCCGACCGCCGCGGCGCTCAGTCGAGGAGCACCCGGGACGGGTACGCGTCGTGGCTGAAGCAGAGGGTGATGCCGGAGGCCTCGAGGCGCAGCAGCTGCTCGGAGGTGCGGTGGTGCGCCGCCGGGTCGTCGCTGATGAGGCGGGGGAGCGGGCGCAGGCGGTCGGACCACTCCAGGAACTCGCGGCCCCAGGCGGCGTCGCCGGCGATCAGGAACCGGCCTTCCACGAGGACGCCCAGGTGGCCGAGGGCGTGCCCGGGCAGCGGAGTGACGACGCAGCGGCCGTCGCCGAAGAGGTCGAAGCCGCTCACCCCGGCGACCGTGCTCACCGGCTGCTCGTCGACGACGAGGCGGTCCGAGTCGGCGAACCACGGCGAGATGAGGCCCGTGAAGACGCCGTCGGTGACGCGGCTCCGCTCGATCCTCTGCAGCTGGCCGCGCGAGAGCACGAGGGTCGCGTCGGGGAAGTGCCGGAGGCCGCCCACGTGATCGGGGTGGAGGTGCGTGAGGACGACGAACTCGATGTCGCCGGGCTCGAGGCCCTCGGAGCGCAGCCGGGCGTCGACGGTCTCGGCCGGAGTGACGCGCGCCGGCAGGATCCGCCGGTAGAGGGCGCCGATGGGGCCGGTGCCCGCGAAGGACGGCGGGTAGCCGGTGTCGACGAGCACGCGGCGGCCGCTGGGGTGCGTGTAGAGGAAGACCGCGGAGGGGAAGGTGCGGCGGGGGAGGCCCTCGCCGCGGAACACGCGCGAGAGCGGGAAGGTGGTGTCTCCGCACGCGAAGACGCGCAGGGCGGGCTCGCGCTCAGGCACGGGACGCGGCCCGGTAGTGCTCGCCGACGCGGCGGATGCCCTCGGCGAGCGGCACGACCGGCTCGTAGCCCAGCTCGGCGCGGGCGCGCGAGATGTCGAGGGTCTGCGCGTAGGCGAGGGTCGCGACGGTGTAGCGGGTGAAGGGCGGCTCGGCCCCGCCGGGCAGCCGGGCGTAGACCCGCTCGAGGACCTCGGCGAGCGCGGTCAGGAGGCGCAGGTCGACGGTGAGGAAGCGCGGCTCCTCGCCCATCGCGGCGAAGAAGGCGCGGAGGAGCTCGCCGAACGGGGTCGGCTCGCCGTTGGTGATGTTGTAGACGCTGCCGTCCGCGTGCTCGGTGCCGGCGGCGAGGACCAGTGCGCGGGCGGCGTTCTCGACGCAGGTCACGTCGACGACGTTGCGCCCGCCGTCGAAGAGCGGGATGCCGCGGCGCCGGTTCGCGGCCACGAAGCGGGGGATCAGGCTCGGATCGCCGACTCCGATGAGGCCGCGGGGGCGCAGGATCACGAGCTCGCGGATCCGTCCCTCGGCGAGCGCCCGCTGCAGAAGGCGCTCCGCCTCGATCTTGCTGCGGATGTAGAGGCTCATCCGGCTCGCAGGATCGAACTCGTCCTCCCGCACCAGGTGCTGGTGGCGGCGGGCGGAGTAGATACTGGGCGAGGACACGAAGACGATGCGCGGGATGCCGACGCGCTCGGCGAGGCCGATCATCGCCTCCGTGCCGTCGACGTTCGCCTCGCGGAACTCGCTCCACCGGCCCCACGGGCTCGACAGGGCGGCGGAGTGGACGAGCACGTCGGCGCGCACGGGCAGGGTGGCGAGGTCGGCCAAATCGGCGGCGATCGTCTCGGCGCCGTCGGCGGCGAGGCGCTCGAGGGCCGGGAGGTTGCGGCCGGCGGCGATCACCTCGTCGCCCTCGGCGAGGAACTCGCGCACGGCGTGGCCGCCGAGGAAGCCCGTGGCGCCGGTGACGAGGACGCGGCGGGGCGCTCGGGGGCCGGCGGACACCGACGGATCAGCGGACATCGACGACCTCCAGCCCCTTCTTGCGGCCCCAGTACCAGAGCAGGATCCCCAGGTAGCCCAGCGCCTTGCCCTTGCGGATGGAGCAGCGGACGATCGCGCGGCGGTTCAGCCGCGCCTGCGTGCCCGGGATCACCCGGCAGACCTTGAGGTGCAGCTCCAGGTCCTCGTCGGTGTCGTCGATGCTCGAGCGCGGGAAGCCGCCGACCTCGAGGTACAGCGCGGCGTCGATGGCGAGGTTCAGGCCGGCGATCATGAACATCCGGTAGCGCTGGCCCGGGCGGCGGTAGACGATGCCCGGCGCACGCTCGAGGATCCGGATGAGACCGGCGCCGATCACTCCGTCGTACCAGCGGTACTCGGGCTCGTCGGTGCGCGGAGTGACGCGGCCGCCGACGAAGCGGAAGCCGGCGCAGAAGTCGGCCTTCAGCAGCTCCACCCAGCGCGCGTCCGGCAGCGAGTCGGCGTCGGTGCGGGCGACCACGGCAGCCCCGTGCGCGATCGCGTACCGGAAACCGGTGTCGGAGGCGGCTCCCGTGCCCTTCTGCGCCTCGCCGATCGTGAGGACCGGCCGCTCAGGGCGCTCGGCGGCGAACGCGTCGATCACCGCGCGCGAGCCGTCGGTGCTGCCGTTGTCGACGAGCAGGAGGGTGAAGTCCTGATCGGACTGCGCCGCGAGGGCATCGAGGGTACCGCGGAGCAGCTTCTCCTCGTTGAAGAGCGGCACGACGACCCAGAAGCTCACCCGGACCCCCTCGCGCTCCGCCGGGACCACCCTAGCGAGGGGAGGGGGCGGCCTCGTGGGCGGAGCGGGACGGGGAGGGCTTCTGGTGGACGTGGGTCTCGATACGCGCCTGCGGCGCTACTCGACCAGCAGAGGGGAGGGCGGCCGCTCAAGACGGCCGGCGCCGTCCTTGCTGATCGAGCAGCCGCGCAGCGGCGTATCGAGATCCCCGTGTCCGGGGGTGGTGGGTCCCGAGACGCGCCTGCGGGGCTGCTCGACCAGCAGGGGAGGGCGCTCGCGGGAGAGCGCAGAGTGCATATCCCCGCTATACAGGGGGAGCGGCGTCCCTCCGGCAGGTCGGCGCAGGAGGGACGCGACCGTGTCCGATGTGCTCCCCGTCCGCATCCTCGGCACGGGCGAGGCCCTGCCGCAGCGCCTCGTCCCGACGGCCGAGGTGGCCGCCCTCTGCGGCATCGACGCGGACGAGGCGATCCGCCGCACGGGCGTCGTGACCCGGCACTGGCTCGCGGACGACGAGGATCCGCTGGAGCTGGGCCTGCTGGCCGCGCGGCGGGCGCTCGCCGCCGCCGAGCTCGAGCCCGGCGACATCGACGTCGTGCTCAACGCCTCGGGCACGCACCTGCAGGCGATCCCCGACGGCGGGGCGCTGCTCGCCGCCGGACTGGGCCTCGCCGACGTCTCGGCCTACAGCCTCCACGCCACCTGCCTCTCGTTCCTCTTCGCGCTGCAGGAGGCGGGGTTCCTCCTCGCGACGCACCGCGCCGAGCGGGTGCTCATCGTGTCGACTGAGGGCGGCAGCCGCGGCATCGACGTCGGCCAGCCCGAGAGCGCGCTGCTGATCGGCGACGCGGCCGCGGCCGTCGTCGTGGGCCGGGCGACGACTCCGGGGCAGGGCATCACGACGTCGAGGTTCACGACGCGCACGAGCGGGGTTATGCACGCCGAGATCCGCGGGTTCGGGACCCGCATCCGGATCGAGGAGGCTTCCGAGCGCCTCGCCGACTTCCGCTTCGACATGGACGGCACCCGCCTGCTGATCGAGGCGCTGCGGCACTTCCCCGCGTTCCTCGAGACGGTGCGGCCGGGGCTCGGCTCCGGGCTGCCGGGCATCGACCGCGTGGTGCCGCACCAGACCAGCAAGGCGGGCCTCGAGGGCATGGCGCGGCTGTGGGGGCGCGAGCGGATGGTCGTCACGCTGGCCGAGGTCGGCAACACGATCGGCTCGGCGATCCCGCTGGCGCTGCACCGCGCGCGGGTGCAGGAGGGGGAGTCGGTGCTGCTCGTCGGGACCGGCGCGGGCACCCACTACGGGGCCGTGGTGCTGCAGTGCTGAGGGCCGCCGTGAAGGTCGGTGCGGTCCGAGGTTTGACGGAAGCGTAAAAAGCACGGTTCTTGCGGTGGCTCCGGCCGGCACCTGCCCGCGCCTCTGCGCCAGGCTCGAAGCGACCCGATCCGCTGCTCGACGAGGACTCGCGACGACGCTGACGCCCCTGCCGAGCGGAGCGGGAACCGGCGGCCGGCCGTGGAGCAGAACTCCGCGGCGGCCCATCGACACCACCGGGACGCCGCACCCTCCGGCGACCGCGAGACCCTCCAGGAGCCCCGAGTGAACCTGACCGATCACCAGCTGCAGGCCGCGACGTGGGAGGACCGTCAGGCGCTCGCCGAGACGATGATCCCGCTGATCGGCGATCTCTACCGCCGCCGCCGGGTGGTGACGTCGCTGCACGGGACGAGCCTGATCAACCGGTCGACGATCGAGCTGCTGAAGGCGCACCGCTTCGCCCGCCACCTGGACGAGTCGGAGCTGTCGCTGGCCGAGACCCTGCCGATCCTGCGGGTCCTGACGCGGCTCGAGCTGGGTGCGGCGTCGATCGACGTCGCGCAGCTGGCGTTCCTGTTCCGCACGCGGGAGGGGTCCGAGTTGCTGGAGGAGTTCCTCCGGGAGCAGCTCGCCGAGGTCGTGGGCGGGGTGCCGCGGGTCGCGGGCGGGCAGGGGCCGCGGGACGTGGTCCTCTACGGGTTCGGGCGGATCGGGCGCCTCGTGGCGCGACTCCTGATCGAGCGGGGCGGGCAGAGCTCGACCCTGCGGCTGCGCGCCGTGGTCGTGCGCCGCGGCTCGGCCGACGATCTGCGCAAGCGCGCGAGCCTGCTCCGGCGCGACTCGGTGCACGGGCCGTTCGCGGGCACGATCACGGTGGACGAGGAGAACGACACGATCCTCGCGAACGGGACGCTCCTGAAGTTCCTCTACTCCGACGACCCCGCGAGCATCGACTACCGCGCCCACGGGATCGAGGACGCGATCGTCGTGGACAACACGGGCCGCTGGCGCGACGAGGCGGGCCTGGCCCGGCACCTCGAATCGCCCGGTGCCCGGCAGGTGCTGCTGACCGCGCCGGGCAAGGGCGCGCTGAAGAACATCGTGCACGGCATCAACCACGACGCGATCAGCGCCGACGACCGGATCGTGTCGGCCGCGTCGTGCACGACGAACGCGATCACGCCGATCCTGAAGGCGGTGCACGACCTGGTCGGGGTGCGCAGCGGGCACGTCGAGACGGTGCACTCGTTCACCAACGACCAGAACCTGATCGACAACTTCCACGCCGGCGATCGCCGCGGCCGCTCGGCGGCGCTCAACATGGTGATCACCGAGACCGGAGCGGCGACCGCCGTCGCGAAGGCCCTGCCCGAGATGGAGGGACGGCTCACCGGCAGCTCGATCCGGGTGCCCACGCCCGACGTGTCGCTCGCGATCCTGAACCTGCGCACGGAGCGGCCGATCACGAGGGACGCGATCAACGCGCACCTGCGCCGCGCCTCCCTGGACTCGCCGCTGCGCCGGCAGATCGACTACCTCGAGTCGCCCGAGATCGTGTCCACCGACATCCTCGGCTCCCGCCACGCGGGAGTCGTCGACGGCCTCGCGACGATCGCGACCGAAGACGGGGTCGTGCTCTACGTCTGGTACGACAACGAGTTCGGCTACAGCTGCCAGGTCGTGCGGGTCCTCGAGACCCTGGCCGGCGGCCAGGCGCCGTCGTTCCCGGCCGTCGCGCCCAGGAGGGACCTCGCGCCGGTTCCGGCGTGAGCGCAGACCACCGGGACCGTCGCGTCCCGGGCTGAACGGGAGCGGGCGTCCGCGTCCGCTCCTCGGGCCGGGGCGTCTGGAGGGTCGCCCCGGCCCCACTCCGCTCCGCCGTGACCGCCGTATAGCGTGAGCGGAGGGAGTCGCCGCCGTCGAGCGTGCCGGGCCGCCGTGTGCGGGAGCGACCGCCGGACGAGGGGGAGGCCGCGATGGATCTCGAGATCGGGCGCGGCCTGACGATCCCGGCGTCGGAGCTGCAGTGGCGCTTCTCGCGGTCGTCCGGGCCGGGCGGGCAGCACGTGAACACGTCCGACAGCCGCGTGCAGCTGACCTGGGACGTGGCGGGATCGGCGGTGCTCGACGAGGAGCAGCGGGCGCGCCTCCTGGAACGGCTGGAGCGGCGGCTGGTCGCGGGGACCGTGACCGTGACGGTGTCGGAGCAGCGGTCGCAGCTGCGGAACCGCGAGGCGGCGCTCGAGTCGCTGCGCGGGCTGGTGAGCGCGGCGCTGGCGCCCCCGGCGGCTCCGCGGCGCCCGACCCGGCCGACCCGCGGATCGGCTCGGCGCCACCTGGCGGCGAAGCAGCAGCGGTCGGCGACGAAGCGGCAGCGGCGGCGTCCGACGGACGACTGACGGAGCGCGCGTGACGTTTCGTGCCACCCCCGTCTGAGGGGCGTACTGGCTGATCGCGTCGATCAAACACGTGTCGTCTGCCAGAGTTCCCTCGAGTGCTCCCCTCCGGGAGGAGCGCGAGCGGCTCGCTCGGGCCGGAGGTGCAGTTCGGGGAGAGGTGCTGTCACGTGACGCAGAATGCGCCGATCGATCGGTCGGTGGCTCGGGAGCGGATCCGGCTCGCGGCACTCGACGACCTGCACATCGTGGGCACCGGTCCGGAGGAGCGGTTCGACCGGGTCACGCGGATGGCCAAAGAGCTGTTCGGCGTGCCGATCGCCGAGATCAACTTCATCGACCAGCAGCACCAGTTCACCAAGTCGCCGCAGCGGCCGGGAGGGTCCCACTTCACTCCGCGGGCCGACTCCTTCTGCGACGTCGTCGTGCAGCAGCCCGACATCGTCGTCGTGCAGGACGCGCTCGAGGACCCGCGGTTCTCGGAGCGAGGCACGGTCACCGGTCCGCCGCACGTGCGCTTCTACGCCGGCCGCCCGCTCAGCGTGGCCGACGGCGCGCGGGTGGGCACCATCTGCCTGGTCGACACGGCGCCGCGCGACCTCAGCGGCGAGGACCAGGAGCTCCTCGACGAGCTCGGCCGGTGGGTGGAGCGCGAGCTCGTGGAGCAGCGCGCGGCCGACCACGCGGGCTGGACGCAGCGGCAGATGCTGCCCGCGCCGGTGCGCGTCGACGGCTACACCTTCGCGGGATTCACGCGGCCCCACTCCGAGGTGGCCGGCGACTACTTCTCGGTCGATGTGCTCGAGGGGCGCGTCGACGCGACGCTCGCCGACGTCATGGGCAAGGGCGTGTCCGCTGCTCTCGTCGCCTCCGCCGTCCGCTCGGCGTTCCAGGCCCGACGCGGCTGGGAGCCCGGCGCGGCCGTGACCGCGGTCAACGAGCAACTGCTCGCCGATCTGTCCGCGACGGGCACGTTCGCGACCCTCGTCCACACCAGCCTCGACACGCGGACCGGCGAGCTGCACTACGCCGACGCGGGCCACGGGCTGACCGTGATCGTCCGCGCCGACGGCACCGCCGAGCGGCTGACGTCGTTCGACTTCCCGATCGGCATCGGCGAGGACGTCGGATGGGAGGCGCGCGCGACGACGCTCCTCCCGGGCGACACGCTGCTCTCCTGCTCCGACGGGGCGCTGGACCTGTACGACGGCACCCTGGCCGCGCTCGACGAGCTGGCGGCCCTCGTCCGCTCGTGCGCCGACGACGGCGAGCTCTTCGCCGCGGTCCAGGACCTCATCGAGTCGGTCCCGCCCGACGACGACGTCACCCTGCTGGTCCTCCGCCGGGACGAGGAAGAAGGAGGAGAGCGCTGATGCTGTCCGTCACCTACGTGAGCACGGCCTCCGAGACCTTCGGCGACGCCGACCTCGCCGAGCTGCTGCGGCAGAGCCGCGAGAACAACGCGCGCTCCGGTCTGACCGGGATGCTCCTGTTCAAGAACGGCCGCTTCATGCAGGTCCTCGAGGGCGAGGAGGAGGACGTGCTCGAGCGGTACCGCGTGATCGCGGCCGACCCGCGGCACACCGACGTCACCCAGCTGCTGAGCGAGTCGATCGAGGGCCGGCGCTTCCCGCAGTGGTCGATGGGCTTCCCGACGCCGGAGGACGCGGAGCTGCGGCGGGCGCCGGGCTACGACGCGTTCTTCGACTCCCCGCAGAAGCGCCGGAGCAGCTGGGACGAGCCGTCGCGGGCGCAGCTGCTGCTGGACTGGTTCCGGCAGCGGGCCTGAGGACCGCGGCGCGGCGTCGCGCTCACGAGCCGGCGAACGGATCGACGTGCCGCCACGCGCGCCCGAGGCCGACTTCGCGGCGCAGGGCGAGAAGGGGTGCTGCGGCGGTGTAGGCGCGCCCCCGCTTCTCGCCGGTCGCCTCGAGGAGCCCGGCCTGCGCGAGCGTCGCCAGGTCGCGCGTCGCGGTCTGGGGGCTGACCGTCACGCCCACTTCGGCGAGCGAGGAGATGTAGCGGCCTCTGGTGAGCGTCGCGCCGAGGAGGGCGTCGAACAGCGCGTCCAGGGTGCGGTCGTCGACGCCGGCCGCGAGGACCATCGTGCTCAGGTCCGTCGTCGCCTCGCTCGCGGCGGCGATGCGGAAGGCTCGCTCCTGGGCCTGGTTGAGGTGCGCGGTGAGCATGAACCGGATCCATGGGCGGGCACGTTCGGGAGGCACGCGCCCCGGAGACCACCCCCCGCCCCCGCCGCCGACCTCGGCGAGCACGTCGTAGTACGCCTGCGTGTGGCGGCCGAGGTACTCCTCCGTCGAGAGGAAGACGGGCGAGACGTCGTCGTCGGCGGCGAGGACGAGGGACTGCAGGATGCGCGCCATGCGCCCGTTGCCGTCTCGGAACGGGTGGATGAGCACGAAGTTGAGGTGCGCCATCGCCGCGTCGACGAGACTGTCGCCGGTGCCGCGCACGGTCGTGGTCAGCTCCTCCATCAGCGGAGGGAGGCCGTCGGCGGGCGCGCCTTCGTGCACGATGTCCCCGGTCGACTCCTGCTGGACGAACACCGGCCCGAGCCGGTAGCGCCCGGGCCGCACCGACAGATCGTGCGACGTCATCATGTAGTGCAGGCTGCGCAGGAGTGTCGGGTCGACGACCACCGGATCCTGCGCGAGCTGGAGGACGTAGGTCATCGCGAGCTGGTAGCCGAGGAGAGCGCGCGCCGTGTCGTCGCCCACTCCCGGGGGCTGCTCGCCCTGGGCGAGTGCGCCCACCTCGTCGACGCTCGCGGTGATGCCCTCGATGCTGTTCGACCCCTGCACGTTGCGCGCGATCGTCATGCGGCGCAGCGGCGCCGTCCAGCGGTTCGCCTGGCGCACCTGGTGCAGCAGGGAGTCGCTCACGGTTCTGATCTCGTGGCGGACCTCGAGTTCCTCGTCCGTGAGCTCCGGTGCGGTGTACATCGATCCTCCATGACTATTAATAAGCATCATACGACCTCGGGTTCTCACGGGCGGACGCGGAGGGCGCGGCACGCTGAGAGCGCTCCCGGCGGATCGGACCGGGTCCGGTTTGTCAATCGTCTTCACCCCGGTCGGCGGGTTTCCTACGATCGGCTGGTCGGGCCGGATCGCGGTGCCCGGGAGCAGCGAGGGGCGCAGTGCCGGACTTCTCGTTCCTCCGGCCGCGCTCGACGGCGGGGGCGGTGCTCTCGGAGCTCGCCGCGACGGGCGCGCGGCTCGAGGGCCCCGACGTCCGGGTGACGAGCGTGACCGTCAGCGACCGCGAGGTCGAGCCGGGCGGGCTGTTCGCCGCGCTGCCGGGGCGGGGCGCGCACGGTGCCGACTTCGTCGAGCGGGCTCGGGCGGCGGGAGCGGTCGCGGTGCTCACCGACGAGGAGGGGGCCGCGCGCACCGCCGGTCTGCCGGTGCTGGTCGCTCCGGATCCGCGGCGGGTCCTGGGACGGATCGCGGCGCGCGTCTACGGCACCGACTCCGCTCGCCCGCCGCTCTTCGGCGTGACGGGCACGAACGGCAAGACGACGACCGTGCACCTGCTCACGGCGGTGCTCGAGCAGCTCGGGAGGCGCGTCGGCCACAGCTCGACGGCGACGCGGCGCAGCGGCTCCGTCGAGATCGCGAGCCGGCTCACCTCGCCCGAGGCCCCGGAGCTGCACGCGCTGCTGGCGCGCATGGTCGAGGACGGGGTCGACGCCGCCGCCCTCGAGGTGAGCGCGCAGGCGCTGACGCGGCACCGGGTCGACGGGCTGCACTTCGACGTCGCGGGATTCACCAACCTCAGCCACGACCACCTCGACGACTACGGCGGCATGGACGAGTACCTGCGGGCGAAGGCGAGGCTCCTGCATCCGTCGCTCTCGCGTCGGGCGGTGGTGCTGCTCGATTCGCCGGCGGGCGAGCGGATGCGCGACCTGGCCGAGGTGCCCGTGGTCACCGTCGCGTCGCTCGGCGGCACCGGCGCGGACTGGCGGGTCGAGGTGCTCGAGTCGACGACGACGCGCACCGCGTTCCGGCTGAGCGGGCCCGGCGGCTCGCTGACCACCTCCGTCCCCCTCGTCGGTCGGCACATGGCGGCGGATGCGGGGCTCGCGCTGGTGATGCTGCTGTCGGCCGGGCATCCGCTCCCGGCGCTCGCCGAGGCGGTGCGCGACGGGATCCACGCGCGCGTGCCGGGCCGCTCGCTCCTAATCTCGGGGGAGCGCGGGCCGCGGGTGTTCCTCGACTTCTCGCACACGCCCGACTCGATCGAGAAGACGGTGGCGGCGCTGCGCGAGGTGACTCCGGGACGCGTGATCGTGGTTCTGGGAGCGGACGGCGACCGGGACCCCTCCAAGCGCGCACCGATGGGGCGGGCGGCGGCCGAGGGGGCGGACGTGGTCGTCGTGACCGACCACCACCCGCGGTCGGAGGATCCGGCGCGGATCCGCCGTGCGCTGCTCGAGGGCGCCCGGCTCGGCGGCGACGTGCGCGAGATCGCGGAGCCCGCGGAGGCGATCCGCTCGGCGCTGGGCTCGGCCACCGCCTCCGACAGCGTGCTGTGGGTGGGGCCGGGCGACACGGACTACCGCCTGGTGCGCGGGGTCGAGGTGCCGTACTCGCCGCGTCGCGACGCGCGCGAGGCGCTGGTCGAGCTCGGCTGGGGCTGAGTCGCGGAACGGAGTGGCGCGGGCGTGATCCGTCACTGATGGTCGCCGCGGGAGGATCAGGACGGCCGTCCGCGACGGGTCGACGCGGGCGGAGGCCCGGCAGAGGTCGGAACGCGGCCGTTCGCGACGGATCGGGGCGCTGACGGGTGGGCCGCCGCGCGCTCAGGCGGCGGGCCGCTCCTGGAACCAGCGGACGAGCTCGCGCAGGGCCGGCAGGGTCAAGCTCGTCTCACGGTCGCCGGCGAGGTCCTCGAACGTGGTGCGGAAGCCCTCGGGCTGCGCGGTCTCGGGCACGGCGGCGTACGCCATCGACCACTCCGGGAACAGGCGCTCGGTCGTCGACTCCTTGAGCAGGATGCGGATCGACTCGTGCCGGGGATCGTGCTCGATGGCGTCCATCCGCTCGCGCACCGCCTCGTCGGGGCCCTCGAGCACCTGGAGGAAGCGGCCGTCGCGGTACAGGAGCATGCCGGTGAGGTCGACCCGCGCGTTGTCGGCGCGGCTCTGCTGCAGGAGCGACGCGAGGCGCGCCTCGTCGAACGGGGCGGTGGCGCGGCTGGAGTAGACGAGGGAGAGCATGGGACCGGCTTTCGGGAGGTGTGCCTGCAGTCGATCACGATCGCCGACGCCGCGCAGGGACTGGCTGAGCCGGGTCGGTGCTGCTAGCGAGCCCCCGTCAGACGCCCGGGTCGTCGTCGTACGAGACCGAGTAGGAGGTGCTCATCGCGGACGCGGAGTACCCCGCGGCCGTGACCTCGCCGTCGGGGCCGGCGTCGTGCGGGTCGACGTCGTCGCCCTCCGGGTCCCGCCGCTCGCCCGGGCTGCCCAGGAGCAGGCGGGTGAGCGACTCCGCCGACGAGAGCAGCACCTCGAGCGCGGCCGCCAGGTCGCCGTCGCCGGGTGCGGATCCGCGGAGGGCGGCGGCGAGGACGCTGCGGCGCATGAGCTCCTTCGCGAACGAGCCGGTCGTCCCCTCCGCCCGCTCCGCCGCGGCGTCGAGCGCCGCCCCGCTGAACGGCAGGGCGTCGGCGTACCGGCGGAAGAGGCGGCGGCGCGCCTCGAGTCCGGGGAGCGGGATCTCGACGCCGAGGTCGACCCGGCCGGGACGCGCGGCGAGGGCGCGCTCGAGCACCTGGACGCGGTTCGTGGTCATCACGAAGGCCACGTCGGCGTCCCCGTCGAGGCCGTCGAGCGCGTCGAGCACCTCGAACAGCAGCGGCTGCGGGCTGTGCGAGCGCTCCATCGCCACCAGGTCGATGTCCTCGAGCACGACCAGCGCGGGCGGGAAGGTGCGCGCGATCTCGGCGGCGGCGCCGATGAAGCGGATGCTCGACCCGGTCAGCACGATCGCAGTGGTCCCCGGGGTGCGGGAGAGCAGGTGGCGTACCGTGAGCGTCTTGCCGGTGCCGGGAGAGCCGTAGAGCAGCAGGCCGCGCTTGAGGTGCTGGCCCGCCTCGAGCAGCTCGGCGCGGTGCTCGCCGATGCCGACGACGTGGTCGACGACGGAGTCGAGCACGCCCTCCTCGAGCACGACCTCGCTCGCGGCGACCGCGGGACGGGGGAGGAAGACGGCTCCGGCGTGACGGCCGAACTCGGTGCCCGCGAACGAGAGCACCTGGCCGCGCAGCACGCTGTGCTCGATCATCAGCGCGTGCAGGCGGCGGACGAACGCCGGCACGACCCCCTCGTCGGCCGCGAGGATCTCGAGCGTCGCGGTCTCCCGACCCACCTGCGGCATCGCGTCCCGCTGCAGCACCGCGACCGGCACGCCCTCGAAGCGGAGCAGGCGCAGGCCGAACGCGATGACGCGGCGGTCGGAGTCGGGTCCGGTGGCGCGGGTGGCGTACGTCACGGGGCCGGGCGCGAACCGGTTGTAGGGGTTCGCGAGCATCTCGCCGATCGAGGAGTGGGCGCGCTGCTCGCCGCCGCCGACGCCGAGGACGGAGGAGTCGGCTCCCGAGAGGACGTCGAGCGCGAGGTCGGCGTCGACCAGGCGGTGCGGGAGGACCTCCTCGGTCGTGACCGACAGGGTCGTCGCGTCGACGCCGAGGTGCTCGCTCACGGCGTCGCCGAGCGGCGTGCGCTCGGCGATCTGCTCGGTCGCGGCGAGCTTCTCGACGTGCTTGAGGTAGCGGGAGACGACCCGCATCAGCTCCCGGTCGGATTCCTCGAGCATGCGGACCTTCCCCCCTGGCGGTGGTCCGCCGTCGGGGGAGACGCTAGCGCGGGTCGGCGGGCGGTGGGGGAACCCGCTCCTGCGGGCTCCCTCGACGCTCCGGGGTTCCCGCGGCGGAGTCACCGCTCGGTCAGCCCCCTCTCGGGGCACGAGCAGACCGGTCGGTTAGCGTGGCGGCTCGCACCGCCGACGGGATCCAGGACGCACGCCGGATCCAGGACGGACAGCCGGAGCCGGGACCACGCACAGGAGGAGACACCATGACCGAGCAGATCGGGATCCCCGAGGCCACCGCACTCGAGCAGCAGCGGCGCACCGTCGCGATCCTCGGGGCCGGAGGCGACCTCACCGAGCGGCTGCTGCTCCCGGGGCTGGGACGGGTCGCGGAGCTCGCGCGCGACTCCGAGCTCACCCTCGTCGGAGCCGCCCGCACGCCGCAGAGCGACGAGGAGTGGCAGGCGCTCGTCCGCCGCAGCCTCGAGGACGCGGGGATCGCGGCGCACACCGTCGACGACCTCGCCTCGCGGGCGCGCTTCGTCGCGACCGACGCCTCCGATCCGGAGCAGCTGGCGGCCCTGCTCGACGCCTGCCCGTCGACGCCCGTGCTCTACGTGGCGCTCCCGCCGGCCATGGGACACGCGGTCGCGGAGTCGCTGGGGCGGATCGAGCTGCCGGAGGACCTCGTCGTCGCGATCGAGAAGCCGTTCGGCGAGGACCTCGACGACGCCGTCTCGCTCAACGCCGCCCTCGCGGCCGTGATCCCCGAGGACCGCCTCTGGCGCATCGACCACTTCCTCGGCAACGCGACGGTGATGGGGATGCTGGGCCTGCGCTTCGGCAACCGGCTGCTCGAGGCGAGCTGGAGCGCCGAGCACATCGAGAAGGTCGAGATCGTCTACGACGAGACGCTCGGGATCGAGGGGCGCGGGAAGTTCTACGACGGCACCGGGGCGCTGCGCGACATGCTGCAGAGCCACCTGCTGATGGTGCTGGCGCTGACG
This sequence comes from Rathayibacter sp. Leaf299, assembly GCF_001423055.1. Lineage (NCBI taxonomy): Bacteria > Bacillati > Actinomycetota > Actinomycetes > Micrococcales > Microbacteriaceae > Rathayibacter > Rathayibacter sp. Leaf299. The sequence continues at coordinate 273,127 of NZ_LMNT01000001.1, forward strand.
GTGATGGAGCGGCCCGACGAGGTCTCTCCCCAGGACGTCCACGCCCGGATGGCCGAGGCGCTCGGTGCCGTCCGCCTCTGGCGCGACGACCCCGCCACGGCCCGCCGCGCCCGCTACACCGAGGGGCGCCTCGACGGCCGCCTGCTCCCCTCCTACGTCGACGAGCCCGACGTCGACCCCGAGGCCGGCACCGAGACGCTCGCGCAGCTCCTCCTCCAGGTCGACGTCCCGCGCTGGGCGGGCGTGCCGTTCGTGCTGCGCTCCGGCAAGGGGATCGGCGACCCGCGCACCGAGGTCGCCGTCCACTTCCGCGCCGCGACTCCGCCCCGGGGCCTCCGCTCGGGCGGGGAGGACGCCGGGACCGTTCTGCGCCTGTCGCTGAAGGGCGGCGACGTCGGGCTCGACCTGTTCGTGAACAGCGCCGACGACCTGACCGACCTCGAGCGCGCGACGCTGGAGGCGCATCCCGGGACCGCCACCCTCGACGCCTACGGGCAGGTGCTCGCGGGGATCCTGCAGGGCGACACCCTGCTGTCGGTGCCGTGCGACGTCGCCGAGCAGTGCTGGCGCATCGTCACTCCGGTGCTCGCGCACTGGGCCGACGGGGCGGCGCCGCTCGAGGAGTACGAGGCGGGGAGCGCGGGGCCCGCGGGCTGGTGAGACGTCCTGGCGGCTTCTCGACGGTGATCGGCCGTCGTCGCGCCTCGCGGGACGCGGCGCGCTGACACGGTGGGAGCAGTGCGGAGGATCCGCACGCCGGAGACGGCCGATCTCCCGAGGGGGAGCCATGCGCAGCACGACCACACCCGATCGACTCCGAGGGGGACGCGCGTGATCACGATCCACCTCCGGTACCGGATCGACCCGTCGCTCCTGGACGTGTTCACCGACTACGCCACCCGGTGGATGGCCCTGGTCGACCGCTTCGGCGGGCAGCACCACGGGTACTTCCTCCCGGCGGAGGGGGACAGTGACGAGGCCTTCGCGCTCTTCACGTTCCCGTCCCTCGCGGACTACGAGCGGTACCGGATCGACTCGCTCACCGACCCGGAGTGCATCGCCGCCTACGAGCTGGCGCGGGACTCCCGGTGCATCGTGCGCTACGAGCGGCGGATGCAGCGGCCGCTGCTGCCGGGCGGGGCGCAGGGCGTTCCGGCCTGACGCCCCGACCGGCGGCTCAGCGGTCGATCGAGGCCATGTTCGCGTCGTCGTGCCGGGCGCCCGCCGCGGGTTCGAGCGCTTCGAGGCGGGCCGCCTGCTCCGGGCTGAGCTCGACGGCGTCGGCCGCCGTGTTCTCCTCGACCCGCGAGACGCGGCGCGTGCCGGGGATGGGCGCGATGTCGTCGCCGCGGGTGAGGATCCAGGCGAGGGCGGTCTGGGCGGGAGTCGCGCCGATCTCGGCGCCGATCGCGCGCACCTCGTCGACGAGGGCGAGGTTGCGCTCGAAGTTCCCGCCGGTGAAGCGGGGGTTCGACGTCCGCCAGTCGCCCTCGGGGAGGTCGGCCGCCGAGCGCAGCTGCCCGGTCAGCAGTCCGTGCCCGAGCGGGGAGTAGGGCACGAAGCCGATGCCGAGCTCGCGCAGGAGCGGGAGGATCCCGTCCTCGACGTCGCGGGTCCAGAGCGAGTACTCCGTCTGGAGGGCCGCGATCGGGTGCACGGCGTGAGCGCGGCGGATCGTCTCGGCGGACGCCTCCGAGAGTCCGAGGTGGAGGACCTTGCCCTCGGCGACCAGCTCGGCGACCGCTCCGATCGTGTCCTCGATCGGAGTGCCGGGGTCGACGCGGTGCTGGTAGTAGAGGTCGATGCGGTCGGTGCCGAGGCGGCGCAGCGAGCCCTCGACGGCCGCGCGGATGTTCGCCGGGCTGCTGTCGATCGCTCCGCTCGTCGAGCCTCCGTCGTGCCGGATCAACCCGTACTTCGTGGCGACGACGACCCCGTCGCGGCGTCCGCGGAGGGCGCGGCCGACCAGCTCCTCGCTGTGGAACGGGCCGTAGACCTCGGCGGTGTCGATGTGGGTGACGCCGAGATCGAGGGCGCGGTGGATCGTGCGGATCGACTCGTCGTCGTCGAGCCCTCCGCCGGTCGTGTACGTGCCGGCCATGGTCATCGCGCCGAGTCCGATGCGGGAGACCTCGAGGGCTCCGAGACGTGCGTTCTTCATCTGCTGCTGCTCCTGTGCGTCGGTGAATGGGGGATCAGGCCTGCGAGGTGGGCATCGCCCAGAGTTCGGCGATCGAGGAGCGGCGGTTCCGGGTGACCATGTAGAGGATGCTCTCGGCGATGTCCTCGGGCTGGAGCCGCTCCGGGATCGCCTCCGCGTCGGAGGCGGCGAGCTGCTCCTGGATGCGCTGGGTGTTCTGCGCGACCAGCTCGGTCGCGACAGCGCCGGGCTGCAGCACGCCGACGCGCACGTTCTTCTTCGTGACCTCCTGGCGCAGCGCCTCGCTGAAGCCGGTCACTCCGAACTTCGTCATCGCGTACGCGGCGAAGCCGCCCCAGGCCTGGCGGCCGGCGATGGAGGAGATGTTGACGATGTCGGCGACACCGCGCAGGTCGTCCTCGGCGGCGCGCAGGAGGTGCGGGAGGGCCGCCTTCGTCGTGTAGAGCAGGCCGAGCTGGTTGATCGCGATCATCCGCTCCCACTCCTCGACGTCGGTCTCGGCGACGGGGCCCAGCAGCATGAGGCCCGCGTTGTTGACGAGCACGTCGAGGCGTCCGAAGCGCTCGACGACGGTCGCGATCGCGGCCTCGACCCGGTCGCGGTCGGTGATGTCGGTGGGGAGCGCGAGGGCGGTGCCGCCGAGGCCCTCGATCTCGGAGACGAGCTCGTCGAGGCGGTCCTCGCGACGGGCGACGAGAGCGACGGAGGCGCCTTCGGCGGCGAGGGCGCGAGCGGTCGCGCGGCCGATGCCGCTGGAGGCGCCGGTGATCACGGCGACGGTTCCGGAGAGCGTCGGAGTCATGGAGGAGTCCTTCCTGTCGATGCCGACGGCCCGGGCGCTTCCTGCGCGGAGTCCTGCCGGCGGATCCACTCTCCGCTCCGCAGGGGATCCGTGAGAGTCCCTGCGGGAAGGGGCACCGGCGGGGCCCCTCTCCCCGCACGGGACACCCGTAGCGTCGAGGGCATGGACACCCGCACCGAGATCAGGGACTTCCTGATCTCCCGCCGCAGCCGGCTCACGCCCGTGCAGGCGGGACTGCCGGACTTCGGCGGACGGCGACGGGTCCCGGGGCTCCGCCGCGAAGAGGTCGCCCTCCTCGCCGGGATGAGCGCCGAGTACTACCACCGCCTCGAGCAGGGCCGTGTCGGAGGAGTTTCGGAGGACGTCCTCGACGGGCTCTGCAGCGCACTGCGGCTCGACGACCGGGATCGGTCCCGGCTCTTCGAGCTGGTGCGCGCCGCCAACGGAGGCGAGCAGCCGCGCAGGCGCCGTTCCGCGCCCCGACCGATCGGACTGCGCCCGCCGGTGCAGCAGCTGCTCGACGCGATGGGCGACGTACCGGCGCTCGTGCAGAACGGGCGACTGGACGTGGTGGGCGCCAACCGCCTGGGAGCCGCGCTGTTCTCCGAGGCGCTCGACGCTCCGGCACGGAACCTCTGCCGCTTCGTCTTCCTCGACGGGCGCGCTCCCGTCTTCTTCCGCGACTGGGAGCGCATCGCGCAGCAGTGCGCGGCGCTGCTGCGTGCGGAAGCGGGCCGCCGCCCGTTCGACCGCCCGCTGACCGACCTGGTCGGCGAGCTCTCCACGCGCAGCGACTGCTTCCGCCACCTCTGGGCGTCGCGCGACGCGGGCGAGCACAGCGCAGGGCCGAAGCGGCTGCACCATCCGCTCGTCGGCGACCTCGACCTCGACTGCGAGGTGCTGGAGATCACGAGCGATCACGGGCTGCTGCTCGTCGCGTACACCGCATCCCAGGGATCGCGGTCGGCGGAGGATCTGCGGTTGCTGGCGAGCTGGTCCGCACCGGCCTCGGGGCCGGACGCCGTCGACGGCGGGACCGGGCCGGCGCGCTAACTCGAGTGGCGGGCCGGTGCGCCGGACCCCGCCAGGCTGCCGAGCAGCCGGAGCGCGTCCTGCGACGCGCTTCCGGGCTCCGCGGTCCAGGCCAGGAACAGCAGACCGGGGTCGCCGGAGAGCTGCATCGCCTCGTAGCCGAGGTCGAGATCGCCGACGTCGGGGTGGTGCAGCCGCTTCGCGCCGGTGCCGTGCTCGTCGACGTCGTGCTCGAGCCAGAGGCCCGCGAACTCGTCGCTGCGCCCGCGGAGCTCCGCGATCAGCTCGGCCAGCTGCGCGTCGCGAGGGGAGCGCCCGCTCTCGGCGCGCAGCAGCGAGACGATCTGCCGGGCGGAGTCGTCCCAGTCGCGGTAGAAGTCGCGCGCCTGCGCATCCAGGAACAGGAAGCGGGCGAAGTTCGCCGGCCGTCCCGGTCGGGCGTCGAGCCCCGCGAACAGCGCCCGCCCGAGCGCGTTGATCGCGACGACGTCCATCCGCCCGTTCTGCACCAGCGCCGGAACCCCGGTCATCGCGTCGAGCAGGCGCAGGACGCCGGAACCGACCCGCTGCTCGTGAGCCGCTGCCCGGCGCCGGGACGGGCGGACTCCGTCGGTCGCGGCCTGCACGAGGTCGTCGAGGTGCCGGCGCTCGGCGGTGTCGAGCTGGAGCGCCCGGGCGATGCCGTCGAGGATCTCCTCGGACAGCCCGAGGGCGTTCCCGCGCTCGAAGCGGACGTAGTACTCCACGCTCATCCCCGCGAGCAGCGCGACCTCCTCGCGGCGCAGCCCGGGGACGCGGCGCCGGCCGCCGTAGTCCGGCAGACCGGCCTGCGCGGGCGTCAGCCGGGCCCGCCTCGTCGTGAGGAACTCGCGGATCTCGGCGGCGGCGTCCATGCCCCGACGCTACGGCAGCGGTCGCGGTCGAGGGGGACCCTGCCGGTGACCCTCACGAGCGGGTCTGTCTCGACCCGTCGCTCCCCTCGTTGACTGACCTCAGCGCCCGCCCGACTCCCGGACGGGCCCTCGACGAAGGAAGCACGAGCATGGCTGACACGAACGTCTGGTTCATCACCGGAGCAGGACGAGGACTGGGCGTCGACATCGCCCGCGCCGCTCTCGCCGCGGGGCACGAGGTGGTCGCGACCGGTCGCGACTCCGACCGCGTGCGCACGGCGATCGGCGACCACGAGAACCTCCTCGCCGTCGCCCTCGACATCACCGATCCCGCCGCCGCAGAGAAGGCCGCGGCCGCCGCCGTCGAGCGCTTCGGACGCATCGACGTGCTCGTGAACAACGCGGGCAACTTCTACGCCGGCTACTTCGAGACACTCAGCGATGCGCAGATGCGCGCGCAGTTCGAGACGAACTTCTTCGGCGCCCTCTCGGTCACCCGCGCCGTCCTGCCGCTGCTCCGCGGGCAGCGGTCCGGGCAGATCATCACGGTCACCTCGACGGCCGGCTTCGTCGGCGGCGGCTTCACCTCGGCGTACGCCGCGTCGAAGTTCGCGCTCGAGGGGTGGATGGAGTCGCTCGATCCCGAGGTCGCGCCGTTCGGAGTCTCGACGATGTCCGTCGAGCCCGGCTTCTTCCGCACCGAGCTGCTGGTGGAGGGCTCCTCGACGATCCACCCCGAGATCGCGATCGACGACTACGCCGAGGGGACGGCGCAGACTCTCGCCGCCTTCTCCGGGATGCACGGGCAGCAGCCCGGCGATCCCGCGAAGCTGGCGCGCGCGCTCGTCACGCTGTCCGACTCCGGCGACCTCCCCCTCCGCTTCATCGCGGGAGCGGATGCGGCGGCATCGATCGAGCAGAAGCAGGCCGCGGTGCAGCAGCAGATCGACGCGCACCGCGCGCTCTCCGAGTCGCTCTCGCACGACTCCTGACCCCTCTCCCCAGGAAGGACACCACCGTGAACGCACCCCTCGGCATCATCGGCAGCGGAGCGATCGGGAGCACGCTCGCGCGCCTCGCGGTCGCCGGCGGCCTGGACGTCGTCCTCAGCAACTCCCGGGGCCCCGAGAGCCTCGCCGAGCTCGTCGAGCAGCTCGGGCCGCGCGCCCGAGCGGCGACCGTGCGGGAGGTGGCGGAGGAGTCGGACGTGATCGTCGCGGCGATCCCGCTCATCGCGCACACCGACCTCCCCGCCGACGCCCTCGCGGGCAAGGTCGTGCTGGACACCACGAACTACTACCCCCAGCGGGACGGCCGGATCGCGGTCCTGGACGACCGGGAGTCGACGGCGAGCGAGCTCGTGCAGGCGCACCTCGCGGACTCGTTCGTCGTGAAGGCGTTCAACAGCATCACGTTCGCGAGCCTGGGCAACGGGGCTCGACCGGCCGGGGACCTCGAGCGCAGCACTCTGCCGATCGCGGGGGAGGACGCGGACGCGAAGGCCCGGGCTGCGGAGGTCCTCGACGCGCTCGGCTACGACGCGCTCGACATCGGCGGACTCGCCCAGAGTTGGCGCAGCGAGCCGGGAACGCCGATCTACTGCGATCCGTACATGCCGGAGTGGCCGACCGAGGCGCTCCCGTTCGATCAGCTGCTCGCCTGGCTCCTCGCGGCGCCGGTCGTACCGGTGTCCCGGCGGCGAGCCCGGGACCTCATCGCGAGCGCCGTCCGCGGCCCCGCGGGAGGGTACTTCCCCGAGACGGCCTGAGCGGGTCAGGGCCCCGCTGTGCTCGCTCCCGGGCCGGTCGTGACGGGGTCGCTCCCGGCGGCCCGGCGGGCGAGCGAGGTGAGCGCGTCGTGGGACGCGCTCCCCGGGGCCGCCGAGAACACGATCAGCTGGAGACCCTGCTCCGAGGCGAGGTCCATCGACTCGAAGGACAGATCGAGGTCGCCGACGAGCGGGTGGTGCAGGCGCTTCACGCCGGTGCGGTGCTCCTTCACGTCGTGCGCCGACCAGATGCCGCGGAAGACCTCGCTGCGAGTCGAGAGCTCGCCGATCAGCGAGGTGAGCTGCCGGTCCGAAGGGCTCCGTCCCGCTTCGCGTCGCAGGAGCGCGACGGACTGCCGTCGCGAGTCGGCCAGGTCGCGGTAGAAGGTCTCGGCGCGAGCGTCGAGGAAGCCGAAGCGCGCCGCGTTCATCGGCGCCGGCTGATCGGCGAACATCTCCGAGAACACCGCCCGGCCGAGCCGGTTGGTCGCGACGCAGTCCAGCCGCCCGTTCTGCACGTAGACCGGGACGGTCGACATCGCGTCGACCATCTGCTGGACGGAGGCTCGCACGCGGGACGTCCGCGGGACGGTGCGACGCTGCATCGGATGCGCGGCCGCGTTCGCCGCCCGCACGAGGTCGAGGAGGTGCGCGTGCTCCGCCTCCGTCAGCTGCAGTGCTCGGCTGATGCCCTGGAGGACCGCCTCGGAGACCCCGGCGGCGTTGCCGCGCTCGAGGCGCTTGTAGTACTCGGAGCTCATCCCGGCGAGCAGCGCCACCTCTTCGCGGCGCAGGCCAGGCACGCGTCGGCGCCCGCCGAAGTCGGGGAGCCCGGCCGCCTCGGGTGTGAGCTTGCCGCGCCTGGACGTGAGGAACTCGCTGATCTCGGCACGGCTGTCCATGCGAGCGACGCTACGCGCTGGAGCGGCGGGGAGGGGGTCCTCCGTGTTAACCCCCGGGCACCGGCGCCATCCCGCAGGCGGGTCCCGCCGGGGCACCCTACGGGCGGGACTGGCTCGGATCCGGCGACGCGGATCGACTGGGGGCATGAGAAGAATCCCCGCCGTCCTCGCTGCGACCGTCCTCGTCGCCGCGCTCTCCGCCTGCTCGACCGGATCGACGGGTGAGGCGTCCGACGTCCTGTCCACGCCGACCAGCGCGGCCTCCGCGACCGGTTCGGCCTCACCCGGCCCTGCCTCGCCCGGCCCTGCCTCGCCCGGCCCTGCCTCGCCGCCTCCGATCGCGACGGCTCCCGCGGAGACTCCCGCGACGTCGACCGCGATCACCCTGACCGCGGGCGACGAGGTCGTCATGGCCGTGCTGAACGACAGCCGGGTCTCGCAGGACCTCCTCGCGATGCTCCCCGTCGAGCTGCCCTGGTTCCGCAACCTCGGCATCGAGTACATCACCGAGCTCGACGCGCCGCTCACCGAGACCGGTCCGTTCTTCACGGACGTCCAGCCCGGCGACATCGTCTACTACAACCCCGCGGACAGCTTCACGATCATCTACGAGGAGACGAGCTCGGTCCCGACCCTGACCCTCATGGGAGAGATCACGTCCGACCTCTCGGTGTTCCGCAGCCTCCCGGACGACGTGGTGTTCACGGTCGAGGTCGCGGAGTAGCCGGTCCGCGCCCGCCGGCCGCTCGTGCGGACGCCGCGAGCGGGGAAGGGCGGGTGCGCTCCGCCGGGGCCGCCGTGCCGACGTCGGGAGGGCTCAGCCGACTCCGACGTCGGCCTTCTCGGACCGGGCCCGCGCAGCTCTCCCGGCCAGGTAGGCGTCGGTCTCCGCGCGCACGGCGTCGAGGGAGCGACCGCTCCACCGCGCGATCGCCTCATCGATGTGGTGCCGCACGACCCCCTCGAGATCGATGCCCGGGTCGATCAACCAGCCGAGCTCGACGCCGTCGAGGACGCCGATCATCACCCTGACCTCGCGCTCGACGAGCTCGGGGGAGAGAGGCTTCACGACGCCGTCGTCGACCAGGCGCTGCAGCTCGCGCGTCATCGTCCGGTGGGTGGTCTGCTGACGCGCGCGCATGAACGGCCGGGCGGGGTGGTCCTCCTGCGTCGCCTCGGTGGACATCGTGAGGAACAGCTGGATCAGACCGGGATGGGCGACGTGGTAGCGCATCAGGGGGATGTTCGCGCGGAAGTAGTCCAGCCCGCGCTCGCCGTCGGACTGCGAGCTGACGACGTTCCAGTTCTCGAGCACCGCGACAAGGAGCAGCTCCTTGCTCGTGAAGTAGCCGACCAGGGTCGCCGGAGTCGTGCCGACCATCTCGGCGATCGTCCGGAGCGATCCGCCGTGGTAGCCGTACTGCCCGAAGACCACCGTCGCGGCGTCGACGATCTCGCGACGGCGCTTCAGTCCGTTCTTGTAGGGGCCTCTCGGCTTCGTGCCCCGGTCCTCGCGCGCTGTCATCGACCGCCTCCTCCGGCAGTCTATTCGGTCGTTGCTTAAACCTGAACGTGCATGTATGTTTCAGGAAACCTGACCGGTCGATCAAGTTTCGAGCGGTCCACTCGACGAGGAGAACCGAATGCCGAGATCGATGAGCGTCCGGACGATGCTCTCGCCCGTCCGCGACCTGCTCGACGACCGCGAGGTCGGCGCGTGATCGGCGTCGGCATCCTGGGAGCCGGCCCCGTGACCCAGGCGATCCACCTGCCGGCGCTCGCGCGCTTGACCGGGACCTTCCGGGTGGTGCGCGTCATGGACGTGAGCGCCGAGGTCGCGCGCGCCGTGGCGGACCGGGTCGGCGCGACCTGGACGACCGACGTGGAGCAGCTCCTGTCCGACCCCGCGGTCGAGGTCGTGGCCGTCTGCTCTCCGCACCGCTTCCACGCGGAGCAGGTCATCGCCGCGTGCCGAGCAGGCAAGAAGGCGATCCTCTGCGAGAAGCCGTTCGCGATGACGAGCGAGGAGGCCGAGCGCATCGCCGCGGTGAGCGCCGAGACGGGCGTGCCCATCCTGGTCGGCGCGATGCACGCCTACGATCCCGCCTGGCTCGCGGTGTCCGACCGCCTCGCCACCGGGGACGTGCACACCGTCCGGTCGTCGATAGTCCTGCCGCCGAATACTCGTTTCGAGGACTTCGCGACCGAGGTGGAAGGACGGCCGGAGCCCGCGGAGCAGGGCTCGGTCCGGAGCCTCGAGCAGGCGGCCGAGGCGATCACGGGCGGAATCATGGGGCTGGCGATCCACGACCTCCCGCTCGTCCGCGCACTCGTCGGTCCCGGCTGGGACGACATCGAGGTGCACTCGGCCGAGATGCTGGACCCGTTCGGGTACCTCATCGTGCTGACGGCGGGCCGGGTGCAGATCGAGCTCCACGCCCTGATGAGCGACAACTGGGCCCCGGACTGGCGTCTGACGGCGATCGGAGTGGACACCGTCGCCGAGATCGAGTTCACTCCCTCGTACGTCCAGGCGGGCTCGGGCACGGCCTCCCTCGTCGGCGGCGGACTGGTGCGGACCTTCCTCCCCGCCGACCACAACGGCTACGAGGGCGAGTGGCGCGAGATCGCGTCGGCCGTGGACGGCGCCCCGCCCCGCATCGCGGCGGACGCGCTGATCGACGATCTCCGCTTCGCGCTGGAGATCGCACGCCGCGCCGCCGATCGCGTGCTGGCGGGGGAGGGGGTCCTCGTATGACCGCTCTGACCCTCGCCGCCCTCGGCACCGTGCGCGAGACGGGAGCGATCGATGCCGTCGTCGCATCCCTCCCCGTCTCGCTGGCGTTCGGCCGGAGCGCGGTGGACCTGGTCGCCGTGGACGGCTCCACGGGATGGACGACCGAGGTCCTCCGAGCACGCGAGGCCGGCGCGCGAGGAGTGCTCGTCGTCGATCCCCGCGAGGAGGACGTGAGCGCTGGTCACCCGCTCGGCTTCCCGGTCGTCCTCGACCGTCCCTTCTCCGGGAATCCGGGCGTCGAGGACGTCAGGTCCGCCCTCGCCGACGTCGAACCGCGAGCTCTTCTGGAAGCCCGTGTGGTCGTGCCGACCGGCACGGCCCTCCGGCACGCCCTGCTCGAGCAGCTCGCCCTCGTGCGCGCCGCGCACGCACCGCTCGAGTCGGCCGCCCTCGTCATCAGCACTCCGCGCGGGTACACCGTCCGGGGCCGGCTGCGCACGGGTCGCGCCGTCCTCCTCACCTGCACGGTGAGCGACGCCGTCCCGACATCCGCCACCCTCCGAGCCGTCGGCGCGGACGTGATCGTCGATGCCCGCATCCCCTCTCCCGAGACGGCTCGGCCGCTCCGGGCGACGATCACGACGTCGAACGGGCAGACCATGCTCCCGACCCGCTACGAGACCGCCCACCGGTTCAGCTGGCGCCGTCTGATCGCTCTCGTGCGAGCGGAGGAGTCCTCCACCGATCTCGAGGACTTCGCGGCCGATCGAGCCGTCATCGCCTCGCTCTCACCACTCCTGCACTGATCCGCGCACGCTGCACCGCCCACCGACCCCTCACCTCACTAAGGAGACATTGCAATGACGCAAACACACATCTTCCAGAGCTCGGCCTTCTCGCGCCGCGGCTTCCTCGGCGTCGCCGGAGGCGCGGCGGCGCTGGCGACCCTCGCCGCGTGCTCCTCCGGGGGCGGGAGCTCGTCCTCCGACGCCCTGAAGTTCTGGGACATGCCCTGGGGGCCGGCGGAGTACAGCACGGCCGCCCAGCGGGTCACCGAGTCCTACGCTCCGAGCGGCTCTCTTCCCGCGGCCGAGTACCAGGTGATCCAGTGGTCGAACTTCTCGCAGACGTTCTCCTCGGCCATCGCGTCCAGGACCGGCCCGGCGGTGTCCACGGGCGGTGGCTTCCAGGCGTTCCAGTTCGCCGAGCAGGGCGCGATCGCGTACGCCGACGACCTCCTCGAGAAGTTCAAGGCCGACGGCACCTATGACGACTTCCTCCCCGGCACCATCGAGAGCCTGAATACCCCGGACGGCTACGCGGCGATCCCCTCCGCACTCGACATGCGCGTGTGGTGGTACAACAAGCGCATCTTCGACGAGAACGGCCTCACCGTGCCGACGACGTGGGACGAGTACTTCACCGTCGCCCGGGCACTCAAGGCGAAGGGCCTCTTCGCCTTCGGCAGCGGAGCCGGCGCGAACAACAACATCGGCCTGCACAGCATGCTCGTGATGATGATCAACAACGGCGGCGGGCTCTACAACCCCGACGGCGAGCTCGACGTCGTGAACGAGCGCAACATCGAGGCGATGGAGTTCGTCCGCCAGCTCGCGCTGGAGGGCATCATCGACCCCGCCTCGCCGAGCTACTCGACCGACAACCTGACCGCGCAGTGGGCCAACGGCACGATCGCGATGGGCATCAACACCCCGGGGCTGAACGCGACACTCGGCGACACGAACGCCGACGTGGTCGTCGCCGAGCCGATGGCCTCGCCCAGCGGAGAGCAGGGCACGCTGCAGTTCGTGAACAACCTGATGATGTACACGAACACCCCCTCCCAGGAGGGATCGGAGGAGTTCCTCACCTACTGGATCAAGAACATGACGCCGCTGTTCCAGCAGAACCTCCAGTCGAACCTGCCCATCCTGAAGTCGCTCACCGCTCTCCCGGAGTTCCAGGCGGACACCGAGAAGACGAAGATCATCAACGACTGGCAGCCGGTCGCCAAGACCTACGCCGCCCGGTCCTCGTTCGTCGACGCGCGACTCGCGTCCATCGACGGCGGTCAGGGTCTGCGTGCCTTCGCGCAGACCATGCTCGCCGGACAGACCGACCCGCAGGTCGCCCTCGAAGCGCTGGGTGCCTCGCTCGGTGAGCTGTAGGCGAACCGGATGACCTCCACCAGCATCACATCGTCGCTGAAGCGCGCGGCGACCGGCGTCGGCGCGAGCGGGCGGGGGGCGTCGCAGCCCCTCCGCCCGCGGCGCCGCCGCTCCCGTGGAGCGCTCACTCTGGTGCTCCTCGTCGCTCCGTCGGTGTTCCTTCTCCTGCTGATCAACGCCTATCCGGTGATCTACGCAGGGATCCAGTCCGTGCGCAACGGCTCCCTGATCGCCACGGGGGACTTCGTCGGCCTCGCGAACTTCACCGATGTGCTCCAGGCGCCCACCTTCTGGAAAGCCGCTGGCTTCACGCTCGTCTTCACCGTGGTCGGGGTCTTCGGGTCGTGGATCATCGGCCTCGCCCTCGCGCTCCTGCTGCGCACCCGGGTCCCCGGCGCCGGCACTTTCAAGGTCCTGCTCCTGCTCCCGTGGATCATCCCGGTGGTCGTCTCGGCGACCGCCTGGAACTACCTGGTCGCGACGCCGGACTCCCCGGTCCCCGCTCTCTTCCAGGCCCTGGGCTGGGGGACGCCCCTCTTCCTCGCCGATCCCACTCTCGCGGCGGTGATGGTGTGCGTCTTCAAGGTGTGGGTGTCGTTCCCGTTCATGATGCTGATGACCTCCGCGTCACTGGCGGCCGTGGACGGGAACGTCTACGAGGCATCCGGGATGGACGGCGCCTCGAAATGGCAGCAGTTCCGGCTGATGACGCTTCCGCTGATCGCCCGATCGACGTACATCTCGTGGATCCTCATGACGATCTTCTGCGTCAACGACTTCCCGACCATCTACCTGCTGACTGGCGGTGGCCCGGTCGACGCGACGACCTCGCTCGTCGTCCTCGCCTACCGGAGGGTCTTCCAGGACTTCCAGACAGGACCCGGGGTCGCGATCGCCTTCCTCATGACGATCACCCTCGTCATCGTCTCCGTCGTCCTCTACCGCCAGATCAGAAAGTCGGCCATCGAATGAGCACGTCGATCCTGCACGAGAACGTGAAGGCGGCACCGTCGCCCGCACGTCGCCGGACGTCCGCTGTCGCCCCCGGTGACCGCGGCAAGTGGGGGCGCTTCACGCTGCTGCTCGTCGTGACCGCGATCATCCTCATCCCGATCGTCGTGACTCTCGTCCTCTCCGTCCGGCCCGGCACCTACTCCAGCGGAACCGGCTTCACCCTCGAGAACTTCACCTACGTCTTCACCACCACCGCCACCCTCACCTGGCTGGGGAACTCGGTCGCCGTGACGCTGGCCTCGGTGCTGATCTCGGTCGCGGTCGCGGCTCCCGCAGGCTACGTGCTCTCCCGAGGACGCAGCAGGCTCGTCTCCGGCTACTCGCTGCTGCTGTTCGTCGTGCAGTCACTCCCGGTCATCACCTCCGTCGTGCCGCTGTTCATCCTGTTCGCGAACTTCGGCCTGGTCGACAACCTCGTCGGCATCACGATCATCTACGTCGGGTCGGCGATGTCGGTCGCCACCTGGATGATGGCGGCCTACTTCGACACGATCCCGATGTCGCTCGAAGAGGCGGCGTGGATCGACGGCGCCTCCGTCTTCGGCGGCTTCCTCCGCGTGGTGCTGCGCAACTCGCTGCCGGGGATCCTCTCGACCGCGATCTTCACGTTCCTGCTCGCGTGGAACGACTACCTCGTCGCGATCGTGTTCCTGCGTTCGACGGACACCTTCACCCTGCCGATGGGTGTGCAGTCGTTCTTCCAGCAGAACGCGACCGACTGGGGCTCGGTCATGGCCGTCGCGGTCGTGATGATGCTCCCGCCGGTGATCATGTTCGCGTTCCTGAACAGGTACTTCTCGGTCGGCGGGATCGGAGGCTCGCTCGCCGGACGATGATCGCAGCGGGCGCCGGATCCTCGGTCTGCGACCGGGCTCGGCCGGCGCTCGTCGTCGTCGGAGTCGCCGCCGTCCCGCCACTGCTGCTCGGGCGTTCTCCGAACATCGGCTGACGGGGAGGTCCAACGGCTGACGGCCGAGAGACCCTCTTCCCAGCTGAGGTTCTGCGCCCGGGTCAGAGCGGCTCGATGCGGAGGATGCGGTCGTCGCCCTCGCGCGGCTCCAGACGGCTGTTCGTGTTGCCCGTGACGAACCAGAGCGAGCCGTCGGGTGCCGGGGTGACGGCGCGGATCCGTCCGTAGTCACCCGTGTAGAGGTCGGTGGCGGAGGAGGGATCCCCGACCGGCACGGTGCGCAGGCGCTCGCCGCGCAGGTTGGCGAGGTAGACGGTGCCGTCCAGCACCGCGACTCCGCTCGGGCTGGCGTCGGCCGGCGCCCACTGCTGCACCGGGTCGACGAAGTCGTCGTCGCCCGCGACTCCCTCGGCCTCCGGCCAGCCGTAGTCCGCACCGGCGGTGATGATGTTCAGCTCGTCCCAGGTGTCCTGGCCGAACTCGCTGGCGAACATCGTGCCGTCCTCGGCCCAGCCCAGACCCTGCACGTTGCGGTGACCGGAGCTGTAGACGAGGGAGTCGGGGTACGGGTTGTCCTCGGGGACGCCTCCGTCGGCGGTCATCCGGAGGATCTTGCCCGAGAGTGCGCCGAGGTCCTGCGCGCTCGCGCGGTCGCCTGCGTCGCCGACTCCCGCGTAGAGCAGTCCGTCGGGGCCGAAGGCGATCCGCCCGCCGTTGTGGAACGTCGCCGACGGGAGACCGTCGAGGATCGTGCGCTCGTTCTCGAGCCGGAGGGACCCGGGGGAGCCGGCGAGGTCGAAGCGCTGGATGCGATTGCCGTCGGGTCCGGTCGAGTAGGCGTAGAGGCGGCTCTGCTCGTCGACGGCGAGACCCAGCAGCCCGCCCTCGCCCTGGTGCACGACGTCGTCGAGCTCGGCGACCTCGCGGGTCTCGCCGCTGCCGTCGAGCTCGAGGATCCGGCCGGTGTCGCGCTCGCTGACGAGCGGCGTCGTGCCGGCGAAGACGATCGACCAGGGGGTGGTGAGGCCGGTCGTGATCTCGGTCGGCGCGGGTGCCGCCGTCGCGGTCGCGGGAGTGGTCGCGGCACCCGGGACGCCCGAGGCGGTGCATCCGCTGAGGAGCGCCGCGACGGCGACGGTGAGGCCGAGGGAGGTCGTGGTGCGGCGGGTCGTGGGGGTCTCCTCCGTGACGATTCGTGCTCGAGCAGCCGGGCACGTCACCCGGTCACGCTAGACGCGGCAGCTGCGCGATGGCCGTCGATGATCCACCGGCCGGCGCCCGCAGTCCCCCGTCGACGATGTGCCGGAGCGACTCGCCGACTCCCACGGACAGCGCCGAACCCGGCGAAGGCACCGGACCGGCGGGCCCCGAGGGGCTCGCCGGTCCAGTGCCTTGCGGGAGGTGTCGCAGCTCCTGCGACACCTCCGTCAGCAGCTGCGGCTGGCGTACGCCGTCGTCTGCGTCGTCGACGCCCGCTGGCCGGAGACGGTCCCGGTCCCGACGACGGAGACTTCGCCGGCGGGCATGCTGCTCTGGCGCGTGGTGAAGGCGACACTCGCACTCTTCCCCGCCGCGATCGCCGTGAACGACTTCGTGCCGTACGCGCTGGTGACCACGGCGTCGATCGGGCCGGTGCTGCGGTTCGTCACCTTGACCGTGAGGATCGACTTCGCGGTCAGGCAGCGGCTGGTGGCGCTCGTCTCGAAGGCGACCACCGGGCCTACGGGGGCGGTGGTCTCCCTGACGAGACGCACCGTCGCGGTGGCCGCTGCGAGACCGGGGAGAGCGAGTCGCGCGGTCGCACCGTCGCTGGTGATCGGCTGGCCCGTCGAGACGCCGTCGACGGTCACCGTGTAGCGACCGGCGGGGAGCTTCGACAGGACGATCGCCGGGGTGCCGGCGACGCCGGCGGGCCGGTCGAGGACCAGCTCGATCGTGCCGAGGTCGTTCGCGACATCGGCACGGGAGTAGCGGGCTCCTGTGATCTCGAAGCGGAAGCCGCCGCGTGTGAACATCGTCAGGCGCTGGCGGACCCCGTCCTTCGGGACGACCCGGGACGAGGTGCCGACCGTCGTCAGGTCCGCTCCGTACGCGTAGGTGCCCACGATCGGATCCTCCACCACGGTGACGGTCGCGGCGCGGACCCCTCCCCAGAAGCCGAGCGCCGACTCGCCGGACCACGCCCACCAGCCGTCGAGGATCGGCATCCAGCCGTACTCGTTGGCGCCCTTCTCGCTCTGGTAGATCCACGACGCGGCGCCGATGTTCGCGGCGAGCGGGCTGATCTGACCCGAGTTGATGTTGGCCCAACCCGCCAGGTAGGCGCCGTAGGTCGATCGTGTCGCGTCGGCGAAGTCGCGGTCGGCGGTGCTCGCGTAGTTCACCAGGTAGTCGTGCTGCTGCCATGCTCCGAGCTGGCACTCGTAGCTCAGGTTCCACCAGGACTCGCCCATGTGCCGGTTGTCGGAGCCGTAGAAGTACCAGAGCGGCTGGAGCCCGCGGCAGGCGAGCGAGGAGCGCTGCACGCGGTCGACGAGTTCGCGGTTCCCGTACATCTTGCCGAGGGTGTACGTCGACTCGAACCCGGTCGTGTCGATGCTGATCTCAGAGCGGAACGGGTACTTCTCGGCGAACAGCACGTCGCGCTTGCCCTCGATCAGCGTCCGCAGGCGGTCGGCCTCGGTGGTCCGCCCGGCACTGCGCAGCGCCTCGAGGATGAAGGGGTAGGTCTGCTCGCCCATGAGTCCGTGCTCACGGGCGGCATCGCCGATCGGAGTCGGCAGCGGGACCTTCGTGTACATGGCTTCGAGGGTCCGGTACGTCAGTTCGAGGTACTCCGCCGAGCTGCGCGCGGTCCCGAGCGACGGGTACTGCGCCGCGATCCGGTGCATCGCGAAGTACGTGTTCGCGACGTGGATGTAGTTGTACACGCGCCAGACGCCCTGGTCGTTCGGGGTGTCGTCGCGACCGTCGTACCAGCGGAAGACCTGGTAGGTCGGAGTGCCGTCGGCGTTCTTCTTGCCCTGGAGGTAGCCGAGCAGGAAGTTGTCGATGTAGTAGTCGATCGCGTCGATCTCGGCCTTCACCGGTGCGACGAGGTTCTTCTCGGCGAGGAAGGCAGCGGGGGCCAGACCCAGGTCGTCGGAGCCTCCGGCCATCCACTCCTTCCATCCGCCACCGGGGTAGTCGTCCCAGGTGATCAGCTTCTGATTGCTGAGGTCCCACTGCAGGAACGCGCCGTCGTAGCCGCGGGTCGTCCTGGCCTGCTGCTTCGAGGTGAGGAACGCGGAGTGCAGCCCGATGAGCTTCTCGACCGGTTCGATCGCGTAGTACTGCAGGACGGATTCACGGGTGCCGCCGTACGTGACGGTGACGGTGCTCGCTCCCAGCTGCGGGAGGGAGAGCTCGAAGAGCGAGTAGCCGTTGCGCTCGCCCTGCGGTGTCACCGTGATGTTGCGGCCTGCCTGCCCGACGACGGAGGTGATACCGGACTTGGCGCGGACGGCCAGCGTCGCCTTCTGGTCCTGCGGGATCACCATTCCCGGCAGCGAGACGACGTCGACGACGCCCGCGTCGAAGAGCACATCGCGCAGGTCGGCGTAGTCGGCCGCCCAGCGGAAGGTGAAGCCGTAGGTCTTCTCCTGCCCCGGCGCGAGGACGAGAGAGGTGGTGGGCAGATAGGTGCCGGCCTGATTGCGGCGCTGCGGTACCGATCCGGCCGAGTGGATGTAGAACTCGACGAGTCCCTCCCATTGCGGGTCCCGCTCGCCGAACGGCCCCTCGCCGGGGCGTGCCTTGTTCTTGAACTCCAGAGACGTGCCGTCCTGGGGTGCCAGCACGAGGAACGGGCCCTCTCCGTTGGGCCGCTGCCAGTAGAGGTAGGAACCGTCCTTGGCGACGAAGGAGTGGCGCGCGACGTTCTTCTCGTAGATGCCCGTCTGGTTGGAGCCGTCCCACCACGAGTTCATCAGGAAGGGCAGTCCGACGTCGACGAACTCCAGCGACTCGGTCGAGGTGTTCCGCAGGGTCATCGTCCAACTGATCCGGTCGCGGGCAGCGCCGGTCAGTTCGTACTTCTGCGTGAGGTCGAATCCGCGGATGCCGTACTGGTTGCCCGCCTGACCGGAGTACGCGACGGTGATCGACGACGCGGTGGAGGTCACCGTGCGGATGTCGTCCGAGAGGCCGGTGATCGCCGGCGCGATCGCGGTCGAGGCGCCCCGCTTGACCCCGAAGACCGCGTCGCCCGTCCATCGGGAGTCGTCGAGGTCGAACTCCGGGCGCAGATCCGGGTTGGAGACGTGGTTGGTCGCGTACTGGTCCGTCGGGTTGACCAGAGTGAAGACGCCTCCGGTCGCCTGATCGATTCGGAAGTCGAAGACGGGGGAGGAGAGGCTGCGGTACGGGCCGACGGCGGCCGCGGCGAGCGGGCCGGCCGTCGCCGCGAGAACAGCACCTCCGGCGGAGCCGACGAGCACCGTGCGTCGGCTGAGGTCTTTCGAGAGCGGGTTCCGACCGGCGAGGGGCGAGGAAGGGGTGTGAGGGAGCTTCATTGCTTCTCTTTCGTGAGGAGGAGGGGGACGTCGAGGAGGGGGTGGAGCTCGCGCGCTACTCCATGAGCGTCAGGGTGAGCGTCGAGCTGTAGTCGCCCGCTTCGCTCGTGGGCAGGGTCTCCAGCGTCAGGTCCGCTGTCGAGGTCCAGGAGCCCTCGGCCGAGACGCCGGCGGAATCCTCCGTGACGGCGAGGAACTCCTGGTCGACGAGACCGACGTCGTTGGGCCCGTCGTCGAAGACCGTGCCGACGTCCGATCCCGCCGAGACCACTCCGCTGTCGCCGCCGTCGATCAGACGCGGCGACCAGCCGAGCTGCCCCGCGGAGATCGGCGACTGACCGGCGGACCCGACGAAGTCGGAGGCGGTGCCCAGCACGTACCAGCCCGCATCCTCCGGGATCTCGTCGGTGGGGCGGGTGTCGGTGACGGTGACGGTCGGCAGTGTGCCGGTGAATCGGCGCAGCTCGGCCGTCGATCCGGTCTCGGTGAGTTCGGCGCTGGTGCCGGCGACACTCATCGAGAGTGCACCGGTACCCGTCAGGGGCGTGATCGTCACGTTGACGTCGACGGCGTCGTCGTCGAGTTCGGCGGCTACGGCCTGCCCGGCGACGGTGGTGAGGAGGAGGCATCCGGCTGCCGCGATCGCGGTGCGGGTCCACAGGGTTCTGAGCGTCATCGGGTCTTCTTTCGGGTCGGACTCGCGGTGACGAGTGAGAGGTGGTGCGGAGGGTTTCGGGCGCGGGAGGGTGTCGCGCGGGAGGAGGGGTGGGAGCGGATGGCCGCTCCCACCCCTCCGGTGCTCAGCAGGTGCGAGCGGTGTACGGCGCTTCGACGGTGCGGGCGAGCGCCGTGCCGTTCACGGTGGCCGTGGCGTCGACCGTGGCGGTGCCCGCCGGGATCGAGCCGAGGCGGGTCGTGAACGCCTGCGTGGCCGAGGAGCCGGGCTTCACTCCGCTGAACACCTTGGTGCCGTAGGCGGTGCGCAGCGTGATGCCCATCGGAGTCGACTCCTCGTTCTTCGCCGTCACCGTGAGCACCACCTTGCCGCTGATGCAGCGCGAGCTCGTCGACGCCGTCACCTTCAGCGCGGGGGCCGCGGCGATGGTGAAGGACGCGGTGGGCGACGCGGCGGAGGCGCCGACCGAGTTGGTCGCGACGACGCTCGCGGTGTACGTCCCTGCAGGCAGGGCGGCGAACATCGCGCTCGTGGTCGTGCCGGTCCTCGTGATCGCCGCGCCTGCGGTCGGAGTGACGGTCGCGGTGTATCCCGTGATCGCCGCTCCTCCGTCGGCCGGAGCCGTCCACGACACGGTGGCCGCGTCACCGGCGACGGCGACGGCGGGTGCCGCCGGTGCCTTCGGAGCGGTGGCGGCGCCCGGCTCGACCGTGACGGTCACGCTGGGCCGGACCGTGGTCCCCGCCATCGCGCCGAGCACGGTGAAGGTCCCCGCGGTCGCGTACGAGGTCGGAGCGACGGCGTCCCAGGTGACGGCGCGCGACTCCTTCGCCCCGGTGCCGCCGCTGAAGACGGCGACGGCGGTGCGCGGGAGGACGGGTGCCGTGCCGAGGGCGGTGGTGGCGGTCTGCTGCTCGATCGAGGCGATCTCGCTGCCGCTGTCGCCGACGCTGATGGTCGCGGTGACCGCCTGCGTCGAGCCCGTCAGCACACCGGTCGCGGTGATCGTGCCGGGAGTGGCGAAGCGGGAGGCGGGGATCGCGTCCCAGGTCGCGCGCAGCTCGCCGCGCGATCCGTCGGAGTAGACGCCGATGACGGTCGCGGGGAGCGTCACCGGGGTGTTGACGGTGGTGCGCTTGGCCACGGCCTCGAAGGAGCCCGGGTAGTCGGCGTACACGTCGAACTCGGACGCGGCGATCGCGGAGTAGGCGCCGCTGGTCGAGCGGCTGGCCTGGAAGGTCGCGCGCAGCTGCGTGGTCGTCACCGGGGTGAAGGCCACCTCGCTGGGCGTACCCATCGCGTTCACCGGGTACTGGGTGCCGGCGCGCAGGGCGACCGGCTTCCAGGTGGTGCCGTCGAGGTACTCGAGTAACCAGGAGGCGGGGAGGGCGACGCCGCCCCCGCTGCCCTGGGCGGCGTCGTTCCAGAAGGAGGCCCCGGCGCCGGCTACCCGCATCGGGGTGGCCCACGTGTAGGTCAGTGTCTGGCTCGCCGGCCGGTTGTCGCTGTAGGTGCCCCAGAGCTTGTTCTGCTCGGTCTGCACGCCCGGGACGGTCTCGCCGTCGTTGATGGCGGCGAGACGGTTCCACGGGGCGACGTAGGAGGCGGACGGAGTCGCGTACGACCCGACCTCCGGGCCCAGCGGGCGGACGTCCGAGACCTCGACGACCTGCTCGAAAGTGGTCTGCTTCACGGTGTCCGAGGCGGTGAAGTGGAGCGTGTACGAGCCGGGCTTCGAGAAGCGGACCGTCGTCGCCGCGGAGGCCGCGTCGGTGAAGGTCGCCGTCGAGTCCGCGGGCTTCGCCACCACGGTCCAGGCCTGGGTGAGCTCGCCGATCGGCAGTCCGTCGTCGGACGCGGTGCCGACGAACCGGGCGATGCTCGGGTCGGCGACGGCGAGGCGCTGGATCGACACGACGGGAGCCGCGTTCTCGGCCGGCGTGTAGGCCGCAGCCACGTTCTTCAGCTGCACCTCCTTGATGCCGGTCTTCTGACCCTGCTGGTGCGAGACGAGGACCCGGATCTTCTGGGTCGTGACGTCGGCGAACCGGACGGTGTTCTCGTTGCCGGTCGGGACCTTCGGCGTGCGGGCCTGGGCCGTCACCGACTTCCAGGCCGTGCCGTCCCAGTACTGCACCGAGTACGACTTCGGGGCCGAGTAGCCCTGCACGGTCGTGCCCGAGGAGGTGCGGTAGAAGTAGATCCCGGCCTGGTTCACCTTCTGCGCGCTGCCGAGGTCGATCTCGAGCCAGTCACTGGCGTTCGGCGATCCGGCGGTGCCCCAGAAGGGCTCGTTGACGGTGGAGCCGTCGACCGCGTTGGCCGGCACGAGGCTCTTGCCGGAGGGAGTGGTTCCGCTCGCCGAGTAGGAGGCCGTGGCGGTCCTGCCCTGGGCGAGGTCGGGAGCCGCACTGGTCGTCGGGTCGATGTCGACGCCGGCCTTGCCGAGCAGGTCGACGACCCGATCGGTCGAGGCGAAGCGCACGTCCTGCGCGGGCTTCACGGCGTTCGCGGCCGAGAAGAGCACGGTCGCGTCGGTCGTGACCTCACCGGTCACGGTGTCGAACTCGACCGGCACGAGGCTGTCGATCGTGAAGGCGCGCTCGCCGTCGAGGTAGACGGAGTAGCCCTCGGGGGTGTCGCCGTAGTGGCGGGTCCCGCCGGGCTCATCCCACACGATCGTGAGGTCCTTGTCGTGGTACTTCAGGTTGTTCGCCGTGAAGTGGTCCCAGTCGATGTCGATGGGCGAGAGCTCGAGGACCGAGTCGGTGCGGGCCTGCAGGCCCATCGCGTCCTCGACGACGGTGAAGTTCGTCGTGCCGAGCTGCGTCTGGTGGATCCACGAGCGGTACTTGATCGATCCGCCGTCGGCGGCCGAGCCGTGCGACCAGAACTCGTTCTCGTTCTGGCGGGTGACGTCGCCCTTCTCGTAGCTGGCCCAGGCGTTCCAGTAGAGCATCTTCTTGTAGTAGTCGCTGGTCAGGTACGAGTTCGGGTAGTCGCGCAACGTCGAGGACAGCAGGCGGAACATGACGGTGGAGTTGATGGTCGAGAAGTTGTTCGAGTAGTGCTTGCCCGATCCGGCGTCGCGCAGCGCGCGGGCCTTCGCGTCCTTCTGGTTGGCGGTGTAGAAGGGGAACGGCGCGTACTGCTCGCTGTCGACGAAGAGGCGGAAGGCGTCGAGGTACTTCTGGTCGAAGTCGGCGTCGCCGGGCTTGGGCATGAGGCCGACGGTGTACGGGTAGTACATGTTGACCTCCTTCCACGGGATCTTCGATCCGGCGGCCAGGCCCGAGGAGCCGTCCGAGTAGGAGGCCTTGATCATGTTGCCGAAGAAGCCCGCCTCGTCGGCGGTGCTGCGCTTGTCCTCCCAGAGGACGTCGAGGACCGACTTCTTGATCGCCTCGGCCTTGGCCGTCATGCGGTCGGCTCCGGCGGTGTCCCCGGCGAGGCGGTACGCCTCGGCGGCGGCCACGGCACCGGAGTAGAGGTACGCACTCTCGGGGCGGTCCATCGGGTACGAGTTCCACGCCTCGGTGTTGCGCCACGAGAACGACACGGCGTCGACGTCGTTGCCGGTGAGGGCCGGGTTGGCGTACTCGAGGAGGTTGTTCTTGTTCTTGTCGAACTCCGCCAGCTGACCGGCGATGTCGTCCTCGGCGTAGGTCGCGAGCTTGTCGGCGATCGCGGCGTCGCCACCGTGCAGCGCGTAGGAGTTCCACGCGGCCTCGGAGATGTAGTTGGTGTAGCTGCTGTTCCAGTTGACCGGGTTGCCGGGGTTGTCGATGTAGCGGCTCTCGCGGGCCGTCTCACCGGCCGACAGCCAGGTGCCGTAGGCGCTGGAGGGGTCGCGGAAGTACTTCATGTCCTCGATGAACATGCCCGCGGTGAGGACGATCGCGTTGTTGTAGGCCTGACCGAAGACCCCCTCCATCGAGGTGGGGAACTGGTAGTCGTTGCCCGGGACCTGTGCGTCGAGGAAGTTCGTGCGCAGCAGCCACCAGCGGTAGAAGAGCGTCTTGTCGATCTCGCCCGAGGGGGTCTCGAGGTAGGGGATGTTCTCGACCCACCACGTGTTGTAGCTCGTGGTCTGCATCGTGAACGCCGCCGCCGGCGTCGCCGCGGCGATCGACTGGAACTCGGTGGTGCTCTCGGGGATCTCGGAGGTGGTGAAGCCGAGCTGCAGCTTCACGTCGGCAGGTGCGGCCGAGGCCGAGACGGTGCGGGTGAGTGCGGTGCCGTCGACGCCGAAGCCGTCGCCCGAGAAGCGGGTCGCCACCTGGGTGACGTTGTGGGCGGTCGTGACCGAGCCGGTCAGCTCGCTGCCGGCGGCGGTGCGGGCCAGGCCCGACTCGGCGCGCAGGGCGACCGTCTTCGTGGATCCGTCGGTGGTGCTGATCTGCAGCCGCTCGACCGCGACGTTCTGCCGCGAGATGAACTTGGTCTGCTTCACCAGCAGGCCGCCGCCGGTGTACTCGGAGTACCAGTAGCTGGGGGTGTTGTGGCGCTTCGCCTGGTTCTCCTGGAGGGAGACGGCGGCGCCGTTCACGCTCGCGGTCAGCGTCGATCCGCTCTGCCCGAGGTCCTCGATGTAGGCGATCCGGCCGCGGAAGCCGAGGCCCGCGTCGGAGTTCTGCATGTAGACCGCGCGGCCGCGCGAGAAGAAGACGCCGTTGTTGTCGTAGTCGATGTTCGCGGGCTGGTCCGAGACGAAGTCGAGACCGCCCGCCTCGTCGGGCTGCACGCCGTCGCGGGAGAGCATCCGGTCGAGCCAGAAGTCCTTCCCCGGGGCGGAGCCGGCGCCGGCGGCGAGATCGGCGGCGTAGATCTTCCCGAGGTGGGAGACGGTGGGGTCGTAGGTCGCCGTCGTCGGCGGGATCGCCGTGGCGCCGTTGGTGAAGGTGGGGTAGCCGAGGCTCTCGTTGCTGTTCTGCAGGCCCTCGTCGTACGGGTCCCAGGCGGTGGCCGCCGAGGCGGGAGCCGCGACGAGGACCGAACCGGCGAGGACCGCCGTGAGGGCGGTGGCGAGTGCGGTCGTGACCGCTCGGGTTCTTCTGGGTGTTCGCATCGTCGCGGACGCTCCCGTTCTGTTCGGCAATGAGGAAGGGACGGGTCGCTCGAGCCGGTGGGCAGGAGGGGCCACGAGCACGGTAACAATTTCCTCAGAAGAACGAAAGCGTTTTTAAGTGTTTCGTTCGGCGCGCCTCGTGAAGGAGATGATTGCCGCGGTTAAAGCCTTCTCGGCCCGAGTCAAGAGCGAAAGGCTCGAAACATCCGGTCGTGCACGATCCCGACGACGACGGAGGGCCGCCGCGGAGCACTGCTCCACGACGGCCCTCGTCCGAGCGGTCGGCGACCGCCCCTCGACGTCAGTCGGCGACCGGGATCCACACCCGCATCGTCGAGGGACCCCGCTCGGCCCAGTCGTAGTACGGGGTCAGCGAGACGGGCCAGTGCCCCTCCACCCGGCTGCTCGCCGAGGGCGAGGAGGAGTAGGGCCACGTGCCCTCCACCGGCGCGATCGAGATCAGCCGCACCTGCACGTCGCTGCCGACGGTGCGCGGCTCGACGCCCGTGTCCAGACGCAGCGTCGAGACGTCGGCGGCGTGCAGCTGCTCGGGCACGTCGGTCGACTCCAGCGCGTAGACCAGGGGGCCCCGCTCGACCGCGACGCAGCCGCGCACGGCGTCGACCCGCGGGTCGGCGCGGACGAAGCGCGCGGGCAGGGCCAGCTCGACGACGATCTCGTCGCCGCGGGCGAAGGTCGCGCCGAGCTCGAGGTAGCCGTCACGGAGTCGTTTCTCGAAGGTCTTGACCGAGCCGTCGGCGCGGCGGAGGGTCACCGGGGGCTCGGCGGCCCAGCCGGGCACGCGCAGACTCAGTGTCCACGGCGCGGGTCCGCTCTCGAGCACGCGCACCGCGATCCGGCCGGTGTCCGGGTAGGCGGTCTCGACCGAGAGGTCGATCGCCTGGCCGCTCGCGAGCGTCGTCGTGATCCGCGACGACGCGAACTGGTGCAGCTGGATCCCGTGCGCGTCCTTCGTCGCCAGGTAGGCGGCGAGACTCGCGAAGGTGCGCGCGACGTTGGTCGGGCAGCACGACACCTCGAACCACGGGGCGCGCAGTGACGAGGAGGCGCGCACGGACGCCTCGTAGGGGTCGGCCGGGGCGCCGGGGCGGCGCTGGTGCAGGGTGTTCGCGTAGTAGAAGGCCCGGCCGTCCCGCGACGGCGAGGTCGCGACCACGTTGAACAGCGTCCGCTCGATCAGGTCGGCGTACTCGACGCCGCCGCGCGCCAGCAGCAGGCGCCAGCTGAACTGCACCGACGCGATGCCGGCGCAGGTCTCGGAGTAGGCGCGGTCCGGCGGCAGCTCGTGGTCGTCGCCGAAGGCCTCGTCCTGATGGTGCGAGCCCTGCCCGCCGGTGATGTAGGTGCGGCGGGAGGCGGTGGCGTGCCACTGGCGGTCCAGGGCGTCCAGCAGCTCCTCGTCGCCGGTCTCGACGGCGAGGTCGGCGGCGCCCGAGGCGAGGTAGTTGGCCCGCACCGCGTGGCCGCGCATCACGGTCGAGGAGCGGATCGGCTCGTCGTCCTGGTAGTAGGAGCGGCCCCACTCGATGTCGGCGAGGACGCCGTGGCCGCGGCGCTCGACGAACAGGCGCGCGAGCTCGAGGTAGCGGTCGTCGTCGGTCACCCGCGAGAGCTCGACGAGCCCGGTCTCGACCTCGGCGTGGCCGCAGACCGACTCGATCCCGCCCTCGCCGAAGACGAGGCAGATCAAGTCGGCGGCGCGGCGCGCGATGACGAGCAGTCCGTCGTCGGCGCCGGGGCGGGTGCGCTCGCGCGCCACCGCCGCCTGGAAGAGGTGGCCCAGGCAGTAGAGCTCGTGGCCCCACTCCAGATCGGACCAGCGGGGCTGCTGCCCCTCCCGGCCGAAGCGGGTGTTGAGGTAGCCGTCGCGCTCCTGCGCCGCGCCGACGCGAGCGACGAGGGCGCGGAACCGCGTGTCGAGAGCGGCGGAGTCGGTCCGTCCGATCTCCCACGCGAGCGCCTCGAGGTACTTGTAGACCTCCGAGTCCGCGAACTCGCGGCCCTTCCGCCGGCCGGCGAGGGTGCCGGCGGCGGCGAGGTCGAAGTTGGGCAGCCAGCCCTCGCGCTCGAGCCAGTACTCGATGTGGTCGAGGGTGGCGGAGCCGTTCACCCGCTGGCGATCGGCCCAGAATCCCGAGGTCAGCACGACCTCGTCCAGACCCAGCGGAGTGAGGGCGCCGGCGGCGGGGACGGCCGGGGCGACGGTCCGGGCGAGGGCGTCGCGGTCGCGGGACGTAGGGGTGCGGGGGTGTGTGTCGATGGTCATGGTCATCCCTTGAAGGCGCCGGACATGAAGCCGCGGACGTAGTGGCGTTGCAGGAGCAGGAACAGGAGGATGCACGGCAGCGCGAGGACGACCACGCCGGCCTCGGTGGCGCCGTAGTCGACGACTCCCTGCACCTGTCCGCGGAGGTTCGAGATCGCGAGCGGCATGGTCATGCGGTCGGAGTCGGTGATGAGGATCAGCGGGGCCATGAAGTCGTTCCAGGCGGCGAGGAATGCGAAGAGCCCGACGGTGATCAGTCCCGGCTTCACAGCGGGCAGCAGCACCTTCCAGAGCACCGACCAGGTCGTGCAGCCGTCCATCTTCGCGGCCTCGTCGAGCTCGCGCGGCACGGCGTCGAAGCCGATCCGCATGAGGAACGTCGACAGCGGCAGCTGGAACATCGTCAGGACCAGGGCGACTCCGACGAGCGAGTTCGAGAGGCCGACGATGTTCAGCAGTACGTAGAGCGGGATCAGGAGCGTCGCGTACGGCACCATCAGGATCGCGAGGGTCGAGAGGAACAGCAGGTTCTTGCCCGGGAACTCGAAGCGCGAGAACGCGTAGCCGCCCAGCAGCGAGGTGCCGAGCGTCAGTACGACGGTGAGCCCCGAGACGAGCAGCGAGTTGCCGAGGTAGACCCAGATGCCGGCCTGGTAGTCGACGAGGGTGGCGTAGTTGCCCAGCCCCCAGCCCTCGGTCTGCCCGGTGCCGGCGCGAGGGGCGACGGAGGAGACCGCGGTCCAGATCAGCGGGTAGAGGAAGATCACGGCGAGTCCGCCCGTGAGGACCCAGAACGGGGTCTGCACGGCGATGCCGGCGAGACGGGAGCCGCGCGGTCGGCGGGCGGAGTGCGAGGGCGACGGCTCCGGGGCCGGTTCGGCCGCAGCGAAGCGCTCGAGGTCGGTGGAGAGGGTCATCAGTCGTCTTTCTTTCCGAAGGAGCGGATCTGCGCGATGTTCAGCACGACGAGCGCCAGGAGCACGATCACCGAGAGGGCTCCGGCGACGCCCAGATCGTTCTGGCCCTGGAAGGCCATGCTGTAGATCAGCTGCACGACCGTGATGGTGGAGTTGTCCGGCCCGCCCTTGGTGAGGATGTAGAACTGCTCGAACGCGAGCAGCGACCCCGTGACGCAGAGCACGGTGGTGAGGGCGAGGGTGGGCTTGAGCAGCGGCAGCGTCACTCCGGTGAACGTCTGCAGTCTCGAGGCGCCGTCGATGCGCGCGGCCTCGTAGACCTCCTCGGGGATGCCCTGGAGACCGACCATCATCAGCAGCATGTAGAAGCCGGCGAAGCGCCAGACGATCAGGAAGATCGTCGACCAGAGCGCGCCGGTCGGGGTGCCGAGGAACGTGATGCCCCAGCTCTCCATCAGGCCCGCGAACGGCCCGGCGAGGGGGGAGTAGAGGACGTAGAAGAGGAGCGAGGCCGAGGCGAGGCCGAGCGCGGTCGGGATGAGGAACGCCGTGCGGAGGAAGTTCTTCCACCGGGTCGACTCCTGCACGATCAGCGCGAGGGCGAGGCTCAGGGCCAGCAGGATCACGGTCGTCAGGACCGTGTAGAGCAGCGTGAACCGGATGGACGCCCAGAAGAAGCGGTCCGTCACGGCGTCGCCGAAGTTGGTGGGGAAGTTCACACCCCGGTTGCCCGCGAGCAGGGGCCAGTCCGAGACCGACATCTGCAGCACGAGTCCGAGCGGGACGAGGAAGAGCAGCGCGACGAACAGCGCTGTCGGGGCGGCGTACGCCCAGCCGAGGAGTCCGGGGGCGCGGCGGCGGACCCGGGTGCGGCCGACGTCGCTGGCGGTGGCTGTCATCGTGTGCTGACGCTTTCTGTGGGGCGCTCGGGCCGGAGCCGTGGACGGCGTCCGGCCCGAGCGGGTGGGTGGAGCGGCCTACTGACCGAGGATCGACGTGATGGCGTCGTTGTCGGCGTCGACGGACTCGCCGTCACCGAGGACCGCGTCGCGCACGAGGGTCAGCCAGGGGCTGCTCGGCGCGTTGAAGGCCTGCTGGAAGCTGGTCGAGAACGGGGTGTCGCCCTCGGACGCGACCTCGTTGATCGTGACCAGGCGCGGGTCGAGCTCCGAGTACTGGTTGCTGGCGAGGTCCGAGCGCGAGACGACGTCGTTGTTCTTGGCGAGGACGCCGACCTGGGCGTCCTCCGACATCATCCAGTTGAGGAAGTTCCACGCCTGGGGCGACTTCTCGGAGTCCTTCGAGATGCCGATGCCGTCGCCGCCCACGAACGTGGAGCTGCCGCCGTCGGGCCCCGGGATGCCCGAGACACCCGCATCGAACGGGGTGGAGGAGAGCAGGGTGGCCGGGTAGAACTGCAGTCCGACCTTGCCCTCGGTGAAGCCGGCGGTCCAGGTCGGGCCCGCCTCGTCCTGCGAGGAGGGGAGCACCGCTCCGGAGTCCCAGAGGTCCTTCCAGGTGGAGTAGACCTCCTTGGCGGTGTCGCTGGCGAGGAGCGACTCGGTGCCGTCCTCGTTCATGACCTCGTCGCCGCCCGCCCAGATGGTCGGGAACCAGGTGAAGACGAGGCAGCCGCCGCAGTTGAGGCCGGTGGCGGTGCCGTAGGTGTCGGGCTTGTTCAGGGCCTGGATCGCCTTGGCGTGCTCGGCGAACTCGGCCATGTCCTTCGGGCCCTGCTCGGGGTCGAGACCGGCCTCCGCGTAGAGCTCCTTGTTCCAGAACAGCATCGAGAGGTCCAGGACGAAGGGGAGCGCGTACTCCTTGTCGTCGTAGGTGCCCGCGGCGAGGTGGCCCTCGTTGATCGAGTCCTTGAAGTCGAGGCCGTCGATGCTCGAGGTGAGGTCCTGGAACAGGCCCTGCTCGGTCCAGTTGGGCATGTAGACGATGTCGGCCGCGAACAGGTCGGGGAGGCCGTCGGAGCCGGCGGCGGCTCCGACCTTCGCGACGTAGTCGTCGTTGGGGACGACGGTCAGGTCGACCTGGTTCTCGTGGCTGGCGTTGTAGGCCTCGACGAGCGCCTTGGCCTGCTTCTCGAGCGGGGCGCGGGTCCACAGGGTGAGCGTGGTGCCGTCGTCCGTCCCCTCTGCTCCGCCGGCGGCCGGGTCGGCGGTGCCGCCTCCGGCCGAGGCCGAGCAGGCGGCGAGCGACAGGGCCATCGCTCCGGCGAGTGCGGCAGCGGCCAGACGGCCGAACCGACGATGAGTGACGTTCATCTTTCTCCTCATTGAGCTTCTGTGAGCCGACCTGGTGGGGGCTGGCGCCAGGTCGAACGAAAACACCGAAATGCGTTTCGCTCAGTAAAGACGACTCGATGCGCCACCGTCAATAGTGGTGACTGTTACCGTTGCGTAACGGAGGCGAAAACATGGCGCAATCACGATCGTCAGGATCCCGGACCTCGACCCTGAGCGATGTGGCGAAGCTCGCAGGCGTGTCGATGGCTACGGCGTCCAAGGCCATCAACGGTCGCAGCGTGGCCCCGGCCACCCGGGTGAAGGTCATGGAGGCGGCGCGCGAGCTCTCGTTCACGCCGAACGCCCTCGCCCGGAGTCTCGTCGAGGGTCGTACCGGAACCGTCGGCATCCTGACGAACGACCTCGAGGGCCGCTTCGTCATCCCGATCCTGATGGGCGCCGAGGACGCGTTCGGCGCCGGCGCCGTCAACGTCTTCCTCTGCGACGCGCGAGGCGACGCGATCCGCGAGCAGCACCACCTCGCGGCGCTGCTCAACCGCCGGGTCGACGGGATCCTCGTCGTCGGCAGCAGCACGAACCCCCGACCGTCGCTCGGGCACGACCTGCCGGTGCCGGTGGTCTACGTCTACGCGCCGTCCGAGGACCCGACCGACGTCTCCCTCGCCGCCGACAACTACCAGGGCGGCCGGCTCGCGACCGAGCACCTCCTCGGGCTGGGCCGTCGGAGGATCGCGCACCTGACCGGCGATCCGAGCTACCAGGCCGCCCAGGACCGCGCACGGGGCGTCCGCGATGCGATGCGCGACGCCGATCTCGAGCTGGTGGGCGACGTCATGTTCTCGGAGTGGTCCGAATCGTGGGGCCGCGACGGCACCGCCGTGCTGCTCGAGCGCCACGCGGACCTCGACGGCATCGTCTGCGGCTCCGACCAGATCGCCCGCGGCGCGCTCGACAGCGCCCGCGACCTCGGCCGGAAGGTGCCCGAGGACGTCGCCGTCGTCGGCTTCGACAACTGGCTCGTCCTCGCCACCAATGCTCGCCCGCAGTTGACGAGCATCGACGCCGACCTCCAGGAGCTGGGCCGCGCCGCCGCCCACCGCGTCTTCGAGGCGATCGGCGGATCGCCGACCGCCGGCACGGAGTACCTGCCCACCCGTCTCGTGATCCGCGGCTCCACGATCCAGCGCCGCTGACCGCCTCCGCTCGCCCGTCCTCCTACCAGCGGCTCCGGATGCGGGACAGCCCCCTCCCGCAGCCGGACGCGTGAGGTGGACTGGACGCGACGGCCCGAGACCCGGCCGGGGAGCAGCAGGAGACCATGCCCGATCAGTACACCTTCACGAACCCGGCGACGCAGTACCCCAACACCACGCCTCCCGTGCAGCACCAGGAGGAGCCCGGGCTGCAGTCCCGCCTCGACCCGCGGCCCGATCTGGGGGAGGACACCTACCGCGGCACGGGCCGGCTGACCGGCCGGCGCGCGCTCATCACGGGGGCGGACTCCGGGATCGGCGCGGCGGTCGCCATCGCCTTCGCCCGCGAGGGGGCGGACGTGGCGCTCGCCTACCTTCCCGAGGAGGAGGAGGACGCGCAGCACGTGATCGAGCTGGTCCGCGCGGCCGGGCGCACGGCCCTCGCGCTCCCCGGGGACCTCCGCGACCAGCGGTACTGCACCGAGCTGGTCGAGCAGGCGGTCGAGGGGCTCGGCGGGCTCGATGCGGTGGTGAACGTCGCGGGCAAGCAGGTGTGGCAGGAGGACCTGCAGGAGCTGAGCGACGAGCAGTTCCTCGAGACGTTCCAGGTCAACGTGCTCGCGATGTTCCGCATCGTGAAGGCGGCGGTGCCGCACCTCGCGCCCGGATCCACGATCATCACGACCGCGTCGGCCGAGGCCCACACTCCCGCGCCCGACCGGCTCGACTACGCGATGACCAAGGGCGCGATCAACAACCTGTCGAAGGGGCTCGCGCAGCAGCTCGCGCCGAAGGGCATCCGCGTGAACGTCGTGGCACCGGGGCCGACCTGGACGGTGCTGCAGGTCACGGACGGGGTCGACCCCGAGAGTCTGCCCGACTTCGGCTCGAGCGAGTCGCCGATGGGGCGGCCGGCCCAGCCGGCCGAGCTCGCGCCCGCGTACGTGTTCCTGGCGTCGGCCGAGTCGAGCTTCGTCGCGGGCGAGACGCTCAACGTGAACGGCGGGATGCCGACGTCCTGACGCCGCGCCCTTCTCTGGTCCGTCGCGGTCGGCTGCCCCGGGGCGTCCGGACCGGCCGTCCGTGACGGATGACCGTGCTGGTCGAGTAGCCCCGCAGGGGCGTATCGAGACCCACCGACTCCCGGAGTCGCCCGCGGAGCGGGCTGCTCGATCGGCAGGAGCCGCCGTCACACCGCGCGGCGCAGCACCAGCACCGTCACGTCGTCGTCGTTCGCGCCGCCCTCGGCGCGCGCGCTGATCCGCGCGACCGCGTCGGCCGCATCCGTCGACTGCGACACGAGCGCGGCGACGTGCCGGAGCGACTCCACCCGCCCGTCGTACAGGTCGAGGATCCCGTCGCTGCAGCTGACCAGCGAGTCGCCCGGCAGCAGCACGAGCTCGGCGGTCGCCCAGGCGTCCTCGCCGATCCCGACCGGCAGGTTGTGCGAGGCCAGGCGGTCCCACGACCGGTCGGCGCGCACGTGCAGCGTCAGCCCGTGCCCGGCGTCGAGGTAGCGGACGACGCCGGTGGTCTCGTCCAGGCGCGCGTGGAACATCGTGGCGAAGGAGGCGGTGTCGCCCAGGTCCGAGGCGAGGCTCTCGGAGGCGCGCGACGCGGCCACCGCGAGGTCGTCGTGGTTGCGGGCGCTGCGTACGACCGCGCGAACGGTGGCGGCGATGATGCCGGCTCCGACGCCCTTGCCCATCACGTCGCCGACGGTGAAGGCCGCCCCGCCCCGGATGTCGTACCAGTCGAAGAAGTCGCCGCCGATCGCGCGCGAGGGCAGGCACACGCCGGCGAAGGCGTAGCCGTGCAGCTCGGCGCGCTCCTTGGGCAGCAGCGCCTGTTGCACGGCCGACGCCTGGGTCAGCTCGAGGTGCGTGAGCTTCTCGCGCGCGCTGATGTCGGCGACGCGCTCGCGCGCCATCCGGGACAGCTCGTTGACGACCAGGGCCGCGAGGCCGAAGGCGCCGGCCGAGAAGACGCCGCGCGCCAGCTCGTTGGGGTTCTCCTCGAGCGTCGACCCGAGGAGGAACGGGAGGACGAGACCTGCGACGACTCCGAGGCTCGCCAGGGCGATGTGCCGTCGGCCCGGCCCCGCCGCGACCCACACGGTGGGCAGCACGGCGAGGGAGGCGAAGATCGACGCGCTCTCGCCGGTCGCGAAGCGCAGCACGCCGACGGCCAGGAAGTCGATCGCGGGGATCACCAGCGCCACCCGGCCCAGCGCGTCCGTCCGCGGCATCACCGCGGCCAGCGCGGTCGCCGCGACCATCATCAGCACCGCCGCGACCAGCGCGGTCGCGCTCGTGACCACGAGGGTCGGCACCGACACGCTCAGCGCGACGGCGACCAGGAACAGCCCGAGGACCGGGAGCTGCTTGACCAGCGGGGTCTGCTCGTCGAACCCGTTCGCCGTCAGGGCGAGGGAGTCGACGGGCGGCAGCTCCCGGACGCGGCGGCGGGCGAGGACCGGTCTCACGGCGCGGGGCGGTGCTTCGCGATCGTCCAGACGTTGCGCCCGTGCTCCCGCTCGTGCTCGAACGTGTCGACCAGGGCC
Source organism: Rathayibacter sp. Leaf299 (assembly GCF_001423055.1). Taxonomy (NCBI): domain Bacteria; kingdom Bacillati; phylum Actinomycetota; class Actinomycetes; order Micrococcales; family Microbacteriaceae; genus Rathayibacter; species Rathayibacter sp. Leaf299. Next base: position 307,026 of record NZ_LMNT01000001.1, read on the forward strand.
TGGATGAAGGGGATCCCGCGACCGGACTCGGCGAACTCGTCCGGCATCTCGACCACCGTCTCGGTGTCGACGAGCGGCGGGTCGGCGGTGTCGACCAGCGTGGCCCGCAAGACGTGCTCATCCGCCACGAGGCTCAGCTCGCAGATGATCGTGGTCGTCGAGGAGGCGTGCTGGACCACGTTCGAGACGAGCTCGACGAGCGCGGTCTCGAACATCATCCGCTCCATCTCGTCGACGTCGGTGCGGTCCTGCCACAGCGTCTCGAGGGCCGAGTGCACGGTCTCGACACCGTCCGGAGGAGTCCGGAAGACGACGGAGCGCTCAGACACGGTAGGCGTCCTCGGCGCTGTCGAAGCTCGCCAGGACGCGGTCGAGGTTCGAGAGCCGGAGGACCATCGAGACCTGCGGGCTCGGGGAGGCGATGCGCAGGTCGCCGCCCGCCTGACGGGCGCTCTTGAGGCAGCCGACGAGGGCGCCGAGTCCGGAGGAGTCCATGAACTCGATGCCGCTGAGGTCGACGACGACGCGGTTCTCGCCCTCCTCGATCACACGCAGCACGAGGGTGCGCAGCTCGGGGGCCGAGACCATGTTGAGCTTGCCCTCGCCGCGGACGACGGCGATGTCGGGCTCGATCTTCTCGGTGGTGAACGTCATGCGGACTCCTTCTCGGGAACGGGGGACTCCTCGGGGGAGAAGCCCTGGTAGTGGACGGCCTGGAACAGGACGCTGAGGACGACCAGATCGTAGATCGCCCAGGCGATGTTGACGCCCGTGCCGATCGGCTCGGCGCCGTTCACCAGGAGGTGGAAGGTGCCGACGACGATCGCGATCACGAGCAGCACCATGACCACGAGCTGCACCTTGATCAGTCTCCACGGTGTGCCGGTCGACTCCTGCCGCGTCTTCGGGGTCACGGCGAAGCCGAGCGGGATGCGCAGGATCACGTTGTTCACGGCGGTCCGGCACGCCTCGATCCAGACCGGGAACAGGGCGAGGCTGTACTGCTGGCCCCGCCAGGTGGGCGTGCCCTTCGCTGAGACGAGGAACAGCAGCTGGTTCGCGATCATGAACGGGATGAACCGGACGAAGAAGTCCGCCGCGAGCGAGGACACCGGCAGGATCCCGAGCACCAGGAACACGATCGGCGCCGCGAAGTAGACGACCGCCGCGTAGCCGCTGAGGTAGCTCCACATCGTGGCGAAGTACATCAGCCGCTGCGGGATCGAGAGGGCCCGCTGCAGCAGCGGGTTCTCGCGGAGGAACACCTGCATCGTGCCCTGCGCCCAGCGCAGCCGCTGCACGAGCATGGTGCCCGCGTCCTCGGGGGCGAGGCCGTCGGCGAGCAGCTCGTGGTGGTAGACGGTCTTCCAGCCCAGGCCGTGCAGGCGCATGCAGGTCGCCATGTCCTCGGTGACCGAGATGGTCGCCAGCGGCATGATCGGCTGCGCCTCGTCGGGCCGGTCGACGGCGATGCCCTGCAGCACCGCCTGCACCGACTCGAGCGCGTTCAGCGGCGAGAGGTCGCGGTCGGCGAGCGACGAGACGATCTGCTCGATGTCGACGATCGTGTCGCCGTCGCCTCCGTCGGCCCGCGCGAGCGCGCGGATCTCGGCGAGGTCCTCCTCGAGGCCGGCGACGTCGGAGGCGACGAGGGAGTAGCTCGCCTGGTCGACGGCGCGGTGCAGGTCGTAGGTGATCGAGCCGATCGGCGCTCCGGAGGCGAGCGCGGTGCGCGCGTGCGCGATGGCCGCCGACACGTCGTCGAGGGCGCGGGCGACCGCGGCGTCGCGGGCGGCGGGGTGCGAGCGGGCCTTGGCGACGGCGCGGGAGGCGGTGCGCAGGGCCCGCGCGATGCTCCGGTCGAGCTCGCGGATGTAGCCGGTGATGCCGAGCTGCATCAGCGCCTCGCGGCGCAGCATCGCGTTCGAGCCGCAGAAGAAGGCGGCGTTCCAGCCGTCCTTGCCCTGCTGGATCGGTCCGTAGAACAGCGGAGCCTGGCTGCCGAGCGGGTCGCCGGTGGCCACGTTCGAGAAGACCTGCGGGGTCTGCACGAGCGCCACCTCCGGGTCGCGGAAGTAGCCGAGCGTGTGCTCGAGGATCTCGGGCCGCGGGATCTGGTCGGCGTCGAGGATCAGCAGGAACTCGCCGGTCGTCTGCTCGAGGGCGTTGTTGAGGTTGCCCGCCTTCGCGTGCCGCGGCATGTCCTTCCACGCCTGCGAGCGGGTGATGTAGCCGAGCCCTGCGCCCTCGGCGGCGGCGCGCATCTCGGGCCGGTCGCCGTCGTCGAGCACCCAGGTCGAGTGCGGGATCCGCGCGGCCTGCGCCGCCAGCGCCGTCTCCATGACGAGCTCGATCGGCTCGTTGTAGGTGGTGATGAAGATGTCGACGGTGGCCTCGGGGTCGGGCTCGGGGGGAGCCGGCCGGCCACGGGCGCGCCACATCGTCATGCCGTACAGGCACACGTCGATCAGGCTGTAGGTCTCGGCCGCCACCAGCGGCACGGCGATCCACCAGGCGTCCCAGTTCAGCGAGGCGATCCAGCGCCAGGTGACGTAGTTGACGCCGAGCACGATCGTGAGCAGCACGATGATGCGCAGGAGCAGCATGCGCGCCGGGGAGACGAGCGTGCTCTCGGTACCCGGCCCCGTCACTCCGCTCGTCTTCTTCTCGTCGTCCCGGTGGGCGCTCATCGCGGCACGATCCCGAACAGGAAGCGCGTCTTGACCATGACCCAGAGCAGGGCCAGGACGACGACGTAGGCGAGCGAGTCGATCACGATGCTCCCTCGATCGAGGAACGGGAGGTTGGCGACGATCAGCACGAAGAGCACGTGCATCACGAAGACGTAGAGGGTGGCCTGGCCGAGCGGGATGAGGAACCAGCCCAGGACCCGGTGGATCGGCTTCCAGAGGACGCTGAGGAGCGCGTACCCGGTGATCGTCACGAGCAGCACGTTCAGCACGCGGCCCGGGTCGAGCGTGGTCCGCTCGAAGGCGACGGAGTAGATCGACGAGAACGTGTTCGCCGGCACGAGGTCCAGCCGCAGGTCGTAGGCGCTCGAGAGGTACGGGTTGTTCCACGAGAACAGCGCGAGCCCGACCGTGGCGATCACCGAGACGGCGAGCACGATCCGCCCGGCGCGGGTGGCGAACCAGCCCAGGATCTCGCGACGGTGGAAGCCGGCGACCATTCCCGTGACGAACAGCGCCTGCCAGGTGAGCAGCGGGAACGAGTCCTCGAACTGCGAGGGCAGCAGGCGCAGGCCGAGCAGCATCTGCAGCACGTAGAGCCCCCAGCTCACGGCGAGCACGAGGATCCAGCGGCGCCGCGAGAGCGCCCACAGGATCAGCGGCGCGAGCGCGAGCATCACGACGTAGAGGCCGAGGACGTTGACCTGCCACGGTCCGATGCGCAGGAGCGCGAGGTCCACGATCACCGACGGATCGACGGGGTAGCGGACGAGCCCGTCGAAGCCGGAGTAGAGGTCGTAGACGCGTCCCGTGGCCTCGCTGCCCGCGGCTCCGGTTCCCTGGTCGACGTAGGTCGTCGCCGGCACGGCGTTCAGGAACGGCACGAGGCTGACGAACCCGACGATCAGGGTGACCGCGATCGCCGTGACGTAGAGCTTCCAGGCGCGAGCGCCGGTGCGCAGCGTCACCTCGCCGATGCCGCCGCCCACGATCTTCGGACGGTGCACGAGCCCGAGGACCGCGCCCGAGAGCAGCACGAACAGCTCCGCTCCCGAGACCATGCCGATCGCCTCCTGCGTCGCGTTCTGGAACACCGAGACGAGGGCGAGGTGGTTGATCACGACGAACACGATCGCGCCGCCGCGGAGGAGGTCGATCCGCAGGTCGCGCGAGGGCGGCCCGACGTAGGCGAGCCGGCTCGTGCGGCCCCGGAGCAGTCCCCAGACCGTCAGTGCGACGGCCGCCAGCAGGACGGTCGCCACGACGATCCACGCGGCGGCGCCGTCGATCGTGCCGCCGCCCGTGCTCACCGGCCCGGCCGTGCCGTAGGGGGCGTAGAGCGGGCCGAAAACGAGCTCGCTGCCGGCCGCATCGGCGCGGAACGCCGAGGCCGTCTCCTCGCTGGTCGAGATGCTCCAGTCGATGACGACCTCGCCGACCACGGCGCGGGCCGACGACGAGTCGCGCCACAGCACGACGTCCAGCAGCGGGTGCTCCTGCTCGGAGGCGGCCGCGAGGACCTGGCGCCACCACTCCTGCTTGATCTCGAGCGCACCGGGCCCGCCCGCGCCGGGGCTGAAGAACGCGGCCGTCTCGAGCATCATCGGGGTGCCGGTCGCGGCGGCGAAGCGCTCGTAGAAGTCGAGGTCGCCGCCGCCGTCGAGCGCCGTGTCGAGGGCGCCGGCGCGCGGCACCTCGTTCAGCGGCTGCCCGCCTCCGCTGGGGTCGTGGTAGGCCGAGAGTCCCACCCAGTCGACGTACTCGTCGCCCGGGTAGTACGGGCCGTACGGGTCGTCACCGGCCGCGAGCCGGCCGTCGCCGTCGGTGTCGAGCGCCGGGTCGGCTCCGTCCGGCTCCGCCGTGAAGGGGTAGGCGCCGCCCGCGACCGGGGACCACACCACGACGGCCCCGGGAAGCTCGGCGCGCACGGCCTCCGAGAAGAGCCGGAACGCGTCGATGTAGGCGTCCGGATCCTGGCCCCACTGCACCCAGTCCGCGTTCATGTCCGGCGCGAAGCGCAGGTAGAGCGGCAGCGCGTCGTCCTGGCGGGCGCGGGCGAGAGCATCGACCGTCTCGGCGGCGTCGGCCTCGTCGAACCCGACGAGGTCACCGGAGGGGCGCAGCGTGATCGCGGCCAGCGCGCCCTCGCCCTCCGCCTGCCGCAGGAACTGGGCCAGGTACGTCGTCTCGTCGTCCGAGACCGGCAGTGTGGCGGAGTGCTCGAGCACGGCGGCCGAGGCGCCGAGGCGCTCGCTCTGCTGCGCGGCGCTGTCGATGCTCCAGTCGAGGCTCGCGCCGAAGTAGGCGCCGGAGTCGGGCACGAGCACGTCCGCGGACGGCGCGCTCTCGGCGGCGGCCGCCGCGGGCGCGCCGAGGAGGGTCAGGGCGAGGGCCGACGCCGCCAGGAGGAGGACGCGTGCTCGGTGCGGGTGACCGCGCTTCACGTGCGGGTCACCACCAGCACCGTGATGTCGTCGAGGGCCTTCTCCGTGGCAGCGAGGGCGCGGATCGCGTCGAAGAACTCCTGCGTGCTGCCGCACGAGCGGGCGAGCGCGGTCGCCTCGGCGAGCGACTCGAGGGTGCCGTCGTAGAGGTCGAGCAGGCCGTCGGTGAACGAGACGAGGGAGTCACCGGGCGCGAGCTCGACGGTCTGGTCGGCCCAGCCGCCCTCCGGGGCGATGCCCAGCGGCAGCCCGAGCGACGCGAGGCGCTGGAACGAGCCGTCCGGGCGCAGCAGCACCGACAGGCCGTGGCCGGCGTCGACGAAGTCGAGGCGCCCGGTCGCGGTCTCGAGCCGCGCGTGGAACAGGGTGGCGAACGTGCCGGTCACCGCGAAATCGTCGAGCAGCTGCTCGTTGACGGCAGCCACGGCGACGCTCGGCGTGGATCCGGAGCGGGCGTGGAACGCCGAGCGGACTCCCGCACCCACGATCGCCGCGGCCGCTCCCTTGCCCATCACGTCGGCGAGGGTGAGGTCGATGCTCTCGTCGTCACCGCGCCAGCTGTAGAAGTCGCCCGCGAGCCCGTGCAGCGGGATCGACAGGCCGGCGAGCTCGTAGCCCGCCGGGTGCGTCTCGTCGGCGGGGCTCAGGCGCATCTGCACGTCGGCCGCGCGGTCCCGCTCGACCCGGTCGCGGAGCTCCCGCTCGACCCAGTCGCCCAGCTCGTCGAGCAGCGCCTGCTGATCGGCCGAGAGGTCTCGCGGCACGAAGTCGAGGAGGCAGAGCGTTCCGACCGCGAGGTCGGCCTCCACCATCAGCGGGCGGCCCGCGTAGAAGCGCACGTGCGGGGCTCCCGCGACGTTCTCGTGCTGCGCGAACTCGCCGTCGGTCCCGAGATCCGGGATGACGAGCATCCGCTGCTCGCGGAGCGTCGCGTCGCAGAAGGTGCCGGCCCGCGGGTACTCGAGCGGCCAGCCGGGCAGCTGCGGCGACTTCGTGAAGAGGGTGGTCTCGTCGAGGAAGTGGATCTCGGCCACCGCCACGCCGAACAGGTCCTTCGCCATCCGGGTGATGCGGTCGAAGCGCTCCTCGGGGGGCGTGCCCATGATGTCCAGCTCGTCCAGGGCGGCGAGCCTCGGATCCGGTACTCGGTCTCCCAGCATGGCGTGACTCCTCCGGTCGACGGTCCCGAGCGCGGGCGATCGGCACCGCCCCAGCGGTGCACCCACGACTCTGCACGGAGGTTCGGCGCCGGTGCGCGGATAGATGGGAATCGTCACAGAAACACCCACTGACGGGGGGTCGGGGGCGACGTCGTCCTCTGCTGGTCGCGGCGTATCGAGACCCATGTCTCCCGGGCGGCGGTGGATCTCGATACGGCCGCTGCGCGCCCTACTCGATCAGCAGGGAGCGGGCCCCTGCAGGGCTCGGCGATCAGCACGGAGCGGGCCTCCCTCCCCCCTTTGCTGGTCGAGTAGCCCCGCAGGGGCGTATCGAGACCCGCGCGTCCCGGGCGGTGGCGATTCCGAGACGGCCGCCGCCGCGCCCGTCACTCGAAGAGCGAGAGGGTGAGCACGGAGTCGTACTGCCCGGCTCCGACCGTGGGCAGGGTCTTCAGGGTCAGCTCGGCGTTCGCCGTCCAGCTGCCCTCCTCGGCGATGGCGGCCGACTCGTCGGTCTTGGCCAGGAGCTCCTGGTCGACGAGTCCCACTCCGTTCACGCCCCCGTCGAGTGCCGGGTCGACGACGTCGCCCTCGGCGACGAGACCGGACTCGCCGCCGTCGAGGAGCGCGGGAGCCCAGCCCAGGTTCTCGGCTCCGATCGTCCCGCCGGTGGTGCTGGTGAAGTCGCTCGCCGATCCGAGGACGTACCAGCCGGCCTCCTCGGGGATGTCGGCGGGATCGCGGGTGTCGGTCACTGTCACGGTGGGCAGGGTGCCGGTGAATCGGCGGGTTCCGGCGTCCGATCCGTTCTCGGTCAGAGCGGTCGATGTGCCGGCGACGGTCATCGAGAGCGCACTGGAGGTGAGCGGGGCGATGTCGACGCTGACGTCGACGTCGTTCGTGTCGATCTCGATCTCAGCGGCGGCCGCGGTGCCGGCGACGCCGAGGACGAGGAGTCCTCCGGCCAGTCCGGCGACTCCGCGGGTCAGGAGGGAGCGGTGGGTCATTCGTGGTTTCTCCGTTCATCGCGCCGACGTCGTGGCCGGCGGGAGCAGGGTCGTGGGAGCGGCTAGCGGCAGGTGGCCGCCGCGTAGGCCGCCGTCTGCTTGTCCGTGACCTTCGCGCCACCGACGACACCCGACGAGTCGACCGTCACGGACCCGGCCTGCACGGACGCCTGACGCGTCGTGAAGGAGCCCGTGGCGTTCGCGCCCGGGGCGACGGCCTTGACGGTCTTGGTGCCGAAGGCCGACGTCATCACGACGTCGATCGGCGCGGACCCCGTGTTCTTGGCCGTGGTCGTCAGCACGACCTTCCCCGCGATGCACCGGGTGCTCGAGGAGGCGACCACGGACAGCTTCGCGGCGGAGGCCACGAGCGGCGTGACCGAGATCCTGTCGATGTTCGGCGCGTACTGGGACACGAGCTGGACGCCGGGGAAGGTGTCCGAGAGGTAGGTCACTCCGTCGAAGCCGGGCAGCTCCTTCGAGGTGATCTCGATGACGTTCGTGCCCTTCTTCAGCGTGACGGGCACGCTGAGGTCCCACAGCTGGTTCTGGTGGAACGTGTGCGGGAACAGGACGCGCTGCGTGACTCCGTTGACCGTGATGTCCGCATGGCGGGCGATCGGGTCGGGGTTGTAGTGCGTCGCGGGGGACTGCTCCTCGTTGGAGTAGCGCAGCGTCAGGGCGTACGACCCGTCGGCTGCGGCCTGCACGTCGCCGAAGACGATCTTCGACGCTCCGTCACGACCGCCGCCGATCTGGCCGACCGCCTTGCCGCCGGAGGCCAGCGAGAGATCGCGGACGACGGCCGGACCGGTGATGGTGGCGGCTTCCGCCTCGTACGACGTGGTCGCCTGGGGCGCGACGGCCTTGCCGATCACGACGCGGTCGACGAGGAGCGTGCCGCCGGTGCCGACGACCTCGATCTTGTTGACGCCGCCCGAGAGGAAGATCTGCTGCGTGCTGCTGGCGCTCACCGCTCCGATCTTCACGCCGTTGACCCAGAGGTCGCCGGTGCCCCCGCCGAGGGTGTCGACGGTGACCGAGGAGGGGGCGTCCTTCGCGCTGTAGGCCCAGACGACGCTGCTCGCGCCGGTGGTGAGCTTCGCGGTGCCGGAGCCCGAGACGCCGGTGCGGGAGTAGTCGGTGGTCGCTCCGCTCTCGAGCGTGCTCACCTCGGACTCGTAGATCGTCGAGGCGGCCGCGGCGCTCGGCAGCGACAGCTCGATCTTGTCGACGATGCCGTCACCCTTCGTGCCCTTGGTCCCGGCGAGGTTCTTCGCCGAGAGGCTGATGGTGTGGGTGCCGGCGGTGAGCTTGACCTTGGTGTCCACGTGGTCCCACACGACGAACTTGTAGGCGAGCGGGAGGTAGATCTCCTGCTCGGCCGCGCCGTCGACGGTGAGGAACGTGTTGATCGGACCCTGCTCCGCGTTGGCGGCGAAGGTGTTCTGCGAGTTGCCGAACACGCTCAGGTCGTACTCGCCGTCCTTCGGGACCGTGACCTGGAAGTCGACCTTCAGGTCGCCGCCCGTGCGGAAGCCGCCGATGTTGCGACCGCCGGACGTGTAGAAGCCGCCGACATTGCTGGGCGAGCCCTCGGGCCCGTTGAGGAAGCGCTGCCCGGTGAAGGGAGCGGTCTCGGCCTCGTACTTCTGCCGGAAGTCGACAGGAGACGCGGACGACGCGGTCGCGTTGGCGCCCGGGGTGAGGATGACCTCGTACGCCGAGTCGATGTCGAGCGCGGGGAGGGAGCCCCCGAAGTCGAGCGAGACGCTGCCGTTGACGGGCGCGACGTCGAACTCCTTCACCGTCTGCGGCGCGCCGGAGTCGCCGACCTGGCCACTCCAGCGGATCTCGTTCACCTTCACGTGCACCTTCGAGCCGAAGGTGGCACTGGGGATGCGGTCGAAGCCGACGGTCTGCGGTCCGCCGGAGCCGCCGAAGATCGCGCGGGCCTGCTTGAGGTCGGTGTCGAGGGTCGCGACGCCCTGCAGCGTGTAGCTCTCGCCGGGCTTCGGCGGAGTCACCGCGACGGTGTCGCCGCTCATCTGCGCGTAGGCGTTGAGGAGCCACCACTGGCCGTTGGCGCGGTTCGCCTGGACGGCGGAGTCGCTGAGGTTGCCGTCGATGTTCCAGTAGGCGATGTCGCCGTCGACCTTCTTGTCCTCGAGTGCGCTGATCCACTGGATCATCTGCCCGGGGACGGAGGTGTGGTAGTTGAAGGCGTACTCGTTGAGGTTGATGGGGAGGTGCTTCCCCTCGTACTCCGTGCCGACGAAGAGCTCGTCCTCCCAGCCGCGGTAGCGGTCGACGGCCGTGCGGATGACGCCCGGTGCGCTGAGCTCGTGCCAGGTCATGACCTCGGGGACGGTGCCGGCCTCGATCGTGTGGGCGAGGAAGCCCTTCACCTGGTTGAACAGGAGGCTGGTGTTCGGTCCCGAGATCCGGGCGTCGGGCATCTTCTCCTTGATGAGCGCGTGCGCGCGGTCCCAGGCGGCGAAGAAGTCCGTGGGGTCGTTCAGCCAGCTCGTCCCGTTGTAGCTCCACTGCCCGTCGCCGAACATGTTGCCCTCGGGCTCGTTGAACGGCACGAAGACGATGTTGTCCTGGTACTTCTCGTCGAGGGCCAGCACCTGATCGACCTGCGAGGCGATCTTGTCCATGTAGCCGTCGAGCTTCTCCTCGGGCGTGCTGCCGGGCCACTGGTAGGGGAAGCCGCGGTAGATGTCGGTCATGTAGATGTAGGTGTCGCCGTCGGACGTGTCGGCGACGGCCTTCGCGACGTCGAGTGCGTCGGCACCCGGGTGCTGCGGCCCGTCCTGCGCCTTGGTCGAGACGGTGCGCAGGTCGATGCCCTCGAGGAGGTTGTCGGAGGGGAGGCCTTTCCCGTAGACGCCGTAGAGGGTGCCCGAGGCGCCGCCCATGAAGTCGCCGGTCGGAGCTCCGAGGTCGATCGTCATCTCGCCCGCGGTGCGGACGGCGACGGTCGCGGTGACGGCCTCGCCGGTCTCGGTGACGACGCCCTTCACGGTGAACGTGCCGCGCGCCGCGTAGGACGAGGCCGGGACCGCGTCCCAGGTCACGGGCGCCGGCCGCTCGATGCCGTCGGAGTAGCGGGCCGGCACTCCGGGCAGTGCGGGTGCGACGCCGATCGCGGTCGTCACGTCGACGGACGTCGAGATCAGGCCGGTCACGGTCGGCGCCGCGCTTCCGGCGAGTCCGCGGATCTGATCGGCGGTGAGGACCCGGTTGTAGACGCGGAAGTCGTCGATCGCCCCGTCGTAGTAGGGGTGCACGTTCCAGAGCGCGCGGCCGATGTTGCCGCTCTTCGATGCAGAGCTCGAGAAGAGCTGCGCGGCGAGATCGACCGAGGCGGGGGCCGTCGCGACCTGCAGGCCGTTGACGAAGAGGACGATCGAGGTGCCGTCCATCGTCGCGGTGAGGTTGACCCACTGGTCCTTCTGCAGCGGCGTCGTGCTCGAGACTCCCGCCTCGCCTCCTCCGCGCAGCTGCTTGATGATCGCCCGAGCGTTCCCGTCTCCGTCGGTGAACGAGGGAGAGAAGGCCGAGGCGGCGTCGGGGCTGATGCCGAGGCACCAGAGCCACTGGAAGCCCTCGGTGCCGGACCACTTGGTCCAGGCCGAGACCGTCGTGGCGCTGACGCCCTGGAACAGCCCGTTCGGCACGGTGATGTAGGGCGCGGTGGTCGAGTTCGCCGCTCCTCCGGGGAGGTCGATCGCCTTGGTGCCCGCGGTGCGGCCTTCGATGTAGGCGGCGCCGGCGCTGTTCACGACGGTGCCGTTCAGCTTCTTCGAGCCGAGGTCGGTGACGGTCGCTCCGTTCACCTGGCCCTGCTCGAAGTCGTACTTCAGGAGCAGGGCGTCGGCGGGGATGGCGGTCTCGGCCGCCACGGCGGCCGGTGCGCTGGGGAGCGCGACGGCGAGGGCGGCGATCGTGGCCGCGCTCAGGGAGAGGGCGAGCGTGCGTGCTCCGCGCCTCCGGGGGGACATCGTTGTCACAGGGATCTCTTTCTGTGGGGCGGAACCGGCCGATCAGGAGGCGCGAGCCTCACGACCACTGGTCGACGGCGTCGCTGCCTCGAACCGGTTCGACGACCGTACGATCGAACGCTGTCGACGCACAAGGGCACCCGTGCATTTCCTCAAGTCCCCGTCGGGGGTTCAGTGGACGATCGGATATCCGGAGTCCCGTCCGAAGACCGGGATCCGCTCCAGCGGAGCCTCGACCTCGACGGTCTGCCCGCCCTCGTAGGAGACGCGCGTCCACAGGTCGGTCCAGCGCGCTCCGCCGGGCAGGTAGACCGTGCGGCTCCGCGCCCCCGCCTGCAGGACCGGAGCCACGAGCAGGTCCGGTCCGAAGAGGAACTCGTCCGCCGTCGTCCAGGCGCGAGGGTCCTCGGGGAACCCGTGGAAGAGCCCGCGGAGCACGGGCTGCCCGCCGGTGTGCGCCTCGTCGAACACGGCCCGGGTGTACGGGCGCAGCCGCTCGCGGATCGCCAGATGCTCGGTGAGGATCCCGGTGGCCTCGTCCCCGAAGCTCCAGATCTCGTTCGCCCCACCGGACGGACTGCGTCGGCTGCCGTCCGCCGCCGCGACCTGCTCGGTGGGCCGCCGATCGCCGTGCAGGCGCATCACGGGGCAGAAGGTCGCGAACTGGAACCAGCGGATGAGCAGCTCGCGGAACGCCGGATCGTCCGGGTCCCCGCCGTGGAAGCCGCCGATGTCGGTCGTGAACCACGGGATCCCGGCGGCGCCCACGTGGATCGCCGCGGTGATCTGCCGGCGGAGATCCGCGAAGGTCGTGCCGATGTCGCCCGACCAGACGAGGGCTCCGTAGCGCTGGCTCCCTGCCCAGGCGCAGCGGACGAGGTTCACGACCTCCTCCTGCCCGGCCGCCCGCTGGCCCTCGAAGAAGGCCCGAGAGAAGCGCTGCGGGTAGATGTTCCCGGTCTCCAGCGCGGACCCGGAGTGGAAGCGGTAGTTGTCGTGGTCGTAGACCGCGTACTCCGGCTCGGCCTCGTCGAGCCAGAAGAGACGGATGCCGAGGTCGTGGTAGTTGCGCTTGCAGAGCTCCCAGAGCCGATCCGCCGCCTCGGGGTTCGTGACGTCGAGGAACATGCTCGGGCCCTCGAACGACATCTGCACGTCCGGCCCCCGGAGCGCGGTGGCGAGGAGGTTCCTCTGCCGGAACTCGGCGAAGTTCTCGGACTCCACCGACACCTGCGGCCAGACCGACACCATGAGCTCGATGCCGAGCTCGTTCAGCTCGGTGACCATGGCGGCGGGATCGGGCCAGAACTCCTCCTCGAAGCGGAAGTCGCCCATCCGGGGCCAGTGGAAGAAGTCGGCCACGATGACGTCCATGGGCAGCCCGCGTCGGCGGTGCTCGCGGGCGACCGAGAGCAGCTGCTCCTGGTTCCAGTACCGCAGCTTGCACTGCCAGAAGCCGAGGCCGTACTCGGGCATCTCGGGGGAGGCTCCGGTCGCCCGGGCGTACGAGCGGGTGATGTCGGCCGGGGTGCGTCCGGCGGTGATCCAGTAGTCGATCTGCCGAGTGGCCGCCGCATGCCATTCCGTGCGGTTCGTCGCGAACACGGCGCGGCCGACGGAGGGGTCGTGCCAGAGGAATCCGTAGCCGCGGCTGGAGAGGACGAAGGGCACCGACGCCTGGGAGTTGCGGTGCGCGAGTTCCAGCGTCGCGCCCTTGAGGTCGATGAGGTCCTGCTGGTAGACGCCCATGCCGACGAGGTGCTCGCCGGCGGGCGGATCGAAGCTCATCGTCGCCGGACCGGCTCCGTGCGCGGTCGGCCGGTGGTCGCGGGCGCGGAGCTTCAGCGACCCTCCCGACGAGAGCTCCGAGAGGAGCTCGCGACCGTCGGCATCGCTGTAGGAGACCCGGCACGCGAAGACGTCGTGCCCGAGCTGGAGATCGAGCACGTGCTCCTCGGTCAGAGTCGCGACGAGCCGGCCGACGCGCAGAGTCGCCGTGCGCCCGTCGATGACGAGGGTCGACTCGGCGTCCTCGGGGGGCAGCAGCGCCCAGTCGGTGTCGAGGACCGGACCGAGCGGGACGCTCCTCGCCCGGATGCTGTCCGGCCCCCAGGGCTGCAGCAGCAGCGTCTCGCCGTTCCCGGTCCACGCCACACCGTCGCCCTCCCGCCGGAAGCCGCTGAGCGCCGGGGCTTCGGAGGCGCTCACTCCGCGGATCCGGCTGGGGCGAGAGATTCGCGGGCGAGCAGGAGGTAGACGCTCGCGGTCCAGGTGTAGGCGCGGTCGCGCAGTCCCTCGCCGGTGAGGGCGTCGAAGTTCTCGGCGAAGCCGCTGCGCTCGCACAGGCGCCGGAAGCGGGCGGAGACGTCGTCGGCCAGGTCGTCCCGGCCCGCCCGGCGCAGCCCGTCGACGAGGAGGAACGTGGACGGCGCCCAGATCGGTCCGCGCCAGTACCCGTCCGGCTCGTAGTGGGGTGAGCTCGGCGCCTCGGTCGCCGGCCCCCACTCGGTGAGGTGCGGGGCGAGCGACTCGAGCATCGTCGCGATCATCTCGTCCGTGAGCTCCTCGGCGGCGAGGAGGGGGAGGAGGTTCAGCAGGCTCGTCGTCGTGGCGGTGCGGCCGTGGAGCGGCGAGCGTCCTGCCAGTGCCGTGCCGTCCCACATCCCACGCAACTCCTCCGCGAGCACGCACCGGCTCTCGCGCCATGCGGAGCTCGGCAGCCCCAGCTCGTCGGCGAGACCCGCGACGACCTCGAGCTGGAGGAGCAGGAACGCGGCGAGATCGGGCGACTCGACGACGCGGTCGCGATCGAAGCTCGTCGAGTTGTCCCAGCCGGAGTCGTTGCCGTGCTGGTAGTAGGGAGCGACGCGACCGGGAGCCGTGCGGTGCCGGAGCCAGAAGAGCGACCAGCTCGCGAGCCGGTCGTGCACCTCGCGCAGCCGCTCCGGGGCCAGCGGCTCGAGGGAGGAGCGCATCCGCGCGAAGGCCCAGCCGTGGATCGGCGGCTTGACGTAGTTGTAGAGCACCTCCGAGTGCGCGATCGAGTCCGGCAGCGCGCCCTCGGGCGTCTGGTGGTCGAACGGGAGGAGGAACTGCCCGAGCGCCTCCTCCGGAGCGCCCTCGGCGAGGGCGAGGGCGTTGAAGCAGTGGTCCCAGCTCCAGAGCTTGTCCATCCAGTGCTTCGACATCAGGATCGCCTCGCGCCCGAGGAACCCGGCCGGAGCGACGGTCGCCGACCAGAGGACGTAGGCGGCGAGGGCCGCCGCCGGTGCGCGGTCGTCTCGCCAGCCGGCGATCGCGTCGAGGTAGGCCTCGAAGCGGTCGTCCGCCTCCTCGAGAGCCTCGTCGAAGCCGGTGCCGAGCTCGAGCGGAGGAGCGGCCGTCGCGAACTCCTCCACGGCGATCTCCCACCGGTCGCCGGAGATCGTCAGCGACCGCTCTCCCGCGCCGAGTTGCTCGGATCCCGTGGCGCGCACGTCCCCGGCGAGAACGGTGACGCGGTAGCGGCGCCCGGTCTCGTACGAGGTGAAGGTGGACGCACCGGACACCGGGTCCTCGTAGAGGAACGTCCCGGTGAAGGGGGTCAGCTCGCTCGCCGCGTCGGTGAGAGTCAGCTCGGAGCCCGTTCCGGCGAACCGGAGGACGTCGGGGCCGTCGAAGAGCGCCTGCACCCGTGCGCCGTCTCCGCTCCAGGTCAGCACCGAGCTGTCGGCCGAGGGGCTCAGCCGCTCGCCGGAAGCGCTCCGCGCCTCCAGTCGGAGGACGGCCGTCATCCGGGTCCGGTGCGAGACCAGGTGGAGGTCGTCCACGATCCGGTGCAGGCCGATCACGGGCGAGACGTCCATCCAGGCGCCGCGGGTGCTGAAAGGGATCTCGCGGATGTCGAAGGGGATGCGGGTGGTCATGTCGTGCCTTTCGAGAGCGGAGGAGAGGAGTCAGTCCTTGACGGCGCCGGCGGTGACTCCGGCCGACACGTAGCGCTGGGCGACGATGAGCAGCACCGCCGCGGGGACGGAGGCGACGACGGCGGTCGCCATGATCGCGTTCCACTCCTGGTTGTTGTTGCCGATGTAGGCGTAGATGCCGAGCGTGATCGGCCGCAGGTCGCCTCCGCTGTTCAGCGTCGACGCGAAGATGAAGTCGGACCACGCCCAGAGGAACGCGAAGAGCGACACCGTGACGGCGGAGTTGCGGCTGACGGGCAGCACGACCGAGCGGAAGGTCCGCCACTGCGAGGCGCCGTCGATCTTCGCGGCGTTGAGCAGCTCGTCGGGGATGCCCTGCATGAACGCCGAGAAGATCAGGACCGCGAACGGCACGGCGATGGTCGAGTCGGCGATGATCAGCCCGAGCAGGCTGTTGAGGATGCCCAGGTTGAGGTAGATGGCGTAGAAGCCCATCGCCATGATGATCGCCGGGATCATCTGCGCGATCAGCAGCACGAAGTTCAGCACCCCGGTGCCGCGCGGGCGCAGCTTCGCGAGCGCGTAGGCGGCCGGAGCCGAGATCGCCAGGGTGAGGGCCACCGTGCCGAGCCCGATGATCAGGCTGGTGCCGAGGAACGGCAGCTGCTGGCGCAGCACCGCCTCGTAGCCGACGAAGGTCGGGTCGAGCGGGAGCAGGCTCGGCGGGCTCTTGCGCATGTCGCCGGTCTTGGTGAGCGAGACGACGATCATCCAGTAGACGGGGAAGAGCATGATCGCGGTGAAGAGGACGCCCAGGGCGGTCCTCCACCAGCTGCGGGCGGCGGTCACGAGTTCTCCTGGCGGCTCTGGACGCGGATGTAGACGAGGCCGAACACGAGGGCCAGCAGGATGAGCAGGTTGCCCACCGCGGCGGCCGGTCCGAAGTCGGGGAGGGTGGATCCGAAGCCGAGCTGGTAGGTCCAGGTGGCGAGCGTGGTCGAGGAGCCGGCCGGGCCGCCCTTGGTCATGATCCAGATGATGTCGAAGACCTTCAGCGTGTAGACCAGGCCCAGCAGCACGGTGATCGCCGAGACGGGCCGCAGCAGCGGCACGGTGATCAGCATCAGCTTCTGCCACGCGTTCGCGCCGTCGAGCGCGGCGGCCTCGTAGATGTCGGTCGAGATCCCCTGCAGACCCGAGTAGAGGATCACCAGGTTGAACGGGATGCCGATCCAGATGTTCGCGATGATCACCGCGGTGAGGGCGACGTCGGGGTCGGTCAGCCAGTTGATCTGCGGGCCGCCGATGGCCTGCAGGAAGGCGTTCACGATCCCGGAGTCGCTGTTCAGCATCCAGGACCAGGTCGACGCCGAGACGATCAGCGGCAGCAGCCACGGCACGAGGAAGAGCGCTCTGAGAATTCCCGAGAGGCGGAAGCCGCTGTAGAAGAAGACCGCGAGCGCGAAGCCGATGACGTACTGGAACACGATCGACGCCAGGACGAAGACCGCCGTGTGCGAGACGGCGGGCAGGAACGTCGCCGAGGTGAAGACGTCGAGGTAGTTGTCGACGCCGACGAACGGGGCGCCGCCCTGGACGAAGCTGCGCACGGTGTAGCCGCGGACGCTCAACTCGAGATTGCGGAACAGCGGATACGCGTAGAAGACGGCCAGGTAGACCAGCAGCGGCGCGAGGAACGCGAGGGCGGCCCAGCGCTCCGGCGACGGTCCGCGTCGCGGGGAGCGGCGCTCGCTCCTCACGGAGGACGGAGGGCGGGTGGCCGGTGCGGGACTCGGCGCGATGGGGGTGGTCGTCATGACTGCCTCTCGTCGGCCGGGCCTCCCGCGAGGTGCGGGAGGCCCGGCTGCTCGGTCGCTCTACTCGGTGGCGGAGGCCGCGGCGTCCTGCGCGGCCTTCAGGGCGTCCTCGGGGCTGGAGCTGCCCGTGATGGAGCTCTGCACCGCGGTCCAGAGCTGCTCGGAGATGAGCGGGTAGTCGGTGCCCAGGTTGTCGCCGGTGCGGCCCTGCGCGGCACCGACCGCGTCGATCCACGGCTGCAGCGTCGCGTCCTCGGCGAGCTGCGCCTCCTGCGCGTCGGTGGTGGGAGCGACGTAGTTCAGGGCGTTGTCGGTGCCGACGATGTTCTCGGTGTCGGTCATGCACGACGCGATCTGCGCCGAGACCTCGTAGCGGGAGTCGTCCGACTGGACGGGCAGGCTGAGGAACTCGCCGCCGGTGGGAGCGGCGGCGTTCCCGCCGTCCTTCGCGGGGATCGGCAGGACCTCGTAGCCGGCCTCGGCCGCGGACGCCTTCTGCCAGGTGCCGTTCTCGGCGAACGCGACGTTGCCGGCCTGGAACTCCTGCCAGCTCGTCGTCTGGGTGTTGTTGATGACGGAGTTGGGCGCGTAGCCCCTCTCGATCCAGTCGGTCCAGAGCGCGAGGGCCGAGACCGCGTCGTCGCTCGAGAGGTCGGTCAGCTCGGCGCCCGATCCCCAGAACCACGGCAGGAACTGGAACGAGCCCTCCTCGGTGCCGACCGCCGAGAACGTGATGCCCGTGTCCCCGGTCGCCGCGACCTTCTCGAGCGCCGCGGTCAGCGAGGCCCAGTCGGTCACGGAGGCTATGTCGACGCCCGCCTTCTCGAGCACGGCGGGGTTGTAGTAGAGCGCGAGGGTGTTCGCGCCGATCGGGACGCCGAAGGTGTCGCCGTCGATCTGACCGGCCGAGAGGATGTTCTCGGCGAAGCCGTCGGTGCTGAGGCCGCTCTCGTCGGTCGACGTCAGGACGCCGGCCTCGGCGAGCGTGGAGACGACCGGGTTGTCGATCAGCAGCAGGTCGGGGGAGTTGTCCTGCTGACCCGCGAGGAGTGCTTTGTTGGTGAGATCGGACGTGTCGTACGCCGTCCGCTCGATGGTGACACCGGCGTCGGCGGCACAGGCGTCGATGACCTTCGCCCAGTCCGAGGACGCGTCGTACTGGGGGTACGGGTCCCACCAGGTGTAGGCGCCGCCGGCGGCGTCGGTGGACTCGCCTCCGGTGGAGGCCGAGCAGCTCGCGAGAGCGAGCGTCGAGAGGGCGGCGACGGCGAGTGCGGTGCCGGCGCGGGTGGACTTCCTGGTGATCACAAGATCCTCCTTGATGTCGTGAGTGCTGTGTGGGGGAGTGGCTCGGGTTCGAACCGGTTCGACGAATGATCGACGAGAACAGGGGACCGGGCGGTGCCGGGTCAGAGGGCGACGGCGCTCCCGCGGTCGACGAGTCGGGCGTCGAGGAGGCGGATCGCCGGGGCATCCGCGCGTTCCGGATGCTCGATGCGGTCGACGAGGCGCTCGACGACCTGTGCGCCGAGCTCGGTGGGACCCGTCTCGACGAACGTGTAGGGGAGCGAGAAGTCCCGGGCGAACTCGCCCGAGTACAGGCTCACGACCGAGAGCTGCCCGGGGACGGAGATGCCGCGACGACCGAGGATCGAGGGGAGCATCGCGACCGCGCGGTCGCTGTGCACGATGAGCGCTGTGAGATCGGGGTTCTCGTCGAGGAACGTGTTGATCATCGGCTCCATCGCCGCGGCCGTCGTCTCGGACGCCCGGATGCTCAGCTCCACGTTCCGAGCGGCGGCGGTCTCGACAGCGGCGTCGCGGAAGCGGACGCCGTAGGTGCCGCCGCGCTCGAAGACGTGGATCGGGGGCGTGATCAGACCGACCCGTCGGTGGCCGAGCGCGGCCAGGTGCTCGACGAGCAGGCGACCCGCGTCCCGGAAGTCGAGGTCGAAGACGTCCACGCCGGCCGCGTCCTGGGGGACTCCGATGGCGGCGCCGGGCTGACGGGCCGCCGTCAGCGCGGGGAGGCGGTCGTCCTGGGTCGAGACGCTGAGCAGGATCACTCCGTCGACCATCTCGGAGCTCGTGACGCGGGTGAGGGCGGCGGCACCGTCGGGCTCGGTGGCCATCAGGATGTCGTAGCCGAGCTCGCGGGCGCGGGTCGTGATCGGGAGGATGTACTCCATCATCGCCGGGGCGAACTCGTCCGGATCGAAGTGGACGAGGAGGCCGAGGGCCATCGTCCTGCGCGTGGCCAGGGCGCGGGCGCCGGCGTTGACCGTGAAGTCGAGGTCGCGGATCGCGTCCTTGATGCGCTGCTGGGTCTCGAGAGAGATGCTCCGCTTGCCCGAGAGTGCGTACGAGACGGTGCTGCGCGAGACGCCGGCCGCTTTCGCGACATCGCCGATCGTGGCCATGTCCACCTCCTCGTGTTCGAACCGGTTCGACTATGGCAGACGTCGGGAACTCCTGCAAGCGGACGGCTCGAGGAGCCGCGCGCCCGCTACTCCGCCCGCGGCCACTCGCTCGTCAGGTACGCCTCGATGGCCCGGTGCCGGAACCGGTACAGCGTTCCGCGGTCGATGATCCCGCGCACGGTGTCGAGGCGCTGCGCGGTGGTCCCCGCCTCGGTCGGCTTCGAGAGGCCGATCGCCCGGGCGATGCGGGTGAGGGTGCGGTCGCGGGCGGGCATCGACGCCATCGCCTCGAGGAACGCGAGTTCGCGCGGAGGCAGCCGCCCGAGGATGCGCTCGACGTGCGCCGCAGCCTCTCTCTGCGCTCCGCGCCACCCCGCGAGCACCTGCTGCCGGGTGATCGTCGTGCCGGTCCCGGCGTACCAGGCGCTCTCGCCCGCGAGCTGGAACAGGAACGGCTCGCCGCGGCACAGCTCCACGACCGCCGCGACCGCGTCGCTCTCCATGCGGATGCGGGTCGTCCCGCCCCGCTCGTCCGGAACGTCCCAGCCGGGCAGCACGAAATCCTGGAGCGCCGCGACGATGTCGTCGTCGTCGATCGCCGTGAGCACGGTCGTCTTGAACCGTCGCGCGAACGTCGCGCCCTTCTGCGCACCGGCCCGGTCCTCGAAGTCGGGGAGGCCGGTCAGGTAGACCGCCAGCGGCAGGAAGCGGGTCACCCGGACGCCTCCGGGCAGCTCGACGACCAGCTCGTGCGTGATCGCGTCGCCGAGGGCGATCAGGAGCTGCGAGAGGGCGCTCTCGTCGACGATGTTCTGCACCTCGTCGAGGTGGATGAGCGCGACCACGTCCTGCGCGATCGCCGCGCGGCCCACTTCGACGAGCAGCTCGGTGAGAGCGGTGTGGGGCTCGGGCCCTTCTCTCCCGCGGAGGGTGAGCGAGATCCCGGACGCGGCGACGGCCTGCACCCGTTCGAGGACGCCGGCGAGCCGCTTCTCGCGCGCCGTCGCGAGCCCGGCGGCGTCGGCGAGCACCAGTAGCGCGGCGGCCAGGAGCTTCAGCGGATCGGCACCCGAGGGGATGCGCAGCTGGGGGGTCACCCAGTCGCCTCCCGCCGCCGCGTCCTGCGCGATGCGCCGCACGAGCGAGGACTTGCCCAGTCCCGGCTCGCCGAGGATCGTGCGGCCCCGCTCCGGCAGCCCGCGATGCAGGCGCGGACGGAGGATGTCGCGCCAGTCGCTCAACTGGGCCGTGCGACCCGCCCAGATCGCGGGAACCGTGTCGGAGCCGGGGCTGAAGGGATTGTCGACGGCGTCACGCATGCTGATAACCTTACCAACTCCCTGAACTTTGATAAAGTTACCGAGGTCGAGCTGCCCACACCTCTTCGAGTGGTGGCGGATGTACTGGGAAGAGACCCGCGCATCCGTGCTGGTCGAGGAGCCCCGCAGCGGCGTCGCGAGACCCACGCTTCAGAGGCTCACCGCCCCGGCGGCGGCCCCGTCGTCGCGCGCTGCACCAGCTGCGTCGGCAGCCGCACGTGCAGCGAGCGCGGTGTCTCGCCCGCCATCAGCGCCGTCAGCATCTCGGCGGCCGTCGAGCCGAGCGTCTGCATCGGCTGCCGGACGGTCGTCAGCGGCGGGTCGAGCCGCGACGCCTCCGGGACGTCGTCGAAGCCGACCACCGACAGGTCCCGCGGCACGTCGAGCCCGATCCGCGCCGCGATCTCGATGATCGCGATGGCCGACACGTCGTTCGCGGCGAACACGGCGGTGGGCCGGTCCGGGAGCGACAGCAGCGCCGAGGCGGGCCGGCGCGCGGTGTCGTGCTGGTACAGGCCCACGTGCACGAGCCGCTCGTCGAACGCGATGCCCGCCTCCGACAGCGCGGCGCGGTAGCCGGCCTCGCGCAGGCGCGCCGAGCGCAGGTCCGGACGGCCGGCGACGAAGCCGATCCGCCGGTGCCCGAGCTCGACGAGGTGCCGCGTCGCCTGCAGCGCGCCTCCGTAGCTGTCGGACTCGACCGTGGGCAGGTCGGCCCGCCCGGTGTGCGGGTCGATGGCGACGAGCGGGATGTCCGAGGCCGCGGTGAGGACCGTCGGAGTGACCATGATCGCGCCGTCGATCAGGGTGCCGCTCAGGCGGCTCAGCGAGCGCCGCTCCCAGCCCTCGCCCTCGCCCTGGTGCGAGCCGCTGTAAGCGAGCAGGTCGAAGCGCGACCCGCGCAGCTCGGCGCCCACGCCCTTGAGGATCTCGGCGCTGAACGGCTCGAAATCGGCGACGAGCACGCCGATCACCCCGGTGCGCCGCGAGCGCATGCTGCTCGCGACGAGGCTCGACTCGTAGCCCAGCTCGCGCACCACGTCGAGCACGCGCGTGGCCGTCGCGGCGGCGATGCCGTACCGGCCGTTGACCGCCTTCGAGACCGTCGCGACCGAGACGCCGGCCGCAGCGGCGACGTCGTGGATGGTCGGACGGTGACTCACAGGACCGACCGTAGCCCTCCGCGAGGCCGTTTGGAAAATGATTTCGAAAACGTTTGACGGTCCCGCGGAGCAGTACGGAGACTGACCTCGCCCACCGTTGACGCGGAGGGTGCACCTCGGCGCCGCTCTCCCTGGCGGCGCCCACTCGATGAAGAGAACAGGTCGAACGATGAAGTTCAGAAAGATCGCAGTGGCCACCGTCGCCCTGCTCGGCGCGGCAGCGGCCCTGAGCGGCTGCTCCGCCCAGGAGTCCGGCTCCTCCGACGGCACCGTCTCCATGACCCTCTGGCAGAACTCCACCACGGGCCCCGGCCAGGAGTTCTGGGACAAGACGGTCGCCGACTTCGAGGCCGCGAACCCCGGAGTCACCATCACCCCGCAGGCCATCCAGAACGAGGACCTGGACGGCAAGCTGCAGACCGCGCTCAACTCCGGCGACGCGCCGGACATCTTCCTCCAGCGCGGCGGCGGCAAGATGGCGGCCATGGTCGCCGGCGGCCAGCTGATGGACCTGACCGACAAGATCTCGGACGAGGCCAAGAGCGAGATCACCGAAGGCTCCTTCGGAGCCAACACCCTCGACGACAAGGTCTGGGCGATGCCGGTCGCGGTGCTCCCCGGCGGCGTCTTCTACAGCCAGGACCTCTTCACCGCAGCGGGCATCAGCACCCCGCCGTCGACGCTCGAGGAGCTCGACTCCGCCGTCACCGCCCTCAAGGGCAGCGGCACCCAGGCGATCGCGCTCGGCGGCAAGGACGCCTGGCCCGCCGCGCACTGGTACTACTTCTTCGCGCTCCGCGAGTGCAGCGCCGACACCATGGCCGAGGCGGCCGACTCGAAGGACTTCTCGGACGAGTGCTGGGTCAAGGCCGCCGAGGACCTGCAGACCTTCTCCGAGACCGAGCCGTTCAACGAGGGCTTCCTCACCACCGCCGCCCAGCAGGGCGCCGGCAGCTCGGCGGGCCTGCTCGCCAACCGCCAGGCCGCCATGGAGCTCATGGGCGCCTGGAACCCGGGCGTCATCGCCTCCCTCACCCCCGACGAGAAGCCCCTGCCCGACCTGGGCTGGTTCCCCTTCCCCGAGGTGGACGGCGGAGAGGGCGAGCCCGGCTCGATCATGGGCGGCGTCGACGGCTACTCCTGCTCGGTCGATGCTCCCGCCGAGTGCGTGGACTTCCTGAACTACCTCGCGACCGCCGATGTGCAGAAGGAGTACTACGCCGCCTTCAACGCTCCGCCGGTCAACCAGGTCGCCCAGGAGGCCGTCACCGAGCCGTACCTGCAGGACATCCTGGCCGCCTACAACTCGGCGCCCTACGTGTCGCAGTGGCTCGACACCGTCTACGGCCTCAACGTCGGCAACGCGCTGAACGTCGGAGTCGTCGACCTGCTCGCCGGCAAGAGCGACCCGGAGCAGCTGGTCGAGGCCGTCAACGCCGCTGCGAAGAAGGCGTAACCATGGCGCTTCGCGAGAGCCCGCTCCTCGGAGCGGATGCGCCCCGCGATCGCGAGAACACCGGGGGTGCTGCGGTCGTCGCAGCACCCCCGGTGCGCCGGCGTCGCCGCAGCCTCGGCTGGGCGGGCCGGCTCGAGGTCGCGATCCTGGTCGGCCCCGCGCTGATCGTGTTCCTCGCCTTCGTGATCTTCCCGGTCGTGATGGCGGCCTACTACGGCTTCTTCAGCTGGCAGGGCTACGGAGTGCCGACCGACTTCGTCGGCTTCCGCAACTACCTCACGATCCTCCAGGACCCGACCTTCCACGAGGCGCTGTCCCACAACGGCACGATCGTGATCCTCTCGCTCGTGCTCCAGGGCCCGGCCGCGATCCTGATCGCGCTCCTGCTCAACCGCAAGCTGCGCGGCCAGTCGATCATCCGCGTGCTGATCTTCGTGCCCTACGTCATCTCGGAGGTCGTCGTCGGCACCGGCTGGAGCCTGATGCTCCAGACCCGCGGCGCCGTCAACGGCATGCTCGAGAACATCGGCCTGGGAGCGCTGCAGCAGGACTGGCTGGCGAACCCGGCCATCGCCATGTGGACGCTGATGCTGATCATCACGTGGAAGTACATCGGCTTCGCCGTGATCCTCTTCCTCGCCGGTCTCCAGGGCATCCCCGAGGAGCTGTCCGAGGCCGCGGCCATCGACGGCGCGTCCTACTGGCAGGTCCAGCGGCGCATCACGCTGCCGCTGCTCGCCCCGACGCTGCGCATCTGGGCGTTCCTGTCGATCATCGGCGCCCTGCAGCTGTTCGACCTCGTCTACATCATCTGGGGCCAGTACGTCTCGTCGACCGCCGGCACCTCGACGATGGCGACCTACCTCGTCACCAACGGCCGCAACGCCGGCAACTACGGGTACGGGAACGCCGTCGCGGTCATCCTGTTCCTGATCTCGCTCGTCGTCGCCCTGCTCTACCAGCGCTTCGTGCTGCGGCGGGACACCGAGGGCGCACTCACCGGAGGCAAGCGATGACCACCACGATGACGGCCCCGCCGATCACCCCCGAGACGCGCCGGCCCCTCGCCGTGAAGCGCCGCCGCCCGCCGGTGGGCCGCGGCACGATGATCGCCTACGTCGTCGCGATCGTGGTGATCGCGCTGATGCTCGCCCCGGTCGCTTACATCATCATCGGCGGCTTCCGCACGAACGCGCAGATCACGACGGATCCGGCCGGCTTCCCGTCGCCGTGGAACGTGCAGAACTACATCGACGTCATCACGGGCGGCATCTTCTGGCGCGAGGTGGGCAACTCCGCCATCGCGGCGCTGGCCACCACCCTCGGTGTCGTGGTGCTGGGCCTCATGGCCAGCTACGTCCTCGCCCGATACGACTTCGCGGGCCGCGGAGTGTTCTACGCGCTCTTCGCGGCGGGACTGATGTTCCCGATGACCGTGGCGATCACTCCGCTCTACCTGGTGATCAAGAGCCTCGGCCTGATGAACTCGCTCGCCGGAGTCGTGCTGCCGCAGATCGCGTTCGGCCTGCCGACCACGATCATCATCCTGGTCCCGTTCCTGCGGGCGATCCCGGACGAGATCCAGGAGGCGGCGTTCATCGACGGCTGCAGCCGGATCGGCTTCTTCTTCCGCATGGTGGTGCGCCTGGCGATGCCCGGCGTGATCACGACCGGCATCCTCGCGTTCATCGCGAGCTGGAACAGCTACCTCCTGCCGCTGTTCATCCTCAACGACGAGTCGACCTTCACGCTCCCGCTCGGGGTGCAGGCCTTCTCGTCGCAGTACTCCGTCGACACCGCCAAGGTGCTCGCGTTCGTCTCGCTGTCGATGATCCCCGCGCTCATCTTCTTCAGCGTCTTCGAGCGCCGCATCGTGGGCGGCCTCACCGGGGCGGTGAAGGGATGACCTCCACCCCGCCGTCCGCTTCCAGCAGAGAGGGTCACGCCGTGGCCGAACCGCACGTCTCCTCGGCCCGCGTCGCCGATCTCCTGGAGCGCATGACGCTCGAGGAGAAGCTCGCCCAGCTCGTCGGCTACTGGGTCGACCAGGGTGGAGAGGTCGTCGCGCCGCTCGCCGGCGAGATGGCCACCTCCACCCGCTACGAGGATGCGACCACCCACGGGCTCGGACACCTGACCCGCGTGTACGGCACGCGCCCCGTCGATCCGATCGAGCGCGCGCAGTGGCTGTGGGCCGAGCAGCGCCGCCTCGTCGAGGAGACGCGGCTGGGCATCCCGGCGATCGTGCACGAGGAGTGCCTCACCGGGCTGGCGGCGTGGAAGGCCGCGACGTTCCCCACTCCGCTGGCCTGGGGCGCGTCGTTCGACGCCGAGCTGGTCGAGGAGATGGGCCGCCTGATCGGCGCGTCCATGCGCGAGCTCGGGATCCACCAGGGCCTCGCGCCCGTGCTCGACGTGATCCGCGACCCCCGCTGGGGCCGCGTCGACGAGTGCATCGCCGAGGACCCCTACGTCGTCGGCACCCTCGGCACCGCCTACGTCCGCGGCATGCAGTCGGAGGGGGTCGACGCGACGCTGAAGCACTTCATCGGATACTCCGCCTCCCGCGGGGGCCGCAACCACGCGCCGGTCCACGCCGGCCCGCGCGAGATCGCCGACGTGCTGCTGCCTCCGTTCGAGATGGCGATCCGCGACGGCGGCGCCCGCTCGGTGATGAACTCGTACGCCGAGATCGACGGCGACCCCGTCGGCGCGACGCCCGCCTACCTCACCGACATCCTGCGCGGCGCGTGGGGCTTCGACGGAGTGGTGGTCTCGGACTACTTCTCGGTCGCGTTCCTGCACCTCATGCACGCGGTTGCCGCCGACCTCGGCGAGGCCGCCGAGCTCGCGCTCGAGGCCGGGATCGACGTGGAGCTGCCCACGGGCGACGCGTTCCTCGCTCCGCTCGCCGCCCGCATCGCCTCCGGAGCGATGAGCGAGGAGCTCGTCGACCGCGCCGTGCTGCGCCTGCTCGCGCAGAAGGAGCGCCTGGGGCTGCTCGACGCCCGCTTCGACGACGTGCCGGAGTCGATCGACCTCGACTCCCCGGCGCACCGCGACGTCGCCCGCCGCCTCGCGGAGGAGTCGCTCGTGCTGCTCTCGAACGACGGCGTCCTGCCGCTCGCGGCGCCGCGCCGCCTCGCCCTGATCGGCCCGAACGCCGACAGCGCCCAGGCCCTGATGGGCTGCTACTCCTTCGCCAACCACGTGCTCGCCCATCACGAGGGCGTGCCGCTGGGCTTCGAGATCCCGACCGTGCGCGAGGCGCTCGCCGACGAGTTCGCGGGCGAGATCCTCGTGGCCGAGGGCTGCGACGTCGAGGGCGACGACGACTCCGGGATCGCCCCCGCCGCCGAGCTCGCCCGCACCGCCGACGTGGCGGTCGTCGTGGTCGGCGACCGCGCCGGCCTCTTCGGCCGCGGCACCGTGGGCGAGGGCAACGACGTCGAGAGCCTCGAGCTGCCCGGCCGCCAGCGCGAGCTGGTGGAGGCGGTCGTCGCGACCGGCACCCCCGTGGTGCTCGTGCTGCTCACCGGCCGCCCCTACGCGATCGACTGGGCGCTCTCGGGCGCGTCGGCCGTGCTGCAGGCGTTCTTCCCCGGGGAGGAGGGCGCCGGCGCGATCGCGGGTGTCGTCTCGGGCCGTGTCGTGCCGTCCGGCCACCTGCCGGTGTCGCTGCCGCGCTCGGCCGGAGCGCAGCCGTTCTCGTACCTGCACCCGATCCTGGGCGGCCCGTCCGACGTGACGAGCGCCGACAGCACTCCGGTGCTGCCCTTCGGGCACGGGCTCTCGTACACGACGTTCTCGCGCGGCGACCTGTCGGTGCTCGACGACGCGGTGCCGACCGACGGAGCGATCACCGTCTCGGTGCGCGTGCGCAACACGGGCTCGCGCAGCGGCTCCGACCTGGTGCAGCTCTACGCCCGCGACGTCTACGCGAGCGTCACCCGTCCCGTCGCCCAGCTGCTGGGCTACGCCCGCCTCGAGCTGGCGGCGGGGGAGGAGGCGCAGGTGCGCTTCGAGGTGCCGGCCGCGCGCCTGGCGTTCACCGGCCGCTCCGGCCAGCGGATCGTCGAGCCGGGCGAGGTGGAGCTCTGGGTCGGCCCGGACTGCGCGACGAAGGAGACGACGGCGTCGCTGACGCTGTCCGGCCCCGTGTCCGTGGTCACGGCCGCCTCGGAGCGCGTGGTGCGCACGTCGGTGCTGCTCGAGGAGGCGGGCGTACTGGTCGAGTAGCCCCGCCCGCGGCTCCTGGACGTCGTGGATCTCGATGCGCGCGCTCCGCGCGCTACTCGATCAGCAGAGGGGCGTCCCGATGCGTCGCGAACGTCGCCGTCACTCCTGCGGCGGGACCGCGCACGTCACTCCTGCGCGGCCGCCGCGAGGGCGCGGTCGAGCCAGTCCGCGAGCAGCACGCGCTCCGAGGGGGTGAGGCCGGCGAGCTCCGGTGCGAGGGCCCGGACGCCGACGAGGGCGGTGAGCCGCCCGCCGTCGCCCGGGGAGGGCGGGTCGGTGAGGATCCCCGTGAGCACGGCGTCGAGCGCGGCGTCGGCGAGGCCGGGGTCGCGGTCCGCGGCCGGTGTCGAGAGCAGGGTGGTGACCACGCCGGTGCCCGCCGCCTGGATGAGGCCGACGGCGCGCTCCTCCGGCACGCGCAGGCGCCCCTCGGCGGCCACCCGCTGCACGCGCGCGGCGAGGACCTGACGCCCGGAGAGTGCGGCCGGCGATCCGGAGGCGCGGCCCGGATCGCTGAGGAGGCGGAAGAGCGCGGGGTTGGCCAGCCCGAACTCCACCTGCGCGGCCCAGCCCGAGCGCAGGTCCTCGACCGGGTCGACGCCGCCGGCGACGGCCGCCTCGACCGTCCGGGCCTTCGAGTCGACCCAGGTGGCCAGCACGTGCTCCGCGACCGCCTCGAGCAGGCCGTCCTTGTCGCCGAAGAGGCGGTAGATCGCCGGCGCCTGGAGCCCGGCCGCCCGGGCGACCGCGCGTGTGGTGACGGCGGCGGGGCCCTCGTCGCGGAGGAGGCCCGCGGCCGCGTCGACGATGCGCAGGCGCGTGTCGGTCGGAGGAGTCGGGCTGGTCATGAATCGACGGTAGCGCACTGTTGCTATCGATGGAATTCCATGGTTATCTTCCTGGTGGTATCGCCGATACCCCCATCGGAAGGCTCTCCCCATGATCATCGTGACCGGTGCCACTGGCGCTCTGAACGGCGCCACCGTCGACCACCTGCTCGACTCCGTCCCCGCCTCCGCGATCGCCGTCGTCGCACGCGACCCCTCGAAGGCGGCCCGCTTCGCCGAGCGCGGAGTGGAGGTGCGCGTCGGCGACTACGCCGACCCCGCCTCCCTCCCGGCCGCCTTCGACGGAGCGGACCAGCTGCTCCTCGTCTCCTCGAGCGATCCGCGGGCCGACGCCGTCGCCCTGCACCGCATCGCCGTCGAGGCGGCCGTCGCGGCCGGAGTCGGACGGGTCCTCTACACGAGCCACCAGGGCGCCGCCGCCGATACCCCCTTCGGCCCGGGCCGGGACCACGCTGCGACCGAGCGCCTGCTCGCCGAGTCCGGACTCGCCTGGACGTCGCTGCGCAACGGCTTCTACGCGCACAGCCTGGGCCTCTTCCTCGGACCGTGGCAGGAGACCGGAGTGATCGAGGTCCCCTCCGACGGCCGCGTCTCCTGGACCGCCCGCGAGGACGAGTCGGAGGCGGCCGCGCGGCTCCTCCTCTCGGAGAGCCCGCACGACGGGCCGATCACGCTGACCGCGACGGAGGCCCCGACGTTCGAGGAGATCGCCCGGATCGCGGCCGAGATCGGCGGGCGGCCCGTCGAGCTGCGCGTCCTCGGCGACGACGAGTGGGTCGCCGCGCGCGTCGCGGCGGGTCAGCCCGAGTTCCTCGTGCGCTTCACCCTCGGGATGCACCAGGCGGCCGAGGGCGGCTTCTTCGCGGGCACCGGCCCCGAGCTCGGGCGCCTCCTCGGACGCGCGCCGCGCAGCGTCCGCGACCTGCTCGAGGCCGGACCGGCACCCGTCACCCGGTGACACCGCTCGGGCGGCCCCGAGGAGCGCCGTGCATCAGCCGCAGCTGCGCGCGGTCCACGGCGCGGTGGCCGTGCCGGTGACCGTCGCCTCGCCGGCGGCGAGCCGCGTCGAGCGCACCGGAGGCGCCCGGCTCCACTCCGGCGGTCGTCTTCACGCCCTCCGGGTGTCGAGCGGGTCCTCGGCCGTCGTCGGCCCGTCCCGCAAGGGGTTGCCGCTCCGGGTCGCGGGGCGTGGGATGGACGCAGGAGAAAGGAGTCCCATGACTCAGACCTTCCCCGCATGGCTGCGGGACCAGACCACGCGCGACGACGAGGTGGGCACCCTCGCCCAGGAGTTCGCCGCCCGCGACGACCTGCCCGAGCACGGCGGCCACTCGATCTACGAGGGCTATTTCGCGAGCGAGCCCGCCGAGGCGCAGGCCGGTTTCGACCGGGCCTGGACCGAGTTTGAGGCCGACGTGCAGCCGTCGCCCGCCTCCGACGACCCGGACGGCCTCCGATGAGCGACACGACGTCCCCGGTCCAGGACCCGGACGACCAGTCCGACAAGCCGTCGCAGGCCGAGGGCGAGGACACGCGCGACACCCCCGTCGAGGTGCTGCCGGCCGACGGCAAGCCGTCGAAGGCCGAGGGCTGACGCCACTCGCGTTCACAACGGAGGAAGGATCCGTCCCGAGCTCCCGATCCCCGCGGATCCGGGGCCGCGGGAACGGATCCTTCTTTCGTTGTGCACAGGCGTCACTCCGGAGCGACGACCACCCGCCCGACACCGCGCGACACGCACGGCATCACCGCCGTCAGGACGGAGTGCGGCCGAGCTGGGCGTCGATCGGAACCGTGCGGGCCACGACGACATCGCCGGTGTGCGCCGTGGTGACGGTCTCGATGAGGACGATCTCCACCTCCTCGTCAGCGACGGGGTTGTGGCGGACCCCCTTCGGGACGACGAAGAACTCGCCCGGTGCGAGGTGCACGTCCGGGCGGTCCTCGAGCTGGATGCGCAGAGTGCCGGAGACGACGAGGAACATCTCGTCCTCGTCCTCGTGCGCGTGCCACACGAGCTCGCCGAGCAGCTTCGCGACCTTCACGTACTGGTCGTTCACCCGCCCGACGACCCTCGGAGTCCACTGCCGAGTCACGTGCGCGAGCTCGCCGGCGATGCTGGTGCTGTTCTGATTCACGGCTCCACTCTGCCGACTCCCGGCCCTCCTCGCGCACCGCACCCGACCTAGGGTTGTGCCATGCCCTACGAACCGGACGCCGGCACCTCCGCAGCATCCGATGCGCCGTTCGCGCAGCCGGTCACCGACCGCTACTTCGACGACTACGTGCCCGGATCCGTGCTGGAGCACGGCTCCTACCGGGTCACCGTCGCCGAGATCATCGACTTCGGCCGGCGCTTCGATCCGCACGACATGCACACCGACCCCGGGCTCGCGGCCGGCACCCCTCTCGGCGGACTCGTCGCCAGCGGCTGGCACACCACCGCGATGATGATGCGGATGCTCGTCGAGTCCTACCTCAACCAAGCGGCGAGCATCGCCTCGCCCGGAGTGGACGAGCTCCGCTGGTCCATCCCCGTCCGCCCCGACGACCTCCTCCGGGCCCGCTTCACTGTGCTCGACGCGCGCCGCTCCGTCTCGCGGCCCGATCGGGGAGTGCTCCGCACCCGCATCGAGCTCCTGAACCAGGATCGCTTCGCGGTCATGACCCAGACCATGACCAACCTGATCCTGCGCCGCCCAGCGCCCTGAGCGGCGACGTGCTCAGCGCACCGTCGTCGCCGCGGTGTCGGCGTTGCTCCGGATCGACGGGTCGGGCGTCTTCACCGAGAACGTCGACGCCAGCGCCGTGCCCGTGCCCGTGCTCGTGGCCCTGACCGTGATCCTCTCCGTCACGGTCCTGCCGACCGCGAGGCTCGGGCGGTGGAAGATCACGATGCTCCCGACGCGGGTGTACGTCCCCGTCGCGGACACGAACTGCACGCCCGAGGGCAGGATCACCTTCGAGTAGACCGACGTCGCGGTCGCGGGTCCGGCGTTCCTGGCGATCAGCGAGTACGTGAACGTCCTCCCCTTCACCGCGGAGGTCGGAGCCGACAGGTCCACCCGCAGATCCGCCTTCGTGGCGGTCTTCTGCGGCGAGACGGTCACCGTGCTGACGGCCCGCGCGGCGCCGGCGGAGTTCCTCGCCTGCACGGTGAAGGTGAACGTCCCAGCGGTGGTCGGGGTGCCGGTGAGCCGCCCGGAGGCGGCGAGAGCGAGTCCCGGAGGGAGCGTGCCCGCGACCACGGTGACCGTCGGCGCCGGGGATCCGGTGACCGTGTACGTGGAGTCGTAGGCCGTCCCGACGACACCGGCAGCGGCGATCCCGGAGAGGGTCGGCGCGGTGGCGGCGGCCGCGATGGTCACCGTGTCGACCGTCTGGTTCCGGCCGAAGTCGTTCGTCGCGGCGACGGTGAACGTGAAGGTGCCGGCGGCGGTCGGCGTGCCGGTGAGACGCCCGGTCGCGGTGTCGAGGGCGAGACCCGGGGGCAGCTCGGTCAGGGCGACGAACGCGGGCGTCGGGTAGCCGGTCGCGGTGTAGCCGTAGTCGAAGGCGGTGCCCACGGTGCCGTCCGGCGCTGCTCCCTCGATGGTCGGGCCGGCGAAGCCCGGAGTGACCTCCAGCGTCGTGGACATCCGGGCCGATCCGGAGGCGTTCTCGGCGAGGACCGTGAACGTGGAGGTCCCGGCGGCGGTCGGGGTGCCGGTGAGGCGCCCGTCGCTGCTGAGGGTCAGCCCCTGGGGGAGCGATCCGGACGCGAGGGAGACGGTCGGAGCGGGGAATCCGCCGACGGTGTAGGCGAAGTCGTAGGAGGAGCCGATGCGGCCGACGGGTGCTGCTCCCGACAGCGTCGGCTCGGCGGGTGCCTGTGCGACGGTGATCGTGTGCGCGGCGCCGATCGTGCGGCCGTAGCGGTTGACCGCGGCGACGGTGAAGGTCGACGGACCGCCCTCGGTCGGGGTCCCCGCGAGCACACCCTGCTGCGAGAGGGCGAGGCCCGCCGGGAGAGCGCCGGAGACGACCGTGTAGGCGTACGTGCTCGGGTCCGCGCCGAACGCGTACGAGTAGTCCTGACCGACCGTCGCGGTCGCGGGAGGCGCATCCGCGCTGAGGGCGGGCCGGGCTCCGAGTGCGATGTTGTGGTAGCCGCCCGCGTCGATCGCGGTGGGGATGCCGAGGCCGCTCGGATGCGTCAGCTGGTCGTCCTCGTTGTCGCCCCAGGCGACGAGGGTGCCGTCCTTCTTCATCGCCAGGCTGTGCCGGGCGCCGCCCGAGACGGCCACGACGTCCGTCAGATCGGCGGGGACGGAGATCTGCCCGTACTCGTTGCTGCCCCAGGCGACGACCGTGCCGTCGCTCGTCAGCGCGAGACTGTGATCCCAGCCGGCCGAGACCGCGACGACGTCGTCGAGGCCGCTCGGCAGGCCGTCGACCTGAGGAGAGCCGGCCGTGCCCCAGGCGACGACGGTGCCGTCGTCCTTGAGGGCGAGGCTGTGCACGTCGCCGGCGGAGATCGCCGTGACGCCGGTGAGGCCGGCCGGGACGGCGTTGCTGCCCGTCGTGTTCTTGCCCCAGGCCGTGACGGTGCCCCCCTCGCGCAGAGCGAGGCTGAACTGCTCCCCGGCGGAGACCGCGACGGCGTCGTCCAGGTCGGCGGGCGGATCGGTCTCCCCGCGCTCGTTCGACCCCCAGCCGACGACGGTGCCGTCGTTCTGGAGGGCGAGGCTGTGGATCCAGCCGGCGGCCACCGCTACGACCGGCTTCAGGTTCGCGGGCACGGCCGTCTGACCCGACCGGTCGCTGCCCCAGGCGAGGAGGGTGCCGTCGTCCCGCAGAGCGAGGCTGTGGAAGCTCCCGGCTGCGACGGAGACGATCTCGCCCGGGTCGGCCGGGATGCGCGTCTGGCCGTAGTAGCCCCAGCCCCAGACCGCGATCCCTCCGGGCTCCACGGTCGCGGGTGCGGCCGGCGCCGCGGCGACGGGGGTGATCCCGGTGATCAGGAGTGCGGCCGCCGCGGTCAGGGCGGTGAGCACCGCGCCGACTCGTGGTGCGGAGGAGGACGGCGGGGGTGTGCGGCGGTGCATGGGGACCTTCACTGTCTCGGGTCGACCGTCACCGGTCGTCGTGCGCGCGGGGCGCTGGTCCGCCCAGTGTCCCGAGCAGGCGGGCCCGCCGGATAGAGCCGCTAGAGGACACGTCCGCTAGCGGACACCCGCGGACACCCGCAGACCCCGCGGACTCCGCTCCGACGGCGGAGGCCGCGAGGCGTCACTCCGGAGCGACGACCACCCGCCCGACGCCCCGCGACACGCACGGCATCACGGCCGACTCGCGTTCCGCCGGCGTCAGCACCAGATCGCGGTGATCCGCCTCCCCGTCCACGAGGTGCAGTCGGCAGGTCCCGCAGGTCCCGCTGCCGCACGAGCTCGGCACGTCGATGCCCGCGTCCTCGAGCGCTGCCAGCATGGTCCGGGCGGCCGGTACCGCGATCTCGGCCCCGGTCGGCTGCCACTCCACGGTGAACGGCGCAGTCAGCCCGCCGAACGCCGGCACCCCCGCGAAGTCCTCCGCGTGCACGCGGCTCGGCCGCCAGTGCATCGTCAGCGCGCGGACCTCGTCCTGCAGCGCCTCCGGCCCGCACACGTAGAGGTGCCGCTCGCCCGGGTCGGCGAGCAGCGACCACCAGTCGACCGGCCCGTGCTCACGGCGGTGGTGGACCGTCAGTGCGGGCACCGCGGCGGTCAGCTCGTCGAGGTACGGGGCCTGCTCGCGCGAGCGGGCCAGGAACAGCAGCTCCACGTCCGTCGCGCCGCGGTGCCCCAGCTCGATCAGCATCGCCCGGATCGGAGTCACGCCGATCCCCGCCGCGATCAGGAGGTAGGCGGGCGCCTCGACCAGCTCGAAGGAGTTGCGCGGCCCCTCGACCTCGAGTGAGTCGCCCGCCGAGACGGAGTCGACGAGGCTGCGCGAGCCGCCGCGTCCCTCCCACGAGCGCCGCACCGCGATCGTGAAGCGGCTCCGATCGCGCAGGTCGCCGGTAAGGGAGTAGCTGCGCTTCTCGCCCGAGGGCGTCGCGACCGTGACGTGCGCGCCCGGCTCGGCGGCGGGCAGGGCCCCGCCGTCCGCCCGCCGCAGGACGAACTCGCAGACGTCCGCCGTCAGCATCCGCCGCTCGGCGACGACGAGCCTCACGCCGCCACCACCGCGTCGACCGTCACCGCATCGCCCGGCCGCAGCACTCCGCCCGACAGCACCTCGGCGAACACCCCGACGTTCTCGTGCCCGTAGTTCTCGTGCAGCAGCCGCACCACCGGCACGTCCCTCCGCGCCGTCGTCGGATCGACCTCGGTCGCCGCGCACCGCCCGGTCTCCTCGAGCACGCGCACCCGCACGTCGCCCAGCTGCAGCTCGCGCCCCACCCAGTCGCGCTCGGCCCACGGCTCGAGCCCGTCCAGGTATACGTTCGAGCGGAACCGCAGCGGAGCGAGCTCGCGCCCGATGCGCTCGGACAGGTCGCGCACCGACGCGAGCGACACGAGCGAGATCGCGTTCATCAGCCGCGGCCCGTTCTTGGCGTTGTCGGTGAAGTTGTAGCCGGCCTGCTCGGCGAGCACGGGCCGCACGCCGTCGGGCAGATCCGCGACCCGCGCGTACAGCTCGACGAATGCCTCGCGCCCGTCGGCCGTCGCCAGGTCGGCCTCGAGCACCCGATGGCCCTGCACCGTGACCTCGACCCGCCGCGCGTCGTCGTCGAAGCGGGTGCGCAGCCCCGCGAGCCGCTCGGTGTTCAGCAGCACGAAGTACTCGCGCTTGGGAAGCGGCACGAACGCGTCGGCCCGGTAGGCGCCGTCGGGCTTCGCGAGCGCGAACAGCCGGTCGGCCGGGAACCCGCGACCCGGACGCAGCACCACGCTGTCGAGCCGCTCCGGCGTCAGCCCCTTCACCGGGTAGCGGTAGAGGGAGTGGAGTGTCGTCGGCACCGTGCGAGAGTACCCCGGGGCCCGCGGCAGCCGAGCGGTCCGCCTGTCAGCCCGCGGCCCGCGCCACCCGCTCGGCCAGCAGCGCCGCCCCGGCGTCGTCGAGGTGGTCGAGGGCGTACGACGTCGGCCACAGCCCGCCGTCCTCGTCGAGCGCCGCGTCGACGCTGAAGCCGATCGTCGAGTACCGCGCCTTGTCGACGAGTCCGCTGCGGAAGAACACGACGATGCGCCCCTCCTTCGCCCAGCCCGGCTGCCCGTAGTACAGCTTCGGACGCAGCACCGGCGCCGCCTCCGTCACGAGCGCGTGCAGCCGCTCGGCGAGCGCGCGGTCCGGCTCCGGCATCTCGGCGATCTTCTCCTCCTGCGCCACCCGCTCGGCCTCGGCCTTCTCGGCCGCCTTGCCCGCGCGCGCCTCGGCCTTCAACTCGGCCGCCCGCGCCTTCATCGCCGCCTTCTCCTCCGCCGAGAAGCCTGTGTCGTCGCCCATCGCCGTCCCTCCGTCGTGTGCTGCCACGGTAGGCCGTCGCGCGTCGGCGCAGGAAGGGGACGTCGATGCGCCCGCCGCCGCCCCTTCGTGCGGACACCTCCGGCTCGCAGGAATACGTTCGGCTCGCGGAATCCGGCGATTCCTGCGAGCCGAACGCGAGTCGACGAGCCCGAGTTCCGTCGGCCCCGCGAGCGTCGGTTCCCGGAGGGATCTCCGGCGCGCAGAACGACGTTCGGCTCGCGGAATCGGGCCGTTTCCGCGAGCCGAACGCGATTCCACGAGCCGGAGGTCACGGCCGCAGCCCGCCTCGCGTCACTCCACCCGCACCGTGCGCCGCACGTCGACCGCGATCACCACGCCCGTGATCACCATCGACAGCGCGACCGAGCCCGCCGTGTCGCTCAGCCAGTGGTAGCCGAGGTAGAGCCGGCTCACGATCTGCACGACGATCAGCGTCACCGCCACGGCGATCGCGGTCACCGTGAACCAGCGCCGCTGCAGTCTGCTCGCCAGCAGATAGGTCGTGATCAGGAGGAAGTCCGCCGTGCCGAGCACGTGGCCGGAGGGGAACGAGAAGGTGCGGTCGGGCCCGAACAGCATCTCGGCGACGGGCGGCCGCGGGTGCTGCACGAGCGGAGCGATCACCTGCGCGAGGATCACGCCCGTCGCCATGCCGACCAGCAGCAGCAGCGGCCGCCAGAGGTGCTTGGCCAGGATGATCCAGCCGATCAGCACGACGAGCACCACGATCGGCAGCACGATCGGCCCGAACAGCACGGCCAGCGCGATCATGGGCCCGGTCCGGTCGCGCTCGACGCGCGCGTCGAAGAAGTCCTCGACCGGTCCGTCGAGCCGCTCGATCCCGGTCTGCGTGAGCACGCCGAGCAGGATCGCGACGAACGCGACTCCGCCGAGCAGCGTCAGCAGGCCCGCCGTGATCAGGAGGCGGCGCCGGGCGGCCGCGGGGAGCGTGCGCTCCTCGACGACGAACTTCTCGTGCCAGGCCGAGAGCCGGGCCGTCTTCGAGCCGCTCATCGCGGGGTCCGGTCCAAGGAGAACGGGGCGGTGCTGGTGGTCATCGGCGGGCTCCTCGATCGGTGCTCGCGGCGGTGCGGGCACGCCAGTCTGGCGCGCCGCATCGCTCCGGGGCGAGGCTTGCGCGGCGCGGCCCGGGATGCAGGGGCCGCCGCCGGCTCTCGCGCGATCGAGTGGGCGGGTCCATCCTGGGGCGATGATCGACGAGAAGCAGACCCTGCTCCTGTACCTGCAGGAGGGCCGCGACGCCCTGCTGAGCAAGCTCGAGGGTGTGTCGGAGTACGACGCTCGCCGGCCGTTGGTGCCCACGGGCACCAATCTGCTCGGGCTGGTGAAGCACGTCGCGGGCACCGAGGCGGGCTACCTCGGCCTCGTCTTCGGCCGGCCGTTCCCCGAGCGTCTCGCCTGGATGGAGGACGACTCCGAGCCGAACTCCGACATGTGGGCCACGGCCGAGGAGTCGCGCGAGGAGATCGTGGGCCTCTACCGCCGCGTGCACGCCCACTCCGACGCGGTCGTCGCCGCCTTGCCGCTCGACGCCCCGGGCGTCGTGCCCTGGTGGACGAACCGCGACGTGACCCTGCACCGGATCCTCGTGCACATCGCGGTCGAGACCCACCGGCACGCGGGCCACGCCGACATCGTCCGCGAGCTGATCGACGGCCGGGTCGGACTCCGCCGCGAGGGCGACAACCTGCCCGAGGGGGATGCGGCCTGGTGGGCCGCGCACCG
Source organism: Rathayibacter sp. Leaf299 (assembly GCF_001423055.1). Classification (NCBI taxonomy): domain Bacteria; kingdom Bacillati; phylum Actinomycetota; class Actinomycetes; order Micrococcales; family Microbacteriaceae; genus Rathayibacter; species Rathayibacter sp. Leaf299. The sequence continues at coordinate 344,741 of NZ_LMNT01000001.1, forward strand.
CGCGCGGCTCGAGGCGGTGGCGCGCGCGTCGGAGTGACGGTGCGCGCTGATCCGCCTGCAGAAGTAAGGCTGAGGGGCCGGATCCGTCGATCCACGGCCGCATCCGGCCCCTCAGCCTTGCTTCTGGGGGAGAAGCGCTCCCGTCGTCGCGCGACCGGACCGATGCGCAGAGGAGCCTCCAGCGCGCCCCGTCAAGGGGTGGGTCCGCCGGTGGCGGCGTCCTACCGTCGGAGAAGACGGATGCGGGGATCCCGCAGGGCGCACGACCGGGAGGACACCATGCAGAAGCTCTACTACGCCAGCGGATACGTGCTCCTCGGCGACACCATCTGCACGGCGGTCGTGGAGTACGCGCAGGCTCTGGCCAACGTCGGCAAGTCCGACCTCGTCGTCGTGCCGTCGCTGTCGGACGAGGGCATGCTCGGCGAGACGCGGCTGCTGCTGGGCCCGGCGAGCCAGCTCTTCGCGAGCCCCGCGCTCGACCGCGGCGTCGACCTCGACGACCCCGACGCGGTGGAGTCGATGCGCGAGAAGACCCGCCGCCTGCAGCCCGCGCGGCCGCAGGCGCAGCCGGCCGAGATCGACGACGACGACTTCCTCTAGGGCCTGGTGGACACGAGATCGTGTTCACCGGTTCTAGGGCCTACTTCTCGAGTGTCGTGCTCGGGCTCTCGCCGAAGCGGTGCGCGTACGACGCCGAGAAGCGGCCCAGGTGCGCGAAGCCCCAGCGGTGCGCGACCTCGGTGACCGTGACGGTGCCGGAGTCGCTCCCGCGCAGCTCCTTCTGCACCGCGTCGAGGCGGATCCGCCGCAGGTAGTCCAGCGCGGTCATGTCGAACTCGCGGCGGAACTCGCTCTGCAGGGTGCGCAGGCTCATGTCGGCCGCCTGCGCGATCTCCTCGGTGCGGATCGGCAGGTGCGCGTTCTCGTACATGTACTCGACGGCGGTGCGCAGCCGTCCGCTGCGCGGCACGAGGAGGTCGGTCTGCGCGGTGAGGACCGCGTGGGGGAACGTCTCGAGCAGCGCGATCGCCGCCGCGCGATTCGCTTCGCTGCGCAGGAGCGGCGTGCTCTCGTCGGAGTAGATGACGCGCGCGATCGCCGCGACGGTCGCCGACCAGCGCCGCAGCGTCTCCCCGGTCGGGCGCGCGGTGGAGTCGAAGAGCAGCGGACCGCCCTCGACGCCCTCGACGTCCTGGGCGACGCCCTCGAGGTAGGCGCCGTCGAAGTGGATGAGGTTCTGCCGGTAGTCGTGGAACTCGAAGGCGGTCGGCCGGCCGTTCACGAACATCGCGGGCTGCCCGAGCTGCAGCGCGACCGGATCGCCGTCGATGTCGGTGACTCCGGTGCCGGCGGTCAGCCACGAGACGACGTACTCGCCCTCGGTCTGGATGCGGCCCTGCACGGAGCCGCCGAAGTAGCTGCCCCGGAGCGTCACCTCGGAGTCGCCGACGGACGTGTAGCGGTACGCGAAGTCCTCGCCGGGTTCGACGGCGAAGCGGTGGCCGTTGTAGGCCCCCTCGAACATCAGGCGGGCCTCGTCGATGTCGTGGCCGCTGATGTCGGAGCGGACGACGTCGGGGGAGGAGTCGTTCATCCCGAGGAGCGTCCCACGCGGGAGGGCCCCGCGTCGATGCGGAGGAGGGCACAGTTCGTTAAGCGGATAACCGATTCAAGGGCCCGTACGCCCGGGTCATCGCGTGCACCGTCGCACTGCGGAACTCCGAGAGCAGGACGACCGAGTGCCGGTGGCGTCCCTGTACGGCGAGCGAGAAGGCGTCGCCCGAGGCGGAGTCCCACCACGCGTCGACTTCGTCCGCCGGGATCCGGACCGTGCCGTCGTCCTCGCTGAGGACGAGGGCGTCGGGGAGGACGAGGAGCGTGCCGGTCACTCCGTGCACGCGGGAGGAGCAGGTGAAGACCGACTGCGGATCCTCGCGGCCGGCGAGACCCAGGAAGTCGGTGATCTCGACGGTGGGCGCATCGAATGCTGTGCCGGTCATCGTGCTCCCCCTTCTCGAGGCGTCCCCCGGGTCGTTCTCGACGTCACCGGAGGAGGTCATCGTGGCTCAGGCCGCGTTCGTCAGGCCGACGCTCTCGGGCTGCGGTGCGGGCTCCGGGATGACGCGCAGGCCGCGGCCGCTGTTGGCCTCCTCCATCAGCGAGCGGACCCACGTCGGGTTGATCGCGGGCATGCGGCTCCCATTGAACGAGAACTGCAGCGGGATGGCGGGGTGCAGCCACAGGGTCTGGCGTCCGGTGCCGTGGGTGTTCGACGCCTCGATCTGGAACGCGAACGCCTCGTTGCGGCGGAACTTGTTGATCATGACGATCTGCAGGTGCGCGAGGGCGCGGTCGTCGATGTCGTGGGCGGTGGCGGGAGTGCCGTAGAGGAGGGAACCCATGTGCGGAGTCCGTTCTGTGTGATCGCCGCGGTGTCGGCCGCGACTCGTGCGGGGCGTCCCGACGGATCCGTCGGGGGTGGGGAGTTCGGGGGGCGGCGCCTGCTCGGGGGAGCGGCGTCCGTTCGTCGCCCGGGTTCCGGAGTCCGGAGTCGCGGGGCGGTGGCAGGCCGACGGGGATCGCTCGTCCCGCCGTGACACCAAAGTAGGGGAGGGGCAGGGTGCGGTCCCGGTTCCTATCCGCTTTGCGAAACCGTGCTGCGAGCTGCCCGCAGGCGCCTGTGGGGTGCCTCAGCGGAGGGTCTCCGCGCGGCGCCGGGAGCCGCTCAGAACGCGTAGCGGACGCGGCAGTAGGGCAGCTGCTGATGCAGCAGCGCGAGGAAGCGGTCGAGCGCGGCGCGCTTGAGGTCGCGGCGGTAGCGGATGTTCACCGCCCCGTTCTCGGAGACCTTCGACTCCTGCACGCCCGGGGTCCAGAGCAGCTCCTCGGCCTTCGGGTGCCAGCCCGTGTTCACCTCGTGCAGCCGCTCGTTGTGGGTGAGCAGGATCACCTCGGCGGCGAGCTGCGCCTTCGCCCGCGGGTGCAGCGCCGCGTCGAGCTGCTGGAAGAGCTCGGCCCAGTCGCGCTGCCAGGTGGGGGTGAGGATCACGGGCGAGAAGTTGACGTGCACCTCGTAGCCGGCGTCGACGAAGTCGTTGATCGCGGCGATCCGCTCGGCGATCGGTGAGGTGCGGATGTCGGTGACCTTGGCCGTCTCGGCGGGCATCAGCGAGAAGCGGATGCGCGTGCGGCCGAGCGGATCCCACTCGAGGAGGTCGCGGTTGACGTACTTCGTCGCGAACGAGGCCTTGGCGGTCGGGGACATGCGGAACAGCTCGCAGAGGTCGCGCACGTTCTCGCTGAGCATCGCGTCGACCGAGCAGTCGCTGTTCTCGCCGATGTCGTAGACCCACGAGTCGGGGTCGCACTGGTTGCCCTCGGTCTTGGGGCCCTGCTTGGCGATGTGGCGGGCGAGGTGCCGCTGGATCTGCTCGATGTTGGTGAAGACGGTGACGGGATTGCTGTAGCCCTTCCTCCGCGGCACGTAGCAGTAGACGCACGCCATCGCGCAGCCGTTGGCGTGCGACGGCGCGATGAAGTCGGCGGAGCGGCCGTTCGGACGCGTGACCAGCGACTTCTTGACACCCAGCACGAGCGCCTCGGTCTTGATCCGCACCCAGCGCGCCACGTTGGTCTCGTCGCCGTGCACCTCGGGGATCATCCAGTGCGACTCGACCGGCACGATCTCGGCGCCGGGCCAGCGCGCGACGATCTCCTGCCCTCGCGGCTGCTCGAGCGCCGCCGGCTCGGCGTAGATGCGCCGCACGTCGAGCAGCGTGCGTTCCCGGGTCGCGGACATGAGTCCGTTCTACCGGCGACCTCCGACATCGAGCACTCGGCGGCCCCTTCGTCCGTCGACGACGCCCGCAGTAGAGTCCCTCGCATGAGCGACACCGTCGAGCCCGCGGCCGACCTCCCCGCCGATCTTCCGGCGGACCTCGTCGCCGCGATCGCGAGGGTCGAGGAGGCGCTCGCCGCGATGGCCGCCGGCGACGCCGATCCGTACCGCCGCTGCTGGGCCGACATCGACGACTCCACCCTCTACGGCGCGTTCGGCACGATCGAGCGAGGCAGCGCCGCCATCGACGAGACCCTGGGCTGGGTCGCGAGCCGCTTCGCCGACGGCGAGCTGCGCCCGCGCTACGACGTCGTGCACGCCTCCGGCGACCTCGCCTACACGGTCGGCCGCGAGCTCGGCTCGACCCGCCTCGACGGCGGCGAGCCGCGCCCGCTCGTCATCCGCGTCACCCACGTCTACCGCCGCTTCGACGGCCGCGGCTGGAAGCTCGTGCACCGCCACGGCGACCACCCGCCCCGGCTCGAGCGCTGACCACCGCCCGCGTCGCGCAGGATGGGGGCATGGACTCGACCGCCGACTGGTACCGCCGGGCCGCCCGCGAGCTCGCGCAGACGTCCGAGCTGCAGGTGGGCTGGGCTCTCGAGGTGGCCGGGCGCGACGACTTGCTCGCGCTGATCGACGAGCTGCCGCGCGCGCACCGCCAGCCCTCCCTCCTCTTCTCGGTCGCCCGGTACCTGGGCGCGCCGACGGAGGCGTTCGCCGACTGGCTCGTCGCCGAGTGGCCGCGCGTCGCACCGGTCGCAGCCGAGCGCCTCACCCAGACGAACGAGGCGCTGCGGTGCGCGCCGCTGGTCGCCGCCCTCGAGCGGATCACCGCGCCGGACGAGCCGATCGCGCTGATCGAGATCGGCGCCTCCGCGGGTCTCTGCCTCGCTCCGGAGCGCTACTCCTACGCCTTCGCGACCGGCGAGAGCATCGTGCGCCTGGGCTCGGGCGGCCCGCTGCTCGAGTGCACCGTGACCGGCGGTTCCGCGCCCGCGCGCCTCCCGCTCGTGGCGTGGCGCCGCGGACTCGACCTGCGGCCCCTCGATGTGCGCTCGGCCGACGACCGCGCGTGGCTCGAGGCGCTGCTGCCGCCGGACCGGCCGGAGCGGACCGCGCGGCTGCGCGAGGCCGTCGAGGTGCTGCGGGAGGATCCTCCGCCGATCGTCGCCGGCGACGCCGCCGACGCGCTGCCCGCCCTGCTCGCGCAGGTGCCGCGAGGGATGCGCGCCGTCGTCGTCTCGCTCGGCACGCTGGTCTACCTCCCGCGTCCGGCCCGCGAGCGCGTGCTCGACGCGGTCGCGGCGCGCGGGGCGAGCCTCGTCACCCTCGAGGCGGAGTCGCTGCTCGCGCACCTCGTCGCGCCCCGCGCCGCTCTCGCCGCTCCCGAGCCGACGCCGTTCCTGCTCGCCGCCGACGGCGTCCCGCTTGCGTGCGCGACCCCGCACGGCGGCCGCCTGTCCTGGCTGACCTGACCGCCGCTCTTCATCACTCCGCAAGAATCGTCGTACTCGAGCCCGAGTACGACGAATTTCGCGGAGTCGATCGAGGCGCGGAGGGCGACGCAGTCCAGTCCTCAAGAATTGTCGTAGCCGAGCGCGAGTACGACGAATTTCGCGGACTGGGCGGAGGTGCGAGGGACGGCCGCATTCGAGTCCTCAGGAGTTGTCGTACTCGAGCCCGAGTACGACGACTTCCGAGGAGTCGGCGCCGCTACAGCGCGTCGACGAACATCTGCGTCGCCTGCGGCACGTACGACGCGTTCGTCGCCGGGTCCCAGCCGACCAGCGCGACGACGTTCCCGCCGACCCGCGCCGTGATCCCGACCAGCGTGAACGGGCTCGAGCCCACCGCGCCGGTGACGGTCCAGCCGACCGACTCGTCGGTCCCGGTCGTCGCCGGCACCGTCTGCGCGACCGTCGTCTGCACCGGCACACCCTCCATCGCGAACAGCGCCGAGCCGCTCGCGCACCGCTCGAGGGCGCCCTTCGCGTCGGCCACCAGGGCGGAGGCGGCGGTCGGGTCGGCCGCGCTCGCCACGACCGAGGTCATCGAGCGGTCGTTGCTCGTGCCGTACTGCACGGTCGAGCCCGGTGACGCCGTGTCCCAGCCCAGCCCGAAGGGCGAGAGGCAGCTCGCGTCCGTCGCGGTCAGCCCCGGGTAGATCGAGTCGAGCATCTCCTGGATGCTCGCGTACTGGTCCGGGACGAACTGGATGCCGGTGAACACGGCCGCCAGCTCGGGCTCGCCCAGCTGAGCGGTGGCCACCGGGGCCGCGGGGGCGGCGGCCGTCGGCGTGAGGGTCGGGATGGGCTTCGGCGTGCTGACCTCGCCCACCGTCCCGCCTCCGCCCGCGCATCCGGTCAGTGCGAGCAGCAGTGCTCCTGCCAGTGCGATCCCTGCGGTCGTCCGCCTCATCGTGTCCCCCGATCACTCCGCCACGGCCTGTCGCCGGGCGCGTCACCTCGACGCTAACAGCAGCCGCCCGCCCGGACGGAGTTGTCCGGGCGGGCGGTCGGCCCCCGTCCCGGTCACGCGCGCGGGATGACCACCGAGACGCTCGCGCGCGAGCCGCCCGAGACGGCCGTGACCGTGCCGGTGGCCGCGGCGATCGAGCTCTTGCCCGTGCGGAACACCTTGGTCACCGTGGCGCCCGGGGCGACCGCGGCCGAGGACGCCGTCCCGTAGGGCGTCACGACGGTCAGATCGGCGGCCGCGCGGCCGGTGTTCGTCGCCGTCACCGTGACGACGACCTTCCCGAGGATCACCCGCGAGGTCGCCTTCGCCGTGACGGAGGCACCGGGCACGACGCTCGCTCCGGCCAGCGCCGTCGTCACCCCGTCGACGCGCGCGGTGACCGAGACGGTGCCGGCGGTGGAGCCGGTGCGGATCCGGGGGAGCGCGGCGACGCCGTCGGCGCCTGACAGCACCGCGGCGGTCGTCGCTCCGCTCTCGAAGGCCGCCGGCCCGGTGATCGCGAAGCCGACCGAGCGGCCCGCGAGGGCGCGACCGGAGGAGTCGCGCACCAGCACGGACTGCGCGAGGTCGCGCGTCGTCGCGGTCGGCACGCTCTGCAGCGTCCCGCGCGCCTCTGCCGAGGCCGCGAGGGCGATGCCGTTGACCTCGATCTCGGCCACGCCCGTGGATCCGCCGTACTCGCCGGCGCCCCACGCCGTGAACACGAGCCGCAGCGCCGTCGTGGTCACCGGAGCGAACGCCGCGCGGTTCAGCACGTCGCGCTCGCGGCCGGGAGCCGCTCCGCTCACGGGAGTCCAGACGTCGCCGACCAGGTGCTCGACCCGCCACGACCGCGCGGGGATCAGACCGCGTCCGTCGGCGTCGGCCGCGTCGCTCGCGAAGAGCACCGAGGCGCTGTCGACGGTCACGGCGCTCGGCCAGCGCAGCTCGACGTGCTGATCTCCGACCCGGGGCCACGAGCCCCAGATCGTCGAGGCGGCGCCGTCGGCGACCGCTCCGACCGAGGTCCACGGCGAGGTGTACGAGGCGCTCGTCGACGAGGCGAGTGGAGCGATGTCGCCGACGTAGTCGGTGCACGGAACGGTCACGGTGACCGTCGCGGTGCGGGTGAGCTCGTCGATCCGGTCGACCCGCACCGACATGCCGGAGTTGAGCACCGCGTTCTCGCCCGCGAGCACGAACTCGTTCGCCTCGCTCGCGTCACCCGGACGCTCGAGCAGGTCGCCGGCGTACGGCTGGCCCGGGTTCGAGCGCAGGATCTGCACGCCTGAGACGTCGCGGCGCACCTGGAAGGGGCTCGTGTACGCGCCGCCGTCGGACGTCGTGTCGGCGCGGTCGTTGTACTGCGCCCAGTAGCGGATGCCCGCGTCCTGCGGGTCGTTCCAGGTGAGCGCGCGCCGCCCGGCGGGTCCGGCTCCGAGGGTGTCGAGGGTCGTGGTGCGGGGTGCGCCGCAGACGGGCTGGCGGGTGTTCGGCAGCGTGCCCAGGCGCGCCAGCGACGGGGACGACAGCGGCAGGAACGACCAGGAGTCGCCCATCACGTCCGTCCGGTTGCCGTACTCCTCGCGGCGGCAGTCCGCGGGCAGCGGGGTGGAGGCGTAGTCGCGGGTCGTCGCGCAGTTCACGCTGTAGGCGTGCGGCAGCGAGAGGTTGTGGCCGAGCTCGTGCGCGAGGAAGTAGGCGTCCGGTCCGGGCTGGAACGCGCGTCCGCCGTCGTCGGGATCGCCGGGCTGCTCGCCGTTGGCCCAGTTCGGGCACGGGTCGCCCTCGGGCACCATGGCGACCAGGTGCTTGCCCGGTCCGCGCTGCCAGCCGGTCCTCTGAGCGATCCAGTCCTGCAGCCCGCCCGTGTTCGTGCAGCCGATCGGCTGGTCGACGACCTGCCAGTCGACGACCTGGTCGAGCTCGAAGCGGATCGCCCCACCGGTCTCGCGGGAGTAGAACCGGTCGACGAGGTCGAGGGCGCGGACGGCGTCGGCGGTCGTGTACCCACCCGGGACGGTGCCCTGCGGAGCGACGAGCGCGATCGTCACCCGGTGCGTCTGCACCTGGGCGCGCGCCGGGATGTCGACGTCGATGAAGTCGGCGTCGAGGGCGAGGGCGGCCTGCTGCGTCGTCGCGTCCGCCTCCGGCTCGATCACGGTGGGCTCGGCGTCCGGAGCCGCGACGGGGCGGTCGGGAGCGGGAGCGGCGGGAGCGGGGGCGGGCGCGGCGGGGGCCACCGGAGCGGCCGCCGCCGGAGCCGCGGCGGATCCGCCGGCGACGAGGCCGGAGGCCAGCAGCAGTCCGGTGAGCGCTCCGGGGAGCAGGGCGTGTCGTCGTCGCATGGTCGTCCTCTGGGTCGGTCCTCGCTGAGTGCCCTGAGCGGCAGTGGCGGAGGCATGAGCTCCCGCCGACCTCCTCGCCGCTGAGGAGTCGGCTGACGTTACCGTGAACATCCGCGCAGGAACGGGCGGATGTCCCTCCGCGGCGGCCCCTTTCCGGGTGGGGTCCAGAAATGCGGGAGGCCGGGGGCGCACCCCGGCCTCCCACGTCGATCAGATCTCGGTGTGGCCCAGATCCGCCGCGTCCAGCAGCCGGATCTCGGTCTCGGCGAACGCCTCGAGCTCGAGCACGACGACCTCGTTCCACCCCGCCCGCGTCACCGGCGACGGCACGATCAGCGTGCGCTGGGGTCCGCGCCGCCAGTAGCGGCCGAGCAGGAACCCGTTCACCCAGACCAGGCCCTTGCCCCAGTGCAGCGTGTCGACGAAGAGGTCGGACGGAGCATCGAGCTCGAACGACCCCGAGGCGAGCGAGGGCCCGGCGGCGAAGCCCTCCGCGGCCCCGGCGAGCGAGGGCAGGCGTGACACGTCGAGCGCGCGGGCCGTCCATCCGGTGAGGGGTGCCCCGTCGAGCTCGACTCCGCCGATCAGTCCCTTGTGCTCGCCGATCCGCACGCCGTAGTTCACGCGCCCCTGGTTCTCGACGAGGATCGCGAGCGCCCCGCGGCCCCGGGGCAGCGTCAGCGCGCGCTCGTGGTTGTCGCGCGCGAGCACGCCCACGGGCGAGCCGTCGAGCAGCACCCAGGCGCGGTCGCGCACCTCCTCACCGACGACCAGGCGGGCGGGGGCGTCGGAGGAGTCGAGCACGGTCTCGAAGAGCACGAAGCCGTCGGCGTGGCCGAGCTCGTCGAACGACGCCATCGCCTCGAGCGCGGTCGCCTCGCCGAAGGCGTCGAGCCCGAGCAGAGCGGGGCCGGGGAGCAGCGGCGCGGTGAGCGCGGGCGACGGCGTCCGCGGGGCGGGAACCTCCTCCGGCACCGGTGCGTAGCGCGCGATGACCTCGCGGAACGCCCAGAACTTGTCGGTCGGGTGCCCCGCCTCGTCCAGCGGGGCGTCGTAGTCGTAGCTCGTGGTGATCGCGGCGTAGCGGCCCTTGTCGTTCGCTCCGCTGGTCAGGCCGAAGTTCGTGCCGCCGTGGAGCATGTAGATGTTCACGGAGCCGCCCACCGCGAGGAGCGCGTCGAGCTCGCGGGCCGAGGCGTCGGCGTCCGTCGTGTGGTGCTGGGTGCCCCAGTCGTCGAACCAGCCGCACCAGAACTCCATGCACATCAGCGGGCCGGTCGGCTGGAACTCGCGCAGCGTCGCGAGGCGCTCGGGCGTGCGCGAGCCGAACGAGCCGGTCAGGTGCAGGCCGGGGAGGCTGCCGTCGGCGAGCATCTGCGGCGTCGGCTGGTCGATGGTCGTGAGCGGCACGGTGACTCCGGCGTCGCGCGTGACGCGGACGAGCTCGGCGAGGTACTCCTTGTCGGAGCCGTACGCTCCGTACTCGTTCTCGATCTGCACCAGGACGACCGGCCCGCCCCGGTCGATCTGCCGCGGCGCGACGATCGCGTAGACCTCTCGGAGGTACTCGCTCACCGCGGCGACGTAGTGCGGCTCGGACCGGCGGACGCCCACCTCGGGGTCGCGGAACAGCCAGGCCGGGAGCCCGCCGTTGTCCCACTCCGCGCAGATGTAGGGGCCGGGGCGCACGATCGCGTGCATGCCCTCGGCGGCGACGAGGTCGAGGAAGTGGCCGAGGTCGAGGCCGCCCTCGGCGCGGAAGGAGCCGCGGACCGGCTCGTGCGCGTTCCAGGCGACGTAGGTCTCGATGGTGTTCAGGCCCATCAGCCTCGCCTTGCGGATGCGGTCGGCCCAGAGGTCGGGGTGCACCCGGAAGTAGTGCAGCGCGCCGGACAGGATCCGGTGCGGCCGTCCGTCGAGCTCGAAGTCGGTGGCGCCGATGGCGAAGCGGCTCTCGGGTGCGGTGGTCATGATCATCCCTCGGATCAGGAGAAGCGGGTGGTACGCGAGGAGGCCGGCCGGAGCGATCCGGCCGGCCTCCCAGGGGGTCTGCGACTACTCGGAGACCGTGAAGCCCTGCTCGTTGCCGTACTGCACGAGCTTGCTCTGCCAGTCGGCCAGGCCGTCGTCCAGGCTGGTGCCGTTGGCGTAGGCCTGTCCGACAGTGTCGCCGAAGACGCTGTTCGCGTAGACCTGGTAGGGCAGGTACGACCAGCCGGGGCGGACGTCCTCGGAGGCCTGGGTCAGCACCTCGTTGATCTTCTGGCCGCCGAAGTACTCCGACTCGGCCGAGACGAACTCGGGGTCGGTCAGGTCGGCGGTGGTCGACGGGAATCCGCCGCTCTCGAGGAACACGTCGACCGAGGCCGGGTCGCTGTTCAGCCAGCGCAGGAACGCGGCCGCGAGGGCCGGGTTCTCGCTCTGCGAGGTGACCGACTGGCCGCCTCCGCCGTTCTCGGCGCTGACGGGGGTGCCGTCGTAGGTCGGGATCGGCGCGACGGCCCAGTCACCCGAGGCGTCGGCGACGCTGGACTCGAGCACGCCGGGCATCCAGGCGCCGGTGATCAGCGAGGCGATCGATCCGTCGCCCAGGCCCTTGTACCACTCGTCTCCCCAGCCGGGGGTGTCCGAGAGCAGGCCCTTCTCGACGAGCTGGTTCCAGACGCCCGTCCACTTCTTGGTGCCCTCGTCGGCGACGTCGACGGTGATGTCGGTGCCCTCGAACTGGAAGGGCTGGCCGCCGGCCTGCCAGATCATGCTGGTCGCGAAGCCCGCGTCGCCGGTGTCGGCGGTGATGTACTTCGTGGGGTCGGCGGTGTGCAGCTTCTCTGCCGCGGCGACGTACTCGTCCCACGTGGTCGGCACGGCGATGCCGTACTGGTCGAAGACCGTCTTGTTGTAGAACATGGCCATGGGGCCCGAGTCCTGGGGGAGGCCGACGAGCTTGCCGTCGACGTTCACGCTGCCCCAGGTGGAGGCGCTGAACTTGTCCTCGAGGTCGCCGAGGCCGTACTGCGAGAGGTCGAGCAGCGAGTCCGATAGGGCGAACTGCGGCATGGCGTAGTACTCGATCTGCACGACGTCGGGAGCGCCCGAGCCGGCCTTGATCGCGTTCTGGAGCTTGGTGTACTCCTCGGTGTTCGTGCCGGCGTTGACCAGCTCGACGTCGACCTCGGGGTAGGCCTCCTCGAACGCGGCGACCTGCGCCTCGGCGCTGGGGGTCCAGCTCCAGTACGTGATCTTTCCGCCGGCCTCGAGGGCGGCGTCGAGGTCGGCCGCGGTGCCGCCCTCGGCGCTGGTGCCGCCGTTCCCGCCGGGGGAGGGGGCGGAGCAGGCGGCCAGCGAGCCGGCGGCCAGGGCGGCCGCGGCGGCCACGGTCAGGGTCCGCCGGAGGGCGGAGCTCGTGAACTTCATAGGGGGGGATCCCTTCACTTCTTCGTGCTGCGGGTGGTGGCGGCCGGCGCGGGTGCTCCGGCTGCAGGGGGGAGGTCGGAGGGCGTCAGCCCTTGACGCTGCCGGCGCTCAGCCCGGACTGCCAGAAGCGCTGGAGTCCGAGGAAGGCGACGACGATGGGGATGATCGTGAGCAGCGAGCCCGTGATCACCAGGTTGTAGATCGGCTGCGCGCTGACGCCGGTGGCCTGGGCGTTCCACTGGTTCAGGCCCACGGTGAGCGGGTACCACGAGGGGTCGCTCAGCATGATCAGCGGCAGGAAGTAGTTGTTCCAGGTCGCGACGACCGAGAACAGCAGCACCGTCACGATGCCCGGCGCCAGGAGGCGGATCGAGATCGTGAAGAAGGTGCGGAACTCGCCCGCGCCGTCCATCCGCGCCGCTTCGAGCAGCTCGGTGGGCACCGACTCCACCGCGTAGACCCAGACCAGGTAGAGGCCGAAGGGGCTGATCAGCGAGGGGATGATGATCGCCCACGGGGTGTTCGTCAGGCCCAGCTGGCTGAACATGAGGAACGTCGGGACGGCCAGGGCGGTGCCCGGCACGGCGATCGCTCCGAGGACCACCGCGAAGACCGCCTTGCGGCCGGCGAAGCGGAACTTCGCGAGGCCGTAGCCGGCGAGCGTGGCGAGCAGCGTCGCTCCTCCGGCGCCGACGACGACGTAGAGGAGGGTGTTGCCGAGCCAGCGGAGGAAGATGCCGTCGCGGTAGGTCAGCGTCTCGGCGATGTTCTGGAAGAAGACGAAGTCGCCGTCGAACCAGAGCCCGAAGCTCGAGAGCAGCCCGGCCTGCGTCTTGGTCGCGTTGATGACCAGCCAGGCCAGCGGCACGAGGCTGTAGAGGATGAACGCCGACATCAGCAGGGTGAAGGCGATCGACTTCTTCGGGTGGACGGAGGATCCGCGGCGGGGAGCGCGGCGGACGCGGGAGGCGGTCGGGCGGGAGGCGGTCGTGACGGCCATCAGTTCTCCTTGCGCGCGCCGCGGAGCTGGACCACGTAGGCGATGATCGCGGTGATCACGCCCATCACGATCGCGACCGTGGCCGACGCGTTGTACTGCTGACCGGCGAAGGACAGGTTGTAGGCGTACATGTTCGGCGTGAAGTAGGTGGTGATGATGTTCGGCGCCAGCGTCCGGAGGATGTTGGGCTCGTTGAACAGCTGGAAGCTGCCGATGATCGAGAAGATCGTGGCGATGACGATCGCGCCGCGCAGGGCGGGCAGCTTGATCGAGCGGATGACGCGCATCGGGCCGGCTCCGTCGATCTCGGCGGCCTCGTAGAGCTCGCCGGGGATCGTCTTGAGCGCGGAGTAGAAGATCAGCATGTTGTAGCCGACGAACTCCCACGTCACGATGTTGCCGATCGAGACGAGGATCCAGTCGCGCGAGAACGGAGCGACGACATCGGAGCCGAGCAGGTCGTTGACGTTCGCCGCGAGGCCGAAGTTGTCGCCGTAGATGAAGCCCCACATCAGGACCGCGACGACGGCCGGGACCGCGTAGGGGAGGAACACGACGATGCGGAAGAAGCCGGTGCCGTGCAGGCGGCCGCTGTCGATCGCGAGGGCGGCGACGAGGGCGAGCACCAGCATGACCGGCACCTGGACCGCCAGGAACAGGACGACGCGGACGAAGCCCTCCCAGAAGTTCGCGTCGCCCAGCAGCGTCAGGTAGTTGTCGAGGCCGACGAAGGCGGTGCCGCCGACGAGCTGCTCGCGGAACAGGCTGAGGTAGATCGAGTAGATCACCGGAGCGATGAAGACGAGCAGGAAGACGACCAGGAAGGGGGCCACGAAGGCCAGGCCCTTCCACTCGCTCTTCGCTCGCGAGCGCGGCACCTGCTTCAGCGGCGCCGCAGGAGGGTCGACCTCGCGCAGGGGGACGGGTGGAGACGTCGTCGTCATCAGTGACTTCCGTTCGATTTCGGCCACGGTGGGGGAGGCGGCGTGTTCACGTCAACATGGCAGATCGCCACCGTATCATGTTCACGTCAACACGTTCAGTATCGATCGGATCACGGTGGTTTCCCGCATGGGGGCCCCTGGCCGCCCCGATTATGTTCGGCGACGCGCTATAAACGAGGGACCATGGCATCCGACGCGACTCCGACGACGAGCACCGCCCCGCGTCGCCGCGGGCCCTCCATGGCCGACGTCGCCCGGCTCGCGAAGGTGTCCGGCCAGACCGTCTCGCGCGTGTCGAACGGGCGGTCGAACGTCGACGGCGAGACCCGCGAACGGGTCCTCCAGGCGATGCGCCAGGTCGGCTACCGCCCCAACAGCGCCGCCAGAGCCCTGCGCACCGGCCGCTTCCACAGCATCGGCGTGATCATGTTCACGCTGTCCTCCTTCGGCAACATGCGCACCCTCGATGCGATCGCCGTCGCCGCGGCCGACGCGGGCTACTCCATCACCCTCATCCCGGTGCCGCACCCGACGCAGGGCGAGGTCTCGGTCGCGTTCCACCGGCTGAGCGAGGAGGCCGTCGACGGGGTCATCATCATCGTCGAGGCGCACCTGCTCGACGAGGCCGACATCGTGCTGCCGCCCGAGCTGCCGGTCGTCGTCGTCGACTCCGCCGGCGACGACAAGCACTCGGTGATCGACACCGACCAGATGTCGGGCGCCCGCCAGGCCGTCGAGCACCTGCTCGACCTCGGGCACCGCACCGTGCACCACATCTCGGGCCCGCCGCGCTCCTACTCGGCCGAGCGCCGCCGCGAGGCGTGGGAGGCGACGCTGCGCACCCGCGGCGCGAAGGTGCCCGAGGCGCTCGTCGGCGACTGGTCCAGCGCCTCGGGCCACCGACTGGGCGTCGAGCTCGCCGCCGACCCCGCGGTGACCGCGATCTTCGCCGCGAACGACCAGATGGCCCTCGGAGTGCTGCGCGCCCTGCACGAGGCGGGACGCGCTGTCCCGGGCGAGGTCAGCGTCGTCGGCTTCGACGACATGGAGGAGTCGGCGAGCTTCTGGCCGCCGCTCACCACGGTGCGCCAGTCGTTCGCCGACACCGGCCGCCGCTCCGTCGACATGCTGCTGCGCGAGCTCGAGACGGGCGAGCGCACCGGAGCGACGCTCGTCCCGACGGGCCTCGTCGTCCGCGCCAGCACGGGGCCGGCCCCGGCCTGAGGCCGTCGCTCCCGGTCCGCCCGCGCCGAGTCGCCCGGAAGGGCGCGTGCCGGCGGCGTGTCGGGAGCCCTTCCGGGCGACTCGGCGACGTGCGGTCTCGGCGCCGTCAAGGGGACCGGGCGCGCGGTGCGCGCGTCGGTACTGTGGACGTCGTCCCGGTCGAGCGGCCGGGCGAGACGATACGGGAGAAGAACATGTCGGTCGGTCTGCTCGCGGTGGTCGATGACATCCTCACCGCCGCCCTGAAAGCCAGCGCCAAGACCGCGGGAGTCGTCATCGACGACGCGGCCGTCACTCCGCAGTACGTGCAGGGCCTGACGCCGGCGCGCGAGCTGCCCGTCGTGTGGAAGATCTCGCTGGGCAGCCTGTTCAACAAGTTCGTCATCATCATCCCGCTGGCGCTGCTGCTGTCGGCGTTCGCGCCGGGGGTGCTGCCGTTCCTGCTCATCATCGGAGGCGCGTTCCTCTGCTTCGAGGGCGCCGAGAAGGTGTCGGAGTGGTTCGGACTGCACCACGCCGCCGCCGAGACCGAGGCGCGCGACGAGAAGAAGCTGGTCTTCGGCGCGATCCGGACCGACCTCATCCTGAGCACCGAGATCATGCTGATCGCGCTCGACGGGCTCGACCCCGACTTCGGATTCGGGCCCACGCTCGGAGCGCTCGCGATCATCGGCCTCGGCATGACCGCGCTGGTCTACGGTGCCGTGGCGCTGCTGGTGAAGATCGACGACGTGGGCCTGGGGATGATGAAGAACCCTTCGCGCGGAGTCCGTCGCGCCGGTGTCCGCATCGTCGCGTCGATGCCGTTCGTGTTCCGCGTGATCAGCATCATCGGCACCCTCGCGATGCTGTGGGTCGGCGGGCACCTCGTGATCGCGAACCTGGCCGAGACCTTCTGGCACGGACCCTACGACCTGGTGCACGTCGTGACCCACGCGGTCGAGGCGGCCGGCCCGGTCGTCGTGTGGCTGGCCGACACCTTCGTCTCGATGATCTTCGGCCTCGTGCTCGGAGCGATCATCGTCGCGATCATCACGGGCGTCTCGGCGCTGCGCCGCAAGGGCGCGCCGGCGCCGTCGGCGCACTGAGCGCGGGCGGCCGCCGCGGCCTCCTCTGCTGATCGAGCAGTGCGCGGATCGAGATCCGCGATGTCCTGGGGTGGGTGGGTCTCGATACGCCCCGCGGGGCTACTCGACCCGCGACGGCGCGGAACCTCGGCCGAGAGTGCTGCTCAGCCGCGATGGTGGCTGCCGGGTGCTCCTGGCTGACGTTCTGCGGCGGCCGTCGTCAGTGAGGAGGGGCGGCCGACGTCGTCCGCGACGCGGCCCGCCGGTCATCCGTCACGAACGGCCGACCGGGAAACTCCGGGGCGGCCCTCCTCGACGAATCACTCGGCGGTTCGCCGGCGATGCTCGCGTGCCGCCCCGCCAGGCTCCTTGACCGGCAGAGAGACGACGTGACCGCCCCCGCCCCGAAGGGCGGAGGCGGTCACAGGTGGTGCGGCGGCCGGAGCGTCAGCCGCAGTCGCGGGCCGTGTAGGCCGCGGGGACGACCGTCGTCACGGTCTTCCCGTCGACCACGGCGGTCGCGGTGACGGACGCCTGGCCCGCGGCGACCGAGACGGCCCGCGTCGAGAACGCGGCGACCGCGCTCTTGCCGGGGGCGACTCCGGTGAACTGCTTCGAGCCCCACGACGAGGCCGAGGTCAGCGACACCGGCACGGCCGAGTCGTTGCGCGCGGTCACCGTCAGCGTCACCTTGCCGGCGATGCAGCGCGTGGACGCCGTCACCGTGAGGGCGAGCGCGGCGGGCTGCCGCAGCTCCACGGTGACCCGGGTGGTGCTGGTCCGCGAGCCGTCGGCCGACGTCACCGTGACGGTGCCGACTCCGTTGGTCGCGGTGCTGGGCTGGGTCACGCGGACGGTCGCGGCCGAGTCGGTCGCGACGGCGGTGAGCACCGGAATCCGCGTGCCCTCGACGACGACCGCGTAGTCGGTGCGCGCCGGGTCGAAGCCGGCCACGCCGACTCCGTCGACGCGCAGGGCGCCGAGCGTGCTCACCGAGGCGGGCACGGCCACCTTGTCGGCCGCGTCGAACAGCTGCACCTCGGACACGATCATGTGCGTGTTGGCGTAGGCGTTCATCACGACGCGGAAGGCGGTCGCGGTGACCGGGGCGAACGACGCGGTGTACGTCGGGGCTCCGCCGGCGGGGGACTCGACGGGCTGCGCCGTCTCCCAGCCGGGGACCGACGTCCAGACGCCGTCGACTCCGCGCGCCTGCAGCTGGATGGTCTGCGCCCAGCTGTTGGTGCCGTCGCGGTAGAACTGCACGCTCGCCTTCTCGACCTGCTTCGCGGCCGGGAAGGTGTAGGTCAGCGTGCTCTGGGTCGCCTTGTTCGACGCGACCCAGTTCGACCAGCCCTTGTCGCCGAGCACGCCGTTGCGGGTGCGCTCGGGTCCGTAGCCCGACTCCGACGACGACGCGGTCGCGACGATGCCGGCGTCCGGGTTGAAGTTCCGCGGCGTTCCCGCGGTGACGAGCACCGTGAGGGTCGCGGGCAGCGTCGCTCCGTCGGCGGTCGCCGTGCCCGTGATCCGGACGGATCCGGTCTGCGCGAGCGAGGCGGTGGTCAGCGGGGTCCAGTCCCACGTGACCGGCACCGGGAAGGTGTTGGTCGAGGCTCCGACGCGGGCCGGGACGGTGGTGGGTGCGGCGGCGCGGACGGCACTGGTGGAGGCTCCGCTGGCGACCGTCACCGACACGGGGTCGGTGGCGGTGAGTCCGCCCACGTCGACGAGCGCCGTGACGGCGATCGACTGCCCGTAGAGGTCGGTCGCGGTGCCGGGCACCTCGACGCGGCCGGCGGTGCCCCACGCGGAGGACGCCGGCTGCTGCCAGGTCACCGCGACGGGTGCGCCCGCGCCCCACTGGTACTGCGGGGTCACGGAGGCGGGCAGGGTCGGCGCGACGCCCACCGTGGTGCGCACCGGGACCGTCTGGGTCGCGAGCGGCGCGAGGTCGCGCAGCTGCCACGACTGGTTCGCTCCGCCGTTCGAGCCGTAGACGCCCACCGTGGTGTTCTCGGCGGTCGACTGGCCGTTGACGTCGAGCGAGAGCCCGAGCGCCTCGTTGACGAGGGTGTAGCGGACGCCGTCGGTCGTGTTCACGATCCAGCGGGTCGCGGGGGCGGCCTTCGCGGCGGCGACGGAGACGCTCCGCAGGTCGGTGCCGGCGCTGGTCGCTCCGAGCACGCGTCCGTCGGCGTTCTCGAGGACGACGCGGCGGGTGGCCTCGCGCTCGCCGGCCGGCACCTCGTGCACGGTCCAGGTCTGCTTGGCGGCGGTGGCGGAGTCGGTCGCGACCGTCGTGATCGCGGTCGACGAGGTCGTCGCGGTGAGCGCCTTGCTGCTCTGCGTGCCGACCAGCTGGTAGTCGTGGCCGTCGCGCAGGGCGGGGGCGTTCTCGGCGACGCCCGAGACTCCGTCGATCGAGAAGGTGGTGACCGACTTGGCGGGCACCGTGACGGTCGCGGTGCGAGCCTCGCGGTCGATCACGACGGGGGCCTTCTCGACGAGTGCGTTGCCGGTGGGCGCTGCGGCCGAGGCGGCCTGGGTCGTGACGTACGGAGTGACCGACGCGCCCGCGGCGATCGTGCCGAAGCGCGAGAGGTCGAGGGTGACGGTGCGCTCGGCGGTGGTGGTGTTGGTGTGCACGACGGTCGCTCCGGAGCCGTCCGCGCGGGTGGCGGCGGTGGTCGCGGCGTCGTCGACGGCGATCAGGTGGTCGCCCTCCTGGATGAACTTGGTGAAGTTGCGGATCGTGTTGAACTTCGAGTTCGTCTCGACGCCGCAGACGGGAGCCTTGGTCGAGTCGCCACCGGCGTCCGCGACGCGGCGCACCGACTTCCAGACCTCGGCCCCGCCCTCCTGGTAAGGCTTGCAGTCGAGGTCGATGAACACCGATCCCCAGTTGAGGTTCTCGCCCTTGGGCGGAGCCTTCTCCATGTTGTAGTAGTCCTCGACGGGCTGCCAGAGCACCCACGCCTTCGGCTCGAGCTCGCGGAGGTCGTCGGTGATGCGGCCGGCGATGCCGAGGCCGTTCTCGATGCTGGTGGGGTTCCAGCCCTGGACCCAGTTGCCCTCGATCTCGCTCATCCACAGGTCCTTGTCGGCCTGCTTGGCGAGGTCGCGGACCGCGAGGCGGTCGCCGGTGCCGTAGGTGTGGACGTTCATCCGGTCGACGAGATCACGGGCGGACTGCGGGTAGGCGGCCCAGTTGGTCTTGAAGATGCTGGGGTTGGTCTCGTCCATGGCGGCGATGCCGGCGTCGGAGTCGGATGCGGCCAGGGCGGCGGCGACGTCGGGGAGCAGGCTCACCTGGGCCGCGGGGCCCATGTGCATGCCCTCCTGGCGACCGCCGGTGGGGACGCCGTTGGTGAGGGTGGTGCCCCAGTAGTTCGTGTTCGGCTCGTTGAACGGGTCGAGGGTGTCGAACTCGATGCCGTACTCGGCCTCCATCCGCTCGGTGACGGTGGCCAGGTACTCGGCGAACTTCGCCTCGGCGGCGGGCTTCAGCTGCTCGCTGGTGGCGTTGAAGCCGCCCGAGACGTAGCCGCTCTCGGTCATGAAGTACGGGGCGGAGTTGGCGAACGACTCCCAGTGCGTGATCTGCTGCTCGGCGGCGAGCTTCTCGACCCACCAGCGCTGCGTCTCGTCGGCGGTGAAGTCGTAGGAGGCGGGATCGGCCGGATCCCACTTCGCGAGCAGGGCGTCGCGATCGGCGAGGTTCGTGGAGGTGCCGCCGTAGACGGACGCGTCGCCGGTGGGGTTCTTCGCCCACCAGCCCTCGACCGCGCCGCCGGGGCGGAGGTAGTCCTTCACGTCGGAGGCGTTGCCGCCGCCGATGTTGTAGCGCGCGATGTTGAGGTCGAGGCCCTCCTCGCCGAACACCTTCTGGTACAGGTCCTCGCGGAGGGCCTCGGGGTAGTTCCCGGTGGCGTTCGCGAACCAGACGAGGCTGGTGCCCCATCCCTCGTAGGCCTCTCCGGAGTAGGCGGGGTTCGGGGTGATGCGGACCCCGTCCGCGGCCTCGGCGGGAGCGGCCGCCGTGGGGAGGGCGAGCACCGCCCCGGCGGCCAGTGCGGCACTCGTGGCGAGCGCGGCGAGTCGTCTAACGGACATCGACATTGATGCTGTCTCTCTTTCGCCAGTGAAAAGCGGCGCGTGTTCGCGTGAACACGTCCGGACGGCCCACGCTACATGTTGACGTCACCATGCGGAAGGCGGGCGGGTGCCGGGATCGCCGACGGGGGCGCGACTCCGGTTCCGACTGCGCGAGATGCCACTTCGGTACAGGTGCTCCGGCGTGTCGCGTACCGGAGTGGCATCTCGCGGGAGGCGGGCGGGGTCAGGGGTGCTCGGGCGGGTCGCAGGGCTCCGCGGCGGGGTCGACGTGGTGGACCAGCACGGTGTGGCCGACGTGGGCGAGGCCGAGCTCGAGGAAGTCGCGCACGTGGGCGTCGGCGAGGGCGTACGAGGCGGTGCGGCCCTCGCGGCGCACCTCGACCACGCGGTGCGAGCGGAGGAGCCGCAGCGCGTGCGAGGTGGCGGACGGGCTCAGCCCGCTGCGCTCCGAGAGCTCGCCGACGCGCAGGGGGCCGCCCAGCAGGGCGAGCAGGATCCGCATCCGGCCCGGGTCGCCGAGCAGGCCGAACACGTCGGCGAGGTCGGCGACGGCGGCATCGGAGGGGAGTCCGGTCACGACTGCTCCCTCCGGGTCGGGTCCCGTCGCCCCGGGCTCAGATCGCATGCGCCTGCTCCGGGAACTCCTCCGGCTCGCACTGGATCGTCGCGTGGGCGACTCCGTGATCCTCCCGCAGAACGGCGAGCACCGCGCTGAGCACCTCGCGGTAGTCGGCGTCGGGAGCGACCACGATGTGGCCGCTGGCGCTCTCCATGCCGGACGTGATGGTCCAGACGTGCAGGTCGTGCAGCGCGAGCACTCCGGGCACGGCGCGGACGTCGCGCTCGATCGCGTCGACGTCGAGGTGCGCCGGCGCCGACTCCATCAGGATGCCCAGCGCCTGCCGGGTCAGCGACCAGGTGCGCGGCAGGATCAGCAGCCCGATCAGCACGCCGACCACCGGATCCGCCCAGGCCCAGCCGGTCGTGAGCAGCACGATCGCGGCCACGATCACTCCGACCGAGCCGAGCGCGTCGCCGAGCACCTCGAGCGAGGCTCCGCGGAGGGTGATGCTCTCCTTCGCGCCGGCCGAGAGCAGGCGCAGGCTCACCAGGTTGACCAGGAGTCCGACGATCGCCGTGAGGAGAAGAGGCAGCCCGGGGACTGCGGGCGGCTCGGCGAAGCGGCGCACGGCCTCGACGATCACGAAGGCCGCGACGCCGAAGAGGAGGAGCCCGTTGGCCAGCGCGGCGAGGACCTCGAGGCGGTAGGAGCCGTAGGTGCGGCCGCGGGCGGCCGGGCGGGCGGCGAGCGAGATCGCGGCGAGGGACATGCCCAGGGCGATCACGTCGGTGCCCATGTGCGCGGCGTCCGAGAGCAGGGCGAGGGAGCCGGTGCGAACGCCGACGACGAACTCGACGACCATGAACGCGGCGGTGAGGACGAAGGCCGCGAGGAGGGGGCCGCGGTGGCGCGCGGCGGCGGATCCGCTCGCTGCTGATCCGCTCGCCGCGGGGACGTGGGAGTGCCCGGCGCCCACGGTCAGGCCGCTCCTGAATGCCTGTTCATATGAACAGTCTTGCACATGTCGCTGATGTCAGCGGAGGGACGGACCGTCCCAGAGGGTCTCGAGCGGGTCCTCGCGGTCGACGCCGTCGAGGTGCTCCCGATGGCGCCGCTCGGCCTCCGCGGCGGAGATCTCGCCGCGCTCCTCGGAGGCGCGGATCGCGGCGGCGCGACCGCCGTCGCGGGTGAGGAACGGATCGGCGGGAGTCGCGCGGCGCACTCCGTCACGGCGGTCGAACGAGCGAGCGCTGATGCCGGCGACGGTGCCGGAGGAGGCGAGCAGGGCGAGGGCGACGGCGTCCGCGGCCCGCCAGGCCGCGGCACTGGAGCGGCGCTCGACGGACACGGGTCCCTCCGCCGTCTCGAGGGTCAGCTGCTCGACCTCGGGGAGCAGGTGCAGGATCCGCACCGCCGCGTCGAGGGTCTCGGCGGGCACCGACTCGACCGAGCCCGAGAACCGGGGCGACCAGTCGTCGTCGGTCGGGAGGTGGGGCCGCCACTCGTCCATCGCTCGTCCTCTCCGCTCCGCACGCCCAGGGGAGGACGGCACCGGGGTGTCGGGTGCTCTATACGGGCGAATGTATCCGAACGGTTCACCGATGTCACGATCCCGCGCGCGATCAGGGCTTCTTCCCCCCACAGCTGGGGCGACCCGGCCGGGGGGTGGCTCACCTCGGGGTGAGTGCGACGTCGGAGGGGTGGTGGCGGCTCGCAGAACATGAGCTGAGGGAGGGGGATATCGGCTGTCAGACGTCAGGGGTCACTCCGGGCTGACGTTCTGCCCCGAGGAGCGGCGGTCTCTGCGCCGGTCGTGTCGCTGTGAGGCGGGCGGGGGTCAGCGGTTGTCGCGGCGGAACCGGGCCTCGCGGCTCGCGAGGTGGATCCCGAAGCCCGCGATCCCGACGGCGAAGGCCGCGAGTGCGCCGAGGAAGGCGATCTCGATCCCCGCGCCGACGGCGAAGGCCGAGGCCAGGAGGGCGAGGGCGGCGACCGCGATGACGACCAGGCCGGTGATCTCACCGGCTCCGGCGCCCGAGGAGGGGCTGTGCTCGTTCGTCATGCCGCCAGCCTGCGGGGCGGGAGCGCCCGGCGCAAGGACCCCGAGGCGGCACCCGGGTGAACAGCGGGCCGCTCCCTCCGGGCGACCTGTCGGGAAGTGCGGGCGCTGAGCCGCGCGGAGCGCGGGCGGGTGCCTGCGGTGCGGTGCCTGGTCGATCCACGTGCCCCGGGGTGACCCCGGAGAGGACGGTGCAGCTCGTGCATCGTCCGCCTCGCCCGGAGGGAGCGGTGCCGCCCAGCCTAGGCTGGTGCGGGGGGTTCGCATGCGGGGTCGGGACGTGCTCGTCGAGGCGCTCGTGCACGCGTTCCTCGGGGCGGAGTGGACGCACGACGCCCTGCGCGCCGCGGCGGCCGACTCCCTCGGCATCCGTCGGCGCTGGCTCGGACCGCTCGTGACGCGCGTGCTCGTCGCGTTCCCGCATCCTCCGGTCGACGCTCCTCGCGAGCTCGGGCGCTGCATCGCGGCGCTGCTGCCGGACCGGGCGCAGCCCGTCGTCGCGCACCTCGCGCCGGTGGCGGCGAGAGCGGCCGAGTCCTCGTCGCCGGTGCCGCGGATCGACGGGATCGCCGATCTCGCCGCGCTGCTCGGGTTGAGCGTCGACGCCCTGGACGGGCTCGCCGACGCGGGGTCCTGGAACCGTCGGGCTCCGGAGGGGCGGCTGCAGCACTACGACCACGTCTGGCGGGAACGGCCGGGCCGCGTCGCGCGCCTGCTCGAGATGCCGCGCGGTCGGCTGCGCGCGGTGCAGCGCACGGTGCTGGACGAGATCGTGGGCCTGGCGCCGGTGCATCCCGCCGCGCACGGGTTCGTGCCGGGTCGGAGCGCGATCACCGGGGCGGCGGAGCACGTCGGCAGCGCGGTCGTCGTGACGCTGGATCTGCAGCGGTTCTTCGCGCAGGTGACGGCGCCGCGGGTGTTCGGGCTGCTGCGTCGCGAGGGGCTGCCGGAGGCGGTCGCGTACACGCTGACGGGGCTCTGCACGCACGAGGTGCCGGTCGCGGTGCTGCGGCGGCTGCCCGAGGGTGGGTCCCCGGAGGAGCGCGCGGGGCTGCGGCGGGCGCTGACGCTGCCGCACCTGCCGCAGGGCGCGCCGACGTCGCCGGCGCTCGCGAACCTGGCGCTGCGGCGCCTGGACGCGCGGCTCACGGGGTACGCCGAGGCGGCCGGCGCGCGCTACACCCGGTACGCCGACGACCTCGCGTTCAGCGGCGACGAGAGCTTCGCGCGGCGTGCCGAGGCGTTCACGCGCGGGGTGCAGCGGGTGGTGGAGGACGCGGGGTACGCGGTGAATCCGCGGAAGACGCGGATCCGGCGGGCGTCGGTGCGGCAGAGCGTGACCGGAGTGGTGGTGAACGCCCGGCCGAACGTGCGGCGGGCCGACGTGGACCGGCTGCACGCGATCCTGCACAACTGCGCCGTGCACGGGCCGGCGGGGCAGAACCGCGCGGGGGTGGGGGACTTCCGGGCGCATCTGCTGGGGCGGATCGCGTGGGTGGCGGCGGTGAATCCGGTTCGTGGGGCTGCGCTGCGGGCGGTGTTCGATCGGATCGAGTGGGGGTGAGGGGCGCGCTGCGCTGCCCGTAGCGTACGGCCGTTGCACGGTGGTCGGGCCCACCGTCGGGTGCGGGAGCAGCGCCGGCGCGCAGGTGAGGTGCGGAGGCGCCGAGCCCGGCCGCCCCCGCCGCTGGACGGCGCGCCGCGGGGTCGAGAGGATGAGCGCGTGCGGAGGCGGCGAGCGGCAGCGGGGGGAGCTGTCCTCGTCGCGGCCGTGGTGCTCGCGGGGTGCGCGCCGGCCGAGGGATGCCGGGGGTGGAGCACGACGCTGACCGTGAGCGTCGAGGGGCCGGGGAGCGGCTCCGTCGCGGACGTGCGGCTGTGCTCGGGCGACGTGTGCTCGCGGCCCGAGGCGATCACTCCGGACGGGGCGCCCACCTACCCCCTCGCGCGGGACGAGGACGGCGGCTGGGTGTTCGAGGTGGGCACGGAGCCGCCGGACGAGGCGACGGTCACGGTCGCGGACCGCTCGGGCGAGGTGCTGATCGAGAGAGAGCAGCCGCTGTCGTGGCGGCTGCTCGGCGAGCCGGAGGGGCCGGAGTGCGGGTGGCGCGCGCAGTCGCGGACGCTCGTGATCGCGGTGCCCGAGCCGCGCGGATCCGTGTTCGGGACCCGCTAGAGCGCTCTCACGCGAAGGCGGGAACGGGTGCTAGCGTCGCCCGGACGACCGATCGCACCGAGGCGATCCCCACGAGAAGGCGACCCATGACCGTGACGCTCCCCGCTCCGCGACCGATCGACCCCGGCTCCGTTCCGGAACTGCGCTGGGGAGTGATCGGCACCGGCATCGCGGCCCGCTTCGTGCACGCGATCCACGCGCACACGACCCAGCGCGCCGTCGCCGTGACCGCGCGCGACGCCGAGAAGACGCGCGCGTTCGCGCAGGAGCACGGGATCCCGACGGTGCACGACTCGGTCGAGGCGCTGCTCGCGGACCCGGAGGTCGACGTCGTCTACGTCGCCACTCCGCACCCGCTGCACCGCGACCAGGCGCTCGCCGCGATCGCAGCCGGCAAGCACGTGCTGATCGAGAAGCCGATCGCGATGTCGGCGCGGGAGGCCGAGCAGATCACCGACGCCGGACGGGCGGCGGGCGTGCTCGTGATGGAGGCGATGTGGACGCGCTACCTGCCGCAGGCCGACGTGATCCGCCAGGTGCTCGAGAGCGGGGTGCTGGGCGAGCTGCGCCTCGTGCGCGCCGACTTCGGGTTCCTGATGCCGTTCCTCCCGGAGCACCGGCTCTGGAACCGCGAGCTCGGCGGAGGCGCGCTGCTGGATGCCGGGGTGTACCCGATCTCGTTCGCGTCCTCGGTGCTCGGCGCCCCCTCCTCCGTCACCGCGTCCGGCTCGATCAACCAGGCGACCGGAGTCGACGCGAGCGCCGACCTGCTCCTCGAGACGGAGTCGGGCGCGCGGGCGCTGCTGTCGACGTCCCTCGAGGCGTCACTGCCGGTGGAGGCCCTCGTCGTCGGATCGGCGGGCCGGCTCCTCGTGCACAGCCCGTTCTTCGGCCCGAGCGGGCTCACCCTGACCCTCGGAGGACTCGGTGCGGACGAGTCCGCCACGTGGATCGACGACTCGCACCCGGAGCTGCACGACGGGCTCGCGCACCAGGCCACGGCCTTCGCGTCGTACGTGGCGCAGGGGCTCGTCGAATCGCCCGTGCACCCGCACCACGAGATCGTCTCGGTGATGGCGACCATCGACGAGGCCCGCCGGCAGGTCTCGGAGGAGATCGCCCCGGGCGCCTCGATCCAGCACACCGTCGCGTTCTCGCTGGTGCACGCGGCAGGCTCGTCCGAGGAGGAGGAGTTCCTCGCGAGCGCTCGCCGGATCCTGACGGGGATCCCCGGGGTGCAGGACTTCACCGTGAACCGGCAGGTCAGCCCGAAGAACGGCCTCGCGTGGCAGTTCTCGATGGTGTTCGCCGACCGGGCCGCGTTCGCGGCGTACGACGCGCATCCGGAGCACGTGGCCTTCGTGCAGGAGCGGTGGCTGAGCGAGGTCGACGAGTTCCAGGAGGCCGACTTCGAGGAGGACGCGCGGATCGGCTCCGTGGCGCGGTGACGACGGCGCGGATCGACGGGTGCGACGGCACGGGTCCGGTCTGTCCACGGGGTTGCGCCTCGGGGGTCCCTGAGTAGCGTCGAAGATGCGAGGGTTCACGACACCGCCCGAGCAGCGGTCCGGCGGGGATCGCGACGGCGACAGGGGTTCACCATGGGCAGGATGATCTACGACTCGACGACGGAGGCCGATTTCGACGATCGCCTGCTCGCGCATCTGCAGATCGTGATCGGCACGAAGCTCGGCAAGGGCGAGTCGTTCTACTTCTCGTGGCGCGACGCCGGAGCGGCCGGGGACGGTCGCACCTCGCTGTGGCTGCATCCGGCGATCCCGCTGCGCTTCAAGTACTTCGGCGGGCGCGCCCCGTCGATCAACCCGGAGTGGGTGCGGCGGCTGCTGATGGACTCGTACAGCGCTCAGGGCCTGCGGATCTCGCCGGAGCCGGAGCACGCGGTGCACACGGCGGCGATCCCGACGGTCTGAGGAGCGGCCCAGGCCGTCAGAGGGGCGACGATCACCGAACGTTCGACGCTCGGCGATCATGGAGGTTCGCGGGTCAGCGCACCCGGTCGGCCAGTCGGCCGATGATCCACTCGCCCGTGGCCCCGCGCGCCCGCACGAGCAGTCGCGTCACCGACGCGATGTCCGGCTCGTCCGGCTCGGCCGAGTCGTACTCGATGACCATCGGAGTCGCCTCCGACAGCGCGATCGTGGCGACCGAGAGCGGGGTTCCCTCGGCGACCCAGACGAACAGGCCGGAGCCTCCGTCGCGGCGAAGGATCGCCGTCGCGTACTCGAGACGGGTGAGAGTGGCGTCGTCCACCTGCAGGGACGGCAGGGAGTCGAGTTTCAGGAAGCCCATGGCGCCGCCCCGCGCCGTGCTCGTGGTCCGTCCGTGCGTGCCGTGTCCATGCGTCTCCCCAACCCTCTGAGGCCTGTCGGCCGTGCATCGTGGTCCGGGATGCGGGAGCCACGTTACGCCCCCGCCCGGGATGCGTCGGTGGGGTTGCGCCCGGCCGGGTCGCGCGAGGGGGAGGCGCAGCGGCCCGGTCCGGTCCGGCAGAGTCTCCCTCGCTGCGGGATCAGAGGGTGCCGGTGGTTGAGACCACTCCGTTCGCCACGTCGCGCAACCGCGCGCCGGTGCGGCGGGCGTGACTCCGGAGCAGTGTGAACGCGTGGTCGATGCTGATGCTCTGCCGCTCGGCGAGCACGCCCTTCGCCTGCTCGATCACGATGCGGGAGTCGAGCGCGTGCTGCAGCTGCGCGGTGAGGTCGTTCTGCTCGCGCAGGGTCTCGCTGAAGACGATGCCGAGGGTGGCGACGTCGGCGAGGGCCTGCAGGACGGCCACGTCGTTGTCGCTGAAGGGGCCGGGCTCGGTCGCGAAGACGTTGATCGCGCCGAGGGTGCGGTCGCGGTGGCGCAGCGGAGTCGCGTGCACGGCCCGGAAGCCGCGGTCGAGCGCGGTGCGGGTGAAGTCGGGCCAGCGCTCGGACTGCTGCAGGTCGGCGAGCTCGACGACGGCGCCGCTGTGGAACGCCTCGAGGCACGGGCCCTCGTGGGTGCCGAGCTGCTCCTCCTCGATCTCGGCGGCGCGCTCGCTCGTGGAGGCCATCACGTGCAGGGCGCCCTCGCCGTCGGCCAGGACGATGCCGGCGTCGACCGCCGCGGTGAAGCGGGTCGCGGCGTCGACGAGCGTGTCCATCGTGTCGATGACGTCGTGCTCGGGGCGCAGAGCGTCGGCGAGCGCGACGAACACGTCGGCGAGGCGGGCTTCGCGATCGGAGGAGGACATGCCTCGAATCTACGGACGGGTCGGCGGGCAGGGGAAGCCGGGAGTGCGACGACTTCGCTCCCGGTCCGTCGGTCGCGGTCGCTGCCGGGACGGTGCGGCGGGGTGGTCCGTTCGGCCGCGCGCGCACTGCCAGAGACGGGCGGCGGAGTCAACGCCCTCCACACGGCACGGGAGCCCGACTTAGTGTCCAGAGCATCCCGGAGGAACCGCGCGACCGACTCGGAGCGCGGCGGCCCCCGGGTGCGACGAGGGGAGTCGACGATGTCGAGGGACGATGTGGCGCCGGGGCGGTTCGCGCGCTTCGTGAAGTGGGTTCCGCGGGCGGACGGCTGGGAGCCGCAGTACCTGCGCGGGCGCGTGATCGCGAAGCGGGACGGCGAGTGGATCGTCTCGGTGAACGGCGAGGAGAAGCACGTGGTCAAGAAGGAGTGGAGCGTCTACCGCTGACGCCGCTCTCGGAGGACGGGAGGAGGGCGGCGTGAGACTGCCCGATCGACGCAGCCCCGAGGTCCGCGAGGCGCGACCCGGGGTGTTCGTGCTGGAGCTGCGGCGCACCCGTACGCGGCCGGCGCAGGAGCTGGGCGTGCTGGTGCGGACGGGGCCGACCTGGACGGTGCTGAGTCTGGAGGGCGTGGCCGCGGGGGTGGGCACGTTCCACGAGGCGGTGTCGACGCTGACGCCGGCGCAGGCGTGAGGGGGCTGCGGGAGGCGGGTGCTGTCTCGTTGCGGTGGTTCCTCAGTAGTTGCGGGAACCGCGCGCGGTCACCGCAACTTCTGCGGAAGGGCGGAAGCGGCCGAGGTGCTGGGGCTAGGGCTGTGCAGTGCTTCTCCAGTAGTTGCGGGAGGGGCGCGCGGTTACGGCAACTTCTGCGGAAGGGCGGGACGGGACGCGGCTCAGACGTGGCGGCCGGGGCGCTGCACGCCGACGGCGGTGAGGGTGATCGAGCCGGTGGTGCCCTGGGCGGCGGAGGGTGCCGACTCGGGGAGCCGCAGGGTCAGGCGGAGGTGATCCGTCACTCCGTTCGCGAGGGCGGGGGAGGCGGGCAGGTCGATCCGGGCGGTGGCGGGACGGTCGGGGGAGACGGCGGTGATCGTGCCGCCGCAGGTCGCGCCGTCGGAGGACCAGGGCTGGGAGCAGCGGTCCAGCGCGATCTGCAGGCCGTCGGAGGTGCTCGCTCCGACCACGGGCGCCGCTGATTCGAGCTGCAGGGCCGAGACGGCGACGGAGCCGGCGTTCGTGAGGTCGACGAGGCGGCGGGCGGTGCCTCCGGGCACGAGTCCGGTGACGGCCACCGGGACGGTGGTGGCGGTGGTCGCGGTGAACGAGAGGGTGACGACTCCCGAGCTCGTGCGGGCCTGGACGGAGTCGCGCGACGTGAAGAGGGCGGTCGCGGTGGCGGTCCCGGCGAGGACGAGCGCGGCCGCGAGTCCGGCGGCGAGCAGGGTGCGGTGGCGGCGCGGGGGGCGGCGGCGCGTGGCGCGGTGTGCGGCGCGGGTCACGAGGCGGCTCCGGAGGGGGTGCGGGTGGCTCCCTCGGCCGCACCACTCTGCTCCGCCGCACCTTCCTCCGCCCCGCCCGCGGGCCGCCGCCAGATGACGAGCAGCACCGCGGCGACCACGAGCGCGCCGCCGCCCGCGAACAGGGCGAAGCGCGCCTCCGGGGTCGTCAGGGCGAGGGCCGGCCAGCCCAGCAGCGGCACGACGGCCTCCTCGCGCCAGACGCGGGCGTCGCCGATGGTGAGGATCCACGGGTCGGCGGAGGAGTTGTTGTCGCCCTTCGTGGTCAGGGCCAGCTCGCCGGGCTCGCGGCCGCGCAGCTGCGCGGCGTCCGCCTCGGAGTAGACGAGGGTCACCCGGTGGATCACGCGGCGCGAGGACGCGGTCGGGTCGGTGAACACGATCACGTCGCCGGCGCGGATCTCGGCCTGCGCGGCGGGGAGGGTGACGGCGAGGGATCCGACGGGCATGCCGGGGGCCATCGAGTTGGAGAGCACGGGCACCAGGCGGACCACTCCGAGCGCCGACAGGGCGAACGCGGCGACGCCCGCAACCGCGAGCAGGGTGACGAGCACGCCGGCGAGGGCGCGGAGGAGGCGGCGGATCACGCGGGGTCCTCCCGGCGGCGGCGGGCGAGAACGAGTCCGGCCGCGAGGGCGACGAGCGCTCCGAGCAGCGCGGCGCCGAGGTCGCGTCCGGTGACGGCGAGGCCGCCGGGACGCGCGGGGGAGTCGGGGGCGGCGACTCCGGAGTCAGCGCCGGGACCGCCGGCACCGGGCCCGCCAGCGCCGGGACCCCCGGCACCCGGACTCCCGACACCAGGCCCGTCCGCCTCCGCCGCCCCCGCCACCGAGAACACGACCCGCAACGACCCGTCCGCGTCCTCGAGCGCGTTCCCCGCCGACTCCGGGAACGCCACGCGCACCCGGACGCCGACGGTCGCGCCCTCGGCGATCGGGCGGGCGGTCTCGAGCCGGCCAAGCCCGGCGGCGGGCCCCGATCCGAGCGGCACGTCGCCCGAGGCGCAGGTGAAGCGCTCGACGGTGCGGCCCTCGGGAGTGGGCAGCGGAGTGGAGTCGAAGGGGGCGTCGCAGAGGTCGACGGCGAGGCGGAGCCCGTCAGGAGCGGTGAGCAGGGGCCCCTCGGAGTCGAAGCCGACGGTGAGCGCGTGGCCGACCGAGTCGGTGTTGGTCACCTCGGCGGCCCACTCCGACGAGTCGCCGGGCGCCAGATCGGCGAGGGCGAGCGTCGAGGAGGAGCGCTCGCGCACGTCGAGGACGTCGCGCTGCTCGGCGCTCGCCGCGGGCGCGAGGAGGATCGCCGCGGGCGCGAGCAGGACCGTCGCGAGGACGGCGCCGAGCGCGCGGGCGGGATGCATGGTGACTCCGGGAGTAAGAGGGAGGGGTCCGCGCCCGACCACGGGGGCCGGGCGCGGACGGGGTGCTACTTCTGGATGCCGTCGCGCTGGATCGCAGCGGCGGTGTACTGGATGGTCGCCGCGGCGTTCTCGTAGTCGTTGTCGGCGGCCGTGGGCAGCACGAGCTCGACGAGCGAGTTCAGGGTCGCGCCGGTGCCGGTGTCGGACGGGAAGGTGCCCTCGGTGGTCGGGGTCAGGCCGAAGTCGGCCGGGCCGAAGTCGATCGCGTTCGCGAGGCCGCCGATGGTCGACAGCTTGCCCTGGGAGGTCACGGTGGTGTCGCCGCCGCAGGTGTACGGGCCGGTCGGCGCGGTCGAGGTCGTCCAGGCGACCGAGCAGGTGAGCAGGCGGTAGTCGAGGCCGTCGGTGCCGGTGACGAGCGACTCGCCGAGGCCGGTCAGCGCCGGGTCGTCGGTGCCGAGGGTCTGGGCCGTGACGTCCTGGTAGAAGCGGACGGACTCGACGAGGTTGCCGTCGTTGGTCGCGTTCGGCAGCTCGATCAGCAGCGGGCGCTGCACCGTGTCGCCGGGGGCGATGTCGGTGATCACCCAGTCGCCGGTGGCGACGATGTCGAGCTGACCGGCGTCGACGGTCGTCTCGGCGGTGTCGGAGTCGGTGAACACGGCGAAGGCGCCGGCGCCGGCGAGCGCTCCCGCGGCGAGCAGGACACCTCCGGTGAGGGCGATCTTCTTCCACGGGGTCGTGCGGGTGGGTCGGGGTGCTGCGGAGGTCATGGCGACCGTTCCTCTCTGGTCAGTGCCCGGTGCGGGCGTGGTCTCCCTTTCGCAGGACTGCGCAGAGGGAAGCTTCAGGGGGCGAGCGGGCATCAGCAGCCCCTCGCCGAGACGACGGCCGGAGTGGTCACGGCGGTCGAGGCGGGCGACGCGACGCCGAGCCAGCGCTGCAGGTCGGGGCGGATCCGCCACTGGTAGCCGCGGCCCTCGCCGACCCGGTCGTCGGTGAACGACGTGGCCGCGGCGGTGGGAGTCGCGACGACGGTCCACGGTCCGGGCGTCGTGCCGGATGTGCGGCGCTCGAGCGTCCAGCCGGTCGTGCCCGCCACGGCCGCCCACGAGACGAGCACGGTGGGCCGGTTCGCCGTGCAGCTCGCGACGGGGGTCGCCACGACGGCCGAGCGGGTCCACGTGCCCAGGCTCACGGCTCCGCTGGTCACGTCGGTGTCGGTGAAGCCGCGGCGGGTGAGGGGCTGCGGATCGACGGACACGGTGATCGTGGACGCCGCGGTGAGTGCGCCGTCGCTCGCCGTGTACGCGATCACGACCGGGCCGGTGAAGCCGCCGCCGGGCGGCGTGTAGGTGCAGGTCGTGGTGCACGAGAGCGTGCCGCGGGCAGGGGTCTGCGCCGTGAAGGTGAGCGTCGTGCCCGCGTCTTCGTCGGTGTCGTTGGCGAGCGGCGAGATCGCGACGGGCGCGCCTCCGGTGATCGCGACCGCCCGGTCGGCGCGGGCGACGGGCGCGTGGTTCACCGCGGTGACCGTCACCGTGACCCGCACGTTCCAGGTGCCGTAGGTGCTCTGCAGCGCGTAGTCGAAGACGTCGGTGCCGACGTACGCGGCGATGGGGCGGTAGGTGCACTGGCCGCGCGTCGCTCCGGTGTCGACGCAGGTGACCGACCCCTGCACGGGAGTGGCGGGCGCGGGCGACGCCGCGCCTCCGATGCTCTTGGGCGTCGCCGAGAGCTGCGCCCGCGAGAACGTGGCACCGGTGGCGACCGCCCCGTCGTTGGCCAGCACGTCGATCACGACCGAGCCGCCCTGCACCACGGTCACGGAGTCGGCGACCGGGTCGGGCACGACGGTGATCGCCACGGAGGCGGTGCGGGTGAACGCGGGGCCCGTGGGCGGAGTCGCGGTGACGGTCGCCGTGTTCGCGATCGTGCCGGCCGTGACGTCGGCCGCGGTGGTCGTGTAGGTGGCAGTGGCGGTGACGATCTGCCCCGGAGTGAGGCGGCCGGCGGTTCCCGGCCAGGTCGGGGTGATCGTCGAGAGCCCGGCCTTCGGATCGCTGATCGCGACGCTCGTGAGGGTCGTGTTGCCGGTGTTCGTGGCGCGGAACGTGTAGGTGATGACGGTGCCGGCCGCGCTGATGAACGAGGGGTTCGCCGTCTTGGTGAAGGCGAGGTCGTTGGCGCGGGTGAGCACGACGGTCTTCGACGCGGTGGACGTGACGGCCGCTCCGCTCGTCGGAGTGCCCGTCGCAGTCGCGGTGTTGAGCACGCTGCCCGCGTCGATGTCGGCCTGCGTGATGGCGTAGCTCGCCGTCGCGGTGACCGTCTGCGCGACTCCGAGCGTGTTCGCGGTGCCCGGCCAGGCGCCGTAGGTCACCGTCGCCCGCGGGTCGGCGATGCCGACGGCCGTGAGCGGCACGTTGCCGGAGTTGGTGAGCGAGAACGTGTAGTCGATCCGCGCCCCGACGACGGCGGTGCCGGTGAGCGTTCCGTCCTTGGTGAGGGTGAGGCCGGGGGCGTAGCGGATGGGCGTCGTGGCGGTGCTGGTGGCCGTCACGGTCGTCGGAGTCGCTGCGAGCGTCCGCCCGCTGACCGTCGCCGTGTTGGTGAGCGCCGTGTTCGCGTTGATGTCGGCCTGCGTCACCGTGTACGGGGCGGAGGTGAAGGTCGCCTGCCCGCCCGGTGCGATCTGCGCGGTGGTCGGCGTGATGCCGGCGACCTTCGGGTCGGTGACCGCGACTCCGGTCAGCGTCACATTTCCGGTGTTGCGGGCGACGAAGGAGTAGGTGACCGTCTCGCCGACATCGGCCCGGGTGTTGCCGTTGGTGTCGGCCAGCGCGCCGGTCTTGGCGAGGGTGATCACGGGGGCGGGGGTGGTGATGGGGGCGGTGACGGTGGACGTGTTGCTCGTGATGGTGGTGGTGCCGGAGCGCGCGGAGGCGGTCGCCGTGTTGACGAGCGGACCGGCCACCGCCTCGGCTACCGTGACGACCTTGCTGCCCGTGCAGGTCATCGAACCGAGCGGGACGAGCGTCGTCGACGGACACGTCACCACGGGGATCCTCGGGTCGCTCACGGCGACGTTCGTGAGCGAGACGAGCGCGGAGGTGTTGGTGACGACGAATTGGTACGGGATCGTCTGCCCCTCGGCATAGGTGGCGGGCTGCGCCGTGGTGCGGTCGATCTGCTTGACGAGGTTGAGGGCGCCGAGGTCGTTGATCGTCGAGACCGAGACGCTGCGGATCAGGTGCGTGTCGCTGGACCCGCCCGTGGAGGCGGTGAAGCCGAGCTTGTAGGTGGCGGGTGCGGCCGTGGTCATCGTGAACTGGAGCACCTGCCTGAGCTGCGCGGCGGTCTGACCGGCCGCAGTCCCGACGTAGACGGTGACCACGGGGAACGCGGCGGGCGACACGGTGACGCGGACGGTGCGTCCGTAGCTCAGCCCCGGATTACCGAGGTTCAGGTTGATGCCGGTGCGGAGCGAGCCGCCGTCGGGGAAGACCGCCCCGCCGAGGTAGCAGTATCCGGTGATGCCCTGCCCGGGGCCTCGGGCGACGATCGAGTTGGCGATCCGTCCCGGCGCGGCGGGCGTCGACGTGCAGCCGTCGCCCAGACCTCCGCCCGAGCTCGAGAAGTTGCCGTAGGCGTCGAGCCCGATGCCGAGGTAGCCGCCGTTCACGCCGTTGACCGAAGTGATGGGGTTGGTGGTCCGGTCGACCGACTGGCCGTAGCCGAGCGAGCCGCCGGGAGCGCCCGACGCGGTGAGGTTCCGCGATCCGTCGGTCAGGAAGAAGCCGATGCCGTCGGCTCCGTTCAATCCGAGGGCGGAGCCGTACTGGTACTGGTCGAAGAGCACGTCGAGGCCGCCCGCGGCCGGGATCGCCTTGTTGAAGACCGCACCGCCCTTGGCATTAGTGCGGTTGTCGGTCAGCTGCAGGAATCCGTTGGTCGCTCCCGTCGTCGGCGAGTTCACGCGGTTCGTGCAGACCCCGAGGTTCGACGAGCCCGCCGGAGGGGCGGTCGTCGCCTTCGTGAGGCAGGCGGCATCGAGCGCCTGCCACGCCGGGTCGGGAACGCTCGTGCCGCCGAAGGACTCCTGGACGAGGAGGGTGGCGGCGTCGGCTCTCTCTGCCGCGGTCGGGCCGATGACGAGGACGGCGGCGAGGAGCGCGAGGACGAGAATGAGGGCGGTGGGGCGTGGGGATGCGCGGTGGGCGAGGTCGATGGGGCGGCGCCGAGATGCGCGCATTGCCGCCATGATCGGGACCCTCCGGAGCGCTCACCGGACCGTCCGGGCTGAGCGGATACGAAGATACGGTCGCGGCGGGAGTGATCTTGTCCCCCTAAGGAGTCACGTGGGAGAGGGGGTCGTGCGCCCCTTCTCGGGGTGGGGTCAGGAGGCGGTCATCCGGCACTCACAGAGTTCTCAGGATCGGGCGCTCATCGTCTCTGCCGGTCTTTGGTGAGAGCCGCACTTCCGCGCCATCTGCGGGATCTGCCGCCACATGACGCGTGCGCGTCCTGTTCTGGCGATGCGGCGGCGACTCCGACACGTGGCGGAGAACGGCACCCGTTTGACGCGAGATCACGCCGGTCCGGGGTGCGCTGCGGAGCGGTACCGGAGTGTCGCGGGAACACCGTGCAGCGCGGTCGAGTCGCCCGAGAAGGCCCGTTCTCTGGAGGGAGAACGAGCCCTTCCGGGTAACTCAGTGCAATCAGCTGGGGTGTGGGTGCTCAAGCCCGTCGTCGTGATCCGATCCGCCTGTCCGGTTCCCTCAGGTTTGGCTGAACTTCGGGGCCTCCAGAAGGTGGACCTTGTCCTGGTACTCGAAGTGCGTGGTCACGAGCTCTGATACGTCGATGTTCTGCAGCTTGCTCGAGATCGGGGTGAAGCCAATGAGCCCGGCGGCTGTCTCTCCCGCCTGCGCGACTCGGTAGACGAACTTCAGCACGTTGTCGTTGCGTGAGTGGTAGCAGTAGACGCCCTCATCGACGGCGGCGGTCAGCGATGTCCAGTCGCCCTTCGCTCCGATGGCAGCACCCAGCAGGTGAGCGGCTTCGATCCTCGGTCCACCGGGCTTCGTGCCCATTGCCTCCGCGGCCACCACCATCAAGCGCGCTCCGAGGCTGTGCCCGATGAGCACGTAGGACTCGGCCTCGGTACGAGCCAGCAGGTCTCCGAGGATGACCCCGGTCTTGTCTGCACGGTTCTTGGCGACGTGCCACGGGTTCTTGGCCAGGTCCGCTGCGATCAGGCCCGGCCCGACGACGTTGCCGAGCAGCCTGGCTCCGGCCTTCGTGGCGAGGGCTGCAGCGGCTCGTGCCACGGCGACGCCTCCGACCTTTCCTGCAGAGCCCGTTACGAGATCGCCGAGGTCGCGGATCTCCTTCGAGCCCCACCGGACGCGGTAGACCGGCGAATCCGAGTACCGCTCGTCGACGATCGCCTTCCAGCCTCCCCATTTCTCCCCGGCGCCCTCGGTGAGGAAACCGTTCGCGACGATCACCGGCACGCCTCCCTTGCCCGGGCGGAGCAACTCGATGCCGAAGGACTTGTCCTCCCGGAGGTAGGCGTTCGAGACCGAAGCGCCCAGTACTCCTCCGACGGCGGCTCCGACCGCGGTGACGACGGTCGTCCCACCGGCCATGCCGAGGCCGCCCGCGGCGAGAGTCCCTCCTCCGAGCAGCGCGAGGCCATGAGAGCTCGCGGCGGCGCCGGTCAGACCGCCGAACACGCCGAGTGAGCCGATGGCGCCACCGATCGCCGGAGCCGCGAGAAGCGCGACGGGGGCGGCGACCGTCAGAAGAGCCGCGCCTCCCAGGACGATTTTCGAGGTGGCGATGAGGTCCGGCTTCTCGTACTTGAGGAAGTCCTCGTAGTCGTGGAGCTCGCCGAAGGTGCCATGCGCCTTCTCGAAACCGGGGATGTCGTGTCGGTGCTCGGCGCAGAACTGGGGAACCCGAACCGCGCCGCGCTCGCGTACTGCCATGTTGCTGCATCCGGAAGCCAGGCACGGGAGCGTGGGCGACCCGCAGCCCTGACAGACGTAGACCGGGAGCTGTCCGGCGGGCCGGTTGGACTTCCGATGCTCGGTCTTGAAGAAGCAGGAGGAGCACCAGGCCTGCTCGACGTCGAGGAGCGAGACGTCGTCGGCGACGTCCGCGATCCACTGCGCGGTCTTCGCGTAGGCGTCGGCCTGCTTCTGCGCGGTCTTGCGGTCCTCCTCCACCTGCCGGAGGGCGGCCTTCTGCTCTGCCGGATCGGAGAGGGAGAGAGCCTCGGCGTTGGAGGCCGAGCGGGCCGCGAACCAGGTTTTCGCGTAGGCCCACATGTTGCTGCGCAGTGCGGGGTTGCTCGCGAGTACGGTCTCGCGGTCTGCGGACGGCTCGAGGTCGTGGAACTCGCCGGAGAGTGACAGCGTCGCTCCCTGATCCGAGACCACATCCACTCGCAGGTGGGTTCCTTCGACGACATGGGCGTGGAGTGATCCGGGCATAGCCAGATCGTGCCACACGCCCTGTGCTCGGTCGGCGTGGATGGCTCAGAAGTGCACGTCCAGCGGGGCGATCGAGGTGCGGCGTACATTTTCGGCCGAGAAAATACACGGCTTCCTTCGCAGCAGGTTGCGGGCGTGCATTTTCCATCGCGACGGCGTCGGCGGCACCCGGCCTAGACGTTAACCAAGGTCTCCAGAAGTCGCGGTAACGGCCCGCGCTTCCCGCAATTTCTGAGGAAGCGCGAGCCGGGCCCCGTCGCGCTCCTCCAGAAATCGCGGTGATCGCTCACGCTTCCCGCAACTTCTGGAGGAGCGCCGACGGCGGCGCCGGGCGGTCAGCGGTGCGAGCGGAGAGAGCCGCCGCCCGTCGGCCGCCCCGGCGCGACGGTCACGCGCGCCACTCGCCGGCGGCGCGGAGGCGGAGGATCTCCTCCTTGAGCGAGCCGTCGCGGCCGGCGACCTCGTTGACGAGCTCGGACCCTCCGCCGTCGCCCCAGAAGTCGTCGACCGAGCGGCCGGCGAGCTGACCCCTGCGGGTGTGCACGTCGAGCGCGTAGTCCGGGATCTCGAAGGGCTTCTCGGAGGCGTTGATGAGGTGCAGGGTCAGGTTGGCGAGCTCGTCCGAGGTGCGGTCCTTCGTCCGCTCGGACAGGAAGCGGATCGCGTGGGTCGCGAACAGCCAGCGGTCGCCGAAGGAGCGGTCGAGGCGCTCGTGCATGAGGTAGAGGCTGTTGACGACGACCGGCTCGGAGTAGCTGCCGTCGCCGACGTCCTCGCACGAGATGACGTTCAGGCGCGCCCACATCATCTCCTCGAGGTCGGCGCTCGACTCGTACATCTCGCGGCCGACGAGCAGGGCCAGCCGCGTGTCTCCGCGGCGGATCGACTTCTGCAGGGTCGAGATGAGCTCATCGGCGGCGTAGCCGCGGACGGAGGTGACGCGGGTCCAGGGGTCGTCGGAGAAGTGAACGGGCATGAGTGGTCTCGCTTTCGGTGAGAGGGAGGGTGGAGGAGGGGAGGGGGTGCGGAGGAAGACCGTCTCGGCCGCGATGACGGCGAGCGGATGACGGGCAGGGACGCCGAAGGAGGAGCCCCGTCGGTTCGGACGTGCCTGCGACGCGCGAACGTCCTCCGGCGAGCCGGCCTCGCTGGGAGGACGCCAGTGGCACCCCCGTGATCGCGCACGCAGCAGCGCGCGCCGCGGATCCGGCTGCTCGCGACACGGGTCGAGGCGTCGGGAGCTTCACGCGAGCGCGGAGCTGAGCGCGTGCGGTGCCGCGGTCAGGCCGCTGCGGGCGCCCGCGAGTTCGAGAGCCGCCAGGTGCCCAGCCGCCAGGAACCGCTCAGGCGGTGGAGGGGCGTGGACTCGGACACGGCGGGACTCCTCGGCGAAGCGGCGGGCTGTGGGGCGCTCCCGTCGACGGGTGACGGGCGCCTGTGCAGGACCCTATCCGCCGCAGGAGGAGGGGCGGCGGCTCCGCGCGCGAACATTCACACGGCGGAAACCTGCCGAAACGAGCCTGTCGCACGGGGCGCAGAAGCCGACCACCTCGGAGCGGGAGTGGTGAGAGCCGAGTCGGCGCTCCTCCGGACCGCGGGACGTCCTCCTGCTCCAGCGAGCCCGGCTCCGATCCGACCGCGGCCCGTCCGGCCGCCGCCGCGGGAGTCCGGGGGGTGTCTCAGGCTCGCGACTCGGGGTCGGCCCGGGCCCCCGCCGCAGGGTCGTCCCGAACGCGCGACACGCCGATGACCCGCCCGCGACACGCCGAAGCGAACCCGCGACACGCCGAAGAGCGTGCACCGGACGCCGTCCATCCGACGCCGCGCGACATTCGCCCTGAATAAGCCCCGCGAGTCCGCGGTAATCGTCGTACTCGAGCTCGAGTACGACGACTTCGGAGGAGTGGGCGCTGCGCGGAAGCGAGGAGGAGCCGACTTCTCGGACAAGTGATCGACTCCGCTCGGAGAAGGGTCTTCGGGAGACGACTCGGCACCTTTCCTTCGGGGTGACTGCTCTCCCGAGCGCTGTCCCGTTCCGCCCGAGCGGCGCTCGTCCCTCCCGCTGTCCCCGCTCTCCGCGCCGGTGCGAGCAGGCGTCCCTCGAGCCTCCGGTCGGGTGGAAATCCTGGTCACAGCTACGTTTCCACCTGCGTCATCGTCGGCGCGCTGCCTCTGCTCCGTCAGGAGGGGCCTGCCGTGGACGCCGATCATCTCCCCCTCCGGACACGTTCCGCCGCTGTGATCGCACCCGTCTCATTCCTCCGGATCCCAGCTACTGGAGAAGGCCCTACCGATCTCCGAACAGCACCGTCGATATCGGTTACACCGTCGATATCGGAGGGAGAACGGACGTTCTTCCCCCTTTCCCTGATTCGTCGCGTCACGGTGTCTCAGAAAGGAGGCGAACATCGATCCAGAAGGCCTTTCTCGCGGCAACCCCCCTGCACCCCCGCAACCGGGGGTGAAAATTTCCTTGATTCCGCATGGATCGAGGATGTAGCTTCACCATCAAGCAACCCGATGCTGACGGATCCGCTACCCGCCACCGCGCTCACCCGAGAGCAGGCAGGTCACTCCTCCTCAGCTCGACCGGCGCCCCGAATCGCCGGCCGAGCGCGTCAGGTGCGCCCGCTCTCCCCGTCCGAACGATCCTCGAGCGCGCCCGAACGCGCTCCCGAATCGCCGGTCGTCCCCGTCCGAACGTTTCGTGAGCGCGCCCGAACGCGCTCCCGAACGCCTCCCCCCGATCGCGGCCCCCACGCGACCCCCCTCAGCGCGCGACCTCCCCCGATCGCGCCCTCCGACTCGAGGACCCTGGCCTTGACTGTGCACTCCGCGGGCACGATGCCCGCTGTGCGGACGCCCTTCCCGCACACGACATCGACGCGCGCCGCGACGCTCACCGAGCGCCCCGCCGCCCGTCCGCTGACCGCCGCGGCCCCGTTCACCCCGGTCGCCGCCGGCAACGCGAAGCCGCTCCCCGTGCGCTTCGTCGACGCCCCGGCCCGCGGTGCGAAGGCCGTTCCGGAGGAGCCCGTCCGCCGGTCGCAGACCCGCGGCGGACGCCACGCCTCGCCCGTCGTCGGCCGCCTGGTCGCCGTTCTCCCCGCGCACAACGAGGAGGCCGGCATCGCCGCGGCGATCCACGGCCTGCAGAACCAGACCTCCCCGCCCGACCGGATCGTCGTCGTCACCGACAACTGCACCGACGGCACCGCGCGCATCGCGCTCGAGGAGGGCGCCGAGGTCTTCGCGACCGTCGGCAACACCGACAAGAAGGCCGGGGCGCTGAACCAGTTCCTCGAGGTCCTGCTGCTGGAGCTCGAGGACGACGACCTCGTCCTCGTGCAGGACGCCGACTCCGCCCTCGACCCCGACTTCCTCGCGATCGCGCGCCTCAAGGTGGGCATCAAGCGGATCGGCGCCGTCGGCGGCGTGTTCCGCGGCACCCCGGGCGGCGGCGTCGTCGGCCACCTGCAGCGCAACGAGTACGCCCGCTACGCCCGCGACGTGCGGCGCCTGAACGGCAAGTGCCTGGTCGTCACCGGCACGGCCGCCGTGCTCAAGGGCGGGATGCTCCGCGAGATCAGCCGGGCCCGCCTGGACGGCAGCCTCCCCTCGGGCGACAGCCGCGGCGGCATCTACGACACGACCGTCCTGACCGAGGACAACGAGCTCACCTTCGCCATCAAGCACCTCGGCTACGACGTGCTGAGCCCCGCCGGCTGCACCCTCGTCACCGAGGTCATGCCCACGTGGAAGGAGCTCTGGCACCAGCGCCTGCGCTGGAAGCGCGGCGCCGTCGAGAACTGCGTGCAGTACGGCCTCACCCGCGTGACCTGGCCCTACTGGGGCCGCCAGCTGCTCACCATGGCCGGCTGCGTGATCACCTACGTGTACCTCGCGACCGTGATCTACGCCCTCGCGCTCGGCCAGCTCTCGATCCAGCCGTTCTGGCTCGGCATCACCCTCATCTTCGTCGTCGAGCGCATCGTCACGGTGCGCGACCGCGGGTGGAAGCACATGCTGCTCGCCGCGTCGATGTACGAGCTGTTCCTCGACCTGTTCCTGCAGATCGTGCACACCAAGGCCTACTTCGATGCGCTGACCCGCCGTCAGCGCGCGTGGTGAATCGGAAGGAAGATCCAGATCATGTACAGCAACCTCTCGCCCGCCCTGGGTGCCGGAGCCGGCGCCGGAGTCCTCGCGTCGACCGGGTTCAACTCGCTGTGGTTCGGCCTGGCGGCCTTCGCCCTCATCGCCACGGGCACCGCGATCATGCGCATCGTGCCGCGCCGTCACCGCGAGGTCGAGGAGGTCTGAGCCTCAGCGGGTGACGGACGCGGTCGCCGCCGAGGTGCGCACGGTGCTCGTGTAGCCGGTCTTCGTGCCGGTCACCGAGACCGTGATCTTCGAGCCGAGCAGCAGAGTGCCCACCTTGTAGGTGGCGGCGGTCGCTCCGCTGATCGCGACTCCGTTCGCCCGCCACTGGTACTTCAGCGTCACGGGTGACGGACCCCACGTGCCCGGCTTGGCCGTCAGCGTCGAGCCGATCCTGGCGCTCCCCGAGATCGTCGGCGTCGCCGCGGTCAGCGTCCCCGTGGCGACCGGCGCCGTGGGAGCGGAGGTGCGGGTCTCGGGCGCGTAGCCGGCCTTCGAGCCGGTCACGTCGACGGTGAGGACCGCCCCCGCGGTCGCGCTGGTCGCCGTGTGCGTCGCTCCTGTCGCCCCGCTGATCGGCACGCCGTTCGCCTCCCACTGGTACGAGAGGGCGACCGGAGCGGGAGTCCACACGCCGGGCTGCACGGTCAGCGTCGAGCCGACCTTCGCGGTCCCGGTGATCACGGGGACGCCGGCGCTCAGCGCAGCGTCGGAGCGGTAGACGGCGACGTGGTCGACGCTCATGGTGCCGCCCGAGGACTTCGGCGCGCTCGCGCTGTCGCAGCCGCAGACTCCGTTCGGCAGGCCGCCTCCGATCGCGAGGTTGAGGATCAGGAAGTAGTCGTTGCCGATCGCGGCGCTCCAGGCCTCAGGGCTGAGGCCGGCCTGCTCGACGGTGTGGCGGACCTCGCCGTCGACGAGGAACTGCAGCGACTCCTGGCCGGCGATGCGCCGATCGATGAGCGCGGAGTAGGTGTGGAACTCGGTCAGGCAGCCGGCGCAGTCCTGCAGCCCGCTCGTCAGCCCGTACGGCTCGTCGCACTCGCCGGCGTCGACCAGGTCGCAGTGGAAGGTCTGGATGACCTGCGAGGTGCCGTTGACCGCCTCGAGGATGTCGATCTCGCCGGTCCGCGGCCAGTCGATCGCTCCGTTCTCGTCGAGGCCCAGCGCCCAGAACGCGGGCCAGTAGCCGGTCGCCTGCACGGGGTTCGGCTGGCGGATCGACGCGGTCATCAGCAGCTGCCCGCCGGCCGGCGCCGAGAACGACTTGTCGGCGGTGATGATGCGGCCGGAGGTCCAGGCTCCCGACGCGTCGCGGAGCGCCCGGATGCCGAGGTTGCCGGCGCCGTCGAGGAACACGTTGCTGGTGGAGGCGGTGGTGCGGTCGATCGCGCCGGTGCCCCAGGTGCCGAGCTCGTGGATCCACGCGGAGCCCGCGGGGGAGCCGGCCGCGCCGGTGAAGTCGTCGGCGAAGACGATGGTCCAGCCCTCGGCGGGCGCGGGGGCGGCGAGAGCGACGGCGGCGGCGGGGGTGCTCGTCTCGGCGGCTTCGGCGGTCGGGACGGAGGCTCCTCCGCTCAGCGCGACCGCGGTCGCGACGGACGCGATCGCGGCCAGGACACTCGTTCGAACGGCTCGTAGACGCACGGCGGACCCCTGTCTTCCTCGGCGGAGCGAGGCGGCCCCTCGTTCTCGCACCGCAGGTTAGGAGCGCGGATCGAGGGCCGCTCACCCGTCGCTCGGGGGTCAAAGACTGAACGGAACCTCAGCTTGTGCTGGATGTCCACCGGACGAGGGACGGTCGTCGGGCGGAAGGCGGCCGTCGAGGTGTGCAACCGAGGTCGGGAGCGTCGGCGAGCCCCTTCCGACGCCGATCCGCCCCGTTCGACCTCGGTTGCGAGCCGTGGGACCCGCACAAGTAAGGAGGAGAGCGTCGACGTCGTCAGAGACGGAGCGATCGCGCCGCTCAGCCTCATCTCGGCAGGTCGGGAGCCCGACACCGTGGTCCACCGCCTGCAGCAGCAGCCGCAGCCCCCTCGCCTCCACCCGCCCCCGCCTACGATGGATCGCGATGTCGATCGCCGCCCCGCCCCGCCCCCGGTCCCGCACCGGTCGCCGAGTGGGCATCGGGCTCGCCCTCGTCGCCGCCGTCGCGCTGCGCCTGCTCTCGCCGGACGCTGCGGGCGACGTGCTCTCGGACGCGATGCGCGACTTCCTCACCCTCTCGATCAGCGTCGTCATCGAGTCGCTGCCCTTCGTGTTCCTGGGCATCGTGCTCTCGATCGCCGTGCAGCTCTGGGTGCCCGAGGCGGTGCTGCTCCGGATCCTGCCCAAGCGCGCCCTGCCGCGGCGACTGGTGATCTCGCTGCTCGGGGTGCTCCTCCCGGTCTGCGAGTGCGGCAACGTGCCGCTGGCCCGCGGGCTGATCGTGAAGGGCCTGTCGGTCTCGGAGTCGATGACGTTCCTACTCGCGGCGCCCATCGTGAATCCGATCACGATCATCACCACCTATCAGGCGTTCGGCTGGGAGGACGGGATCCTCGTCTG
This sequence comes from Rathayibacter sp. Leaf299, assembly GCF_001423055.1. Taxonomy (NCBI): domain Bacteria; kingdom Bacillati; phylum Actinomycetota; class Actinomycetes; order Micrococcales; family Microbacteriaceae; genus Rathayibacter; species Rathayibacter sp. Leaf299. The sequence goes on from NZ_LMNT01000001.1 coordinate 389,282, forward strand.
GCGCATCGTCGGCGGCTTCGTGATCGCGAACCTCGTCGGCTGGATCTTCAGCCGCCACTCCGAGCCGATGTCGCTGCTCACCGACCGCTTCCGCGCGGCCTGCGAGGCGGGGGAGCGCGCCCCCGGGACCCTCCGCGCCCGCTCCCGCCGCAGCGTCCTGCTCTTCGCCGAGGAGACCGGGGCGATGCTGCCGGCGCTGTTCGTCGGCTCCGCGATCGCGGGGCTCATCCAGGTCGGCGTCTCGCGCGACGTGCTCACCACGCTCGGCGGCAACCCGCTCTGGTCGGTGCTCGCGCTGATGGTCCTCGCGTTCGTCATCTCGATCTGCTCGAACGTCGACGCCTTCTTCGTGCTGTCCTTCGGCTCCACGTTCCTGCCCGGCGGCATCATCGCGTTCCTCGTCTTCGGCCCGATGATCGACATCAAGATGCTGGCGCTGCTGCGCACCACCTTCTCGGTGCCCACCCTCGTGCGGATGACGGTCCTGGTCGGACTCTGCTCCGCCGTCCTCGGATTGGCGGTCAACTATGCGCTCTGAGCGACTCCTCGCCCGCTGGAAGGGCGTGGTCCTCAGCGTCATCGGCGTCGTGTCGACGCTCTGGCTCGCGGCGACCGGTCGGCTCGGCCTCTACATCCACCCGCGCTACTTCGAGTTCACGGTGATCCTCGCCGCGATCGCGGCGGTGCTGCTGCTGCTCGCCTTCGCGATCGTGCCGGGCGCCGACGAGAGCGAGGGAGCCAGTGTCGAGGAGTCGGACGCGCACGGGCACCTGCACGATCACGCGCCCGGGAACCCGTGGCGGGCGCGGCTGGCGGTGCTCGGCGGGGTCGCGATCATCGTGGCGGCGGGAGTCGCGCTGCTCGTGGTGCCGCCCGCCGCGCTCACCGCGGGCACCGCCGTGCAGCGCGAGGTGAACACGAGCGCGGTCGACACCAGCGCCGTCGTCGATGCGCCCACCGGCGACTACGCGTCCTTCTCGGTGCGCGACTGGGCCACGCTGCTGCGCTCCGGAGCGAGCGAGCAGTTCCTCGCGGGCACGACCGCGACGGTCAGCGGATTCGTGACCCCCGACGCCGACGACCCCGAGAACGTCTTCTACGTCGCCCGCTTCGTCGTCACGTGCTGCGCCGTCGACGCGCAGCCGGTCGGCGTCCCCGTGTACCAGCCGGGCTGGGCCGACACCTACACCGAGGGCCAGTGGCTCGAGATGTCCGGCGGCTTCGCGGCGAACGCGAGCGTGACGAGCGCCGAGGCGGTCGTGCTCGAGCCGTCGGCGGTCGCCGAGATCGACGAGCCGGCGATGCCGTATGTCTACTGACCCCTGGGGTGAGGACGCGGGGGAGTTCCGGCCGCGCCGCTCCCGGGAGCCGCGTGCCGCCTCCGCCCGCGGCTTCTCCCGCGTGTTCTGGGGCGCGACCCTGGCCCTGGTGCTCGGGGTCGGCGGGCTGACCGCCGCGACGATCGGCAAGGGCCCCCGCGTGACCTCGCTCGAGGTCAGCGCCGACGGCGTGGTCGAGCGCGACGGCGGACGGGCCCGGGTGCACCTCGATCAGGACCTCGCTCCCGACGCGCTCGAGCGCGTCACCGTGACTCCCGAGGCCGAGCACGCCGTCGAGCTCGAGGACGGCGTGGTCACCGTCACCTTCGCCGACACCCTCCGCTACGCGACGGAGTACTCGATCGCGATCGATGACGCACGCGGCCTGGCGACCGGCGCGACGGCGGACGTGACCGCCTCCTTCACCACGAAGGACCCCGACCTCTTCACCCTCGACCGCACCGCCGATCCGGCCGAGCCCGACGCGATCCGCGTGCGCCCGCTGTCCGGAGGGGAGGCGCGCGTCGTCGCCACCGCCGACCGCATCCAGGACTACGTCGTGGTGGGCCCGCTGCTCGTCCTGGCGACCCTCGAGCCCGACGACACGAACCTCCTCCGGACCGTCGCGCTCGACACCGGCGACGAGGGCGTCATCCCGCTGCCCGGACCGGGCGTCGTGCGCGAGCTGCACGCGGCGTCCGAGAAGGGCGTGCTGGGCTGGACCTTCACCGGCGAGGCGCCGACGGGTCCGCTCGACCGCGCGCTCTACTCCTACGACCTCACCGATCAGAAGGCCGAGGCGGTCGCGGTCACCGGGATCGACGGCGGCCCTCTGCGCGCCCGCGACTGGCTGTTCGTGCCGGGCACCACCTCCGTGGTCACCCACTCCGTCGACGACACGGTGCTGCTGGTCGACCTGCTGGTGCCCGGAGCGATCAGCCCGCTCGGGCAGCACGCCGAGTTGCGCGGTTTCGTGCCCGGCGCGAACCGGCTCGTGGTCGCGGACCCCGACCGCGGCGCGCTGATCGACCTGGCCGACGGCTCGGTCGAGACGCTCGCGCTGCCGGTCGCCGACGTGAGCGCGACCGCGTCGCCGGTGCAGCTGCTGCTGCTCGACTCCTCGAGCTACGTCGAGCTCGAGGCCGAGTACTCGCCCGAGGACGGATCGACGCAGTACTCGGTCGTGCGGGTCGACGCGAGCGGCACGACCGAGATCTTCCGCACGTCGCCGACGGGTCGCATCCGGAGCATCTGCCTCTCGCCGAACGGGCAGTTCCTGGCCGTCGAGGCGGTGTCGGTCGAGGGCGAGCCCGACGACTACCCCGAGGTGCCGGGCTTCAGCGCGACCTCGACGGTGCTCGTCGACCTCGGCTCGGGCGACACCTCCCGCAGCGTGAACGGCGTCTCGCGCGACTGGTGCGCGTAGGGGCTGCTGCTGATCGAGTAGGCCCCGCAGGGGCCGTATCGAGATCCCCCGTCTCCCGGGACTGCTGGTGGATGCGGGTCTCGATATGCCGCTGCGCGGCTACTCGACCAGCAGAGGGGGCCCGCGCCTCCTGGCTGATCGAGTAGGTCCCGCAGGGGCCGTATCGAGATCCCCCGTCACCAGAACTGCGGGCCCGCGCAGCTACTCCACCGGCGGCGTGTCGAACCGCTCGCCCTCAACGCGGCCGGGCATCAGGAACCAGATCATCAGCACCACCCAGCCCGCGATCGGGATCAGGATGATCAGGAACCACGTGCCGCTGCGACCCACGTCGTGCAGGCGCCGCCAGATCAGCGCGAGTCCGGGGATCAGCGTCACCAGGGCGATCAGGATCGACAGCCCGGTGACCCACGGCGTCGCGAAGTCCGTCCCCGTCGAGAAGGGCGACGTCGTGAACGTGTAGCGCGACAGCGACCCGTCGGCCCACCGCAGCAGGAGGTTCACGATCAGGGTGGCGAGGATGATCCACCAGTACTCCGCGCGGCTCGCGCGCCCGCTGAACGTCGCGTACTTGCGGAAGAAGCGGGTGATCGCCTCCCCGGCGGGCGCTCCCGGGTAGGGCAGGTGCAGCGGAGGAGTCGGCGCGGCCATGTCTTCGACGCTACCCGCGCGTGCTCCGCCCGCCCTCCCTCGCCAGGGGGACCTGCGAGATCCTCCTCGAGTCGATGCCGAGGGTCCGCCTGCGGTGATCCGCGCCGACGAGACGACATCGGCTGTCGAGAGAGCACCCCGTTAACGATGATTGCCCCAGCGCGCCGACGCCGGAGCGTCCCGTCTGGGGCTTACCCGACCGACGGTACCAGGACCTCGTCCTCCGATCCACCTCCGGGACCACTGTGAACCTCTTCGACCCCGCCGAATCGACCCGTCTCGCCGAGCTCATCGGCACCGGCCGACTGACGCCGTACCTCGCCTCGACCGGCGGGGACGCCGCCGCTGCGATCCGGCTCTACTGCTGGAACATCGAAGCCGGTGCCGCGATCCTCGGTGCGAGCGGCGCGCTCGAAGTGGGTGTCCGGAACTCGATGCACCGCGAACTCAGCGCGCACTGGTCTCAGGAGTCCTGGTGGGACTCCGCGCCGCTGCGGGCGAACGAGGCCGACCAGATCCGCGACGCCATCCGCTTCCTCGAACGCCGACGGGGTGCCGGGAACTGGTCTCCCGGTCATGTCGTCGCCGAGGTCAAGGCGTCCTTCTGGGAGGGAATGCTGGTGAACCGCTACCACCGCTCGCTGTGGGAGCCGGCGCTCCGGTTCGCGTTCCCGATGTTCACGGGTCGGCGCGGGGAGCTGCATGGGCGCATGGAGCGTCTCCGGCTGCTGCGCAACCGGGCGGCGCATCACGAGCCCGTCCACGCGCGCGACCTGATGGTCGACCATCGCTACATGTGCGAGCTCGCGCTGTACGTCGACCCCGACCTGGCCGAATGGATCCGCAGCCATTCCCGCCTCCCCGGGATCGTGGCCGCGCGCGGGGACACGATCGACGGTCGACGACCGACTCGATTCTGACGGTCGCGCTGGCACCGGAACGGCCGCTTGTGCGGTCTCAGCGCGTCGCGTCGCTCCTCACCCGCTCCGCCCGACCCTGCACCGGAGCCGCCGCCCGGCCCGCGCGCCACTCCACCAGCAGGCTCACCACGAGCCCGAGGGCCACGATGCCGAGGGCGAACCAGGGCAGCGCGCCGAGGCCGCTGCCGTCGATGACCAGGCCGCCCACGATCGCTCCGCCGCCGATGCCGATGTTGAACGCCGTCGTCTGCAGGGCGGCCGCGAGGCTGCGCAGCTGGAAGGAGGCGGTCCGCAGCATCCGCGTCTGCAGCATCGCGGGGATGCCTCCGAACGCGATGTTCCAGACGACCGCCGCGACGACCACGAGCGCCGGCACTCCGGAGCCCGCCGCGAACGACAGCCCCGCGAGAGCCGCGAGGACCGCGAGGGCGGCCACCACGAATCCGGAGCGGGGGAACCGGTCGGTCGCGAAGCCCGCGAGCACGAGGCCCACGGCTCCCGCACCGCCGAAGGCGAACAGCACGAGCGGGATCGTGTCGGGCGCGAACTGCGCCTCCTCCAACCACGGCGTGATGTAGGTCGAGAGCGTGTTCTGGCCGATCAGCACCAGCAGGATCACGAGGCAGACGCCGAGGATCCGGGGCAGCGACCGGTCCTTGCGCGCGGGGAGGCGGATCTCGCCGGTGCGCACCGGGACGATGTGCTCGACCGCGGGGAGGTAGCGGATGACGACGAGCGCGAGGATCAGGACGATGCCGCCGAGGATCGCGAAGGTCGGCCGCCAGCCGAACGCGTGACCGAGTGCCGTGCCCACCGGCACGCCGAGCACGAACGCCGCGGAGCCGCCTCCTGCCGTGATCGCGGTCGCCCGGCCGAGGTGCTCGGGAGCGACGAGGTGCGCGGAGTAGGCGGCGACGACCGCCCAGAACAGGCCGTGGGCGAGTCCGCCGAGGATCCGGGCGCCGACCAGCAGCTCGAAGGTCGGCGCGAGGGCGGCGAGGACGTTCGCGACGGCGATCGTGCCGAGCGCGACGAGCACGAGGCTCTTCCGCGAGAAGCGCTGCGTGACGAGGGTCAGCGGAGTGGTCGCCACCACGACGGTCGCCGCGAAGATCGTGACCAGCTGGCCGGTCAGCGGGATGCTCACGCCGAGGTCGCGCGACATGTCGGGGATGAGCCCGGTCGGCAGGAACTCGCTCGTCACCGAGACGAAGATCGCGCCGGCCAGCGTGAGCAGGCCGATCCAGGGGAACACGGGGGTCTTGACGTCGGTCAACGGAGTCCAAGCGGGGGAGGGAGCGGAGGGGGACCCTCCAGCGTCGCACGCCGCCGGCGCCCGGAGCGGCGGGCGACGGAATCTGGACAGGGGGTGTTCATGTGGGCGGATGCGGCTCCGATCGCCCTCAGAACGAAGGCTGAGGGGCTCGAACGAGGCGGGATCGCTCGGATCGGCGTGACCAGCCTTCGTTCTGCAGGTGAATCCGCGATGACCGCTCCGTCGAGCCTCCTCCATCGCCTCGGACGCGGAGAGGTCCACGCGACGACCGGCGGCCCGCGCCGGTTCCGCCGACAGCTGTCGTGCACCTACGGTCGTAACCATGCCCCCCTCCGTCGCCCGCCGCCGCCTCGCGATCTTCGCCTTCATGCTCGTCTTCGGCATCGGGATGGCGTCGTGGGTGGTCCGCACGCCCGCCGTGCGCGACCTGCTCAGCGCCTCGACCGCGCAGATGGGACTCGTGCTGCTCGGGCTCTCGGTCGGCTCGATGACCGGCGTCCTCTCCTCCGCGGCAATCGTGCGGCGCCGGGGAGTGCGGTTCACGGTGACGATCGGCGGCGTCTCGTTCACGAGCGGAGTCGCGCTCGTCGGTCTCGCGGCGGACCTCTCGTCGGCTCCGGGCGTCTTCGTCGGCCTCGCGCTCGTGGGCCTCGGCATCGGCGTGTCCGAGATCGCGCTGAACCTCGAGGGAGCGGCGCTCGAAGCGGTCTCGGGCCGTTCGGTCCTTCCCGCGCTGCACGGCTGCTTCAGCCTCGGCACCGTCCTCGGCGCGGTGGCCGGCATCGGGCTGACCGCGATCGACTTCCCCGTGCTCTGGCAGCTGCTGGCGGTGGCGGCGCTCAGCGCGGCGCTGCTCGTCACGGTCATCCGGTCGGTGCCGACCGACACGGGCAAGATCGTGCCGGGAGCGCCCGGGGAGCCCGCCGCGGTGCGGACGGGCGGACCGGTCTGGCGGCAGCCGCGCGTGCTCGCGCTCGGGGCGATCGTGCTCGCCCTGGCGCTGGCCGAGGGCTCGGCCATGGACTGGCTGCCGCTGCTGATGGTGGACGGCTACGGAGCGACCGCCACGGTCGGCACGATCGTGTTCGCCGGATTCGCGGCGGCGATGACCGTCGGGCGCTTCGTCGGCGGTCCGCTGCTCGCCCGGTTCGGCAACGTGGCCGTGCTGCGGGCGAGCGCGCTGGTGTCGGCCGCCGGGATCGCGGTCGTGGTGTTCGCGGACAGCGCGGCGATGGCCGGAGTCGCGGTCGCGCTGTGGGGGCTGGGCGCGGCGCTCGGGTTCCCCGTCACGCTCTCCTCGGCCGCCGACAGCGACGACCCGACCGCGACCGTCGCGGCGGTGGCGACCGCCGGGTACGTGGCGTTCCTGGTCGGGCCCCCGCTGCTCGGATTCCTCGGCGAGCACTTCGGCCTGCGCGGCGCGATGATCGTGGTCCTCGTGCTGGTCGCGGCGGTGTCGCTGCTCACCGGAGCGGCCCGCCCGCGCGCCGCCGCCGAGCGCGTGGCGGAGCCGGCCTGACGCCCCTGCTGGTCGAGCAGCGCCGCCGGCGCGTATCGAGACCCGCGATGTCCTGGAGCTGGCGGATCTCGAGACGCCCGCTGCGCGGGCTACTCGATCAGCGAGGGAGGGCGATCAGCCCTCGACGGCCGCGATCTCGATCGGGGCGCCCGGGAGGGACGTGGTCTCGAGGATCTCGCCCGTCGCGGTGTCGACCGCGTGGATCTCGGAGGTGGCGGGCTCGGTCACGTACGCGACGTCGCCCAGCACGACCAGCGCGGGGTGCGCGTCCTGCCACTCGATCGGGCCGGACCACGGGGCGACGACCGGGTACGACGCGGTGATCTCTCCGGTGGTCACGTCGAGGGCGTGCAGCGCGCCGTCGGTGCCCAGGATCAGGCCGTTGTCGTCGCTCGTGCGGGCGATGCCGCGCCAGGTGTAGCCGACGCCCTCGGGCAGGTCGAGCACGGTGGAGGTCGTGGCGACGGTGTCGGTCAGCACCACGGAGGAGAGCTCGACGCCCTCCGCGTCCGGGTCGCTGTTGTAGTCGCCGATCGTGATCGCCGAGGTCTCGCTCACGTACTGGTTCCCGGTGCGGCCGTAGGCGTCCGGAGCCGCGATCTTCGTGAAGGCGCCGTCGTCGTAGACGAGCACGCCGTTGCTGCAGCCGAAGACCGCGATCTCGTCGGCGGCCGCGCCCTCGCCGTGCACGGCGGGGCAGTCCTCGCTGCGGCCGATCTCCTCGCGGGAGGAGTCGAGGGCGCGGACTCCGGTGCGCGACTCGCTGTCGCCGATCGTGGTCAGCAGGGTGCCGTCCTCGAGCTCGATCGAGACGCCGTGGTGCGCGGCGGGGGACTCGATCGTCTCGGACTCGGGCAGCTCGCCGTCGGCCACGGCCGGGGCGAGGTCGGCGGTGTCGAAGACGGTGGTCGCTCCGGTGCCGTCGGCGAACAGGATCGTCTTCCCGCCGTGGCGGACCACGTGGCCCGGGGTCGGTGCGTCGAAGACGAGGTCGGTCAGCTCGGGCTCGCCGGCTCCGGCGCCCGTGTCGAGGACCCGGAAGCCCTCCTCCGTCGACACGAGCACCGTGCGCCCGTCGCCCGCGGAGTTGACCCGGTTGAAGCCCGCGAGCTCGATGTCGGACTCGAGGTCCAGCGTCGTGCCGTCGAGCACGAGCAGTCCGCCGTCGTAGGTGAGGGCGACGCGCGGTCCCGAGGGGGCCGCGGAGGAGGTGGGCGACGCGGCGTTCCCGGAGCCCGAGCAGGCGGTGAGGGCGAGAGCCGCGGTGGCGGCGAGTGCGGCGGCGGCGAGCGCGCGGCGGTGAGGGGTGTTCATGGCTTCCTTCGTGGTCGAGCCGTTCCCGGCGCGTGGACGGAGTGTCAGGGAGACAGTCCGGTGGAGAGGAGGCGCTCGTTGCTGCGCATCATCTCGAGGTAGGTGGGAGCGCCTCCGTCGGGGGCGGTCAGGGATTCGGTGAACAGCGCGACGACGTCGACGTCGAGGTCGGCCTCGTCGGCGAGCACCTGCACGAGGCGGTCGGGCTGCGACGAGTCGGCGAAGATCGTCGGCACTCCGGCCTCCTCGATCGCCGAGGTCAGCTCCTCGAGGTCGGAGGCGCTGGGCGCCGCGAGCGTCGTCCCGCTCGGCAGCACCGCGCCGACCGCGCGGAAGCCGAAGCGGTCGGCGAGGTAGCCGAAGACGTGGTGGTTCGTGACGAGCGCGCGGCGCTCCTCCGGGATCGCGGCGAACGACGCCGTCATCTCGGCGTCCAGCGCCTCGAGCTCGCCCCGGTACGCGGCGACGCTCGTGGCGAGGGTGGAGGGATCCACTCCGTCGATCGCGAGGCGCGGCTCGAGGCCGTCGACGACGTCGATCATCCGCTGCGGGTCGGTCCAGAAGTGCGGGTCGACCTCGCCCTCCGCGTCGCCCTCGGTGTACGCGAGCGTCTCGATCAGGTCGCCCGCGGCGACCACCTCGACCCCCTCGGCGGCGGCCGCGTCGACGTGCTGCTGCAGTCCCTCCTCCAGGCCCAGCCCGTTCGAGACGATCAGGTCGGCGTCGAGCAGGCGCGCCGCCTCCCTGGCCGAGATCTCGAAGGAGTGCGGGTCGGCGTCGGGCGCCATCAGCGTCATCACCTCGGCCTGGTCGCCGACGAGGCGCTCGACGACGTCGCCGAGGATGTTCGTGGTGACGACGACGAGCGGCCCGTCGGCGGAGGCGGGGCCGGAGCATCCCGCGGTCAGAGCGCCGAGCGAGAGGGCGGTGGAGGCGGCGAGCGCACGGGCGAGGCGCCTCATCGTCCGGTCTCCACGAGGAGGCGGGCGTCGAGGGCGAAGCTGCGGGCGAGGCGGGCGGAGTCGTCGTAGTCGATCTCGTGCACGAGCCCGGTCGCGGGCGAGTTCACGTAGGCGCGCGACACGTCCACCTCGAGCGAGACTCCGGCGGGCAGGCGTCCGTCGACCAGGTCGGCGGCGAGCAGCGGGTCCGTGGCGGCGGCGCCCCCCTCCGGAGTCAGGGCGACGACGCGGCCGCTGCGGTCGAGGCCGACCACGGTGTCGTCGGTGTCCGAGACGGCGCTCGTCGCGAGCAGCGGCTCGGCGGTGGGGATCAGGGTCCAGGTGCGGGCGCGGGTGTCGAGCAGCCACGCTCCGCGCTCGCCGGCCACGGCGGCCACGGAGGGGCGGCCCGGGCGCGACGAGAACGCGCCGGCGACGTCGGCCGCGGCGGTCCCCTCCGGGTACGGGATGCGCTCGAACACGACTCCGTCGTCGCCCGCGACGGCCAGCACCGCGCCGTCGGCGCAGCCGAAGACCGCGCCGACCCGGGTGATCGCGGAGCCGCGCAGCTCGAGGCACTCCGCACTGTCGCCGGTCGCCTCGCCGTCGGCCGAGAAGACCGCGACGGAGGAGGCGCGCTCGTCGCCCTCCTCCGCGACGGAGCCCACGAGCACGTCGCCCAGCGGGAGCAGCGCGCCGTCGTGCGGCACGCCCTCGATCCGCCCGCGCTCCTCGATCCCGCCCGAGGCGAGCGCGTCGGCGTCGAGCACGACGCCCGTTCCGGAGTCGCCGAACCAGGCCGCGGTCAGGGTGGCGGAGGAGGCGACGCGCGCCTCTCCGGCACCGCCGTCGATCTCGCCCACGACGCGCGGCTCGGCGAGGTAGTAGTGGGAGTGGTCGCCGTGCGGCACCGTCCACGCCCCGCCGTCGACGATGCGGAGCACGCCGTCGGCCGAGGAGGCGAAGGCGTAGCGGCCGTCGGTCTCGAGCCGGGTGACGTCCCCGTCGAACTCGGCGAGCTCGACCGACTCCTCCGTGGCGGGGTCGAAGGCGCTGAGCACGGCGCCGGACAGGGTGACGAGGCGCAGCTGCGGCTCCTGCATCTCGGCGGCGCCCTGGATGTAGCCGTGGCCGTCGGAGTCTGCGGCGCCGGAACTCGTGGCGTCGGAACCCGTGGCGTCGGAGGCGGCGGGGGAGCTCGAGCAGGCGGCGAGGGCGAGCAGCGCGCCCGAGGCGGTGAGGAGCAGCGGGGTGGAACGGGGAGTCACGGGTGGGACGGCTCTTTCGTGTCGGCGGCGGAGGAGGTGGCGGAGTTGAACTCGGAGTCGGAACCGGAGACGGCAGCGGCGGCGAGCGGAACGGAGGCGGCGGCGGAGCTGGAGTCGCACGCGGCAGTGGCGGCGGGGTCGGAGTCGAAGCCGGCAGCCGCGGCGACCGGAGCGGCGGCGGCGGCCGGGACCGCGGCCAGCGCCGCTCCCGATCGCGCGGCCAGGCGGGCGACTCCCGCGCGCAGCGCCGCCGAGACCACGACGAGCCCGACGGACGCCGCGGCGATGCTCGCACCGGCGGCCGTCGCGGCGTACCAGGACACGAGCAGCCCGATCACGACGGCGACCGCGCCGAGGACGGCGGCCAGCGCCATGGTCGCGGGGATCCCGCGGGTCCAGTGCCCGGCGGCGGCGGCGGGCGCGAGCAGCAGGCCGACCACGAGGAGGCTCCCCACGGCTTGGTACGACGCGACGACCACGAGGGTGACCAGCCCGACCAGCACGACGTGCGCCAGTCGGGGGCGCAGGCCCAGCGTCGCGGCGACGCGCTCGTCGAACGCGAGAGCCACGAACGGGCGGTGGAACACGACGACGAGCACCAGGACGACGGCCAGTGCGACCGCCAGCAGCAGCAGATCCCCCTCGCCGATCGCGAGGACGTCGCCGAACAGGATCGCGGTGAGGTCGGTGGCGAAGGAGCGCGAGCGCGACACGATGATCACGCCCAGCGCGAGCATCCCGACGTAGAACAGGCCGATCGTGACGTCGGGGGAGGAGCGGGGGCGGCGGGCGACGAGGCCGACTCCCGCGGTCATCACGCCGGCGCTGACGGCCGCGCCGAGCACCGGCGGCAGGCCGAGGAGGGCCGCGATCGCGACCCCGGGGAGCAGTCCGTGCGCCATCGCCTCGCCGAGGAACGCCATGCCGCGCAGCACGACCCAGGTCCCGACGACGCCGCACAGCACGGCGACGAGCACGCCGCCCAGCAGGGCGCGCAACAGGAAGCCGGAGGTGAACGGATCGAGGAGGAAGGGCACGGGGCACGACCCTATATGAAAACGATTATCGTTATGATCAAGCCGTGACCTCCTCCGCCGCGCTCCTCGCCCCCGTCGTCCGCCTGCGCTCGGTCGACGCCGCGCACGACGGAGTCCCCGCGCTGCGGGGCGTCGACGTGACGCTCGACCGGGGCTCGCACACCCTGCTGGTCGGGCCGAACGGATCGGGGAAGTCGACGCTGCTCTCGGTGCTCGCGGGCGTGCATCCGCTCGTCGCGGGCACTGTCGACCGGGCGCCCGGAGTGTCGATCGGCGTCGTCGTGCAGCGCAGCGCCGTGCCGGACCGACTGCCCGTGACGGTGCGCGACGTGGTGTCGATGGGGCGCTGGGCGGGCCGGCCGCTCGGGCTGCCGCTGGGGCGGGCCGACCGCGCGATCGTGGACGAGTGCCTCGAGGCGCTCGACATCGGCGATCTCGCTCGACGGCCGCTGTCACGCCTCTCGGGCGGTCAGCGCCAGCGTGCGCTGGTCGCGCAGGGGCTCGCGCGACGCGCGGATCTGCTGCTGCTCGACGAGCCGACGTCGGGGGTGGATGCGCAGGCCCAGCGCCTCATCCGCCGGGCGGTGTCGCTCGAGCTGGCGCGCGGGGCGACGGTGGTGGAGGCGACGCACGACGCGTCGGATCTCGGGGTGGGGAGTGTGGTGGTGCGGCTGGTCGACGGGCGCCGGGTGGGGTGATCGGCGGGCGCCCCCCCGCCTCGCTGATCGAGCAGCCCGAGGGGGCGGGGCCGGAGCTGTGAAGGTGTCCGACGCCGGATGCGCCGACGCAACCTCAGTCGCGGAGGGGGTCTAACGCCTGACAGGCGAGACGCCCCTCGCTCAGCTGACGTTCTGCAGCCGACTCGAGTTCAGTCGAGCGTGTAGGCGCGCCCGTTGATGAGCAGGGTGTCGGGGTTGTCGACGCCGCGGTCCTCGGAGGTGTTCGACGACTCCGACGCGGCGGCGGGCTGGGCGGCCACACCCGTGGTGAGCAGGAGTCCGGCCGCGAGGGCGGTGATCATCTTCGTGCGGTTCATCGGCGTCGTCCTTGGCGTCGTGGTGTCCGTCGCACTCCGGGTTCGAAGGCGTCGTGCGGGCGAGACTACGGTCGGAGTCGATGAGGGCCCTGGGTCGTTCCTGTGATCCGCCTGTGCCCGACGGCTTCGTCGGGGCGAGGTCGCACGAGGACCGGCCCCCAGCCTATGTTCACGCTGCCACCGGCGGAAGAGCGGAGTCGAGCGGAGTCGCCCGGAGTCACCGCGCCAGCGCCGCCAGCTCCGCGCGGTTCCGCGCCCCCGCCTTGCGCAGCAGGTTCGAGACGTGGAACTTCGCCGTGTTGCCGCTGATGCCGAGGTCGTCGGCGATGCGCTGGTTCGAGGCGCCGAGCGTGATCAGGTGCAGCACCTCGCGCTCGCGGGCGCTCAGCTCGGCGAGGTCGAGGCCGTCGGGCTGAGCGGGCGGGTCCAGGGGCAGGCGGATCGACAGGGTCGAGCCCCAGCCGGCGGTCGACGTGATCGCGAGGTCGCCGTCGAGGCCGCGGACGCGCTCGGCGATCGGGCGCAGGGCCTCGTCGCGGGCGGTCAGCTCGCCGCGGCCGTCGTCGCGGATCTCGATCAGCAGGTTGAGCCCGTCGCAGTCCCACTGGATCCGCACGCGCCGCGTCTGCTCCGACTCGACGAAGGCCAGCACCGCGCTCCTGACGATGGCGCGGGCCGCGTGGGCGACCTCGCCGGGCAGGGCGCGACCGGTGGTCGGCGGCTCGACGAACTGCACGTCCAGGTCGCCGAAGCGCACGAGCGGGCGCAGGTCGCTCCGGAGGCGCGCGAAGGCGCCCACGACGGGCTCGAGCATGGCGCTGCGCTGCTCGTCCGTCGCGGTGCGCAGCTCGACGAGGGCGTTCGCGGCGATGTCGATGGCGACGGCGCGGGCCGCCCGATCGTCCAGGCGCTCGGCGCGCAGGGCGGCGAGCACCGACTCCAGTGCGACCGCGTGCCGGTCGGCCTGCTCGGCGACGGTGCGGGCGTGCTCGAGCAGCAGCGCGCGGGAGGCGGGGAAGGAGTCCATCCGTCGAACCTACCCGTCCTACCTCCTCCGAGGCCCGCCTACCTGATCGGGTAGGCGTGCCTGCTCCATCAGGGGGCCGACTCCGGCGACCGGCGAGAGCAGGCTGGACTCATGCCCGACATCGAGGACCCCACCGCAGACCCCGCGACGGCGCTGGCCGTGATCGTGGCCGAAGTGACCGCGGCGGCCACGTCCCTCACCGAGGACGACCGGCTCGAGCCCGTCGCCGCGCTGCTCGCCGACGCCGACCGCGTCTTCGTGCACGGCGCCGGCCGCTCCGGCCTCGCCCTGCGGATGACCGCCATGCGCCTCATGCACCTCGGTCTCGTCGTGCACGTGGTCGGCGACGTCACCACTCCTGCGATCCGCGAGGGCGACGTGCTGCTCACGGCGAGCGGCTCCGGCACCACGGGCGGCATCGTCCGCGCGGCGCAGTCGGCCGTGGACGCCGGTGCTCGAGTCGCCGCGATCACGACGGCCTCCGGATCGCCGCTGGCCGAGCTCGCCTCCGCGGTCGTGATCGTGCCGGCGGCCGAGAAGCTCGACCGCTCCGGGACCGCCTCCGCGCAGTACTCGGGCGGGCTCTTCGAGCAGGTCGTCGTGCTCACCGGCGACGCCCTGTTCCACGCGCTGTGGAAGCGCCGCGGCGAGAGCGCCGACGAGCTCTGGCCGCGCCACGCGAACCTCGAATGACCCCCGCACTCCCCGCACTCCCTAGAGAAAGAAGAACCCCGTGAAGCTCCAGTTCGCCATGGACACCCTCAGCACCGAGGCCGCCCTCGAGCTCGCCGCCGCCGCGGCTCCGCACGTCGACATCCTCGAGCTCGGCACCCCGCTCATCAAGAGCGTGGGCCTCTCGGCCATCACCGCGATCAAGGACGCCCACCCCGACAAGATCGTCTTCGCCGACCTCAAGACCATGGACGCCGGCGAGCTCGAGGCCGACATGGCCTTCACGGCCGGAGCCGACCTCGTGACGGTCCTCGGAGTCGCCGGCGACAGCACGATCGCGGGCGCGATCGCCGCCGGGAAGAAGCACGGCAAGGGCGTGGTCGTCGACCTCATCGGCGTGCCGGACAAGGCCGCCCGCGCCCGCGAGGTCGTCGCGCTCGGCGCCGAGTTCGTCGAGATGCACGCGGGCCTGGACGAGCAGGCCGAGGACGGCTTCACCTTCGACACGCTGCTGCGCGACGGCGAGTCCTCGGGCGTGCCGTTCTCGGTGGCGGGCGGAGTGAGCACCGCCACGATCGAGTCGGTGCAGTCCGCGGGCGCCGTGGTCGCCGTCGCGGGCGGCGCCATCTACGGTGCGCCGGACGTCGGCGAGGCCGCCGCGGCTCTGCGCGCGAAGATCTCCTAGCCGGATCGGGGGCCGGCTCCGCACCTCCGGCTCGTCACATCGTTTCGGCTCGCAGGACTCCCCGGATCCTGCGAGCCGAACGCGTTCCTGCAAGCCGCGCCCCGCCTCCGACGCGCTCCACTCGCCAAGAGTCGTCGTACTCGAGCGCCGAGTACGACGACTTCCGCGGAGTCGCGGGCCGCCAGGGTCGCCGCAGCCGCCCCACCGGTCAAGCCCCTCCCGCCCCTCCGGCCCGCACGATTGTCTGGAGGACCCGACACGACAGGAGCCCCGTGCAGTCCAGCACCACCCGCATCGCCCCCATCGAGACCTACGCCGACGACGACGGCTGGCACAACCGCATCGCCGACGCCCGCGTCCCGCTGACCCACCACTCCGACCGGGACGAGGCCGAGCGCGAGGGCGCCGCGATGGCCCGCCAGCGCGGCGGCGGCCACGTCGTGCACGACTGACGCCAGAGCGCGCCGAACCCGACATCCGTCCCTTATCGTGCCGCGTCCCACCCGGTCAAGTCTCTGTCCGCCCCCGCTGCGCCCGGCCTAGCCTGGCCCGTCGTGCCGCCCGATCCCGGAGCGCACGTGACGGGAGGACGACATGGCGACCACGAGTGAGCCCACCACGACGACCACCGACGGACAGAAGCTGAAGCGCCGCATCACCGGCCCGCTCCTCTTCTTCTTCATCCTCGGCGACGTGCTCGGCGCCGGCATCTACGCCCTCATGGGCACCCTCGCGAACGAGGTCGGCGGCGCCGTCTGGATGCCGCTGCTGCTCGCGCTGGGCCTCTCACTCCTGACGGCCGGCTCCTACGCCGAACTTGTCACCAAGTACCCGAAGGCGGGCGGCGCCGCGGTCTTCGCCCAGCGCGCGTTCCGCCGTCCGATCGTCTCGTTCCTCGTCGGGTTCGCGATGCTCGCGGCCGGAGTGACGAGCGCGGCCGGTCTGTCGCTCGCGTTCGCCGGCGACTACCTCGGCACCTTCCTCGACGTGCCCACCGTGCCCGCCGCGATCGTGTTCCTGATCCTGGTGGCGTGCCTGAACGCGCGAGGCGTGGCGGAGTCGCTCCTCAGCAACACGGTGATGACCGTGATCGAGGTCAGCGGCCTCCTCATCGTGATCGCCTGCGTCGCGCTGCTCGTCGCAGGCGGGGGCGGCGACCTCTCGCGCACGGTCGAGATCGGCGGCGAGCAGGGGCCCGCCCTCGCGGTGCTCGGCGGCGCGATCATCGCCTACTACTCCTTCGTCGGCTTCGAGACCTCGGCGAACGTCGCCGAGGAGGTCCGCGACCCCAGCCGCGTCTACCCGCGCGCCCTCTTCGGATCGCTGCTCGCCGCCGGTGCCGTCTACGTCCTCGTCGGCCTCGCCAGCTCGATCGCGCTGCCCGCCGACGAGCTGAGCGGATCCTCCGCGCCGCTGCTCGACGTCGTCACCGCCTCCGGAGTCGGCGTCCCGGCCTGGCTCTTCAGCCTCATCGCGCTGATCGCAGTCGCCAACGGCGCCCTGCTGACCATGATCATGGCCAGCCGCGTCACTTACGGCATGGCCGAGGAGCGGCTGCTGCCCGCCGTGCTGAGCAAGGTCCTGCCGAAGCGCCGCACGCCCTGGGTCGCGATCGTCGTCACCACCGTGGCGGCGTGCCTCCTGACGCTCGTCGGGGATCTGGCGACGCTCGCCGAGACCGTCGTGCTCCTCCTCCTGCTCGTCTTCATCAGCACCAACGTCGCGGTCCTGGTGCTGCGCCGCGACCGCGTCGAGCACGACCACTTCCGCGTCTGGACGGCGATCCCGGTCCTCGGAGTCGCGTCCTGCGTCCTCCTGCTCACGCAGCAGGACCCGATCGTCTGGGCCTACGGCGCCGCCCTGCTGGGCATCGGCGCCCTGCTGCACCTGGCGACGAAGCGCCGGAGCGAGCGCGGCGAGCGGGCCCGCGACCGCGACTGACCCCGGTCGCGCGCGGTCGGCCTGCAGAACGAAGGCTGAGCGGCGCGATCCTCTGGGAACAGGCCCGATCGCCCTCCTCGGCCTTATTCGCGACGGTCGAGACCCGCCCAGACGACGAGGACCTCCCGGGCCGAGCAGCAGCTCGACTCGGGAGGTCCTCGTCGTCAGGGCCGGATCACGTCGGACCAGGTCCGCCGCTCACCGCCCGCGCCTCACCGGCAGGTCAGCGCGGGGTGCGCCACCGTCTGCGTGTGCGCTCCCGCTCCGCCGCCGGACCGGCTCACCGCCACCGACACGTCGCCGGCCGGCAGCACCGCCAGGCGGGTGCTGAAGGCGTGGGTCGCCGCCTTGCCGGGCACGACCGACGCGAACGACTTCACGGTCGTCCCCCGGGTCATCGTCACGTCGACCGGCACCGCGTCGCGGTTGACCGAGGTGACCGTCACGACCGCCTTGCCCGAGATGCAGCGCACGGCGGCCGTGCTGGCGACGTTCAGCTTCGTCTCCTGCGCCGGCAGGACGAACGGAGCGAAGTCGATCCAGTCGACGTCCGGCGCGACCGCGTAGCCGGGCAGGACCCGGTCGTCGCTCGTGCTGGTCGTCGGGCCCTCGTCGATGAACAGCGTCGAGCGGGTGTTGCCGAAGGTCACCGGACCGGAGTCGGTCGCGAGGTCCAGCGGCAGGACCGCCTCCCAGAAGTTGCTGGAGGAGTAGGTGTAGCGGAAGGTGGTGCGGCCCACGAGGCCCGTGGTGCCGGCCTCCTCGGCCTGCAGCCCGAGGTCGACGACCTGCGGGTTGTAGTCGTGCGTCCCCTCGATGTCGTCGTTCGAGTAGTGCACGACGGCGTCGTAGGCGCCGGCCTTGTCGAAGCCCGGGAGACGGGGCACCGTGAGCGTGCCCTCGTTCGCCGGGTTCGCGTCGGTGATGCCGAGCCCCGTCACGTATCCGGTCCCGGATCCGTTGGTGAGGGCTCCGCCGAAGCCGGCGACCGCGGCCGTGCCGCCGAGGTCGACGGTGGCGAGGTCCTCGGCCTGCACGCGGACGATGGAGGCGTCACCCGCGACCGCACGGGTGGTCGTGACCGACCCGACGCGGACGCTGCCGGTGCTCGCCAGCTCGACCTCGCTGATGCCCTCGGGCAGGTGGACGCGGACCGTCGTCGTGCCCGGCGCGAAGGTCCCCGCGCGGCGGCCGTTGACGTCGACCGTCAGCGAGGTGCCGGCGGCACCCTCCCACGCCACGGCGAGGTCGTAGTAGCCGGACTCGAACGTCGACGGGTAGAGGTCGGCGCGCTCGCCGGTCTCGAGCGAGAGGCGTCCGCCCGAGAGCGTCGCACCGTCGATCAGGCGGAACGCGGTCGCCGGGTACTCGACGGACTCGGTGTTCGCCGTGTCGCCGACCCGGACGAGCTCGAAGCGGTCGAGCGTCACTCCGCCGTCGGCACCGGCGCCGGGCAGGAGGGTCGTCCCGTCCTTGCTGGTGCGCACTCCGACGGTGTGGGTGCCGGCGCTGAGGGCGACGTACACCTCGGCACTGCCGCGGGCGACGGTGCGGACGTTGCTCGGCTTGATCGCGTTCGCTCCGTACTGGGCGAGCGTCGAGAACGCGCCGTCGACGAAGACCGCGTGCTGCGCGGCCCTGCCGGGCGTAGCCCCGAGGATCTGCAGGCGGTAGAGGCCGGCCTGCGCCACCGAGACGGTCCAGTCGGCGCGCGAGCCCACGGCGGCGAAGCCGGAGACGTCGCGGTCGCCGGAGGCGCGGTAGCCGTCGGGCGTGCGGGTGGCCGCGGCGGTGAGGCGCGTGGCCTCGGCCTCGATCACGTGGCGCTCGCCCTGGGCGGCGGCGGCCGCCTCCACGTCGCGGGTCGCGGCGGGAGTGACGACGACCTGGTAGGCGCTCGACGAGTTCGCGGAGGGGATCCGGAGCTCGACGCGACCGTTCACGACGGACACGGCGTCGTCGGCGAGGACGACCCGGGGAGTCCCCGCGATGCCGTCGGTGCCGCTGACGACGGCCTCGCGGACCTCGACGTCGACGGAGGGGCCGAAGGTCGCGCTGTCGAGGCCGTTCAGCGTCAGCGCGCCGTCACGGCCGTCGGGGATGCCCGCGACGATGACCTGGGCGCGGTCGGCGTCCCGGTCGATCGCGGCGATCGCCTTCTCGCGGTTCGTGGTGACCGCAGCCGTGCGCGATCCGGTCATGTCGCCGTACCACTTGAAGAGCCACCAGCCGCCGTTCGCGGCGTTGACCTTGGCCTGGTTGTCCGAGAGCGTGCCGGAGGCGGTCCAGTAGGCCGTCTGGGCGTCGATCTTGGCCGCCTCGAAGCCGGCGAACCAGCGCAGGAGGTTGGCGGGCGAGCTCATGTCGGTGCTGGCGCCCCACTCGGTGATGTTGATCGAGGGGATGTCGGCGGCGGCGATGCCCACCTCGGCGGCGTAGCGGCGGAAGTCCGACGCGCGGTCGGGGAGCCACTGGTAGCCGCGGAGCTCGTGCCAGACGTAGATGTCGGGCACCGTGTTCGTCGCGCGGGCCATGTTCAGGAACGTCTTGATGTTGCCCTCACCACGCCAGGCGGCGTCTCCGGGGCCCGCGATCTGCGGACGTGCGAGACCGTGCTTCGCGTAGGTGGCGGTGATGACGTCCCACGCCGCCTTCCAGTCGGTCGCCCCACCGGGGGTGAAGCTGTTCGGCTGGTTGCCGACGTGCATGTAGCGGTTGTAGAGGTCGTCCGAGTTCAGCCACTGCAGGTCGACCTCGTTGAACGGGATGAAGACGTACTTCTCGGGGTTCTCGGCCTCGCGGGCGACCTCGTCGACGACGATCTCGAGCACCTCGAGGTAGTCCCAGACGCCGTTCGGAGCAGAAGTGAACACGTCGGTCAGGCGTCCGCTCGCGTCGCGGACGTAGCTGCGGTCGTCACCGGGGCGCTTCCCGCCGTTGTAGGGCCAGTCGGGGTAGTAGTCCTGGGTGTAGAGGTAGAGGTCCTCGCCGTACTTGTCGAAGAAGGTCTTCTCGACGGTGAAGGCGTCGCCGCCCGGGTGCTGCGTGCCGAACGGGGGCTTCTGCGACACGTTGGTCATCGCCGCGCCGTTGACGAGCGCCTGCGTGGGCGAGCCCTCGTCGCCGAGGCCGTAGAGGGTGCCGGAGGCTCCTCCGCGGAACTCGCCCGTGTCCTGACCGAAGTCGACGGCGATCGGCTCGGTCGGCCGCGCCGTGACCGTGACGGTCGTGGTGAACGGGGTCGACCATCCGGCGACGGTGCCGTTCACGGTGAACGTCGCACCGGCGGTGGCGTAGGCCGAGGCGGGGACGGCGTCCCAGGTGATCGCCGCGGTGGCGGGCCCGGACTCGCGCGTGACGTTCACGGTCGCGGGGAGGGCCGGCGCGACCTTCGCGGCGGTGGAGACGCTGAAGCTCTGACGCTCGACCGACACGATCGCGCCCGCGTCCTCGAGGTAGGCGTTCGAGACCTGCTCAGCCGTGAGGGCGGTGCGGTAGACCGCGAAGTCGTCGAACTGGCCGCCGAAGAACGCGGCGTAGGGCCCAGCCCACGGCACGCGGCCGATGAGGCCCGAGCGGGTGCTGGACGGCGAGGCGAGCTTCGCGAAGTCGAGCGAGACCGCCTCCGTCCGCACGAGCGAGCCGTTGATGTAGTACGAGACGGAGTCTGTCGTGGCGACCGTGGTGATCTGCGCCCAGGTGTTCGTGGGCAGCGGCGTGGAGGACACCGCCTTGACCTCGGTGCCGGTGTTGGCCGCGGCCTTCGACTGCCCGCCCTCGTTCGGCACGTGGTAGAGCCCCCAGTTGTCGCGGGGGAGCGCGTCGCTGCCGATGATGTAAGACCACGGGAGCTGGCCGGCGTTGGCGCCGTCCCACTTGATCCAGGTCGAGACGGTCATCGCCGACGTGTCCGCGAAGAGTCCCGCGGGGATGTCGAGGTAGGGCGCGGCGGTCGTCGACGAGCCCTGCGCCCCTCCGGGGAAGAGGCCGGAGGCGCCGGACCCGGCGACCGGACCGGTTCCGCGCGGCAGCGACGTCGCGTTGCGGACGCGGGCGTCGAAGGCGGAGCCGAGGGATCCCTGGTTGGCGATGGTGGCCGCCGAGGGGTTCTGGTCGAACGTGTAGAGGACGGCGGGGGTGGGAGGAGTGTCGACCGCTGCCGCGGGACCGCCGCCGACGAGTGTCGAGGCGGCCAGCACCGGCAGTGCGACCAGGGCGGCGATCGAGGCGGTGATCCGCCTCGAGAAGGGGTGGGGAGTGTGCATCGGTTCCTCAACGCTGAGAAGGGATCTGGACTCGCTGTCGAGGCGAGGTCGAGACGGGTCGGTGCCAGCACGATATCGATATCACGAGCTGATCTCCAGACATTTCTGAAATCGCTACCAGACTCCATCGCCCGGCCGGCCGAGCGTGCAGATAACGCTTTCATCACGGGCTTGCACTTTCGTGAAATCGGTATCAGTATCTGTCCAGTCCCGATTCCGGGACCACGCCCTTCCCACTCCGCGACGACGAGGAGCCCCTGTGCCCGAGCAGCTGACCTGGGGGCCCCGCGACGGGCTCCGACTGACCTTCGACTGCCCGCCCGGTGCTCCGCTCGCGCTGTCCGCCGTCGCCGCTCCCGGCGTCCGGCTCGAGGCGACGCACGTCGCCCCGTTCTTCGAGATCACCACCGCCGCCGCCGGCCACGACCCCGCGAGCTCCCGCCTCACCCACACCCGCATCGGTGCGGCGATGCGCTACGTCTCGCACCGCGAGAGCCTCGTCGACGGAGTCGCCGTCCTCGAGATCGAGGCCGAGGCTCCGTCGTTCGGCGTCGTCGCCCGGGCGGTACTGCGGCAGGTCGTCGGAGTCCCGGCCGTCACGTCCGAGGTCGCGGTCGGAGCGCTGTCGCGCCAGGTCCTGCGCTCGGTCGCGTCCTGGAGCGCCGACGTCGGGGCCCCGTCCGGCGCCGACGGCAAGGACGCGTTCACCCGCTGGTCGCTGCTGCGCGGAGAGAACGACTGGCTGGGGGAGGGGCGCTGGCGCACCGCGCCCGCCCGCGACTCCGGATTCGTGACGCTCCGCGAGGACATCACCGGCCACGACCCGCGCGGCGCGGTCGGCGCCGTGTCCACCGGCAGCTGGTCCACCGGCTCGCACCTCCCGGTCGGCGGCCTCCTCGCCCCCGACGCCGCCCTGCTCTGGCAGATCGAGCACAACGGAGCGTGGCGCTGGGAGGTGGGCGAGGACATCGACGGCGGAACGCTCGCCCTCTCGGGTCCGACCGACCTCGATCACGGCTGGATCCGCGCCCTCGAAGCGGGGGACGTCTTCACCTCGGTCCCGGTGACCGTGGCGCTCGGAGCCACGGCCGACGCCGCGGTCTCCGCGCTGACGCACCACCGTCGCGCGACCCGCCGGTCCCACCCCGACGACACCGCCCTGCCCGTCGTCTTCAACGACTACATGAACACCCTCAACGGCGACCCGACCACCGAGAAGCTGCTGCCGCTGATCGACGCCGCGGCCGCCGCGGGTGCCGAGATCTTCTGCATCGACGCCGGCTGGTACGACGAGAGCGGCGTGCCCGGCGGCTGGTGGAGTAGCGTCGGGGCCTGGCAGCCGTCCGCGAAGCGCTTCCCCGGCGGTCTCGGCGAGGTCGTCGATCGGATCCACGGGCACGGCCTGGTCCCGGGCCTCTGGCTCGAGCCGGAGGTGATCGGCGTCGACAGCCCGATGGCCGACCGCCTCCCCGACGATGCGTTCCTGCAGCGCTGCGGCATCCGCATCGAGGAGCACGAGCGCTTCCACCTCGACCTCCGCCACCCGGCCGCCGTCGCCCACCTCGACGAGACGGTGGACCGCCTCGTCGCCGACTTCGGCATCGGCTTCTTCAAGTTCGACTACAACATCGACGCGGGCCCGGGCACCGACGCGGCCTCCGACTCCGTCGGCGACGGACTGCTCGGCCACAACCGCGCCTACCTGGCCTGGCTCGACGCCCTGCTCGACCGGCACCCGACCCTGGTGATCGAGAGCTGCTCCTCCGGGGCGATGCGCCAGGACTGGGCCGTGATGTCGCGGCTGCAGATGCAGTCGACCTCCGACCAGCAGGACTTCCGCCTCTACCCGCCGATCGCGGCCGCGGCGCCGATGATGCTCCTCCCGGAGCAGGCGGCCAGCTGGGCGTACCCGCAGGCCGACATGGACGACGAGGAGATCGCGTTCTGCCTGGTCACGGGCCTCCTCGGCCGGTTCTACCTCTCGGGCTACCTCAACCGGATGTCCGACCCGCAGCTCGCGCTGGTGCACGAGGCCGTCACCGCGGCCAAGTCGCTCCGCGGTGCGATCGCCTCCTCCGTGCCCCGCTGGCCGCTCGGCCTGCCCGGCTGGACCGACGACGCGGTCGCCCTGGCGCTGCGCACCGAGGACGAGCACCTCGTCTCCCTCTGGCGCCGCAGCGGCACGGACGACGTCGTGCTGCACTTCCCGGAGCTGCTCGGGCAGGACGTCGACGTGTCGGTCGTCTTCCCCGTGGCGCTCCCGGCCTGGGGCGCCGACTGGGACGCGTCCACGGCCCGCCTCACCGTCCGGCCCACCGGCTCCGGTCCCTCCGCCCGAACCTTCCGACTGTCCCTCCGCACCACCTGACCCCCCTGCCGGGTCCACCCGTCCCGGCATACCCTCTCCACACACAGAAAGCTCGAGTATTTCGATGAAGAAGTCACTCCTCAGTGCGGCCGTCCTCACGGCCGCCTCCGCCCTGCTCCTCGCCGGCTGCAGCGACCCGGGGGCCGGCGGCGGCACCGACGGCGGCGCGGCCGCGCCCGCCTCCTGGCCCGCCCAGGACGCCGACCTCGAGGGCACCGAGCTCACCATCTGGGCCGCGCAGAACTCGAACACCGTCCCGGAGTCGGTCGTCGAGGGCTTCGAGGAGCTCACGGGCGCTTCCGTCGAGATCGAGACGATCCCGGACCCCTACGAGCAGGGCGTGCAGACCAAGGTCGCCACCGGCGACAAGCCCGACCTGGCGTTCTGGCAGCCCACCGCCTCGCAGCTCACCGCGCTCAACGCGACCACCAACCTGCAGAGCCTCGACGGCGCTCCCTGGCTCGAGGACTTCGATCCCGCGCTCGCCGACATCACCGGCACGCTCGACGACACCCGCTACGCGGCGCTGGTCTCGACCCCCGCGGTCGAGGGCGTCTACTACAACAAGAAGGTCTTCGAGGAGAACGGCATCACCGAGCTCCCCACCGACTGGGCCTCGTTCCTCGAGACCGCCCGCCAGCTCAAGACCGCGGGCGAGACCCCGTTCTTCGAGATGGGCGCCGACCGCTGGGCCACCCAGTGGTGGGTGCAGGTGCAGCTCGCCGACGCCGCGGCCGACGGCCTCTGGGACCGCGTCAACTCCGGCGAGGAGAAGTTCACCGACCCGACCATCCAGGGGGCGATCGACTCCTACAAGGGCCTGATCGACGAGGGCCTCTTCAACGAGGACATCAAGACCGCCACCTTCGAGGACCAGGGCGCCGCCCTCCTCGCCGGTGACGCGGCGATGGTCGTGCAGGTCAACTCCTTCTTCGGCCAGCTGCAGTCGCTGTCCGACACCGAGACGCTGAACGACACGATCGGCTTCTTCCCGATCTCGCCCTCGGGCAACGTCGGCACCTTCATCCCCGACCAGTCGAACGCTCTCGTGGCCTTCAAGACCGGTGACGAGAAGAAGGAGGCGGCCTCGCGCCAGCTCCTCTCCTACTGGCTCGGCGACGGCTACGCCGACTTCGTCGAGGCGCAGAACACCATCTCGCTCGAGCCCTCGGTCACCACGCCCGACACCGTCCCCACCGCGCTCGTCTCGGTCAGCGAGTCGGTCGGCACCTCCGTGGGCTCGATGCAGGCCCTGGCGATCGCCAACCCGGACCTGTACATCTACCTCGCCGACATGATCCAGGGCACCAAGACCCCGGAGGAGGTCGCGCAGGCGACGCAGGACCAGTTCGCGCAGCTCGCGAAGGCTCAGGGAGCCACCGGCTTCTAGCCACTCGACGCCGGGGCCCGTCCGCACGACGGGCCCCGGCACTCCTCCCCATCGAAAGGCAGTGACCGCGTGTCCACCACCCGAGCAGCCGCGCCTCCCCGCGTCCTCGCCCGCGCCCTGAAGTCCGACGGGTCGCCCCGCGGTCGCCGGTCCGATCATCCGCTGGTCTTCCTCGTGCCGGCCCTCGTCGTGCTGGTCGTGTTCTTCTTCGTGCCGACACTCTTCAACTTCGTCTACGCGTTCACCGACTGGTCGAGCTTCAAGTCGGCCATCGGCTTCGTCGGGATCTCGAACTTCGTCGACCTGTTCCAGAGCGGCACGCTGATCCAGGCGCTGCGGGTGACACTGGTCTACGCGGTGCTCGTCGCGGTGTTCCAGAACCTGTTCGGGCTGATCCTGGCGCTGCTCTTCGAGAAGGACACGCGGGTCAACCGCTTCGCCCGGGTGATGTTCTTCATCCCGGTGATCATGTCGGCGCTCGCCGTCGGCTACGTGTTCCAGGCGCTGCTGAAGCCCGACGGCGCGCTCAACGGCATCCTGTCGTTCGTGACCGGCCAGACCGTCTCGACCGCGTGGCTCGGCGACACCACGTGGACGATCGTCGTCGTCGCCCTCATCCACTCGTGGAAGTGGATGGGCCTCTCGATGCTGATCTACCTGGCGGGCCTCAAGACGATCAGCGGCGACGTGCTCGAGGCCGCGCGCCTCGACGGATCCTCGTGGTGGCAGACGTTCCGCGACATCCGCTTCCCGCTGATCGCGCCGGCGCTGACCTTCAACGTGGCGACCGCGCTGCTCGGATCGATGAACGGCTTCGACATCGTGCAGGCGACCACCGAGGGCGGCCCGGGCGGCACGACCGAGCTGCTCAACATCTTCATCTTCCGCACCTTCGGCCAGGGCCTGTTCGCCCAGGCGACCACGATGAGCCTCATCCTCTTCGTCGCCGTCGCCCTCCTGGCCTTCCCCGTCATCCGCATCCTGCGCCGTCGAGAGGACGTGCTGTGAGCACCATGGTCGAGAAGCTCGCTCCGGCGCGGAACCCCGCACCTGCTCCCACCCCCGTCCGGAACCGCCCGTCCGCCTCGCGGACGCTCGCCCGCCTCGCGCAACCCACCGCCGCGCTCGCGGCCGTCGTCCTGCTCCTGGGCGTCCCGTTCTGGCTCATCGTCAGCACCGCGGGCAAGACCCAGGCCGAGGCGCTGAACCCGAACCTCGCGGCTCCGTCGCAGTGGCAGCTGCTCGAGAACTTCGCCACCGTCTTCACCGACGGGCGGATGGTGCAGGCGTTCCTCGGCAGCGTGCTCGTCATGGTGCCGTCGGTGCTGGGAGTGCTCGTGCTCGGCTCGATGGCCGCGTGGATCCTGGGCCGCCGCACAGGGCGGGGGATGGCCCTCGTCTACGCCCTCGCGATCAGCGGCATCGTCCTGCCGCCGGCCGTCGTGACCGTGGTGCTCCTCCTGCGCCAGCTCGGACTCGCCGGCACCGCCGTCGGCATGGTCGGCGTGTACATGGGGATGTACCTCTCGACGGTGATCTTCTTCGTCACCGGCTTCGTCCGGACGATCCCGGCGGAGCTCGAGGAGGCGGCCCGGGTCGACGGGGCGCGACCGTTCCGGGTGTTCTTCACGATCATCCTGCCGCTGCTGATGCCCGTGCTCGCGACGGCGACGATCCTCATCTGCCTGTACATCTGGAACGACGTCTTCTACGCGCTGTTCGTGGTCGGCGGGCGGCTCGACACCCTGCCGCTGAACCTCTACCAGGTGGCCAGCGCGGGGCTCTACCTCCAGAACTGGCACCTGATCTTCTCCTATATCATCCTGATGAGCCTGCCCCTCCTCCTGGTGTTCGTCTTCGCCCAGCGCAAGATCATCTCGGGCATCACGAGCGGCGCGGTGAAGTGAGCGCCTCCGAGACCGACGCGGCGCCGGTCGCCTCCGCCCCCTCGTGGCTCGCCCTGCACCAGCGCGACGGCCGAGGACGGAAGCGAGACGACATGAAGCGGGACAGGGCGGCGAAAGCCCCGGTCATCGCCGACGTCGCGGCGCTCGCGGGAGTCTCGGTGCCCACGGTCTCGCGGGTGCTCACGGGTGCCGCGAAGGTGGCTCCCGACAAGCGCGAGCGCGTGCTCGCCGCGATCGCCGAGCTCAACTACCGCCCCAGCGCCGCCGCGCGCACCCTCGTCACCCGCCGCTCCCGCACGATCGCGGTCGTCGCCGGCAACACCTCGCAGTACGGCTACGCCGAGGCGATCCGCGGCATCGAGGAGGAGGCGCGCGCCGGCGGCTGGACCGTCACCATCACGGTCATCGAGTCGGCCGACCCGGACGACATCGAGAAGGCGCTCTCGCTCGTGCTGAGCCAGAGCCCCGACGGCATCGCGGTGCTGAAGTTCGACCCGCCCGGCGTCGCCATGGTCGCGGCGCTGCCGCCCGGAGTGCCGGTCGTCGCGCTCTCCGGGGTGCGCGGGCGGGGGATCCCGCAGGCCGTGCTCGACGAGCTGCACGCGGCCCAGGCGCTGACCGAGCACCTGCTCGGACTCGGACACCGGACCGTGCACCACGTGCGCGTGCCGCCGTCGCGCCGCGAGGACGGCCGGACCACGGGATGGCGCCGGGCGCTGAAGGAGGCGGGCGTCGCCGTGGCGCCGACTCCGCTCGAGGCGACCTGGGAGCCGGAGTCGGGGCGCGCTCTGGCGCACCGGCTCGCGGAGGATCCCGAGGTCACGGCGGTGTTCTGCGGCAACGACGAGATCGCGATGGGGGTCATCAAGGGGCTCACCGAGTCGGGGCTCCGCGTCCCGGAGGACGTCAGCGTGGTCGGCTTCGACGACCATCCCCTCGCGCGGATGTGGACCCCCGCGCTGACGACGGTGCGCCAGGACTTCGCGGGCCTCGGCCGCCGCGGCTTCGGCCTGCTGCTGCGCGCGATGGAGGACGGCGGGGGCGCCACCTTCTCGTCGGAGCGCCCCGAGCTGATCGTCCGCGAGAGCTCGGCGCCCCCGCGCGCGTCCCGCTGACGGGTCGGCTCCGGGCGGTGGTGGGTCCCGATACGCCGTTGCGCGGCTGCTCGTCGGGCGGGGGGTTCGTGTCGGTCCGCGTCGTCGTCCTGTCCGGAACCGAGGTCAGGAGGGCTCGAGGGGTGCGTACGAGTCGTCCGCGCGGCTCCCGACCTCGGTTGCGGACCGCTCGGCCCGCAGAACCAAGGCTGAGTGCCGAGATGCGAGCGGAAACCGCCGCATCGGGTCGATGAGCCTTACTTCTGAGGCACGCCGCGGCGACGGTGGTGTCGATCAGCCGTTCCCGGTGACGGCGTCCGCCTACCGCGCGCGCAGCAGTGCCAGGAACTCGTCGGCCATCTCGAGCTGCTCCTCGAGCTTCGCGCGGCGGGCGGCGGCGTCGGCGACGAACGCATCGAGGCGCGTGCGGATCGCGGCCGCCTCCTCCGCGGTAGCCGCGCTCTCGAGGCTGTCGACGACGCTCAGCAGCTCGGCCATCGCGTCGAGCGAGAAGCCGAGCGGCTTCATCCGGCGGATGAGGAGCAGCCGGTCGACGTCGCGCTCGGTGTAGAGGCGGAACCCGCCGACCGTGCGTCCGCTCGGCTTCAGCAGCCCGACCTCGTCGTAGTGGCGGAGGGTGCGCAGCGACATCGAGGAGCGGTCGGCGAGCTCGCCGATGCGCAGGGTCGCCTCGACCTCCTCGGCCGTCCGCTCGTCCGTCACTCACTGCTCCGCTCGCTCGGGGTGTCCGCAAACCTCACGTTGCGGTAGGTTTGCTGTCGATCCGCTCCCCGCCCCCATTCTCCGGCACGGCCGGAGCGGTCCCGGCGCGATGTGGCGCTCCTCCCTCGACAGCCGCTCGACAGAGCCGACCCGCCCCGGAGCCACCCCATGGCCGTTCCCGCCCGCCCCGTTCCCGCCCGCCCCCAGCCCGTGCACCGGGTCATCACCGTGCTCGACGCGCTGCGCTCCCCGCGGCAGCTGTCGCGCGAGGTCCTCGCCGGCATGGTGACCACACTCGCCCTCGTGCCCGACGTGATCTCGTTCTCGGTCGTCGCGGGCGTGGATCCGATGGTCAGCCTCGTCTCGTCGATCGTGCTCGCGCTCACCATGTCGATCCTCGGCGGGCGGCCCGGAGTGATCACGGCGGCCGCCGGATCCGTCGCGCTCGTCATCGCCCCGCTCGTGAGCGAGCACGGGGTGCAGTACGTTCTGCCCACGGTGATCCTGGCCGGGGTGATCCAGATCGTGTTCGGCCTCGCCGGCCTCGCTCGGCTGATGCGGTTCATCCCGCGCTCGGTGATGATCGGCTTCGTCAATGCGCTCGGGATCCTGATCTTCGTCGCGCAGGTGCCGCACGTGATCGGGGTGCCGTGGGTCGCGTACGTGCTCTTCGCCGTGACGCTCGCGATCATCCTGGTGCTGCCGCGCTTCACCAAGGCGGTGCCGGCTCCGCTCGTCGCGATCGTCGTCGTGACCACCGCCGTGATCGTCGCCGGACTCGTCGTGCCGGACGTCGCCGACGAGGGGCCCCTCACCGGCCAGCTGCCCGGCATCACCCCGTTCCTGGTGCCGCTGACGCTCGAGACGCTGCAGCTGATCCTGCCGACCGCGCTGAGCGTGGCGTTCGTCGGGCTGATGGAGACGCTGCTGACGGCGAAGCTCGTCGACGAGATGACGGACACCCCGTCGCACAAGGGCCGCGAGTCGTGGGCGCTGGGCGTCTCGAACATCCTCGCGGGCTTCTACGGCGGCATCGCAGGCTGCGCGATGATCGGGCAGACCGTGCTGAACGTGAAGACCGGACGCGCGCGCACCCGCCTCTCCACCGTCGTCGCCGGGGTGTTCCTCCTGGCGCTCGTGACCGGGCTGAGCTCGCTGATGGGGCGGATCCCGATGGTGGCGCTCGCCGCGGTGATGATGATCGTGGCGATCACGACGGTCGACTGGCACAGCCTCCGTCCGTCGACGCTGCGGCGGATGCCGCTGCCCGAGACGCTGGTGATGGTCGTCACCGTGGTCGTCGTGGTCGCGACCGACAACCTCGCGCTCGGCGTGCTGGTGGGGGT
The DNA here is from genome assembly GCF_001423055.1 of Rathayibacter sp. Leaf299. Classification (NCBI taxonomy): domain Bacteria; kingdom Bacillati; phylum Actinomycetota; class Actinomycetes; order Micrococcales; family Microbacteriaceae; genus Rathayibacter; species Rathayibacter sp. Leaf299. The sequence continues at coordinate 419,407 of NZ_LMNT01000001.1, forward strand.
GGTGCTGGCGATGGTCCTGTTCGCGCGCCGGGTCGCCCACGTGATCGCGGTCGAGCGGATCCTCGCCGAGGACGGCGAGTCGGTGCGCTACGACGTGACCGGGCCCCTCTTCTTCGGCAGCAGCAACGACCTGGTCGACCGCTTCGCCTACGCCGACGACCCCGCGCACGTGGTGGTCGACCTCCGGCACGCGCAGATCTGGGACGCCTCGACCGTCGCGGCGCTCGACTCGATCGAGACGAAGTACCGCGACCACGGCGCGACCGTGTCGATCGAAGGGCTCGACGAGCGCAGCACCGGGTTCCACCGCCGGTTGACGGGGCGGCTCGGTTCCTGAGCAGCGGTCAAGCCCCTGGGGCCTGGCGGCCGGAACCGCTGGGATGGAGGCGAACGGAAGGAACACCATGTCGACCGAACCCTCCCGCGAGGACCTGCCGCTGCCCGACTGGAACGACATCCCGCTCGGCACGGTCGCCGAGCGCATCCGCCCCCTGGACGAGGAGGGCGTCGTCGCCCTGCTGAGCTACGAGGAGGCGCACGGGGACCGCGCGCCGATCACCACGATCCTCCGCTCGCGCCTCGCTCAGCTGCGCGAGGGCGCCGAGCCCGCCGGCCGCGTTCCGGAGTCGCTGCCCGAGACGTCGCAGGGATCCACCGGGTCGCCGGTGTCGCCCGCGACGTCCGGGCCGCCGATCAATCCGCCGTCGCACGGGGTGCCGACGAACCCCGCTCAGCCGCGCTGACTGCACACGGTCCGCACAGTGAGGCTTGCCACAATGGGGGACAGCCGATGACGGCGACCGGACGAGGGAGCAGTACCCGGACAGCGACAAGACTGACTCGGTAGGAGTCGTCATGTCCTGGATCGTGCTCGTTCTCTCGGGGGTCCTCGAAGCCGTGTGGGCCACCGCCCTCGGCAAGTCCGAGGGATTCACCCGCGTCGGCCCGACCGTCGTGTTCGGAGTCACCGTCGTGGCCAGCATGGCCGGCCTCGCGTACGCGATGCGCGAGCTGCCCACCGGCACCGCCTACGCGGTCTGGGTCGGGATCGGCGCCTCGCTGACCGTGCTGTACGGCATGTTCTTCGGCGGCGAGGGCTTCTCGCTCGTGCGCACGCTGCTGGTGTTCGGAATCGTCGCGTGCGTGATCGGGCTGAAGGTCCTGCACTGATCCGCGAGACGCCGCTCCGGTCCGCGACACGCCGGGGTGGGCGTCCCGAACCGGCATCTCGCTGTGCATCCCGAGGGGTGGTTGCAGGAGAACGCGCGTTCCCCGTAGGCTCGGAGCATCAGGGGAGAACGATCGTTCTACTGCTCTCCCCGTCTGCTTGAGGAGGAACCATGCCCACTCGTTCTGCACGCACCGCCTGGAACGGCTCGCTCGAGACCGGCGAGGGCCAGGTCGAGCTCTCGAGCTCGAAGCTCGGCACCTACGACGTCTCGTTCCCGAAGCGCGCCGCCGACGACGCCAACGGCGCGACCAGCCCCGAGGAGCTCCTCGGCGCCGCCCACTCGGCCTGCTACGCCATGCAGTTCTCGGCCGTGCTCGGCCAGGCCGGCGGCACCGTCGAGGCGCTCGACGTCCGCGCCGACGTCTCGCTCGGCCCGGACTCCGCGGGCGGCTTCAAGCTGACCGGCATCAACCTCGTCGTCAGCGGAGAGGTCTCCGGTATCGACGAGGCCGCGTTCCTGAAGGCCGCCGACGAGGCCAAGGCCACCTGCCCGGTCTCGAAGGCGCTGACCGGAGTCGAGATCACCCTCGACGCCACCTTCGAGAGCTGAGCCCCGGCTCCACGCACTTCGAGCACCCCGTCGCGCACTGCGGCGGGGTGCTCGTGCGTCCGCCCCCCCTTTCTTGCTGATCGAGTAGCCCGCGGAGCGGGCGTATCGAGATCCGCCGGCGACGGGGGGCTTCTTCTGGGCCGGCTGGGTCTCGATACGCCCCTGCGGGGCTACTCGACCAGCAGGGAGGGGAGGCGTTCGCGACTCCGGTAAGGATCGCGGCGGAGCCGGACAGGGAAGACTGTGCAGATGCCTCCCGCCGACGAGCGACGAGAGCGGTTCGAGGCGCTGGTCGCCCGGACCGCGGATCCGGTGCGCCGTTACCTCCACCGCAGGACCGATGAGGCCACGGCCGACGACGTCCTGTCCGAGACGATGATCGTGCTCTGGCGCCGGATCGACGCCGTGCCGGAGGAGGAGATCGCCTGGGCGATCGGAATCGCCCGCCTGCAGCTCGCCAACGCCGAGCGCGGCCGCCGACGGCAGGACAGGCTGGCGCATCGCATCCTGGTCGTCGACCCGCCGCGGGACACCGGACCCGAGCCCGACGACGACGTCGCCGACGCCGTCTCGCGGGTGCTCGCGCAGATGAAGCCCGCCGACGCCGAGCTGCTCCGGCTCTCGGTCTGGGAGGAGCTCGCCCCCCGCGAGATCGCGGACGTGCTCGGGGTGACTCCGGGTGCCGTCTCGGTGCGGCTGCACCGGGCCCGCGCGAGATTCGCGGCTCTCTGGAGTAAGACCGGCGGCGGCGCCGGACATGCAGGAGAAGAGGAGGGGAGCGGACGATGACCGATCCTGATGCGCACGAGCTGCGCCGGCTGATCCGCGCCGCCGACCCCGCCTCGTCGCTCGCGCCCCTGCGCGACGACCAGCTCGCCCGACTCGTGGAGGACGCCATGACCCAGAATCCCGCCACCACTCCCGCCCGCACGACCGCCCGCCGCCGGGCGCCCCTCTTCGGCGGAATCGGCGCGCTCGCCGGAGGGCTCGCGGCCGCCGCCGTCGCGCTGACCCTCGCGCTCGGCCCCGGTTCCGCGCCGACCCGTCTCGATCAGCCGCCGGCCGGCAGCGGCCTCAGCGCGATGTGCGCGGTGGTGACCGCCGAGGCGATCGCCGACTCCGACACCGCCTTCCGCGCCGAGGTGACCGGCATCGACGGGGACGTCGTGACCCTGTCGGTCCTCGACGTGCTGCACGGCGAGGTCGGCGACACGGTGACGGCGCCCCAGGGCGGCGGCACGGCGATCGACGGCGAGCCTCTGCAGTTCGCCGAGGGCGAGACCTACCTGCTCGCCACCCGCGACGGCGTGATCTCGACCTGCGGGCTGAGCGGCGAGGACTCGCCGGAGCTCGAGGCGCTGTACACGGAGGCGTTCGGAGGCTGAGTCCGTCAGCAACCGAGGTCGGATCGGCGAGGCGTGGCCCGAACCGCCGTTCCGGCCGCTCCTGCCCTCGGTTGCGAACACAGAGGCAGCGCCAGGAGACGGGCAAGCGCTTTCCAGAAGCGACCCGACCCGGGTAGCATCGGAACTCCGCATCACCGTCGATCGCCGCAAGGACGCCATGACCGCCGCCCCCCTCCTCCGCGCCGCCCTCGTCGGGACGGGCGCGGTCGCCCATCTCCACGCGCAGGCCCTCGCCACCCGCGCCGACGTGCGCCTCGTCGCCGCCGTCGACACCGACCCGGTCCGCGCCGCCGAGTTCGCCGAGCGCTACGGCATCCCCGCGCACGGCACGAGCATCGACGACCTGCCCGAGGTCGACGTCGTGCACCTCTGCACCCCGCCCGCCGTGCACGCCGCCCAGGCCGAGGCCGCCTTCGCCCGGGGCGCGCACGTCGTCGTCGAGAAGCCGCCGGCCCTCTCGCTCGCCGAGGTCGATCGGATGACCGCCGCGGCCGACGCCGCCGGTCGCCTCCTCGCCGTGGTCTTCCAGCAGCGCACGGGCACCGCCGCCGCGCACGTGAAGCGGCTGCTCGACTCCGGAGCGCTCGGCCGCGTTCTCATCGCCCGCTGCGACACCCTCTGGTACCGCGACCCCGCCTACTTCGCCGTGCCCTGGCGCGGCACCTGGGAGTCGGAGGGCGGCGGCACCACCCTCGGCCACGGCATCCACCAGATCGACCTGCTCGCGCACCTCGTCGGCGACGTCCTCGAGGTGACCGGCCAGGCCTGGCGCGAGGCCCGCGACATCGAGACCGAGGACGTCTCGACGGGCGTGCTCCGCTTCGCCTCGGGAGCCGTCGCGTCGGTGCTCACGTCGGCCGTCTCGCCGCGCGAGGTCAGCGCGATCCGCCTCGACACCGAGCGCGCCACGATCGAGGTCGAGCACCTCTACGGCCACGGTCGCACCCACTGGCGCATCACGCCGTCGCGCGAGGTCGCGCCGGAGGAGGCGGAGGCCTGGGCGTTCCCCGACGACGAGGACGTGCCCAGCGGCCACGCGCCCTACCTCGACGCCGTGTACGACGCGATCGCGACGGGCGGCCCGCTGCCCGACGTCGCCTCCGGACCGGCCCGCTCGCTCGAGATCGTCGCCGCCCTCTACCTCTCGAGCACCCGCGGCGGCCCCGTGCGGATCGACGAGCTCGCGGATCCCGCGCTGCGCGGTCCGATGCGCGCCGACGTGCGGGACCAGCGCCGATGAGCGCCGTGGAGCTGCCGGCGGGCCTCGGCGTCCTCGTGCTCGCCGAGGACGCACCGCGCCACGTCGAGTCGCCGCGCCCGTTCGTCCATCCGCTGCGCACCCCCTCCGGAGTCGTCGTCTCGGATCTGCGCCCGGCCGACCACGACTGGCACCACGGCCTCTCGCTCGCCGTGTCGAACATCCGCATCGGCGACGAGGCCGACGAGATCAACCTCTGGGGCGGCGTCACCTGGGTCGCCGGCGACGGCTACCGCCAGCTCGACAACAACGGCTCCCAGCTCGTCGAGTCGGTGACGGAGGAGCACGACGGCGTGCGGCTGCGGGTGGGCTGGTACGACGCCGGGGGCCGCCGGTTCCTCGAGGAGGAGCGTCGGCTGACCGTGCACGAGGGGCCGACCGCGACGGTGCTCGAGGTCGTGAGCGAGTGGACGTCGCAGACCGACCGTCCGCTCGGCTTCGGCTCGCCGACGACGGCCGGGCGGCCGGGAGCGGGATACGGCGGTCTGTTCCTCCGCGCGGCGCCGAGCCTCGAGGGCGCCCGCGTGCTCGCTCCGCGCAGCGAGAGCGCCGAGGCGATGGGCCGATCGGAGGAGTGGCTCGCGCTGGTCGGCGCGGGCGTCACCGTGGCGATGCGCGCCGATCCCGAGAACCCGGTGGCGCCCACTCCGTGGTTCGTGCGGAGCGAGGGCACGCCGATGCTGTGCGCCGCGCCGTTCTTCCACGAGGTCTGGACCCTGCCGCCCGCCGAGTCGGCGCGCTGGCGCTGGCAGGTGCTCGTCGCCGACGGCGAGCTCGAGGCGGAGGCGATCGGGGCCGCCTGGTGACGGCGCTGCACCGCGACACCCTCGGCTCGCCCTACGAGGATGCGCTCGACGGCCCCACGGATCCCGTGCTCGTGCAGGCGCCCGACGGCTCGTGGCGCCTGTTCTACACGCAGCGCAGGGCCGCCCTCGATCTGCCGGGCGTCGAGTGGGTGCACGGCACGCGCATCGGAGTCGCGGAGTCGGCGGACGGCGCGTCGTGGCGGTACCTCGGCACGGTCGACGGCCTCGATCCCGCCGGCGCCCCGGACCCGTCGACGCAGTGGGCGCCCGACATCGTGCGGATCGACGGCCGCTACCTGATGACGCTGAGCTGGATCGAGGGCGTGCGCTCGGACTGGACCGGGCGCGCGTCCCTCGTGCAGTTCGCGAGTGACGACCTCGTGTCGTGGACGCGCCTGGGCGCCGTCGACGTCGGCTCGGACCGGGTCATCGACGCGGCGATCGCCCGGTGCGGCGACGGCCGCTGGCGGCTCTGGTACAAGGACGAGGAGCAGGACTCGACGACGTGGGCGGCGGTGTCGGACGACCCGTTCGATCCGGAGTCGTGGCGGGTCGAGGGGCTCGCGATCGGCGGACGGGCGCACGAGGGGCCGAAGGTGTTCGTGCTCGGCGGGCGGTACTGGATGATCACCGACGAGTGGCGCGGGCTGGCCGTGCACTCCTCGCCCGACGGGGTCAGCGGCTGGGAGCGGCAGGGGCTGATCCTGACGGCGCCGGAGCGGCTCGGCGAGCGGCCGGTCGTGGGGCGCCATGCGGACGTGGTGGGGCTCGACGCGGAGTCGGCGCTGATCGTGTACTTCACCCATCCGGGGTGGGACGGCGCGGAGCTGGCCGACGCGCCGGCCGATCGGGCGCGGCGGCGCAGCCACGTGCGTGCGGCGGTTGTGCGGGTCGACGCGGGAGTGCTGCGCTGCGACGCGGACTGAGGTGTCCCGGGCTCGGGAGGACGTTCGGCTCGCAGAAACCCGTTCGGCTCGCAGGAATCGAGTGATCCTGCGAGCCGAACGGGTTCTCGCGAGCCGGAGGTGATCCCGGAGGTCAGGCCGGAGTCGTCGCCGCCCGGTACCGGAAGCCCGCGCCCAGGTGCTCGGACGGCAGGCGGTCGCCGCGCCCGTGCAGCTTGTTGCGGAGGCTCCCCTCGACGTACTCGTCGGGGTAAGCACCGCGGCGGCGCAGCTCCGGGACGATGAACTCGACGACGTCCTCGAAGGTGCCCGGCGTGATCGCGTAGGCGAGGTTGAACCCGTCGACGTCGGTCTCCTCGACCCATTCCTGCAGGTGGTCGGCCACCTCGGTCGGCGAGCCGACGACGAACGGGCCGAGGCCGCCGATGACGCTGAGCTTGGCGATGTCGCGGACCTTCCACTCGCTGCCGTCCTCGTTCGCCTCCTGGAAGTTGGCGACGGCCGACTGGATCGCGTTGCTCTTCACGTTGCCGATCGGCTCGTCGAGGTCGTACTGCGAGAGGTCGATGCCCATCCAGCCCGACATGAACACCAGCGCGCCCTCCTCGCTCGTGTACGAGAGGAAGTCGCGGTGCTTCTCGTGCGCGGCCTCGCTGGTCTCGGCCGTGATGATCGTCAGCAGTGTGTAGATCTTGGCGGAGTAGCGGTCGCGGCCCGCGGCCTCCAGCGCGTCGCGGATCCGCGAGACGGTGGCCTTCAGGCCGGCCTTCGTCGAGGACGCGACGAAGATCGCCTCCGCGTTGCCCGCCGCGAAGCGGACCCCGCGCGGCGACGCTCCGGCCTGGTAGATCACCGGGGTGCGCTGCAGCGACGGCTCCGAGAGGTGGATGCCGGGCACGGTGAAGTTCTTGCCGCGGTGCCCGATCTCGTGCACCTTCGACGGGTCGGTGAAGACCCCGGAGTCGCGGTCGCGGACGACCGCGTCGTCCTCCCACGAGCCCTCCCACAGCTTGTAGAGGACCTCGAGGTACTCGTCGGCCACGTCGTAGCGGTCGTCGTGCTCGAGCTGGTCCTCGTGGCCCATGTTGCGCGCGGCGCTGGGCAGGTAGCCGGTGACGACGTTCCAGCCGACGCGGCCCTTGGTCAGGTGGTCGAGCGTCGACATGCGGCGCGCGAACGGGTACGGGTGCTCGTAGGCGGTGCCGGCGGTGATGCCGAAGCCGAGGTGCTCGGTCGCGGCGGCCATCGCCGACACGAGCAGGATCGGGTCGTTGACGGGGACCTGCGCGCCGTGGCGGATGGCGGCCTCGTTGGAGCCTCCGTACACGTCGTAGGTGCCGAGGACGTCGGCGATGAAGATGCCGTCGAAGGTGCCGCGCTCGAGGAGCTTCGCGAGCTCGGTCCAGTACGAGAGGTCCTTGTAGCGCCAGGACTGGTCCTGGGGGTGGCGCCACATGCCGGAGGACTGGTGGGCGACGCAGTTCATGTCGAAGGCGTTGAAGCGGATCTGGCGGGTCATGGGCACGATAGTGCCCGACGCTCCGGAGGACTCGGCGGGCGCCCGACGCGGGGCGTCACACAACGACGAGTGTCGGGCGTCGGTGTCGCGTCCGCAAGCCGAATCATCGCCAGAGATAATTCGGGTTGTAGAGTCAACCCGAATCATCTCCTGCGATGATTCGGGTTGCGAGAGGGCACGTCCATGGCATCGACGACCGAGTGGCCGCCGCATCGATCCGAGACGCGGCCGTGGCGGCAGGCCGCTCGCGCCGGATCGCGCGCGGACAGGACGCTGTCCGCGGTCGTCGTCTCGCTCCCGCCGCTCCTCGCCGGGCTGACCTGGGACGCCGGAGTCGACCTGCAGCAGGAGCTCGACGCGGCGCGTCGGGCGATCATCGGTCTCGACGCCCGGCACGGGAACCGGCTCGGAGCACTCGGCCGGCTCCTGCTGCGCACGGAGGCCGTCTCGTCGTCGAGGATCGAGCGGGTCGATGCGACCCTGGAGGACTACGCGCGGGCGACGGTCGGGAGTCGTGCGAACGCGGGCGCGCTGTCGATGGTGGCCGCGACGGAGGCGCTGACGACCATGGTCGACCGCGCGGGCCTCTCCGGCACGATCGAGGAGGAGGCCCTGCTCGCGGCGCACAGGACGCTCCTCGCGGACGACCCGATGGACGGACGGTACGCGGGCGCCTACCGGACGATGCAGAACTGGATCGGCGGAAGCGACTACTCGCCCCGGGACGCCGTCCACGTCCCTCCGCCTCCGGGGAGCGTGCCCGAGTACATGACGGATCTGCTCGCCTTCGCCAACAGGGACGACGTCGACCCGATCGTCCAGGCGGCGATCGCCCACGCGCAGTTCGAGTCGGTGCATCCCTTCACCGACGGGAACGGGAGGATCGGCCGGGCGCTGATCACCGCGATCCTGCGCAGACGGGGTCTGACGACCGTGGTCGTCGTGCCGATCGCGTCCGCGCTCGCGGCTCGGCGCTCGCGGTACTTCTCGCTGGTGAACGAGTACCGCCAGGGGTCCCTCGCCCCGTTCGTCCGGGAGCTCGCGACCGCGGGTCTCGTCGCCGCGGAGGAGGCGGGCCGCACCGCCGAGCAGATCGAGCGGCTCCCCGGTCTCTGGGCTCGGGAGGTCGCTCCGCGCGCAGGGAGCTCCGCGGCGCTCCTGCTCGACGCGCTCCTCGACGATCCCGTCCTGACGACTGCGCGCGCTCGGGCGATCACCGGTCGGGCGGCGTCCAGCGTCGGCTCCGCCGTGAAGCAGCTCGTCGACGCCGGAGTCCTCCTCCCGCTCACCGAGAGGACTCGCGATCAGGCGTGGGTCGCCACCGACGTCCTCCTCGAGCTCTCCGATCTGGAGGAGCGGATCGGCGCCGCGATGCGGCTCCGGGCGTCCCCCTGACCCCTCAGCCCAGCTGCCGCCCCAGGAACGCGAGGTGTTCGGCGATCTGGAACGCCTCGCCCTGCTCGTGGCCGTTGTACGGGTAGACCCGCATCTCGCGCGGGCCCGTGTAGCGGTTGTAGGAGGCGTACACGGTCGACGGCGGGCAGATGTCGTCGAGGAGGCCCACCGAGAACATCGCGGGGATCCGCGCGTGCGGCGCGAAGGACGTGCCGTCGAAGTAGGCGAGGGTCGTGAAGACGCGCTCCTCGGAGCCGCGGTGGATCCGCAGGTACTTCACGATCTCGCCGTACGGCATCGTGTCGATGATCCGCGTGGCGTGGCGCATGTGGCTGAGGAACGGCACGTCGATGATCGCGGCCTGCGCCGACGAGGACTCATCCAGCATCCCGAGGATGCCCGCCACCGCGAGGCAGATGCCGCCGCCCTGGCTGCCGCCCGAGATCGCGACCCGCGACGGGTCGACGGCCGGATGCGCGCGCAGCACGTCGAGGGCGCGGACGGCGTCGGTGAAGACGCGGCGGTAGTAGTACTCCTCGGGCGAGGCGATGCCCTGGGTCATGAAGCCGTTGGCGTGCGGGCCGCTGCCGACGGGGTCCGGGGTGTCGCCGGTGCGGTGGCCGGTGCCCTGGCCGCGGGTGTCCATCACGAGGTGGGCGTAGCCGGCGGCGCTCATGGTGGTCCACTCGGTGAGGTGCCCGCGCCCGCCGCCGTAGCCGATGTAGCTCACGAGGGCGGGGAGGGGGCCCTCGACGCCGCGGGGGAGGATCAGCCAGGCGCGGATCGGGTGGCCGCCCCAGCCCGAGAACGTGACGTCGAAGGTGTCGAGCAGCGTGAATCCGGCGTCGACCTGCTCGAACACGGGCTCGTCGGCCAGCGCGCGGGCCTCGGCGACGGTGCTCCGCCAGAAGTCGGCGAAGCCCTCGGGCTCGGCGAGTTCGGGCGCGTACTCCTCGAGGAGCTCGAGGGGCAGGTCGAACTGGGGCATCGGGGTCTCCTTCCGCGGTGCGGCGACGGTGCCGCGGATCCGCTACTTGACGTCCATCCGATATCGAACCTATCGTAGGGCAAACGCTTTCCCGGAACGTTTCACATGCCGATGCGGACCCCCGACAGATGTCGGGTAGGTTCGGGTCGAATGCTCCGGGACTGGAACGAGGAAGTTCACGAGAGGACGATGATGTTCAGCACCAAGCGCACACGACTCGCCGCCGCGGCGATCGCCGCCGTCGCAGCGATCAGCCTGACGGCCTGCTCCGGAGGGGGTGCCTCCGGCTCCGCCACCGTCGACCCCGACGAGGAGATCACGCTCGACTACACCTTCTGGGGCAACGACGACCGGGCCGCCCGCTACGACCAGGCCATCGCGCTGTTCGAGGAGGAGCACCCGAACATCACGATCAACTCCACCTTCACGGACTACCCCGGCTACTGGGAGAAGCGCCAGACCGAGGCCGCCGGCGGCGGACTGCCCGACGTGATGCAGTTCGACTACACCTACCTCCGCCAGTACGGCGACAACGGCCTGCTGGGCGACCTCAGCGAGTACTTCGGCGGCGTCGTCGACGAGAGCACCATCTCGGAGGACCTCCTCGCGACCGGCGAGCTGGACGGCGCGACCTACGCGATCCCCACCGGCTACAGCGCCTGGGCGATCTTCCAGAACCAGGACCTCCTCACCGCGAACGGCCTCGAGCCCTACCCGGGCGGCGGCAGCTGGGACGACTACGCGGCCTACGTCGCGGACGTCACCGAGAAGACCGGCGGCGCCGTCTACGGCGGCACCGACTACACCGGCCGCATCCAGAACTTCGAGCTGCAGCTGCGCGCCGACGGCAAGGAGCTGTTCACCGAGGACGGCGAGCTCGGCTTCACCGAGGACGACCTCGCGGCGTTCTGGGAGCAGGGCGACGAGATGCGCACCACGACCGGCGTGCCGGCCGCGCGCCTCCAGGAGCTGCTGCCCAAGTCCGGCTTCGGCGCCGGCATCGCCTCGAGCGAGATGAGCTGGAGCAACTTCCTCGGCGGCTACATCGGCGACTCCGGAGCCTCCGAGATCGTCATGACCGCGCCGCCCACCGCGGACGAGGGCACCCAGGACCTCTACCAGAAGGTCGGCCTGATGCAGGCGATCTCCTCGGCCACCGAGCACCCCGAGGCCGCGGCCACGTTCCTCGACTTCCTCATCAACAGCCCCGAGGTCGGCGAGATCTTCGGCGCCACGCTCGGCATCCCCGCCTCCTCGGCCCAGCTCGAGGGCGCGAACCTCGAGGGCCCGGACAAGCAGGTCTCCGACTACCTCGAGTCGGTCTCGGACCGCATCGGAGAGGCCCCGGCCGCTCCGGTCGCCGGCTACGGCGCCATCGAGGCGAACTTCCTCGACCTGGGCACGAGCCTGGGCCTGGGTGCGGTGAGCGTCGACGAGGCGGTCCAGCAGTTCTTCGACGAGACCGCCATCACCCTCGGCAACTGATCGATCCCGACGGCCAGGAAAGGCATCACCCATGACGACGACGTCGACCCCGAGCGGCACCGCCGCAACCGGTCGCGTCGCGCCCACCGCCGGCCGGACGAGCACTCCTCGTCCGGCCGGTGACGGGCCGCGGCGCCGCCCCAAGCGCGACACTCTGGCCGGATACGCCTTCCTGTCCCCCTGGCTCATCGGCTTCGTCGGGCTCACGCTCGGCCCGATGCTGATGTCCCTCTACTTCGCCTTCACGGACTACAACCTCTTCACCGCACCCGAGTGGGTCGGTCTGGCCAACTTCGAGCGCCTGATCGGCGACCCGAAGTTCCTCCAGTCGGTGCAGCTGACCCTCGCGTACGTGTTCATCGGGACGCCGGTCAAGCTCGCCGCGGCGCTGGTCGTCGCGATGCTGCTCAACTACTCCGCCAAGGGCACCGGATTCTTCCGCTCGGCCTTCTACGCACCGTCGCTGATCGGAGCGAGCGTCAGCATCGCCATCGTGTGGCGCGCGATGTTCTCGACCGACGGCCCCGTCGACTCCGGTCTGCAGGTCTTCGGGATGGACTTCGGCGGCTGGGTCGGCGTGCCTGCCCTCATCCTGCCGATGATGATCATCCTCGCGGTGTGGCAGTTCGGCGCCCCGATGGTCATCTTCCTGGCCGGTCTCAAGCAGGTCCCGGCCGAGCTGTACGAGGCCGCGATGATGGACGGCGCCGGATTCTGGCGCAAGTTCCGCAGCGTCACGCTGCCGATGCTCTCGCCGGTCATCTTCTTCAACCTGCTGCTCGAGATGATCAACGCGTTCCAGGTCTTCGCCTCGGCGTACATCATCGGCAACGGCACCGGCGGCCCCGCCGGAGCGACCAACTTCTACACGGTGTACCTCTACACCCGTGCGTTCACGAACAACCAGATGGGCTACGCCTCCGCGATGGCCTGGGTCCTCCTGCTGTTCGTCGGCATCCTCGCCTTCGTCCTCTTCAAGACCCAGAAGAGCTGGGTGCACTACTCGGGAGACACGCGATGACCACCTTCGACACCACTCTTCCCTCGGCCGACACTCAGGTGCTGACCGAGCCGGCGCCGAAGAAGCGTCCCGCCCGCAAGCGCCCCAAGGCGACGACGATCGTCTGGATCGTCGCGATGATCGCCCTGACGGCGGTCGTGCTCTATCCGCTGATCTGGATGGGCGCCGCGGCGTTCAAGCCCAACAGCGAGTTCGGCGGCCAGACGTCGCTCCTGCCGCAGAACCCCACGATCGACAACTTCGTTAAGGTCTTCGCGGGGGTGGGAGGAGTGCCGCTGTGGCAGTTCTTCCTCAACTCCACGGTCCTCGCGATCGGCTCGGTCATCGGAGTCGTGATCTCGTCGTCGATGGCGGCCTACGCCTTCGCGCGCCTCGACTTCCGCGGCCGTCCGCTCTACTTCGCGCTGATGATCGGCACGCTGCTGCTGCCGATGCACGTGCTGCTCATCCCGCAGTACACGATCTTCCGCACGCTCGGCATGATGGACACCTACTGGCCGCTGCTGATCGGCAAGTTCCTCGCGACCGAGGCGTTCTTCGTCTTCCTGATGGTGCAGTTCATCCGCAACCTGCCCCGAGAGCTCGACGAGGCCGCACGGATCGACGGGGCCGGCCACATCCGGGTCTTCGGCTCGATCACGATCCCGCTGATCCGCCCCGCGCTGATCACGTCGTCGATCTTCGCGTTCATCTGGAGCTGGAACGACTTCCTCGGCCCGCTGCTCTACCTGAACACCCCCGACAAGCAGCCGCTGCCGCTGGCCCTGCGCGTCTACAACGACCAGACCTCGGCGTCCGACTACGGAGCGACCATCGCCGTCTCGGTGCTCGCGCTGCTCCCGGTGCTGATCTTCTTCATCATCTTCCAGCGCTTCCTCGTCGACGGGGTCGCGACGCAGGGTCTGAAGGGCTGACATGACGCTCCAGCGAGGGGAGTCGAAGCGGCGCTCGCGCGCGACGGCCTCGGCCCGGCGCGCGGCCGCCGACGGGAGCGGGCTGCGCTGGCCCGGTGCCGCCGACCGCTTCGCCCTCCTCGCGGAGGTCCTGTTCACGGGACTGATCGTCGCGATCGTGTCGCTCGGGATCGTGACGATCCCGCTCGCGCTGGCCGTGGGCATCCGCCACCTCCGCCGCTTCGTGCTGGCCGAGGCGACGGGGCTCGCGCTGGTGTGGGCCGACGTCCGTGCCGGGTTCGTCCGCGTGCTGCCGGTGGGGGCCGGCGTCGCGCTCGCCGGTGTGGTGCTCGGCGCCGACCTCGTGCTGATCTCGTCGGGCGTGCTGCCCGGCGGAGTCGCGGTGGCGGTGGTCTGCACGGCGCTGCTCGCAGCGATCGCGGTGGTCGTGCTCGTCGCGGCGACCGACTGGGAGCCGGGGTCGCGGTGGGGGGCGCTCGTGCGGTCCGCCGCCCGGCGCTCGGTGCGCGACGTGCGCGGATCCGCTCTGCTGGCCGGGGGGCTGCTGCTGACCGTCGTGTCGGCGTGGCAGCTGGCGCCGCTCGTGGTGCCGGCGCTCGGATGCCTGGTCTTCGCGGCGCTGGCGGTGCGGTTGTCGGGGGAGGCGCGCTGACAGCGCGATCTTCTGCGCCGCTCATGTACGTGAGATCGGGTGTACAAGTGCACTCGGAATCTCACGTACGACGGGATCACCATGAGCGACAGCACACGACCCACGCCCGGAGGCGCCCTGTCGCTCGACGACATCGTCGGGCGCGACGAAACGGTGGACCGCTGGCTGGTCGTGCTGCGATCGGGGTCGGGCCTGCTGAGCGAGCCGCGTCGACTCGGCAAGACCCAGGCGCTCAAAGTACTGAAGGCGCGAGCGCCCGCTGACGAGTGGACGGTCGTGGTCACGTCCTTTCAGGCGGCTTCCACTCTCGCCGAGATGGCCGAGACCGCCATCGGCTCGATGATGAACGCCGCCGGCGCGGGCACCAGGATGTGGATGTCGCTCAAGGCGTTCGGCTCCACCGTCAGTCAGTTCGGTTTCACGCTGAATGATGGCACCTCGTTCTCCCTGTCCCCGGTCTTCATCGACGACCCCTTGAGTGCGCTCGAGAAGGTGCTGGTCGCTGCCGCGAGGAACCAGGATGGCTCGATGCTCCTGCTCGCCTGGGACGAAGTCCCCGACATGGTGTCCGCCATCGCAGCGAACGAGGGGAAGGCGAGCGCGATCCGCCTGCTCCGAATGCTGAGGCGGTGGCGGGAGGACCCGCGGCTGGGGGCGATCAGGTGGATCCTGACCGGTTCGGTCGGGCTCCACCACGTCGTTCGGCAGCTCGCGATCACCGTCGATGTGACGAACGACCTCCAGAACCTCCGTCTGGGACCCCTGGGCCCCGATGATGCTGCGATCGTCGCGAGGAAGACTCTGAGAGGCGCGGGAATCATTGCGCCGACCCGTGAGGTCGTCCTCGCACTCGTCGAGATCAGCGACGGCATCCCGTTCGTCATCCACCTGGTCGCAGTGGCGGTCGAGGAGAGCCGTGTCGTGGAGATCTCCGCACCCTCGCTCGAGGCTACGTTCCTCGGAGTGATGCGGGACTTGGATCACTCGAAGCAGCTGACGCCGTTGCTCACGCGAGTCTCCGGTTTCTACGGACCGGACGACGTGCTGGCGGAATCGCTGCTGGACCACACGTGCACCGGTAGTCGCTCGTTCGTCGAACTGTGCGATCTGGGCGCGGAGAAGGCGGACGCGTCCGTGCGCGATGTCGAGCGCGTTCTCGGGCTTCTCGTGCTCGATCACTACCTCGTCGACGACGGGTCGTGCCGCTGGCGGTACGACGTCCTTCGCCGCTTCTGGGCGCTGCGCACGAGAGGGAGGAGAAGCGTATGAGTGAGAGCCGCGGCAAAGCTTTGCGCAGTCGTTTCACCCCCAGCCTCATGCAGGAGGCGGACCTCGAGACTCTCTTCGTCGCGAGAGAGAACCTCCTCGGCATGGTGGCCGGCAGGATCGACGAGGCCGTCGTCTCGGACTCGAGATCGCACCTCGTGTTCGTCGGACCGCGCGGAGCGGGCAAGACCCACCTGACGAGTCTCAACTACTACCGGGGCAAGCGCAGGGACGACTTCGGTGCACGCTTCGCGCTCAGCTGGCTTCCCGAAGATCCATGGCTCGTCGATTCGGGCGACGACTTCTTCGCCTCGGTCGTCGAGCACGCCGAGCCGTCCATCGACGGAGACGGACCGCCGGAGCGGATCATCGCCGATTGGTCGCGCCGTCACGGCCCGATCGTCGTCTTCGTCGAGAACGTCGACCAGATCCTCGACGCGATCGGCGGCGAGGGGCAGCGGCGCCTGCGCGCCTTCCTCGAGAACACGAACGCGCTCCTCCTCATGGCGACGTCGACGCGCCTGCTCCAGCCCGGCGAATTCGCTGCGCAGAAGAAGGAGGGTGCGGCGACCCACCGTCAGGAGTCGCCGTTCTACGGATACCTCCGTGAGGTCCCGCTGAAGCCGTTCACCACGGACGAGGCGCGGGAGATGCTGACCGCCATCGCCCGCCTCGACGGCGACCAGGAGCTGGTCGGGGCGCTCGGTTCGACTCGCGGGCGGTCGAGGCTCTCCGTGATCGAGCACCTGGCGGGTGGTCAGCCTCGGGTGTGGGCGCTGCTGGCGTCCGGGCTCTCGGTGCACGGACTCGAGAATCTCGTCGCGCCGCTGATCGACCGGTTCGATGACTTGACTCCCTACTACCAGGAGCAACTGGCGCGGTTGTCGCCTCACGAGCGGAAGATCGTGCGAGCTCTCGCGAAAGCCGACCACCCGATGTCGGTGAAGCGGATCGCTGCAGCCACGGGGATCGCAGAGCGGAGCGCCGCGCGCACGATAGCCGATCTCCGATCTAAGGGGTGGGCCGTTCCCTACGACGGTGCTCTGACAGAGATGCTCGACAAGCGTCTGCAGATGTACGAGCTGGCCGAGCCGCTCGCCCGACTGGTGTTCCAGATCAAGGAGTCGCGGGGGGAGCCGATCCAACTGGCCGTGGACTTCCTCACGGCATGGTTCGAGCCGGAGGAAATCGACGGAGTGTGGAGCAGCTCGAGCGTCGAGGCGCATCTCGACGCGGCACTGCGCGACGGGCGGCCTGCAATCGAGCTCGCGCGTGACTGGGCGACGCTCATCTCGAGCGATGAATGGGATCACCGCGAGCGATCCGATCTGTTCGAGCAACTTCTCCTCAGGGTTGATGAGTCCCTGGTGCTGCTCGCCTCGGGGGACGCGACCTCCGTCATGGAACTCCCCAGGTCGATCTCGCGGGTGATCGAGGAATGGATGACCATGTCGAGCATCGGTCTCCTTCGACTGAAGTTGCTCTGTCTCTCTCGTGCTGATGCCGCCAGGGCCCTGCAACGGGCGGAAGACGCGCTGGCGAGCGTGAACGAAGAGGAGAAACCTGAAGCTTGGGGTTACGCCTGTGTCGTCTACGCGGGTGTCGGCGAGAAGGAAGCGGCGAGGCGTATCGCCGTCGAGTTGGTCGAGTCGTCCGAGACGTCGATCGAGGCCCTGAGGAGGGCGACAAGGCTCCTCCAGGAACTCGGCGCGGTCGAGCTGAGGGACGTCGTCCTGGCCGCCTTGGTGCGCAAGGCCAGATCAGACGCTCCGGATCCTGAAACCCTCGCTCGCTTGTACGAGGAATCGGACTCTGCGACCGACATCCTCGTCAAGCGTGATGCCGACCGACCCGCGCTCTCTTTCGACCTCTTCGTCGCGGTCGGCAGCGCCGTGCAGTATCTTCTCGCCCTCGAGCTGGAGGCAGATGTCCACCCGGAACGCCGGAGTGCCGCCTCCGAGGAGGCAAGCCGCGTCCGCGCCGCCTATCGATCCGCCGTGGGGACGATGCTCCGAGGAGGAGGTGGTCTGCCAGTGACCGGAGACGCCTCTGCGAGAGTCGTTCCCTTCAGCGACGAGCGCGGGTAGGAAGCGCGGCCGTTCGGCCTGGGAGGCGAGCTCTGTACTGGTGCAGATTCGGTGATGACGCCTTTCCTCAAAGAACTGTGCGAAGTCCGGGAACGGGAACACGTGCGCGGGGAGTGCGTTGAAGCCCGTATGACGACTTACGGAATCATCGGAGCAGGCAACATCGGTAGCCAGATCGCTCGCGCGGTCATCGGCCAGGGCGACGACGTGGTGATCGCGAACTCCCGCGGACCCGAGACGCTCGCGGACCTGATCGCGGAGCTCGGCCCGCGGGCACGGGCCGCGACGGCGCAGGAGGCGGCCGAGGCCGCGGACGTCGCCGTCGTGACGGTGCCGCTGAAGAACCTCGACCAGGTGCCGGTGGCGCCGCTCGCGGGCAAGATCGTGCTCGACACGAACAACTACTACTTCGAGCGCGACGGGCACATCTCCGCGCTCGACGCGGGAGAGACCACCACGGCCGAGATGGCGCAGGCGCACCTGCCCGAGTCGAAGATCGTGAAGGCCTTCAACCACATCATGGCCGCCGACATCACCACCGACGGCTTCCCCGCCGGCGACCCGCAGCGCCGCGCTCTCGTCGCGTCCAGCGACTACCCCGAGGCGCTGCACTTCGTGACCGACCTCTACGACCGGCTCGGCTTCGACACCGTGACCGTCACTCCGCTGTCGGAGTCGTGGCGCGTGGAGCGCGACCGCCCCGCCTACGGCGTGCGGCAGTCGAGCGCGGAGCTCGAGGCGAACCTCGCGAAGGCGCCGCGCACGGTCTGACCCGCTGCCCCGGTCCGAGCTCGGCCTCGCATGTCGCTTCCGCCTGCGAGAGTGGACGGGAGTGAGCACGAGCCGCCCGGCTCGGACCGGAGGGAACCGCCATGGCATCCGACGCCCGTCGCATCCGCACGAGAGGCGCGCTGTCTCGGCGCGGGATCGTGCTCGGCCTGACCGCGCTGCCGGTCCTGCCTCTGCTGAGTGCGTGCACGCCCGACGGCGGAGGCCGCGAGAGGCAGGCGTCCGACGCCCCGCAGCGCCCGAGGACGGTCACCGCCGCACCCGCCGGCCCGGTCGTGCTCGCCGCCGATGCCGCCGCCGTCAGTGCGGCCCTGTTCACGAGCGCGCCGCTGGTCGTCGTCGTCGAGGAGGCTCCCGCCTCCGTGATGCTGGCCGCGCAGCTGGCGATCACGTGGGGGGTGCCGCTGCTGGTGGCTCCCGCCGGCTCCGCCTCCGCGTCCCCGGCGCCGGGTCCCTTCGATGCCGAGCTCGAGCGCCTCGGCACCGAGCGCGTCGTCGCCGTGGGCTCCGTCACCGAGCCGGCGGGCATCGAGACCGTGCGCGCCGAGGCGGCACCCGAGGCGATCGCCGAGGCCACCGGAGTCGAGGTGTCGGCTCTCGCGATCGCCGACCTGGCCGCCTTCGCTCCCGGCTCGCTCCCCGAGCCGCCCTTCGGCGCAGTGCCCGACCGGGCGGAGCCGCTCACGGGCGTCCTCGCGCTCGCGCAGCCGGTCGAGGCCGACGTGCCCGCGCTCGCCACGGCCAGAGCGGCGGGGATTCCGGTGACCCTCGTCGAGAGCGCCGATCTCCTCGCCTCGGGAGCCGCGGTCTCCGCCGTCGCCGACTCCGCTCCCACCGCGACCCTCCTGCTCGGGGCGCAGCTCGCCGCGCAGACCGCTCCGGAGTGGTCCCTCCGCGCCGCCGCGACCGGCTGGCAGCTGCCGGGCGGCGGGCAGCGCCTGTTCGGCGGGCACCTGTTCGTCGCGATCTACGGCACCCCCGGCGCCCCCGTGCTCGGGGTCCTCGGCGAGCAGGGCCTGGAGGCGACCATCGAGCGCGCTGCGACCGTCGCCGAGCCGTACCGCGAGCTCACTCCGCTGCAGGTCGTGCCCAGCCTCGAGATCATCACGACCGTCGCGGCCGGCAGCGCGGGAGGCGACGGCGACTACTCCAACGAGCTGCCCGCCGAGGGCATCCGTCCCTACATCGACGCGGCGGCGGCCGCCGGCATGTACGTCGTGCTCGACCTGCAGCCGGGCCGGTCCGACTTCCTCACCCAGGCCCGCGCCTACGAGGAGCTGCTGCGGCTGCCGAACGTGGGCCTCGCCCTGGATCCGGAGTGGCGGCTCGCCCCCGACGAGGTGCCGCTCGCCCAGATCGGCCGGGTGTCGGCCGCGGAGGTGGACAGCGTGTCGAGCTGGCTCGCCGACCTCGTGCGCGACCTCGGACTGCCGCCGAAGATGTTCGTGCTGCACCAGTTCCGGTCGTCGATGCTGCAGGACCGCTCGAGGATCCGCCGCGACCGCCCCGAGCTCGAGTTCCTGGTGCACGTCGACGGCCAGGGCGCGCAGCCCGACAAGCAGGCCACCTGGAACGCGCTGCACCGCGACGCCCCCGAGGACCTCGCCTGGGGCTGGAAGAACTTCTACGACGAGGACCTGCCGATGCTCACCCCCGCCGAGACGATGGCGGAGGTGTCGCCGCTGCCGGACCTGGTCACGTACCAGTAGGCGGAGGGCGGCCCCCGAGCTCAGCGGTGGTGGGTCTCGATACGCGCTGCGCGCTACTCGACCAGCGGGGGACTTCGCTGATCGAGTAGCCCGCGCAGCGGGCGTATCGAGACCCCCCACCGCATGCACGGTGGCCGAGCGGCCCCGAAACGGGGCCTGCGCCGCTCCGAGAGCCCGGTTCGGGCCCACTCGGAGTCCGTCATCGCCGCGAGTCGGCACGAGTCGGGCTCTGAAGGCGCCCGCCGGCCCGTTCCGCGACCACTCGCCGCGCTACTCCGGAGCGTCGACCAGCGTCAGCGCAGGCAGCCTCGCCGAAGCGTCGGCGCTCCACGCCGCGAGGACGCACGGTCCGAGATCAGCGGCGGCCGCGACTCCGGCGTCGAACCGCGTGGTCCAGAGCGCGAACGTCGTACCGTCGACGTCGAGCGGCTCCCAGTCCCCTCCGGTCGCGGCGAGCAGGTCGGCCTGCAGCGAGACCGCCTCCATGGCTGCACGGTTCTCGGCCCGCGAGCCGGCGAACACGGTCGTCTCGAGCAGCAGGCTCCTGGCCGCCAGCGCCGCCACGGCCCGGCGGTCGGTCGGGGTGGAGAGCACCGCGTCCCGGACCATCCGCGTGCCCGTTCTCAGCAGCGTCCGCAGCACGACTCCGTCCGACGCGACGGAGACGTCGTCCGGCCCGCCGCCGACGATCTCCCAGGGCCGGTCGACGGGGACGAGGATGCGCATCGTCGCATCCTGCCACCTCGGCCGCGGTCAGGCGTCGGCGGTCCGGCCGAGCCGAGCGCTGATCTGCGCCGCCGCCTCGGCCGCCAGCTCGTACGAGTAGCCGCGCACGAAGGGGAGCGACCTCGACACGAGCAGGAAGTCCGACTCGACCTCCTCGGCGCCGTGCCGCCAGAGGATCCGGAGTGCGGGGATCGGATCCACCCCGTTCACGTGGACCGCCTCGGCGGACAGGACGTCCGCGAGCGGGAGTGCGACGAGCTCTCGCGGGGGATCCGTCCGCCACACCGCGATCCGGTCGTCGTCGACGCTCAGCACGTAGTGCATCGACACGCTCCACGCGGGCGCCCTCTCGGCGAGCCGGTCGGTCAGGTCCTTCACTCCCAGATCGTCGCCCGCGGCGTGGCCCCGCGCCGGGAAGAGCACGGCGTCGGGGAGGAGGCGCCGGAGTGCACGCTCCGTCAGCAGCGCTCCGCGGCGGGAGAGGTACCAGAGCATCGCACCCAGGAGCAGCCCGCACAGGGCCGCGGCCCATCGGGACTGTCCGACGGACATCAGGACGGCGGCGCCCGCGATCACCGCGATGCAGCCGGCCAGAGTCGACCAGCGCGCGATCGACTCCTTCACCCGCCCATGATGGCAGGCGGTGCTCACGAGTCGGCGACGAGCGTCAGCGCACGCCGCCGGTCGACGCGCGGACGATCAGCTCGGGGTCGAAGCCGGCGGAGCGGACGTCGGCGTCGCCGCGGATCGCCGCGATCAGCAGCTCTGCAGCGCGCTCGCCCATGCGGTGGGTGGGCTGCCGGACGGAGGTCAGCGGCACGACGGCCGCGTCGGCGAACGGGATGTCGTCGTAGCCGACGAGGGCGATGTCGCCGGGGATCGAGACGCCGCCGCGGACCAGGCTCTGCATGACGCCCAGCGCCAGCTCGTCGTTCGCGGCGAAGATCCCGTCGGGCCGCTCGTCCGCCGGCATCGCCAGGATCCGCTCGCCCAGTTCCCGACCGAGGCCCGGACCCATGCCGACGGTCTCGATCGAGGAGAAGGCGGCGCCCGACGCGCGGACGGCCGCCGAGCATCCGTCGAAACGGTCGCGCACCTGCGGTATCCCGAGGGTGCCGCCGAGGAACAGGAGGCGGCGGCACCCGTTCGCGAGGAGGTGCTCGGCCGCCATCCGACCGCCGAGGACGTCGTCGAGGGCGACCGACAGCAGCCGGCCGCGCGGATCGACCTGGTCGACCAGCACGACCGGCACGCCGCGCTGCTCGAAGACGTCGAGGTGGTCGAGCGAGGACGCGATCGGCGCGAGCAGCACGCCGTCGACGCGCTGGCGGGCGAACAGGTCGAGGTAGCGCAGCTCGCGGGCCGCGGAGTCCTGCGTGGCACCGAGGACGAGGGAGTAGCCCGCCTCCTCGGCGCCGTGCTCCGCTCCGAGCGCGAGCTCGGCGTAGAACGGGTTGCCCAGGTTCACGACGGCCATGCCGACCGCCATGCTCTTGCCCGCGCGCAGCTGCCGGGCGGCCACGTTCGGGATGTACCCCAGGGCGGCGACCGCGTCGGCGACCGCCGCCATCGCCGCGCTGGACACCCGCTCGGGGCGGTTCAGCGCGTACGAGGCGGTGGTCACCGAGACGCCGGCGCGGGCGGCGACGTCGCGGATGCCGACCTGGGGCACGGGATCAGTCCGTGCTCGAGGAGCGGCGGCGGGAGCCCATCAGCAGGGCGGCGCCGCCGAGCAGGAGCGCGAGGACTCCGGCCGGGAGCAGCGACAGGTCGGCTCCGGTCGACGCCAGCCCTCCGTGCGAGCCGCCCGAGGCGCCGGGCGCCGCGGTGCGGGTCGGCTCGGGACCCGGCACGACGGGCGCCGGAGCGGTCGCGACGGGCGCCGGAGCGGTCGCGGTCGGCTCGGGAGTCGGCTCCGCGGTCGGTCCCGGAGTCGGCTCGACGGTCGGTCCAGGCGTCGGCTCCGGCGCCGGCCCCGGCGTCCCCTCCTGCGCGAGCACCGGCACCGTCGACCAGTCGATGTCGCTCGCCAGGCCGTACGAGGTGTACGACGGCTGGTTGTACGCGGTGTTCTGGCGCGCGACCTCGACCCGGTACTGCGGGTCGTGCATCAGCGTCGTCAGCTTGCGATCGGTGACCTCGGTGCTCGAGTAGATCCGGATCGCGCTCGAGTCGGCGGTCGGCAGCAGCAGCTCCTCGCGCCAGTCGCCCAGCACGTCGGCGACGAGAGAAGGGTTGCCCTTCGTGCCGTTGTTCGTGACGGTCCCCTCTGCCGAGAGCAGCACCTCACCGGCACCGGTGACGATCGTCGGAGTGACGGGAGTCGCGTCCTGCATCGTCGTGCTCGCGACGATCTGGGTGGTCATGTCGGCCGCCCAGCGGATGCTCTGATTGGTGCCCGGCTGCGTGTCCGAGAGCGGCTCACCGCTCGCGCTGAGCGTGCCGACGGCCCAGACCTCCTGGCCGGGCAGGGCGGGGTCGATGTCGCCGATCATGCCGCGACCGGTGTCCTTGCCGGTGTAGGCGCCGAAGAGCACCTCTCCGGTGGCCGCGTCGCGTAGCGCGTAGCCGTACGGGGCGTACGCGCCGCCCTCGTGCACCGTGAAGACCTCCAGCCCGGGGCGGGCGGGATCGATGTCGGTGACGTGCATCGCATCGCCGTGGCCGAGTCCCGCCTCGGTGCCGGGAGCCGCGCTGCCCTCGGGCAGGGTGTCGAACGACGTGTACAGCAGGCTCCCGTCGTCGTCGAGGGTCGCGGAGCCGTAGACGATCTCCTGGCGGCCGTCGCCGTCGACGTCGGCGGCGCTGAGCGAGTGGAAGCCCTGCGTGGTGAGGCGGCCCCACTCCTCGCTGGTGCCCTCGCGACCGTGCGGGCCGTCGTTGAACGGGTTCGTCATCGGCACGTGTCCGCTGTCGGCGATCCACCGCCGCGTCAGGTCGGAGCCGTCCCAGTCGTAGGCGACGACGACGGCGCGCGTGTAGTAGCCGCGGGCGAAGACGGCCGAGTGGGTCTCTCCGTCGAACGACGCGACTCCGGCGAGGAAGCGGTCGACGCGGTTGCCGGGCTCGATGCGCGACATCGCGTAGTCGCCCCAGAGCAGTCCGTCGTCGCCGCGGCCCGGCTCGTAGGCGGCGGTCTCGAGCTCGGCTCCGGTCTCGCCGTCGAACACGGTGAGGTACTCGGGGCCGGTGAGGACGAAGCCCTCGAAGGTGGTGAGGTCGTTGCGGTCGCTGCGGCTGGGCGCGTAGACGTCGATGAAGTAGTCGACGAGCTCCTCGGCGCCGGCGCGGTCGAGCGGGTACTCGTGCGTCGGAGTGGTGCCGAACGCCTCCTCGAGGGTCGCGGGCCACTGCGCGCTCGTCACCTCCTCGCGCTCGCCCCAGCCCTGGAAGACCCCGATGAGGTGCTCGCGGTAGTCGGCCGCGGACATCCTGTAGTCGTCGTCGGCGGTGACGCCGGCCGCGACGTCCTCGGGCAGCAGGGTGATCGACTCCGCCCCGGAGGCGTCACCGCCGGGCAGCACGCGGGTGCCGGGTGCGGTCTTCGTCATGATCTCGGAGCGGCCGTCGCCGTCGAAGTCCGAGACCATGAACTGCGTGTAGTGCGCGCCCGAGCGGATGTTGACGCCCAGGTCGATGCGGTGCAGCAGTGTGCCGTCGGCCTCGTAGGTGTCGAGGTAGGTGTTCCCGGTGTACCCCTTCTGCGAGACGTCCTTCGCGTTCGACGGGTACCACTTCACGACGTACTCGTAGTCGCCGTCGCCGTCCATGTCGCCGACGCTCATGTCGTTGGCGCTGTAGGTGTACGCCTCGCCGGCCGGAGTGACTCCGTCGGCCGGCTTCTGCAGCGGCAGGGTCTCGAACGCGTCGGCCGAGGCGGTGGCGGGAGCGCTGGGCTCGCCCGGCTCGCCGTCGACGATCGGCACGACCCGGTACTCGTCGCCCGGGGCGCCGTCGGGGTCGTGCAGGTTGGTGCTGTCGGTGACGACTCCGATCCGCTCGGTGCCGCGGAGCACGGCGAAGTCGGCACCGACCATGCCGGTCGCGGAGGAGCCGGTGACCTCGGTCGCGAGCAGTCGCCAGCTGACGAACACACCGCCGTCCGGCGAGGCGAGGGCGACGACTCCGCGGTCGAGGTCTTCGAGCTGCTGGGTGAGCAGCGGATTCGCGGCGGGCGCGGTCAGCGGGGCGGCGGAGGAGGGGGCGGCGGCGGCGAACGAGACGCCGGCGACCAGGGCGAGGCAGAGGCCGGAGCGCAGGGCCCGGCGGGAGGAGGCGGGCCCGGTCGGGACCGGACGGCGTGGACGTAGGAACGAATTCGGCATTGAATCCCTCGGCATCGATGGAGTCCGGGAAGCAGGAATGCGTTTTCCCGGCACGTCTGCCAGCCTAGGCGACCCCTTTCACGAGGGTCAACCACGCGACTGGGAGGGATGCGCCGCGTCAGTCGTCGCCGAGCAACCGCTTCGGAGCGCGCGCCCGCCAGGCCTCGTGCAGCACCTGCTCGAGCTCCTCCGCCGACACCTGCTCCAGCCGCACGATCACGCTCGCGTGCCCGTCGTAGTGCGGAGTCGTCGTGAACGCCTCCGGGTCGCGGTGCAACAGCGCCTCGCGCTCGGCGAGGTCGGCGCACCAGCACAGCAGCTCGCCCGGCCGCTCGAGCAGCCGGGCGAAGACGGTCCGCCCGACGGCCCAGGCGGGCGTCCCGTACGAGGTCCGCTCGTGCACCTCCGGCAGCGCCAGGGCGATCCGGCGGGCGTCGTCCTCGGTGCTCATGCCGTGCCTCCTGCGGATCAGACGCCCGTGCGGGCGCCCTCGCGCAGTCCTTCCTCCTTGGCCTCGCGCACGAGCCGCTCGATGCGGCGGCGCGAGCGGATGCGCCCGGCGAAGAGGGCGAAGAGGATCAGCGCGATGCCGAGCAGGGCCAGCAGCTGCGGCAGCGGGATCGCGGTCACCGAGGACGACTCCGAGACCGGAGCGACCTCGATCTGCTCCTCCGACGGGGTGACGACGGTCGGCGACACGGTGAAGTCCACCGGCACCGAGAACAGCGGCCAGACGTCGTCGAGGGCCACCGACACCGCGCGGCGGTCGCCGGGCAGCAGCTCCTGCGCGGTGGCGTCCTCGGGGATGAGCGCCGCGGAGGCGCCCTGCGCGCTGACCGTGCCGTCCAGCAGCAGGCGCACGTTGCCGGTGTTGACCACCTCGGCGTCCACGGTCACGGAGCCGGGACGCAGCGGGTTCCAGGAGAGGCGGTAGTCGCTCTGCACGTTCTCGACCGCGACTCCCGGAGAGACGTCGCCGGACACGCGGGTCATCACGCGGAAGCCGATGCGGCTCTCGACGCCCACGGCGGCACCGCCCGCCTCGGAGCCGACCGAGAGGACGGACGCGGCGATGCCGGCGGCGTGGTCGCCCGGCTCCGCGTCCTCCGGGACCGTCACCGTGAAGGGCACGATCGCCGTGGCGCCGGGGTCGACGGTGACGCTCTCGGGAGCGTCGATCCAGGTGCCGGCCTCGACCGACTCCTCGGAGGAGGAGAGCATGTTGAAGCGGCCGGTGTCGGTGAAGTAGCCGTCGGCCGCGGTGATGCGGAAGGTCACGGGCTGCGTGCTGAGGTTGCTGACCGCGGCCTCCTCCTGCGCCTCGGCGCCGGGATCGAGATCGAGCTCGATCCACGAGCGCTTGTCGGGAGCGCCGTCTGCGGCGGGGCGCATCGCCCACGAGATCTGCCCGGCCGTGTCGTCGGCGAGCGCGGGAGGTGCCGCGGACGCGGCCACCGCGGCGACCGCGAGGGCGAGGAGGGTGCGGAGGGCGGCTCGCGGCCGGCGGGAGGATCGTCGCTGATCGGTCATGAGGTGTCCAGGATGCCACGGTCGGGGAAAGGGCGACGCGGCCGAGCAGTGGCTGCTCGACCGCGTCGAAGGGTGCGGGAGGCCGGAGCCCCCCGGCGTCACTCGAAGAGCGACAGGGTGAGGGTCGACGAGTAGTCGCCGGCCTCGACCGTGGGGGCGGTCCTCAGGAAGAGGTCCGCGTTCGCGGTGAAGGGGCCGGTGGGAGCGACCTCGGCCGACTGGTTGGTGAGGGCCAGGAGCTCCTGGTCGACGAGGCCGACGGCGTCGTCACCCTCGTCGATGATCGTCTCGACGCGGTCGCCCTCGGCTACCAGACCGGTGTCGCCGCCCTCGATCACGCGAGGCTGCCAGCCGAGGTTGCCGGCGGGGATGACGTCTCCGGCGGTGTTGGTGAAGTCGGACGCGGATCCGACGACGTACCAGCCGGCCTCGGCGGGGATGTCCTCGGGGTCGCGGGTGTCGGCGACGGTCACGGTGGGCAGGGTGCCCGTGAACTGGCGGATGACGGACGTCGAGCCCTCCTCGGTCAGCTCGGTGGAGTCGCCGGCGACGGTCATCGACAGCGTGCCGCCTCCGGGCAGCTCGGTGATCTCGACGTTGACGTCGACGTCGTTGGAGTCGAGCTCGGCGGCCATCGCGGTGCCGGCGACGCCGAGGAGGAGGAAGCCGCCGGCGAGGCCGGCCACTCCGCGGGAGACGATCGTTCGGGTGTTCATTGCGGGTGTTCTCCGTTCTCCGCGGCGGCGCCGTCGCCGCCGCGGTTCTGTGTGTCGGATGGTAACCGAGGTCAGCCGCAGCTGATCGCGGAGGTGGGGGTCGTGGTGGTCGCCGTCGCGGGACGGTTCGCCACGAAGGCGGTCGAGGTCGTGGTGACCTCGCCGGCGGCGATGCTCGCCGTGCGGGCGGTGAAGGCCGCGGTCACCGTCTTGCCGGCGCCGACCTCTGCGAAGGTCTTCGAGCCGGCGGACGAGGTGACCGTCATCTTGACCGGGAAGGCGTTCGGGTTCTTCGCGGTGACCGTGATCACCGGCTTGCCGGCGACGCAGCGGGTGCTGGTCGTGGTAGTCGCGCCGACGATACCGGTCGTCCCGGCCACCGCGGCGGTCTGCGCCGTCGCCGTGGCGGGGGACCATCCGGGCTTCGTCGCCGACACCGTCACCGAGACCACCGTGCCGCGGTCGGCCGCGGTCAGGACGTACGTCGACGCGGTCGCGCCGGCGATGTCCACTCCGCCGCGCTTCCACTGGTACGCCGTGGCGGTCCAGGGAGTCGAGGCGGTCGCGGTCAGCGTCGTGCCGACCGTCGCCGCACCGGTGATCGTCGCACGCAGCGGCGCCGGGTCGGTGATGGTCTGCGGTGCGACGCTCTCGAGGGTCGGGACGACCTTCTGCATGAGCCCGGTCGCCGAGTCGAAGGTGACGCGGTCGATCGTGGTCTCGCGGTGCTGGCCGTCTCCACCGGGCATCGCGAACCGGTGGTACGCGATGTACCAGTCGTCGGTGCCGGGGACGTTGACGATCGAGTTGTGGCCGGTCGCGAGGATCCCCAGCGACGGGTTCTTCTCGAGGAGGACGCCGCGGTAGGTCCACGGGCCGTCGACGCTGGTCGAGGTGGCGTAGCCGACCTTGTAGTTCTCGGAGCCGGTGTCGTCGATCGAGTACGTCAGGTGGTACAGCCCCTGGCGGTAGTTGACGAAGCTGCCCTCGCGGTAGTCGGTCAGTCCGCTCATCCGCTTGATGGTGCCGGCCTTGATCGAGAGCATGTCGTCGGACAGCTCGCCGTAGACGGGCGCCCCGTTGCCCCAGAAGAGGTAGCTCTTGCCGGTGGCGGGGTCGGTGAACGCGGCCGGGTCGATGGCCTGACCCGAGGTGACGGATTCGCCGTTGGTGATCATCGCGGTCGGCTGCGCCGTGAACGGACCGGCGGGGCTGTCGGCGACGGCCACTCCGATCGTCTTGCGGTCCAGCGAGGCGTTGTGGCCCGAGAAGTAGAAGTAGTACTTCCCGCCCTTCTCGATGATCGTCGGCGCCCACGCGTTGCCGGTCGCCCAGGGGACGTTCCCGTTCTGGCCGTCGAGGGTGAGGATCGGCTGCGCCGAGCGCGTCCAGTCGACGAGGTTCTTGGAGGACCAGACGTAGAACGTCTTGCCGCCCCAGCCCGGGAACCCGTCGGACGTCGCGTAGATGTAGAAGGTGTCGCCGAACGCGACGATGTTCGGGTCGGCGTAGAGACCGGGGATCACCGGGCTCTTCATCTCGACGGCCTTCATCGTCCAGGTGGCGGTGGCTCCACCCGCTGCCGTGAGCGTGTACGTGACCGGCGTACGCAGGTCCCGGACGGTGCCGGAGGCGGGGGAGGAGGTCGTGCCGGTCGCCGTGGCGAACACGGGGGCCAGCTTCGAGCGGTCGGTGCCGGGCTTCACCGCGAAGGTGACGGTGCGGGCGGTCGAGTCGACGAGCGGAGCGACCTTCAGCACGTCGGGTGCGGTGAGCGTGACTCCGGCGATCTGGTCGGCCGACCCGGAGCGGGTCAGCACCTCGCTCTCGCTGAGAGCGCGGTTCCAGAGCGCGAACTCGCGGTACTCGCCCTTGAACAGCTTGTCGCCGCCGTACAGCGAGCGGCCGAGGTAGTTGGCCGCGGTGCGTCCGCCACCCAGGTCGGCCGGCGTCGTGGTGACTCCGGTCTTCGTGGCGACCTTCGCGCCGTTCAGGTAGATCGTCGCGGTGCCGCCCGAGAGCGTGTAGGTGAGCTTCGCCCACTGGCCGCGGGGGAGGTTCGATCCGGTCCCGGCGGTCTGCTCGGTCTGCCAGTTCCCGGAGGCGATGCTCGTGCGGTACGAGTCGCCAGTGGTGAACAGGTAGCCGTTGCCGGCGTTGTTCGACGAGTTGCCGAGTCCGTAGAGGAAGTACGGCGTGCCCTGGGTCGGGTCGATCTTGACCTCGGCCTCGACGGTGATGTCCTCGACTCCGGTCAGCACGTCGTCCGGCAGGTCGACGTGGTCGTCGTTGCCGTCGAACGCGAGGGCGCCGGACTGCCAGGTGGCGCCGCCGACGATCGTCGCGTCGCGGTCGTTGCCCGACACGTCCTCGAGCGTCGTGCCCGAGCCGTTGTCGAAGGAGTAGCGCAGGATCTCACCGGCGGCGTTCGCGGTCACCGGAGTCGGGCCGGCCGGCTCGGCGGCGCGCAAGGCGGCGAGCTCGGTGGCGGTCACCGGGAGGACCGTGCCGTGGCGCGGGCTCGCGGGGAGGTCGTAGTTCGAGGCGACCTGCCAGTTCGGCGCGTTGAGGTCGGCCGTCTTCAGCGGGATGTAGCCGCGTCCGCCGTACTCGTCGACGAAGAGGTAGTTCGTCTGGCCGTTCACGTCGCCCGGGTTCGCGGCGAAGGCGGTGGGGCCCTCGACGGCGCCGGTTCCGGCGTCGCGGCCGATGCAGCTGTCGACGGTGGTCCAGCCGGTCAGCGGCGCGCGGAGCTGCGTCGACTTCTCCTGGATGATGTCGGAGCAGCCGGTGCCGCTCGCGCCCTCGTCCTTCGTGAAGCGGTGGAAGGTGCCGTTCTGCTCGATCACGGTGGAGTCGATGCGCGAGGTGTCCTGCCAGACCTGCGGAGTGGAGAACGTCGTGAAGTCGCGGGTGGTGGCGTACATCATCACGTTGTTCACGTTGCCGGTGTGGTTCGGGTCGTTCTCGGCGTAGAGCTTCGAGGCCCAGTAGACGACGTAGGCGCCGATGCTGGCGTCCCAGTGCGCCTCGGGCGCCCAGGTGTTGCCGGCGGTCTCGGGCGAGACCAGCACGTGGCGCTGCTCGGACCAGTTCACGAGGTCGTGCGACTCCCAGACCTCGAGGTAGCGGCTGCCCTGGCGCTGCGAGCGGTCCCAGTTCCCGTCGCGTCCGATGGAGAGGTCGGTGGCGATCAGGTAGAACGTGTCGCCCTCGGGGGAGCGGATGAGGAACGGGTCGCGCAGGCCCTTCTCGCCGAAGGTCGAGGTCAGCACGGGCTGACCGCCGTTGAGCTCGTCCCAGGCGAGGGCGTTGTTGCCCTTGCTCGCGGCCAGGAAGATGTTCTCGCCCTCGATGCTGTTGCCGGTGAAGTAGGCGAACGCGTAGCCCTCGAGCGGAGCGAGCTGCTTCGCGGCGCGCACGGTGGCGACGAGCTCGCGAGTGGCGGTGGCGGAGTTCTTGGTCACGGTGGCGCGGAGCGTCACGGTGCGGTCGGCGGACTGGCGCGTGACGACTCCGGCGGTCGAGACGACCGCGGGGTCGCTGGAGGTCCAGCTGATCGAGGTGCCGGCGGGAGCCGCGGGGATCGTGATGTTGCCGCGGACATCGGTGAGGTCCGGGATCGAGAGGCCGGCGGCGGCCGCGTCGACGATCTGCTGGTCGCCGGCCATCGAGAGGACCGTGGCGGTGAAGGCCTTGGTGCGGGTCTCGGAGCCGCTCGTGATCGTGGCGGTGAGCGTGACGGTCGCGTTGCCGGCCGACGCGGCGGGCCGCGTGACGACTCCGCTGGTCGAGATCGTCTGCGGAGCGCTCGAGGCCCACGTGATCGCGGAGCCGTTGGCACCGGTCGCGGGCAGCGCGAGGTTCGCTTGGACGGCCGAGAGGTCGCCGAGCGACAGCGCGGACGCGTCGCGGGTGGCCTTCGTCGCCGCGGTCGGCTGCAGGGCGGTCACCTCGGCGGCCGTGAGCGCGTTGTCGTAGATGCGGAAGTCGCGCACGCTGCCGGCGAGCGTCTTGTCGGCGGCGTAGTTGGAGCGGCCGATGAAGTTGGAGGTGGTGGTGCCGCCGCCGATCGCGGAGGGTTTCGTGGTGACGCCGGTCTGCACCGCGACCTGGGTGCCGTCGAGGTAGAGGCGGGCGGTGTCGCTCGCGTCGTCCAGCGTGTAGGTGAGGGTCTTCCAGACACCGCGGGGGAGCGGGGACGTGGTCTCGGCGTTCTGCTCGCCCTGCCAGTTGCTGGGCGTGATCGTCGTGCGGTAGCGGTTGTCGGCGAGGGTGGCGAGGTAGCCGGCGCCGGAGTTGCTGGTCGCGGCGGTGCCGAGTCCGTAGACGAAGTAGTTGCCGGACTGCTCGGGCCGCACCAGCACCTCGGTGCTCACGGTGATCGAGTTCAGCCCGGCGAGGATGTTGTCGGGCAGCTTCACGGCGTCGTCGGTGCCGTCGAGGACGACGCCCGCGTCGCCGCCGGTCTTCGCACCTCCGACGAGCGTGCCGTTGCGGTTCTTCCCCGAGCTGTCGACAGCGACAGTGCCGCTGGTCTCGTTCAGCTGGTAGCGCAGCACGAGGTTCTCGGGGTTCGCGGCGGCCTGGGCCGGCATCGCGGAGAGGAGGGGGAGGGCCAACGCCGCGGCTGTCGCCAGGACGAGGGGTCGTAGGTAGGGCTTCATCGCGCTTGCTCCTGGATCGGCACCATTGCTGAGGGAGGGGGGGGTGCCGAGACTCTCGGCGTGTTCACGGTAACACGATGTTCACGTCAACGTGAAGGGCTCCGGCGGTATCGATCGCACTCGATCACCGGATGCTCGAACGGCACCCCCGCGCCCGGGCAGGGGCGCGGAGGTGCCGTCGCAGCGAGCGTCGGAGGGGCGCCCGCTAGGTCCTGCTGCGCGACATGACCGCGCGCTGCAGGAGGACGAAGACGAGCAGGATGCCGCCGGTGATGATCGTGGTGGCCTCCGGGGGGATGCCGCCGTCGCGGGTGATCAGCACGTTCATCAGGCCCAGGACCAGGGCGCCGACGACCGAGCCGAGCACGAAGCCCACCCCGCCGGTGAGCAGCGTGCCGCCGATGACGGTCGCCGCGATCGCGTCGAGCTCCCATCCGGTGCCCGTGATGTTCTGCGCGCTGCCGAGGCGGGCCGTGTAGACGACGCCGGCCAGACCGGCGAGCGTGCCGCTGATCACGTAGATGAAGAGCTTCGTCCGGAGCACCGGGAGGCCCATCAGGGCCGCCGACTGCTCGGAGCCGCCCATCGCATAGACCGTGCGGCCGATGCGGGTGCGGTGCAGGACGAAGAACGCTCCGGCGACCACGAGCAGGGCGATGATCACGCCGGGGCTGATCACGAAGTCGTTGACCTTCGGGCCGTCGATCAGCTTGATCGGCGTCGCGAGCGAGGTGACCGCCGAGTCCTCGGGGAGGCGCTCGGGCACCGTGCTCAGCATCGAGGCGAGGCCCCGGGCGAGGAACATCATGGCGAGCGTCGCGATGAACGGCTGCACGTCGAAGTACTGGATGAGGATGCCCGAGATCAGGCCGAAGGCCGATCCGATGACGACCATCAGGACCATGACGAGCCAGGGGTTCCAGCCCGCGTTGATCAGCAGCACGCCGCTGACGCTGCTGAAGGCGATCACCGCGCCGACCGAGAGGTCGATGCCGCCGGTCAGGATCACGAAGGTGAGCCCGACGGCCAGGATGATCAGGTGCGCGTTGTTGACCAGGAGGTTCGACAGCGTGCTGGCCTGCAGGATCCGGCCGTAGGCCGCCTCGCCGTAGACGAGCATGCCGACGAAGATCACCAGGGCCGCCACGGTGGGCAGCTTGTCGAGGTGCTGGCTGAAGAAGGAGCGGGCGCTCGTGCGCTCGGAGCTCGCCGGAGGGGCGGAGCGGGTCAGCAGGGCGCTCATGCGGGGATCGCCTCTTTCTGCGGGGCGCGACGACGCGCTTCGCGACGGTGGGAGAAGGCGGAGCGGACGCGCTCGGACTGCAGGAGGCAGAGAGCGACGATCACGATCGCCTTGAAGGCGGGCGTCGCGGAGGAGGAGACGCCGAGGAAGACCACGGTCTTGTCGAGGGTCGCGATCAGGATCGCTCCGACCGCGGCGCCGGCGATGTTGAACTTGCCGCCCGCGAGCGAGGTGCCGCCGATGACGACCGCGAGGATCGCGTCGAGCTCGAGCTGGTACCCGGTGCGGGAGGTGTCGACGGTCATGACGCTCGCGGTGGCGAAGACGCCCGCGACTCCGGCCAGCACGCCGCTGCTGATGTAGGCGGTGAGGAGGAGGCCGCGGCGGTTGATGCCCGCGAGGCGGGCGGCCTTGGCGTCCATGCCGATGGCCTCGATCATCAGGCCCAGCGCGCTGCGGCGGACCAGGAGGCCGACCGCGACGACGATGGCGATGGCGAGGAGGAAGACGACCGGGAGGCCGAAGACGTAGCCGTTGGCGAGCCAGCGGAACGGCTCGTTGGTGGCGGCCGTGTTCTGGCCGCCGGTGATCACCTTCGCGAGTCCGCGGCCGGCGAGCATGACGACGAGGGTGCTGATGAAGGGCTGCAGGCCCACCACCGACACGAGCACGCCGTTGACCGCTCCGAGCACCGCGCTGACCAGCAGGGCGAGGCCGAAGGCGGCCGCGGCGGCGCCGAGGGAGTCGGGAGCGCCCTGGGCGTTCAGGAACTCCATCGAGACGGCGCCGGCGACGACCATGATCGAGCCGACCGAGAGGTCGATTCCTCCGGTCGCCACGACGAGGCACATGCCGACGGCGATCATCAGGATCGGAGCCGCTGCGCGCGCGATGTCGATCACGTTGCCGACGAGGTAGCCGGTCGTCGGGCTCATGGAGACCGAGAGGTATCCGGGGTCCTTGACCACGTTGATCAGCAGGAGGAGGACGATCGCGACCGCTCCCCAGAACCACTGCCGCCGGATCAGGCCGGTGAGGAGCGAGGTCCTCCCGGTTCGGGTGTCGCTGCTCATGATGCGGCCTCCTGCGTGGCGCCTTCGAGGACGACGACGTCCTCGTCGACGACTCCCTCTGCGGCGATGGTAGTGACGATGGACTCCGCTGTCACCGCGGGTCCGTTGAGGATCTCGGCGATGACGCGGTGGTCCTTGAGCACGATGATGCGATCGCTGAGGCGGACCACCTCGTCGAGCTCGGACGAGATGAAGATCACGGCGACGCCTTCGCCGGCGAGGGCGACGACCTTCTCCTGGATCTCGGCCTTCGCGCCGACGTCGATGCCGCGGGTGGGCTCGTCGAGGATCAGGATCTCGGGGTGCGTGGCGAGCCAGCGGCCCAGGAGGACCTTCTGCTGGTTGCCTCCGGAGAGCTTGCTGATCGGGCGGTCCGGGTCGGCGGGGCGCACGTTGAGCTCGACGAGGTACTTGTCGACGATCTCGTCCTTCTCCTTCTTGGAGAGGGGGCGGGCCCAGCCGCGCTTGGCCTGCACCGCGAGGATCAGGTTCTCGCGGATGGAGAGGTCGCGGATGATGCCCTCGTCGCGGCGGTTCTCGCTCGCGAAGGCGATCTTGTGCGCGAGCCCGGCGGTGGGCGTGGGCACGTCGACCTTCTTGCCGTGCAGCGTGATCTCGCCCGTCTCGGGCTTGTCGACGCCGTAGATCAGGCGGGCCAGCTCGGTGCGGCCGGAGCCCAGGAGGCCGGCGAAGCCGACGACCTCACCGCGGTGCAGCGTGATGTCGGTGGGCTCGATCGAGCCCTTCCGGCCGAGGCCCTTGGCCGAGTAGAGCGGCGCATCGCGGTAGAGGTGGTCGCTGTTCTCCCGCTCGGAGTCGAGGGAGCGCAGCGCCGCGATGTCCTTGCCGATCATCTTCGAGATGAGCGAGGTGCGGTCCAGGTCGGGAGTGAGGTACTCGCCGATGTACGTGCCGTTGCGCAGCACCGTGAGCCGGTCGCTGATCGCGTAGACCTGGTCGAGGAAGTGCGAGACGAAGAGGATCGCGACGCCCTCCGCGCGCAGCCGCCGGATGACGACGAAGAGGTTCTCGACCTCGTTCGCGTCCAGGCTCGAGGTCGGCTCGTCGAGGATCAGGACCTTCGAGTCGCTCACCGTCGAGCGGCTGATCGCGACCAGCTGCTGCATCGCGATCGAGAGCGACGAGAGCGACTGGCGGGTGTTGAGGTGGTCGAGCCCGAGCTTGGCCAGGGCGACCTTGGCCGCCGCGTGGGTGGCCTTCCAGTTGATGCCGAAGGGGCCGCGGACCTCGTAGCCGAGCATCACGTTCTCGCCGATGGAGAGGTTCGTGACCAGGTTCACCTCCTGGTACACGGTGGAGATGCCGGCTGCCTGCGCATCGGCGGTGCCGGAGAGGCGCTTGGGCGAGCCCGCGACGAGGATCTCTCCGCTGTCGATGCGGTAGACGCCGGTCAGGGCCTTGATGAGCGTGGACTTGCCGGCGCCGTTCTCGCCCATGAGCGTGTGGACCTCGCCCGGGAAGAGGCGGAAGTCGACGCCGTCGAGCGCTTTGACACCGGGGAAGCTGATCGAGATGTTCTTCATCTCGACGATCGGAGGCGAAGCTGTCATGTCGCGTCCTTCCGTTCTCGAGCGGGGCGGACCGGAGCGGTGACGCCGTGGGACGGAGACGCGGGGCCCGGAGATCGTCCGGGCCCCGCGTCGTCCGCAGGGGTGGGCGCGAGCCCTGGTGGTGCTGCCTCCCGGGAGGCGCCGACCTGCGACGCCTCCCGGTGGGTCCGATCAGACGGTTCCGACTGGACCGTTCCGACTAGAACTTGCGGTCGGGGAGGACCTCGGCGGCCACCTCGGGCGAGTCGAAGGTCTCGCTCGGGACGACGATCGAGGACTCGACGGTCTCGCCGGCGAGCGTCTTCTCGACGGCGTCGAGGGCGGTCTCGCCGAACAGCGGGTTGTACTCGGCGACGAAGCTGAGTTCACCGTCGGCGAGGGCCTGCAGCGCGTTCTTGGTGCCGTCGATCGTGGCGATCTTGACGTCGGTGCCGGGGGTGAGGCCGGCCTCCTGGACGGCCTGGACGGCTCCGAGGCCCATCTCGTCGTTCTGGGCGAACACGAGCTGGACGTCGTTGTTGTTCGACTTCAGCACGGTCTCGAAGACGCTCTTCGCCTCTTCGGTCGACCAGTTGGCGGTCTGCGCGCCGAGCTTGACGAACTTCGAGTCGGCTCCGATGACCTCGTCCCAGCCCTCGTTGCGCTCGTTGACGACCGAGACGCCCGCGGGGCCCTCGAGCGTGAAGTAGTTCGCTCCGTCGGGGAACGTGGTCGTGGCCCAGTCGGCGACCGAGGTGCTGACCGCGATGTTGTCGGGCGCGATGCGGGTGACGTAGAGGTCGGTGTTGTCCGGCTCGATGCCGCGGTCGATCAGGATGACCGGGATCTCGGCCTCCTGGGCGCGCTCGAGCGAGTCCTCCCAGCCGGAGCCCTCGGTGGCCGAGAGCAGGATGATGTCGACGCCCTCGTCGACGAACGAGGTGAAGGAGTCGATCTGCGACTTCTGGTCGCCGTTCGTGGCGGGGGCATACTTGAGCTCGTAGCCGGCCTCCTCGGTGAACGTGTCCTCGATGTTGGTCTCGTTCGCCTGGCGCCACGCGCCCTCGGGGCCGACGGCCACGAATCCGATGGTGGTCAGGTCGCCCTCGCCGCCGGCGCCTGCTTCCGAGTCGCCTCCGGAGCAGCCTGCGAGGCCGAAGGCCATCGCTCCGACCGCTGCGAAACCCAGGAACTGGCCGATACGCCTCTTCGTGGACATGTGTCTCCTCCTTGAGACCGCGGGCGCGCTGAGGAGCGCCCGGGATGGGGTGGGTCCGAAGACCCGGGGAATGGGGCCCAGGGGCCCTGAGATGCGGTGATTGCAGTGCTCGTGGACACGACGGGAGCGCGTCCTGTTCCGAATGTTACCGTGAACAATCTTGGCGGTGCAATGACCGGTTTATAACGGGTCGGTGTCGTCCTCGTCGGCGTCCGGATCCGCGTCCGCGGCGATCATCTCGACGATCGTGTCGACCGTCAGCCACGGGCCGTTGCTGACCTCGCCGATCTTCTCGCGGTCCTTGAACACGACGATGCGGTCGCTGAGGCGCACCACCTCCTCGAGCTCCGAGGAGATGTAGACGACCGAGACGCCCTCCTTGGCGAGCTGCGAGACGTGCGCCTGGATCTCGACCTTCGCGGCCACGTCGATCCCGCGCGCCGGCTCGTCCAGCACGAGCAGCCGGGGGCGGGTCGCGAGCCAGCGCGCGAGCACGACCTTCTGCTGGTTGCCGCCCGAGAGGTACTTCACGGGGATGTCCGGGTCGGCCGGAGTGATGTTCAGCGCCTCGATGTACGTGGAGACCAGGTCGTCGGCCTCGGCCGCCGAGAGCGGGTGCGCCCAGCCGCGCAGCGCCTGAAGGCCCAGCACGAGGTTGTCGCGGAGGGAGAGGTCGCCGATGATCCCGTCCTCGCGGCGGTTCTCGCTCGAGTGCGCGATCCGGTTCCGCAGGCCCGAGCCCGGGTCGGTGATCTGCGCGGGCTCGCCGTCGATCAGCACGCGGCCCGAGTCGGCGCGATCCACGCCGCTCAGGAGGGAGGCCAGCTCGGTGCGCCCGGAGCCGCGCAGACCCGCGAAGCCCACGATCTCGCCGCGGTGCAGCTCCAGGTCGGTCGGGGCGACGGCTCCGCGCCGGCCGAGGCCGAACGCCCGGTAGATCGGGGGCCCCGTGGGCTGGCGGCGGTGCTCGCGGCGGTCGGAGCCGATCTGCCGCAGCGCGTCGATGTCCTTGCCGATCATCTTCGCGATCAGCTCCGCGCGGTCCATGCTCCGGGCGGGGTACTCGCCGACGGTGCCGCCGTCGCGCAGCACCGTGAGGCGGTCGCTGAGGGTCAGGACCTGCTCGAGGAAGTGCGAGACGAAGAGGATCGCGACGCCGGAGTCGCGCAGGCGCCGCAGCACGGCGAAGAGGCGGGCGACGTCGCCGAGGTCGAGGCTCGAGGTGGGCTCGTCGAGCACGAGCACGCGCGGATGATCGACCATCGCGCGGCTGATCGCGACCAGCTGGCGGATCGCCGGAGAGAGCGAGCGCAGCGGCAGGCGCGGATCGAGGTCGCCCAGACCGAGCTCGCCGAGCATCTCGGCCGCGCGCTGATGGGTGCGCGACCACGAGATGCCGAAGCGTCCGCGGACCTCCTGCCCGAGCATCATGTTCTCGCCGATGCTGAGGTTGTCGGTCAGCCGCTCGTCCTGGAACACGGCCGAGATGCCGGCGGACTTGGCGTCGGCGGGCCCCGAGAAGCTGCGCTCCACGCCGTCCACGGTGATCACTCCGGCGTCGGGGCGGTGGATGCCGGTGAGCGTCTTGATCAGCGTCGACTTGCCCGCGCCGTTCTCGCCCATCAGGCCGTGGATCTCACCGGGGAACAGGCGGAAGCCGACGTCCTCGAGGGCGCGGCCCGAGGCGAACGAGACCGTGATGCCCGTCATCTCGACGACGGGGACGGCGGAGCGCTCCGTCGTCCTCGACTGAACTGCCACGTGCCGCCCTCGGTTCGTGTCGCGCGCGAGCAGATGTCTCACGCCAATGGGTGCCGCCGATGATACGCGAGCGCGGGGGCCGGGAAGGTCCCGGAAGGATCACGACCGGGGAGCGGCCGTCGACTCCCTCACGATCAGCTCCGTGGGGATCCGCGTGCGCTGCGGGATCTCCTGGCCGCGGATCCGTGCGTGGATCACTTCGGCGACGGTCGAGCCGAGCTTGTCGAAGTCCTGCTTCACCGTGGTGAGCGGCGGCAGGAAGTGCCGCGCGGTGGGCAGGTCGTCGAAGCCGATGATGCTCACGTCCTCGGGCACGCGGATGCCGCGCTCGACGAGTCCGTGGATCACTCCGAGCGCCATCTCGTCGTTGGCGACCACCATCGCGGTGAAGTCGGGCACCGAGCGCAGGCTGGTCGCGAAGTCGTAGCCGGAGTCGGGGGTCCAGTCGCCGACCACGATGGGCCGCTCGTGCATGCCCCACGCCTTCGCCCGCGCGTGGAAGGCGCGCTCGCGGGCCCGGGCGTCGAGCCAGTCGAGCGGGCCGGACATGTGGAGCACGTCGCGGTGGCCGAGCGCCGCGAGGTGGTCGACGGCCTGCGCCATGCCCGCCTGCTGGTCGACCGAGACGGTGAGGAAGGTGGGGTCCTTGTCGGACTTGACGACGAGGGTCGGCACTCCGATCTCGACGGTGCGCAGGGTCGCGACCGAGGAGGAGCGCGGGGCGATGACGCAGAGAGCGTCGATCCCGAGGCCCGTGAGGTGGTTGATCGCGTCGACCGGAGTCATGTCGTGGTCGTCGCGCAGGGCGACCGACGTGATCGAGTAGCCCTTCTCGCGGGCCGCGCGCTCGATCGCCCGCAGCGTGCTCGAGGGCCCGAACTCGGCTCCGCTCTCGACCATCACGCCGATGCGGTCGGTACGCTGCGTGACCAGAGAGCGGGCCGCGATGTTGGGCCGGTAGTTGAGCTCGTCGACCGCCTCGAGGACCCGCTGCCGGGTCGACTCCTTGATGTTGGGATGACCGCTCAGCACGCGGGACACCGTCATGTGCGAGACGCCGGCGACGGCGGCGACGTGCCGCAGATTGGGCCGGTCGGCCATGTGCACCCCCTCCGGTCCCCGGGCGTCGAGGTCGCGAACCCGCGGATCGGCACGGACTCGCCGGTCGTGGGTGGCACAAGCATAGTCAGCCGCTGTGAAGGGGACCGGAGGGGCGGACCCCCTTTCAGGGCGCGCTCTCATGGGACCGGGCCCGGCTTCAGGGGTCGGCGAGGAAGGCGCCGCGCGCCTGCAGCAGCCGGCGGAGGTGCCGGGTCACGACGAGGCGCTCCGCGATGCCGCCGAGCGGGCCGAGCGGAGCCGCGTACTCGAGACGGTCGATCATGACGGAGCCGGTGCCGTCGGCCTCGAAGAGGTGCTCGTGCCGGAATCGGGCGAACGGGCCGCGGACCTGCTCGTCGACGAAGCGGTGCGGGGCGTCGAACGCGGTGATCCGGCTGGTGAGGAGGAGCGGCGCACCGAAGTGGCGGGCCCGCCACGTCACCTCCTCGCCGAGACCGATCAGGCCGGTGACGACTCCGGCCACCGCGCGCTCGTCGGCCGCGGACTGCGAGGCGGTGTGCAGGCCGATGTCCCGCGCGCGGTCGAACATCTCGGCGGGAGAGAGGGAGGAGCGGGTCGTGCACTCGATCGAGGCGGTCACGGGGACGATCCTCGCGCAGGCAGGAGGGGTGCGGGGACGCGGTCGTCGGCGAGGGGAGTCGCGTCGCCGGCGGAGCCCGGCCTACCGCTCGCGGTGCTCGTCTGAGAGGCTCGCCCGATGACCGACGATGCTCCCGCCCCGCCCCGGTTCGCCGATCCTCGCCGCACCGGTGCGCTGATCGGGCTGGCCGGAGCCGCGGTGTTCGTCTTCTCGTACACGTCCTCCGGCGCTGCGGCGCTGGTGGTCAGGGTCGGGGCCGTTGCGCTGATCGCGGCAACGCTCTGGTTCCTGTTCGTCCGGCCGCGCGGCCTCGGCCGCTTCGCACCTCCGACACGAGTGGGCATCGCCGTCTACCTCGCCTGCGTCGTCGGCGAGCTGGCGCTCATCGCGGTCGGCACGCGGCTGCTGGAGGAGACGGGTGCCGGTTCGCTGCGGCCCGCCCTCATCGCGCTGGTCGTGGGTCTGCACTTCCTGCCCTTCTCGTGGGCGTTCCACGAGAAGATGTTCGCGCTGCTGGGCGGGCTGCTGGTC
Organism: Rathayibacter sp. Leaf299; assembly: GCF_001423055.1. Taxonomy (NCBI): domain Bacteria; kingdom Bacillati; phylum Actinomycetota; class Actinomycetes; order Micrococcales; family Microbacteriaceae; genus Rathayibacter; species Rathayibacter sp. Leaf299. Next base: position 460,431 of record NZ_LMNT01000001.1, read on the forward strand.
GTGCTCGGCGGGATCGGGCTGCTGACGGGTGCGGCGGAGGCGATGGCGGTGGCGTCCGGAGTCGTGATGGCGGCGCTGCTGCTCGGGTACAGCCTCGGGGCGTTCGCGCGGCGCGGGTGAGGGGGTGCTCGGCTGGCTCGCTGAGCCGCTGGCTCGCTGGCTCGCTGAGCCGCTGAGCCGCTGAGCCGCTGAGCGAAGAGGGGTGGGGCCGACCCTGGACGACCCCACCCGTGAGGACGGCGGGGGAAGAGCGGCGTACCCGAAACGCCTGCTCGACCCGGGGGCCGTCCCGCTCCCTGCGACGCGGTGTTCCGCGGTCGCCGGGTTCCGGATCGAGACGGGTCCGGGTCTCGTGACTCCGACGAGTGTGGCGCACGACGGTTCCGGTGTCCAACCGGCTCGGCCGCGGGTCGTGTCCGATCCGTCGCGAACGGCCGCACGGCCGAGCGAGGGGCGGCCGTTCTCGCCGGATGGGTGGCGCTCGTCGTCGATCCGTCGAGGAGGGCCGTCGGGAAGCGTCAGAGGCGGGAGGCGAAGACGACGAGGTTGTCCTCGTAGCGGCCGATGGCCGTGTCGTAGTCGCCGGCGCAGGTGACGAGCACGACCTCGTCCTCGAGGGTGCCTCCGAAGACGGCGGCGGTGGGGAAGGCGGCCTTCGGGTGCGCCTCGGTCGCGGTCACCCGGTAGCGGTGCAGCGAGCCGTCGACTCCGGTGAGCTCGATCTCGTCGTCGACGCCGAGCTCGCCCAGGCGGAAGAAGACGGCCGGGCCCGAGCGGGAGTCGACGTGCGCGGCGATCACCGTGCGGCCGGTCCCGCCCGGACGGCCACCGCCCGAGAACCAGCCGACGTCGTCGTAGTCGACGGGCACCTCCATCGTCCCGTCCGCCGCGATCCCCAGCGGGATCAGCGCCTCGTCGAGGCCCATCGCGGGCACGGAGAGGCGCGCGGGCTCGACGCCGACGCCCAGGACGGGGGTCGGGGCGGCCGTGACCGGAGCGGGCGCCACCGGCGCCGAGTCCGTCGGGGGCGGTGTCGCCGGGGAAGACGGGGTCGGCGTGGTCGCCGTCGGAGCGGCCGCCGCCGGCTCTGTCGTCGCGCGCGGGGACGCGACCGCGGGAGGCGCCGCTCCCGCCGCCTCGGACGCGGGAGGCGCGGACGCGGCGCACCCGCTGAGGAGCAGCGCCGCGCAGAGGACCGCACCGCTCCTCAGTCGAGTGCCCACAGTCAGGAGGCGGTGCGTCGGCGGGCGACGACGACCCCGAGAGCGCCGAGCGCGGCGAGGGCGCCGATGCCCGCGACTCCGATCACTCCGGCGTCGGGGCCGGCCGCGGTCGCGCCGCCACCGGTCTGCAGGCCGCCGACGGGCACCTGCGAGAGCTGGCCGCGCACGACGCCGGCGGCGAAGGACGCGGTGTGCGCGTCACCGGTGAAGCCGGCGGGGTCGGCCTCGAGCGCCTTCAACGAGAAGCCGGCGCCGGTGTCGGCGCCGTTCGCCTGCACGCCCGTCGTGAACGGGCCCTGCAGGCAGCCCGAGCTGGTGCGCGGTCCGTCGCCCACCGGCGAGGGGTTCGGGAACGCGATCCGCGGGGGGCCGGACTTCCCGAGCGCGGCCTGGTGGATGTGCGTCGCGGTCTTGGCCGGGCTCTGGTACTCGCCGGTGACGCCGGTCAGGGTGATGTCGTAGCAGATGATCTCGAGGTCGCTGTTGACCCGGAAGGTCATCTCGCCGGCGGCTCCCGCCTCGCCGGGGGTCGCTACGGAGTCGGCGTTGACGACCTGGTCGGGCGTGGCCATGACGGTGAACGCGCTGGTGAAGCTCGACGGCGCGGCCACCTCCGTCTCGGCGTGGGCGGGCGCGGCGGCGAGGAGCGAGGCGGCGGTGACGGCGGTGATGCCGCCCAGGGCGAGCAGGCGGTTCCGGGTGGCGGACGTCTTCGTCATGGTGGAGCCTTTCGTTCGCGGGCGACCGGGTGGGCCCGATGCAGGGGTGTACGGACGCGGGGTGCTCCGCGTTCATCCGCTTCTGAGAAGTTCTTCATAGACTCGGGATCCGCCTCCGGATGAACGGGGCGTCCCGCGCGGACGTACTCCTCTCGACGGGCCGATCGGCCCACGATCGGGGAGGTGCCGATGACGGCGACGGCGATGCGACGACGGGAGGAGCCCGCGGTGACGAGGCTCCCTCGCGACCCCGCCCCGGTCGCTCCGCTGCATCCCGGGGCCGGTTTCGACCTCGCAGCCGCGTACGACGAGCACGGCGGTGCCCTGCTCGGCTTCGCGGTGAACGCGCTGCGTGACCGCCAGCTCGCGGAGGACTGCGTGCAGGAGACGTTCCTCCGCGCGTGGCGGTCGCGCGCCGGCTACTCCGCCGAGCGGGCGAGCCTGCGCACGTGGCTGTTCGCGATCGCCCGCAACGTCGTGATCGACGTGCACCGATCGCTGCAGCGCCTGCCCCGCCTCGTCGAGGCGGAGGTCCTCGAGGAGGTCCCGGGCGACGAGCGCGACCCCCTCGAACCGCTCGCGATGGCGGAGGCGCTCGCGCGGCTCACGGAGCAGCACCGCGCCGTCGTGGTCGCGATCCATCTCCGCGGCGAGAGCTACTCCGATCTCTCGCAGGCCACCGGCGTGCCGGTCGCGACGCTGCGCACCCGCGCTTTCTACGCTCTCCGAGCACTCCGCACCCACCTCGCGGAGGCCGACCCCACCGACCAGGAGCGACCATGACAGGCACCGAGCACCCCGGCGGACGCCGCGAGGAGCTGATCGCCGCGGCTCTGGCCGGCGAGCTCTCGGCCGAGGAGGCGGTCGAGTTCGACCGTCTTCGCTCCGAGGACCCGACCGTCGACCGCGAGTTGGCGGCGTTCGGCGTCGTCGTCGACCGCCTCGCGGCTCTCGGCGGGTGGGAGGGCGGCGAGGCGTCGGCCGCGCTCCGCTCGCGCGTGCTGCGCATCGAGGAGGAGGAGGCCCCCGCGCGGCCCCGGCGCGGTCGCCTCGCGCTCGCTGTCGGAGCCGTCGCGGCGTCGGTCGCCGTCGGCGCGCTCGGCGCGACGCTGCTCCAGGGCACGGGCGAGCGGCCCGTCGCCGGACCTCCGGGGACCCTCGGCGCCGTCGAGACGATCGCCTTCGAGGAGTCGGCGGCGGTGGACGTCGAGGGCTCCGTGATCGCGCACACCTGGGGGACCGAGACGGTGCTGCGGGCGAGCGGCTTCGCGGTGGGCGAGAGCTACGACCTGGTGCTGGTCACGGAGTCGGGGGAGCGGCTGCCGTCGGGCTCGTTCCTGGGCAGTGCGGTCGAGATCGACTGCGAGATGAACGCGGCGGTGCCGCGCGAGTCGGTGGCCGCCGTCGAGATCGTCGCGGCCGGCGGCGACGTCGTGGCCAGCGCGGAGCTGCCCGTCGTCGAGAGCTGATCCGCCCGGACGAGTGCGAGTCGAGTTGCCCGCAAAGGTCCGTTCTTGTAAGCGAGAACGAGCCTTCTCGGGCAACTCGCGAGGGCGGGACGCTCATCGGGGGCTCAGAGGATTCCGAAAGGGTCGGGAGAAGCGGGCTGCCTACGGTCGTCCCATGATGACCACGGACCCCACCCCGCGCCCGCGACGATCGAGACTCCTGCTGGGGACGAGCATGCTCCTCGTGAGCGGGCTCCTCCTGGCCGGCTGCGCGACGCAGAACACGAGTGCCGCCCCTTCTTCTTCATCTACTACTTCCTCTCTGGCCGCCTCCACCGTGGCCGACTCGGCGACGCAGGTCACGAGCTCGACCGCCACGACCACCGCCGAGACGATCGCGGACACGACCGCCGCGGTCGAGGCGTTCCTCGCGACGCTCTCGGACGAGCAGCGTGAAGCGGTCACGTACGACTACGACGACGAGACGAAGACCACGTCGTGGTCGAACTTCCCCGTCACGTTCGTCGAGCGAGCGGGTCTGAACCTCGCCGACCTCACTCCGGAGCAGCAGGTCGCCGCCCTCCAGGTGATGGAGGCGCTGCTCAGCGACGAGGCGTTCGCGACGGTCGCGAGCATCATCGCGGGCGATCAGTACCTCGTCGAGAACAGCAGCACCACGGAGGACTCGCTCGGGCAGTACTACCTCGCGCTCTTCGGCGACGCCTCCGACACGAGCGCCTACGAGGTGCAGTTCGGCGGCCACCACCTCGGCATCAACGCCACCCTCGACGGCGCGGCCGACGCGATCACCTTCGCCCCGACGCACCTCGGCGTGCAGCCCGCCGACTGGATCGCCGCCGACGGCACCGAGGTGCAGGCCTTCGACGGGATCTACACCGACGCCTTCGCGTTCGTCGACTCGCTGACCGCCGAGCAGCAGGCGGCACTCACCGCCGGCGACGTCACCATGTGCGCCCCCGGCGACACCTGCGAGTTCACGACCGGATCGGGCCTCACCGGCGCCGACCTCACCGACGAGCAGCGCGAGCTGCTGCTCGACCTGATCGCGAACTGGTCGGGCATGGCCGACGAGCAGAGCGCCGCGGCCACCCGCGCCGAGATCGAGGCGACCCTCGACACCACTGTGATCGCCTGGTCCGGAGAGACGACGTACGACATGAGCACGGGCGACGGCATCAGCTTCTCGATCTCCGGCCCGAACGTCTACGTCGGGTTCCAGGCGCAGAACGGCTCCGCCGGCGCGGACGTCGACGGGGTGAGCACCTCGGGCTGGGGCCACGTGCACACGATCTACCGCGACCCGACGGACGACTACGCGGGCAGCGTCGAGCAGCAGGCGGCGACCGGGATGGGCGGCGGGGGCGGCGGCACTCCGCCGTCCGCCTGACCGCGCGCCCCGGATCCGGTCGCGCGGACATCCGGATGCTCACCCCCACCTCGCCGCGGCCCTCGCGTAGGGTCCCCTGGTGACCAGCACCCGAGCAGCCCGAGCCTGGCGAGCGGCGACGGCCGCGCCGCGCCTCCTCCTCGCCGCGAAGACCGCGCTCGCGGTCGGCGTCGCCTGGACCCTCGCGCCGCACGTGCCCGGCGTCGCCGAGGAGTACCCCTACTACGCACCGCTCGGCGCGCTGGTGAGCATGTACCCGACCCTGATGGGCTCGGCGCGCACGGGCCTCCAGACGCTCGCCGGGCTCGCAGCGGGGATCGCGCTCGCGACTCTCGTCGTCGTGACCGTCGGGCCGACGTGGTGGACCATCCCGATCATCGTCGGGCTCGGCGTGCTCGTCTCGGGCACCGGCTGGTTCGGCGCGGGCAAGGAGTACGTGCCGATGGCGGCGCTGTTCGTGCTGATCATCGGAGGAGCGGACGCCGAGGACTACTCGCTCGGCTACCTCGTGCAGATGGCGGTCGGAGTGGTCGTGGGACTCCTCGTGAACCTGATCGTGGTGCCGGGGCTGACCAGCGAGGCGGCGGCGGCCCGGGTCGACGAGTTCCAGGAGCGTCTGGCGGGCGTGCTGCGCGACACGGCCGCCGCCCTCGACGAGCCGTGGCCGCCCGAGCACGACTCGTGGGCGAGCACGGGGGAGGAGCTCGCGGCGACCTCGGAGGACGTGCGGCGCACGCTGGTCGAGGCCGACGAGAGCCGCAAGGGCAATCCGCGGGCGCTGCTGCACCGCCGCGACTCCCGATCCGATCACGACCGGCTGGCCGTGCTCGACACGGTCCTCTTCCATGTGCGCGACGCGACGAGCGCCCTCGCCGACACCCTGTGGGACCGGCCGGGGGCGCTGCGCTTCGACGAGGAGCTGCGCCGCCCGCTCGGCGACGCATTGCGGACGGTCGCCGCCGCCGTCGACCGCCACGGCGCGGGGACGGCCGAGGCGCACCGGCTGCTCGCCGAGGCGACCCGCTCGGTGCGCCTGCTGGTGCAGGCGGTGGACGAGCGGGCGGTGGCGGCGGGCAGCGCACTCGGGCCGGGAGTGCTCGTCGCGCTGCACCTGCGCCGGATCGTGGTGCTGCTGGCGCACGGCGCGGGCGAGCGGGACTAGCGCGAGCCCCCTCGACCGCGGGACGCTACTCCGCCCCCTCCCGCAGGAACTCCGAGAACCACCGGCCGCTCGACTTCACCGTGCGCTGCTGCGTCTCGTAGTCGACGTGCACGATCCCGAAGCGGCGGCTGTACCCCCACGCCCACTCGAAGTTGTCCATCAGCGACCAGACGAAGTAGCCGCGCAGGGGCAGGCCGTCGGCCACGGCGCCCGCGCACGCCTCGAGGTGGGCGCGCAGGTAGTCGGCGCGCTCCGCATCGTGCACGGTCCCGTCCTCGTCGACGGTGTCGGGATAGGCCGAGCCGTTCTCGGTGATGAAGAGCGGCAGCTCCGGAGCGAGCTCGTGCGCCATCGCGAGGACGTCCTGCAGACCGTCGGGGTGGATCTCCCAGCCCATCTGGGTGCGGGGCGCGTCGGTGCCGGCGAAGACGACGCTCTCGCTGCCGGGGTAGGCCGAGGGCGGTGCGTCCCGATCGACGACGGCTGCGTCGGCCGCGGCGACCGTGTGCCGGCTGTAGTAGTTGATGCCGAGGAAGTCGATCGGAGCCGCGATCGCGGCGAGGTCCTCCGCGGGCGCGTTCTCGGCGAACCACTCCGCCTGGCCCAGATCGTCGAGGACGTCGGCGGGGTACGCGCCGCGCAGCACCGGGTCGAGGAAGAGGCGGTTGCCCAGCCCGTCGATCCGGCGGGCGGCGTCGGCGTCGGCAGCGCTGCCGCTCGCCGGGCGCACCGAGTAGAGGTTCAGCGTGATGCCGACCTCGGCCTCGGGAGCCGCGGCGCGCAGGCGCGGCACGGCGAGACCGTGGCCGAGCAGCAGGTGGTGGGCGGCGCGCGCGGCGCGGCTCCCCTCCTGCCGTCCCGGGGCGTGGTGCCCGCTCGCGTAGCCCAGGAACGACGAGCACCACGGCTCGTTCAGCGTGATCCAGTGCGACACCACGTCGCCGAGCTCCTGAGCGACGAGCTCGGAGTAGTCGGCGAAGCGGAGCGCCGTGTCGCGCTCGAGCCAGCCGCCCCGCTCCTCCAGGGCCTGGGGCAGGTCCCAGTGGTAGAGCGTCGCCCAGGGCGTGATGCCGCGGGCGAGCAGCTTCTCGACCAGGCTCCGGTAGAAGCCGAGCCCGGCGGCCAGGGCGCGCCCCGTGCCGTCGGGCTGGATGCGCGGCCAGGCGATCGAGAACCGGTACGCGTCGAGGCCCAGGTCGGCCATCAGGGCGACGTCCTCGTCGACGCGGTGGTAGTGGTCGTCGGCCGGCTCGCCGGTGCGGCCGTCGGCGATCGCTCCGGGGCGCTGCACGAAGGCGTCCCAGATGCTCGGGCCCTTGCCGTCCTCGGCGACGGCGCCCTCGATCTGGTACGAGGCGGTCGCGGCGCCCCAGACGAAGTCGGACGGCAGGTCGGAGCGCTGCACCACGTCACGCCTCCTTCGAGGGGGCGAGCCAGTCGCCGTCGCCGTTCTCGCTGAGCGCGATGAGGATGTCGTCGCGCTTGATCCCGAGCGCGGCGAGCCTCTCGACGACGAGCGCGGCCCCGCGCTGCTTCACCTCGGGGCTGTAGCCGGTGTACACGAGGATCTGGACGAAGACGATGTCGCTGCGGTCGGCGTCCGGGAACGTCCGGCTGTAGAAGAGGTCGCCCTGCTCGTGCAGGCGGAAGATCTGGAAGAGGTCGTCGGCGGGCATCTCCCAGCCCTCGACGAGCGCGCTGTGCACGGCCTCGCTCATGGCGGGCCGGAGGTCGGCCAGGTGGTCGTGCATGTCGATGCGGACGAGAGGCATGGTCACTCGGTTTCTGTGAGGGGTGCGGAGTCGGAGGAGTCGAGCCAGTTCTCGGGAGGCGGGAGCAGCTGCTCCATCCGGTCCCAGAACTCCTCGGGGAGCTCGGCGGTGGCCGCGCTCACGGTGGTGGCGATGCGCTCGGGCCGGCTGATGCCGACCACGGTCGACGAGATGCGCGTGTCACGGGTGGAGAAGCGGAGCGCGGCGGTCGCGAGATCCGTCCCGTGGTCACGGCACACCTCCCGCATCGCCGTGATCGCAGAGAGAGTCGCCGGGCGGGCGGGCCGGTAGCCGTACTGCGTCCGGGACCCCGAGTCGTCGGCGAGGATCCCGCCTCCGAGCACCGCGGCGTTGAGCACCGCGAGCCCGTCCGCCGCGGCGCGCTCGAGCAGGGGGCCCGCGCTGCGGTCGACGAGCGTCCAGCGGTTGTGCACGAGCAGCACGTCGAACACGCCGAGGTCGAGGTAGCGCGACATCACGCGCACGTCCCCGCCGGCGAGGCCGAGGTGCCCGATCTCGCCGCGGTCGCGGGCGGCGACGAGCACCTCGACGGCACCGCCCGGCCCGGTCATCCGCTCGAAGGAGTGGAACTCGGGGTCGTGCAGCTGCACGACCGGGAGCGGGTCGAAGCCGAGCCGCTCCCGGCTCTCCTCGAGCGAGGCGCGGATGCGGTCACCGCTGTAGTCGCCGTCGAGCGGGTCCACCTTCGTCAGGACGAGGGCGTCCTCGGGCAGCCCGCCGTACTCGGCGACAGCCCGTCCGATCCGCTCCTCGCTCCGGCCACCGGAGTAGCCGTTGGCGGTGTCGATCGTGCGGATCTCGCTGTCGAGGACCGCGAGCACGACGTCGATCGCGTCGCGCTCGGCGACGGAGTACCCGAAGTTCTCGGGCATGCTGCCCAGCGGAGCGCCGCCGAGGGTCACCGGGCTGACGCGCAGTCCGGTCGAGCCGAGCGGGGCGAGCTCCCAGCCCACGGATCAGGCTCCGGTGGCCGCGTGCACGAGGCCGTCGGGATCCGTGTACAGATCGAGGCCGGCGGCGGAGCCGACGGGGACGGCGCCCGCGGGCGGAGCGCCCTCGAACTCGGCGGCCACGAAACCGGTCGAGGCCACCTGCGCGGCACGGTGCGACTTCTCGACCCGGGAGTAGGTGAAGATCTCGAGCGACGTGTCGCCGTCGCGGAGGAAGTCGATCTCGAAGCCGCGCGGGTCGTGCGCCTGGTGGATGCCCGCCATGCGCGTGAAGCCCAGGGCTCCGAAGTACTCCTCGGTGGCGGCCAGGTCCTCGACGGTCTCGGCGACGTGGTCGAAGCGCGGGCGGTCGGGGCTGCCCAGTCCCCAGTCGCGGTCCACGGCCTCGCGGTCGTAGACCTCGTGGTACTGGAGCGGCCCCTCGACCAGTTCGAGCAGGGTGCCGTCGGGGTCGTAGAAGAAGGTGATGCGCACGTCGCCCTCTGCGTGGATCGGCTCGAGCTGGAAGGGCACCTCGGCCTCGTGCAGAGCGGCGACGCGCTGGTCGAGATCGGCGACCTTGAAGCCGATGTGGCGGAAGCCCGCCTGGAGGTCGTCGGGCTCGAAGGTCGACGGCTCCGCGCTCTCGAGGCGGGCGAGGCGGATCACGGCGGTGACGGCGTCGAGCACGGCGGAGTCCTCGGACTGCTCGACCACCTCCACTCCGAGGAACCGCGTGTAGAAGTCGACCGAGCGGGAGACGTCGGTCACGTGCAGGAGGACGGAGCGAATGGCCACGGGCCAGTCCTTTCTGGAGAGGGGGCCGGAGCCCGGGGTCGGCGACGATGTCGACGAAAGAAACTATATAACCTTTTGATAGTAAGTTCGGACGAGAGAAGAAGCAGGGGCCGCGATGGCCGGGGTCACGCCCGGCGGCGGGTGTCCGGGTCGGCGCGCAGGCGCTCGATCCGGGTGTGCGGCAGCAGCACGTGCTGGAGCGCGAGGGTCGCCGCTCCGATCGCCGCCGCATCGAGGCCGGGATCCGAGAGCTCCACCTGCACGCTGTGCACGGCGCGGGCGCGGGCGAGCCGGGTGACCCGGTCGCGCACGGAGCGCACGTAGACCGCTCCCGCATCCGCGAAACCGGGACCGGCCAGGAAGAGCCGGTCCAGGTCCAGGAGGTTCACGGTCGACAGCACGGCGGCCGCGACCGCCGAGGCCGAGCGCTCGATCAGGGCGCGGCAGCGGGCCTCCCCGCTCGCCGCGGCACGGGCGACGGCGTTGAAGTCGTGCCGGAGGCGATCGTCGTCGCCCGACAGGTCGAGCTCGGCGGCGAGCGCGGCGTCCTCGAGGGCGCGCGCCACGACGGCCCGCGGGGCGGCGACCATCTCGAGGCAGCCCTGCGCTCCGCACCAGCAGTCGGGGCCGTCGAGGTCGACCACCATGTGGCCGATCTCGCCCACGTTCGACGACGCGCCGCGGCTGACGCTCCCGCCGACCATGAGCCCGAGGCCGAAGCCGTTGGACATGTAGAGCGTGGCGAAGTCCTCGGTGGCGGGGATCCGGCCCACCCAGAACTGGCCCAGCGCCGCGCAGGCGGCGTCGTTGTCGCGGACCACCGGCAGGCCGATCCGGGTCTCGAGCGCCTCGCGCACCGCGAAGGAGTCCCACTCGTCGGCGGTGAGCGAGAGGCGGCCGGCCCCGGTGTCCAGGTCGAGACCCGCTCCCGCGACCCCCACGCCCACGACGTCCGCCGGGGGGATGTCGAGCTGGCGGAACAGCTGCTCCAGCTCCTCGGCGACGCGGGGCACCACGTCGGCGGGGGCCGACTTGCCGATGCCGGCCGAGACCAGCTGCCCCACGACGGAGCCGCCCAGATCCACGACGACGTAGGTGAGGCGCTCGTCGTCGAGCGAGACGCCCACGGCGTAGCGCGCTCGGGGGTTGAGCTCGAGCAGGCTGCGCCGCTTGCCCCCCGTGGAATCGCTGAAGCCCGTCTCGATCACCAGGCGGTCCTCGATCAGGGACTTCACGATGCGCGTGATCGACGTGGCGGTGAGCCCCGACATCTCGGCCAGCTCGATCCGGCTGACGGTGCCGCTGGAGCGGACCATGTCGAGGATCGCGCTGCGGGTGTTCTCGGAGGAGGGGCCGATGCGCCGCGTGAGGCTCACGTCGTCTCCCCGACCACGACGAAGGGCTCGGGGGCCCGGGCGGAGGAGCGGTCGGCGCCGTCGATCGCGTGGAGGATCCGCTCGCCCAGCAGGGCGCCGATCTCGGTGCCGCGGCGGTCGAGCGCGGTGATCGAGGGACTGGCGCTCTGGCAGAGGGCGGAGTTGGTCCACGAGACGATCGCGACGTCCTCCGGGATCCGCGACCCGCGCTCGCGGAGGGCGCCGAGGGCCGCGGCGGCGTGCACGTCGCTGTCGAAGACGAGGGTCACCGGACCCGCCTGGACGGCGGCGATCGCGGCGGAGACGGCGGAGTCGACCCCGCGCTCGACCCGCACCACGTGGAACAGGTCGTCGCCGCCCGCGGTCTCCACCGCCGCCGACCGGGCCGAGCCGATGCCTCCGTCGTCAGGACCGGTGATGTACACGGCCGTGTCGTGCGACCGGGTGGCGAGGAACGCGCGCAGCACCGAGAGCGAGGCGTCGAAGTCGACGGACACCGCGGGGAAGTCGACCGTGAGCGAGGAGTGGACCACGCCCGCCAGGGGGAAGCCGAGGGAGCGGAGGAGCTCCACCCGGCCGTCCTCGCGGTGGACGTCGAGCAGGGCGACCGCGTCGATCCCGCCCACCTCGGCCCAGTGGCGGTAGGCCCGCTCCTCCGCGTCGCGATCCTCGACGACCCGGGTCACGAGGCCTCGACCGGCCTGGAGGAGGGGATCGGCGAGCGCGTGCACGAGTGCTGCGACGAAGTGGTCGTCGATGCTGCTCGCGGGAACGGCGAGTCCTACTGCGCTCATCTCTCCTCCTTCCGTCCGGTACTCGTTCATCTTGCCCGCATCATCGGCCGGCCGGGTCGCGTGCGGCCGGCCGACGACGCGCTCCTACTTGATCGCACCGGCCGCCATGCCGCGCTCGAACTGCTTCTGCAGGGCGATGTAGGCGACGATCGTGGGGATCGCCGTCACGACGGCGGCGGCGAGGATCTTGGGGGTGTCGTCGTTGTACTGGCGCCGGAAGAACTCCGGCAGCAGGGTGACGACGCCCATGTCCTCGTTGATCAGGAACACCTTGGGCAGCAGGTAGGCGTTCCAGGCGTTGATCAGCACGAGCACGATCAGCGCGACGGCCATGGGCTTCGCGAGCGGCAGGAGGATCGACCAGAACATCCGCCACGTCCCCGCCCCGTCCAGGCGGGCGGCCTCGAAGAGCGTGTCCGGGATCCCGTCGACGTAGCCGCGGGTGATCAGCACCGTGAACGGGATCTGCAGCGCGGCGATCGGCAGGATCACCGACCAGAAGGTGCCGAGCAGGTCGAGCTGCACCGCGGTGGCGTAGAGCGGGGCGATGAGCACGACCTCGGGCAGCGTCAGCGCGGCCATCATCATCCAGAAGAAGACCTCCTTGCGCCGGATGCGGAGCTTCGAGAAGCCGAAAGACGCCATCATCGTCGCCAGGTAGATGATGACGATCGACCCGCCCGCGACGATCGCCGAGTTGAGGAAGAAGCGCGCGAACCCGGGCACTGCGAGGACGGCGGCGTAGTTGCCCCAGCCGGCGCCGGCGAACGAGCGCGTGACCATCGCGTAGATCGGGATCGCGAACGGGATGATCGCGATCGTCACCACGAGCTGCAGCAGCAGCCGGGCGCGCACCGAGCGGGTCTCAAACACGGGGGGCCTCCTTCGTCACCGGCACGACCGGCACGCGCTCGCGTCCGCGGACCTGGATGATCACCGACGTGCCGACCGCGATGACCAGCAGGATCACCGAGAGGGCCGCGGCGTAGCCGAGGTTCCGCGAGGACCCGGCGGTCTCGGCGTAGATCATCGTCCCGAGGAACTCGGACGAGTGCGCCGGCCCGCCCTGGGTGAGCAGCCAGACGTTGTCGAAGAGCTTGAGCGCGGTGATGAAGTTCAGCACCGCCAGCGACACCGTGATCGAGCGCAGGTTCGGCAGCACGATCGAGAAGAGGATGCGGAGGTTCCCGCCGCCGTCGATCCGCGCGGCCTCGAGCATCTCGGGGTCGATCTGCGCCATGCCGGCGTAGTAGAGGATGAAGCCGAACCCGACGGATCCCCAGCAGCCGACGACGATGATCACCAGCAGGGACGTGGCGGACTGGCCCAGCCAGCCCTGGGCGACGGCACCGAGGCCGACGGCGTCGAGGATCCGGTTCAGGGTCCCGTCGGTCTGCCAGACCTGGATGTGCGCCGGGGCCAGCGTCGCGGGAGCGACGACGACCGGGATCACGATGATCACCTTGTAGACGTTCGCGAGCAGGATCCTCGAGTGCATCGCGGCGGCGAACAGCACGCCTCCGAGCACCTGCACCGCGAACACGACGACGAAGTAGACCGCCGTGTTGCGGATCGCGCCCCAGAACACCGGGTCGCTGAAGGCCTGCACGTAGTTGTCGACGCCGACCGGGATCATCCGCTGCCGGCCGCCGCCCCACTCGAAGAAGGAGAGGTAGCCGGAGTAGAAGATGCTGTAGTAGATCAGGCCGACCGAGAGGATGAACCCGGGGAGGATCCAGGGCAGCCCCCCGGGGAGGAGGTGCGAGACCCTGCGGATCGCGCCGCCGGGCTTCTCCTCCCGAGAGGGCCGGCCGGTGCCGGTCGGACGCTGGACCGTCGCGGTCATGGCGAGGTGTCTCCGATCCCGATCACGCCGCTCAGTCGATCCCGATGGAGCTGGCCTCGGAGCCCGCCTGCACGTCGGCCGCGATCTGCTCGATCGTGCGGTCGAGGGTCGGGTCGAGCACCTGCTGGATCGCGATGACCACGGCGTCGAGCGTGGTCTCGGTGGTCTGCCACTGGCGCGACTGCTCGGTCGCGGTGCTGGCGGCGAGGAGCTCCTCGATCGCGGGGCGCTGCACGGCCTCGTCGACGAGGGACACCTGCGACCAGTCCGGCTCGATGCCCTGGAGTGCGGGGAGCAGGTCGAGGGCGTTCGCCACGTTCTGCTGACCGTTCTCGGACATGGTCATCCAGGCGACGAAGGTCTTGGCTGCGGCGATGTTCGGCGAGTCGCCGTTGATGGCCAGCCCGTAGTCGGCCTCGCCGAAGTAGGCCGATCCGTTGCCCTTGCCGGCGACATCCGGGAACGGAGCGGGCAGCTGCACGAAGCAGGTCGGGTCGCTCACTCCGGCGGCCTCCATGGCCGACTTGCAGGACTCGGCGCCCGAGTACTGGGTGTACCAGAAGCCCATCTGCACCATCGCGGCGTCGCCCTTCATGAAGGCCTCGTTCGCGAGCGGGTACTGGGTGCCGTCGAGGGCGTCCGGGCCGATGATCCCGTCCTCCTTCATGTCCTTGATGATCTGGAGGACCTCGATGCCCTGCGGGTCGTCCCACTTCGCCTCGCCCGTGGCCGCCTCGATGAAGAAGTCGGGATCGACCGAGTTGGCGATCGCGTGGTACAGCTCGCTCGGGAAGGTGTCCTCGCCGCCGGCGCCCATCGTGAAGCAGGTCTTGCCGATCGCGGCGACCTTCTCGCAGGTGTCGACCCAGGAGTCGTAGTCGGTCGGCATCTCGGCACCGGCCTCGTCGAGCACGTTCTGGTCGTACCAGAGGAACCCGGCCGACATCCCGCCGAGGGGGAGCGAGACGAGGCGGCCGTCCGAAGCGGTCAGCTGGTCGGTGTAGCCGCCGCCGAGCCTGGTCGACCAGTCCTGGCCGAGGGTGTCCTCGGCCAGCGGGGCGAGGTCGATGGCGTAGGGGCCCCAGGTGTCGGGCGATCCGCCAGCGGGGGAGAGGTCGAAGACGTCGGGGCCCTCGCCGGAGTCGAGCGCCGGGGTCAGCGCGGTGCGGAAGTCGACGTTCTCGAAGTTCTTGTAGGTGACCTCGATGTCGGGGTACTCCTCGTTGAACGCCGCGATGTAGCGCTCGGCGACGGGAGTGTCGGGCGTCCAACCCCACCAGGTCACCTGGCCGCTGTCCGAGGGGGCGGCGGATTCGTCGCCCGCGTCTCCACCGGCGCTGCAGCCGGCGAGCAGCAGGGAGGCGGCCGCGACGACCGCTGCGGCCGCGAGGGGGAACTTGCTCATCCTGAGTCCTTCCATCACTTCTTCGTGGGGAGTCCGCCTCGAGGGTCACGGTGCGGCGGGGCGTGAGCGACGGCCGGTCGTGGGAGGTGGTGGTAGCGACGCTAGCCGCGTCGAAGTCGTTTGGGAAGTACTAACGTTTCTTTTGTTATTAAGTTCGCGACGACGTCGGTCGTCCGCGTTCGGGAGGGGCAACGGGTGAGTGCGTCGGGGCCGGGCGCTGCGGCGGCCGGGGCGGGCGCGGTCAGCGGGAGCGGGTCAGCGCGAGCAGACTGCTCAGCCCCTCCTGGCTGCCCGGCCAGTGCCGGCGGATCGCCTCCGGCCCTGCGCGGCGGATCGCGAAGCGCAGGACGAGGGCGACGACGAGGACGTCGTCCGCGACTCCGAGCACGGGGATCACGTCCGGGATCAGGTCGATCGGGAGCAGGAGGTAGCCGAGCAGGCCGACCAGCGACCAGCGGACGACGCGCGGCACCGTCCGGTCGGCGAGGAGGGCGCGGAGGAGCCGGACGACGTCCGGGATCAGGCGCAGCGCCTCCCTCCAGTCGATGGCGCGGCCCCTCCGCCGCTGCTCGCGCCAGAGCACGAGGACGAGCGCGCACCAGACGAGCACGGCGCCGCCGAGCACGGCGAGGGCGAGCGCCCACCAGCCGTCGGCGGTCATCGGGAGACGGGTGCGGGGCGGGTCACTCCGTCACCGTAGCGAGCCGCCGGGCGCGAGCGCGGCTCCGAAGCGGGAGGGGAAGTGTGCGATCTGCAGGTACTTCGCACAGGAATGCGGTTCCCGCCGCGGCACGAGGGCGGAGGGGCGCCGGATCCCCTGCAGATCGTGCATGCGCCCACCCGCAGAGGGTCCGATGGGGGCGAGCGCTACTCCGCGTCGCCGTCGAGCCGGTCGCGGACGGAGGTCTGCACGTCGACGCGTTCCTTCCGCACCGAGTCCGAGACGGTGCGCATCTCGACGATCCGGTCGACGAGCACGCTGACCCGCTCGACGGGCACGACGCGGGTCGTCGGCACGAGCTCCTCGGCGTGCAGCACGAAGATGATCGGGGCGGGAGGCTCGGCATCGATCGCGGGCCCGGCGCCGTCGATCGGCTCGCGCTCGATGACCAGCTCCTCACGGCGCAGCGGCACGGTGACCGTGCGCTCCTCCGTCACGACGACGCGGCGGATCCGCACCCTCTCGGTGGCGGTGCGCACAGTCGTCGCCGAGAGGCGCTCCTCCGAGCGGATCACCGTGACGGCGTCGTCGGACGGGCGGTCGGCCGGGGGTCGGCTGTCGGGCACGGGGTTCCTCACGGGCTGCGGAGTGGGAGGGGTGCCGGCGGCGGGTGGGGTCCCGCCGCCGGCGACGGGGATCAGAGTCCGTCGCGGTCGCGACGCGGGGTGACTCCGTCGTCGTCGACCTCGATCTCCTCGTGGCGGACGTCCTCGGTGACCTGCTGCTGCTCGGTGACCGTCTCGGTGCCGAGCGAGACGCGCTCGACGGGGACCGTCTCCTTCGCGGCGACGACGCGGTCCTCGGTCAGCACGACCTCGTGCTCCTCCTCGCTGAGCTCGGGGCCGGAGGTGGCGGCGCCGACGTTCGCGTCGGTGATGGGCTCGCGGACCACGCGGACCTCGTCGTGCGAGACGGGGACGGTGACGCTCTCCTGCTCGGTCACGATGTGCTTGCGCAGGCGGGCGCGGCCGGTGGTGACCTGCTCGGTGCCGACGTGCAGCTGCTCCTCGGAACGCGTCATGGCGTCGTCCGTGGTCGGGCCGGAGGTGTCACGGCCGACGTTCGTGTCGACTCCGGTGGTGCCGGTGCCGGTCGCGTCGAGCCCGGTGGTGCCGGTGCCGGTCGTCGTGTCGGCGTAGCCCGCCGCGCCGTCCACGCCGTTCGAGACGGAGGCGGCGCCGGAGAGGTTGTAGTAGCGGTACAGCTCGGCCTCCTCGTCCTCGGTGAGGGAGCCGTCGGCGTCGATGTTCGGGGCGTCCTTCACGAAGGACTTGTCGTACGGGACGGTGAGGCGGTCGCCGTCGAAGGAGGCGCCCTCGAGGGGGACGAAGGTCTCCTTGGTGCCGAAGAGGCCGGTGCGCACGGTCGCCCAGACGGGGTTCCCGGTGTCGTCGGCGAGATAGACCTGCTCGACCGAGCCGATCTTGTCGCCGTCCGATCCGTAGACGGTCGAGCCGTAGATGCTGTCGATAGCGGTGGTGTCGATCATGGGACTTCCTTGCTTCTCGAGTGCCGGTGGGGCGGAGGAAGGACGGCCCGAGTCGACGCCGTCCTCGATACCGACGGTAGGCAGGATGGCCGCGGAGCGAAGGCCCGTTGACAGTTCCCTCGGGCGGGGGAGTATGCTCCCGCGCCTCTCCTGAGGAGGCACCGAGGTCGGGAGCGTGAGGCGGCGAGTTCGGAGATCATCCCGTCGCGGACCGCCGTCGCCTCGCCCGCTCACGCTCTTGTGGGCGCGTCCGGACTGTCGCTGCCCGACGGCTTCGAGCGAGAGCGGGGGCGACGCAGCGCGAGCAGTGCGGTCACAGCACACGAGAGGACGAGTGCGCCGTACCCGTACGCGATCTGGTCGGGTGCGAGGACGTCCGCGAGGCGTCCCGCGGCAAGTCCCGGGATCGCGGCGCCGCTGTAGGAGATGAGGTAGAGCGTCGCGAGGAGTCCGGCGCGAGCTCGAGAAGCTCTTCCGCTCCACCCTGCGGACGCGGTTCGAGATCCGCCTCGACGACATCCCGTCCTCCGCCGGGCCCCGCGACCACTCCTTCCGTGCAGCGTTCTGACCCGCACCAGGACCCTCTCCGGTGCTGCCGCTGCGACTGCTCGGACCCGATCCTTCGACTTCCACTGCGCCCGTTCGTTCCGTGTACGACCCACCTAGGAAGCACACCCATGAAGAACATCACTGCCCGATCCTCAGAAGGCCCCCGCAACGTCGGCGGCCGGAGCATCCTGCTCGGCGCCGCGACAGCTCCCCTCGCTGTCGCACTCGCCGGCTGCACGCCCGCCGCCTCCGACACCCCGTCACCGAGGACTGCCGCCGGCACCACCACGAGCACGGTCGCCTCAGCGACCACGCTCTCCGGCCGCCGGATGCTCGCAGAGCTGGAGGTGTCGAGCGTCGGACTGGGAACGCAGACGCTGCACGGGCTCCTCTACGGCCCCGTCTCCAGCCGCGAGAACGTCGTCGACTTCATCCGCACCGCCGTCGATCAGGGCGTGACCTTCTTCGACACCGC
This sequence comes from Rathayibacter sp. Leaf299, assembly GCF_001423055.1. NCBI lineage: Bacteria > Bacillati > Actinomycetota > Actinomycetes > Micrococcales > Microbacteriaceae > Rathayibacter > Rathayibacter sp. Leaf299. The sequence goes on from NZ_LMNT01000001.1 coordinate 478,566, forward strand.
GGAAGCCTACGGACCGTTCGAGTGCGAACGGATCCTCGGCGAGGGACTGCGATCAGTGCGCGACGACGTCGTCATCGCGTCGGAGTTCGGGTGGAACGTCGACCTGGAGACCGGACAGATGCTCGGAGGCTTCAACAGCCGCCCCGACCACATCCGCGACGCCGTCGACGGGATGCTCGAGCGCCTCGGAACCGACCACATCGACCTGCTCTACCAGCACCGAGTCGACCCCGCCGTCCCGATCGAGGATGTCGCCGGGGCCGTCCAGGACCTCATCTCCGAAGGGAAGGTGCTGCACTTCGGGCTCTCCGAGCCGGGCCTGGAGACGATCCGACGCGCCCACGCCGTCCAGCCGCTGACCGCGATCCAGAGCGAGTACTCCCTGCTCTGGCGTGGACCTGAGGAGGGAGTCCTCCCGCTCTCCGCCGGGGTGGTGATCTCGACCGCTGCGACGAGGTCGTCCTTGATGGTCAACGTGACGTCCTGATGGGAGGGACCGGACCCGTACCACCCCTCTGCGAAGTACTCACCGTCCTCGTACGACGTCACCTCGACGTCCGGGGCCGGCGAAGGGTTCGTGGGAGTGACGACGGGTGCGGGGGCCGAAGCGGTCGCGTTCTCGGACGCGGTCGATGTCGCGGGCTCGGCCTGTTCTCTGGAGCACGCGGACGTCATCGCGCTGAACGCGATCACCCCGAGAGCCGCGGCGGTCCGTCTCGTGGTGCTGCGTGTACGTGTGCCGGAGAAGTGAGTCGATGCGGGCATGCGGGCAACGCTAGGCGCGGACCGGCCGAGGAGGGAGGGACCAGTACTACCCCGATGATCCTCGGGAGACCCCTCGCGTCAGAGGGTGAGTACCTGCCACTGCCGCCCCGCTCAGGTGCTGCCTACGGTGATGCATGGCGGGACGGAGTTCTCGGCGGTGACCCACCGGCCTTCATGGCCGACGCCGACGCGGAGCTGTCATCCGACGGCCGCGACCACTGGCAAGTGGTCGTGGCGAAATCGGCCGCTCTGCACGAGATCGCCCCGCTGCTGAGCGTCGAGGACCTCGCGCGGCGTGCGATGCCGGTACTCGTCGTCGCCGGGGACGACGACGAGGTGCGCTTCGAGGACCTCGTCGAGATGTGTGCGGCATCGCCTGACGGCGAGTGGCGGCTCAGCCCTTGAGACCGCCGGCGAGGAGGTCGGCTCGCCAGAACCGCTGCAGGACGAGCACGAGGATGATCAGCGGGATGACGGAGACCGCTGAGCCCATGATCACCAGCGGGTAGAGGTCGGAGTCGCCGGCGCCTTTCGAGAGGAAGGTGTAGAGCCCGAGGGTGATGGGGTACTTGTCCTGGTCGCTGAGCATGATGAAGGGGAGCAGGAAGTTGTTCCAGATGCCGACGAACTGGAGCAGGAACACGGTGACGAGTCCCTGGGACATCATCGGCAGCGCGATCGCTCCGAAGATGCGTATCTCGCTCGCGCCGTCGATGCGGGCGGCTTCGAGGGTGTCGTCCGGTACGGCGGCGGCGGCGAAGACGCGGCAGAGGAAGATGCCGAACGGGTTGATGATGACGGGCAGCAGCACGGACCAGTAGGTCCCGGCGATACCGACGCTCGCGAGCAGCAGGTACTGCGGGACGGCGAGCACGATGCCGGGCACGAGCACGCCCGCGAGGATCGCGGCGAAGAGCGTGTCGCGGCCTCGGAAGCGGAACTTGGCGAGTGCGTAGCCGGCCATGGCCGAGACGAGGGTCGAGGCGACGGCGCCGACTCCGGCGTAGAGGACGCTGTTCAGTCCCCACTGCCAGAACTGCCCTCCGCCGTAGGCGCTGAGCGCGACGAGGTTGTCGAGCATTCCGGAGCCGGGCGCGAACGAGAAGGTCGTGAACAGTTCGCGCGGCGACTTCGAGGCGGCGATGACCACCCAGAGGACGGGGACGAGGCAGTACAGGGCTCCCAGGAGGAGCGCGGCGGTGGCCAGGGTCGAGCCGAGCGGTCGGCGCGGTGCTCGGGGAGGAGTCCGACGGTCTCCTCGAGCGGACGTCGCCCGCTGCTCCTGAGCGTCGGTGGGGGCGGAGGAGTGCAGTGCGGTGCTCATCAGTTGTCTCCGAAGGTGCGGCGCTGGAAGAAGCGGAGGACGAGCAGCGAGAAGCCGAGGATGCCGATCGCGAGGACGACGGAGGCGGCTGCAGCGCCTCCGAGGTTGTCGTTGGTGAACGCCTCGCGGTAGATCTTCATCAGAGGCACCCAGGTCGACGAGATGGTCGTCGTCAGGGGCCGCAGGGTCGCGGGTTCGCTGTAGAGCTGGATGGTGCCGATGATCGAGAACAGGCCGGTCAGAACGAGCGCCGGGGTCACGAGCGGGATCTTGATCCGCCAGGCGATCTGCAGCTCGTTCGCCCCGTCGATGCGGGCCGCTTCATAGATCTCGGTGGGGATCGCTCGGAGCGACGTGAAGATGATGATCATGTTGAAGCCGACGCCGGACCAGAGCGCGATGTTGGCCAACGAGAAGTACAGCGCGGGGCCCTCGAAGAAGCCGACGGATCCGCCGCCGAGCGCACGGGTGATCCAGCTCACCGGGCTCGTGCTGGGCAGGTAGAGGAAGCCCCAGAGCAGGCTCGCGATGACGCCGGGGACGGCGTAGGGCAGGAAGATGACGGTCCGCGAGAAGCTTCGGGCCCTCACGCGCGGAGTGTCGAGCAGGAGCGCGAACAGCAGGGCCAGGCCCAGGACGCTCGGGATCGCGATGAGTCCGTAGAGCAGGACCCGGCCGAGGCCCGCGACGAACTCCGGATCGGTGAGCGCGGCGACGTAGTTGTCGAAGCCGACCCAGGTCTCCACGCGTCGGCCGAAGGCGCCGCCCCCGTCGACAACGAAGCCGCGGAAGCTGAGGTAGATCGCGTAGAGGATCGGGATGATCAGGAAGGCGACGAAGAAGGCGATCGCCGGTCCGGCGAACATCCACGGCACGAGGGCGCTGCGCGCTGATCGGCGCCGGGTGGTGGCGGGTGGTCGCTCCCGCAGGGCGGTGCTGTCGACGGTGGCTGACATCAGCGGCTCGTGCTCCGTTGCTCGGTGGTGCTGGGGAGTGGTGCGAGGGAGGAGGGGCGGTGGGTGCCGCCCCTCCCGGTGGTCACTCGGTGACCGTGTAGCCCTGCTTCTCGAGGTCGGCGACGACCGCGTCCTGCGTGGCCGTGTAGACGTCGCGGAAGGAGGTCTTGCTCAGCGCCGCCTCGTTGAGGGCGTCGCCGAAGGTCGACGCGGCGACGTTCACGTTGGGGCCCCATACGACCGGCACCGTCGTGTTCGCGATGACCTCGTCGGCGACCTGGTAGAAGTCCGTCTGCTGCGGCATCAGCTTCGGGGGCGCCGCGCTCAGCGTCGCCTCGCGGCCGGCGTTCCCGCCCGGGAAGATGTCGAGGGTGAGCAGCAGCTCCGAGCCCTCGTCCGACGCGCCGAGCCAGGCGGCGAACTTCGCCGCCTCCTCCGCGTGCTGCGACTTCTCGGGAACGAGGTAAGCGGATCCGCCGAGGAACGGCACGGCCGCGTCGCCGGCGGTCCACTGCGGAAGGGGTGCGGACTCCCACTTGCCCGCGGTGTCCGGGGCGACGGAGTAGATGACGCTCGGCGCCCAGGAGGCGGCGGCCCAGCTGAGGATCTTGCCGCTGTTGGCCTTCGCGTTCCACTCCGGAGTGAGCAGGGGCTCGACCGTGACGAGGTCGCGGTCGACGAGGTCCTGCCAGAAGTCGGCGGTCTGCAGCGACTCCTCGCTGTCGATGTCGACCGACCAGGCGTCGCCGTCGTTCGTCCACCACTGAGCGCCGGCCTGCGCGGCGTGCGAGGCGAAGAACTCGAACTGCGTGGCCGAGAAGCTGGCGATGTACGCCTCCGGGTCGGCGGTGTGGATCTTCTCGGCGGCGTCCGCGTACTCGGCCCAGGTGGTGGGGACGGCCACGCCGTACTGCTCGAACAGGTCGGCGCGGTAGGTCAGCATCATCGGGCCGATGTCCTGCGGGACGCCGTAAACCTCGTCGCCGAACGTGGTGAGGTCCCAGATGTTCTGCTCGACGCCGCCCTTCGCGTCGGCGACGTCCTCGGTGATGTCCTTCACGGCTCCCGAGACGACGAGCGACGGCAGGGCGAAGTACTCGACCTGAACGACATCGGGCGCCTCGTCGGCGCGGTCGGCGGCGAGGAGCTTCGATGCCGTCTCGGCGGTGCCGCCCACCTCGGAGAGCTTCACCGTGACGTCGGGGTTCTCCTCGTTGTATCGGTCGATGATCGCCTGAGCGGCGGGGTCACCGCCCTTGAGGCTGTACGTCCAGAACTCGAGCTCGACCGGGCCGCCGGCCTCAGCGCCGCTGGAGCAAGCGGACAGCGAGAAGGCCAGTGCTGCCGCGGCGAGCACCCCGCCCGCTCGGATGGTGCGACGGCGGCGTGCTGCTGCCGAGGCGTGTGCAGTTTCGGAACGGGCTGCGGACATCCCACATCTCCTTCGACGTGTACCCGCCCCGGTGAATCCCGGGTGCGGTGCGGTGCTGTTGAGGGCTCTTGGCGCCCGGACCTATGCTGATGTTAACGTTGTCATCTGTCAAGCGCATCAGCGCCGCACCTCGAGGGAAGCCATGGCCGTCTTCACCAACCCCGTCCTCCCGGGGTTCCATCCCGACCCGTCGGTCTGCCGCGTCGGCGACGACTACTACCTCGTCGTCTCCTCTTTCGCCTACCTCCCCGGAATTCCGGTGTTCCACAGCAGGGACCTGGTGTCGTGGATTCCGATCGGCCACGTCTTCGACCGCCCGGGCGTCATCGACCTCGGCGGTCTGGACGTCTCCGACGGGCTGTGGGCTCCGACGATCCGGCACCACCGCGGTGTCTTCTACGTCGTCACCACCATTGCCCGCGAACGGCAGGGGATCCTCACGCTGCTCGCGACGGCCACCACCCCCGCTGGCCCCTGGTCCGACCCGGTCACCCTCGACGCGGAGGGGATCGACCCGTCCCTCTTCTTCGACGACGACGGACGCTGCTGGTTCACGGGATGCCGCGACGCGCTCCATCCCGCCGTCGGAGGGCCGGGGGAGCTGTGGATGCGCGAACTCGACCTCGACACGCTGCGACTGATCGGTCCGACGCACGTCCTCTGGCACGGCGCCGTCCGCGGAGCGTGGGTCGAAGGGCCCCACATCCACCGACGCGGCGACGACTACTTCCTCATCGCGGCCGAAGGGGGCACCGAGGGGAACCACTCGGTCACCGTCGCTCGCGCTGAGACGGTGGCCGGCCCTTACACAGGCGACCCTCGGAACCCGCTCCTCACCCATCGGCACCACGGTCCGGAGGAGCTCATTCAGAACGTCGGCCACGCCGACCTGGTGGAGACGGCGACGGGGGAGACCTGGGCAGTGCTGCTCGGCACCCGCCCGAGCGAGGGACACCACGTGCTCGGCCGCGAGGTGTTCCTGGTACCGGTGTCGTGGAGCGCGGCGGGGCCGGTCTTCGCCCCGGGCACCGGCCGCGTCCGGAGCTTGGAGACGCGACCACGGATGACCGCGTCGGCCGAGAGCAGTGCGACGAGTCGCCGCGAAGCACCGGATGGATCCGGTCTGCGTCCGGACGTGAACGGTGCGCTCGGACCGGAGTGGCTCTCCCTGCGCGCGCTTCCCCCTCGCTGCCCCGATGGCGTGCTCTCGCTGCCGACCGGATCGGGGACCCTCGCCGGTCGCGGCCGCCCCTCGTTCGTCGGCCGCAGGCAGACGTCGATGCACTTCACCGCCACCCTCGTCGTCGACTTCGCACCGCTCGAGGCGGGGGAGGAGGCGGGGCTGGCGCTGCACCAGGGCGAGTCGGGGCACGTCACGGTGACCGTGCGCCGCGGGCGGGAGGGGCGCGAGCTCGTCCTGTCGGAGTTCGCCGCAGGTGTCCGCACGGACACGGCTGTCGCGGAGCTGCCGGACGGCGACGTCGAGATCCTGGTGGGCGCGGCGGGCCTCGACTACACGATCGCCTTCCGGCCCTCCGGTCACCTGCTCCCGACCCGGCTCGGGCAGGCGGATGGACGACTGCTCAGTACGCAGACCGCCGGCGGCTTCGTCGGAGTCCTGCTCGGCCCCTATGCCACGGCGAACGGACACCGGTCCACCGCATCAGCGCGGTTCCCGCACTTCGACTACCTCGACGTGAGTGCAGAGGAGGACGTGCGCAGCGCCTTCGCGGAATCAGCCGCTCGGCTGGTTCCGGCGGTCTGACCGACCAGTCCGCTCCTCGGCGCAGCGGTGCTCTCACGCAGGACGAGGTCCGGGGGGATCCGCGCCACACGCGGCGCGTCCCCCCGCATCATCTCGGTCAGGATCCTGATGGAGAGCGACCCGAGATTCACGAAGTCCTGACGGACGGTGGTCAGGGCCGGCACGAGGTACCCGGCGCCCGCGATGTCGTCGAAGCCGACGAGGGACACGTCCTCCGGCACGCTGACACCTCGACGCGCGAAAGCGGCCAGGACACCCATGGTCATGTGGTCGTTGCCCACGAAGATCGCCGTCGGCAGAGCCTCCGGCCGCTCGAGCAGCTCGTTCGCGAGACGGAATCCGCTGTCGGCCGTGAAGTCGCCCTCGAGCAGCAGGCCCTCGCCTCGACCGGCGGAGTGCAGTTCTGTACGCCACCCCTCCACGCGCGCGCGAGCATCGAAGGTGCGCAGCGCGCCGCTGATGTGAGCCACCGAAGAGTGCCCCAGCTCGAGCAGGTGACGGACGGCCAGGCGGGCCCCGAGCACCTGATCGAGCTCGACGAAGCTCAGACCGGTCCCCTCGACCTGACCCGACATGACGACCGTCGTGGGGACGCGCGTGTGAACGGACGCGAGCGCCTCCACGGCGAGCGGACGGTCGGCGATGACGGCGATGCCCTCGACGGCCTGATCCGACAGCCTGCTCAGCGTCTCCTCCAGGTCGCCCTGGTCGCCCCCCTGCCAGCTCGCGAGTGTCACCCAGAATCCGGCGCTCTTCGCCTCGCTCTCGACACCGAGCAGGATCCGCGGCAGCTCGAACAACTCCGACCCGGCGATGACCACTCCGATCGTCGACGATCGGCCGCTCTTCAAGGCTCGCGCGAGGCTGTTCCGGCGATAGCCGAGTTCCTCGATCGCGGCCTCCACCTTCGCGCGCGTCTCCGGCCGGACGGGAGGGTGCCCGTTCAGGACCCGCGACACCGTCACATGCGACACGCCTGCCAACCGAGCCACGTCCACCATGCCGGGTGCCTTGACCATGGATCCTCCCGACATCGCTGTGAGCTGTACCGACGCCGAAGATTGCGCAAGCGCCATGACAACGTTACCCGTAGCAGACCAAGGACCCACGGGATCGTGAGCACGACTGTCCGACGGCAGCCCCGCGTGGCCCCGCTACGGCCGTCGGTACGGAGCGGGGCCACGCGGGGCTGCCGCTCCGCTACTTGATCGAGCCGCGCATCACTCCGCTGACCACCCAGCGCTGGGCGAACAGGTAGACGATCAGCAGCGGGGCCATCGCCATGAGGTAGGACGCGAAGGCGACCGTGTAGTTCGTGTTGAACTGCCCCTGGAAGACGTACTCGGCGAGCGGGAGGGTGCGGGCGGCGGGGTCCGAGAGCACGACGAGCGGCAGGATGAAGTCGTTCCACGCCCAGACGCAGGTCAGGATGCCGACGGTGGCGTTCATCGGTCCGAGCAGCGGGAAGATCACCTGCCAGTAGGTGCGCCAGGTCGACGCCCCGTCGGTGCGCGCCGCCTCCTCGAGCTCGATGGGGATCGAGCGGATGAAGGCCGTGTAGATGAACGTGTTGATCGACAGGCCGAAGACCGCGTAGAGCAGGATCAGGCCGACCTGGTTGTCCAGGCCCAGCAGGGCGGTCTCCTTCACGACCGGCAGCATGATGATCGGGAAGGGCACGAAGACCGCGGCGAGCAGGTAGAAGTAGACGCCCTTGAAGAACGGCTTGTCGAGGTTGCGGGCGACGGCGTACGCGACCATCGAGTTCGAGAAGAGCGTCAGGACGACGGCTCCGACCGTGATGAGCGCCGTGTTCACGAACGCCTGAGGGAACCGGGTCGCGGTCCACGCCTCGGCGAAGTTGCCCCACGAGATCGAGGTCGGCAGCTCGAAGCCGGTGCCGCCGAGCTGGTCCGGCGTCTTCAGCGCCGTCACGACGGCGAAGTAGAGCGGCAGGAGGATCGTGAGCGAGCAGACGGCGATCAGCGCGGTCGCCCACCAGTTGATCCGGTAGGTGTCGCGGGAGGGGCGGCGCTTACCGGTGCCGTCCTGGCCGAGGGCGATGGCGGTGGTGGGAGTGACGGTGGCGGTCATCAGAACGACGCCTCTCTGCGGCTGAGGACCCGGAACTGGATCAGCGAGACCACGATGATGATGAGGAAGTAGAGGACGGCGTTGGCCGTCTGGTAGGCGTACTCGCCGCCCTGGAAGCCGCCGCGGTAGATGAGCAGCGTGATCGACTCCGTCGAGGTGCCCGGCCCGCCGTTCGTCAGCGCCACGATGTGGTCGAAGACCTGCAGGAAGTTCTTCATCGAGATGACCATGTTGATGGTGAAGAACGAGGCGATCAGCGGGAACGTGATCGAGGTGAACTGGCGCCAGGTCGACGCTCCGTCGAGCGAGGTCGCCTCGTACAGCTCCCCCGGGATCGTCTGCAGGCCGGCGAGGTAGATGATGATCGAGAAGGCCGACGCCTGCCAGACCGCCAGGACCACGATCGCGACCCAGGCCCAGTCCGGGTTCGCGAGGATGTTCTCCCCGACGACCGGGATGCCTCCGAGGATCTGCGGCAGCGAGTTCGCGAAGAGGTACTGGAACACGTACCCGATGACCAGCGTCGAGAGCACGTACGGGATGAAGTAGATGCCCCGGAACGCGGTCTGGAACTTGATCTTCGCGTTCAGCGCGATGGCGATGGCCAGCGAGATGACGTTGACGAGGATCGTCGCCACGATCGCGAAGCCGAAGGTGAAGCCGTAGGCCTTCCAGACCCGGTCGTCCTGGAGGAGGGCGACGTAGTTGGAGAAGCCGATCAGGTCCCACGCGCCGTAGCCGGCGTAGTTCGTGAAGCTGAAGAAGATGCCGGTGAGCACCGGCACGGTGTGCAGCACGAAGAAGAGGAGGACCGCGGGGATCGTCATCCAGTAGAAGGTCTTCGAGGTGCGGCCGATCGTGCGCTTGCGCGGCGAGCGGGGCGGAGTCGTCGCGAGCGTCTGCGCGGGCGCCGTGGTGGTCGTGGTCATGGGCCGGGTCACTTCCTGGTCGTGCGTGCCGCGACTTTGCGCCACTCACTGTCGAGGGTCCGGAGCGCCGCATCGGCGTCCCCGTCGGCGAGGAACGCCTGGAGGGTGGGGTTGAGCGGGATGCTCGCGGGGATCTGGTGGTCGACGAAGCCGATCAGGCGCCCCTCGGCGAAGTACGGCTGCAGCTCGGCGAGGGTCGGGTCGGCGTTGGGCGCGGCGTCGACGAGCGGCGAGTACGCGGCCTGGCTGGCGACGTACGGCTCGACGACACCGGGGGTGAGCAGGAAGTCGACGAAGCGGCGGGCCGCCTCGAGCTTCGGGGTGCCGCGTCCGATCGCGATCGCGACGTCGACCCCGGAGGTGACGCGGGTCTCGGCGGGATCGTCGAGCACCGGGTAGGGGAAGACGCCGAGGTCGATGTCGGGGTTGTTCGTGCGGACCGGGTTGATCGCCCAGATGCCCTGCGCGTACATCGCGGCCTCGCCGGCGGCGAAGGCCTGATTGCCGTCGTCGTAGCCGCGGCCGAACGCGCCCTCCTGGGTGTAGGAGAAGAGCGTGCCGAGTCGCTCCATCGTGGTCGCGTAGTCCTTCGAGAACGAGACCGGAGAGTCGGGGCCGAGGTCCGCCCCCTCCTGCCGCAGCGCCTCGAAGAAGCCCTCGGGCTGGAGCTGCCCGCCGATGGCGTTGAAGGCGGGGGCGCCGGTCCAGTTGTCGAGCAGGGCGCCGTAGAACGGAGTGACGCCCGCGGCGACCAGGGCGTCGCAGACCGCGATCAGCTCGCTCCAGGTCGTCGGCACCTCGAGGCCGTTCTCGGCGAAGATCGTGCGGTTGTAGAGGATGCCGTCGGCGTTGTTCGCGAACGCGAGGGCGTTGATCTCGTCGCCCTCGAAGCTGCCGAGGTCGGCGAGGATCTCGAGCGCCGCGGGATTCACCCGGTCGACGAGCTCGTCGCCCGTGAAGTCGTGGAAGACGCCGGCTTTCGCGAGGTCCGCGTAGTAGCCGCTGCCGTTCAGGGTCAGCACGTCGGGGACCTTGTCCTTGACCAGGAGCGTTCGGATCGCCGTGTCCGGGTCGGGCACGTTGTTGGCGATCACGCGGATGTCGGGGTTCGCCGCCTCGAAGTCGCGGATGATGCGCGCGAAGTCCTCGACCGCCTCGGCCTTGAACTGGAAGAAGTCGAGGGTGGTCACGCCGTCCGCAGCCCCGGGGGAGGCGCAGGAGGCGAGGGCCGCAGCGGACGCCGCGGCGAGGGGGACGGAGAGGAAGAGCCTCCGGGAGAACCCGGGGGGATCGTGTCGGGGGGTCATGCAGCGCCTCCTTGCGCGGGGGGATGAGATCGAGCGCGCTGGCTCACGAGGTGATGCCGGCGCGGGGATCGGCGAACGGTCCGCCGGTGGAGTGAACGAGGAAGGCCGATCAGATCGCCGTGAGGATGAGGACGACGAGCTGCTCGGGAGCGAGGACGGGCGCCTGCAGGCCGACGGTCGCCAGCACTCGTCCGCTGAGGACGGTCTCGCGTTCGGTCCAGGGGAGCGGCGACTGCCCGGGACCGCCGAGGGGCGAGGTGACCGGCGCCAGCCGCACGGAGTAGGCGGCGTCCGGGTCGAGTCCGGGGAGGGTCATGCGTCCCGGCGGGTAGCTCTCGCCGGTGCGCAGCTGGGCGAAGGTGAACAGGGCGGCCGAGTGGTCGGCGGCGACCACGCCCGAGAGCGCGGCCGCATCATCCGCGAGGTCGGCGCGCACGGCGGTGCCGGTGTGCAGCAGTACGCGGTGCTCGCGGTGGAAGGCGACCCAGGCTGCCAGTTCGTCCTCGACGGCGGGGTCGAGATCCGAGACGTCCCACTCGATGCCGAGGTGCCCGGGCAGTGCAGTGCCCGCACGGAACGCGAGCGACTGGGTGCGGCCGGTCGAGTGCGACTGGGGGCCGCCGATGTGCTGTCCCATCAGCTCAGGTGGAACGACGAGCTGCGTGTAGGGCTGGATGGTCTGCCGCTCGAGTGGGTCGATGCAGTCGCTGGTCCAGATCCGGTCGGTGCGAGCGAGGATCCCGAGGTCGACACGGGCGCCTCCGGAGGCGCAGGACTCGATCTCGACTCCTGGGTGCCGTGCACGCAGCTCGTCGAGCAGCCGGTAGAGCGCGAGCACGTTCTCGCGCACGGCCGCTCGCCCCGTGGCCGGGGACACCGCCTCGATCAGGTCGCGGTTATGATCCCACTTGAGGTAGGCGATCGGGTATTCGGCCAGCAGCGCGTCGAGAGCGCCGAGCATGTGGTCGAACGCGCCCGGCTGCGAGAGATCGAGGACCTGCTGCTGCCGTCCCGAGGGCGGCAGATGCCCGGCTGGTCCGAGGATCCACTCCGGGTGCGCGCGCGCCAGTTCGGAGTCGGGGCTGATCATCTCCGGCTCGACCCAGAGGCCGAACTGCATCCCGAGCCCGGTGACGGCGTCGATGATCGGCGAGAGACCCTGGGGCCAGACGTCGGGATCGACGGTCCAGTCGCCGAGGCCGGCGGTGTCGTCGCGCCGACCGAGGAACCAGCCGTCGTCGAGGACGAACCGCTCGACGCCGATCCGCGCGGCGCGCGCGGCGAGGGCGGTGAGACGCCCGAGGTCGTGGTCGAAGTAGACCGCCTCCCAGGTGTTGAGTGTGACCGGTCGCGGAGTCGAGGGGTGCTGCGGTCGCGCACGGACCGATGCGTGGAACCGGGACTGCAGCGCGGTGAGGCCGTCACCCCAGGAGCCGTAGGCGACGGGGGTCTCGTAGCTCTCGCCCTGCGCCAGCTCGACCTCGGCCGGGCGCAGCAGCTCCCCGGTAGCGAGGAACGAGACGCCCTCGACCGTGCGCTCGGCGCGGACGGCGGAGTTCCCGCTCCAGCCGAAGTGGACGCCGTGCACGAGACCGCGCTCCCATCCGAAGCCGGGAGTGCCGACGGCGAGCAGGAGGGTCGCATCCGCTCCGGGGCGTCCGCGCCGCGTCGTACGGACGTGCTCGCCGATCGTCAGTTCGTGGCGCTGCGGGTGGCGTTCCCGCAGATGGTGACCGGTGGTGTCCAGGATCTCCCGCGCGGTGGCGGGAAGGGGGAAGCCGAGCTCCAGTCGCTCGAGGCGGAAGGGTCGGGCGTCGAGGTTCTCGACCCGGGCCCTCTGGGTGAGCAGACCGGCGGTGTCGACCTCCAGGTCGATCGTCACGCGCACGCCTGCTCCGATCGCGCTGATGCGCAAGGAGGAGCCGATCGACTCGATGCTCACGACGTCGAAACGCTCCGACGCCGTGCTGCGGTCGTGCGTGCCCTCGAACGTCGGCGCGTGCTGCCAGCCGTCGGCTTCGACGGCGACGAGTCCGAGGGGGGCGAAGGCGTCGAGTCCGCCGGACACGCGCTGCGGAAGAGCGGCGTCGACGAGAGAAGTTAGTTCAGTGGAGGAAAGATTCCCGAGCGCGGCACCCCAGTGGACGATCGTCGGGAAGGTCTCGAGCCGGGCGTCGACCACCACGCTCGTGCCGCCGCTCTCCAGGTGGAACAGGCGGGATTCGAGGCCGATCCGGGCGTGGGACTCGTTCGTGGACGCGATGCTGCGGTGCATGCGTTATTTCTATAGCAGAAGTAATAGGGGTGTCAAGGCGATCCGAGCGGTGCTCTTTCTGTGCCGGACCGCCCGCAAGCCGCTACATTCCTGTTGAAACGAAAAGAAGGGGTGCCGTGACCGACACCATCGGGTCCGATGACGGTTCCGGCAGCTCGGCCGAGCTGCTGGCGCGCGAAGTCCTCATCCACGGCCCCATCGCCCGCTCCGACCTGGGGCGCCGTCTCGGGCTCTCACCCGCCAGCCTCACCCGTCTCGCTCGTCCCTTCATCGACGGCGGCCTCTTCGTCGAGGGCCCTGAACTGACCGCGGGCGTCGGCCGACCCGCCCGACCGCTCGACATCAGGGCCGACGCCCTGAGCTTCGTCGGCGTCAAGGTCACCGGCAGCGAGATCCTCGCTGTCCGGACCGATCTGCGCGCCCGGACCGAGGTCGGACTCGAGCGTGCCCTGCCCGGCAGGCGTCCCGAGGACGTGATCGCGGCGATCGCGGAGGTGGTGGAGGAGCTCGGCGGAACCGCCCTCTTCGCCGGTCTCGGCGTCTCCGTCGGCGGCAGCATCGGCGCCGACGGCAGGGTCAGCCGCGCGCCGTTCCTGGGGTGGCGCGACGTCGACCTCGCCGGCCCGCTCTCCTCCGCACTCGGCCTCCCGGTCGCCCTCGAGAACGACGTCGTCGCGCTGACCGGCGCCGAGCACTGGTTCGGCAGGGGACGCGGCATCCCCCATTTCGCCGTCCTCACCGTCGGTGCGGGTGTGGGCTACGGTCTGGTCGTGCACGACCGCGTCGTCGCACCGCCGTCCGCGGGTCTGGGGCTCGGCGGGCACTACCCGCTCGACCCGGGCGGGCCGGTCTGCGAGGCGGGCCATCGCGGCTGCTCGACCGCCATGCTCAGCCTGCCCTCGCTCACCCGGCAGCTCTTCATCGCAACGGGGCGGGAGCTGTCCCTCGCCGAAGGGTTCGTGGCCGCTCGCGACGGCCACGCGGGAGCGGCGAGGATCCTCGACGACTCCGCGCGCGCGCTGGGGACGATGATCGCCGCCATCGCGAATCTGTCGATGGCGGACACCGTCATCCTCGCCGGCGAGGGGGTCGCCCTCTACACGGAGCAGCCCCAGGTGGTGGACGCGGTGATCGCGGGCACCCGCGACCCCGACGCGGATCCGCTGACGCTGATCGTCGATGACGGAGGGCTCGTCGAATGGGCGAGAGGAGCCGCCGCGACAGCGATCCAGCGCCTGCTGCCGCGGATCGCGCTGGGAACGCTTTAAGCACGCCGAGTGCGCCGTCAGGCGCGGGACTCTGCGGTGGAGGGGGCGGTGAATGCGGGTGCGGTGGGCCGCGATCGCGGCGACCCTCGGCGCCGTGCAGCTGCTGCCTCGTCCGCGCTGATCCCGCCATGGCTCCGGCCGCTCCGCCACAACCCCCTGGTGCGCCCGGTTCTCCCGCGGTGTCCTGGAGCATGCGCGAAATGAAGTTCGTGAGACTCGTCAGCCGCCTCGAGAACGCCGCCGCTCTGGATCCGCTCGTCGAGCGGGCCCGCGCGGTCGTGAACTCCGTGATCCGCCCCCAGCCCGTGCGCGACGTGCTGCACGGCGTCCCGGTGGGGCATCCCGTGCATCCGCTGCTCGTGCTCGTGCCGACCGGCGCGTGGGTGTCGGCCGCGGTCCTGGACCTGCTGCCCGGCAACGACCGCGCGGCGCGCACCCTCGTCGGCCTCGGTGTCGTCAGCGTGCTGCCGACAGCGGCGGCCGGATGGACGGACTGGTCCGAGCTGCACGAGCAGCAGACACGGGTCGGCCTCGTGCACGCCTCCGCCAACGTGGTCGCAACGGCGCTCTACGCCGCCTCCTTCGTGCAGCGGGCGCGGGGGCGCCGGACGAGCGGCAAGGTCCTCGGCATGCTCGGGCTCGCCGTCGTCTCGGGCGGCGGCTACCTCGGCGGCCACCTCAGCTACCGGCAGGCGGCGGGTGCGAACCACGCCGAGGACGTGCCGCACCGGTTCCCCTCGGGCTGGCAGGACCTCGCGCCGCTGGACGAGCTGCCCGAGCGCGAGACCGTCGTGAAGGAGGTCGGCGGTGTGCCGCTGCTCGCCTTCCGCCGCGGCGACCGGGTGAGCGTGCTGTCGAACGTCTGCAGCCACCTCTCCGGCCCCCTCGACGAGGGTGCCGTCGGCGACCGGTCCGGCGAGGCGTGCGTCTCGTGCCCGTGGCACGGGAGCGTGTTCTCGCTCGACTCGGGCGAGGTCCTCCGGGGCCCGGCCACGTCGCCGCAGCCGAGGTTCGAGACCAGGGTGTCCGACGGCCGCGTCGAGGTGCTGCTGCCGAACGCGGGCTGACGGAGGAGCGCCGCGCCCGGCCGGGGTCGCGGGCCGCGGGCGGACGGATTGACCGCTCGCGAGGCGCGATGTTACCGTGAACAAGGCCGGAGGGCCGCGGGGGCGAGCAGGTCGAGGACGACCAGGCGCCCCTCCGCACCAAGGCCTCCCGGCTGTCCGCAGCGCACCGCGTCCCCGCGACGCACCCTCGACGATGGAGTCACCCATGACAGCAGCCCCCTGCCCCACGAGCGTCTGTCCCCGGGTGGTGACGACGTGCTGACGTCCGTGCGCCGCCGCCTCACGGCCGGGCTCCTGATCCTCCTCGCGAGCGTCGTCGCCCTCCCGATGCTCGCCGCCGCTCCGGCCGCGGCGCTCGGGGAGCCGACCTTCACCAACCCGATCGACCCGGACACCGCCGACCCGACGATCGAGTTCCACGACGGCAACTACTACATGGTCGCCACGACCTGGGACAACCGCGTCGTGATGCGGAAGGCCCCGACCCTCGCGGCGCTGGGCACGACGACTCCGGTGACCGTGTACACCGACACCAACCCCGGCCGGAACGCCAACATGTGGGCTCCGGAGCTGCAGCGCCTGAACGGGCCGAACGGGCCCCGCTGGTACCTCATGTACACGATGGGCACCGCCGGCAACTTCGACCGCCAGCACCTGCAGGTCATCGAGAGCGCGGGCGACGACCCGATGGGCCCCTACACCTACAAGGGCCGCCCGATCCCGACCGACGACTGGAACATCGACGGCGCGTACCTCGAGCTGAACGGCGAGCTCTTCATCACCTGGTCGGCGTTCTCGCCCGGGCCGAACCGCCTGCAGAACAACTACATCGCCCGGATGTCGGACCCCTGGACCGCCACCGGACCGCTGAACGTGCTCTCGCAGCCGGTCGAGCCGTGGGAGACCATCGGCGCCCCTGTGAACGAGGGCCCTGTCCCGCTGCAGAAGGACGGCCGCACCTGGATCGTCTACTCGGCGAGCTTCTGCGGCACCGAGGACTACCAGCTCGCCACCCTCGAGTACGACGGCACCGGCGACCCCGTGCTCGCCTCCTCCTGGACCAAGAGCGACGGACCGGTCTTCTCGAAGGCGAACGGCGAGTTCGGCACCGGGCACAACGACTTCTTCGACTCGCCCGACGGCACCGAGACGTGGAACCTCTACCACGCGAACGCCCGCCCCGACGGCGGCTGCTCGCGCGAGCGCTCGGCGCGTGCGCACATCGTCGACTGGACCGCCGAGGGCGAGCCCGACTTCGGGACCCCGCTCGGCACGAGCGCGCAGATCCCCGTCCCCAGCGGCGAGAACGCGCCGATCACGGCCCGCGTCGAAGGCGCTCCGTGGCAGCTCGTCAACCGCAGCACCGGCCAGTGCGCCACGGTCTCGCCGACCGCGAGCGGCGACGGCGCTGCCGTCGTGCAGGGCTCCTGCTCGACCCCCCGGGCGAACTGGAAGCTCGACAGCACGGGCGACGGCTTCGTCCGCATCGTGAACGCCAGCAGCGGCAAGTCCCTCGGGCCGGTCGGCTGCTCGACGGCCTCGGGCGCGGGGATCCAGCAGTCCTCGTGGCTCGCGACCGGCTGCCAGCAGTGGAGCGTGAACCCGGGGACCGGCGGGTACTCGACGCTGACCTCGCGCACGAGCGGCCGACTGCTCGAGGCGTCGGGCACCTCGGTGCGGCAGGCGACGGCATCGGGTGCGGCTGCGCAGGAGTGGTCGCTCCGACCCTCCGGAGCGGTCGCCGTGAGCTCGTTCGCCACCGGCAAGACGTTCGACCTGCCCGGCTGCTCGACCGCCGACGGCACGGCCCTGCAGCAGCGGGAGTGGACCGGCGCCGCCTGCCAGCGCGTCACGTTCACGCCGACCGGCGCGGGCGACGTCGAGATGCACCCGGTGACGGCAGCGGGCAAGTGCCTCGCGGTCACCGGAGGCTCCACCGCGAACGGCGCGACCGTCACGCAGGGCGCGTGCGGCGTCACCGGGAGCGCCTGGCGCCTCCGTCCGGCGAACGACGGCACCGTCGAGCTGCGCGCCGTGCACAGCGGCAAGGCGCTCGACCTGTTCAACTGCTCGGCCCTCGACGGGACGCTGATCGGCCAGTGGGACGTGCTGAACAACGACTGCCAGCGCTACCGCGTGTCGGTCGGTGCCCCGGAGTCGACGACGCCGCTCACGGTCACCGCGACCACCACCGCACGGTGCATCTCGGGCAAGGCGGTGCTGACCACCACGGTCCGCAACACCGACGACCTGCCGGCGGATGTGACGGTCGCCTCGGTGTCCGGGACGAAGACCTTCCCGGCGCTGGGCGGCGGGAAGACCGCGACGGCGAGCTTCACGACGCGCCAGGTGGCCCTGCCGGCCGGATCGACGACGGTCACCGCGGCCGGGATCGACGACGCCGGGCGCAAGGCCGCAGTGCAGTCCGCGTACGCGGCGCTGACCTGCGGCTAGGCCCGCACCCTCGCTGATCGAGTAGGCCGCTGCGCGGCCTCCGCTCTGCTGATCGAGTAGGCCGCGCAGCGGCCGTATCGAGATCCGCGTCCTCTGGAGTCGCGGGTCTCGATACGCCGCTCCGCGGCTACTCGACCAGCAAGGGTTGCCCGCTGATCGAGTAGGCCGCGCAGCGGCCGTCTCGAGATCCACCCCGACACCCCCTCGTGCGAAGGAGCACACCATGACCACCAGCACCAGGCGCGCACCGCTGCGCGCCGCCCTCGCGACGCTCGGGCTGGGGGCGGTGCTGCTCTCGGGCCTCGTCGCCCCTCCGGTCGCCGCCGCGGAGCCCGCGCAGATCCCGCAGTCCGGACTCCTCGCGGAGTACCGCTTCACCCAGGCGACGGGCGCGAGCGTGCCCAACACGGCGGCCTCGGCCGTGGGGCCCGCGCGCGTCGTGAACGGGACCGACTCCCTGTGGACCGGCACGTCGCTCCGTCTCCCCGGCGGCGCCAAGACGAGCGCCGCGCCGTGGGTCGAGCTTCCCGACGACCTGCTGACCGGCCGCTCGTCGGCCACCGTGACGGTCGAGACCCGCGCCGACGCGTCGATGCTCTCGACCTTCCACTTCCTCTGGAACATCGGCAGCGACAGCACGAGCCAGTACTGGTTCGCGTCGGTCCGCGACCGCGTCCGCACGGCGATCACGACGAACGGAGGCGGGGCCGAGAACAACGCGCGCGGCGCCTCGGGCATCGCCGCCGACCGCTGGTACAGCCTCACCTCGGTGATCGACGGCGCGGCCGGCACGATCTCGTTCTTCGTCGACGGCGTGCGCGTGGCCTCGGCACCGACCGCGCTGCGTCCGTCCTCGGTGACGGACCAGTCGCTGAACACCATCGGCCGCGCGCCGTACCCCGACCCCTTCTACAAGGGCGAGGTGTCGACGTTCCGTGTCTACGACCGGGCGCTCACCGGCACCGAGGTCGCCTCGGTCTCGACCGCCGACGCGCAGCTGCACGCGAGCACCTTCGCGCCGCTCGCCTCCGCGGTGCTCGACGGAGTCGCTCCGCTGACCGTCGACGACTCGACCACGAACCTCCCCGACTACGGGGGAGCGGTGACCTGGAGTTCCAGCGACCCCGCCCTGCGGATCGGCGCCGACGGCCGCACGCTGAGCGCCGACCGCCCGGCGGCCGGCCAGCAGGCGCGCACGAGCACCCTGACCGCCACGGCGAGCATCCGCGGAGTCGCCGCCACCCGCCAGATCGCCGTCACCGTCGAGCCGCAGGTCGGCGTCGACACCCCCTACGGGTACCTGATGGTCCACTTCATCGAGGACGCGCAGGGCTACGCCGAGAAGATCTACCTCGACGTCTCGCGCGGCGACGACCCCGAGAAGTGGGACCCGCTGAACGGCGGCAAGCCGATCCTCGCGTCCGACCTCGGCACGACCGGCGTCCGCGACCCGTACCTCACCTACAATCCCGAGACCGAGAAGTACTACATCATCGCCACCGACCTCCGAGTCTTCGGCGGCGACAGCGGCACCGGCTCCTGCACCTCGTGGTGCTACTGGACCACCCAGGGCAGCGTGAAGATGAACGTCTGGGAGTCCACCGACCTCGTGTCGTGGAGCGACCTGCGCCAGTTCGACGTGTCACTCGACGACGCCGGGCGGCGGGCCCTCGAGGCCGGCATGATGTGGGCGCCCGAGGCGACCTGGGTCGACGACTTCGACGGGCAGGGGAACGGCTCGTTCGTCCTCTACTGGTCCTCGACCGTCTACCCGACCGCGGCGCACACGCCCGGCACGGGAGCGTCGCGGATCCTCTGGGGCTCGACGACCGATTTCACGCAGGAGACCTACTCCTACGGCGGCACCTTCGTCGACACCGGAGCCGACGTCATCGACACGACGCTGATCCAGGACGGAGGCACCACCTACCGCATCTCGAAGGACAACGGCACCGGACGCGGCATCTACATGGAGTCGACGACCGCCGCCCAGTGGTGGCTGCCGACGGCACGGTGGACACCGATCCAGGACCGGATCGGAGCGGTCTGGGCCGGCGGCAACGCGGGCGGAGTCGAAGGACCCGCGGTCTTCAAGGACCACGACGAGGACCGCTGGTACCTGTACGTCGACGTGATCCCCTCGACCGGCTACCGCCCGATGGTCACCACCGACCTCGACGCGGGCTGGACGCAGCTGACCGATCCCGGGTTCTCGATGGCGCCGTCGACCAAGCACGGCGGCATCGTGTCGCTGACCGCGGGGCAGTACGACGAGGTGCGGAAGGCGGACGCGGCGTCGGCCGTGCGCGCCGACCTGGGCGACGTGAGCGTCGCCTCCGGAGCTGCCGCCGACGCGGTCGTCGCCGCGCTTCCCGCTCGGACCGACGTCGTCCTCGCCTACGGGCGCGGCACGGCCTCGCAGCCGATCACCTGGGACACGTCCGCGGTCCGCGCCTCCACTCCCGGCCGCTACGCGGTGACCGGAGTGGCGCGCACGATCGGCGCGAACGAGAACCAGTGGGTGGGTGCCGGCGGATCGACGGCGTGGAACGCGACGGGCAAGGTGCTGTCGAGCTCGACGGCGGTACGCGTCACGGCGACGGTCGTGGTGACGGCGCCCGCCGTGTCCGCGACGCTCACCGCGTCGACCCGTTGCATCGGCGGCAAGGTCGTGGCGACCGGAGTGGTGCGGAACACGGGCGCCTCGCCGGCGAGTGTCGTGCTGCGCTCGGCCTGGGGCACGTCGCCCGTGCTGACCGCGGCGCCCGGAGCGGCCGCGACCCACGCCTTCACCACCCGCGCGGTGTCGGTGGCGGCCGGGTCGCTGAGCGCGACCGTGACCGTCGGAGGCGCCTCCACGGTGCTCGAGGCGCCCTACGCGGCCCGCCGCTGCTGAGCGCTGCTCCTCTGCTGATCGAGTAGGCCGCGTAGCGGCCGTATCGAGATCCGCGTCTGCCGGGCTTCTGGTGGGTGCGGGTCTCGATACGCCGCGGCGCGGCTAATCGACCAGCGGAAGTCAGCGGCCGATCGGGACGCGGTGCCGTCCGCCGGGGTCATTCAGCGGTGCGGGGGGTCTCGGACGGCGCGGGCTCCTCCGTGACTCGCGAGTCGGTGAGGGAGAGCGAGCCGATCGTCGCGATCAGGCCGACGAGGACGGCGACGGCCAGGTACGCGATCCGCTCGCCGGCGAAGAAGGTCTGGACGAGGTCGGAGCTCCAGGCGCCGGACGGGAGCGTCGTCGTGACCAGCGCGGCGATGAGGGTGCCGACGACGGCCGTGCCGATGCTGGTGCCGACCTCCTGGGAGGTGTCGTTGAGCGCGGCGCCGATGGAGGTGCGGTTCTCGTCCATCGCCTCGATGAGGGCGACCGCGCAGATGGTCATGATCGTCCGCAGGCCGATCGTCAGGAGGACCATCATCGCGGCGATCGCGAGGTAGCCGTGGTCCACCGCCCAGGCCATGCCCAGAAGCGAGCCGACGAGCAGGGCCGTGCCGACGAGGCAGGCGAGGCGGTGGCCGAGGTGCGACGCGAGCCGCTCGGCGATCGGCGTCGCGGCGATCATGGTGACGATGATCGGCAGGTTCGCGATGCCGGCCTGCATCGGGCTCCATCCGTACGCGTACTGGAAGTGCAGGATCAGGCCGAACAGGACGCTGGCGAAGGCGATCGAGGCCGCGAGCTGCGTGAGCGCCGCGCCTCGGACCGGTCCGGTGCCCAGGAGTGCGAGGTCGATCATCGGCGAGGCTGCGCGCCGCTCCCGGAGGACGAAGCCGACGATCGCGGCGACCGTGCCGAGGGCGCAGGCGAGGGTCGCGAGCGAGAGCCAGCCGTCCTGCACGCCGCTGGTGAGGGTGTAGCAGCCGAGTCCGATGGCCGTGACGGTGAGGGCGGCGCCGGGGAGGTCGAGCCGCTCGGAGGTGAGATCCGCGCGCCGGTCGGCCTGCACGCCGACGCGGACGCCGATCCAGGCGAGGAGGGCGATCGGCGCGTTGACGATCAGGAGCCACTGCCAGCTGAGGTGGCTGAGGACCGAGCCGCCCAGGATCGGGCCCAGGACGAATCCGGACATGCCGACGATCATCACGATCGTGATCGAGCGCATGCGCAGTCTCGCGTCGTCGAAGAGGCGGAAGATCAGCGACATCGTGACCGGGGCCATGGCTGCAGCGGCGCCGCCGAGCAGCGCCCGCAGCGCGATGAGCTGGCCGATGTCGGCGACGAGGACGACGGCGAGGCTGATCAGGCCGAAGGCCGCGAGACCGCTCAGCAGCACTCGGCGGCGGCCGAACCGGTCGGCGGCCGAGCCGGCGATCAGCAGCAGGCCGCCGAAGGTGAGGGAGTAGGCGCCCGTCACCCACTGCAGCCCGGCCGTGCCGCTGTCGAGCGATCGGCCGATCGTGGGCAGGGCGATGGAGAGCAGCGTGTTGTCGACCATCTCGACGAAGAAGGCCAGGCAGAGCGCCGCAAGGGGGAGCGCTGCGGCGCGCAGCGAGGTGTACGCGGGGGGCGTGGTGGGCGTGGCGACGAGCGTGCTCATGATGGACCTCTCGGATCGAACGCCGTACGAGTATCGGACGACGTTCGATAACATAGAACGATGTTCGATACGATGCAACACATGCCTGCAGATCCGACCGAGAAGACCGCGCGAACCAAAGCGGCACCCACCCGTGCGCGGGGGCGCCAGCGGGCGTCGCACTCGCTCGACACGGTGCTCGCCGAGGCGATCGCGATCCTCGACGAATCGGGGGAGCCGGCGCTGACCTTCCGGGCGCTGGCGGCGCGGCTCGGCGGAGGAGTGGCGAGCATCTACTGGTACGTGGCGAGCCGCGACGAGCTGCTCGACCTGGCGACCGAGGAGGTGATGGGCCGGGTCCTCGAGGACAGCGAGCCGCTCACCCACGGACCCGATCCCGTGGCGAACCTGCGCGCCCTGGCCCTCGCGCTCTTCGACGAGTTCGTCCGTCGGCCGTGGTTCGGCCAGTTCATGCTCCGCAACAACGGGCTGCAGCCCAACTCGATGGCGATGCACGAGCGGATCGGCCAGCAGCTGATGCGGCTGGACCTGACGCCCCGGCAGCGCTTCCACGCGGCGTCGTCGATCGTGAGCTACGTCGTGGGTGTCGCGATCGACCTCGCGCAGCCGCCGCCGAAGGAGTTCCTCGAGAGCAGACTCGGCCGACTGGAGTTCCTGGCGCAGTTCGCCGACCGCTGGCGCGCACTCGACCCCGAGGCGTTCCCGTTCGCGCACCAGGTCGCGGACGAGATGGCCACGCACGACGACCTCGACGTGTTCCGCTCCGGGCTCGACCTACTGCTCGACGGACTCCGGCTGCAGGCCGGCCTCGGGCCGTCGTGCTGATCGAGTAGGCCGCGGAGCGGCCGTATCGAGATCCCCGTCCGCCGGGCTTCCGGTGCACGGCCGGCTCGGGATCCGCCGCACCCCGCCCCCGCGCTCGGCGGGCGCCCATCGGGGGGTGGGATGCTGAGCGGATGCCTGCCGCTGGAACGACGCCCCCCTCCTCCCTCGACCGGGTGCGCGTGCGCGGCGCCCGCGAGAACAACCTGCAGAGTGTGGACGTCGACCTCCCGCGCGACGCGCTCGTCGCGTTCACCGGCGTCTCCGGCTCGGGCAAGAGCTCGCTCGCGTTCGGCACCCTCTACGCGGAGGCGCAGCGCCGCTACTTCGAGTCGGTCGCGCCCTACGCCCGCCGGTTGATCGACCAGGTCGGCGTGCCCGACGTCGACTCGATCGAGGGACTCCCGCCGGCCGTCGCCCTGCCGCAGCGCCGCTCCGCCGGCTCGGCCCGCTCCACCCTCGGCAGCGCGACCACCCTCTCGAGCGTGGTCCGCATGGTCTTCTCGCGTGTCGGCACCTACCCCGAGGGCGCCCCGATGCTCCTCGCCGAGGACTTCTCGGCCAACACGGTGCAGGGCGCGTGCCCGACCTGCCACGGCATCGGCCGCGTCTACGACGTGCCCGACGAGCTGATGGTGCCCGACGACTCGCTGAGCATCCGCGACGGCGCCCTCGCCGCGTGGCCCACGGCGTGGCACGGCAAGCAGCTGCGCGACAGCCTCATCTCGCTCGGGCACGACATCGACGTGCCGTGGCGGACGCTGCCCGTCGACGCGCGCGACTGGATCCTGCACACCGACGAGTCGCCGCAGGTCCCGATCTTCACCGATCGCTCGCCGGCCGAGGTGCGGAAGGCCGTCGCGGCGGGGCTCGAGCCGCGCTACATGAGCACGTTCCTCGGAGTGCGGCGCTACGTCCTCGACACCTTCGCCGGCTCCAAGAGCGCCCGGATGCGCGAGCGCGCAGCGACGTTCCTGGTCAGCGTCGCCTGCGGCACCTGTCACGGCCGCAAGCTGAAGCCGGAGGCGCTCGCCGTCACCTTCGAGGGTCACGACATCACCGAGCTCGCCGCGCTCCCGCTCGAAGACCTCCAGGTGCTCCTCCGGCGCGTGCTCGAGCCCGACTGGATCCCCCTCGGTGCCGGCGCCCCCGCTCCCGAGACGCGGCTGGCCGCGCAGCGCCTGGTCGGCGACCTGATCGCCCGCCTCGCTCCGATCGTCGACCTCGGCCTCGGCTACCTCTCCCTCGACCGGTCGACGCCGACCCTCTCCTCCGGCGAGCTGCAGCGGATGCGGCTGGCCACCCAGGTGCTCTCGCGGCTGTTCGGCGTCGTGTTCGTCCTCGACGAGCCGTCGGCGGGTCTGCATCCGGCCGACACGGAGGCGCTGCTCGGCATCCTCCGCACGCTCCGCGCCACAGGCAACACGGTCTTCTTCGTCGAGCACTCCCTCGACGTCGTGCGCGAGGCCGACTGGATCGTCGACATCGGCCCCGCGGCGGGCACCGGGGGCGGCTCCGTCGTCTACTCGGGGGAGCTCGACGGGCTGCGGCACGTCTCCGACTCGGCGACGCGGCGGTACCTCTTCCCGGACGCCGACTCCGTCGCTCCGCTCAGAGAGCGTCGCCGCTCGTCGCAGAGCATCGAGCTGAGCGGAGTGACGCGCAACACCCTCCGCGACCTCGCGGTCTCGTTCCCGGTGGGTGCCCTGACGGCGGTCACCGGGGTGTCCGGATCGGGAAAGTCCACGCTGGTGAACCAGGCGCTCCCGGATCTGCTGCGCGCGAGCCTGCACGCCGACCTCGCCGAGGACACCTCTCCCGAGGACGACCGCGGGGGAGTGGATCCGCTGCTCGGCCCCGCCGCGGACGTCACGCTCGGCCGGGCGCAGGGACCG
Organism: Rathayibacter sp. Leaf299; assembly: GCF_001423055.1. Classification (NCBI taxonomy): domain Bacteria; kingdom Bacillati; phylum Actinomycetota; class Actinomycetes; order Micrococcales; family Microbacteriaceae; genus Rathayibacter; species Rathayibacter sp. Leaf299. The sequence goes on from NZ_LMNT01000001.1 coordinate 503,457, forward strand.
GTGGAACGTCTGCGCCGGGTGGTCCAGGTGAGCCAGACGCCCATCGGGCGCACCTCGCGCTCGAACGTCGCCACCTACACCGGTCTGTTCGACCGCGTGCGAGCGCTCTTCGCCGCGACCCCGGAGGCGAAGCGCCGCCGCTACTCCGCGAGCCGCTTCTCGTTCAACCTGCCCAGCGGACGGTGCCCGGTCTGCAAGGGCGAGGGGACCATGGAGGTGGAGCTGCTGTTCCTGCCGACGGTGGAGGCGCCCTGCTCGGAGTGCGGTGGGACGCGGTACAACTCGGAGACGCTGGAGGTGACGCTCGACGGGCGGAGCATCGCCGACGTGCTCGCGCTGAGCGTCTCGGCGGCGCGCGAGGTGTTCTCGGCGGAGCCCGAGGTGGCGCGGCACCTCGATGCGCTGGTGGACGTCGGCCTCGGGTACGTCGCGCTCGGTCAGCCCGCCCCCGAGCTCTCGGGCGGCGAGGCGCAGCGGGTGAAGCTCGCCTCGGAGCTGCGGCGCGCCCAGAGGGGCGACACCCTCTACCTGCTCGACGAGCCGACGTCGGGACTGCATCCGGCCGACGCCGACCGGCTGCTGACGCACCTGCAGCACCTCGTCGACGCGGGCAACACGGTGATCGTCGTCGAGCACGACATGCGGATCGTCGCCGACGCCGACCACGTCATCGACCTCGGTCCGGGCGCCGGGCGGGCCGGCGGGACGATCGTCGCGACGGGCGCGCCCGAGGAGGTCGCCCGAGTGGAGGGCAGCCGCACGGCACCGTACCTCCGGGCGGCTCTGGAGAAGCGCGGGGCCTGACCGCGGCGGGTCTCGAGACGCCCCTGCGGGGCTGCTCGACCAGCGGGGCATGGCCTCTGCTGATCGAGTAGCCCGCGCAGTGGGCGCATCGAGATCCACCCGCACCGCCGCGCCCCCTTCGAGCCCGCTCAGTCCGCCCGCCGAAACCTCACCGAAAGGTAATTGTTAACGGTAACATTCGGCACATCCCCGTCCACGGCGCCCCCCGACGCCCCGGACGACGATCTCAACGACGAGAGGCACCACGAATGACGACCAGACGACGGACCCCGATCGCAGTCGCGGCGGTGATGGCGCTCGCGGCAGGACTCCTGTCGGTCGGAGCGCCCGCGAACGCCGCTCCGAGCACCTCGCTCGATGCGAAGAAGGTGCTCGAACTGCCCTTCGACGGCAGCCTGACCGACACCAGCGGCCGCAGCACCCCCACGGGCATGCAGAAGGGCACCGCGGGCTACGCCGCAGGCCTCTCGGGCCAGGCCTTCGCCTTCGACGGCTCCAACGCCGTGAGCCTGGGCACCTCGGCCGCGCTCCAGCCCGCCGACCTCACCGTCTCGTTCTGGTACAACCCGAGCGTCGCCATGACCGGCGAGCAGGTCTTCACCTGGAACAAGACGGCCTACAACTCCGACGGCTGGTACCTCACCTCCGAGGGCGACGGCACTCCGCTCGCGCTCTCGATCGGCCCCTCGACCGGTCAGCCCTACAAGGTCGCCGTCGAGTCCCCGCGCGCCTCCTTCTTCCCCACGAACACGTGGACCCACGTCGTCGCCACCTACGACAAGGCCACCAAGCAGGTCGCCTTCTACCGCAACGGCGTCAAGCAGCCCAGCGCGGTCAAGACCGCGCCCTCCACCTCCGCGTCCGGCGTCCTCGGCTCCGAGGGCACGTCGACCAAGACCATCGGCTTCAACGGCCCGCAGTACAACGGCGCGCACCTGCGCGGCCTGCTCGACGAGTACGTCCTCTACAACGGAGTCGCGACCACGACCGACGTCGTGACGCTCACCAAGGCGGGGAACCCCTCCTTCGACGCCGCAGCGGTCGCGAAGAGCGACCTCGACGCGGTCGCTCTGCCCTCGAGCACCGTCCTCGACTTCCCGGTGCCGACCACCGGAGCCAAGGGCTCCACGTTCTCGTGGACCTCCTCCGACCCCGCGCGGATCGCGATCGACGGCGGCAACGCGGTCGTCACTCCGCCCACCGGCTCCACCCCCTCCTCCGTGACCCTCACCGGCTCGGCGAGCTACGGTGGCAGCGTGCCGGTGACGAAGACCTTCACGGTCCAGGTCCTCCCCGAGGGTCTCGAGAGCTCGATCTACCTGCTCGAGGCCGGTCTCTCCGACGTCGACGTCGAGGACCCGTACCTCGAGAACGGCGAGAAGCAGACCGTCGAGTACCTGCTCAGCCTCGACCCCGAGCGCTTCCTCTACTCCTTCTACCGCGAGGCGGGCCTCGCGCCCACGACGGCCGGCGGGTACGGCGGATGGGAGCGCGACACCAACGTCCGCTTCCAGGGCCACTTCTTCGGCCACTACGTCTCGGCCCTCTCGCAGGCCTACTCCACCGCCGAGGACCCGACCACGAAGGCGACCCTGCTCGCCAAGCTGACCGCCTCGGTGGACGGCCTGAAGCGGGTCCAGGACGCCTATGCGCTCAAGAACCCGACGGACGCGGGCTACGTCTCGCCGTTCCCCGTCTCGTACCTCCCCTCGGGAGCCGACGGACTGCTCGTGCCGTTCTACAACCTGCACAAGGTGCTCGCGGGCCTCCTCGACGCCCAGAAGTACGCTCCCCGCGACGTGTCGGCCAAGGCCCTCACGGTCGCCGACGGCTTCGGCACCTGGATCCGCAACTGGGGCGGCCGCCAGGCCGACCCGACGCTGCTCCTGCGCACCGAGTACGGCGGAATGAACGAGGCGCTCTACAAGCTCTTCGAGATCACCGGCAAGTCCGAGCACAAGCGCGCGGCCGAGTACTTCGACGAGCGGGCCCTGTTCGAGCGCCTCGCGAACAACGAGGACGTGCTCAACGGACTCCACGCGAACACGACGATCCCCAAGCTGATCGGCGCGCTCAAGCGCTACACGGTGTTCACCGACGACCCGGCGCTGTACGCCACGCTGACCGACGCCGAGAAGGCGGACCTCGGCATGTACCGCCGAGCGGCCGAGAACTTCTTCCGCATGGTCGACGAGACGCACACCTACGCCAACGGCGGCAACAGCGAGTCCGAGCACTTCCACGCTCCCGGCACGCTCTACCAGTACGCGACGAGCGGTCGCACCACGGGATACGGCGAGAACTCGACGTCCGAGGGCTGCAACATCTACAACATGCTGAAGCTCTCCCGGGCGCTGTTCCAGGTGACGAAGGACGTCAAGTACGCCGACTTCTACGAGGACGCGTACATCAACGGCATCCTCGCCTCGCAGAACCCCGAGACCGGCATGGTCACCTACTTCCAGCCCCAGACCGCCGGCTACGCCAAGGTCTTCGGCAAGGAGCAGGACGAGTTCTGGTGCGACCACGGATCGGGCATCGAGAGCTTCACGAAGCTCGGCGACTCGATCTACTTCGAGGGCGAGCGCACGGTCTACGTGAACCTGTTCCGCTCCTCGGTGCTCAGCTCGCAGGCGTCGAACCTGAAGCTCACGCAGACGGCCGACATCCCCGACACCGACACCGCGACCTACTCGATCGCCGGACTCGACGGCGGCGCCGTCGCCGAGGGGACGACCGTCCGCCTCCGCATCCCCGCCTGGGTCGACGGAGCGCCGACCCTCACCGTGAACGGGGCGCCGCGTAGCATCGCCTCGATCACCGAGGGCGGCTACGTCGTCGTCCCCGTCGCGGCCGGTGACACCCTCACCTGGAAGCTCCCGGTGAAGGTCACCGTCTCTGCCGAGACCGAGAACGCGAACTTCGCGGCGTTCAAGTACGGCCCCGTGCTGCTCGCGACCGAGCTGAACCGGAACAACGTCGAGGCGTCCTACCCCGCGGGCGTGCTCGTGCAGATGGGCGTCGCCGACAAGTCCGTCAACTCCAGCGTGACCGTCGCCGACGCGAACGCCTGGAAGGCCGGCATCCGGGACAACCTGGTGCGCCTGCCCGACGCGGTGAACAACAACGGCCTGGAGACCATGCGGTTCGGGATGAAGAACGTCGACGCCGCCTCCGCGGCCCGCGTCTTCGAGCCGTACTACAGCCTCTACGACGCCCGGTACGCGACCTACCTGACGCTGATCGCCCCCGACTCCCCGGAGGCGCAGGCGCTGATCCTCAAGGAGAAGCAGCAGCTGCGCACCGAGGAGACGACGATCGACTCGCTCACCTCGTTCGACAACAACAACAGCGAGGCCGACAAGAACTACAAGTACAACCGGTCGAGCGTCGGGACCTGGCGGGGAGAGGGCTACCGTGACGGTGAGCGCTCGCCCGAGGCCTGGTTCCAGTACGACATGATCGTCGACCCGACGCTGCCGAAGAACTACCTCGGCGTCCGCTACTACGGCGGCGACGCGGGACGCACGTTCGACGTCCTCCTCAACGGCGTGAAGCTCAAGACCGAGGTGGTCTCGGGCGCGGCCGGATCGACGAACTGGTACATCCAGTACGACGAGATCCCGAAGGCGGTCCTCGACGGGATCGCTGCGCGGGACGGCTACAAGCGCGACCTCGCCGGCAACTACGTGCTCGACGCGAAGGGCCAGAAGGTGCCGGTCGTGACCGTGCGCTTCCAGGGCATCAACACGACGAGCAACGTCGGCGGCGTCTTCGGCGTCTACACGACCGAGTCGACCTCGTTCGGCACGAACGCCGAGCTTGCGAGGATGACGTCGGGCGTCGGGACCCTCGCTCCGGCGCTGGCCACCGGCGTGCGCGACTACACGCTCACGGTGCCCGCCTCGACGACGAGCGTCTCGCTCGACCTCGACCCGGCCGTCGCGAGCGGACTGGTCCGCGTGGACGGCGTGCTGATCGACGACACCGAGCTGCGCACGGTGCGCCTGGCCGCGACAGGGACCACGAACGTCGTGATCACCTCCGCCGCCCAGGACCACACGACGACGGCGACCTACCGCCTGGCGATCGTGAAGGCGACCGCCCCGGCGCTGAAGACCACCGTGACCACGTCGTCGCGCTGCGTCACCGGCAAGGTCGTGCTGACGGTGACCGCTCGGAACGACTCGAGCGTCACGACGGGCCTGACCATCGGCTCGCCGTTCGGATCGAAGGCCTTCACGGGCGTCGCTCCGGGCAAGACGGTGACGCACGCGTTCACGACGCGCGCGACGTCGATCGCGGCGGGCTCCGTGACGGTCACGGCGACCGGGACGGTGAACGGCTCGCCCGTCACCGCCGCGACGCCGGCGACCTACACGGCGCGCACCTGCTGAGCGCACCGCACTGAACGGCGGCGGCCGTCGGGGGGATCCCCGGCGGCCGCTGTCCGTGCCGCCCGTCGTGACCTCAGGAGGAGTCGTCGATGACCGTGCTGACCCCCGCTCCGCCGCCGCCGGCGAGGAGCCGGCCCCGGCCGCCCCGGATGCTGATCGGAGCCGGGCTGCTCGGCGCGTTCCTCCTGCTGCGCGTGGTGGCTCCGCCGGACGCGGCTCTGACCGACACGGCGCGGGACTTCGCAACGCTGTCGATCAGCATCGTGATCGAGTCGCTGCCGTTCGTCTTCCTCGGAATCCTGCTGTCGATCGCCGTGCAGCTCTGGGTCCCGGAGCGCGTGCTGCTGCGGGTCCTGCCCCGGCGCGCGCTGCCGCGGAGGATCGTGATCTCGCTCCTGGGCGTGCTGCTGCCGGTCTGCGAGTGCGGCAACGTGCCGCTCGCACGCGGGCTGGTCGCGAAGGGGCTGAGCGTGTCGGAGTCGGTGACCTTCCTGCTCGCCGCGCCGATCCTGAACCCGATCACCATCGTGACGACGTACCAGGCCTTCGGCTGGGCCGACGGGATCCTCGTCTCGCGGGTGGTCGGCGGTTTCGTCATCGCGAACCTCGTGGGCTGGCTGCTGAGCCTGCATCCGCGCCCGACCGAGCTGCTCACCCCCGTGTTCCGGGCGGTGTGCGCGGCGGGCGACGCCGCGCACGGCTCGGGAGCGACCCGGGTGCGCCGAGGGCTCTCGACGCTGGCGGAGGAGACCAGCGCGATGCTCCCCGCGCTGTTCGTCGGAGCCGCGATCGCGGGGCTGATCCAGGTCGGCGTCTCGCGCGACCTCCTCACGACGCTGGGCGCGGATCCGCTCTGGTCGGTGCTCGCTCTGATGGTGCTCGCCTTCGTGATCTCGGTCTGCTCGAACGTCGACGCGTTCTTCGTGCTCTCCTTCGGCGGCACGTTCCTGCCCGGGGCGATCGTGGCGTTCCTCGTCTTCGGGCCGATGATCGACATCAAGATGCTGGCGCTGCTGCGCACGACGTTCACGGCGGGGGCGCTGGTGCGGATCACCGCACTCGTGACGCTGTGCGCCGCGGCACTCGGCCTGGCGGTGAACCTTGCCGCGTGAGCGCCGGCGCGCGGAGGCTCTCGCCGGCCTCGTTCGGCGCTGGCAGGGCGTGGTCCTCAGCCTGGTCGCGCTCGCGGCGACCCTCTGGCTGGCCGCGACCGGTCGGCTCGGCCTCTACATCCATCCGCGGTACTTCGTCTTCACGACCGTGCTCGCGGTGATCGCGGCGGTGCTGGTGGTGGTGGCCACGGCGGTCGTGCGAGCGGAGCCGCACACGCACGCGCACGACGGAGGGGACGAGGGCGCGCACGAGCGCACGGGCCGCTCCGCCCTCGTCGCGATCGGCGGGTCCGCGATCGTCCTCGGCGCGCTCGTGGCCCTGCTCGTGCTGCCGCCTGCGACGCTGACCACCGCCACGGCGAGCGCCCGCCAGATGAACACCGGCGCGATCGAGGCGTCCGAGCCGACCGGCGAGTACGCCGACTACACGGTGAAGGACTGGGCGGCGCTGCTGGCGCAGGGCGAGCCGGAGCAGTTCTTCGCGGGCCGCTCCGCGACGGTGAGCGGCTTCGTCACTCCCGACGAAGACGACCCCGAGAACGTGTTCTACGTCGCACGGTTCGTGGTCACCTGCTGTGCGGTCGATGCCCAGCCGGTGGGCGTGCCGGTGCACCGGCCGGGCTGGCAGCAGGAGTACGAGGTCGACTCCTGGCTCGAGGTCTCGGGCGGATTCGCGACGAACCCGAGCGCGACCAGCGCCGAGTCGATCGTGCTGGATCCCGACGTCCTCACTCCGATCGCGGAACCGGCGATGCCCTATGTCTACTGAGTCCCGTCCGGCCGTCGGCCCCCCTCCGGAGCCCGTGGACCGGCCGATGCGCAGGTACCGGCTCGTGCTGCGCTCGGCGGTGGGGGTGCTGCTGCTCCTCGTGGCCTCGCTCACGGTGGCGACCACACGCCAGGGACCGCAGGTGACGAGCGTCCAGGTGAGCCCCGAGGGCGTGGTCGAGCGCGACGGGGCCCGGCTGCGCCTGCGGCTCGACCGCCCGGTGAACGGCTCGGTGGCCGAGCGCGTGTCGATCGAGCCGGCCGCCGGATCGGAGGTGACGGTGGTGGGCTCCGAGATCACGATCTCCTTCACCGAGCTGCTGCGCTACGGCACCGACTACACGGTGACGATCGCGGACGTCCGCTCCCGCACCGGCACGACGTCGGATCTCGTGACACGGTTCACGACGGCGGAGCCCGAGGTCCTCGCGCTCGAGACCTCGGACGACGGGCCGGACCGCATCACGGGCCGGCCGCTCGACGGCGGCGAGGAGCGGGTGCTCTTCGAAGCCGATTCCATGTCGGCCTACGCCGTGAGTGGGACGGTGCTGGCCGCGGTCGTGGAGGAGGGCGGCACGGCGCTCCTGGAGACGGTCGACGTCGTCACCGGCGCCCGGCGCACCGTCCCGATCCCCTCGGCGGTGATCGAGATCCGCGGTTCGTCGTCCGCTCCCCGCATCGGGTACACCGTCGCCACGGTCGACGGACCGGTGCTGCGGACGCTCGACGTCTCGGACCCCGAGGCGGAGCCCGTCGTCGTCGCCGGGCAGGACGGCGTTGCGCTCGCCATCGCGCAGTGGGCCTTCGAGCCCGGATCGACGTCGCTCGCCGCGCTCACCGAGGACGGCGTGCTCCTGCGCGTCGACGCGGGCACGGAGGCGCCGACCGTCCTCGGCGAGCACGGCGAATTGCGGGGGTTCGTGCCCGGGACGTCCGACCTGGTGGTGTCGGACCCGGGCGGGGGAGCCGTAGTGGATCTGCGCACCGGCCGGGAGGCTCCGCTCGAGCTGCCCGCCCGGGCGGACGGCGCGGCGTCGAGCGAGGAGCGGCTGCTCGACGGATCCTCCTACCTGCGGACGGTCACGGACCGCTCGGGAGGCGCCTTCGACGTGTCCAGCGCCGTGGTCCTCTTCGACGGGTACGCCGAGCGGGAGCTGTTCCGGCCCGCGGAGGGATCGGCCCTCGTCTCGACGTGCCTGTCGCCGAACGGCCAGTACCTGGCGGTGCACACCGCCCCCGCCGGATCGACCGTGGTCGACCGCACCGTGCTGATCGACGTCGAGACCGGCGGGTCGGACCACGTGCTGGCGGGGGCGTCGCTCGACTGGTGCTGATCGCCGCGAGATGCCACTCCGGTACGCGTTCTCCGGCGTGTCGTGTACTGAAGTGGCATCTCGCGGAGGGGATCCGAGCGGGAAGCGTTACCGAACCGTTATCGGATCGGGGCCCGCGCGACCAAACCAGGGGTACCCGGTGAACGGGCAGGTCAGGGGCGAAAACTGCCCCTATGAACGAGACAGCGGGACCCGTGCGCCAGAGGCGATTCCTCCTGCTCGCCGCCCTAGCGGGGGTGGTCACCGCCGGTGTCCTCCTCGCGGTCGCCGAGCTGATCGCCCTCGCCGTCGCCCGGACGGCCAGCCCCGTCCTCGCCCTCGGCTCCTTCATCGTCGACATCGTGCCGCGGCCCCTCAAGGAGTTCGCGATCACGACGTTCGGCGAGAACGACAAGGTCTTCCTGCTCGCCGGGATCGGGGTCGCGGTGCTCGTCGCCGCCGCGCTCGCCGGAGTGCTGCAGCTGATACGGCCGCCGCTCGGGCAGCTCGTGCTCGTGCTCGCCGGCGTCCTCTCGATCGCCGCGATCGTCACGCGCGCCGGAGCGACTCCGCTGTCGGCCGTGCCGACCCTCGTCGGACTCGTCGTCGCGGTCGTCGTGCTGCACCTGCTCACCTCGCGCCTGCGCCGCTGGCGCTCGGCCCGGGCCGCGGAGGCGCAGGGGCGCGTGCCCGCCCACTCGGCCGGACTCGAGCGCCGCGGCTTCCTCCGCGTGTCGCTGATCGCCGCCGTCGGCGCGATCGTCGTCGGGGCAGGCGCCCGCGTCGTCAGCGCCGCCACCTCCACCATCGCCGGGGTGCGCGAGGCGCTGCGCCTGCCGAGCCCGCGCACGGCCCTGACCGTGCCCGCCGGCGCCGAGCTCGACATCGACGGGATCACGCCGCTCTTCACCCCCAACGCCGACTTCTACCGCGTCGACACCGCGCTCACCGTTCCGAGCATCGACCCGTCGACCTGGACCCTCACCATCACCGGCATGGTCGACCAGGAGGTCGTGCTGTCGTTCCAGGACCTGCTCGACATGGGCCTGGACGAGTACGGAGTGACGCTGACCTGCGTCTCGAACGAGGTCGGCGGCGGCCTGGTCGGCAACGCGAAGTGGCTCGGAGTCCCGATCCGCGACGTGCTCGCCCGCGCGGGCGTGCAGTCCGGAGCCGACATGGTCCTCTCGCGCAGCGTCGACGGCTACACCGCGAGCACGCCCCTCGAGGCCCTCACCGACGACGGGCGCGACGCGATCCTCGCGGTCGCCATGAACGGCGAGCCCCTCCCGCTCGAGCACGGCTTCCCGGTGCGGATGGTCGTGCCCGGCCTGTACGGCTACGTCTCGGCGACGAAGTGGCTGACCGAGCTGAAGGTGACCACCTTCGCCGCCGACGAGGCCTACTGGACCCCGCGCGGCTACTCCGCCGAGGCTCCGATCAAGATGTCGGCGCGCATCGACACCCCGCGCATCGACGCCGCGATCCCCGCCGGCCCGACGAAGATCGCCGGCATGGCCTGGGCGCAGACCGTCGGCATCGAGAAGGTCGAGGTGAGCATCGACAACGGCGACTGGCAGCCCGCGACGCTCTCGACCCCCGTCAACACCGACACCTGGGTGCAATGGTACGTCGACTGGCAGGCCGAGTCCGGCTCGCACTACGTCGCCGTCCGCGCGACGGACGCGAACGGCACCCTCCAGATCGAGGAGCGCGCCCCCATCGCCCCCAACGGCTCGTCCGGCTGGCAGCGCACCCTCGTCCGCGTCACCTGACCCCGTCTCCCTGCCACTGCGTTCAGAACCTCGGCCAGGAATGCCCGTCAGCCACGATGGTGGCTGAGCCCCACTTCCGGCCGAGGTTCTGCGCGGGCCGCACTGCGGGGGGCCGACGACGGGCCTGCACGAACAAGGCTCATCGGCCCGATCCGGCGGTTGTCGCGCGGATCGCTCGTCTCAGCCTTCGTTGTGACGCTCGCGGCGTTCGGAACCGAGGTCGGGAGCGGCTGCGCGTCCCGGATCGGCCGTCGCGGCCACTCCTGACCTCGGTTGCGGACGGGGCTACTCGGTGGCCGCCGGTCGGAAGGACTCCACGTGGTGCTCGGGCGCCAGGTGCAGCCCCGCGCCCAGCATGCGCTCGCGGAAAGTCGCGCCGACCGGCTCCGGGTCGAGGCGCCCTCGGCGGCGGAGCTCCGACTGCACGAGCCGCGCCTCCCTCTCGTCGAGTACGGCGATCGCCGCCCGTCATCAAGGACGGGCGGCGATCTGAACCAATCGGTTCGCCGTAGCGGAGGCAGTGCCTCGCGTCAGCTCCCGGACACCCCCGAGACCCCGAAGCGGAACACCAGTCGGCCGTCGCGCGGCCGCACGAGGTACTCCGGATGCGTCCGCGCCCCCCAGGAGTCGTCTCCCGCGACCCCGCGCCGCCGCAGCGCCGGCCGCAGCACGGTCCGCTGCACCGGGGGCAGCTCGTTCGGGTGCTGCGCGTTCTCGATCTCGAACGGCGTCCAGTGCAGCGCCGAGAACTCCATCCCGCCGTCGCAGTCGAGACGCAGGCCCCACCCGTCGTCGCCGGTGACCTCGGCCCAGCGCACGCCGGTGCGGCTGCCCGCCTCCTGAGGCTTCAGGTACGGGGTCAGCTCCCGCCCCACGTCGCTCGACCAGACGTCCAGCCGCGCGCCGAGGCGGCGGTCGGAGTAGCACTCGTCGGGTCCGTCGCCGTACCAGCGGAGGCGGTGCGCGTCGGCGCTCGTCGTCCACTGCATCCCGAACTCGGGCAGGTCGGGCAGGCCGTCCGGCACGTCCATGGCGACCGTGACCTCGATCCGCCCGTCGCCGGTCACCCGGTAGTCGACGTCGCAGAAGGCGCGCGGGGTGGTCGGCAGCTCGTAGGTGTACCCCACGGTCACGGCGCTGTCGTCGGAGGAGACCCGCGCGGTCCGCAGCGCCCCGCCCGCCGCCCGGGCGTACCGGCTCGCGAGCAGCCACTGGCCGTCCTCGAACGGCCCGCCCCAGCCGCGCTCGTTCGAGGTGGGCGCGTGCCAGAACGACGGCATCGGCATCGAGTCGAGCAGCTCGCGCCCGCCCTCGGCCCCGCCGCCCCAGCGGTAGGACTGCAGTCCGCCGTGCAGGCGCGAGAACAGCACGCTGAACCCCTCGCCGCGGACGCCCACGTTGTGGGTGCCCTCGACGACCTCGGGTCGCGGCCGGCTCTCGACGTGCGGTCGGCCGACCACCTCGAGCACCCGCTGACCGCGGGCCACCACGTGCCCCGCCTCGGCCCAGCGGGTCGACGACGCCAGCCGCAGCTCGACGTCGAGCGTGTACTCGCCCGGCAGCTCGGGCACCGGCACCGGGCTCGCGAAGGTCGCGCGCCCGCCGGGCTGGACCGCGGTCTCGAGCGGCTGCTCGGCCAGAACCCGCCCCTCCCGCCGCAGCGTCACGACCGCGTCGAACGCCGACGACGGAGTCGACAGCAGCCGGTTCTCGATCGCGATCCCCTCCTCCGACACATCGATCCGGAACGGCTGGTAGAGGAACGCGACCTCCTGCAGCTTCGGCGTGGGCGTGCGGTCGGCGAAGAGGATCCCGTTCCCGCTGAAGTCGCCGTCGTGCGGAGCCTCGCCGTTGTCGCCGCCGTAGCCGAAGTAGGGCACGCCGTGCCGGTCGACCATCGCGATCGCCTGGTCGGCGAAGTCCCAGATGAAGCCGCCCTGGAACAGCGGCTCCCGGGCGGCGAGATCGAGGTAGCGGTCTACCGCGCCAAACGAGTTGCCCATCGCGTGGGCGTACTCGCAGAGGATGAACGGCTTGTCGCGGTGCTCGCGCAGGTACTCCTCGACCTCGGCGGCCGGCGTGTACATCTGGCTGACCACGTCGGTCGTGTCGGGGTAGCGGGAGTCCCAGTGCACGCCCTCGTAGTGCACGGGCCGGTCGTCGACCTCGCGGAACCAGTCCGAGAGGTCGCGCAGCACGCTGCCGCCGAACGACTCGTTGCCGAGCGACCACATCACCACGCTCGGGTGGTTCTTGTCGCGCTCGACGAGACTCCGTGCGCGGTCGGCCAGCGCCGCGGCCCAGCGGGAGTCGTCGCCCGGCACGGCCTCCTCGAGCGGAGCGTCGAGGTAGCGCACCCGGTCCCACACGCCGTGCGTCTCGAGGTTCATCTCGTCGATGACCAGGAACCCGTACTCGTCGGCGAGCTCGTAGAAGAAGGAGTTGTTGGGGTAGTGGCTGGTGCGGATCGCGTTCACGCCGGCGCGCTTGAGGATCCGCAGGTCCTCCTCCGTCTGCTCGCGCGTGACGACGCGGCCGTCGACGCCGAACTCGTGGCGGTTCACTCCGAAGAACACGATGCGGCGGCCGTTCAACCGCAGCACCCCGTCCTCGATCCCGAAGCGGCGGAGGCCGACCGACTGGGGGACCACCTCCGTCTCGGCGCCCTCGGCGTCGCGCACGCGCACGATCAGGCGGTGCAGGTGCGGGTCCTCGGGGCTCCACAGCCGCGGGTCGGCGAGTCGGAGGCGGTGCCGCCCGTCCTCGTCCTGCCGCAGCACGCCGACGCCCTCGAGCTCGACCACCACCGAGCCGTCGCCGTCGAGTCTCGGCTCCACCGCGATCTCGGCCCAGGAGTCGCCGACGACGGTCGTCACGCGCAGGTCCTCCAGGTGCGTCCGCGGGCGCCGCAGCAGCACCACGTCGCGGAAGATCCCGGAGAAGCGGAAGAAGTCCTGGTCCTCGAGCCACGACCCGGCGCTCCACTTGACCACCTTCGCGGCCAGCACGTTCTCGCCCTCGACCAGCAGGTCGGTGAGGTCGAACTCGGCGGGCGAGAAGCTGTCGGCCGAGAAGCCGAGCCAGCGCCCGTTCAGCCAGAGCGCGATGGCGCTCTCGGCGCCGCGCACGTCGAGCGCGATCCGCTCGCCGGGCTCCAGTGGCGCGTCGAGGGTGAACACCGTCCGGTACGACGCGACGGGGTTGAAGCGCTGCGGAGCCTGCCCGGGGGCGAGGTCCTCGTGCCCGTCCCACGGGTACTGCGTGTTCACGTACTGCGGGCGGTCGTAGCCGTGCAGCTGGATGTGCGCGGGGACCGGGATCGTGTCCCAGTCGTCCGCGTCGAAGTCGGGCTGCTCGAATCCGGGTACCGTGCCCGCGAGATCGGGCGAGTAGTGGATCCGCCAGCGCCCGTTCAGCGACTGCTCGAACGAGCTGACGCCGGTCGCGGCCTCGTCCACCGAGCGGAACCAGCGGTGGTCGGAGTGGGCCGGGCGCCGGTTCTCGGCGAAGTACCCCGGATCCGACAGCCGCGACGGGTCGAACCCCGGCGAGGCGGCTGCGGCCGGCCGCGGATCGTGCGCGAGGCTCACTTGATCGCTCCCGTGATGCCCTCGGCGAACGAGCGCTGCAGGATCATGAAGACGACCATCGTCGGCACCGAGGCCAGCAGCACGGCCAGCATCAGCACTCCGTAGTCGGTGACGTAGCCCGCGGCGAGGTTCGAGATCAGCATCGGCATCGTCTGGAAGTCGTTGTTGACCAGGATCACCTTGGGCCAGAGGAAGTTGTTCCACGCGGTCATGAAGGTGATGACGGCGGCGGCCGCGTAGGTCGACTTCATCGACGGCAGGTAGATGCGCGCGAAGATGCCCAGCTCGCTCACTCCGTCGATCCGCGCGGCCTCGATGATCTCGTAGGGGAACGAGCGCGAGGCCTGACGGAACAGCAGGATCAGGAACGGCGTCGAGATCGCCGGGATGATCACCGCGGCGAGCGAGTTGACCATCCCGAGCTCGGCGAAGACCTGGAACAGCGGGATCATGGTCGCCGCGAACGGGATCATGATCGCGATCAGGAGGATCGCCATCACGAGGTCCTTGCCCCGCGAGTGGAAGACCTCGAAGCCGTAGCCGGCGATCGAGCAGACGATCAGGGCGAGGATCGTGGTGCCGACGGCGACGGTGGCGGAGTTCCACATCGCTCCGCCGACGTCCTGCAGCCCCGAGAGCTTGCTGAAGTTCTCGAACAGCTGCGTGCCGGGCAGCATCCGCGAGTCGAGCACGTCCTGGCTGGTGTTGGTCGCCGAGACGGCCATGAAGTACAGCGGGAAGATCGAGAAGATCGCGAAGACCGTCAGGAACGCGTACTTCGGCACCGCGCGCAGGCGCGAGGCCACCGGAACCGAGCGCTTGGCGGGGGTCGAGGGCCCGGAGGACTCCGTCTCGGGGAGCGAGAGGACGGCATCCGTCACGGGGAGGGTGCGGGCGGGGTCAGTCACGCTTGTCACCGACTTTCAGCTGGGCGAACGCGAGGACCGCGACGAGGATGAGGATCACGTACGACAGCGCCGACGCGTAGCCGAAGTTCGGGTTCTTGAGGAACGAGACCTCGTAGAGGTAGTGCGACATCGACATCGTCGTGTACGCCGGTCCGCCCCGGGTGAGCGCCCACGACTCGTCGAAGAGCTGCAGGGTGCCGTTCGTCGACATGATCGCGGTGAGCAGGATGATCGGCTTCAGCTGCGGGATCGTGACGTGGAAGAAGGTCTGCAGCGAGCTCGCGCCGTCCATCTTCGCCGCCTCGATGCTCGAGTAGTCGACGTTCTGCAGGGCCGCCAGGTAGAAGACCATGTTGTAGCCGGTCCAGCGCCAGAGCAGTCCGAGGATGATGACGAAGCGCGCGGTGTCGGGGTTGCCGAGCCAGTTGACCGGGCTGTCGATCAGGCCGATGCCCAGCAGCAGGTCGTTGACGAAGCCGTCGTTCGCGAAGATCGTGCGGAACACCAGCGAGTAGGCGACGAGCGAGACGGCGCAGGGCAGGAAGATCGCGGTGCGCCAGAAGGTCTTGTACTTCAGCGTGCGGTCGTTGAGCAGGTTGGCGAGCACCAGCGCCATGATCAGCATCACGGGCACCTGGATGAGCAGGTAGATGAAGGTGTTCTGCAGCGTCAGGCGGAAGATCTCGTCCTGCAGCAGCCGCTCGTAGTTGAGCCAGAAGGGCTCGGCGAACGAGAGGTTCGCGCCGCGTCCGGTCTGCAGCGAGAGCAGGAACGCCTGCGCCATCGGCAGGAAGCTGACCAGCAGGATCAGCAGCGACGCAGGCAGGAGGAAGGCCCAGCCGGTGAGGCTGCGGCGGCGCTCGCCGGTCATCCTCACGGGTCGGCGGGAGTCGCGCTGCCTCTGCGGCGGAACGCGGGGTCGGGTGCGCGGTGGCGCGGAGGTCGTCACGGGGTGCTCGCAATCTGCAGGAGGAGAGGGAGGGGGGACCGGGCCGGGGCGTGCGCCCCGGCCCGGTCTGGAGCGGTCAGCTCATCGCGAACTCGACGTTCGCCTGCGCCTCCTCGAGCGCCTTGGCCGGGTCGGCGCCTCCGATGATCTGCGTGATCGCAGCGCTGACGGAGTCGCGGCCCTCGTAGTAGTACGCACCGGTGTTGTTGCTGGGCACCTCGGCGCCGAACTGGGCGACCTCCGAGAAGATCGGCTGTCCGCCGAAGTACTCGCTGGGCTGCTCGTAGGCGGCCGACGAGGCGGCGGGGAGCCAGTTGGCGACCGCTCCGGTGGCGGGGAGGATCGTGTCGTACAGCTCGGTCGAGCCGGCGAAGGTCGACGCGAGGAAGTCGGTCGCGAGGTCGACGTCGGCGTTCGAGCTGATCGTCCACGACGATCCGCCGTTCGCGGTGTAGTTGGTCGCACCGTCGACGCTGTCGAGCGACGGCACGTTGGTGACCTGCCACTTGCCGGCCTGGTCCTCGGCGGCCTGGATGGAGCCGACGATCCAGATGCCGTTGATGGTGCCGCCGACCGAGCCGTTCACGAACGTGCCGAGGTACTCGTCCCACGAGTTGACCTCGACGAAGACGCCCGACTCGACGAGCTGCTTGTAGGTGTCGATGGCGCTGAGCAGCGCGTCGTTGTCGCTGATCGTGGGCATGCCCTCGTCGTCGAAGAGGCTCGCTCCCGCGCTCTGCAGCATCATCATGATCATGTCGGCGGAGCCGGCCTGGCCCGACAGCAGCGGCGAGCCGGTCTTCGCCAGGACGTCCTTGCCCTTGGTGAGGAAGTCGTCCCAGGTGATGTCGGTGAAGTCGTCGATCGTGTAGCCGGCCGCCTCGAGGACGTCGGTGCGCAGCGCGGTGACCGCGGTGCCCGAGTCGAACGGGACGCCGTAGTTGACGCCGTCGACGGTGGAGTACGCGGTGACGGCCTCGGGGAACTCCGAGAAGTCGACGGCGTCGGTCGAGATCTCGCTGAAGATCTCGGGGTAGTTGAGCGCGTTCTTCTGGAACGCGTTGTTCTGCATGAGGAAGATGTCGGGCAGCTCCTCGTACTGCCGCGACTGGGCGAGGGTCGTGAGCTTGGGCTGCAGGTCCTCCCACGGCGTCTCGATGATGTCGAGCGAGAAGTCCGGGTTGTCCTCCTGGTAGATCTTCTCGGCCTCCTCGAGGGCCGCGATGTTGAACGCCGGGTCCCAGGCCCAGACGGTCAGGGTGTTGTCCCCGTCGCCTCCGCCGTCGCCGCCGGAGGACGAGCCTCCGCCGGAGCAGGCCGTGAGGGCGAGAGCGAGGGGGAGGGCGACGGCCACGGCGGTCGTGACCTTCTTGGAGAGAGTTCGCACGGTGTCTGTTCCTTGTCTGTGATGGCAGGTGCTGTGTCGGGTGCTGGAGGGTTTCCGCGGCGTTCCCGGAGGGGCGGATCGTGGTCGGATCCGCTCCTCCGGGGTCGGCCGGGGGCGCACTCGGGGGTCCGAGTGCGAGCGGAGGGAGGTCAGCGCAGGGGCTGCCAGGGGCCGTACGGGTCGCCGGGGGCCTGGTTGCGCGTCCACCACTTCGCGCGGAAGCGCTGTCCCTGGTGGACGACGACGTCGCCGGTGTCGAAGATGCGCGAGGCGGTCCAGATCGCCGTGCCGTCGGGCGCGGTCAGGATCTGCTGCCACGGTCCGTTCACGTCGCCCGGCTTCTGGTTGCTCGAGTACCAGGAGGCGCGCCACTCGGATCCGGCGTAGAGCACCGCAGCACCCTTCTGGTAGACCGCCTTCGCGTTCCAGGCCGGCAGCACCGACACGGTGAGGGGGGCCTCGACGGTCGCCCCCTCGGCGAGGAGCGCCGGGAGGACCGCGACGGTCGCGGTGCGCACGCCCGCCGTCGTCGTCACGAACCCGGTGACCCGGTACTCGCTCGCGGCGAGGGTGCGGGTGCCGCCGTCGGCGAGCGCCGCGGTGACCGTGATCGAGGCGGGGTCGAACGCGGCTCCGACCGGCACGAGCACCGTCGCCGGGGCGACGACGATCGAGCGGACGGCGGGGACGAGCGCGGCGCGGGCCGCCTCCAGCGCGGTGCGGGCGGCGTCGACGGCCGCCTGCGTCGCCGGACCGGCGAGCACGGCGGTCGCCGCCGACCGGGCCTCGGCGAACGGAGCCCAGCTGCCGACCGTGGAGTCGGCGGGCACGAGGCCGGTCGTCGCGTCGACGAGGGCCTGCAGCGGCGCCGTGTCGACGCTCTGCTTCCGCAGCGACAGCGCGTCCACGCTCACCGACTGCCCGCCGGTGCCGGTCGCGGTGATCGCGACGCGGGCGGTGCCGGCCGGCAGGACGAACTGCTCGGACACGACGTCCGTCCATACGGCGGTCACGGGGATCGCGGTCGTGTGCGTCACGCCGTCGGCGCCGGTGACGGACACCTGCGCGGCGGTGAGGCCGCCCGGGTTGCTCGCCTTCAGGGCCAGGGAGTAGACGCCCGCGGGCACCTCCTCCTCCTGCTGCACCCCGCCCGAGAAGGCCTCGGCCGCGCCGAGCCGGAGGGCGAAGCGGGAGCCGTCGGCGCCCGGCGAGGTGTTCTGCACGAAGGCGGTGGTGGCGGAGGAGGGGTCGGTGACCTGCGTCCATCCGGTCACGGTCGTCACGGCGATGCGGTCGGCGGCGAAGTCGGGGTTGAGGATCCAGTTGTTGCCCTCGCCCACCTCCCACGCGCCGGTGCGGGCGTTGATCTCCCACTCGCTGAGCGAGTTGAACGACACGTCGGCGCCGGTGCCGGAGAGCGGCACCCACTGGTTGTAGCCGAGTCCGTTCCAGGCGAAGTCGGCCCAGCGGTCGCCGGCGTAGATCACGGTGTCCTGCTCGGTGCCTTGCACGGTGAGGAAGAAGCCGCTCTGCGTGACGTGGCTGTAGTCCTTCTCGGTGCCCGGCAGCACGTACATGCTCGAGTAGGGGCCCTGGATCCGTCCCTCGAGCGAGCGCACGAGGTAGGTCTGCGAGGTGTTCCAGCCGTGCAGGTCCGAGCTCGCGACGTAGTACTGGCCGTCGAGCTTGAACATCGCGTTGCCCTCGCGGCCCGCGCCGCGGTACACCTCGACGGCGGTCTCGACCGAGAGCGAGTCGGCGTCGCTGATCTTGCCCACGTAGGTGCGGCTGCGGCCGTCGCGGTACGAGAAGACCAGGTAGTCCGAGCCGTCGTCGTCGGTGAAGACGGTCTGGTCGCCGGTGCCCTGGTTCCAGCCGGGCTTGTTCGGGTTGTTGTAGACGCCCGGGATGTGGGTCTGCAGGTTCGCGTACTCGAAGTCGTCGACGGGGGAGTCGCCGCTGAGGAACAGCACACCGGCGTTGGTGATCCGAGCGGGGTCCGGGCTCTCGAACTGGGTGAGCAGCACGTAGCGTCCCGTGTTCTCGTTGTAGGCGACTCCGAGGCGCCCGATCCAGACGGCGTCGGCGAGCGTCTCCATGTCCGAGAAGTAGGAGCCCGTGACGTCCTTCGACGTCGGGATGTGCAGCGGGGTGTCCTTCGTGGCGACGTCGTTCTCGAACGTCCAGTTCACGAGGTCCTCGGAGGAGTACGCGGTGACGGCCACGAAGTCGACCTCGCCGGCCCGCGTGTAGGTGCGGGTGGGGGAGTCGTAGTACTGCTGCGAGCCGGTGTACTCGACGCCGTACCAGTAGTAGCGGTCGCCGAAGCGGAAGATGCCGCCGCCCTGCGAGAAGATCGGGTCGCCCGCGGTGTCGCGCCAGAAGCGGTTGTTCTCGATGGTCTGCAGGTCGCCGTCCGAGAGCGGGTCGAGCGCGGCGGCCGTCGTCTGCAGGCCGTTCTTCGCGGCGACCACGGCGGAGGCGCTCGCGGCCGGGTCCTCCAGCACGTCGCCGGCCGTCACGGTCGCGGCGGCGAAGGGCGCCCACGACTCGGCCGTGTAGGCGGAGGGGACGCGGGTGCGGTACTGCTCGAGGATCTCGCGCAGCCCCGAGACGCGCACCAGGGCGGTCGCGGCCTGCTCGAGGTCGGCGCGGGCGGCGATCAGCTCGGCGTCCGTGGCGGCGGCGGAGTCGCGCACCGCGGTGGCGGCCGCGAGCTCGGCCGAGAAGGCGGTCCAGGAGGAGGCGGTGAAGTCGTCGGCGGACGACGCGCCCAGCCGGTCGAGTGCCTCCGTGAGGCGCGCCCGCTCGTCGACCTGCGTCGTGGCGGTGAACTCGGCCGAGGCGTGGTTGATGAAGCCCACGGTGACCACGCGCAGGACGTGCTCGCCCGGCTGGAGGCCCGTGTGGCTGAAGATCGGCACCGTGGTGGTCGACCGGGCGCCGCGGTAGTCGGCCGAGCCGACCTTCACTCCGTCGACGAAGACGTCGGCCGTGCCGTTCGTGGTGGCCTTGCGGCCCGAGAGGGCGATGGTCTCGCCGGTGAACGCGATCTCGAACGCGGCTCCGCCGGTCGCCCAGGTGTGGGTGCTGTTCTTCGACCAGGCGCCCTCGTAGAAGGTCTTCAGCGGCGTGCCGCGGACGGTCGTCGTGTCGGTGAAGGCGACCGTGGAGGTCTGCACCTCGGCGGCTTCGGCGCTCGACACGGCGGTCTGGCCGGTGAGCACGAGCAGTCCGGCGAGAAGCGCCGCGACGAGGGCGGTGAGCCGTCGAGTCGCGGGCCGGGTGGCCGGGCGGGTGGTCGATCGTGGGATCGATCGCGTCAAGGGAGTCCTCCGTCGTCGCAGGTCCTACGTGGTACAGCGCTGTACCACGGGGGCGAATCTAGACCGAGGACGGCTCCGTCCGCAAGAAGCGTTTTCCGACAGTCCTCGTCGTCGCCCGCTCGATCACCCTGGAGTGGGCGAACTCGGTCGTCGGCGCGCCCGCCGCGCGGTCGATCCGGGCGATCAGCTTGTCGAGCGCGGTCTCCGCGATCCAGTCGATCCGCGAGTCCATCGTCGTGAGCGGCGGATTCAGGTACGCGGACTCCTCGACGTCGTCGAAGCCGATGACCTGGACGTCCTCGGGGAGGCGCAGGCCCCCCTCGCGCAGCGCCGAGACCGCTCCGATCGCCAGGCCGTCGTTGAGGCAGACGAGGCCGTCGAACGACCGTCCGGACTCGATGAGATCGCGGGCCACCCGGAATCCCGAGCCGATGGTCCAGTCGTAGCCGGTCACTCCGACCAGGCGCGGATCGAGGGTGCCGCCCCACGCGGTCACCTCCTCGAGCACCCCGCGCAGGCGCAGCTCGGCGTTCCCCTCGCGCGCGGCGCCGATGCCCGTAGCGTCGAACGGCACGTGCGCGCCCACCACCGCGATCGACGTGCTGCCGCGCTCGAGCAGGTGCGCGGTGGCGGTGCGGGCGTCGTCGACGTCGTCCGTGGTCACCCGATCGGTCAGGCCGTAGGTGTTCCGCGAGCCGAGGCAGACGAGCGGATACGGCACGTCCAGCGCCTCGCGGTCGAGCGTCTCGTGCTCGGACAGCGAGAGCAGCAGCCCGTCGGTGAGCTGAGAGTTGAACTGCTGCAGCAGCCGGCGCGAGCCCGTGCGGCCCTCGTCCGGGTACGTCGTCACGTAGACGACGAGGTCTCTCCGGCGCGCGGTGTCGACCACGACCTCGGCGAGCTCGGCCAGGTAGGCGGCCTTCAGGGTGGGCACCGCCAGCGTGACGGAGTCGGTGCGCCCGCGGGTCAGGTTCCTCGCGGCGACGTTCACGGTGTAGCCCAGCTCGTCCACCGCCGCCCGCACGCGCTGACGGGTCTCGTCGGCCATCCGCCCGGTGCCGTTGACGACGTTCGACGCGGTCTTCAGCGACACCCCGGCGTGCTCGGCGACGGCCAGCAGCGTGGCCTTCCTGCGCGGCGGTGCCATCGCGTCCCCCTCCGGTGCGGCGCGGTGCCCGTGCACCGTGCTCCCGCCCATGGATACACCACGGCTCGTGGGACGCGGCAGGGTGCCGCTACGCTGACGCGGGTCCGGCCGAGGGGAGCGACGCGATGACCACCGCTCCGACGAGGCGATCGCTGCTGCTCGAGAGCGTCGTCGACCACATCCTCGAGCACGGCGTGGCGACCGTGTCGCTGCGTGCTCTGGCCCGCGCGGCCGACTCCAACAACCGCATGCTGCTCTACTACTTCGGCTCCCGCGCCGAGCTGCTGTCGGAGGCGCTCATCGCCGCGGCCGTGCGCTTCCCCGACATGCAGCGCGCGGCCGACGAGCTGCTGGTGCCCGGCCGCCCGCTCGGCGAGCGGCTCGACCGATCCTGGGAGGCGCTCGCCTCGGCGGGCAACCGGCCCTACCTGCGGCTGTTCTTCCAGGTCTTCGGGCTCGCGGCGTTCGAGCAGGCCGAGGAGTGGCGGGCGACGCGCGGCCGCTTCGACGAGTTCCTGCAGCCGGAGCTGCGCCGGGCGCTCGCCGAATCCGGCGTGCCGGCGGAGGAGGTGCCCGTGCTGGCCCGCGAGATCGTGGCGTTCTGGCGGGGCCTCGAGATCCTGCTGATCTCGCTCGACGACGACGCCGGCGTGGATGCGGTGCGCGTGCGCGCCCACGCCGACCTGCTGGCGCGCCTGCCGTCGCCTCGTCAGCAGAACTCAGGCTGAGGGGCTCGATCCGCGCCGATGCGACGGATCGGCTGCGCTGAGCCTTACTTCTGCGGGTCGGAGCGCTTCGAGAAGCCTTCGCGCTCGCCCAGCAGCCCCGCGATCACCGCACCGAACTCCGCCCGCAGCCGCGCCTTCTGCTCCGGTGGGCAGAACGCGGCTTCCACCCCGTTCCGTGCGATCGTGCAGGCCTCCTCGATCCCGAGCCCCAGCGCGGGCAGCGCCTCCCGGTACTCGCGGCCGATGTCCGTGCGGAAGAACACGGCGTCGTCCGTCGACACCGTGACGCGCAGCCCCGCCCGCACCATCTCCGCGATCCGGTGCTGCGGGTCGAGCGTCCATCCCGAGCAGATCGTCGTCGACACCGGAGTGGTCGTGAATCCGATGCCGGAATCCCGGGCTCTCGCGACCAGATCCGGGTCGTCGAGGATCCGGTAGCCGTGGTCGATCCTGTCGACCTGCAGCACGTCCAGCGCGATCCGCACGGAGTCGGGCTCGGAGCGGTCCGTCTCGCCGACGTGGGCGGTGAGCGCGAGTCCCGAGCGGCGCGCGAGCGCGAACGCCTCGCGGAACCGGCCGGGATCCTCCGCGCCCTCGGGCGTCAGATCGTCCATGCCGAGGGCGACGACCTCCTCGCGCGGGTGCCGGCGGATCGTCTCGACCAGCTCGACGGCGCTGCCCGCGGACTCCCTGCGGTTCACGGCCACGACCATCCGGAATCCCACGCCGAGGTCGGCCTCCGCGGCGCGCAGTCCGTCGAGGATCGGATCGAGCACGTCGGCGTACCCGAGCCCGCTCCAGCCGAGGTAGGCCGAGTCGGCGAAGTACTGCGGGTTGATCGCGTACTCGCGGTAGCGCAGTCCCTGGGCCGCCGCCGCGCGCACCCCGTCGTAGGCGACCGTCGCGAGGTCGGCGGGCGTCCGCAGCACCCGGTGAGCGGCGCGGAAGGCGACCAGGAACTCCTGCAGGTCGGCGAAGTCGAACAGCGTCGCCGGGTCGGTGGACGGCAGCTCCACCCCGTAGCGGTCCGCCGAGGCGACGAGATGCGCGGCGCTCATCGTCGACGCGAAGTGGCAGTGCAGCTCCGTCTTCGGCAGCCTCCGCAGAACCTCGTCGTCGTCGATCCCGGCCTGCTGCTCCACTGCACTCATGCCCCCATGCTGCCAGCGCCCGCCTCACCCTTCGCAGACCGCGGCGCCCTCCTCGAGCGCTGGTGGATCTCGATACGCGCGCTGCGCGCGCTACTCGATCAGCAGGGGTGGCCCGGCCTCTCCTTCGCTGGTCGAGTAGCGGCCGCAGGCCGCGTATCGAGACCCCCGTCCTCCAGTGCTGGTGGATCTCGATGCACCCGCTGCGCGGTCCACTCGATCGGCAGGGGAGTCGCGGCACTCCAGGGGACGCGAACCGGGCTTCGCGCCTGCGCCGGAGCCCGTTCCCCGCCCAGTCGGCGTCACTGGCCCCGCCGAGTCGTCGCGAACCGGGTCGTCGATGTGCTTCAGGCCCCGCTTCGCGTCCAGTCGACCTCGGGCCGGGCGCCGTTGTCGAAGTTGGACACCCAGAGTTTATCCAGCGCTCGAATCAATTCGACTAGGCTTCGAGCATGACTGAGAACACCTCCGAGCTCCGGGTCGGCGTCGTCGGCCTCGGCTTCGCCGGCACCACCCACCTCGACGCCTTCCAGGCCCTTCCCGGCGCGCGCGTCGTCGCCCTCGCCGGTCAGGAGGAGGCGCGCCTGCGCGAACTCGGCGCGACCCGCGACGTCCCCGACCTCTACTCCGACTGGGAGGACCTCGTCGCGCGCGACGACCTCGACGTCGTCTCGATCGGCGTGCCCAACCACCTGCACCACCCCATCGCCGTCGCCGCGCTGGCGACCGGCAAGCACGTCTTCTGCGAGAAGCCGCTCGCGACCACCGCCGACCTCGCCGCCGAGATGGTCGAGGCCGCTCGCGCCGCCGACCGCGTGCTGGAGATCGCCTACAACCATCGCCGCCGCGCCGACGTGGCGTACCTCCGCCGCTACCTCGACGACGCTCCGCTCGGCGACGTCTACCACGCCCGCGCGAGCTGGCAGCGGCGCACCGGCATCCCCGGCATCGGCTCCTGGTTCACCAGCAAGGCGCTGGCCGGAGGCGGTCCGCTGATCGATCTCGGCTCGCACGTCCTCGACATCGCGCTGCACCTGCTCGACGAGCCGCGCGTCACCAGCGTCTCGGCCGTCGCCTACGGCGAGATCGGGCGCTCCGGGCGCGGCGGCCGCCCCTACGGAGTCGCGGCGAGCGGCACGCACGCGTTCGAGGTGGAGGACTTCTCGAGCGCGCTCCTGCGCCTGGACAACGGACGCAGTCTGCAGCTCGACGCCTCCTGGGCCAGCTACTCCAAGGTCGACGAGGACATCGAGGTCGAGCTCCTCGGCTCCGCGGGCGGCGCCCGCCTGCACGTCGCCGACTACGCGACGGAGGGCACCGTGACCCTCTACTCCGAGGTCGCCGGCGCCCCCACCACCTCGCGCCCGACCATCCCGGTGCCGTCGGGCCACCACCGCTCGGTCATCGCCGAGTTCCTCGACGCGATCGCCTCGGGAGCCGACGTCCCGGCCGGCGAGCCCCGCTACTCCGGTCACTACGGCGAGTACGCGCTGCACCGCAGCCGCGTGATCGACGCGATCTACCGCTCCGCAGCCGAGAAGAAGGAGGTGGCGGTCGCATGAGCGCCCTCGACACGACCCCCGCGAGCACCCCGGCCGGACCCGTCGAGGTCCTCGTCTGGAACGAGTTCCGCCACGAGACCCGCGGCGACGAGACGGTGATGAAGCACTACCCGGAGGGCATCCACCGGGTCATCGCGGAAGGCCTCACGGAATCACTCGGCGACGGCGTCGCGGTGCGCACCGCGACGCTCCCCGAGCCCGAGCACGGTCTCACCGAGGAGGCGTTGGCACGCACCGACGTGCTCCTGTGGTGGGGCCACATCGCGCACGGCGAGGTGTCGGACGAGGTGGTGCAGCGGGTGCTGCGGCACGTGCAGGAGGGGATGGGAATCCTGGTACTGCACTCCGGCCACTACTCCAAGATCTTCCAGGCGCTGATGGGCACGACGTGCTCGCTGAAGTGGCGCAACGATCAGGACCGCGAGCTGGTCTGGACGATCGCTCCGACGCATCCGATCGCGCAGGGTGTTCCGAGCCCGATCGTGATCCCGCAGCAGGAGATGTACGGCGAGTACTTCGACATCCCTGTGCCGGAGGAGACGGTGTTCCTCTCGACGTTCACCGGCGGCGAGGTGTTCCGCTCGGGAGTCACCTACACGCGGGGCCTCGGGAAGGTGTTCTACTTCTCGCCCGGCGACCAGGACTACCCCGTCTACCACCACCCCGACATCCAGCGCGTGCTCGCGAACGCCGTCCGCTGGGCCCGCCCGACCCGCGAGCGCACCCCGCTCACCGCCGACCACCACCCCCGCGGCTGGTTCGAGAGCTGACGCCTCCCCCCTTGCTGGTCGAGTAGCCCCGCAGGGGCGTACCGAGACCCACCAGGTCCGGAGTCGGCGGATCTCGATACGCCCGCTGCGCGGTCTACTCGATCAGCAGGGGGAGGCGGCGCCCCTTCCCTTGCTGGTCGAGTAGCGCCGCAGGCGCGTCTCGAGACCCGATGCCCGCAGCCCGGCCGCCTAGAGTGCCGGGGTGACCGACCTCCTCGACCTCGTGGCGCGCGAGCCCGACGCGGTCCTGCGCTACGGAGCGGCTCCGCAGCAGATCGCGGACCGCTACGCCCCGCGATCATCCGGCCGCGGACGCGTCGTGCTCGTGCACGGCGGATTCTGGCGCGCCCGCTGGGATCGCAGCCACCTCCGTCCGCTCGCCGCGGCGCTGGCCGACCGCGGGTACGACGTGCTGCTGCCCGAGTACCGCCGGGTCGGCGATCCCGGAGGCGGCTGGCCGGGGACCGGAGCCGACGTCGTCGCGTTCCTCGCAGCCCTGCCCGTTCTCGTGGGCGCGGCTCCGCGGACGACGCTCGTCGGACACTCCGCCGGCGGGCACCTCGCCCTGTGGTCGCAGGCCGCGCATCCGTCGCCCCACGTCGAGGCGGTCGTGGCGCTCGCCGGAGTCGCCGACCTGCGCGCCGCCGCCGAGCTGGGCCTCAGCGACGCCGCCGTGCTCGAGCTGCTCGGCGACCATCCGCTCGCCCCCGCCGACCCGCTGCAGCTGCCGACACCTCCGATGCCCGTCACCCTCGTGCACGGCACGGACGACTCCGATGCGCCGCCGTCCCTCAACCGTGCCTACGCGGCCCGGCATCCGTCCACGCGCCTCCTCGAACTCGCCGGAGCCGACCATTTCGATCTCGTCGACCCGCGCACCCCCGCCTTCGACACCCTCCTGACCCTGCTGCCGTGACCGCGCGAGCGCCCGAGCGCTACAGCGCCGGCGGGTACAGGAAGAGGGGCACCTGCGCCGTCGGGTACGTCCGCGTCACGTAGCTGTGCTTGCCGCCGTAGTTGTACTCCTCGAGGAGCACCGTGCCGTCGTCGTTCACCTTCTGCACGTACGAGACGTGGTTGTAGGTCCACCACGCGACGCAGCCCACGATCGGCACGCTGCTCGTCGCCCAGCCCTTGGCGGCCCAGTTGTCGGGCCACTCCCACGCGCTGCCGCCCATCGGGGTGATGTTCCCCCAGGTGTACGTCCACGGCGCCGCGGTCGCGCCGGCGTCGCGGTTGAGGCGCCAGGCGACGAAGTCGACGCACTCGCGGTAGTAGTAGCCGAGCGGCGAGAGTCCGCCGCCGTCGTCGTCGATGGTCTCGGAGGGCCACGGGTAGTCGTCGCCCACGGCGCGCGTCTGCACGGTCGTGAACTCTCCGCCGTTCGAGCCCGAGAGCACGGCCGCCTGGCGGCTCGCCTCGTCGAGCTGCGCCTGCGTCGGCGCAGCGAAGGCGTCGCGCACGGCGGTCTGCCCGGCGGTCTCGGAGGAGACGGTGAGGTTCTGCAGTCCCGCGCGGTTCGCGGCGGTGCCCGCTCCGCCCGAGGCGGCGGTGGTGCCGCGGGCGCCGTACGCCGGGATCGCGGTGGTCGCGACGAGTCCGCCGACGATCGAGAAGGTGGCGAAGCCGAGCGCGCGGCGGCTGAGAGAGGGGGTGCTCGACGCGGCGGGGCGGGCGGAGGAGCGCGGGGTGGTCGCAGCGCGAGCGGGAGCGACGACGCGGGCCGCCGCAGCAGCCTCCGCCGCTCGCGCCTCGCGCCGCGTCGACGGCACCGGTGCCGCCCCCTCCACGCGCTCCGGATTCTCGGGAACGCCAGGGTTCGACACGCGCGCGTACTCCTCGGGATCGTCCGTCCGCGGGGCTTCGGGGCCACCGGCGGGGCCGGTCGGGCACCGGCGAGGAGCGAGTCTAACCCGACCCTCGCAGATAACGAAAGGATCACGACCCGTCCTGCGGTCCCCGGTGCCAGGATGGACGGGCAAGGGAAGGAGCCGTCCATGACCGAGTCCACCCCCACGGGTCCCGTGCTCGTCGGCGTCGCCGAGGGCCAGCGACCGGAGGTCCTGCGCACCGCCGCGCGCTTCGCGAAGGACTTCGGCGCTCCGCTCCTCGTCCTCTACGCCGCCCCCGATCCCTACCTCGTCGGCGAGTACGTCGATCCGATGACGGGCGCGATCCCGGTCGTCGGTCGAGGCCGTCCGGCCGATCGCCCGACTGCTCCGCCGAGCCTCGTGGCCGAGGTCGAGTCGATCCTCGACGGCGCCGAGCACACGTTCCAGGTCGCGGAGGGCGAGCCCGCGCTCGCGCTCAGCGATGCCGCCGAGAAGACGGACGCGCGCATGATCGTCGTCGGCACCCGCGACTCCGGTGTGCTCGCGAGCATCGCCGAGTTCCTCAGCGGCAGCGTGGCCGTGCACCTGGCCCACCGCCAGCACCGGCCCGTCGTGGTGGTGCCGCGTGCCGAGCGCGACCCGGCGCACCGCGTGCCGTGGGATCTGGCGGAGTGACGCGCCCGCTGCACCTGCGCGCCGGTCCGATCCTCCTCGTCGCGGCGGGCGGCTCCGCCGGAACCGCCGCCCGGTACGCGACCGCGCTCGCACTGCCTCCGGTCGGGGGCCTGCCCCTGCCGACGATCGCGGTGAACCTCGTCGGCGCGTTCCTCCTGGGCGTGCTCCTCGAGTCGCTCGCCCGGAGCGGCCCCGACGACGGCGGCCGTCGCACGGCGAGGCTCCTACTCGGCACGGGCGTGCTCGGCGGCTTCACCACCTACAGCGCGTTCTCGCTCGACACCGCGGAGCTGCTCCTCGCGGGACGCGTCGCCGAGGCCGCGCTCGCCGTCGCGATCACGCTGGTGCTCGGCACCTCGGCCGCCGTGCTGGGCATCCTGCTCGCCCACCGCACCGCGCGCGCAGAACCGACGCCCGCCGGACGGGCCGCGGAGTGACTCCGCTCGCCCTCCTCCTGGGCACGGCGCTGGCCGGTGGTGCCGGCTCGGCCGCCCGACTCGTGGTCGACGGAGTCGCGCGCTCGCTCGTGCCCGTCCGCTGGCCGATCGGCACGGCCCTGATCAACGTGGCCGGGTCGCTGCTCCTGGGACTCGTCGCCGGTCTCGCCCTCGCGGGCGTCGTCGCCGAGGAGTGGCGGATCCTGCTGGGCACGGGGCTCCTGGGCGGATTCACCACCTTCAGCACGGCGAGCGTCGAGGCCGCGCGGATGCTGCTCGAGGGGCGCCGGGCCGCGGCCCTCGCCTACGGCCTGGGCACGTGGGCGGCGGCGCTCGCCGCGGCGCTCCTCGGTCTCGCCCTCAGCGGGGCCCTCTTCTAGGGGTATATCCCGGGGCCCGGGGGCCCTCGACCGCCGTGTCGATGCGCGATCATGGATCCGTGACTTCCGTGGGGGGCGTTCGGGATCTGAGGGTGGCCGTCGTCGACGACCAGCCCCTCTACCGGCAGATGCTGGCGTCGATGCTGCGCTCGGTGCCCGGCGTGCGGAGCGTCGTCGACGCCTCCTCGGTCGCCGAGGCGCGCGAGCGGCTGCAGCCGGAGTCGCTCGACGTCGCGATCCTCGACATCGAGCTGGGCGACGGCGACGGCATCGAGCTGGGCCGCGAGCTGCGCGCCCGCAATCCCGAGCTCGCCGTCGTGCTGCTCTCGGCCGTCGACGCGATGCACCGCTTCCTCCGGCTCGACCGCTCCGAGGCGCGCGGCTGGAGCTACCTCTCGAAGACGTCCTCGCTCTCGACCCCGGCTCTGCTGACGGCGATCCGCGCGACGTCCGACGGGCGGACCGTCCTGGATCCGGCCCTCGTCGCCGCCCGCACCGCCCGCCGCAACTCGCCGGTCGCCGCCCTCAGCCGCCGCCAGTACGAGGTGCTCACCTGGCTCTCGGCCGGGCTCACCAACGCCGCGATCGCCGAGAAGCTGGGCATCGCCGTCCGCTCGGTCGACAACCACGTCAACGCGGTCTACGCGGGCCTGGGCCTGCGCGCCGACGGCGCCCGCAATCCCCGGGTCGAGGCGACCCTGCAGTTCCTCGAGCACACCGGATGACCCTCGTCGACGGCACCCGGCCCACGCGCGAGGACCTCCGCCAGGACAACCGCATCCTGATCGGAGTCGTGTCGCTCCTGGGCGGCGTGCTCTCGGTGCTGGCCGCGCTGCAGGCGGTCTTCGCGCTCGGCATGCTGTCGCAGACGGTCCGCGGAGTGTCGGGCGGGCCCGTCCTGGACGTCGTGGTCCGGGTGAGCGTCAACGTCTCGGCGATCGCCCTGGCGGTCCTGCTGCTCGCGGTGCTGCGCCCCGAGCGGTTCCCGCGTCGCGTCTCGCTGCCCGCGGTCGTCGCGCTCGCGGTGGGCGTCGCTCTCGTGCGCTGCACGCTGCAGGTGCTGGCGGGTGTGTACCCGCTCGACGCGGTCGACGCCCTCGTGGTCGAGCTGGCCGTCGGCACCGTCGTCATCGGCATGATCACCGCCTTCGGCTTCCTGCTCGTGCGCACCGCGCGGCGGGTGCGCGAGAAGGAGCGCGAGAACGCCCGCGTGCTGCTCCAGGCGGTCCAGGCCGTGCAGGCGCTGCAGGAGGAGGAGCTGCGCGTGCGCCGCGAGGTCGCGCAGAACCTGCACGGGCGGCTCCAGAACTCGCTCGTCGTGCTGAGCGCGGAGCTGCGCGCGGCGGCGGACGCCCCGGCCGATCGCTCCCGCGTCGTCTCGATCGCCGACCGCCTCGACGAGCTCCGCGAGCAGGAGGTGAGAGCCGCGAGCGGCGCGCTCTACCCGGTCGACATCGACCACGGCCTCGTGGCGGCGGTGCGCGACCTCCTCGCCCGGCTCCCGCTCGAGATCGCGGTGGAGCTCGACATCGACGAGCGCTACGCCGAGGTGGAGGAGCGCGCCGTCCCCCTGGAGCAGCGCGTCCTGCTCGTGCGCACGGTCGAGGAGGCGCTGACGAACGCGCTCAAGCACGGCGGGGCGGCCGCGGTGCGGCTGACGGTCGCGGTCGACGACGCTCCTGCCGTGCTGGTGTCCCTGGAGGACGACGGGCGGGGCCCGGGCGAGGCTCCGGAGTGGAGCGGTCTCGACCGCCTGGCCCGCCAGTTCGCGGTCTACGGAGGCGGGCTCGAACTGCTGCCGTCCGCCTCGGGTGGCGCGCGGCTCGCGGCGCGCCTGCCGGTGCGGGGCTGAGGCCGTGACGGCGTCGCGCCACAGGCGGGGCGCGGCTCCCGTCCCGCGTCGCCGGAGCGCCGATCCCGATCCCGCAGGGGAGGGGCCCTCGCGCCCGCCGATCTGCCAGAGTGGGCCCATCCGCACCAGAGCGGACGCGGGGGGTCCGAGTGAGTGACGGAGTCGTGAGCGCGCGCGCTGACGAGACGATCGTGCTGCCGAACGGCGACCGGGCCCGCGCCTCCGCGCGCATCCGTGCTCTCCGCCTCGGCGTCGGTGCCGCGGGGCTGCTCCTCACCGCCGTCCTGCTCGTGCCGAACGCGACCGCGCTGCCCGCGCTCGGCCTGCCGTTCCTCGTGCTGCTCGCCGCGATGTGGATCACCGCGTCGTTCCGGCTCGAGCTCTCCTCCGGCATCGGCACCGTGACCTTCGGAGTCGGGGTGTCGGTCCTCGCGTTCCTCGCCGAGGACGTCCCGCGGCCCCAGGCGCTGGTGCTCTGGGTGCTGGCGCTCGCCGCGTACCTGGTCGTCAACCGGCGGCCGTGGATGGTGATCGTCTACCTGACCGGGCTCGCGGGCCTGTCGGGCGGTGCGTTCCTCCTGACGCTCTCGCTCTTCCCGCACACGGGCTGGTGGCCGGTGATCGCCGCCGTCCCCGCGGTGCTCGCCTACGGCCTGCTCGCGATCGGGGTCGAGTACCTGCAGGCGTGGCTGACGCTCGACGAGGTGCCGGACGCGCCGCGCCCGACCCTGCGCGCGGACCGCGTCGCCCTCGCGCTCGCCCTGAACATCGGACTCGTGGCGCTCGCCTACGGCGCCCGGCTCTCCTCCGGGATCGAGCGGATCGACCTGGGCGTCGGCGTCGACATCCGCTCGGCAAACACCCTGCTGCTGATCGCGCTGGCGATCGCGGTCGTCAGCCAGCACCTGCGCCGCACCCGCGTCGAGCGCAAGCTCGAGGGACTCGTGCAGGCGTCGCTCGCGCTGCCGTGGGGCGACCAGGCCGCGATCTTCGAGACGCTCGAGAAGTCCGCGCGGCAGTCGATCCCGTCGGCGAGCATCCGCATCGCGGAGGAGCCGGGCCGGCCCTTCGAGCTGTCCGCGCCCGTGACCGCGCCGGGCACCGGCGTCCGCCACGTGGTCCTCACCCGCCGCCCCGACTCCGACGGCTTCAGCCCCCTGGAGCACAGGACGCTGCTGGCCCTCGCCCACATCGCCACTCAGGCCCTCTACGACCGCCGCAACACCCGCGCCCTGCGCGATGCGGCCACGACGGATTCGCTCACGGGCCTCACGAACCTCCGCGGCCTCTACGAGGAGTTCGACGCGATCACCGACCCGTCGCGCCGCGCGATGCTGTTCATGGACCTCGACGCCTTCAAGGCGATCAACGACACCCACGGCCACTCGACGGGCAACACCGTCCTCGAGGAGGTCGGCCGCCGGATCCGCGAGAGCGTGCGCAGCGACGACGTCGTCGCGCGCATCGGCGGCGACGAGTTCGCCGTGCTGCTCGACTCGGCCACGGCGGGAGCCGTCGCCCAGCGCATCAGCCGCGCCGTCGAGCGCCCCGTCCTCGTCGGCGGTCTCACCCTCCACCCCCGCATCAGCATCGGCGCCCCGGTCGCCGTCGACGGCGGCAGCTTCGACCGGGTCATGCAGGAGGCCGACGAGCGGATGTACGAGTCGAAGAAGGAGCGCAAGGGGGCGCCCCAGGACCCGACGGGCGAGGACCTGCTCACCGAGATCCACGAGGCCGTGCTCGACGAGGCGGTGCGCGTCGCGTTCCAGCCGGTCATCGACGTGGCCGAGCGCCGCATCATCGGCTTCGAGGCCCTCGCCCGCTACACCCGCCGCGACGGCACTCCGCTGAGCCCGCCGACGCTCATCGACGTCGCGCGCTCACTGGGCCTGCTCGACCGGCTGACGATGCAGATCATCGACCAGGCCGTCGCCTGCATGGTCGAGTTCCGCGAGATCGACGACACGGTCGCCTTCCTCAGCGTCAACCTCGAGGCCGACCAGCTCCTGCACGACGACCTCCTCGACCTCGTCCGCGGCCACCGCACGGCCGAGAAGGGCATCCAGCTCTGCCTGGAGCTGACCGAGGGCTCGATCGGCCGCGTCGACGCCGAGGTGATCGAGCGGGTGCGCCGGCTGACGGAGGAGGGCATCGCGATCGCCCTCGACGACTACGGCCAGGAGCACGCCGCCGCCGCCGCCCTGCTCACCGTGCCCCTGAGCATCGTGAAGATCGACCGCGTCTTCCTGGCGGACGAGGAGAACCCGAAGCACGCCACGATCCTCCGCTCGATCATCAACCTGGTCTCGGACCTCGACATGCACACGATCGTCGAGGGCGTCGAGACGCCGTCGGCCCACGCGCTGCTGACCTCGCTGCGCGCGGAGCGGGCGCAGGGCTACTTCTACGGCCGGCCGCTGTTCCCGGAGCTGGTGAAGGAGCGCCTGCGCACGACGGGGACGGCGGCGCTGCCGGACCAGGCGGGCTGAGGCGCCGGGCGTCTCTCCGTTGGACACTCTCCGCTGCTTTCGGCTCGCTGACGCAGCAGGAAGTGGCGAACGGGGCGAGAGGATCGGCCGTTTGCCCGGGACGACGTCGGGTCCGTCAGGGCGCGGTGCGTGCTCGGCCCTCGTCCTGAAGAGTCGTCAGGAACGACGTCTTGCCTGCGCCGCGCAGACCCGAGACGAGAACGGAGTGGTTCTCGCCGAAGTCGAGCGTGTCGAACACCACTCGGAGCTCGGTGAGCTCTTCTCCGTGACCGCCGAAGACGGCAGGCTTCCTGCCATAGCCAGGAGTGAACGGACTCGGCGCGGTGTCCACCTTTTCACCCTCCGAATCGTATTCATCTTTGTTCTACTCTCGCGTTGGTGCTGTGTCCTTCGCGGTCGCGGTCGCGGCCGCTGTCGTTCGCGACGTCGCCGCCTCCGACCGCCACCCCGCCCGCAGCACCTCGACCCCGTCGAGCAGCACGTCGAGCCCCGTCTCGAACTCGGCGTCGTAGTCGTAGCCCTCGCGCGCCAGCTCGACGACGACCTCCATCAGGTAGGGGTACAGCGCCGCGGCCTCGGCGGGCTGGTCCCGGTGCGTCGCGGCCGCGGCCTCGGCCGACTCCTCCGGGGTCTCGAACGAGAGCGTCTTCTGCTGCAGGGCGAAGCCGTAGACGTACGCGTCCAGGAGCGACGTGACGTGGACCGTCGTGCGGAACGAGAAGCCGCTCTCACGCAGGCATCCCATCATCGCGTCGTGCTGGCGCAGGTTCTCGGATCCGGGCCGCCCGTGCGCCTCCATCAGCCCGACGGCCCACCGGTGCCGGGTGAGGGCGGCGCGGAGGGAGGCGGCGCGCTCGCGCATCGCCGGCTTCCAGCCGCGGGCCGCGTCGGGCAGGGCGACCTCGCTCCAGACCAGGTCGACCATGCCGTCGAGCAGGTGCTCGCGGTTCTGCACGTGCTTGTAGAGGGCCATGGGGACGACCTCGAGGCGCTCGGCGAGCGTGCGCATGGTGAAGCCGTCGATCCCGACCTCGTCGGCGAGGGCGACGCCGGCGCGCAGGACCGTCTCGCGGTTCAGGCGCGGTCGTCGGGGGGTCTGCTCGGTCACGCGTTCCTCCCGTCGCCTCTTGACGAAGTGTACGCGATACACCTAGCCTCGCGGCCGAAGGTGTACGCCGTACACCACGAGTTGGCCGCACGGCCGGGAACAGGACGCCCATGCCCTCCGTCGATCGGACCGCCCGCCTCACGGGCGTCCTCTTCCTCCTCACCTTCGCGTCGGCCGTCGCCGGGGCCGTGCTCTACCTGCCGCTGCTCACCGATCCGGACTACGTGCTCGGTCCCGGAGCCGACACCCGCGTGCTCATCGGAGTGGTCTGCGAGATCGTGCTCGTCATCACCAACCTCGGCACGGCGCTCGGGCTCTACCCGGTCCTCCGCCGGCACCACGAGACCGCCGCCCTCGCCTACGTCGTCGCGCGGGTCATGGAGTGCACCCTGATCGTCGTCGGCATGCTCGCGGTCGTGTCGGTCGTCGAGCTGCGGCAGGCGTCGAACGGTGCGGAGGAGGGAGCGACGCGAGCCGTCGCCCAGGCGCTCGTCGCGGTGCACGACGCGACCTTCCTCCTCGGCCCCGGCTTCGTCGTCGGCATCGGCAACGGCCTGCTCCTGGGCTTCCTCCTGTACCGCGCGCACCTCGTGCCGCGACCGGTCGCACTCCTCGGCCTGGTCGGCGGGCCGCTCATGTCGCTGTCCGGCATCGCCGTTCTCTTCGGCGCCTACGAGCAGACGTCGGTGCGGTCGGGGCTGCTGACGCTCCCCGAGATCGCGTGGGAGCTGTTCCTCGGGGTGTACCTGACCGTGCACGGCTTCCGGCGGGCGGCGGTGCCCGCAGCGCCTGCCGCGCCGGTCGGCGCGGAGGGCTAGCCCCCCTGCGGTCGCTCCTCCGCACGCGATCCTCACCGCCATTGGACGCGTTCTGCTGCTCTCCGGGCTCCGGAGCAGCGGAAAGCGCCCGATGGAGCGACGCTGATCCGCCTCCGGAGGTGGAGGCAGGCTCAGGGGATGATCCGCCGGTCGCGGAGGTCCTGGAAGATCCGCAGGAACATCGCCTCGGAGTCGACGTACTCGTGAAAGCCTGCGCGTCGCGACTTCGAGGCGTCGGCGAGCACGTCGTAGTCCCACGAGAAGACGAAGTCGCCGAACCGCCACGGTGACACGTCCTCGTAGGGGGTGGGCAGCAGGTCGTGGCGGCGGACCATTCCGTCCCACAGCGGACCCTTGTCGGCCATGACCTCGGCCAGCTCCATCCGGAGGGGAGGGGCGGTCTCCAGCTCGAAGAACGCTGCGAGCGCCGGCCACATCCGGGACCAGCGGAACACATCCCCGTTGGTGATGTTGTAGGCCTGGTTCCGGCTGCCGGGGTCGGTGGCGGCCCAGACGGTCGCCCGCGCGAGGAGTCCCGCGTCCGTCGTCTCGATCAGGGCGTCGTACGCACCCGGCGAGCCGGGGAACCGCAGGGGCACGCCCAGCTCCTTGCTGATCGAGGCGTAGACCGCGATCGCCACCGCGAGATTCATCGGGTTGCCGAGCCCGACTCCCGCGACGACGGAGGGCCGCAGCGCCGACCACGACCAGGCCGCTCCCGCCTGGCGCCGCTCGAGCAGCTGCTGCTGGTCCACGTTGAACTCCGGCGGCATATGGGGCGGGTCGTCCTCCTTGGCGGGCGTGGCGAACGGCCCGAGGTGGGCGCCGTAGACCTTGTACCCCTGCATCAGGCTGACGTGCTCGAGGCGGGGTGCGACGAGCTCGATCGCGTCGAGGACGTTCCTCAGCATCGCGACGTTCGGTGCGACGAGCTCCGCCCACGTCGGCCGGTCCTGGTAGGCCGCGTAGAAGACGTGGGTGACGTCGGCGAGGTCGCGCAGAGCGTGGGCGGTGCCCTCCGCATCGAGCAGGTCGACGGAGCGGTGTCGCACGACGCCGCCGTCCGCTCCGCCGCGCCTGGAGAGCCCGACGACGTTCCAGCCGCCCTCTTGCTCGAGATGGTCGACGAGGGTCCCTCCGATCACTCCGCGTGCTCCGACGACCAGTGCTGTACGTGCTGTCATGCTTCCTCCATCGTTGAATCGCGATTTACCGATCTAAGAGGTCGCACAGCATCGACATATCCCGATACAGCGATACAGTAGGCGCATGGTGCAGTTGACGGACGAGCAGCTCGTGGCGGCGTTCAAGGCCCTCGGCCACCCGACGCGGCTCGCGATCCTCGGCTGGCTGCGCGATCCGGAGTCGTTCCCGCCTCAGGACAGGCCCGCCGCCGAGGTCGGAGTCTGCCTGAAGCACATCCAGGCGCGGGCGCAGGTATCCCAGTCGACGGCGTCGCAGTTCATGTCGACCCTGCAGCGCGCGGGCCTCGTCACCTGCACGCGCCTGGGCCAGTTCTCGCACTACCGCCGCAACGAGAACGTCCTCGCCGCCCTCGGGCAGGGGATCGCCTCGTCGGTCTGAGGCTCGTCAGCGCCTCACGAGCAGGTGTACGTCACCCCGTCCACCACGTGCACGCCCTCGCCCAGCTCCGCGCACGTCGCGAAGAGCCCGCCGAACAGCGTCCCGAGCAGCACCGCTCCGGCCGTGAACAGCACGATCGTCACCGACGCGACGATGATCCCCGCGAGCGCCAGCCCGCGCGGCCCGCCGTCATGGCGACTCCTCCGGAACGCGATGATGCTCAGCACCAGCCCTGCGACGTCGACCATGGGGAACAGCGCGAGCACGAGCCCGGTGACGGCCAGCACCACCGTCGTCGTGTACGCCGGCGAGGCGGCCGCGCGACCAGTGCTCACGCCCGTCCCTGCAGGATCAGGTTCCAGTACACCCACGGCAGCACGAACCGGTCCGCGAGGAACGTCGCCCGGCGCTCCTTCGCGAGCCCCTTCCAGAACGGGATCGTCGGCTTCGGCCGGTAGCGGTCGTCGAACTCGGCGAACACGACCGTCTTCCGCGAGACGACGAACGGGCAGACGGAGTAGCCGTTGTAGGTCATCGGCAACGGCTTCCTCTTCCGCGCCGCCACGAGGTTCTTGGCCAGCGTCTTCGCCTGCGGGCGCAGCGCCCCGCCCGACTTCGAGTTGGTCGTCGCGGCCGCGTCGCCGAGCGACCAGACGTCCGGGAAGCGGACGTGCCGCAGCGTCAGCGGGTCGACCTCGACGAAGCCCCCGGCGGTCAGGCCGGACCCCTCGAGGAAAGCGGGCGCCGACTGCGGAGGAACGACGTGCAGCACGTTGTAGGCCAGCGTCTCGCGGTGGTCGCCCTCCAGACCCTCGAGCGACGTCGAGTGGTCGGGTCCGAGCAGCGCGGTGGAGCTGTCGTCGCCCGCGAGCTCGATCGTCTGCGATGCGGCATCCACCTCGACGAGCTCGCGGTCGTAGTGCACCTCGATGCCGTACTCCGCGACCTTGCGCTCGAGCTCGGCGTCGATGAGGGGCATGCCGAACAGGGTCGGAGTCGGCACCACGAGCACCACGTGGATGTCGTCGAGCACCCCGGTCTTCCGCCAGTAGTCGCACGCCAGGTACATCGGCTTCTGCGAGGCCCCGGAGCAGGTGGCCGGCCCGCTCGGCTGCGTGAAGACCACCGTCCCCGAGCGGACGTCGCGCAGCACGCTCGACGCCTTCCGCGCGTACTCGTACTCGTAGTTCGAGATGCCGACCGGCGACTCCATCGCCTCGACGAGGCCCGGCACCGCGTCCCAGTCCTTCCGGATGCCCGGGCAGACCACGAGCTGGCCGTAGCCGACCGCGCGTCCGCTCTCGAGCGTCACCGTCTTGGCCATCGGGTCGATCGTCGCGACCCGGTCCCGGATCCACGTCACGCCCTTCGGCGTCACCTCGCCCTGCGGACGGGTCGCCTTCGAGGCGGGCGCCGTGCCTCCGGCGACGTGCGAGAACATCGGCTGGTAGTAGTGCGTCGTGCGCGGCTCGATCACCGCGACGTCCGACACTCCGTAGCGCCGCAGCCGCCCCGCCACCGAGAGCCCCGCGTTGCCACCGCCGATGACGAGAACGTCGTGGTGCAGGGCGGGGGAGCCGGAGTCGGTCATGTGCCCACCGTAGGGGCCACCCCGCCCGCCGTCACCGGGTGCCCGCGCCCCTTGCGCGCCGGGCGCCGACGTCCTAGCTCACACCGCGTACAGCTCGACAGGCTCCATCACGAACCCGACCTCGACCCCCGGCGCCAGCTCGCGCCGCGCCGCCTCGGCCGGAGTCACGTCGGCCGCAAGCACCCGCCCGTGCACCCGCACCGCGTCCCCGCGCGGCTCCAGATCGACGATCTCCTCCCGCAGCCCGCCCTCACCCAGCGTCACCGCGGAGGGGCGCACCGCGGCGGCGACGGCCGACCCTGCCGAAGCATCCGAGACCCCCGCGATCTCGCGCCCGTCCTCCAACCGCAGACCGACGGCCGTCCGCACCCCGCGCACCAGGCGCAGCCCCGACAGCTCGGCGGTGAACGCCGTGCGCGGCCGCTCGAGCACGTCGGCGGTCGGCCCCTCCTCGACCACGCGGCCCTCGTGCAGCACGACGACGCGGTCGGCGAGAGTCCACGCGTCGAGCACGTCGTGGGTGACGAGGATCGTGGTGCGGTCGCCGAGCACGGTCCGCAGCATCCGCCGCAGCACCGGCGCGACCCGCACGTCGAGCGCCGCCATCGGCTCGTCGAGCAGCAGGAGTCGCGGATCCGTCGCGAGGGCACGTGCGAGTGCTACGCGCTGGGCCTGCCCGCCCGAGAGGGTCCCCGGCCGGCGATCGGCGAGGGTCAGGGCGTCCACATCGGCGAGGCGGCGCTCGGCACGCGCGCGCGCCTCCGCCCGGCCCACCCCCGCGCTGCGCGGACCGAACGCGGCGTTCTCGCGGACGCTCAGGTGCGGGAACAGCAGCGGGTCCTGCGCGAGCAGGGCGACGCCGCGACGGTGCGGAGGAGTCCACGCACCCGGCCCGAAGAGGACGGAGTCGCCCAGGCGAGCGCTGCCCGAATCGGCGCGCACGAGGCCCGCGAGCAGCTCGACCAGGGTCGACTTGCCGGCGCCGTTGGGCCCGAGCACCGCCACGGTCTCGCCGTCGGCGACCTCGAGCGCCACGTCGAAGCCGCGGGAGGCGAGGCGCGCCTCGAACCGCAGGGTCACGATCGCGCCCCCCGCCGGCCGTACGCCAGCCCGATCACCAGCACCGCGACGACCACGAGCACCAGGGCCAGCGCGACCGCCGCGTCGGGATCGCTCTCGCGCTGCAGGTAGATCTCGAGCGGCAGGGTGCGCGTCACTCCCTCGAGGCTGCCCGCGAAGGTCAGCGTCGCGCCGAACTCGCCGAGCGCCCGCGCGAACGACAGGATCGCTCCGCTCGCCAGCCCCGGCAGGATCAGCGGCAGGGTGACCCGGCGCAGCACGGTGCCCGGCGACGCGCCGAGGGTCGCGGCGACCGCCTCGTAGCGCGCCCCCGCCGTGCGCAGCGCGCCCTCCAGGCTCAGCACCAGGAACGGCAGCGCCACGAACGTCTGCGCGAGCACCACCGCGGTCGTGGAGAACGCGATCCGCACCCCCACCGCGTCGAGCGCACCGCCCAGCAGGCCGAGCCGACCGAAGGTGTAGAGCAGCGCGAGTCCGCCGACGACCGGCGGCAGCACCAGCGGCAGCAGCACCAGCGCGCGCAGGATCCGCTGCCCCGGGAACGCGGTGCGCGCGAGCACCAGCGCCATCGGCGTCCCGAGCAGCACGCACAGGAGGGTCGCCGCGGCCGACGTGCGCAGGCTCAGCAGGAGTGCCGCGATCGAGGAGTCGGAGGTGATCAGCGGCACGAAGCGCGGCCAGTCGACCCGCGCGAGGATCGCGACGAGCGGCAGCAGGACCAGCAGCGCGCCGACCGCGGCGAGGGCCGCGACCCAGCGCGGCGGCGCGGATCCGGTGCGCATCAGGTGCGCGGCAGCGGCGTCTCGACGATCACGGTGGTCGCCTTCACCACCGCGGTGGCGGGGGAGCCGGGCTCGAGGCCGAGCTCGCGCACGGCCTCGCTGCTCATCAGCGAGACCACCCGGTGCGGACCGCACTGCAGCTCGACCTGCGCCATCACGGTGTCCATCACGATGCTCGTCACGATGCCGACGAAGCGGTTGCGGGCCGAGCGCGCGACGGGCGACGGATCCTCCGGCAGCACCGCGTTCGCCCGGGCCAGCTCGGCCACCGCGAGACCGTCGACGACGAGGCGGCCGGAGGCGTCCTTGCCGCTCTCGAGGACCCCGTTGTCGATCCAGCGGCGCAGAGTGTCGTCACTCACTCCGAGGGCGGCGGCGGCGTCACGGATCCGGATCTGCGGCATGAGGAGGATTCTACGACCGCGGACGCGGAGACGCCCGGGGGCTTCCACGGAAGGCCTGGCAGTGGCAACCCCCTACAGCTCCGGCGGGAGCGCGACGGAGGCTGTCGGCGTCGAGGAGGAGGAGGACGCATGCGCGCCATGACCTACCGGGGTCCGTACAAGGTCCGTGTCGAGGAGAAGGACCGGCCCCGCATCGAGCACCCGAACGACGCGATCGTGCGGGTGACGCTCGCCGCGATCTGCGGCTCCGATCTGCACCTGTACCACGGGCTCATGCCCGACACGAGGATCGGCCACACCTTCGGCCACGAGTTCATCGGAGTGGTCGACGAGGTCGGCTCGTCGGTGCAGAACCTGAAGGTCGGCGACCGCGTGATGGTGCCGTTCAACATCTACTGCGGCACGTGCTTCTTCTGCGCGCGCGGCCTCTACTCCAACTGCCACAACGTGAATCCGAACGCCACGGCCATCGGCGGCATCTACGGCTACTCGCACTCGACCGGCGGCTACGACGGCGGGCAGGCCGAGTACGTGCGCGTGCCGTTCGCCGATGTGGGGCCGAGCGTGATCCCGGAGTGGCTGCCCGACGAGGACGCGCTGCTGCTGACCGACGCGTTCTCGACCGGCTACTTCGGTGCGCAGCTCGGCGACATCGTCGAGGGCGACACGGTCGTGGTGCTCGGGGCCGGGCCCGTCGGCCTCGCCGCCGCCCGCTCCTCCTGGCTGATGGGAGCGGGTCGCGTGATCGTCGTCGACCAGCTCGAGTACCGGTTGGCGAAGGCGCGCGACTTCGCGCTCGCCGAGACCGTGAACTACCTCGAGCACGACGACGTCGTCGTGCACCTCAAGAAGACGACCGGCGGCCTGGGCGCTGACGTCGTCATCGACGCGGTCGGGGCGGAGGCCGACGGCAGTCTCATCCAGCACGTCACCTCGGCCAAGCTCAAGCTGCAGGGCGGCTCGCCGGTCGCGCTCAACTGGGCGATCGACGGCGTGCGCAAGGGCGGCACGATCTCGGTGATGGGCGCCTACGGTCCGCTCTTCAGCGCCGTGAAGTTCGGCGACGCGATGAACAAGGGCCTCACGCTCCGGATGAACCAGGCGCCGGTGAAGCGCCAGTGGCCGCGCCTGCTCGAGCACATCCGGGCGGGGTACCTGAAGCCCAGCGACATGATCACGCACCGCATCCCGCTCGAGCACATCGCCGAGGGGTACCACCTGTTCTCATCCAAGCTCGACGGCTGCATCAAGACCGTCGTGGTGCCGTAGGAGGTCACCGTGCCGTACACCGCTGACAAGCCGATCCCGCCGCCGACCGCGGAGGAGCTGCGCGCCCGCATCCCCGGCTGGGGCGCCGACCTCGACCCGGCCGACCGGCCCTCGTTCCCGCGCGAGCGCTTCGATCTCGAGACCGGGGCGCACTGGCACAAGCCCGAGCCGATGGATCCGGGGGAGTACCGCGAGAAGAGCATCGAGCACGAGGAGCTTCCGCCCGTCTTCGGCACCGCGCAGCCGTTGCACGGGGTCTCGGGAGCGATCCGCCGCTACGCGTACGACCGCTTCAGCGAGGGGCGCGCGGCCCACTGGCTGCTGCTGGTGCTGGGCGACCGGGTCGACGCGACCGGGGCGCACCTGCGCTCCCTCGC
Organism: Rathayibacter sp. Leaf299; assembly: GCF_001423055.1. NCBI lineage: Bacteria > Bacillati > Actinomycetota > Actinomycetes > Micrococcales > Microbacteriaceae > Rathayibacter > Rathayibacter sp. Leaf299. The sequence goes on from NZ_LMNT01000001.1 coordinate 545,819, forward strand.
AACGCTGCGGCCCGACAACCCTGTCACCGAGACCGGCGTGCTCTCCGAACTGAAGGCGCATCCGATCGCGTCGCGGCGCGGCCGCGCGGACGTGCGGCACCAGGTGCTGGATCCGCTGCTGGTCGCGGGGCCCTGGGTGCTCGGCGGTCTCGCGGTGGTGGCACTGGGCCGGCGGCTGCTGCGCTGAGGGTGGTCGTCAGGGAGCGCCGAAGCCGGCCGCGGCGAGGACCGCGCGGCCGGCGTCCCCGGTGACGAACGCGGTGAACGCCGCGGCCGCCTCGGAGCCGGTGAGCGGGGCGATCGGGTAGGTGTTCACCGCCTGCCCGGCCTCGGCGAACGGCACGCCGAGCACGTCGTCGCCCGCGCCCCGGACGTCGGTGACGTAGACGAGGCCGGCGTCGGCCTCGCCCGAGCGGACCTTGCCGAGCACGTCGGTGACCGAGGACTCCTCGCTGACGGGCTCGATCGTGAGGCCCGCCGCCCGCTCGACGGCGTCGGCCGCGGCTCCGCACGGCACCTGCGGTGCGCAGACGACCGTCGCCACGCCCTCGCGGGCGAGGTCGGCGAGGGAGCGGACCTCCGCGGGATTCCCCGGCGGCACGGCGATCTCGAGCACGTTCGTCGCGAACGGCATGGGATCGGCGGCGGTGAGCCCCGCCTCCTGCACCGTCCGCATCGTCGCGGTGTCGGCCGAGGCGAAGACATCGGCCGGCGCGCCGTTCTCGATCTGCGTGGCGAGATCGGAGGATCCGGCGAACGAGAGCTCGACCGAGGTGCCGGGGTTCGCGGCCTCGAACTCGTCGGCGAGCTCGGTGAAGACGCCGGTGAGGGAGGCGGCGGCGAAGACGGTGATGCCGCGGGGCTCGGGCGCTGCATCGGGGGAGCAGCCGGCGAGGGAGCCCGCCAAGGCCACCGCGGAGAGGGCGGCGAGGGAGCGGACACGGAGCATGCGGATCCTCGGGTCGGAGCGTTTCCGCATCTGCGGCTTTTCGCCCACTCTAGGACTTCGCTTGCGGAGATTTAGCGGTACAGGCCCGGACCGCCGGACCACATAGGGCGATGAGCCCTGCAGAACCTGAGCCGAGAAGGGGCTCTGACCGCTGACAGCCGAGAGACCCCCTTCTCAGCAGATGTTCTGCGCGCCTCCCGTCCCGGAACCGCAGGATCCGCCCCGTGTGTGCGCGCCTGCGGCGTTCGGCATGGCATCGTCGAGGGGACGTCGACGAGGAAGAGGACGAGCATGCCGGAGACCACGCGGACCAGGAGCGCACTCATCGTGCGCGGCGGCTGGGAGGGGCACCAGCCGGTCGAGGCGACCGACCTGTTCCTCCCGTTCCTCGAGGAACAGGGCTTCGCGGTCCGCGTCGAGGACTCGCCCGAGGTTTACGCCGATGGCGACGCGATGGCCGGCCTCGACGTCGTCGTGCAGTGCGTGACCATGTCGGAGGCGTCGCCCGCCGCGATCGCGGGCCTGCGCGCCGCGGTGGCCGGCGGCACCGGGTTCACCGGCTGGCACGGCGGCATCGCCGACTCCTTCCGCGCCTCCTCCGACTACCTGCAGCTCGTCGGCGGCCAGTTCGCCACGCACCCCGCGGTGACGGAGGGGAGTGAGGACGCCTTCCGTCGGCACCGGATCGAGTTCACCGGGCTCGAGCACCCGATCACCGCCGGACTCGACGACTTCGAGCTCGTGACCGAGCAGTACTGGGTGCTGCACGACGACCTCAGCGACGTGCTCGCCACGACCACGCATCCCGCCGAGGCCTGGCAGGAGTGGCACCGCCCCGTCACGTCACCGGCCGTCTGGACCCGGGACTGGGGGCGCGGGCGCATCGCGGTGAGCACCCCCGGGCACAGCGTCGAGGTGCTGCGTCATCCGACGGTGCGCACGCTCGTGGAGCGCGGGATCCTCTGGACCGCGCGAGTGCTCTGATGCGGCTGCTCCCCTCCGACCCCGACCGAAGGACCTCCCCATGACCGACCGCCTCCGCGTCGTCGCCGCCACCCCGATCAGCGACGAGCTGATCGCCCGCGTGGTGGAGCTCGAGCCGCGCCTCGACTTCGTGGCCGACCAGAGCCTGCTCCCGCCGATGCGCCACCCCGGCGACCACGGCGGTGATCCCGCCTTCGAGCGCACTCCCGAGCAGCAGGCCGCGTTCGACGAGCTCGTCGACTCCGCCGAGGTTCTCTACGGGGTCCCGGACGAGACGCCGTCGGCCCTCGCGCGCACCGTCGCCGCGAATCCGTCGCTGCGGTGGGTGCAGACGATGCCGGCGGGCGGCGGCAGCCAGGTGAAGGCCGCGGGGCTCGACCCCGACTCGCTCGAGCGGATCGCGTTCTCGACGAGCGCGGGCGTCCACTCCCAGCCGCTCGCCGAGTTCTCGGTGTTCGGACTGCTCGCCGGCGCGAAGTCGCTGCCGAGGCTCCAGGAGCTGCAGCAGCGGAAGGAGTGGGGCTCGCGCTGGACGATGGGCCTGATCTCGGAGCAGACGATCCTGATCGTCGGACTCGGGACCATCGGCCGGGCCACCGCGCAGAAGCTCCAGGGCCTGGGTGCGCGGGTGATCGGCACGAGTCGGCACGAGGACTCCGTCGAGCACGTCGACGAGATCGTGCGGCCCGACGCGATCGCCGAGGTGGCCGAGCGGATCGACGGGGTCGTCGTGACGCTGCCCGGCACCTCCGCCACCGAGAAGCTGGTCGGCGCCGCGTTCTTCGAGGCGCTGCGGCCGGGAGCGACGCTCGTCAGCGTCGGCCGAGGCACCGTGATCGACGAGGAGGCGCTGCTCGCCGCGCTGGACGACGGCCGCGTCGGCTGTGCGGTGCTGGACGTGACCGCGCAGGAGCCGCTCCCCGCGGACAGCCCGCTGTGGACGCATCCGGCCGTGCTGATCAGCCCGCACACCGCGGCGCTGAACTCCGCCGAGGACCGGCTGATCGCCGAGCTCTTCGCGCGCAACGCGACGCGGTTCCTCGACGGCGAGGAGCTGATCAACCGCGTCGACACGGTCGAGTTCTACTGAGGCGGGCGGGCCGCCGGGCTCGTCTCGGCCATCCGTCGCGGAGGGTCGCCCGGATCGTAGAACGGCGGCCGTCCGCGACGGATCGGGCACCGTACTCGACGGCCGGGGGAGGCCCTTCGCGCACCGGGATCGGCGCCGCGGACCTCCGAATCGCCTCCACAGGCCCCCTGATCGGCTACGATCCGGGCCGATCAGGGCGATGCGGCCACCGCGGAGGGCCTCGACGGCCTACCGTTGCACCATGGCGTCAACCGAAACACCCGATACCGCCCCCGAGGATCAGAGCGCGACCGCGGCTCAGAGTGCCTCCGAGGCTCCGACCACCGAGGCCCCCGCCGCACCCGCCGCCGCGGCCTCCGACGAGCCCCGCTCGCTCACCTTCTCCGAACTGGGCCTCAGCGAGCCCGTCCTCAAGGCTCTCAAGGAGGTCGGCTACGAGACGCCCTCGGCGATCCAGGCCGCGACGATCCCGTCCCTCCTCTCGGGCCGCGACGTCCTCGGCGTCGCCCAGACCGGCACCGGCAAGACGGCCGCGTTCGCGCTGCCGATCCTCTCCCGGCTCGACGTCTCGCAGAAGACCCCGCAGGCCCTCGTGCTCGCGCCCACCCGCGAGCTCGCGCTCCAGGTGTGCGAGGCGTTCGAGCGCTACGCGTCGGCCCTGCGCGGCGTGCACGTGCTCCCCGTCTACGGCGGCCAGGGCTACGGCACCCAGCTCTCCGCGCTGCGCCGCGGCGTCCACGTCGTCGTCGGCACGCCCGGCCGCATCATGGACCACCTCGAGAAGGGCACCCTCGACCTCTCGGCGCTGAAGTACCTGGTGCTCGACGAGGCCGACGAGATGCTCAAGATGGGCTTCGCGGAGGACGTCGAAACGATCCTCGCCGACACCCCCGTCGAGAAGCAGATCGCGCTGTTCTCGGCGACGATGCCCTCGCAGATCCGCCGCATCTCGGGCAAGTACCTCAAGGAGCCCGAGGAGATCACGGTCAAGAACAAGACCACGACCTCGGTGAACACCACGCAGCGCTACCTGATGGTGTCGTACCCGCAGAAGGTCGACGCCCTCACCCGCATCCTCGAGGTCGAGAACTTCGAGGGCATGATCGTCTTCGTCCGCACCAAGAGCGAGACCGAGACGCTGGCCGAGAAGCTGCGCGCCCGCGGCTACACCGCCGCCGCGATCAGCGGAGACGTCGCCCAGGCCCAGCGCGAGCGGACCGTCGAGCAGCTGAAGTCGGGCAAGCTCGACATCCTCGTCGCCACCGATGTCGCGGCCCGCGGCCTCGACGTCGAGCGCATCAGCCACGTCGTCAACTACGACATCCCCATCGACACCGAGTCGTACGTGCACCGCATCGGCCGCACCGGCCGTGCCGGGCGCAGCGGAGCGGCGATCAGCTTCGTCACGCCGCGCGAGCGCCGCCTGCTCGCCGCGATCGAGAAGGCGACCCGCCAGCCGCTGACCGAGATGCGCATGCCCAGCGTCGAGGACGTCAACGTCACGCGCCTCTCGCGCTTCGACGACGCGATCACCGCGGCGCTCGCCGACTCCGAGCGCCTGCAGCGCTTCCGCGACATCATCGGCCACTACGTCGAGCACCACGACGTCGTCGAGTCCGATGTCGCCGCGGCGCTGGCGATCGTCGCTCAGGGCGAGGAGCCGCTGCTGCTCTCGCCGGACGACCCCCGCTTCGCCCGCCGCGAGCGCGAGGACCGCGAGCCGCGTCCCGACCGGGGCGACCGCCCCGAGCGCGGCGACCGCTTCGACCGCGACCGGGGCGAGCGTCCCGAGCGCCGTCAGCGTCCGGCGAACAGCAACCTCGCGTCGTACCGGATCGAGGTGGGCCGCCGTCAGCGCGTCGAGCCGCGCCAGATCGTCGGCGCCCTCGCGAACGAGGGCGGCCTCAACCGCGGCGACTTCGGGCACATCGACATCCGCCCCGACTTCTCGATCGTCGAGCTGCCGGCCGACCTGCCCCAGGACGTGCTCGACCGCCTCGCCGACACCCGCATCAGCGGTCAGCTGATCGAGTTGAAGCCCGACCGCCGCCCGAGCCGCGCCGGCGCCGACCGCGGCGGACGCCCCTCGGGCCCGTCGCGCTCGTCCGAGCGCCCGGACCGCAAGCCGCGCTACTAGCGCTCGCGCGCCGACCCCGAGGGGCCGGTCCGCCGACCGAGGAGCCACCGCTCCCCGCCGGCGGCCCGGCCCCTCCGTCGTCCCGCCGCTCCTCCGAGTGGACGCGCAACGGGCCCTGCCCGCCCGCCGGTGCCCTGTTCGCGTCCACTCACCGCGGCTGCGGAGGGGGACTCGTCGCGGAGCGGGCGCACAGAGTCAGCCGAAGCCCGGTCGGCGTCGACTCGCGGGCGGGGCGGATTTCGATACGCCCGCTCCCGCGGGCTACTCGATCAGCGAGGGACGATGCGGGGCGCAGGGCGTGGGCGCGGCTGCGCGCATCCCTGCTGGTCGAGTAGCGGCGGCACGCCGCGTATCGAGACCCCCGTCTCCACAAGCCCCCGCCCTACTCCGGGTGCCGCCGCGGCGCGCCGAACAGCAGCGCGGTCGTCGCCGCGACGACGGCGCCCGCCGCGAGGGCCGCGGCGAGCACGACGAGCTGGAACTGCGCGGCCTCCAGCGGCGACGCTCCCGCGAACACCGCCCCGACGAAGGCGCCAGGCAGGGTGACGAGCCCGGTCGTCCGCGTCTGGTCCGTCGCCGGCACGAGCGCCGTCGAGGCTGCCGCGCGCACCAGGCGCAGGGCGGCGCGGCGCGGAGTGGCGCCCAGCGCCAGCCAGCCCTCCACCTCCTCCGTCCCCGCGGCGATACCGGCCCGCAGCTGCCGCCCCATCAGCGAGGCCGCGGTCATCGCGCCGCCGATCACGATGCCGCCGGTCGCGAGCAGGTACCGCGGCTCCGATCCCACGGCCCCGGTCGCCGCGACGACCGCGAGAGGGACGCCCGCCGCGGCGAGGAGCACGACGAACGTCCGCAGGCCGTGACGGTCCAGGCCCGCGCGCGTGCGCACCGTCCACGTCGCCGCGACGAGCATCAGCACCAGGAACGCGGCGACCAGCCGCGCATCCTCGATGATGCCGTGCAGCACGAGGCTGAGGAGTCCGAGCTGCAGCGCCGCCCGCGCGATCGCGACCGCCTGGGCACCGGGCCGCTCGAGTCGCAGCGCGGCGACGATCGCCGTCGTCACCAGCGCGAGCACCAGCACCGCGACGAGCGTCGGAACGGTGGTGGAGGTCATGGTGCGACGAGCCTACGAGGCGCGGGCCCGCGCGCTCGGACCGGCCCCGTCACTCCGCTCGCCCTCAGCGCCGCAGCACCCGCCGCGCGAGCACGTTGCCCAGCAGCTGCACCAGCTGCACGATCACGATGATCACGAGCACCGCACCCCAGGTCACGACCGGCTCGAACTGGCGGTAGCCGTACTGGATCGCGAAGTTGCCGAGGCCTCCCGCGCCGATGTACCCGGCGACCGCCGACATGTCGACGATGGCCACGAAGACGAAGGTGTAGCCGAGGATCAGCGGGCCGAGCGCCTCGGGGAGCAGGACGGTGCGCACGATGCGCAGCCGGCTCGCTCCGACCGAGCGTGCGGCCTCGATCACGCCGGGCTGCACGGTCAGCAGGTTCTGCTCGACGATGCGGCCGATGCCGAACGCGGCGGCGAGCGACAGCGAGAAGATGATCGCGTCGGTGCCGATGCCCGAGCCGACCACGAGGCGGGCGAGCGGCTGGGCGGCCGCGATGAAGATGATGAACGGGATCGGCCGGAAGACGTTGACGATCACGTTCAGCAGTCCGTAGACCAGGCGGTTCGCGAACAGCGCGCCGCCGCGGGTAAGCGCGAGGCCGAGGCCGATCAGCAGGCCGCCGAGCCCGCCGAAGAGCAGGCTGAGGGCGACGATGTAGAGCGTCTCGCCGGTGGCCTTCGCGAGTTCGGGGAGCAGCTCGATCAGGGCGTTCAACGGGGCACCTCCGTGAGGCCGACGCGAGCGCCGAGGCGGGCGAGAAGGGGCTCGACGACGTCGTCCGACGCGTCGAGGGCGACCGTGAGGTGGCCGAAGGCGCGTCCGCGGACGTCGGTGATGCCTCCGTAGACCAGCTCGAGCGGCACGCCCGCGGCGGCGATGTCGGCGAAGACGTCGCCCTGCGAGGCGGAGCCGTCCGAGAACGAGAGCGTCACGAGCCGGCCGCGGTGGCGCTGCCACAGCACGGCCGCCTCGGCAGGGGAGGGCACGGAGCGGACGACGGTCGAGACGAAGCGCCGGGTGACCGGCTCGCGCGGAGCCGAGAACACGTCGAACACGTCGCCGCGCTCGACGATGCGACCCGACTCCATCACGGCGACCTTCGTCGCGAGCTGCTGGATCACGTCCATCTCGTGCGTGATGACGAGGATCGTGACTCCGAGCTCCTCGTTGATGCGCCGGAGAAGCGCGAGGACTTCGCCGGTCGTGTCGGGGTCGAGAGCGCTGGTGGCCTCGTCGGCGAGCAGGATGCGCGGCGAGGCGGCGAGGGCACGGGCGATGCCCACGCGCTGCTTCTGCCCGCCCGAGAGCTGCTCCGGGTGGCTGCGCGCCTTGTCCGAGAGGCCGACGAAGCTCAGCATCTCGTCGACGCGGGTCTTCAGCTCGGCGCGCGGAGTGCCGGCGACCTGCAGCGGGTAGGCGACGTTCTGCCACACCGTCTTCGAGCCGAACAGGTTGAACTGCTGGAAGATCATGCCGATGCCGAGCCGGATGCGGCGCAGCTCCCGCTCGGGCAGGCCGACGATGTCGCGGCCGTCGATCTCGATGCTGCCGGACGTCGCGGGCTCGAGCGCGTTGACGAGGCGCGCGAGCGTGCTCTTCCCGGCACCGGAGTAGCCGATCACGCCCTGGACGTCGCCGGCCTCGATGTCGAGGCTCACGCCGTCGACCGCGGTCGAGGCCGTCGCCCCGCGGGACAGGGGCGGGTAGACCTTGCTCACGTCGGTGAGGCGGATGAGCGGCACGGCGCTCCCTTCGAGGGGTTCGGGCGGGGGTGCCGGTGTCCCGGCGGACGGACGGGATCCCCCGCCGGAGCAGGGGATCCCGTCGCGAGGGGAGGGCGGGTCAGCCCTGCGCGGCGGTGTCCGCCTCGACGGTCTCGAGCGAGGCCTCCAGCTCGTCGGCGGGGGTCTTCACGAAGATCGCGGTGCCGCCGGACTGCTCCGACACTCCGTCGAGCACGGCCTGCGTGCTCTGGTAGATGTCGACGAGCTCCTGGTAGGTCTCGTTGTCGGCGTCCTCGGAGCGGGCGGCGAACACGTTGACGTAGGGGAGCGCGTTGGGGTCGCTCGGGTCGTCCGTCGCGATCGCGTCGGTGGCCTCGAGGCCGGCGTTCTCGATGAAGTCGTTGTTGATGATCGCGGCGGCGACGTCCGGCAGCGAGGTCGGGGTCAGCGACGCCTCGAGGGCGGTCACCTCGACCTTCGACGTCGCGGTGTCGACGTCGTCGACGCTCGAGAAGATGCTGCCGCCGTCCTTCAGCTCGATCAGACCGGCCGACTGGAGCACGAGCAGACCGCGGGCCTGGTTGCTCTCGTCGTTCGGGACGGCCACGGTCGAGCCCTCGGGGATGTCCTCGACGCTGTCGTACTGCGTGGAGTAGAGGCCGAGCGGATAGATCGCGGTCGCGCCGATAGGCACGAGGTCCTCGTCGGCGGACGTGTTGTACTGCGCCAGGTAGACGATGTGCTGGAACTGGTTGAGGTCGATCTCGCCCTCGGACAGCGCCGGGTTGGGCTGGTTGTAGTCGCTGAAGTCGACGATCTCGACGTCGATGCCGGCGTCGGCCGCGGCCTCCTCGTAGGTGGCCCAGTAGGGGTCGCTGGCACCGACGACGCCGATGCGGACGGTGTCGCTCCCGCCCGCCGAGGCGGAGCAGCCGGCGAGGAGGAGGGCGGAGGCGGTGATCGCGGTGGTCGCGAGGAGCGTCGTGCGCAGGGACATGCTGTGTGGATCCTTCCGTGGAGAGGATCCGCTCGGTGCTGCTTTCTGACGGAGCGGCGACCACGGGCGGTGCTGATCACCGCCGGCGCTGCGACCGGCCTCCGGTCGCACGACGCCGCGTCGACGCGGATCCCGGGGACCACGGTACGGATGTCGCGCCGTGGATGCGAAACATGCGCGTAACACGACGACTCGCGCCGCCGGGGAGGAGGGTCAGCCCGCGAGGGCTTCGGCCTCCGCGGCCTCGTGCTTCGCCAGGCGCTTCGCGATCGCGTCGCGCTCGGCTCGGAGCGACGCGATGGTCGGCTGGTCCAGGCGCGGATCCGCGAGGTCGGCGAACGGGCTCGCCGATCCGGTGCGGGCCGTGACGAGCGCGGCGTACGCCTTCGTGGCGGACCGCAGCTCGGCTCCGGCGCGCTCGACCTTCCGAGGGCTCGAGTCCTTGTCGGAGACGAGTCGGGCGTGCTTGTCGAGGGCTGCTACCAGTGCCTGGTGGGCCGCGTCAATCTTCTTGCTCATAGGCGCATTATGGCGCAAGCTCGCCTCACGAGGCGAGACCGGCTCCGCGACTCCGGCCGGTCGGTCGGCGAGGGTCCACCGATCGATCGCCGCCCCTGAGGATCAGACCGGGCCGGATCCCCGCGCGATCGACGTCGACTCGGAGTTGCGCCCGGCGCTCGTCGAGACCGCGTCGAGCACCCGCTGCACGTCGAGCGCATCGTCGAACGTCGGAGCCACGGGGGTGCCGCCCGCGATCGCCTCGACGAGGTCGACGACCTGGTGCGTGAAGAGGTGCTCGTAGCCGATGCCGTGCCCCGTGGGCCACCACGCCTCCATGTACGGGTGCGCGGGCTCGGTCACCTGGATGCGCCGGAACCCCTGCGCCTCGTCGGCGTCGCGCGCGTCGTAGTACTCGAGCTCGTTCATCCGCTCGAAGTCGAATGCGATCGAGCCGGTCTCGCCGTCGATCTCGATGCGGTTGGCGTTGCGGCGGCCGGTCGCGACGCGGGTCGCCTCGAAGACGCCGAGGGCTCCTCCCTCGAACGCCGCCGTGAACGCGACCGCGTCGTCGACCGTGACCGGTCCTCGCTCCGCCCCCTCCTCGGCGCGTCCGCCGAGCCCCGACTGCTCGGCCAGCACCGGGCGCTCGGTCGTGAAGGTGCGCAGCACCGCCGAGACGGAGGAGATCCGCCGGCCGGTCAGCCACTGCGCCGTGTCGATGCTGTGCGCGCCGATGTCGCCCAGTGCGCCCGATCCTGCCCGGTCCTTCTGCAGGCGCCAGGTCAGCGGCGCCTCGGAGTCGCGCAGCCAGTCCTGCAGGTACTGCGCGCGGACGTGGCGGATCGCCCCGAGCCGCCCCTCGTCGACGAAGCGCTTGGCGAGGGCGAGCGCGGGAGTGCGGCGGTAGCTGAATCCGCACATCGCGACGCGGTCGGAGGCGCGCGCGGCGGCCGCCATCCGCTCGGCCTCCTCGACGGAATTGGCGAGCGGCTTCTCGCAGAGCACGTGCTTGCCCGCCTCGAGAGCCGCGATCGCGATCTCGGCGTGCGTGTCTCCGGGGGTGCAGATGTCGATCAGGTCGATGTCGTCGCGCTCGATCACCGCCCGCCAGTCGGTCGAGGACTCGCTCCAGCCGAGGACCTCCGCCCGCTCGCGGGTCGTCTCGGGGTTGCTCCCGACGAGCACCGCGAGCTCGGGCTCGAGCGGCAGGGGGAAGAAGCGGGCGGCGGTGCGCCAGGCGTGCGAATGGGTCCTGCCCATGAAAGCGGTCCCCACGAGTGCCACCCGCAGTGCTCGGTCGTTCGACATCCTCGTCCTCTCGTCGGCGCTCCCGACCCTGCCACGGGACGGGGTCGGAGGGCTACCACCCGCCGCCGGGCCTTCCCGGTCGCCTGACGTCCGTGCCCCCCCCGCTACGGTGAAGGCCGAACGGAGGCGCCCATGACCTGGCAGCTCGAGACGATCCCCTACGACCATCCCGACGCGGATGCGCTCCGCGCCGCTCAGCGCGTCGAGCTCGACGAGCGCTACGGCAGCACCGACCACGAGCCCGGAGTGCCTCCCTCGGCCGCCGATGTCCCCGTGTTCGTCGTGGCCCGCGACGCCGGCGGCACAGCGCGAGCCTGCGGCGGCCTCCGCCCGCTGGCCGACTCGGTCCTCGGCCCCGGAGTGATCGAGGTCAAGCGGATGTTCGTGGACCCGTCGGCGCGCGGCTCCGGCGTCGCGACCCTCGTCCTCCGCCGGCTCGAGCAGCTCGCGGCGGGGCTCGGAGCGACGCGACTCGTCCTCGAGACCGGCACCCGGCAGCCGGACGCGGTCCGCTTCTACGAGCGCGAGGGCTACACGTCCGTCCCGCTCTTCGGCGCCTACATCGGCGGCGAGTGGTCGCTCTGCTTCTCTCGCGACCTCTGAACGCTGCGCCTCGAGCGGCGCGCACTGATGGAACGACGGAGGGGCGCCCCTCTCGGGACGCCCCTCCGGTGCTGCCGTGACCGCTAGGCGCGGCGGCGGCGCGTGATCATCAGCGCGAGTCCGCCGAGGATCCCGAACGCCGAGAGGGCGAGGGGAGTCGCGGGCGAGACGCCGGTCGTGGCGAGGACGGGCCGACCTGCCGTGACTCCGGAGCCCGCGCCGCTGCCCGCGCGAGCCGCCGCCTCGGCCGCCGAGCAGTCGACCGGGTCGGACACGGACCGGCCGTAGTCGTACTCCGCAGTGGCGGTGCGACCGCTGGTCGTGCCCAGCGCGACGACGCAGTAGATCTCGGGCTCCGGGTCGGCGAGCGGGTACTCGCCCAGCGCGATCAGGCTCCAGCCGACCGCGTCCACGGTGAAGTCGAGACGGGTGCCGCCGTCGACGAGGCGCTGGCGGGTGCCGTCGAGGGAGTGGATGCTCACCGAGACGCGCTCGCCCGCGGCGAAGCCGAAGACGGCACCGCCGCTCGTCAGCTCGTCGTCGGGGGCGGAGGGCTCGAGGGGAGCCCATTGGGGCCAGATCCGGACGCCGGGCTTGTCGGGCACCTGCACGAGCGAGGCCGAGGCGGTGCGTCCACTGGCCGCCCCCGTGCCCGTCACTGTGAACGTGCCGAACTGGTCGACCATCGTGCTCTCGTCGAGAATGACATCCGCTTCACCGTAGATCGCCGTCCGCGGGTCTCCGTTCTCGATGGTCGTGACGGAGCCGTCGGGCGCGGTCAGCGTGATCGTGACGTCCTCGTCGCGGTCGAAGCCCCGCAGCTTGGCGGCGATGCCGAAGATTCTGAAGCCGGCGACGCTCACCTCGGCGCCGAGCTCGAACGGCGAGCCGTCCTCGGCGAGGACGAACGAGACGGCCGGGTCCGGCTGCGTGACCGTGAGCGGCACGGCGTTCGAGAGGAGCGGCCCCCCGACCGCGTCGGTCGCCGAGGCCACGACGGTGATCTGCTCCCCGGCGCGGGGGAGGTGCGGATACAGGCTGTTGCGGTCGTCCAGGCTCCCGGGGAACCAGTCGTTCAGCACGACCTCGCCGGTGGCGGACGCGACGACGGTCGTGCGGGCCTCCGGGGTCGGGCCGTCCATCAGCGCGACGACGACGGAGGAGCCCGCGGCGAAGCCGGAGCCGACGACGTCGAGGCCGTCGCCCCAACCGGTCGAGCGGTCGCCGATGATGCCGGCGCCCGCGACGAAGTCGGTGCGGGGCAGAGTGAGGACCGGGGCCACTGCCACCGGTGCCGCGCTGGGCGCAGGCGGTGCGGTGACGGGCGCCTCGGTGGCGATCGGTGCCTCGACCGGCTCGGCCGTCGCCTTCGGCGTGCTCGTCGGCTCCGGCGTGCTCGTCGCCTCCGGATCGATCGTGGCGACCGGGGTCGGCGTGGGCTCGAGTACCGGCGCGACCGCGGTCGGCGTCGCCTCGGAGGCGCGCGCCTCGAGGATCTCGGTGGCCCCCGCCGCACTCGGGAACGCGAGCGCTCCCAGCAGTGCGGCGGTCGTGATGACGGAGGCCGTGCGGCCCCCTCGCGCTGTACGCACGATTCCTACTTCCTCCGGGGCGCAGTGCGCTCTCCCGGCTTCCCCATGGATCCGGGGGCGATGCGCCCCCTGGTGCTGATCCTGGCGGAGCGGAGCCCTGCGACACGACGTCCCGACACAACGAACGCATCACGAATCCGGCGGCCGGAGGAGACCCCGGCCGCCGGCCGTCGACGTCAGCCCTCGAGCGGCAGCAGGATGCCCTTCACCGTCTCGTCGGTCGCCAGGAACTCCTGCACCGCGGGGTCCTGGAACGCCTGCACGAGCTTCTGGATGTTCTCGGTGTCGGCGTAGCGGGAGCCGATCGTGAGCTGCCCGGCGAAGTCGTCGGGAGCGGTCGGCGCGAAGATCTGCTTCTCGATCGGGATGTCGGCGGCGAGGTAGTACTCGGTGTAGCCGACGGCCGCGTCGAGGTCCGGCAGCGCGCGCGACTGGGCCGCGAAGTCGAGCAGGGTGAACTTCAGGTTCTTGGGGTTCGAGGCGATGTCGTCCTGCGTCGCCGTGCCGGGCTCGGTGCCCGGCTTCAGCTCGATCAGCCCCGCGCTCTGCAGCAGCCAGAGGCCCTGGGCCTCGTTCGCCGGGTCGGAGTAGAGCGAGATCGTGCCGCCGTCGGGGATCTCGGACACGTCGCCGTACTTGTCGCTCCAGAGTCCGAAGCCCCAGCGGAACACCGGAGTGGCCGCCTCCTCCTCGAAGTCGGGGTTCGACTCGAGCACCTGCCCGAGCCAGAGCTTGTGCTGGTAGACGGTCGCCGCCACCTCGCCCTCGCTCACGGCGCGGTTGATGGTGTTGCTGTCCGAGAGGCCCTTGAACTCCACCTCGATGCCGTACTTCGGCGCGACCTCGTCGGCGACGAACTGCACGAGCGCCTGCTCCGACGCGTTGCCCTCGGCGGTCGCGACGTAGAGCGTCGCTCCCTCGGTCTCGTTCGCCGACACGGCGGGGGAGAGGATCGGGACGACGATCGCCGCGCCGACGCCGAGCGCGACGACCGCGCCTCCGGCGATCCACGGCCAGCGGCGTTTCTTCTTCAGCTCGAAGCCGAGCGTGTCGGAGGTGGCGGGGGTGTCGTTCTGCGTGGGCATGAGAGGCCTTCCGGAGTGCGCGCGCCGGGTTCCGGGCGCGCGAGAGGGACGCCGCGGGGGGAGGCCGGGCGAGGGGTGGGGGAGAAGAGAGGAGAGCTGTCTCAGACCGCGACGGCGACGCGCTCGGACCGCCGGGTGCGCGAGGCGCTCGGCGTCGTGGCGCGCACGAGGGCGTCGCCGGTGAGCTGCACGAGCGCGACCGTGGCGACCAGGATCACGATCGTCGCGAGCATCACCGTGTTGTCGAAGCGCTGGTAGCCGTAGGTGACGGCCACGTAGCCGATGCCGCCGGCTCCGATCGTGCCCGCGATGGCCGAGTACTCGATCATCGCGATCGTGTTGATGGTCAGGCCGCCGATGATCTGCGGCACGGCCTCGCTGAGCTGCGCCGAGCGGATGACCTGCAGTCGCGACGCTCCGGAGGCGCGGGCCACGCGGGTCAGCGCGATCGGCACGCTCCGCAGCGCGTTCTCGACGATGCGGGTGAAGAACGCGATGCCCGCGATCGACATTGGCACGACGGCCGCGGCGATGCCGATGTTGGTCCCGGTGATCAGCCGGGTGAACGGCATGATCGAGGCCATCAGGATCAGGAACGGCAGCGAGCGGCCGATGCTGATCACCCAGCTCAGCGTCTGGTGGGCGGCGCGGTTCTCGAACAGTCCGCCGGGCGCCAGGTTGTGCACGGCGGCTCCCAGGGGGATGCCGACGAGCACGACGATCGTCATCACGATGCCGACCATGATCAGGGTCTCGCCGAGCGCGGGCAGCACGAGCGCCGGGATCTCGGCGATCGGGACGCGGTTGTCGAGGTGCAGGCTCATGCGGCGATCTCCTCGGTGAGCTCGAGCGGGGCGGAGTCGACGCGCGCGGGGGCCGGGCGGACCGACAGGCCCAGCGCTCCGGCGGCGTCGACGAGACGGAGCTCGTCGACGGGTCCGAGCGCGATCGTGGCGTGGCCGACGGCCCGGCCGCCGATCGTCTCGATGGCGGCGCCCAGGAGCGACACCGGTCCGACCGTCTCGCCCAGGCGGGCGATCCAGTCGGCCGGCACGTCGGAGCGCGCGTAGCCGAGCACCCACTCGGTGAGCCCGGGGGCCGGAGTCGCGGCCGGGCGCAGCGGATTGAGCGCGAGGCCCAGCGGCGAGGAGGCGTCGCGGAGCAGATCGACGAGGCGCCCCGACTCCACGATGCGGCCGTGATCGAGCAGGGCGGCCGAGTCGGCGACCTGCCGCACCGTCTCCATCTCGTGCGTGATGAAGAGGATCGACAGGCCGAGGTCGTCGCGCAGCTCCTTGAGGAGGGTCGTGATCGCGGTCGTCGACGCGGGGTCGAGCCCTGACGTGGCCTCGTCCGAGAGCAGCACGCTGGGACGCAGGGCCAGGGCCCGGGCGATGCCGACGCGCTGGCGCTGCCCGCCCGACAGCTGGTGCGGGTAGTGGCGGGCGCGCTCGGCGAGTCCGACGCGGTCGAGCAGCTCGGCGACGCGGCGCTTCGTCTCGGCGGGGGTCACTCCGAGGTACTCGAGCGGCAGCGCGACGTTCTGGGCCGCGGTGCGGCGGCTGAAGAGGCCGTCGGACTGGAAGACGGTGCCGATGCGGCGACGCGCGACGCGCAGCTCCTGCTCGGACAGCTGCGAGAGCGCATCGCCGTTCACGACGACCGAGCCGGAGGTGGGGCGCTCGAGGAGGTTCACGCACGCGGCGAGCGTGCTCTTCCCGGCGCCACTCGGGCCGACGACGGCGAAGATCTCGCCCGTCGCGACCGAGAAGTCGAGGCGGTCGAGCACGGTGACGGCGCCGTCGCCGTGTCCGTAGACCTTCGTGAGCTGCTCAAGGCGGATCATGCCTGCTGTCCTTCCGGGACGGGGCGGAGCGGGCGCCGTCGGCGCACGGGGACGATGATGGAGCATCGCCGCCGCCCTGCGTCGGCCGCGTGACGTCCGCCGTAACACTCCGCCCGTACTGGCCCCTGGAAGGGAGGCGTCAGTACACGAACCAGCGCAGCCAGTCGCGGTTGTGCGCGTGCACCAGGGCCAGGAAGACCACGAGGTCGAAGAGCAGGTGCACGCAGATCACGTAGGTCAGCGACTTCGTCTTCGAGAAGATCCAGCCCTGCAGCAGCGCGAACGGGATCGTGAACGCCGGAGCCCACTCGCGGTAGCCGAGCTCCCAGAGGAACGACACGAACACGACCGCCTGCAGCACGTTCGCCCACCACATCGGCAGGTGGCGGCGCAGCACCGCGAAGACGACGCAGATGAAGAACAGCTCGTCCCAGATGCCGACGAAGCCGACTCCGACGAAGAGGCGCGCCACTTCATCCGGAGCGTGGATGGCGGGCCAGTTCAGGTAGGCGCCCGAGCGGATGAAGTAGAACGGCAGCAGGATCCAGCCGAGCACGAGCACGGCGGGCAGGTACGACTTCTCGAGCGGCGTCCACTTCTGCCCGGTGCGCAGCGGGAAGCGGATGATCGACCGCTTCGTGCCGTAGCGGTCGATCGCCCAGGGCACGGCGACGGCCGCGGACAGCACGGCGCCCATCAGGGCCATGTTCGGGTAGTCGAGGTTCGCCTCGACCGAGATCGTGCTGACGATCACGAGCCCGGCGGCGATCAGCGACAGGTCGACCGCGAGGACGCGGTCGATCACGAGGGCCAGGAGCAGGCTCGCGCCGAGCACGAGGTAGCCCGCGAGCGGGAGGCGGAGTCCGAAGAGGAGGACGGCCGAGACGGAGATCCCGGCGGCCGGGGCGAGAGCGGGAGGCACGGCTTCAGGGTAGGCGCGGCGTCTCGCGCCGGGATCGGGCTTGCCGGTCGGGCGCGGTTGAATCGCTCTCCGAGGAGGACCGATGACCGTCACCGTCACCGCCCACCGCTGGGTGCACGGCTGGGAGCTCCGGATCGACGGCGAGACCGCGACCCAGGTCGACTTACTCGACAGAGCCGCTCAGCAGGTGCGCGACTACCTCGACACCGTCGAGCCCGGAACCGATCACCGCCGGTGGGAGGTCGAGATCGTCCCCGAGATCGGCGGCATCGAGTCCGTTCGCTCCGTCGACGGCTGACCCGACCGGCTCCGACACGCCGGGACCTCCACGTCAGCGGAGCGCCTCCAGCGCGACGGACGCGGCGCGGGCGACGAGGGCGTCGTCGTAGGGGAGCGACGGGTCACGGCGCTCGGTCAGCACGGCGATCACGATCGGAGCCGCGCCCGGCCGCTCGACGACCGCGAGGTCGTTCCGGAGACCGCCCGCGCCGCCGGACTTGTCGAGGACGCTCCAGCCGTCGGGAGCGCCCGCGCGCACGAGAGCGTCGCCCGTCGCGTTGCCGCTCATCCAGTCGCGCAGCTGGGCCCGATCGGCCGGATCGAGGGCATCGCCCAGGAGGAGCGCGCGCAGGTCGGCCGCGAGCGACCGCGCGGTGCCGGTGTCGAGACCCTCCGGTGAGACCCGGTTCAGCTCGGGCTCGATCCGGTCGACGCGCGTGACGTCGTCGCCGAGTGCGCGGAGCGCTTCCTGCAGTCCGGCCGGCCCGCCGAGCTCCTGCAGCACCACGTTGTGAGCGGTGTTGTCGCTGAGGCGGACCGCGGCCTCGGCGACCTCGCCGAGCGGCAGGCCCGTCGCAGTGGCGGGACCGGTGACGGGGGAGTGGTCGACCACGTCGCTCCAGGTGACGACGCGCTCGAGATCCGCCGGCTCGGTGCGGGCGAGCAGCGCGCCCGCGGCCAGGGCCTTGATCGAGGAGGCGGAGCGGAACCGCTCGTCGGCGCGGTGCTCGAGGGTGCGCTCGTCCTCGGTGTCGACCGCGACGAGTCCGATGCGGGCGTCGTACTCGGCCTCGTCGGCGGCGAGGGCGGCGTCGATCGCGGCGGCGTCGATCTCCGGGGCGTCGGGCGGGAGGGTCGCGGAAGCACTGGCGGCGGGCGCACCCGAGGCGCCCGCTCCAGCCACGCCCGGATCGGGAGCGCACGCCGCGAGTGCGAGCACCAGCACGAGTGCGCCACCGAGCCCGCGCAGCGCCGCAGGGACAGGACTGCGCGGAAGGAGGTGATCCGAGGTCGTGGGCACGGAGGAGAGGCTACGGCGCAGCACCGGCACCGCGCCGTGCCGGGGAACTCCCTGGCGCTCGCTAGAGCGCGCCTCGGGCGGGAGGGCATGCTGGAGGGATGACCGACGCCTCCGCCTCCGCATCCCCGTCCGCGAGCCCCGCCGCCGCCCGTCCCCGGGGCGAGCGCCCCGTGCGCACGCAGCACGTGCTGACAGTGCTGCGGACCGAGCGGTTCGGCGACCACCTCGCACGCGTGCACCTCGGCGGTCCGGGCTTCGACGCCTTCGCCGCGGAGGCGGACCCCGCGGCTCTCGCCACCACCGACAAGTACGTGAAGCTGCTGCTGCCCCGCGCCGGTGTCGACGTCGAGCCGCCCTACGACCTCGACGCGCTGCGGGCGACCCTCGCCCCCGAGGACCTGCCGGTGCGCCGGACCTACACGATCCGCTCCGTCGACCCGGCGAACCGCAGCCTCGCCATCGACTTCGTCCTGCACGGCGACGACGGAGTGGCGGGGCCGTGGGCCGCGTCGGCCGTCCCCGGCGACCGCATCGCCTTCAACGGCCCGGGCGGCGCGTGGTCGCCGAGCACCGAGCCGGGGGCGTTCCACCTGCTGCTCGGCGACGACTCCGCTCTGCCTGCGATCGCCGCGGCGCTGGAGTCGATGCCCGCGCACGCGAGCGGTCTCGCGCTGATCGAGGTGCACGGCGCCGAGGACGAGCAGCCCCTTCCGGCACCCGACGGCGTCGAGGTCCGCTGGCTGCACCGCGGCGAGCTCGCCGCCGGCCGAGCGCTGGTCGCCGCCGTCCGCGCCGAGTCGCGGCCGACCGGGGTGCTCGACGTCTTCGCGCACGGCGAGCGCGGGGCGATGAAGGAGCTGCGCGCCCTCCTGCAGGACGACTGGGGCCTCGAGCGCCGCGCTCTGTCGCTGTCGGCCTACTGGGCGCTCGGCCGCGCCGAGGACCGATTCCAGGCCGAGAAGCGCGAGCCCGTCGGCGAGATCTTCGCCGACTGACCCGCGGCCCGCCCGGCCTCATCTCCGGCTCGTGCATTCGTGTCCGGCTCGCGGGATCTGTGGATTCTCGCGAGCCGAACGGATTCCTGCGAGTCGACGATGCGACCGGCGTAGGGGCGTCGATCTCCGGCTCGTCGATTCGAGCACGGCTCGCAGAATCTGCGGAGTTTCGCGAGCCGAACGGGTTCCTGCGAGCCGGAGGTGGCGCAGGGGCGAGCCGTCAGACCAGGCGTCGCCCGCTGAACCGGTCGATCGACGCGTCGCGCGCCATCGCCCGCTCGTACATGCGGTGGAACGGCGCGGTCAGCACGCCGTTGGTGCGGTCGAGCGAGTCCTGCCACGCGACGATCCCGCCCAGCTGCGCAGCCAGATCCGCCCGCAGTGCCTTCTCGTCGACCGTCGTGGACTCGCCGCCCGCCACCACGACCCGGCCGGCCACGATCACCGTGTCGATCGAGGAGCCGTTCTCGGAGTAGACGAGCTGGTTCTCGAGTCGCTGCCGGGGCGTGAAGTTCAGGGTCTCGAGGTCGAACAGCACGAGGTCGGCCTGCTTGCCGACCTCGATGCTGCCGGTGACGTGGTCGAGCACCGCGCTGCGCGCTCCGCCGATCGTGCCGGCCGTGAGCACCTCCGCCACGGTCGGCCACGACGCGAGGTCGGGATCGGTCACCTTGTGGAGCAGGGCCGCGGCCTTGATCACGTCGAGCATCCGCGGGGAGTCGCTGCTCGAGCAGCCGTCCGTGCCCAGCCCCAGGTTCACTCCGGCGTCGTGCAGAGCCCGCCACGGCGCGATGCCCGAGCCGAGCTTGAGGTTCGACAGCGGGTTGTGCGAGATCGACGTGCCGGCCGCCGCGACCCGGTCCATGTCGGAGTCGGTGAGCCAGATCCCGTGCGCGAACGTGGTGTTCCGCGAGAGCGCCCCGATCCGCTCCATGTACTCGACGAGGGTGCCCCCGTACGATTCCTCGCCCGTGACGAGCTGGGTCTTCGTCTCGAGGACGTGGATGTGGCACTCCGCGTCGTGCTCGAGCGCCAGCTCGGTCGCTCCGACCAGCAGCTCGGGCGCGACCCGCTGCGGAGCGGAGGGGGCGACCATGTAGCGCAGCCGGCCCCCGCCGCGCCCGTGCTGGCTCGCGAACGCCTCACGGCTGAACGCGAGGTACCCCTCGGTGGTCGGCCGCGAGGCCGCCCGCGCCGACTCGAGGACGTCCGCCGGCAGCAGCTCCTCGAGGAACGGCATCGTCTCGAAGAACGGCTTGCTGATCACGTGCCCCGAGATGTTCGCCCGGATCCCGATCTCGTCGTACGCGTCGAACACCGCCGCGAGCTGCGCGGCGTCCTGATCCGGGTTCTCGAGCACGTCGTCGACCAGCGTCGTCACGCCGGCCTTCAGCGATTCGAGCGCGAACAGCGACGAGCGCAGCCGCACCAGGTCCGGCGCGACGCGGCTGTCGCCGAGGATCGGGTACGAGAGCAGCATCCACAGCTCGAGCGGCAGGTTGTCGTAGCGCCCCTTGTAGAGGTACTCCCACGAGTGGGTGTGCGCGTTGACGAAGCCGGGGGTGACGAGGCGGTCGCGGCCGTCGATCACCTCGTCGCCCGGCTCCGCGGCGAGCCCCGGGCCGATCGCGACGATCACGTCGTCGACGATCCGGATGCTCGCCGTGATCGGCACGGCGCCCGAGACCGGGTCCATGGTGATGACGGAGGCGTCGGTGATGAGCAGCGGCATGGCGGTTCCGTTCGTGGTTCGAGGTGCGGTGGAGCGTCTGGAGCAGGCGGTGCGGGCGGTCCAGCGGGGGTGAGAGGAGAGCGGAGGGACGGGGCCGGTTACCCGAGGACCGGCTCGGCCGCCCGCGGCGCCCGCTCCAGGGCCTCGCGCCTCTCGACCCAGGCCGTCGCGTCGCGACGTCCGAGCAGAAGGTAGGCGACGCCGGCCGAGACCGCGCCGGCCAGCCACGAGACGTCGATGCCGCCGAGGGCGGTCGAGGCCGGCCCCTGCAGGGCGGGGACGGAGCCGTTCATGAACATCCAGGTCAGCGTCGCGCCGATCGCGAACGAGAGCAGGGCGCGCCAGCGCACGTCCGGGAGCAGCGGCGAGCCCACCGGGGCGAAGAGGTGGCCGAAGGAGCGGACGCGCTTCTCGAAGACCGCGTAGTGCACGAGCACGATCGCGCCCCACGGAGCGACCCAGCCGACGAGTCCGACCAGCCACGCGTCGAGCGTGGTCGCCAGGTCGTCCTGGAAGACGAAGAAGACCGCGGCGGCGAAGGCCAGGACGCCGACGATGAGGCTGAGGGTGCGGCGTCCGAGCCGCACGTCGAGCGCCTGCGTGGCCATGCTGAACGAGTAGATGTTGAGCACGTTCGTCGCGATGGGGCCGTGCACGACCAGGAGCAGCACCGGGATCGCGAGGGCGCCGAAGTTGTCGACGATGAGCTCGCCGGGGTCGACGCCGCCGTTCTTCGTCGCGAGGGTCGCACCGAGCAGGCCGAGCCAGACGACCGGGATGAACTGGCCGAGCACGCTCGCGAAGTACAGCTTCGGCCGCGAGGCGCGCGGGCTGACGAAGCGGGAGTAGTCGCCGGCGTAGGCGAGCCAGGTGAGGCCCCAGCCGATGCCGATCGCGGTCATCACGATCGACATCGCGGCCAGGCGGTCGCCGCCGGTGAGGGCGCCCTCGGCCGGGCCGGCGTAGGACCAGTCGATGTCGAGGAAGAACCACGCGACGACCGACATCAGCGCGAGGACGATCAGGGTCGGCGGCACGGTCCAGCGCTCGAACGCGGCGATCGCGCGGTAGCCCAGGAACGAGATCCCGACCTGGATCGCCATGATCACGGCCGCGACGGCGATCTTCCAGCCGATGTTCGACTCCTCCGGATCGACGAGGCCGACCGAGCCGAGCAGCGCGATGACGAGGTCGAGCACGATCCAGGTGTTGATGGCGCACCATCCGATCACCACGACCGCCTGCACCGCCGCGGGGGCGTAGTTGCCGCGGCGCCCGAAGACGGCCCGGCCGATGAGCATGCCCGTCGCTCCGGTGCGCTGCCCCAGCAGCACGAAGAAGCCGAAGACGGCCATGCCGACCACGTTGCCCAGCACCAGGACGGTGACCGTGTCCCAGAGCCCCAGGCCCATGTTCACGCCGAGGGCGCCGAGGACCCAGTTGATCGGGGCGATGTTGGCGCCGGCCCAGATCCAGAACTGGCCGTCGAGGCGGGCGGTGCGACGGGAGTCGGGGAGGGGCGCGAGCGCCTCCTCGGAATCGGCGGTGCCGTGCAGGGCGTCGGTGCTCATGGCGGATCCTCTCGGAGTGAGGTGGAGCGGTGGGGGAGCGGGGGGCGCCGGGCGGACGTGGTGCGGGAGGTCCTCGACCGGCGGTGAGGCCACTTTGCTCCGGACCGGTTTCGCGCGACGCGCCCCCGTGTAAATTCGCCGTGACGCGAGAGGACGTTCTGTATGGCCTACCTGCTCCTGGACGCCCTCCGCGACCCCCTGCTCTCCGCCGCCCTCCCCGTCGTCGTGGCCGGAGGCGACCCGGCGCTGCGCGCGATGATCCGCTGGGCGCACGCGAGCGAGCAGCTCGACGTCGGACCGCTCCTCCTGGGTGGCGAGCTGCTGCTGATGGAGGGCGTGCACCTGGCGTCGGACCAGGACCCCGCCGAGTGCCGCCGCTACGTGGAATCCCTGGTCGCGGCCGGAGTCGGGGCCCTGGCCGTCGAGCTCTCGCCGCGCCTGCCCGAGGTGCCCGCGCCGCTCGTGGCGGCCGCCGACCGGCTCGGGCTCCCCGTGCTCTCGCTCGCGAAGCGGGTGCCGTTCGTGCAGGTGTGCGAGAGCATCAACACCCGGCTGACCGAGCAGAAGTTCCGGAGTCTGCGGCTGGCGGACAGACTGTCCGGTCGCCTCGGCGAAGCGGCGGCCGGGGAGGCGACGGTGGAGGAGCTGCTGCAGGTCGTCGCCTCCGAGACGGGCGCGAGCGCCTCTCTGGTCTCCGCGACCGGCGAGCCCCTCGCGCGGGCGGATCCCGGCGGGGGCATCGACACGGCCAGGACAGCGGGCGCCTTCTCGGGAGTGCTGCACGCCGGCGACTCCCTGCTCGGCACCCTGTACCTCCGCGCGCACGTCGACGCCGACGTGCACTCGGTCGCGGTGGCCCTGGATCGGGCGCCCGACGTGCTCGCGATCGCGGTCCTCCGGAACCGGCCTCCGTCGGTCGACGAGCGGCTCGCGGCGCAGCTGATCGCGGTGCTCAGCGCTCCGCAGCCGCCCAGCACGCTGGATCTGCAGGTCGACGCGTTCCTCGAGCGGCTCGGTGCGGGCGGGCGCGAGCGCTACCTCGGGGTCTCGGCTGACGTCGAGCACGACGAGCGGGTGCTGCGGGAGGTGCGCGGCGCCCTGCGCGCGGTGGGCGAGTCGGAGCCGGTGCTCAGCGTGGTCGGCACGGAGGTCCTCGCGCTGCTCGCCTTCTCGACGGTGGCGGCCATGGAGCGGGCACGCGCCGAGCTGCTCGTCAGGGCGGCCGGTATGCACGCCGGCCAGGTGTGCGTCGGGAGCGGCATCGGCGACCAGCGCTCGCTCCAGCGGGAGCTCGCCGAGGTGCGGGGGGTGCGCGAGTGGGCCCGGCCCGGGGGCGTGATCGACGCCCGCCAGCACCGGCTCGAGCGCTTCGCCAGCGCCCTGCGCGAGGCGCACGAGGCCGACGACTTCGTCGAGGACCTGCTCGGGCCCCTCCTGGCGCAGCGGCCGGACCTGCTGCCGACGCTCGAGACCTACGCCTCCCTCTGGGGCGGGAAGACGGCCACCGCGGCGGCGCTCGGCATCGGGCGGCAGACCCTCTACGACCGCCTCGAGCGGATCGAGGACCTCCTAGGCCCCCTCGACGCCTCGCCTGCGCGCACCCGCGCGATCATGACCGCCGTCTTCCTCCGCGGCGCCCGAGCGGCCCTGCCGAGCTGAGGGGAGCCGCGTCGAGCGGAGTCACGCGACCCCGATCGACGCGACCGCCCGTCACTCCTTCTCGTCGACGATGTCGGTGTCGGTCTCGTCGGCGCGGTCGCGCAGCGCATCGGCCATCGCTCCGGCGCCCTCGGCTCCGTGGTCGTGGTCGACCTGCTCGACGAGGCCGCTGAGCTTCTCGTCGTTGGTCGCGTCGTCGCTGCCGTCCATGACCGGCCGGCTCTGCTCGTTCTCGCTCATCAGTGGCCTCTCTCGTCGCGTCCACGGAACGGGCGCGGGAGTCCGACGCTACGACTCCGGGCGGATCCGCGCCCGTCCTTGACCCCCGGGCGAGGGCGTGGGAGGGCATCGGCGGGCCGTGGACAGGGCCGGTCGAAGTCCCCAGTTCGGGTGGGGATGCACTCCTGCTAGGCTCCGATCCGTCTCGCACTACGCAGGTTGCTCGTGAACCCTGTGGTGACCGCCCCCTCACCATCGGCTCCCCCCGACCGGAAGCAAAGGAACGCCGTGGCGTCGTATCTGTTCGTCTGCTCCGGCGGCGGCCACCTGTCGGAACTGCACACGCTGGCCGAACAGCTCCGGATCCCGGTCGAGGAGCAGTTCTGGGCGACCCCCGAGGGCGGACTGAGCCGCAGCCTCCTGGCGGGGCGCGAGGTCGCGGCACTCCACGAGGCGCCGCCGCGCGCGGTCGTCCCGCTGCTGCGCAACGTCCTCCTCGGCCGGCGGATCCTGCGCAGCCGCCGGTTCGACGCCGTCTTCAGCACCGGAGCGAGCCCCGCGCTCTCGATCCTCCCGCTCGCGGTGCTGCAGGGGATCCCCGCGCACTACATCGAGAGCGCCGCCCGGGTCGACGGTCCCTCCTTCTCGGGTCGCATCCTCGCCAAGCTCCCCGGCGTCGCGACCTACACGCAGTACCGCTCGTGGGCCGATGCGCGCTGGCGCTTCGGCGGGGCGATCTTCGAGAACTACCACGTCGAGGACGTGCCGCCGCAGCCCATCCGCCGCGCCGTCGTCTCGGTGGGGACGCAGGACGGGTACCCCTTCTCGCGCTTCTTCGAGTCCGTGGTGCCGCTGCTCGAGGGTGTCGAGGTGCTCTGGCAGACAGGCATGACCGACGTCTCCGGCCTCGGCATCGACGGGCGGCCCTCGGTGCCGCACGGCGAGCTCGTGGCGGCGATGGCCGAGGCCGACGTCGTAATCGCGCACGGGGGCGTGGGCACCGCGCTCAGCGCCATCGAGCAGGGCCGCGTCCCGATCCTCGTCCCGCGCCGCCTCGCGCACGGCGAGCACGTCGACGACCACCAGGTCCAGATCGCGGCGCGACTGGCGGAGTCGGGCCTCGCGGTGCACGCGGAGGCGGGCGAGCTGACCCGCGAGATCCTCGAGCGCGCGGCGAGCCGCCGGGTGGTCGCGGCGACCGAGCGGCCGAGCTTCGTGCTGCAGACCTCGGTGCCGAACCCCCGCTCGCGGTGGCGGCGGCTGACGTCGCTCCTCGGCGGACTCGTCCCCCGCCGGGCCCGGGGCTGAGGTGCCCCCGGCCCCTCGGCCGTGCATGGAGACGGCCTGCCACGTAGGATCGGCGGGCGAGTGATCTCGCAGAGCCTCGGGGCGGCTCGGACCGTTCGGCCCCGCGCCACACACCTCGACCGCCTGTGAAGGACTCCGCCATGACCCGACCCCAGTCCCCCCGGATCTCCCGACGAGCGCTGCTGCTGTCGTCGGCCGCCGCCGCAGGAGTGGGAGCGACCCTCGTCGTCGCGTCGCCGGCCTCCGCCGCACCGAACTACTCGGTGATCCCCCGACTGCCGGGCGAGATCTCGCGCACGGACACCGTGGTCTCGCGGGTGGGCAAGAAGAAGTACGAGGTCGTCGACGTCGTCATCTCGGGCGATCGCGCCCGCCTGTTCGTGCCGCACTCGGCGAAGCCGGGGTCCTCGGTCTCGATGATCTGGTACTACCACGCGAGCGGGAGCAACTACGCGGCCCTGTCCGGCGCGTACCAGTACTCGGCCGACCAGGCCGTCGACCAGGGCCTCGTCTCGATCTGCCCCAACTACGGCGGCTCGCTCTACACGAACCCCGTCGCGCTCGCCGCTCAGACGAAGGCGGCGGCGTGGGCGTCGTCGGTGTGGACGGTCTCGGCTAGCCTGCTCCGCTCCAACTCCGGCGGCGGCACGCTCCTCGCCTGGGCGTACGGCAAGCGCATGGTCCCCGCGATCCGCGGCGCGTACCACGCGAGCGGCTCGTTCGACATGGAGGACCTGGGCCGCCGCGATCCCTCGCGCGTCCTGCCGATCTACGGGAACGACCCGGCGGCCCTCCGAGCCGCCAACCCCCTCCGCCTGCCCGAGTCCGCCTGGGCGGGCGCGCGACTGCGCGTCACCGGCTCCTCCGAGGACGAGCTCGTGCCCCTCGAGCTGCACGGCGGGCGCTTCTACCGCCGGGCGCTGCCCCTCGCGAAGGAGGCGACCATCGTCGCCCACTCGGGGGAGGGCAGGGAGAACGGCCACACGGTGCCCTCCTCCACCAACGCCGACATGCTCACGACCTTCCAGCGCTGGCTGCGGGAAGGCCCGGCCTGATCGATGGCGGAACCGGCACCCCTTCGGATCCTGAGTGACACCTGGTACGGACGGGTCGTGGGCGCGGACGTGGCAGGCACGAACACGAGCGCGCTCCGTCGATGGCGGACCACGCTGCGGATGTGCCTCCGCAGCCGCGACTACGACCTCGTGCTGACGTCGCAGGGGACCCGTCGGATCGGCGGTGTCGTCGTGCTCGCGGGCTTCCTGGCCCTCACCGGACGCCGCCGGCTCGTCCTCACCGAGTTCATGCCGAGCACGGTCCGTCCCGGGCTCAAGGGCGCCGCGGCCGTCCGTCTCTACCGGCTCCTGCTGGGCCGTGCGGTCGCGCGCATCCAGGTCATGACCGAGTGGGAGCGGGAGGAGTACGCCGAGCGCTTCCGCATCCCGCCCGAGCGCATCGTGCACGTGCCGTTCTACTGGTTCGACGACCGCGTCCCGCCCGCCGAGCCGACCGCTCGCAGCGGCGCGATGGCGTCCGGGCGCAACTCCTGCGACTGGGAGACGTTCTTCGCCGGACTCGGCGAGCAGGGCGTCCCCCTCACCGCGGTGTGCGATCACCGCGACGCCGAGAGTGCGCGGCGATCGGCGACCCCCGGCAGCACGGTGCTCGTCGAGGTGCCCCGCGAGGAGCACGACCGGCTCCTCTCCTCCAGCGAGCTCTACGTGCTGGCTCTGAAGGACACGCGCAAGAGCACCGGGCACGTGCGCCTCGCCTCGGCGGCCACGCGCGGCACCCCGGTCATCGCGTCGGACGTCGCGGGGATCCGCGGCTACGAGCACCTCGCGGTGGCGGTCGTCCCGCCCGGGCGGCCCGAGGAGCTCGCCGAGACGGCCGCGCGGCTGCTGGCCGATCCGGCCGGTCTGCGAGCCCGAGCGGAGGAAGTGGGTCGGATCGCCCGGTCCCGCCCCTACAGTCGTTACGTCGAGGAGATGCGCTCCTTCGTCCTCGGCTCCCCGATCCTCTGCGCCGTCCGGTGACGGCCGGGGTCCCCGCTCCACCCCGCCTCCGATCGCACCGCCGGCCTCCGCACCGCCCGCGCCCCCTCCTCCCGCTCCGACTCCAGAAGGATCCACGACCGTGATCGATCTCCTGCCCCGTCGGCTCGTCGTCGCCGGTGTCTTCTCGTTCGCCACCATCGTGGTGGCCGGCCTGCTCTACGTCATGACCACGCGCTCCATGACCGGGAGCGCCAGCCTCGTCGTGCTCGCCGCCGGCGGGATCGTCGGAGCGGTCGTGGTGCTCCGGGTGCCCGCGCACTGGCTCCCCGCGCTCGCGCTGGCCCTCTTCGCGATCGTCCCCTCGCCCCTCACCCCGTCCGGCTTCACCTTCCGCGTGACGCTCTGGGCGGTCGTGCTCGTCGTCTGGGTCCTGCGCCGCGCCCTGTCCCCCGAGCTGTGGCGGGCTCCCATCCGGGAGTGGACGAGCGAGCTGGTGCTGACCGCGCCGCGCGCGATCGCGATCCTGAGCGGGTTCGCGCTCCTCGCCTGGTCGGCCGTCGTGTCGCTCCGCTCGGAGTACGCCTCGGCCGGCGTCTCGTGGATGATCAGCATCGCCGTCTGCGTGATCCTCCCGCTCTTCGTGTTCGACGCCCAGCGCGAGGCCGTGCTGCTGCGCAAGACCTGGGTGATCCTCGCCGCCGTCTTCGGCTTCTACGCCTGCATCGAGCTGGTCCTGCAGGGCTCGCCGCTGTACGGCACCGTCTACGAGATCCTCGGCCGCGAGTCGACCCAGCACTGGTCGCTCTACCGGGCCGAGGCGACCTTCGGCCACCCGCTGCTCGCAGGCACGTTCTTCACCGTCGGCGCCGCCCTCGGCTTCGGCGCCTGGCTGCAGGGCTCGCGCCGCTCCGACCTCATCTGCGCGATCATCGCCGCGGCCGGAGTCGTCGGCACCGTCTCGCGCGGCCCCATGGCGGCGGTCGGCATCGCGATCGCCGTGACCCTGGTGGCGGTGGCCTTCATGAACCCGAACCGGTCGCTCTCGCGGCCCGGCTCCATCGCCGTCGCGGGCATCATCGCGGCGGTCGGAGTGCTGAACTTCGAGCCCGTCACCGCCCGCAACAACAACCTCGACGCCGCGATCTCGGCCGACGCCCGCGACGAGGGCATCACGGTCGCGCTGCAGGCGGCCGACTTCTCGAACTGGCTCGGCTCCGGCGCGGGGACCTCCGGCATCACCGGCCGCCTCTTCTCGGAGGTCGTCATCGAGAACTCGTTCCTGCAGCTGCTGATCAGCGTCGGGATCCCGGGAGTGGTCTTCTTCCTGATCTTCGTCGGCGCCCTCGCCGCCAGCGCCCTCTCGAAGAAGGACGTCGCGCCCGCGACGGCCCTGCTCGGCTTCCTCATCTGCCTCGCCGGCTACAACGCGATCGACGCGGTGCGCCCGAGCCACCTCCTCCTGGGCTTCCTCGTGATCATCTGCCTGAACCCCGTCCACGTGCCCGAGTTCTCCAAGGGGATCCGGATGCGCCGCCAGCCGCGCGGTGCCCGCATCTTCGACGCCCCGGTCACCGCCAGGAGCGGACGATGACGCGCGGGCGCGACGGCGCCGCGAACCTGGTCGTCCAGCAGTCGCTCGCACCGCCGGACGACACGACCCAGTACGTCGACTCGATCGTCGACGGGCTCGCGCCCGGCGTCGAGCTCCTCTTCTTCTCGTGGCGGAGCGCCCTGACCGCCCGCTACGACGTGCTGCACGTGCACTGGCCCGAGCTCATGATCCGCGGCCGCAGCCGGAGCCACCGGTTCCTGCGCCGCCGGGCCCTGGACGTGCTGCTGGTGCGCCTCGCCCTGCGGCGGATCCCGCTCGTGCGCACGGTGCACAACGCCGAGCCGCACGAGAAGGGACCCGTGGCGGAGCGGCGCTCGCTGCGGCGCATCGACAAGGCGACCGACCTCTTCGTCCGGCTGAACCCCACCACGGTCACCCCGGCCGGAGTCCCGGCCGTCACGATCCTGCACGGGCACTACCGCGACCAGTTCGCCCGCCACCCGCAGCCGCCGTCCGAGCAGGGCCGCCTGCTGTACTTCGGCATCATCCGCCCCTACAAGGGCGTCGTCGAGTTCATCGACGTCTTCCGCGGAGTCGAGGACCCGACGCTCTCGCTGCACGTCGTGGGCAGCCCCAGCGCCGGTCAGCGCGAGCTCGTGGAGGAGCGCGCCGCGCGCGACGACCGGGTCTCGGCGACCCTCCGCCGGGTCGACGACGACGAGATGGTCCGGGAGATCGCCCTCGCCGAGCTCGTGGTGCTGCCGTACCGCGAGATGCACAACTCCGGCTCGATCCTGGTGGCGCTCTCGCTCGCCCGGCCCGTCCTCGTCCCGAGGACCCCCGCCAACTCCGTCCTGGCCGAGGAGGTGGGCAGCGACTGGGTCATCGAGTACGACGGCGAGCTGACCCCCGAGACGATCACGGCCACGATCGCCGACCTCCGCGCCCGCCCCCGCACCGGGACCCCGGCCCTCGCGGGACGCGACTGGGACAGGCTCGGACTCCAGCTCAAGGAGGCGTACCAGGACGCCGTCACCAGGAAGAAGAAGTCGAAGCGATGAGCGCAGCGCCCAAGGCCCCCGGCAGTCTCGGTCGCTCGGCGACCCGCGGCGCCGCGGTCACGATCGGCGGCCAGGCCGTCCGGATCGTCATCCAGCTCGGGAGCATCGTCATCCTGGCGCGCCTGCTCGCGCCCGCGGACTACGGTCTGATCGCCATGGTCACGGCCATCATCGGCATCGGCGAGATCTTCCGCGACTTCGGTCTCTCCTCCGCGGCCATCCAGGCGAAGGAGATCAGCCGCGGGCAGAAGAGCAACCTCTTCTGGATCAACTCCGCGATCGGCCTCGTGCTCACGCTCCTGGTGATCGCGGCGTCGTGGCCGGTCGCCGCGCTGTACGGCGACCCGCGGCTCCAGCTGCTGACGGTCGCGCTCTCGTCGACGTTCCTCCTCAACGGAGTCGCGACGCAGTTCCGCGCCGACCTCGCCCGCCACCTCCGCTTCGTGAAGCTGACCGCGGTCGACATCGCCGGCCAGGTCATCGGCCTCGCGCTCGGCGTGATCCTCGCCCTGTCCGGAGCGGGCTACTGGGCGCTCGCCGCGTCCCAGGTGGTGCAGCCGCTGGTGGGAGTGATCGTCCTGATCGCGATCACGGGGTGGCTCCCCGGCCGCTACCGCCGCGGCGAGCCGATGAAGGCGTTCCTCCGCTACGGCGGCGGCGTCTTCGCGACGCAGGCGCTGACCTACGTCAGCAAGAACGTCGACTCGGTCATCATCGGCGCCCGGTTCGGCCCGGTCGACCTCGGTCTCTACAACCGTGCCTTCCAGCTGATGATGCTGCCGCTGCAGCAGCTGAACGCGCCCGCGCAGCGGGTCGCCCTGCCGGTGCTCTCGCGCCTGCAGGACGAGAAGGAGCGCTTCCGCACCTTCATCCTGTTCGGCCAGTCGGCGATGCTGACGGTGATGGGCCTCGTGCTCGCGGTGCTGGGATCCCAGGCCGACTCGGTCATCCGGATCCTGCTCGGCGAGCGCTGGCTCGCCTCGGTGCCGATCTTCCAGATCCTGCTCGTCGCCGGCTTCTTCCAGGCCACCGCCTACTGCTCGTGGTGGGTGTTCCTGGCGAAGAACCTCGTCCGCCAGAGCGTCTGGTACAGCCTCTGCACCCGCCCGCTGATGGTCGTCCTGATCCTGGTCGGCTCGAACTGGGGCGTGACCGGAGTGGCCGTCGCCTACGCCGCGTCCCTCGCCCTGACCTGGCCGATCGCGCTGCTGTGGATCGGCCGCACCTCCGACGCACCCGTGGGCGAGATGTTCCTCAACGGACTGCGCAGCCTCGTCGTGTTCGGCAGCATCACGGTCGGCGCGTTCTTCGCGACGATCGCGCTCCCGGCCGACGTGCCGATCCTCCGCCTCGCCGTCGGCGTGGCCGCGGTGCTCGTCGGGGTCGGCCTGTGGATGCTCGTCCTCCCCGCGTTCCGCCGCCAGATCCTCGGGCTCGCCGATGCCCGCCGCCACCTCAAGCGCGCGCCGAAGGCCGCCGCCGCTCCGGTCCCCACCGACGAGCCGACCCTCGAGTCGGACCCCGCCGCTACCCCTAGTGAAAGAGACCGATGAAACTCAAGCTCGGCGTCGTGAAGTCCTGGAAGAAGGACTTCGTCACGACCACGCTCCTTCCCGCGAAGCGCGACGCGAAGGTCTTCCGGGCCGCCGTGTCGTCGCTCCCCGCCGCCCCCTCGGCGCACCTGCTGCTGGCCGCGCCGGGCAGCGGCAACATCGGCGACCAGGCCATGCTCGAGGCGTTCCTCGAGAACACCTCCGGCCCGGTCGTCATCATCGAGCGCTTCGCCGGTGATGTCGTCGTCCCCGCCGACCAGGCCGATCGCGTCGAGGTCGTCGTCCTGCCGCACCTCGTCTACGGAGTGGGGGAGGACCACGCGGCGGACCTCCGCCGTTTCGCCGAGCTGGTGCGCCGCGCGAGCACGTTCTCGGTGATCGGCGCCGACATGATGGACGGCAAGTACAGCCTCCGCGGATCCGTCCGCCGCTCCCTCCTCGCGCAGCTGGCCGCCGAGGCCGGCGTGCCGACGCGCATCCTCGGCTTCAGCTGGAACGGCAGCGCCCGCCTGGCCGCCAAGCGGAGCCTCGCCGCCGCGTCGCGCGCCGGCGCCGTCCCGATGCTGCGCGACCCGGTCTCGGCCGAGCGCGCCCGCGGCGACCGCGCGAAGGGCGTCGTCGAGGTCACGGACATCGTGTTCTCGGCCCGGACGCGGGACCGCAGCGCCCGCGACGCGCTCGACCTGCCCGTCGGCGTCCCCTACGCCCTGGTGAACGCCAGCGCCCTCGTGGCGAAGTCGGTCGACCAGGTCCCCGAGTACGAGCGGATCGTGGCCCGGCTGCGCGTTGCGGGCGTGCACGTCGTCCTCCTGCCGCACGTGTCCCGTCCGATCGGCGACGACAAGGTCGCCGTGCGCGCGGTGGCCGAGCGCGTCGGTTCCGAGGGCGTCACCGTCGTCGACCGCGTGCTGTTCCCCGCCGAGATCCGCGGACTCGCCGAGGACGCGCTGCTGGTCGTCACCGGCCGCATGCACCTCGCGATCATGTCGCTCTCGCTCGGCGTGCCCGCGATCACGCTGGCCACCCAGGGCAAGGTCGAGGGCATCATGCGCCTCATCGGCCTGCCCGAGCTCTGCGTCGAGCCCGTGCCGGGCTTCGCGGACGCGGTCCTCCCCGTGCTCGACCGGATCCTCACCGGACCGGAGGGGGGCGGACTGCGTGCGACCATCGCCGCGGCGCTGCCCGAGGTCACCCGGCTCTCGGCGCTGAACACCCAGGGACTCGACTCGGAGGTCGTCAAGTGAGCACGACAGCACCGTCCACCCGCCCGAACCGCATCATGTTCGTCGTGACCTCGCTGCACGGCGGTGGGGCCGAGTTCGTCGCCCGCACCTGGATGCAGTGGCTGCTCGACCAGGGCTACCACGTCGACGTCGTCACGACCTCCTCCAAGGCCACGGACGAGTACCTCCCCGAGGGTGCCGTCCTGCACCGCATCGGCGCCGGCACCGGCCACGTGGGCAAGGCGAAGATGCTCAAGGAGCTCTTCCAGCGCCGCACCCCCGACGTCGCCATCGGCCTGCAGGGCTACCCGAACATCGTGCTCCTGGCGGCCGCGGAGACCACTCCGAAGCGCTACCGCCCCAAGACGATCGTCAGCGAGCGGAACCTCGTCTCGCTGGGGATCCCCGGGTTCTCGAAGGTGCAGAAGGTGCAGCTGGGTCTCGCGAAGACCCTGTACCGCCGCGCCGACCACGTCATCGCGATCTCGCACCCCGTGGCGGGCGAGCTCGTCGCCGGCTTCGGAGTCTCGGGCGAGCGCTGCACCGTGGTCCCGAACCCCGCGACCGCCAAGGTCGACCTCACGCAGCGCGTGCACCGCGTGCCCGGCGCGGCGAACGGACTGCAGATCGTGCTGCCCTGCCGCCTCGTCGTGCAGAAGCGGCCCGAGCTGGCGATCCGCGCGGCCGAGGAGCTCGGCCGCCGCGGCGTCGACGTGCGCGTCGTCTCGTTCGGCGGCGGGCCGCTGCTCGACAGCATGCGCTCCGAGGCGACCCAGCGGAACGTCGTCTTCGAGGACATGGGCTGGGTCGAGGACTGGTTCACCCACTTCGACGAGAACGCCGTCGTGCTGCTCCCGTCGCTGCGCGAGGGCTTCGGCAACGTGCTCGTGGAGGCCGCGGCCGCCGGAGTCCCGTCCGTCGCCGTCTCGGGCGCCCTCGGCGTCGCCGACGCGATCGTCCCGGGTCTCACCGGCGAGCTGTCGCTGACGGCGTCCGCCTCCGACCTCGCCGACGCCCTCCTCCGGGCGAGCGAGCTCGAGGTCACCGGAGTCGAGCGCTGGCTCGACCGCTTCTCGCTCGAGTCCAGCGGGCGCGCTCTCGAGATCGTGCTCGCGCGAGTGATGGCGCAGCCGTGACCTCCGCCGACACGCTCGTCTCGATCGTGCTGCCCTGCCACCAGGAGGAGGAGCACCTCGCCTCGGCGCTGGAGCGGCTCCTCCGGCAGACCCACGACCGGATCGAGATCCTGGTCGTCGACGACGCCTCCACGGACCGGACGGGCGAGATCGCCCGCGCCGCCGCCGAGCGCGACGCGCGCGTGCGCCCGCTGACCCAGGAGGTCAACGCCGGAGTCGCGGCCGCTCGCGAGCGCGGCGTCGGCGAGGCCCGCGGCGAGTGGATCTGGATGGTCGACGCCGACGACGTCTGGCCGGACGACGCCGTCGAGGTCCTGCTGGCCGCGGCGCTGTCGACGAGGGCCGACGTGGTCGTGGGAGGCGCCGTCACGGTCGAGCCGGGAGGCACGACTCCGATCGGGGGCCTGCGCGGACCCGTGGCGCTGAGCGGCCGGGGCGCGTTCGACGCGCTCCTCGTGGGCGAGCTGACCGGGCACCTCTGGAACAAGCTGTTCCGCCGGACCCTGTTCGACGGCATCGACTTCACGAGGATCCGGCAGCACTCCGACCAGGCCCAGGTGGCCCAGCTCCTCGCGGCGGCCGACGAGGTCGCCGTCATCCCGGACCGGGTGTACGAGTACCACCTCCGCTCGGGGTCGATCATCCGCTCGGGTGCGAAGCGGGCCGACTCGCTCGCGGCGCTCGCCCGGGTCGTCGAGTCGACGGCCGAGGGCCTGGACCCCCGTCTGACGCGGTCGCCGGAGTTCTCGTACTACCTCGCGCGGTTCAACCTGCTGTCCCGCTTCAAGGACGCCACGTCCGGGGCTCACGAGGCCGGCGAAGCGGACCGACTCTGGCGCGAGACGCACGATGAGGCGTCCCTCCGGCACCTGATCGCGCTCGCCGGACGCCGCGATGCGAAGCGCGCCGTGCTCTTCGCGCTCGCCTGGGGAGCTCCCGCGCTCTACCGGCGGGCGATGGACGCGGGTCGCGCCCGACGGTGACCGACCGGCGGCGCCCTCACGAAGGGGGACGCCGCCGGAGGCTCGGCGGGAGCGGTACCACGTGTCCCCCCGAATCCTCGCAAGTAGGTGTGAGTGTCGCGCCTCCCGTAGGCTGGCCGGGTTGCGACGCGTGCCGGGCCCTGCCCGGTCCTGCGGAGCGGCTGGATCCGAGGGTGGTCCGAGAAGTGCAAAGGGGGGTGGAGATGGTCAAGATGATGAAGGCGCCGGCCAATGCTCGGCGCGAGTGGGTCGACTTCGCCAAGGGCGCAGCGATCCTGTTGGTCGTGTATTACCACACCTCGCTGTACCTCGGCGACATCGGCGTGGAGAACACGCTCGGCCGGATCAAGGTCGTCTTCGAGCTCTTCCCGATGCCGGTCTTCTTCCTGGTCTCTGGGCTCTTCGGGAGCCGGATCCCCACGTGGTCCTTCCGCGACCTCTGGCGCCGCAGGCTCTACCCGCTGCTCTGGCTGTACGTGATCTGGTCCGTGCTGCGCATGGTCTTCTACCTGGTCGTCCCGCTCGCCAACGGCGGACTGGGCGAGCTGCCCGCGACGGACCCGCTCAACCTCCTCCTCCTCTTCTTCTGGCCCAGCAGCAGCTACTGGTTCATCTACGGCCTCTTCCTGTTCACCCTGGGGGCCTGGCTCCTGCGTAAGGTCGATCACCGGGTGCAGGTCGCCTTCGCGGCGATCCTCGGCACGCTGTTCACCACCGGTCTGATCAACACGACCAACGTCGGGTGGAACCGCATCGGCGCCCTGTTCGTCTTCTTCCTGGTGGGGACCCTCTACTCGAAGAAGATCATCGATTTCGTCGAGCAGAAGGGCGCGAAGGCCTACCTCATCGTGACGCCGGTCTTCCTCGCCCTCAGCGTCGTGCTGTTCGTCTTCCCCGTCCGCTGGGTGCCGTTCCTGGTGCTCGCGGCGCAGATGGCGGCCGTCGCGATGGGCATCCTGGTGTCCCGCTCGCTGTCCCGCGTGCGGTTCCTCCACTTCGTCACCACGTGCGGCGAGCGGAGCCTGCACATCTACCTGCTGCACCTGTACGTGATCGTGGCGAGCATCACGTTCCTCCGCTTCGCCCTCCCCGAGGACCGCTCGCGGCTCGCCGGGCTCGAAGTGCCCCTCCTGCTGGTCGTGCTGGTCCTCGCCGTCGTGATCTCCCTCTTCGTGACCCGGTACCTCTCGAAGATCCGCTGGATCTACGTGCCGCCGGCGATCCTCGGCGGCCCCGGAGCCAAGCGCAAGCCGCGCCCGGGCACCCCCGCCGTCAGCACCGACGCCCGAGCGACCGATGCCGTGAGCACCCCGGACATCGGCTCCCGCACACCTCCCTCCCCCCGATCCACGAAGGCGGACACCGAAGAGTGACGAAGGCAACCACCTACCGCAGAGCCGGACTCCTGGCGATGGCCCTGGCCGCCGCCGCGACGCTGGCGGGCTGCACGGCGAGCCCCGGCCCGGTCTCCAGCCCGGCCGGCTTCACGACCGAGAAGGCCATCGAGTACCGCTCGATCGACGGCACGTCGCTGAAGGCGGACGCCTGCCTCCCGACCGGCGAGACCGGGCCGCTCCCGGCCCTGGTGATGATGCACGGCGGCGGCTTCGTCGAGGGCGCGCGGAACGAGGGCGGCATGTCCGAGCTCTGCGCCTACTACGCGCAGCGCGGCTACGCGTCCTTCACCATCGACTACCGCCTCCTCCCCGAGAGCCTCTACCCGGGGCAGATCGAGGACGCGCAGGCGGCCGTGGAGTGGCTCCGCGACCCGGAGCAGGTCGAGCGCTTCGGCATCGACCCCGCCCGCATCGGGGCGATGGGCAGTTCCGCCGGCGCCATCATCGCCGCGTCCCTCGGCACCGCGGGCGAGGGCCCGCTGACCGAGGGCTCCCGGGTCAAGACGGTCGTCGCCTTCTCGGCGGTCGCCGACATGACCGAAGCGGGCCTCACGCTCGGCGATCCCGCCCCCGAGGCGGAGCAGCAGATCGTCTCGTACCTCGGGTGCGAGTCCGTCAGCGAGTCCTGCCCCCAGGCGGTCCCCGCGTCGCCCATCACCGCGGTCGACGCGAGCGATGCGCCCCAGATCTGGCTCACGTCCGAGGGCGAGCTCGTCCCCGTCGAGCAGGCCGAGGCGATGCAGGCGGCGCTCCAGGGCGTCGGCGTGGCGGCCGAGGTCGGCATCGACGGCGAGCAGCACCACGGTCTGCAGAACAACACGCCCAACAACAAGAAGGCGATCCTCGCCTTCCTGCAGGCGAATCTCTGATCCACCGCCTCCCGCTGCACCTTCTCCGATGAGCCGCGGAATCCGGCCGAAACATCACGACGCTAGAGTCGGCTCCCGAGTACCCACGGTGCCGATCACGAAAGGGACACCAGAATCATGACCTTGAACGGACTTGTCGCCGGCATCTGGCGGAGGTGGATCGTGATCGTCGCCTTCACGCTCATCGGGATCATCGGCGCCCTCATCGTCAACGCGGTCGTGCTCCCTCAGTACCGGGCCGAGGCCCGCGTCTACGTGGCGGTCTCGACCACGGGCGCCCTCTCGACCAGTGACCGGGTGGCCGCGAACAGCGCCGCTGCGCAGGCGACGGTCACCTTCGTCGCCCTGGGCACCTCCGACACGGTCCTGCAGGGCGTGATCGACAGCCTCGGGCTCGACGAGACGATCGAGGACCTCGCCTCGCGCGTCGAGGTCACCTCGGAGCTCGAGTCCGTCGTGATCACCATCGCGGCCACCGACCCCAACGCTGAGCAGGCGGCGGTGATCGCGAACGCCCTCGCGGCGCAGCTCGACGCCTCCGTGCAGGGCACCGAGACGCCGGCGGTCACGGCCCAGCCCGTGCCGGTCATCCAGCTCGAGGTGCTCAGCCAGGCGATCCCGCCGCTCATCCCCGTGACGGGAGGCCCGATCGTCCTGCTGATCCTCGGTCTGCTCGCCGGTGCCGTGATCGGAGTCGGAGTCGCGATCGTGCTGACCGCGCTCGACCGCCGCATCCGCGACGGCGACGACGTGCGCACCGCCCTGGAGCGCCCGCTCCTCGGCGTGGTGCCGTCGAAGGTCGCGAAGCTCGGCGAGCTGCTCGCCTCGAACCGCATCCCGGCCCGGTACTCGGCCGTCGCGTTCGAGCTGTCCTCGATCGGCCGCGCCCGCTCGGTCAGCTCCTTCGCCCTGGCTCCCGCCACCTCCAGCACGCCGCACATCACGAGCGCCGTGCTCCTCGCCAAGGCGATCGCCGCCGTCGGCTCCTCGGTCATCCTGGTCGACGCCACCGCCGACGGATCGGCCCTCGCCGACGCCGCCGCGGGCCGCCCCGGACTGCGCGACGTCGCGTCCGGCACCGCCTCGCTCGACGCCGCCGTGGTCCGCCGCCAGGACGACGGCATGGACCTCCTCCCCGCCGGTGGACGCAACGCCGCCGCCGCCGGTCGTCCGGAGGCCCTGCGCGCCGTCATCCGCGAGCTCGAGCAGGTCTACGACATCGTGCTCCTGATCACCGGAGTGGTCGGCTCGACCGAGGAGTCGATCGCGTTCCGCGGGCTGGCCGACGCGGCCGTGCTCGTCCTCGTCGAGGGCAAGGTCGAGGGCCGCCAGGCCGCCGCCGACACCCACTGGATCGAGACCGCCGGCACCCCGGTCGTCGGCGCGCTCGTCGTGGCCCGCCGCCGCCTGCAGAAGACGCCCGCGATCGTCTGATCGCCCTCTCCTGAAGCGCGTGCCGCCCGACTCTCCCGTCGGGCGGCACGCGCTTTTCTCGTCTGCGCCCCTCTCGCCGGTCGGGCAGCCCCTCGGGCTCCGGGCGGCGGTCGATCTCGATGTGCCCGCTGCGCGGGCTACTCGATCAGCAGGCAGTCGGCTGGTCGAGTAGCCCCGGAGGGGCGTATCGAGACCGACCGGCTCCGGGTGCTGGTGGACCTACTGGGAAGAGACCCCCGCCTCCTCGCTGGTCGAGTAGCCCCGAAGGGGCGTATCGAGACCCACGTCTCCCAGAAGCCGCGTCTCGTCCCCGCCCTGCGCCGGCACCGAAGGCGCCCCTCCGCTCGATACGGCCGCCACGCGGACTGCTCGATGAGCAGGGGGGACGACCAGTCCCGGGCACGCCCCCCGCAACGACAGCGCCGCCCCCGTCGGGTCGACGGGGGCGGCGCGGGTGCTCGGGCCGGCGAGGGGCCGGTCAGTGCGTCACGGGGTGCAGGGCTGCGTTCCGACGGGGTCGGCGCCCGAGTTGGAGCAGCTCAGCGTGTTGCCCTCGGTGGTCCACTTCGACGGCTGGTGGAGGTACACCGGCGCCGACGTCGAGCCGACGGCGAGGTTGCCGTCGATCGAGTTGTCGTTGCCCGAGCCGTCGGCGCGCGTGATGACCTGGTAGCCGTACGTCGTGCCTCCTGTGGCCGTGTTGCCGCTGACCCGCCATCCGTTGCCCGACACGAGGACGAGCGAGGCCACGTCGGAGTCGAGGCGCGACCCGGCCGAGACCGTGTTGCCGAGGATCGACCCGTCGAGGGTACCCTCCTTCGCCTCGATCGGCTCGGCTCCCGTGTCGCTGATCGTGTTGTCGATGATCGAGATGCGGGCGGAGCGGTCGGGGTCGCAGTCGTTGTACTTGCACCAGTTGCGGTCGGAGGTGCCGATGTAGACGCCCTCGCCGAACTTGGCGGTCACGAGCCCTGTGCGGCGGATCGTCGTGCCGGTGATCAGGGAGTCGGTCGTCTGGCTGCGCAGGTGCACCGCCTCGTAGCCGATCCCGGTCACCGTCAGCCCGGCGATGGTCACGCCCTCGCTCTCGAGCACCTGGACGCCCTGGAAGGAGTCGCGCACCGTGAATCCGGTGAGGTGGACGTCCTCGACGTCGTTGAGCATCAGTGCGGTTCCCGAGGAGATGCCCCCCGAGGTCACGACGGCGTCGGGGGACCCGCAGAGCCAGACGTCCTTCTTCTTCCGCAGCGCGAACTCGCCGGTGTACTCGCCGTCGGCGAGGCGGATCACGTCGCCGGAGCCCGCGGAGCGGAGCGCCGAGTCCAGCTCGCCGGAGTCGGAGACCGTCGTGGTGGGGGCGGGGCAGTCGAAGGCCGCGCTCACGGCGGCGCGCTGCGAGCGCATCGCGTTCGTCGTCGAGACGGACTCGTTCAAGCGGGCGCGGCTGCCGGAGCCGTCGACGCCCTCGACCCAGTAGCGGTAGGCCTCGTCGGCGGAGGCGTCCTCGTCGCGGTAGAGGCGCACGGGGTCGGCGACCGAGGCGAGCTTCCGCTCGTCGGAGCCGTCGGCCTTCGAGCGGAAGACGTCGTAGGACTCGGCGCCGGAGGAGAGCGGTGCGTTCCACGCGACCGCGTAGCCGTCGACCAGCGGAGCGAGCGTCACTCCGCCGACCGCGAGCCCGTCGGCCGAGAGCACGAACGCGTCCACGATCAGGTTCTTCCCCGAGGACTTCGGGTTCTTCTTCCCGGTGAACGAGACGGTCACGGTGTGCCTGCCCTGGTCGAGGCCGTTCTTCTCGAAGACGGGGACCTGGTACTCGGCCTTCGGGCTGTAGCGGTCCACCGCCGTCGCCGGTCCTCCGTCGATCGAGACGCTGGCGATGCCGGAGGAGGAGGTCGTGCGGCTGAGCCAGCGGAAGGACGTGCCGATGAAGTCGAACGAGACGGAGCCCGCCGAGGTCAGGTACTTCATCGACCCTCCGCTGTCGCCACCCTTCAGGTCCTTCCAGCGTCCCTTCCACACGAGGACGGGGTCGGTCTCCTCGGCGACGAGCGGAGCGGTCGCGGACGGGGTCAGCGCCGGTCGGGCGGGCGTGGACGGGTCGCTCGTCGGGACCTCCGGCTCGTCGGTCGGGGTCGGTGCGTCGGAGGGGGTCGGCTCGGGAGTCGATCCGTCGCCGCGGACGATGTCGAACGCGTCGATGACGAGGTTCTTGTCCTTCGAGGCCGCGGCCCGCGTGCCGGTGTACGAGATCGTCACCGTGTGCTGCGCGTCCGGCAGGCCGCTCCGCGAGAACACCGGCACCTTGTACTTCGCGGTGGGGCTGTAGCGGTCGACCGAGGCGATGTCGTCGCCGTCGAGCGAGACGGAGGCGATGCCCGCGTAGGAGGTGGTGCGGCTGATCCAGGTGAACCCGGTGCCGCGGAACGTGAGCGTGACCGATCCCGCGCGGTTGAGGAAGCGGATGCCGCCGGCGCTGTCGCCGCCGGACATGGTGCGCCAGGGCCCGTCGTAGACGAGGGCGGGATCGCCCTCCTGCACGCGGACGGTGTTCCCGGCGCCGGGGTCCAGGGTGTCGGCCGAGGCGGCCTGGGAGACCAGGGGAGTGACGAGCAGGGCGAGTGCCGCGACGAGGGCCCCGACGACGACGCCGCGGCGTCGACGCGCCGGGCGGCTCCGCTCGCGGGGGAGAGTGTGCGATGAGGGGTTCACGGGTGGCTCCGGGGGCTCGAGGGGGCTCAGGGGGCGTGCAGGGGACGTACGGCGGGAGCGGGACGAGCCCTGTGCGGACTCCCCGGCTGCCCTCGACGCCGGTTCGCGGCGC
Organism: Rathayibacter sp. Leaf299; assembly: GCF_001423055.1. Taxonomy (NCBI): domain Bacteria; kingdom Bacillati; phylum Actinomycetota; class Actinomycetes; order Micrococcales; family Microbacteriaceae; genus Rathayibacter; species Rathayibacter sp. Leaf299. The sequence continues at coordinate 587,494 of NZ_LMNT01000001.1, forward strand.
CGCTGCCCGCAGGGACGGGCAGACGGGGGATCGCTGCGATCCGGGCGGGCGGGAACCGGCCGGGGCTCGACGGCGAGAGGATGCGGTGACGGACGAGGAGGAGGATCCGGGCTTCGGGGTGGGGCCGCGGGAACGCCTCCACACTACCCGTGACCGCTGTCCCACTCCTTGGGGGTACGAGCCGATACAGTCCGACGTGACGGAGAATTCATCTCCCCGATTCATCGGCGAAACATCCGCTGAGATAACGTCATGAGACCCTCGCGCCGAATCCCCGGGATCAGTGGCGCCGGTGGGTCGAACGAGCACGACAGGATCACGAGGGGCGGCGATGGACGGGATCACGACCGGCACCGCCTCGGCGGGCGCCCCGGCGCCCACCCCGTCCCGACGGACGAGCGGACACCGGGCCGAGCGCGTCGTCCGCGCCGTTCCGCGCTGGTGGTTCCTGCTGCGGCGGGTCCTCCTCGTGCCCCTGATCGCGCTCGCGCTGCTCGGTGCGGGGATCCCGCTCTACGTGACGCCCCCCATCGAGCGGATCCCCGAGCAGGCCGACGCCGTCTTCGTCCTCGGCCCCTCCACCCGGGCCCGCGTCGAGTACGCGCGCCGCATCATCGAGTCGGGAGCCACCGAAGTGATGGTGCTGTCGGTCGGCCCCGAGGAGATGCAGGCCGACTACGAGGACAAGAAGTACAAGAAGTGCAACGAAGAGGGCGGCGACGTCCTCTGCTACGCGGCCGAACCGCTGACCACCCAGGGCGAGGCGCGGCAGCTCGAGCGGATGGCCGAGGAGTACGGCTGGGACTCGGTGATCGTGATGACGAACGAGCCGCACATCGTCCGCGCGCGGATGATCATGGAGCGCTGCTACTCGGGAGAGATCTCGATGATCCCCTCGAACGAGCCCATGGGGTTCGACTACCTGATCGGCCAGTACTTCTACCAGACCGGCGGATTCCTGAAGGCGTTCTTCGTCACGAACACCTGCTGAGCGCTGCGATAGTGTTCATGCGCGTCGCGCCGAGGTGCCTCGCGAGGACGTCCGGAGCACTCCCGGGGAACGCCCGGCCGGCGGATCGCCCCGCCCGGGCGACGCGACAGACCCCGACCCGCACCCGAAAGGCCCGCCTGTGACGCAAGCACGCTCGATCTTCGCCGTCGGACGAGGACAGTACGAGAACATCGGCGACATCATCCTCCGGCGCCAGCTCCTCGACTGGCTGCGCGAGGCCGGGCCGATGCACGTCTACGTCGGTCACTCGCCGTGGGGCTACGACGACGGCCTGCGCCTGGGCCCGGACGACACGGTCTACCGCTCGCTCGTGCGCTGGTACGCGGCCCTCGCCCGCGAGGCGCTCGCCGGTCGTGCGCACTCGGTCTTCAAGCCGGGCGAGATCCAGCTGACGCTGATCGGCATGAAGGAGCACCTGGTCATGCTCCCCGGGATCGCCCTCGTGCGCCTGGGCGGCGGCAAGGTCATCCGAGCCGGAGTCGGCACGAGGAACTTCGCCCCGCTGCCGCGCGCGATCATGTGGCCCTCGATGGCCCTCTCGAGCTACACCCGCTGGCGCGACGACCGCACCGCCTCGTACATGCGGGTGGGAGCGGCGATGCCGGACCTCGGCTACGGCGAGGGCGCGACGGACGACGAGATCCGCTCGTTCCTGCAGGAGCCGGAGGATGCGCGCCGCATCCTCGTCCTCTCCCTCCGCGAGGACCACGAGGTCGACGCGCGTCCCTACCCCCGCAAGGAGTGGCTGGACGCCATCGCCGCCTACGCGCAGCGCGAGGACCTCGACATCCACGTGGTCACGCAGGTCGCGGTCGACTCCGACCGGTCGCGCCGCCTCGCCGCCGACCTCGGCGCCGAGCTCCTGGACTGGGACCCGAGCGACACCCACGACCAGCACGAGGTGAAGCTCCGCGAGCTCTACCGCCGCACGCGCATCGCCCTGAGCGACCGCCTGCACGTCATCATCATGGCGTTCACCGAGGGCGCGGTCCCCGTCAGCCTGCAGATGGACTCCTCGACCAAGGCGTCCCGCCACTTCGAGACGATCGGCGTCGACGGCGTCACCCTCGACATGTCGAAGGCGCGCCCCGAGGACGCGGTCGAGTTCCTCGGCGCCGTCGCCGGCCGGCGTCGCGAGCTGCTCGAGGCGCTGCTGGAGGCCCGCGGTCGCCTCCGCGGCGTGCGCGACGACATCCAGTCGCTCCTCCGCACGCCCAGCCGGGGGAGCCGCGCCCGCGGTGCCGCCGCGAAGCGCCCGGTCTACCACGTGGGCCGCAGCGGCGAGGTGCCCGGGGGCATGACCCAGGTGGTGAACGGTTACCTGGCCTGGCCCTTCGAGCGCTCCGAGGTCGGAGTGATCTCGTCGCGCACCGCTCCCGGTGAGCACGTGGCGGGGGCCCGCCTGGCGGCGTCGGCCGCCGCGCGGATCGTGGCGCTCGCGCGGCGCGAGCCGCAGGCCGTCGTCGTCGTGCACCTCTCGGAGCGGGGCTCGTTCCTGCGCGAGGGATCGCTCCTGCGCCTCGCGCACCGTCTGGGCCTGCGCACCGTCGCCCACCTGCACGGCAGCGAGTTCGCCGCGTTCACCCGCGCGCACCCGTCGCTGGTGAAGAACGTGCTGCGGAGCGCGGACGAGGTCATCTCGCTCTCGGAGGAGACGTCCGAGATCTGCCGGCGCTACGCGCCCGCCGACCGCGTGCACCTCGTGCCGAACGCGATCGAGAAGGGGACGCCGTCGGCCAAGACCGACACGGTCGTCTTCGGAGGGGTCGTCAGCCGGCGCAAGGGCGTCGACGTTCTGCAGAAGGCCTGGGCCGATCTCGCGAAGGGCGACACGTGGCGCCTGCTCGTCGCGGGTCCGATCCGCGAGGAGGAGATCGTCGACCGGAGCATCCCCGGCATCGAGTTCCTCGGCTCGCTCGAGCACGACCGCCTGCTCGACCTGCTCGACGAGGCGGCGATCGCGGTGCTGCCTTCGCGCGACGAGGCCATGCCGATGTTCATCCTCGAGGCGATGGCGCGCGACGCCGCCGTCGTCTCGACCGCCGTCGGCGGGATCCCCGAGGTGCTGTCGGAGGGTGTCGGCTCGGTCGTGCCCGCGGGCGACGCCGCGGCCCTCGCCTCCGCGCTGCGCGAGCTGATCGACGACGCCGAGGCGCGGGCGCAGATGGTCGAGCGGGCCGCGCGCCGGTTCGACGAGCGATTCTCGGCGACCGCGGTCTTCCCGCGGGTCGAGGAGGTCTGGCTCGGCACCGTCGCGCGTTGACCCGGCGGGGTGCGCGGTCGGGCTCGACCGCGCACTCGCGGGGACCGGGAACTCGCCGGGGATAAGGCTGGGGAAGAGGCGCCGGGCGCTCGTGCGCCGGGCGGGGGCGTAAAATCGTCGTGCCTGCGGGATCCGGCGGGTCCGCCCGCGGCCGACGCCCGCACCGGACCGCATCCCGCCGCACCGTGAGGCGGACCGCCCCGCATCCTCCGCCGACCGCACCACCAGAGAGGCTCGATCGTGGCCGAAGCCGCCGACACCGCCCGGACGACGAGCCGCACCTGGCTCCTCCCGCTGGGTCGCGCGATCGTCGCCGCCGTCGCCGGATGCACGGTCACGTTCTCGCCCGACCACAGCCCCGTCCTGGGCCTCGCCGTGTTCGCGGGCTTCGCGCTGCTCACGGGCGCGCTGTCGCTCCTCCTGGCCCTGCGCACCCTGACCGGACCGGGTCGCGCTCCCGCGCTCGTGTCGGCCGGAGTGACGCTGCTCGCGGGAGTGCTCGCGCTGGTCGCGCTGCCCGTCCCGTCGCTGATGCTGTTCATCGCCCTCGTCTCGGGCTGGGGCCTCGTCGCGGGCACCTTCGAGTTGGTCTCCGGGCGCCGCCGCAGCGGACTCGCCGCGCGCGACTCCGTCGTCGTCGGAGCCGGGACGCTCCTGCTCGGAGCGGCCTTCGCGCTCCTCCCGCCCCATCCCGTCGTCTCGGTGGGGCTCCTCGGCGCCTACGCCGTGATGGTCGCCGTCTACCTCGGGATCGCCGCGTTCTCGCTCAAGTGGGCGGGCGCCTCCGACGCCGTCGCGCCCTCCACCCCGACCACCGGAGGAGACCGATGACCGCCGAAGGCCCCACCCCCGACTCCGGCTCGACCCCGGGCGCCGACGACGAGCACTTCACGCCCCGCACGTTCCAGCCCACCCGCAAGGATCGTCTGCGCCCGCTCGAGCTGATCGGCTTCTCGGCCGTCATGGCGCTCTTCGTCGGCGGCGTGGTGCTGCTGTCGACCCGCGAGATCGTGGTGGCGCTGATCTCGTTCGGAGTGACGTTCATCGTCGTGCTCGTCGCGATCGCGATGTTCTCGCTCACCTTCAAGCCCGACGGCGCCGAGATCGCCGACATCGACGAGCAGGACCGCGGGCACGGGGCCTGATCCCCGTCGCGGTCCCGTGACCGCCTAAGCACCTCCTGATCGCGGCGGTGTCGGAGGTGCGCGTTAGCGTGCCGCCGTGGCTGAGCAGATCGGACGATGGTGGCGGCGCCGGCGCTTCTCGCGCGGCGTCGAGGTGCCGTACGCGGTGGGCACCTACCGGGAGGCGTGGCGGTCGTACCCGGTGCTCGTACGCCAGTACCGGCCGGAGTACAACGAGGGCATCGTCCTGAGCCAGATCCCGCCGGCCGCCGATGTCTACCTCTGCTGGCTCTGCGACACGGGTCACCTGTTCGTGGCGACGCCCGAGGAGCAGCGGATGCGGCCGGGGCGCGAGCGGCGGCGCTCGTCGTGGTGCCCGGACTGCGCCGAGGCGGCGGCTCCCCGAGGGCCGCGGGCGGCGCCGATGCGGGAGGACGTGGGGGAGCCGATGGTGGTGGCGCTCGCCCGGGCGGCGTCGGCGGGGCGCACGGCGTCACCTGCTGCCTCTGCGGCTGCTGCTCCCGTGCGCGCTGTCGCCCCGCGCCCCTCCTCCCGTCGCCCTCCGCGGCTCTGCTCGAAGACGCCGGATCTGCCCGTCGGCGAGCCGTTCGCGAGCCGCTGCGCTCCTCCGCCCGCCTCTGCCGTCGAGGCGCGACTGCGGGCGCTGCTCGCCGAGCGCCTGCAGTTCGAACCGGGGCTCACGGCGGTGCGGCTGCGGCAGCCGTTCTTCGACCACCTCGAGGCGTGGCCCGATGTGGTGCTGGCCGAGCTGCGCGTCGCGATCGAGTACGACTCGACGGGTCGGCACGGGCTCGAGCACGTCGGGAAGCGCGAGGAGGCCGACCGGCGGAAGGACCGCGCTGTGAGGGCGGCCGGCTGGGAGGTGCTGCGCGTGCGGACGGGGAGGCTCGCTCCGCTCGGTCCGTTCGATCTGACCGCGTCGGCGGTCTCGCCGGCCCTCGCGGACCGGGTCCTCGAGCGGCTGCGCGAGATCCGCGGCCCGCTGCTCGTGGACGCGTGGTGCCGCTGACTCCGATGGTCGTCAGGTGCGCAGCGCCAGGGCCTCGCTGAACCAGCGGCGGTGAGTCGCCCACGGATCGGGCTCGCCCGCCCGCACCGTCTCGACGTGACGGTCGAGGGCGGGGCTCCGCGCGAACCACTCCGTGCGCTCGAGGCGCTCGGCGGCGAACTGCGCGTGCCGGTGCTGCTCGAGCGATCGACCGCCGCGCTCGAAGGCCAGCAGCTCCTCGTGCCGCAGCCGGTGCAGCCGCTGGCGCGGGTTCGCGCTCGTGCCGATCTTCAGCCGGTCGCCGAAGCGGATGTAGTACACCACCTCGACGCGCGGCGGCCCGAGCTCGCCGTCGGGCACCTCGCCGTGCCGCCACTCGCACGCGGCGCAGAGCCAGGCCGACGGCAGGCGGACGCCGAGCCGGGATCCGCAGACGGGGCACGGCGACGGCAGCGCGTCGACGACCCCGTCCTCGCGGGCGACCCAGTCGTGGGCGAGGCCGAGGTGCGCCGCGCACAGCGCGACGGGTGCGCCCGCCTCGGTCGGCAGAGCGCACCCGTCGATGCTGCAGGCGGTGACGGCGGCGGTGCGGCGGCGGGGCATGCCCCGACGCTACGCACGACCGCCGACACCGGCGCCTCCGTCAGTTCAGGCGGTCGACCAGGGCCGAGGCGGCGCCCGTGTAGCCCGCGGGCGTCAGCGCCAGCAGGCGCGCCTTCGCGGCCTCGCCGATGTCGAGACCGTCGACGAAGGCCGCGAGGTCCTCGGCGCCGAGGCGCTTGCCGCGGGTGAGGTCCTTGAGCATCGCGTAGGGGTCGGTGATCGAGGAGCGCCCGGCGGTCACCTCCGCGCGGATCACGGTCTGGATCGCCTCGGCGAGCACCTCCCAGTTGGTGTCGAGGTCGGCCGCGAGCGCGCGCGGGTCGAGGTCGATCTCGAGCAGGCCGCGCGCGATGTTGTCGAGGGCGAGCAGGGAGTGGCCGAAGGCGACTCCGATGTTGCGCTGCGTCGTCGAGTCGGTGAGGTCGCGCTGCAGCCGCGAGGTGACGAGGGTCTGCGCGAGGGAGTCGAGCAGTGCGCTCGAGAGCTCGAGGTTGGCCTCGGCGTTCTCGAACCGGATCGGGTTGATCTTGTGCGGCATGGTCGACGAGCCCGTCGCTCCGGCCTGCGGGATCTGCCGGAAGTAGCCGAGCGAGATGTAGGTCCAGATGTCCGTGCAGATGTTGTGCAGGATCCGGTTGGCGTGCGCGGCCTTGCCGTAGAGCTCGGCCTGCCAGTCGTGCGACTCGATCTGGGTGGTCAGCGGGTTGAAGTCGAGACCGAGCGAGGTGACGAACTCCTCGGCGAGACCGGCCCAGTCGACGTCGGGATCGGCGGCGAGGTGCGCGGCGAACGTGCCGGTCGCTCCGCTGAACTTGCCCAGGTACTCCGTGGCGTCGATCTGCGCGAGGACGCGCTCGAGGCGGTACGCGTAGACCGCGAACTCCTTGCCCATCGTGGTCGGCGTCGCCGGCTGGCCGTGCGTGCGGCTGAGCATGGACTCGTCGCGGTAGCGCACCGCCAGCTCGCGGAGGGAGTCGACGACCGAGCGGAGCTTGGGCTGCCAGATCTCGCCGACGGCCTGGCGCACGACGATCGCGTAGGAGAGGTTGTTGATGTCCTCGCTGGTGGCGGCGAAGTGGGTGAGCTCGGCGATGCGGTTCAGGCCCAGGTCGGCCAACCAGTGACGGACGAGGTACTCCACGGCCTTCACGTCGTGGCGCGTGGTCGCCTCGAGGGTCGCGAGCTCGTCGATCTCGGCCTGGCCGAAGTCGCGGGCGCGACGGCGCAGCTCCTCGGCCGTGGCGGCGTCGACGGGCTCGGAGCCGAACAGCCGTCGGTCGGTCAGGGCGAGCAGCCACTCGACCTCGACGTGCACCCGCGCCCGGTTCAGGCCCGCCTCCGAGAGGTACTCGCCGAGCGAGGAGACGGCGGAGCTGTAGCGGCCGTCGAGCGGGCTGAGCGGCTGGAGGGGGAGCGTCATGCGGTGGTGCCTTCCGGTTCTCGGGGGGAGTCGGTGAGGGACGCGCGGTTGCCGCGCAGTCCGGGTTCGATCTGGGCGAAGAGCGACTCGCAGGCCCGCTCGATGAGCGCGAGCACGGAGTCGAACGCCGCCGCATCGGAATAGTAGGGGTCGGGCACGTCGCCCTGCGGGGAGAGGCCCGGCTCGAAGGCGAGCAGCCGGCGGACCTTCTGGCGGTCGACGTCCGTCCGCGCCCAGGAGCGCAGGGCGCGCTCGTGACCGTGGTCGAGGGCGACGACCAGGTCGAACTCCCCGAACCGCGAGGGATCGAAGAGCTGGGCGCGGTGGCGGGCGCCGTCCAGGCCCCGTCGCTCGAGGGCGTCGAGCGCGCGGTGGTCGGCCTGCTCGCCGAGATGCCACTCGCCCGTGCCGGCCGACGTGATCTCGATGACCGAGCCGAGGCCTGCCCGCTCGGCCAGCGAGCGCAGGACGACCTCGGCCATCGGCGATCGGCAGATGTTGCCGGTGCAGACGAAGCACACGGCGAAGGCCGAGGGCGCGAGGGGGCGGGGGGTCACCCGCTCATTCTGGTGCACGAGGGCTCCCTCACACCCGGTCGGTCCGCTCCGTCCTCCCCCGAACCGACCCGGCGGTGCCCGGCCGCGCGGTCGTGTGGCGATGCTGGCTCCGCGGGGGCCCGATGACGGAGGCGAGCACGGTGATCGAGCACACGGCGCACGGGGCGGGGCCGCAGCTCCGCGCACTCGCGGAGAGGGTGGGCGAGCTGCGGGCGGAGGCGGCGGGGCTCGTCCCCGACGCCGACTGGGAGGACGCGGCGGCGAGGGGCTTCGCGGAGCGGGCGGCCCGGATCCTGGGCGATCTCGCGGTCCTCGAGGCGAGCGCGGCGATGCTCGCGGAGGGCGTGCGGTGACCGCGCGGGTCGAGACGCTCGAGCTCGACGAGCGGAAGCGGATGCTGAGCGTGCTCGGGGCGGGTCTCACCGAGTGCGCGGCCGGGGTCGACGCGGCGGCGCCGGCCGTCGCGCTCACCTCGCCGGAGCGCTCGGGCGAGCTCGGCCTCCTCGGCGCGCGGCTGCGCCTGCTCGCCCAGGAGGCGGACGTGCTGCGGGCGGCTCTGGCGAGCGCCGCTGCCGCGTACGAGCGGGCGGAGGAGCCGCCGCCGCTGCCACCCGGCTCCGCCCCCGTCGTCGCGGTGGTCGCCTTCGCGCGACGGGCGGAGGAGTCGCTCGGGCACCGCGCACCGACCGCGCTCGCGGACGCCGCGGCGCTCGTGCGCGCGACGACGGATGCGGTGCACGGTGTCGGAGCGGCACTGCTGGCGGGCGGCGACCGGGCCGCACTCGAGCAGGAGCGCGACGAGCTGGTTCGGGCGCTGCTCGGCGATCCGCTGGTGCTCGAGGGGATCCGCGCGCTGATCTCGACGATCGGGCTGGGGACCGAGATCGGGGTGCTGCTGCTGCCAGCACCGATCGCGGCCGCACTCGGCGCCCCGCCTGACGAGCGGGTGATCGGCACCGGCGTCGGCTCGGCGTCGGGGGTGCTCGTCGTGCTCGGGACGCTGCTGGGTGCGGTGCCCCCGCCGGGTGAGCGGCGGCTCCGTCTCGAGCGGGCGGATCCTCCGGCGCCGCCCTTCGGATCGGTCGCCGCCCCGCCGCGCGGCTGGGGCGAGCTCGCGGGGCGGGTCCCGCCGAGCGACCCGGACGGGCCGCAGGTCGTGATCGAGCGCTACGGATCGGAGTGGCTCGTCGCCGTCTCGGGGACGACCGACTGGAGCGGGGATCCCGCGCAGGCCTTCGGGGCCGCCGCGAACCTGCAGGCGATGAGCGGGAGCGCCGGGACCTCGGTGCAGGGGACGCTGGCCGCGATGGAGGCGGCGGGCGTGCCTCCGGGAGCGCCCGTCACGATCGTCGCGCACTCGCAGGGCGGGCTGATCGCGGCGCGCGTCGCGCAGTCGGGGCGGTACGACGTGCACGACGTCGTCGCCTTCGGCAGCCCGATCCGGGGTCTGGATCTGCCCGACGGCACCAGGACCGTGTCGGTCGAGCACTCGGACGATCTGGTGCCGGCCCTCGCCGGATTCGGGCGGACCAGCGCGCTGGAGCCGGGCGTCGTCCGCGTGGAGCGGGGGTCCGATCCCGCCGCGACGCTGCAGGAGGGCGCCGTGCCCGCGCACGCACTCCACTCCTACATCGCGACCGCGCAGACCCTCGACAGCGACCCGCGCCTGGCGGTCGCCGGTGCGGGGCTCTTCGCCCTGTGGCGCTCGGCACCCGACTCCCGGGTCGGCGTCCGCCTGACGACGGTGCCGGTCAGCTCTCGCGGCTCCGCAGGAACGGGCGCACGAGGAGCCCGATGAACCAGTTGACGATCGCGAGCACGAGGGCGCCGAGCACGCCCCACCAGAAGCCGTCCACCTCGAGTCCGAACCCGAACAGGCCGCTGACCCAGGCGGTCAGGAGCAGGAGCGCCCCGTTGACGAGGAACGAGATCAGCCCGAGCGTCAGCAGGTACAGCGGGAACGCGACCACGCGGATCACGCCGCCGACGACGGCGTTCACGACTCCGAAGATCACCGCCACGAGGAGGTACGTGAGGACGGCGGCGGTGGCCCCCTCCTCGTACGGAGCGACGCGCACCCCCGCCACCACGAGCGTGGTGAGCCAGATCGCGACGGCGTTGGTCAGGAGGCCGAGGAGGAGTCTGCGCATGCCTCCACTATCCCGGTCCGCGGGGCCGCCCGCGAGAGCCGGTGGGTCAGCGGGGGTCGTCGATCGACGGCGAGGGGACGGGCGGGCAGAGCGAGGGGTCGCTGCCGCAGTCGGGGATCGGATCGATCGGCGGCTGCCGGGTCGGAGTGGGCTCGGGCTGCTCCGGCGGTTCCGGCTGCGCCGGGGGCTGCGGCGGCGGCTCCGGCTGCGCGGGGGGCGCCGTCGGCTGCGGCTCGACGGGCGGCTCGGTCGGAGTCGGCTCCGGGGTGGGCTGCGCGGGTGGGGGAGTGGCCGCGGGCGGCTGGGGGGCCTGCGTGGCGCGCGGCGGGACTCCGCTGCCGGGAGGCGGGATCAGCGGGTCCCGCGCGTCCAGCACGGCGCGGGCCGGAGCGGCCAGACCGCCGCGGGCGGCGACGGCCGCCTCGAGCTCCCCCATCGCGGTGCGCAGTGCGGCTCGGCGGGCGCTGGACCCGGAGCCGGAGGCGAGGGTTCCGGCGCCGAGGCCCAGCACGCGGTCAGCGACGACCAGCTCGGCGTCGACGGCGGCATCGGAGGCCGCCATCAGCTCCTCGGTCGAGACGCCGGCGAGGGCGGCGGTGAGAGCGGGGACGGAGGCGAGGAGGTCGCCCCTGGCGCTGCCCTCGACCGAGCGGTCGGTGGCCGCGAGCAGGGCGAGCACGTCGTCGCGGACGCTCAGCGCCCGCTCCTTCGCCGCGGTGAACTCGGCCGGAGCGGTCACCTCGATCGACGTCTCGCGGGGCGTCGGAGGGGGACCGGCCGCGTCCTCCTGCGGGGTGCAGGCGACGAGCGCGAGGGTCAGCAGGCCCGCCCAGACGGCGGCGACGACGCGGTGAGGCGCCCGGTGCGCACCAGGGCACCGCTCGGTTCGCCGTCGACTCCGCATGACGGCACCTTATCGGGGGACAGGGCCACGATCGGCCCCCGAAGAAGGGAGGTTGCCGCGGGCCAGGGGGGTGTGTGTCCCCCCGCCGCCTACCATTGGCGGGTGACAGACCCGTCGGCCCCTCCCGTCCGCCTCCGCCCCGAGATCCTCGCCCTCCCGGCCTACCGCCAGGGTCGAGCGGCGGCCGCCGACGCGTTCAAGCTGTCCTCGAACGAGAATCCGTTCGATCCGCTGCCCTCCGTCCTGCACGAAGTGCACGCGGTGAGCGACTTCAACCGCTACCCCGATGCGGCGGCGACCGCCCTGCGGACGGCGCTCTCCGAGGAGTACGGCGTCGGTCTCGACGAGGTGATCGTCGGGGCCGGATCCGTCGCCGTCATCGCGCAGCTCATCAGCGCGGCGGCCGGAGCGGGCGACGAGGTCGTCTACGCCTGGCGCTCGTTCGAGGCGTACCCTTCCCTCGTCACCACCGCCGGAGCGACGAGCGTGCCCGTCCCGCTGCGCGCCGACGACACGCACGACCTCGACGCGATGGCGCTGGCGATCACCGAGCGCACCCGCCTGGTGATCGTCTGCAGCCCCAACAACCCCACCGGCACGATCGCGACCGCCGACGACGTCGAGGCGTTCCTCGAGCGGGTCCCGAGCGACGTCCTCGTCCTCCTCGACGAGGCGTACGCCGAGTTCGTCGACGACGAGCGCGCCGTCGACGGCACGGCGCTGCTCGGCCGGTACCCGAACCTGGTGATCGCCCGCACCTTCTCCAAGGCCTACGGGCTCGCCGGACTGCGCGTCGGCTACGCGATCGGCCACCCCCGGATCCTCGACGCCGCCCGGTCCACCGCGATCCCGCTCTCGGTGACCCGGTTCGCCGAGACCGCCGCCGTCGCGTCCCTCCGGCACCGCGAGGAGCTGCTCGAGCGCGTGCACCGCATCGTCGCCCTCCGCGACCGCGTGCAGCAGTCGCTCCAGGAGGCGGGCTGGACGCTGCCCGACTCGCAGGCCAACTTCCTCTGGTTCGACACGCGCGAGCAGACGGAGTGGGCCGCGGGCGTCTTCGAGCGGGCCGGCGTCGTCGTCCGGGCGTTCCCGCCGGAGGGCATCCGGGTCTCGATCGGCGAGGAGGAGTCTGTCGACAAGCTCCTCTCGGCGGCGGCCGAGATTGTGGGGTCCCTCCCGCAGGGGCATCCCGCGAGGCGGATAGGTTAGTCGGGTGGTAGTCACCAGCACGGAGTCGCCGACGGTCCAGTTCCTCACCGCGGACGGGCGCTTCGCCCCGACCCCCGCGGCAGAGCAGTACGCCTCCTTCCTCGACGGGATCGGCGAGGAGCAGCACCGCTCCTTCTACCGCGAGATGGCGGTGGTCCGGCGCTTCGACAAGGAGGCCGCGAACCTCCAGCGGCAGGGTCAGCTCGGGCTCTGGGTGCCCAGCCACGGCCAGGAGGCGGCGCAGGTCGGCTCGGCCTTCGCGATGCGCCCGCAGGACCACGTGTTCCCCTCATACCGCGAGCACGTCGTCGGCAAGATCCGCGGCATCGACCTGCTGAACGTCCTCGCTCTGCTGCGCGGCACCACGCACGGCGGCTGGGATCCCACCGATCCGGCGAACGGCAACTTCCACCTCTACACGCTCGTGCTCGGCTCGCAGGCGCTGCACTCCACCGGCTACGCGATGGGGCTGACCTTCGACGGGGCGACCGGCACCGGCGACCCCGAGAAGGACGCGGCGGTCGTCGTCTACTTCGGCGACGGCGCCTCGAGCCAGGGCGACGTCAGCGAGGCGATGGTCTTCGCCGCGAGCTACCGGACGCCCCAGGTCTTCTTCCTGCAGAACAACCACTACGCGATCTCGGTGCCCGTGGCGACGCAGTCGCGCAGCCCGCTCTACCTCCGCTCCTCCGGCTTCGGGATCCCCGGCGTGCAGATCGACGGCAACGACGTGCTCGCGAGCTACGCCGTCACCGCGAAGCACCTCCAGGACGCCCGCTCGGGCGGCGGCCCCCAGTTCATTGAGGCGCTCACCTACCGCATCGGTGCGCACACCTCGAGCGACGACCCCACGAAGTACCGCACCGACGACGAGCTCGCCTCGTGGATCGCGAAGGACCCGCTCACGCGCTTCGCCGCGTACCTGCGCTCCGAGGGCGTGGAGCAGTCCTTCTTCGACGAGGTCGACGCGGAGGCGGAGGACTACGCGTCCGACATCCGCCGCCGGCTGCTCGAGCTGGAGGCGCCGCCGGTCGACGTGATCTTCGACCACGTGTACTCGGAACCGCATCCGCAGGTGGCCGAGCAGAAGGCGTGGCTGCAGCGCTACGAGGACTCGTTCGGAGGCGACCCGCGATGACGATCGACACCAGCACCACGGCTGCCCAGCCGCACCTCTCCGAGGAGCAGCTCCAGTCGATGTCCATGGCCAAGGCGCTCAACGCCGGCCTCCGCCGCGCGATGACCGAGAACGACCGCGTCCTGCTGATGGGCGAGGACATCGGCCCCCTCGGCGGCGTCTTCCGCATCACCGAGGGACTGCACGCCGAGTTCGGACCGCAGCGCGTCCTCGACACCCCGCTCGCCGAGTCCGGCATCGTCGGGACCGCGATCGGACTCGCCATGCGCGGCTTCCGGCCCGTCTGCGAGATCCAGTTCGACGGCTTCATCTACCCGGCCTTCGACCAGATCACCTCGCAGCTGGCCAAGATGACCAACCGGCACGAGGGGCAGCTGAGCATGCCCGTCGTGATCCGCGTGCCCTACGGCGGGCACATCGGAGCGGTCGAGCACCACCAGGAGAGCAACGAGGCGTACTTCGCGCACACCGCCGGTCTGCGCGCGGTGAGCCCGTCCACGCCCAACGACGCCTACTGGATGATCCAGGAGGCCATCGCCTCGGACGACCCGGTGATGTTCTTCGAGCCCAAGAGCCGCTACTGGCCCAAGGGCGACGTCGACCTGCGCGCCTCCGCCGTTCCGCTGCACGCCTCCCGCGTCGTGCGACCGGGCACCGAGGTGACCGTCGTCGGCTGGGGCCCGATGGTGTCGGTGCTGCTCCAGGCCGCCGAGCTCGCGGGCGAGGAGGGGACGAGCATCGAGGTCGTCGACCTCCGCTCGCTCTCGCCGATCGACTGGGAGCCGCTGCTCGAGTCGGTGCGCCGGACCGGCCGCCTCGTCGTCGCCCAGGAGGCGTCCGCGAACGTGAGCCTCGGCTCCGAGATCGCGGCGACCGTCACCGAGCGCGCCTTCTACTCGCTCGAGGCGCCCGTGCTGCGGGTCGCCGGCTTCGACACCCCGTTCCCACCCGCCAAGGTCGAGAAGATCTTCCTCCCCGACGTCGACCGCGTGCTCGAGGCCGTCGACCGCTCCCTCGCGTACTGACGCGTCCGCGTCCCACCCGACGCGTCCGCGTCCCTCCAGCGTCAGAAAGCAGATCCCGACGATGACAGAGCAGTTCCTCCTCCCCGATGTCGGCGAGGGCCTCACCGAGGCCGAGATCGTGGCCTGGAAGGTCAAGGTCGGCGACGAGGTCGCCGTCAACCAGGTCCTCGTCGAGATCGAGACCGCGAAGTCCCTGGTCGAGCTGCCGTCCCCGTTCAGCGGCACCGTCGTCGACGTCCTCGTCGACGAGGGCCAGACGGTCGACGTCGGCACCCCGATCATCACCGTGCAGGCGGGAGCCGGCACCCTCGGGTCCGAGATCCCCGCGATCCCCGCCCACCCGGCGCAGGCGGCTCCGCCCGCCCCGTCGACGACCGAGCCCGGAGAGGGATCGGGCGCCGCGCTCGTCGGCTACGGCACCGCGGGCGGCCACGTCGCCACCCGTCGCCGCCGACCGCAGGGCGCTCCGGCCGCCGCGGCCCCCGCGCGCCCGGCCGCGCCGCCGCGCCCGACGTCGGTCCCCGCCGCGGCCGCGCTCCCCGTCATCGCGAAGCCGCCCATCCGCAAGCTCGCGAAGGACCTCGACGTCGACCTCCTCGAGGTGCAGGCCACCGGCCTCGCCGGCGAGGTCACCCGCGACGACGTCATCCGCCACGCCTCGCAGGCCAGCGTCTTCCGCAACATCCAGACCCCCGCCTGGGCCGACTCCCGCGAGGAGCGGATCCCGGTGCGCGGCGTCCGCAAGGCCATCGCCGCCGCGATGTCGCAGAGCGCCTTCACCGCGCCGCACGTCAGCGTCTTCGTCGACGTCGACGCCACGCGCAGCATGGAGTTCGTCAAGCGCCTGAAGAACTCGCCCGACTTCGCCGGCACCAAGGTGTCGCCGCTGCTGATCATGGCGAAGGCCATCATCTGGGCGGTCCGGAGGAACCCGACCGTCAACTCGGCGTGGACCGACTCCGAGATCATCGTGCGCCACTACGTCAACCTCGGCATCGCCGCGGCCACCCCCCGCGGACTGATCGTGCCGAACGTGAAGGACGCCCAGTCGATGAGCCTGCTCGAGCTGGCCCAGGCCCTCGAGAAGCTCACGCTCGACGCCCGCGACGGCAAGACGGCGCCCGCCGACATGCAGAACGGCACCATCACGATCACCAACATCGGCGTCTTCGGGATGGACACGGGCACTCCGATCCTGAACCCCGGCGAGGTCGCGATCATCGCGCTGGGCACGATCAAGCAGAAGCCGTGGGTCGTCGACGGCGAGGTCCGTCCCCGCTACGTGACCACGGTCGGCGGATCGTTCGACCACCGCGTTGTCGACGGCGACGTGGTGAGCCGCTTCGTGGCCGACGTGGCGAGCGTGCTGGAGGAGCCGGCGCTGCTGCTGGACTGAGTCCGATTCGACGAGGTCCTCGTCGATCGGCGCGCGGTCGGCTGTTCGAGTCGGGCGCGGTCGGCAGAGCGGAGTGCGTTCCGCTACGCGATCCGCTCGCACACGGATCGCCCCGTGGCGTCGCGTGGTCGGCTCGGCGAGGTGGTCCCGTTCTCCGGGGAGGGATGTGCTTCGCGCGCGGCGATACGCAGGCCTGCTGGTCGAGTAGGCGCCGGAAGCGGCGTATCGCGACCCGCCGTCGCCGGGAGCCGCGGGTGCCCACGCACCCTGGTTCACATTCGATCGATGGGCGCGACGCGACGCGGGTTTCCGCGGTCGCTTGCTCACAAGGGTGGCGGCGGGTCGGCGAACCGCGGGCCCGAGCCCGGCGGGGCGCCGGCGACCGGGCCCGGGCGGGTCGTGACACGGCGTCCGGTGGGGGTGGTCCAGTCGGCGGTGCCGTCGGGGTGGAGGACGTAGGTCCAGCGGTCGCCGTGGCGGACGTGGTGGTGGGCGACGCAGAGGGAGGCGAGGTTGCGGAGGGCGGTCTCGCCGCCATGGCGCCACTCGACGGCGTGGTCGGCCTCGGTGCGCGACGCGGGACGGGTGCAGCCGGGGAAGCGGCAGGTCTGGTCGCGCAGCTGCAGGTGGAGGCGCATCCCCGGGGGTGGGACGCGCAGCGTGCGGCCGACGGAGACGACGGTGCCGGCACCGGGATCGGTCGCGACGCGAGTGAAGGAGGCGCCGCCGGCGACCAGCTCCCGGGCGACATCGGCCGGCACGGGGCCGTAGCCGTCGAGGTCTGCGGGGGAGTCGTCGAGACCGGCGGCGGTCGTGGCGGGGAGGGTCAGGCGGATCTCGGCGCGCACCCCGGGGACGAACGTGGGTGCACCGGGCTCGCCGGGCGAGGTGCCCGACACGTCCCCGTCGCACAGCAGGCCGGCGAGGGCGTCGGCGCGCAGTTGCGCGAGGGTGCGGTCGTCGCACGGCTCGTCGCGGCGCTGGTCGCCGTGCTCACCGGCGCCGGCGCGGCCCTCGCGGAGGGTCCGCGCGAGCCGGTCGAGGCGGGCGAACGCTCCGATCGCGGTGGGAGCGGGGAGGAGCGCGGACAGGGTCGCCATGCCGTCGATCTCCGGCGTGATCCACACGGCCCGGTCCTCACGGGCTCGCCGGTGGCGCTCGGCGAGGGGCTGCTCGTGCAGCTCCTCCCGGAGTCGCGCCAGGGCTCGCCGCAGCTGGGTGGGGGTCAGGGAGACGGCGAGACGGGCTGCGCGCTCGTCGAACGCGGCCCGCGAGGCGACGGGCAGCGTGGCGGCGACGGCGCAGACGATGCGGCCCGACTCCCAGAGGATGCGCGCTCCGGCCAGCGCGGCCCTGGTCATCGGCAGATCCTCGACGAGCAGCCGCGCCTGCTCCAGTGAGCGCGAGGCGGACGCCTCCGAGACCCTGAGGGCGACCGCGAACTCGGCTCGGATCGAGCGCTCCACGAGATCGCTCGACTCGCTGCGCGACCGGCCTCGGGAGAACGCCTCGGGGTGCTCGAGAGCTGCGCGGTAGCCCGCGTACAGCTCCTCGGCCGCGGCGAGGTGGAGCGGTGCAGCCGAGCGGGCGAGCGCGGCGGCGCGGTCGCCGCGCCCGCGGACCTCCGCGAGCACCGCTTCCGTCGTACCGATCTCCGTCATGCGAGCAGTGAAGCGTCGACCACTGACATTCCCTCGACTTCTCGGCGCGGAGGTGGCGCGTCCGGGATTAGAGCCCCAGCCCGAACTCCGCGTCCAGTGCATCGAGCTCCGCCGCGGCCGCCACGTGCAGCCGCGCCTTCTCGGCCGCGGGCAGCCACGACGCGTCCACCCCGGTCAGCGCCATCGCGCGCAGCTGCGCGTGCGTCGCTCCGATCGGCCCCGCGGCGATCCGGTACTCGTCGGCGAGCGTCGTCGGGAACATCCCCGGGTCGTCCGAGCAGGGGGTGACGCGTAGACCGGCGTCGAGCATGGCGCGGATGGAGGCGCGGCGCCACGGGCGCCAGGAGCGGCGGGAGGTGGTCGACGCGACGGTGAAGACCACTCCGTCCTCGCGCATCCGCTCGACGACGGCCGGGTCCTCGAGCACGAAGTAGCCGTGGTCGATGCGGTCGCAGCCCAGCAGATCCAGGCAGGTGATCGTGTTCGCGGCGGTGGGGGCGTGCTCGGAGGAGTGCGCGGTGCGGCCCAGACCCGCTCGTCCGGCCAGGGCGTACGCGTCTGCGAAGCGCTCGGGCGGGCCGGCGGTCTCGAGGTTGTCGAGGCCGATGCCGGCGACGTACTCGTGCGGGGAGTCGACGACCTGCCGCACGAGGGCGAGGGCCTCCTCGCCGCTGCGGCTGCGGTCGATTCCGGCGATCATCCGCCCGGTCATGCCGAAGTCGCGCTGGGCCGCGCGGATGCCGTCGGCGTACGCCTCGACGCTGCCGCGGTACCCCAGGCCCGCCAGGTGCTCGGGGACGGCGTCGAAGAAGAGCTCGAGATGACGGGTGCCGCTGCGGTGGTGCGCGTCCTCGAAGGCCTCGTAGACGATCCGCGTCAGGTCCTCGGGCGAGCGGAGCACCTGCACCACCCACTCCGACGCCTGGAAGAGCGAGTACGAGACCTCGGGCTCGCCGGCCGAGCGTCCCTGCGGCACCGGCACGACAGTGTCGCGGTAGAGCGCGGGGTCGGGCGGGAGGGAGTTGATGTCGGCGAAGATCCGCTCGGGGTCGGCGGGCAGCGCGAGGCCCTCCCGGCGGGCGAGCTCGGCGAACGTGCTCGCGCGCACGGTCCCGATCAGGTGGCAGTGCAGGTCGACCTTGGGGATCCGACGGATCCACTCGTCGGGGACGGCGCCGGCGGCGGCGGTCGGGGCGGCGGTCTCGGTGCTCATGGCGGTCTCTCCGGGTGGTGCGGGCGGTGCAGGGTGGAGGGCCCGTGCGCGGCGCGGCGGCCGCGCACGGGCGGGCCGCCTACTGGGCGGTGACCTCGCGGGCGAAGCGGTCGACCCACTCCGAGCGGGTGGGGACGAGCTCGGTCGGGTCGAGGGTCTCGTAGCCGGCGGCCGTGGGGTCGGCGGCGATGTCGCCGACGACGGCGGTGATCGACTCCGGGACCTGCGCGGCGAGGTTGACGGGCAGGTCACCCACGATCTCGGCGGAGGAGGTCTGCGCCTCGACCGAGAGCAGGTAGTCGATGAACTGCTCGGCGGCGTCGGTGTTCGCGGCGCCCGCGGGGATCATCGCGCGGTTGGTCGCCATGTAGCGGCCGGTCGCGGGAGGGGTCCAGCCGATGGGCTCGCCCGAGGCGACGAGGTCGGTGGCGAAGCCGCTCAGCGCGTCGGCGGCGGTGATCTCGCCCTGCGTCAGCAGGTTCGTGACCTCGGTGGAGGAGCTGTAGAACTGCAGCACGCCGGGAGCCCAGCCCGACAGGGTGTCGAGCGCCGTGTCGATGTCGTAGGGGCCGTCGCCGTAGGTGGCCGCGACTCCGCTGATCATCAGCTGGCCCGCGGTGACCGAGATGTCGGGCAGCGCGACGCGCCCGGCGTTCGCGGAGTCGCCGTAGAGCTCCCAGTCGGCGGCCTGCTCGGCCGAGAACGCGTCGGTGGAGTAGAGCGTGCCGTTGAGCTGGTAGCTGTAGGCCGGGCCGAGGTAGACGTCCTCCTTAGCGAAGTCGGCGATGTCCGCGATCGCGGGCACGGCGTCCGCGTCGACCTGCTCGAAGAGGTCGTCCTCCTGGCCGAGTGCGGCGTAGTAGTCGCTGATGAGCATCACGTCGACGCCGGGGTCGTCGCCGCCCGCGAGCTGCAGCTGCGAGAGCCGGTCGGAGTTGGAGCCGGTCTCGACCTCGACCTCGATGCCCGTCGCCTCGGTGAAGGGGTCGATGACCGCCTCCTGGAACTGCTCGACGCCGAAGGGGAAGGTGCTGACGACGAGCGTCTCGGAGGCGCCTTCGGACTCCGAGGAGTCGGAGCCGCCGGAGCAGCCGGCGAGGGCGAGGGCGCCGATGACGGCACCGGCGGTGAGGGCGACGGCGCGCCGGGGTGTGGTGCGGGACATGGCGGTTCCTTTCGAGAGGTGCTGCGGAGGGGAGCTGCTGGGGAAGAGGAGGACGGAGAGAACGAGGAGAGCGCGGGAGCAGGCGCCGCGTTCAGTCGCGGGCCAGTGCGACGATCCGCGACGCCGCGGCCGACACGACGACCGCGTCCCCGGGCGCGACGCGCGCGGCGGAGTCGGCGCGCACGTCCGACACCAGCCGCACCGGGTCGCCGGCGGGATCCGTCGCCTCGACCGTCACCAGCACGTCGACCCCGCGGTAGGCGACGTCGACGACGACCGCGTCCAGGGACAGTGCGCCGGATGAGGCCCCGCTCGTCACCGCGAGGTGCTCCGGACGCACCGTCACGAGCGAGCCGTCGGCGAGGCCGAGGAAGTTCTCGTAGCCGAGGAAGTCGGCGACGAAGCGGTTCGCCGGAGCGCCGAAGACCGCGGCCGGTGCGCCCTGCTGCATGATGCGCCCGGCGCGCATGAGCACCATCTCGTCGCTCATC
This sequence comes from Rathayibacter sp. Leaf299, assembly GCF_001423055.1. Classification (NCBI taxonomy): domain Bacteria; kingdom Bacillati; phylum Actinomycetota; class Actinomycetes; order Micrococcales; family Microbacteriaceae; genus Rathayibacter; species Rathayibacter sp. Leaf299. The sequence goes on from NZ_LMNT01000001.1 coordinate 607,834, forward strand.
TCGAGCGCCTCGTCCTGGTCGTGCGTGACCAGCACGACGGTCAGCCCCGTCTCGGACTGGATGCGGCGGATCTCGGAGCGCATCTGCACGCGGAGCCGCGCATCCAGGTTCGACAGCGGCTCGTCGAGCAGCAGCAGCCGGGGGCGGATCGCGATGGCGCGGGCGAGGGCGACGCGCTGCTGCTGTCCGCCCGAGAGGCGCCGCGGCCGGCTCGCTGCGAGGTGCGCGAGCCCGACCATCTCGAGGCTCTCGGTCACCCGCTGAGCCCGCTCGGCGCGTCCGAGACCGCGCAGCTTCAGCCCGTAGCCGACGTTGTCGGCGACGCTGAGGTGAGGGAACAGCGCGTACGACTGGAACACCATGCCCAGTCCGCGCTTCTCGGGAGCGAGCCGGGTGCTGTCGACGCCGTCGATCAGGATCCGGCCCGAGGTCGGCGTCGAGTACCCGGCGAGCATCCGCAGCGACGTGGTCTTGCCGCATCCGCTGGGCCCGAGGAGGGTGGTCAGCTTCCCGGACGGGATCGCCAGGTCGATGCCGTCGACCGCGGTGAAGTCACCGAAGACCTGACTGACGTCGACGAATTCCGCTGCTGCGCTCATCGGTTGATGCCTCCGAAGATCTGGGCGAAGCCGACGCTGCGCTCGGCGATGATCGCGATGACGACGGTCGCCGCGAGGATGAGGGTGGACGTGGCCGCGACCATGGGGTCGTAGCTCTGCTGGACGTAGTCGAGCATCGTCACGGGGAGGGTCCTGGCGTCGCGGCTCTGCAGGAGCAGCGACAGCGGGACGTTGTTGAACGAGGTCACGAATCCGAGCAGCGCGGCCGAGAAGACCCCGGGGCGCAGGATCGGGAGCGTGACGGTGAAGAAGGTGCGCAGCGGTCCGGCCCCGAGGCCGCGGGCGGCCTCCTCGAGCGCCGGGTCGCTGGTGGCGAGCGAGGCGCCGGTCACGCGGACGGCGTAGGGGAGCAGGAGCGCCGTGTGGCCGATCAGCAGCACGGCCGCGTTGTCGATGTCGAGCGTGACGACGAGCTGCTGGAACAGCGCCAGGCCGACGACGAGCTCGGGCACGATCAGCGGCGAGAGGAAGAGCCCCTCGATCAGCGAGCGGCCGGGGATCCTGCCCCGGTAGATCGCCAGGGTCGCCGGGATGCCGATCAGCAGGGCGATCGCCGTCGAGAGCACGGCGAGCTGCGCGCTGGTGGCCAGCGACTCCAGGAACGGGTCGTACGAGAGCGCCTCGCCGAACCAGCGGAACGAGAGCCCCTCCGGCGGGAAGCGGAGCGTGGATCCGGCGGTGAAAGCCGTGGCGACGACGAACAGGATCGGCACGATCATGATCACGTAGCCGGCGACCGCGAGCGACGCGGCGACGGGGCGGCGGGTCCTCATGAGACGGCTCCCTTCCGGGCGACGAGGGAGGAGAGCCCGGAGACCAGGAAGACCAGGACCGTCATGACGATCGCGGTGGCGGAGGCGCCGGCCCAGTCGATCGTGACGCTGGAGTAGGAGAACAGCTGGGTGCTCAGCATCCGCTGGCTCGACCCGCCGAGCAGGTAGGGCGTGGTGTACGCGGTGACGGAGCCGGCGAAGACGAGCGTCGCGGCGACGACGACGCCGGGCAGCGAGAGCGGGACCACCACGTCCCAGAAGGTGCGGGTGGGGCTCGCGCCGAGTCCGCGGGCGGCATCGTCGAGGCCGGCGTCGACCTGCGAGACGGCGGAGTAGCAGGAGATGATCGCGAGCGGCAGGAAGAGCTGGGTCAGGCCGAGCACGATCGCGAGCTCCGTGTAGAGCAGCTGCGGGGCCTCGGACACGACGCCCAGACCCACGAGCAGCTGGCCGATCGCGCCGTTCGAGCCGAGCACGACGAGCCAGCCGAAGGTGCGCACGACGTTGCTGAGCAGGAGCGGGAAGATCGCGAGGGCCAGCAGGACGCCGGACCAGCGGGACGAGGAGCGCGCCAGCAGGTAGGCGATCGGGAAACCCAGGACGACGCAGATCAGCGTCACCACGAGTCCGATGCCGACCGTGCGGCCGATGATGCGCAGCTCGTAGGGGTCGGTGAGCATCTCGCCGACCCGGGCGATCACCTCGACGGGCCCCGTTCCGGGAGGGGCGAACAGCATCACCAGCGAGGGGACGACGAAGAAGAGCAGCAGGAAGCCCAGCCCGGGCAGGAGCAGGAGGGGAGCGGTCCTCGACCTCACGAGTAACTCCGATCGGACGCGTCGGGCGGCGCCGTGAAAGGCCGCAGGGTGAATGTAACCGGTTGCATCGACAGTAGACCGGCGACGCTACCCGCTTCGATTCGCGCGTGTAAACACTGTGTTTCGTGATCCCGCGTCAGGGCACGTCCTCGATGCGAGCGGTTGCAGACGTGGCCCTATGATCACGGGAGAGCCGGAGGGGGGACGCATGGCCACGCTCGCCGACGTCGCCGCCCTCGCAGGCGTCTCGAAGGCGACCGCGTCGCGCACGCTCTCCCGCCCCGAGGTCGTCTCGCCCGAGACGGCCGCCCGGGTGCTCAGCGCCGCGGCGAAGCTCGGCTTCATCCCCAACTCGGCGGCCCGCCAGCTGGCCCGGGGCCGCACCGGCGTCGTCGCGCTGGTCGTGCCGACCCTCGACAACGCGTTCTTCACGCCGATCATCGGAGGGGCGCAGCGCCGCGCCGACGAGGACGGCCTCCAGCTCACCGTGGCCGTGCATCCGCTCGAGGCGGTGCGCGAGCTCGGAGCGTTCGACCGGCTCTCGCGCCAGGTCGACGGCTTCATCGTGGTCGCGCCGCGCGGCGGCGACGAGCTGCTGCTCTCGGCGGGATCGCACAAGCCGACCGTGCTGGTCGACCGGGAGGTCGACGGGATGGCCTCCGTCGTCGCCGACACCGCCTCGGCCTTCGGCGCGCTCGTCGAGCGCTTCACGGCCGACGGGCACGAGCGCGTGCTCTACATCGGCGGACCGGAGGGGTCGTGGCAGGACGGTCAGCGCACGGCGGCGGTAAGCGAGGCGGCTCGGCGCGGGGGAGCGGAGCTGACCGTGCTGGGTCCCTTCCCGGCCACGTTCGCGGCGGGAGTGGGCGCCGCGGCATCGGTGCGCGACTCGGGAGCGACGGCCGTCGTGCCGTACGCGACCGCGCTCGGGCTCGGCGTGCAGTACGCGCTGCTGTCGTCGGGCGGGGTGCCGGAGGGGCTCGTGGTGAGCTCGGAGCGCTCGATCGTCGACGCGCTGGGTCTGGTCGGGGTGCCCGCGGTCGACGTCGACGGCGAGCAGCTGGGGCGGGCGGCGGCCGAGCTGCTCATCGAGCGGCTGGCCGACCGGGGTGCGGCGCCGGAGCGGCGGCGGCTGCCGGTGCCGGTGCAGTGGCCGGCGTGCGGCTGACGCGGCCTCTGGAGGACGGGGGTCTCGATACGCCCGCTGCGCGGGCTACTCGACCAGCAGGGGGGCTTCCCCGTGCCTGCCGGTCGAGTAGCCGCCGGAGGCGGCGTATCGAGACCTACCGCCTCCGGAGTCGGCGCTACGCCGTCAGCGCGACCGCCGTCCACGACACCGGAGGCAGCGTCACCGTGAGGGTGCCGTCCGAGAGGGAGGCGTCGACCGCGTCGCGCAGGCCCACGCGCTCCTGGTCGTCCTTCGTGTTCTTCGCGTAGGGGTCCTCGTCGAAGAGGGCGACCGCCTCCGCGATGCTCGAGACGCCCAGGCCGGACACGTCGACGGTGACCGTGATCGACTCCGTCTGCGAGCGGTTCACGAGGAACACCGACGAGCGGTCGCCGTCGTGCGTCGCGACCGAGTCGACGAGCGGAGCCTCGCCGTGGCGGGCGGTGGAGTACGTGCCCGCCTCGATCCGGGGCTTGAGCACGGTGCCGGAGGCGAGACGCGCGGTCGTCGAGAACGGGAAGAACGTGGTCTGGCGCCACGCCGCTCCGCCCGGCTCGGTCATGATCGGCGCGATCACGTTGACCAGCTGCGCGAGCGAGGCCGAGGTCACGCGGTCGGAGTGCTTCAGCAGTGTGATCATCAGGTTGCCCAGGACCACCGCGTCGGCGACCGAGTAGACGTCCTCGAGCAGGCGGGGGGCGTAGGCCCACTCGCGGGTGCTCTGGTCGCCCTCGGCGTCGGCCTTCTCCTTGGCCTGCCACTCCTCGAGGTACCAGATGTTCCACTCGTCGAAGGACAGCATGATGTCCTTCGACTTCTTGAGCTTGTACTTCACGTGGTCGGCGGTCGCGACGACCGTCGCGATGAAGTACTCCATGTCGAGGGAGGACGCCAGGAACGAGCCCAGGTCTCCGCCGTACTCCTGGTAGTACGCGTGGCACGAGACGTACTCGACGTCGTCGTAGGTGTGCTCGAGGACGACGCGCTCCCACTCGCCGAAGGTCGGCATGCCGGATCCGGACGAGCCGCAGACCACGAGCTCGAGCGACGGATCGGCGATCTTGAGCGCCTTGGCGGTGCGGGAGGCGAGCTTGCCGTAGTCCTCCGCGTTCATGTGGCCGACCTGCCAGGGGCCGTCCATCTCGTTGCCCAGGCACCACATGCGGATGTCGTAAGGCTCGGTGCCGCCGTTGGCGATGCGCTGGTCGGCGAGAGCGGTGCCGGCCGGGCCGTTCGCGTACTCGAGCACGTCGAGCGCCTCGAGGACGCCGCGGGTGCCGAGGTTGACCGCGTACATGATCTCGCTGCCGGTGAGCTCGGCCCAGCGGGCGAACTCGTCGAGTCCGACCTCGTTGGTCTCGAGCGAGTGCCAGGCCAGGTCGCGGCGGCGGGGGCGCTCGGAGCGCGGGCCGACCCCGTCCTCCCAGCGGTAGCCCGAGACGAAGTTGCCGCCGGGATAGCGGATGGTCGTGCTGCCCAGCTCCTTCACCAGGTCCACCACGTCGAGGCGGAAGCCGTCCTCGTTCGCCGTGGGGTGCCCGGGCTCGTAGATGCCGTCGTAGACGCAGCGTCCGAGGTGCTCGACGAACGAGCCGAAGATCCGCGGATTCACGGGGGCGACGACCGCGGTGGGATCGAGGGTGATCCGGGCCGAGGAGGTGGACGGGACGGCGCGGGGAGCGTCGGTCATGACAGGGCCTTTCTGAGGCGGTGACGGGCCCCTCCTGTTCTGGAGGGGAGTGGTGCGCGGGTGCGGCCGGTCACTTGACCGAGCCGATGGACAGCCCGCCCTGCCAGTACTTCTGCAGGGTGAGGAAGGAGACGATCAGCGGGATCACCGAGATGAGGGCCCCGACGATCACGAGGTTCCACAGCGACTGCCCGCCGGTGTTGACCGACGCCTGGGTCTGCCAGGTGCCCAGGCCCACGGTGACGGGGAAGAGCTGCGAGTTCGAGAGCATCACGAGAGGGAGGAAGTAGTTGTTCCAGGTTCCCACGACCGACAGCAGCAGCACCGTCACGAGCGCGGGGCGCAGCAGCGGCAGGGCGACGCGGAAGAAGACCGTGATCTCGCCCGCCCCGTCCATCCGCGCGGCGTCGAGCATCTCCTCCGGCACCGCGTCCTGCGTGTAGACGCGCATGAGGTAGACCGCGAACGGGTTGAGCATCGAGGGCAGGATGACCGCCCACATGGTGTTGGTGAGCTGCGCGGCGCTGAACATGACGAACAGCGGGATGACCAGGGCCGTCGCCGGCACCATCACGGAGCCCAGGACCAGCGAGAAGAAGGCGTTGCGGCCCTTGAACGCGTACGCCGCGAAGCCGTAGCCCGCGAGCACCGACAGGACCGTCGCTCCGAGACCGCCGACGAAGGCGTAGAGGAACGAGTTGCCGAGCCACTTCCAGTAGAGCCCGTTCGAGTAGGTGAACAGCGAGCCGATGTTCGTGAAGAACTCGAAGGAGTCGCCGAACCAGAGTGGGCTGACGGTCCCGGAGAAGAGGCCGACCTGGTCCTTCGTCGACGCCACCACGAGCCACCAGAACGGCAGGGCGAAGTACACGACGAAGGCGAGCAGGATCACGTGGGGGAGCAGCTGGCGTCCGCCGCGGCGGCTGCGGGCGCGGACGGCGTCGTCGCGGCGCTGCACGCGGTCGCGCTTGGGGGCGAGTTCGAGGGTGCTCATGAGAGTCCGTTCCGCTTCTTCGTGGCCGCCAGGAACAGGTACGACCCGACGAACACCACCAGGCCCAGCGCGAACGAGATCGCGGAGGCGTAGTTGAACTGGTTGTAGGAGAAGGCGAGCGTGTAGGCATAGATGTTCGGCGTGTAGGACGCGTCGATCGAGCCGGACGCCAGCGAGCGCAGGATCTGCGGCTCGGTGAAGAACTGGAGCGTGCCGATGAGGGCGAAGACGAGGATCAGCACCATCGAGGAGGAGATCATCGGGATCTTGATCCGCAGCGCCGTCTGGATCGCGCTCGCACCGTCGAGGCGGGCGGCCTCGTACACGGCGGGGTCGATGCCCTGCAGTGCCGCGTAGATGATGATCATGTAGTAGCCCGCCCACTGCCAGGTGACGACGTTGACGAGGCTGCCGAAGATCGACTCCTTGCCGAGCAGGTTCGGAGCGTCGAGGCCGAACCAGCCGAACACCTCCGAGGCGGGGCCGAACGACGGGCTGTAGAGGAAGCCCCACATCAGCGCGCCGATGACGGCCGGCACCGCGTAGGGCACGAAGATCATCAGCCGGGCGAAGCGCGAGAACCGCGAGGTGAGCGCGTCCAGCATCAGCGCGGCGATCAGCGAGACCAGCATCTGGATCGGGATCAGGATGAACGCGAACCGGACGACGAGCCAGACGCCCTCGAGGAAGAGGGGGTCCGAGAACGCCTTGGCGTAGTTCGCGAACCAGACCCACTCGGTGCCGGTGGCGACGGTCTTGTTCTGCAGGCTCAGGATGAACGAGTAGATCAGGGGCGTGATCAGGAAGACCACGAGGAAGACGCCGAAGGGGGCGACGAAGACCCAGCCCCAGCGGGCGCGGCGCGAGGCGACGACTCCGGTGCGGGGCTTCTTCGTGCGGCGTTCGGCGGTGGCGGCGGGCGCGGGGACGACGAGGTTCGACATGGTGCTCCTTCGAGACGGGACGGGGCGGCCGCCGCCCTCGCGGACGGCGGCCGCCGGTCGTCAACCGACCGTGTAGCCCTGACCGGCGGCGTAGTCGCTGACCGCGGTCTGGTAGGTCGCGAGGGCGTCCTCGACGCTGGACTCGCCGCTGTTGACCGCGTTCACGGCCTCGGTGAGCTTGTCGTAGGCGAAGTTCTGGAACGGCGAGACCTGGAAGCCCTGGTACTCGGTCGCGGCGGTGAGGAAGACATCCTTGTTGATCTGCTGACCGCCGAAGAAGTCGTACTCGAGGTCCGCGAAGTAGTCGGATTCGAGGATCGGCTTCCAGAGCGGGAACAGCGCGCCCTTCTCGATGCCGATCTTCCAGGCCTCCTCGGTGCCGAAGATCTCCTTGGCGACGAGGGCCGCCGCCTCCTTGTCCTCGGCCTGCTCGGTCACCGCGAACGCGGATCCGCCGATGTTGATCTGGGTCGGCTCCTCGCCCTCCCACTGGGGGACCGGAGCGGCGCGCCACACGGCGTCGGGGTCCGCGCCCTCGAAGCCCTGCAGGTAGCCGGGCAGCCAGGCGGCGGCGATCACGGAGGCGTAGGTGCCGTCGACGAGGTGCGTGTTGTAGTCGGTGGTCGAGCTGTCCTCGGTGCCGACGAGGCCCTTGGTGACGAGGTCGTTCCAGTAGTTCATGACCTTGGCGCTGGCCTCGTCGTCGAGGTCGACCGTGACGTCGGTGCCGTCGACGGTGTAGGGCACGGAGCCGGCCTGCGCGAAGAGCGCTTGCTGGTACGCGCGGCCGTTGCCCGCGTAGTCGGTCATCAGGGTGCTGGAGCCGGCGTCCTTGAGCGCCTGCGCGGCGGCCGCGTACTCCTCCCACGTGGTGGGGACGGGGATGCCGTACTCGTCGAGGATGTCCTGGCGGTAGAGCATGCCGACGGGACCGCCGTCGACCGGGATCGCGTAGGTGGCGTCGCCGCTGGAGACGTCGGCCCAGGCGCCCTCGGAGTAGTTCTGCTGCACGTCGGACGCGCCGTACTCGTTCAGGTCGACGAGGGCGTCCTGCGGGATGTAGCTCTGCACGACCTCGCTCTCGAGCATGACGACGTCGGGGGCACCCGAGCCGGCCTGCACGGCGGTGGTGAGCTTGGTGTACTCGTCGTTGCCGGCGCCGGCGTTGCTCCAGCAGATCTGGACGTCGTCGTGGCTGTTGTTGAACAGGTCGACCACGCCCTCGAACTCGGGGTACCAGGCCCACATCGTGACGACCTTCGCGTCCTCGTTCACGATCGTGTTCTCGCAGTTGGCGGCGTCGCTCCCGGCGGAGCAGCCCGTGAGAGCAGCGGCGGAAGCCGCGACGGCCACCCCCGCAGCCAGCAGTCTCTTCGAATGACGCGTCATTGCGTTTCCTTTCGGATGCGGCCGTCGTCGGCCTGAGGAGGGTTCCACGCGGGAGCGGGGAGGTTCTGCAGCGTGTCCCCGACGTTTCTACAACGATGGAGACAACGTTGTAGAGACGATGATGCGGAGTCGCCGCGGCGCTGTCAAGAGCGGCTCGCCGAGCGGCCCGAGCGGTGTCCGCCCAGCCGGCCGTGCTGGACTGGGCGGGTGGGAACGATCGACGCGTGCCGCCTCCTCGCCGACCGGGTGGAGGCGCTCGCCGCCTCCGATCCGCCGCCCAGGGCCCTGATCCGCGCGGTGGCGCGCGACATCGCCGGCATCCGGGGCGGGTTCCTCGGGCCACTCGATCTGCTGAGCGGCGGACGCAACCGGATCCGCGGCCGCGGCTTCGCCGAGCCGTACGACGACGACACCCGCGGGCAGGCGCGCCACTTCGCGGGCGTGGCCGGAGCGACGCTCCACCTCGGCGGTCCGCTCGCGCACCTGCTCCTGCGCACGGTCGGCGGCGACGCCGCGGGCAGCGCCGACGACCGGCTCACCCGGCGGGCCGTGGAGTGGAGTCGGCTGCTGCGGCGCGGACGCCTGCCGGTCGGCGACGCGGGGGAGTGGATCCGCCGCGAGATCTGCGACTGCGGCTGAGCGCTCAGACGGGAGCGCTCGACTCCCGCGCCACCACCGAGAACGCCGCGGTGCGCAGTCGGTGCGGACCCGTCTCGGTGCCGTCGATGCGCGCCTTCAGCACGTCGACGGCGGTCTGCGCGATCTCCTCCCGCCCCGGGTCGATCGAGGACAGGCTCGGGACCGAGTAGCGCGACTCGTCGATGTCGTCGAAGCCGATCACCACGACGTCGCCGGGCACGTGCCGGCCCGCGTCCTGGAGGGTGCGGATCGCGCCGAGCGCGAGGGTGTCGTTGAACGCGAAGACGGCGTCGAAGTCGACGCCCGACTCGATGATGCCGCGCATCGCGACCGCGCCGTTGGCCCGGTGCCAGGGGCCGGAGTAGCCGATCAGCCGTTCGTCGTAGGGCACGCCCGCCGCCTCCAGCGCCTGCTCGTAGCCGCGGGTGCGGAGCACGGCCGAGCCGACCTCCTCGCCGGCGTGCGCGCCGAGCGCGACGATGCGCCGGCGGCCGCTCTCGAGCAGGTGCTCCGTCGCCGCGCGGGCCGCCTCGACGTTCTGCATCGTGACGTGGTCGACGCGCTCGGTGAAGATGCGCTCGCCGAGCAGGACGAGCGGGTAGTCGACGGCGAGGGCGGGCTCGTCGGCCATGTCGATGCCGAGCGGGCTGAAGAGGAGGCCGTCCGTCAGCTGGCGGCGCGGAGAGCTGAGGACGCTGCGCTCGCGGGCGGGATCGGCTCCGGTCTGCTCGATCAGCACCGTGAGCCCGCGGCGGTCGGCGGCGCGCATCACGCTGTCGGCGAGCTCGGCGAAATAGGCGAGGCTGAGCTCGGGGAGCGCGAGGCCGATCACTCCGGTGCGGCCCCTGCGCAGGCTCCGCGCCGAGAGGTTGGGGCTGTAGCCGAGCTCCGCGATCGCGGCCTCGACCTTCTCGCGGGTGGCCGGACGGATGTGCGGATAGTCGTTGATGACGTTCGAGACCGTCTTGATCGACACTCCGGACGCACGCGCGACGTCGTGCAACGTGACCGCCATCGGTCCTCCTCCGCTCGGGGGTGCGCCCAACCTACAACGTTGTACCACCGCGCGTCCCGCGGCGTCCTGTTCTCGCGGGACACGGTGTCGCGGCGAGTGCGGACCTCGAGCGGGGCGGAGGCGGCGCGGTCGTGTCGCGGCCGGGCGGCGGAGGGCGGGTCCGGCACGCTGGAGACTCGACGAGAGGGGGCGCGATGGACGCGCGCGAGCACGAGGTCCGCCGGCGGATGGACGCCCACGAGCTGTACACCGATGCGGGCGAGGGGCTCGCGGCGCTCGAGGAGGAGCGGATCCGCGGCAAGGAGCTCGCGCACGCGTACAACGCGACCGGGCCGCGCGAGGGTGTCGAGCGCCGCCGGCTGCTGCACGAGCTCTTCGAGTCGGTCGGCGAGGGCGTCTGGGTCGAGCCTCCGCTGCACGTCGCCTACGGCAACCGGGTGCAGCTGGGCGAGAACGTCTACGTGAACTTCGGTCTGACGCTCGTCGACGACGTCGAGGTGGTGATCGGGGACCGGGTGATGATCGCCCCGAACGTCACCATCAGCACGACCGGGCACCCGGTCCACCCCGAGCTGCGCCGCGACGGCACCCAGTTCTCGGCGCCGGTCGTGATCGAGGACGACGTGTGGATCGGGGCGGGCGCGATCCTGCTGCCGGGCGTCGTGGTCGGCGCGGGCTCCGTCGTGGCCGCGGGTGCGGTCGTGACGGCGAGCGTGCCTCCGCTGGTCGTCGTCGGAGGAGTGCCGGCGCGCGTGCTGCGGGCCATCGGCGACGAGGACCGGGAGTGGGAGTACCGCGCGCCGCGGGTGCTCGGGTGACGGGGGAGCGAGCTGCCCGGCTGTGCAGGGCGACCAGCCCTGCTGATCGAGTAGGCCGCAGAGCGGCCGTATCGAGATCCGCGGTGTCCGGTGGTGGTGGGTCTCGATACGCCCCTGCGGGGCTACTCGACCAGCAGAGGGGGCGGACCTGCCTGCTGATCGAGTAGGCCGCAGAGGGGGGCGGACCTGCCTGCTGATCGAGTAGGCCGCGGAGCGGGCATATCGAGATCCGCGTGCTCGGGAGGGGGGCGTTCTCCCGGGCTCGGTAGGCTCCGCGGGTGACCCGCTCCCGCCTGATCCTGCTCGACATCGACGGCACGCTGATGGACGGCGGCGTCGTCGCGCCCTCGGCCGCCGAGGCCGTCGTGGGCGCCCGCCGCAACGGCCACCTGGTGCTGCTCGCGACCGGCCGCTCGCGTCCCGAGATCCCGCAGCAGGTGCTCGCCCTCGGCTTCGACGGAGTGGTCTCGGCCGCCGGCGGCTTCGTCGAGCTCGACGGCGAGCTCGTCTCGCGGAGCACGATGCCGGCGGACGCGGTGCGCGAGATCGTCGACTTCTTCGAGGCGCACCGGATCGAGTACACGCTGCAGGCGCACGACGCCGTGTTCACGAGCGGCGGGCTCGCGGCGCGGGTCGCCGAGCTGCACGCGCGGCGGGGCGAGACGGTGGAGCCGGTCGTCGAGACGCCGCGCGGACCCGTGCCGACCGAGGGGATCGCGAAGGCGACGTTCTTCGGCGACCACGACGACACCTTCGCGGTGGTGCGCGACGGCCTGGGCGAGCGCTTCCACGTGGTCACCGGCACCATCCCGTACCTCGGGCACGCGGGCGGCGAGGTGAGCCTGCCCGGCGTCGACAAGGGCGCGGCGCTCCTCGCGCTCGCCGAGCGGCTGAGGCGGGCGGTCGAGGACACCGTGGCGATCGGGGACAGCTCGAACGACGTCGAGATGATCACCGCCGCCGGGCTCGGGATCGCGATGGGCAACGCCACCGACGACGTCCTCGCGATCGCCGACGACGTGACGACGTCGGTGCACGAGGACGGCGTGCGGACGGCGTTCCTCCGTCACGGCCTGATCTGAGCCGGCCCCGGCTCGCCGGAACCGGGGCCGACGGCGATCAGGTGTACCAGGAGGGCTCGGGCACGTCGCCCAGCAGGGCGAAGACGCCCACCTCGCGTCGCTTGTACGCGATCGGATCGTGCAGCGAGTGGGTGCGGAGGTTCCTCCAGTAGATGTCGAGTCCGACCGTGTTCGCGCTCGCGCGGGCGCCGGTCAGCTCGAAGACGCGGGTCGCCGTCTCGAGTCCGTCCTCGACGATGCGGGCCTTGGCCGCCGCGATGCGCACGGCGATCTCGCCGCGGCGGCGGGGAGTGAGCTCCTCGCGCGGGGCGTGCAGCACGGCCGACAGCTCGGCTCCGGTCGCGTCGATCAGCGCTTCGGCCGCCCACAGCTTCGCCTGCAGATCGCCGTACCCCTCGAGGAGGTACCACTCGTCGGTCGCGCGCTCCTTGTCGTCTCCGCCGAACGGCCAGGCGCGGGTGCGCTCTCGCGTGTAGCGCGCGGCGTGCTCGAGGGCGCCCTGCGCGATGCCGACGTAGAACTCGGCGAACACCTGCTGGATCGTCGGCACGTTCAGCGAGTTGTAGACGAGCGGCTGGAACTCGCGGTCGACGAAGCCGGCGGCGGCGGCCCACGGCACGCGCACGTCGCGGATCTCGACCGAGCCCGACTCCGTGAGCCGCTGGCCGAGGCTGTCCCAGTCGCGGCCGAAGACGATGCCGTCCTGCGCGGTCGGGACGATCGCGAAGACGTGCGTGTCCGTGCCCTCGAGGATCCCCTCGAGCACCGTCAGGTCGCTGACCACGCCTCCCGTCGAGAACGACTTGCGGCCCGAGAAGACGAGCTCGTCGCCCTCCTCGCGGATCGAGAGGTCGGAGTCGCGCGGGTTCACGGCGCCGCCGTAGAGCAGGTTCCCCTCGGTGGCGAGCTGCTCGACGGCCGCGATCTGCTCGGGGGTGCCGACGAGTCGCGCCGCCCACGCCCAGAGGTAGTGGTAGCCGAGCAGCTGACCGATCGAGCCGTCGGCGCGGGCGACGGTGCGGATCACGCGCAGCGCGGTGGTCCACTCCTGGCCGCCGCCGCCGTGCTCGCGCGGGCCGAGCAGGGTGACGAGCCCGGCGTTCTTGAGCAGGGCGACCTCGGTGAAGGGCGCGGCTCCGGCGCGGTCGCGCTCGAGGGCGTCGACGGCGAGGACCGAGGCGACCTCGTCGGCGCGGGCGATCCACTCCGCAGGGGAGGCGGGGCGCGGGGCGCCGGACCAGCGGTCGGTGAGCGGGTCGCCCAGCGCGGTGGCGCGCGCGGCGGGCTCGTGGCCGGTGGGCGGGGTGGTGGTGCCGGTGGGCGTGGGGGCGGATGCGGTGCTCACGGTGGTCCTCTCTCGAACGGTGCGGCGACTCTCGCAGCCGGGCGCGGCGGATGCACCGCGTGCGTCGGGCAGTGACGGCGTGTGACTCCGGGTGTCGTCGCGGGCGGTGGAGCGGCCGTGATGAATCGATGCGCTGCCGATTTTGACAATCGTTATCAATAGCCGCTACCGTGAAGTCACCCCGACCGTCCGACTCCGGACTCAGATTGGCTCTCCGTGACGACCCGTACCCGCACCCTCTCCGCTGCCGCCCTCGTCGGCGCCGCGGCCCTCGCCCTCTCGGCCTGCTCCGGCTCCGGCTCGGCGAGCGACGACTCCGGCCTCGTCTCGATCGTCGCGTCGACGAACGTGTACGGCGACCTCGCGCAGAGCGTCGGCGGTGACCTCGTCGAGGTCACGAGCATCATCGACAGCCCGGAGAAGGACCCGCACGAGTACGAGGCCACGGCGCGCGACCAGCTCGCCGTCTCGGACGCGCAGCTCGTGATCGAGAACGGCGGCGGCTACGACCCCTTCATCGACACGATGATCGACGCGTCCGGCTCCGAGGCGCCCGTCGTCACGGCGACCGTCGTCGCCGGTCTCGAGGACGAGCACGCGCACGAGGAGGAGCACTCCGACGAGGAGGGCGCCGAGGAGGAGGGTCACTCGGACGAGGACGGCCACGATCACGCCGCCTACAACGAGCACGTCTGGTACGACCTCGCCGTCGCCCGCGACGTCGCGACCGGGATCGCCGACGAGCTCTCGAGCATCGACCCCGACAACGCGTCGACCTACTCCGCCAACGCCGAGGCGCTCGCCGCCGACCTCGACGCGCTGATCGAGCGCGAGCAGGAGCTCAAGGGCACCCTCGAGGGCCGCTCCATCGCGATCACGGAGCCGGTGCCGCTGTACATGACCGAGGCGCTCGGCCTCGTCGACGCGACTCCGGAGGAGTTCAGCGAGGCGATCGAGGAGGGCACCGACGTGCCCGCCACGCTGCTGCAGGAGACGCTCGCGCTGTTCTCGGACGGCGCCGTCGACGCCCTCGTCTACAACGCGCAGACCTCCGACGCGCAGACCGAGGCGGTGCTCGAGGCCGCGGAGTCGGCGGGGATCCCCGAGGTCGCCGTCACCGAGACCCTGCCCGACGGCGACGATTACGTCGGTTGGATGACCGCGAACCTCGACGCCGTCGAGGGGGCGCTCTCGTCGTGACGCCTCCGTCCCCGATCGATCGGCCCGCCTCCCCGGAGGCGGGCCTTCCGGCGTCTCCGGCCGTGCTGCGGATGCGCGGCGCCGGCCTCCGCTTCGGCTCGCGTGAGCTGTGGGGCGGAGTCGACCTCGACGTGGAGGCGGGCGAGTTCGTCGCCGTGCTCGGCGCGAACGGATCCGGCAAGACCAGCCTGCTGAAGGCGGTCCTGGGTCAGCAGCCGTTGAGCACGGGCGAGCTGCAGGTGCTCGGCGCGCCCGTGCACCGCGGCAACCGCCGCATCGGCTACATCCCTCAGCAGAAGCTCGCCGACGACGGCACTCCGCTGCGCGCCCGCGACCTCATCGGGCTCGGGATCGACGGCCACCGATTCGGATTGCCGCTGCCTTCTCGCGCCCGCCGCGAGCAGGTCGACGCCCTGCTCGCCGCCGTCGGGGCGACCGACTACGCCGACGCCCCGCTCGGCAGCCTGTCCGGAGGCGAGCAGCAGCGCGTCCGCGTCGGCCAGGCCCTCGCGGGCGACCCGGCGCTCCTGCTCTGCGACGAGCCTCTGATCGCCCTCGACCTCGCGCACCAGCGCGCGGTCAGCGAGCTGATCGACCGGCACCGGCGCGAGCGCGACCTCGGCGTCCTCTTCGTGACGCACGACGTGAATCCGGTGCTGCGGATGGTCGACCGCGTGCTGTACCTCGCCGGCGGCCGGTTCCGCATCGGCACGCCCGACGAGGTGCTGCGCTCGGAGGTCCTGAGCGACCTGTACGACGCGCCCGTCGACGTGATCCGCGCCCGCGGCCGGATCATCGTGGTCGGCGCCCCCGACCACTCGCACGTGCACGAGCACGAGGCGGAGCGCCGGCACGGATCGGAGCACCGGCACGAATCCGAGCGCCGGCGCGAGCACCGCCACGACACCCCGGAGGAGCGCGCCTGATGGACGACGTCTGGTCGCAGATCTTCGACTTCTCGGACTACGGAGCCCTGCTGGCGCTGCTGCGGAACTCGGTCATCGCCGGCGCCGTCCTCGGCGTGGTCGGCGGGCTGATCGGCGTCTTCGTGATGTCGCGGGACATGGCCTTCGCGGTGCACGGCATCAGCGAGCTGTCCTTCGCAGGCGCCTCCGCGGGCCTGCTGCTCGGGATCGGCGTGGTGCAGGGCTCGATCGTCGGCTCGCTCGTCGCGGCGCTGCTGATCGGCCTGCTCGGCTCCCGCGCCCGCGATCGCAATTCGATCATCGCCGTGCTCATGCCGTTCGGCCTGGGCATCGGGATCCTCTGCCTCGCGCTCTACCCGGGGCGCAGCGCGAACAAGTTCGGCCTGCTCACGGGGCAGATCGTCGCGGTCGACGACCCCCAGCTCGGCTGGCTCATCGCGATCTCGGTCGTCGTCGTGATCGGCCTCGCGCTGATCTGGCGCCCGCTGACCTTCGCGAGCGTGGACGCCGACGTGGCGGCGGCCCGCGGAGTGCCGACCCGAGCGCTCTCGATCGTCTTCATGCTGCTGCTGGGTCTGGCCGTGGCCGTGTCGGTGCAGGTCGTGGGCTCGCTCCTGGTGCTCGCGATCCTGGTGACCCCGGCCGCCGCCGCCCTGCGGATCTCGGCGTCGCCGGTGATCGTGCCGCTGCTGAGCACGCTCTTCGCGGTCGGGTCGCTGGTCGGCGGGATCCTGCTGGCGCTGGGCGGCTCGGTGCCGATCAGCCCGTACGTGACGACGATCTCGTTCACGATCTACGTCGTCTGCCGGATCGCCGGGCGGCGGGGAGTCCGGCGTCGGCGCTCACCGGCGCTCGCCGGGGCGGGGGTATAGCGTGGCCCGGGTCGTGAGACGGGAAGGTGGTCCGGTGGTCAAGCGGAACACGTGGCAGAGGGAAGCGGTGCGCGAGGCGCTGACCGGGCGCGACGACTTCGTCAGCGCGCAGGGGCTGCACAGCGCGCTGCACGCGTCCGGATCGCCGATCGGCCTGGCGACGGTGTACCGCGCGCTCGCCGACCTCGCGGTCGAGGGCGAGGCCGACTCGCTGCAGTCGCCCGACGGCGAGAGCCTCTACCGGGCCTGCACTCCGGGCACGCACCACCACCACCTGATCTGCCGGCGCTGCGGGCTGACCGTGGAGATCGCGGCCGACGAGGTCGAGACCTGGGCGCGCTCCGTCGCGGGCCAGCACGGCTTCACGGATGCGCACCACGTCGTCGATGTGTTCGGCCTCTGCGCCGAGTGCACGCGGGCGACCGCGGACTGACGCGCTCCAGGCCGGCGGTCGGCTGCTACGCCGGCAGGAAGACGCCGGCCGCGCGGTCCTTCACGACCGCTCCGGCGGGCAGGACCCGGCCGCTCATCGCGACGTAGACGCCCGGCGGCAGCAGCTGCACAGCGGCCACCGCGGCGCCGAGGTTGAACGACGCGTCGCTGTCGCGCATCCGCGCCGGCTGCATCGCTCCGGTCAGCACCACCACGCGGTCGCGGACGGTCCCGATCGCCTCGGCCGTGGCGGTCATGGTGTCGGTGCCGTGCGTGAGGACGATGCGGTCCTCCTCCGCCTCGAGGACCCGCTGCCGGATGAGGGCGCGATCGTCGTCGTCGAGGTCGAGGCTGTCCTTCGCGAGCACCTCCTCCACCCGGAACTCGAGCGTCGAGAGCACGGGCTCGAGCAGGCGCGGGATGGTCGGCGCGCCGATCACGAGCTCGCCCGCGAGCGAGTACTCCTTGTCGATCGTGCCGCCGGTGGTGAGGACGAGGATGCGATCTGTCACTCCCTCACAGTAGGGCGGGCCTCCGACACGGGGCGCGCGGGCCGCCTGTCGTCGGATCCGGCTAGAGCTCGTCCGACCGGGCGGGAGCCGGCTGCCGGGGGATCGCGCGATGGCCCCAGCGGTTCCAGGCCGCGATGTAGATGGCGAGTCCGGTGACGAGCCCGGCGATCACCCACAGCACGACGAGGTAGTCGATCCACGAGCCGACCGGCGGCGAACCGGGGAGGAAGTTCCGCAGCGGGATGACCGCGAAGAGCATGGCGCCGATCCAGCTGGTGAGGGTCGCCTCCACCCTGCGGCGGCCGGTGTAGGCGCTGATGGCGACGAACAGGACGAGCACCGGGGTGACCGCCATCATCCCGAGCAGCACGATCCCGAACGCGACCGTGCTCGCCGAGCGGGTCGCGGTGATGATGACCGAGGTCAGCGCTTCATCGCCGTCGGCGGTGGGGACGCTGTCGCCGGGCTGCGCGGCCGTCACGGTGTTCAAGTGCCACCCCGGCACGGAGTCGTCGATGCAGACCCGGGTGGGCACCGCGGTGTGCTCGTGGTCGTCGTGATCGTCCTCGCCGAGGAAGGCGAACGTCGTCAGGTCCGCCCGGTAGCTGTCGAAGGGCCACTCCTCGACGGTCCCCTCGGCGAAGTCCGACTGCACGGAGCTGTCGAGCACTTCGCCCGCCGGGAAGGTCAGGACGCTCGGCCCGTCGACCGGGAAGGTCACCAGGCTGATCGTCTCCTCGGCCGTGTACCCGTCGGAGGAGGTCAGACCCTCCGACGGCACCAGCGTCATCTGGAACTCGAGCCGCTGGCGGGCCGCGTCGACCTCCGCCGGCTGGAGCTTCACGGTGACCGGGTCGGCGCCCGCGATGACCGTCTCGCAGCCCTCGCTCGAGTCCCGGATGCCGCCCGCGTACGTCAGCACGACCGTCGCGTACACGAGGACCGCCGCCAGGACGGCGAGGAGGACCGGCCATCGACGGCGCCGGGGACGGGGACGCGGGTCGGTCATCTGCCGAGCATAGGGTGCCGCCTCGCGGCGCCGACGGGGGGCTCGAGGGGCGAGTGCACGGGCCGACCGCACGGAGCCTCCGGTGCGCGCGGTGCGCTCGGACCGGAGGCCCCGATCCTCAGCCCTTGACCGCTCCCGCGCTCAGCCCCTGCACGAGGAACTTCTGCACGTAGGCGAACAGGACGACCACGGGGACCACCGCGATGACCCCGCCGGCGGCGAGAGCGCCGAAGTCGGTCCCGAACTCGCCCAAGAGGTAGCTCAGACCCACCGGGATCGTGAACTGGTCCTGGCTCGAGAGGAACATGATCGCGAAGAGGAAGTTGTTCCACGCGCTGATGAAGGCGAACGACCCGACCGCGACGATGCCCGGACGCAGCAGCGGCAGGACGATCAGGCAGAACGCCCGAACGCGCCCGCAGCCGTCGACCCATGCCGCCTCCTCCAGGTCGATCGGCACGTTCCGGATGAAGCCGGACATCAGGACCAGCGAGAGCGGGAGGTGGAACACCGTGTCCGAGATGATCAGGCTCCAGAGCGAGTCCGTCAGCCCGAGGCCGTTGAAGATCTCGAACAGGGGGATGAGCATCATCGCCCCGGGGATGAACTGAGTGCAGAGCATCACCAGCAGGAAGGCCGACTTGCCGCGGAACTGGAACCGCGCCAGACCGTAGCCGCCCAGGAGCCCGATGAGGGTGGAGACGACGAGGCTGGCCACTCCGACCGAGAGGCTGTTGACGAAGTAGATCCCGAAGCCGGAGCCGTTCCACACCGTCACGAAGTTGTCGACGGTGAGCGGCCACGGGAGCAGCGAGGTCGATCCGGCCGGGCGGAAGGCGAAGAGCAGCATCCAGTAGAACGGCACGAGCGTGAAGACGAGGGCCACGGCGAGCGGACCGCCGAGCAGGAGCCGCTCGCCGATCCGGCGGCGGCTCGCCTTCCGCTGGTGCGCCCGCTCCTCGACGGGGATCGCGGGGGCGAGGGGGCGTTCGAGTGTCGTGGTCATGACTGGTCCCGTCCGAACTTGCTGACTCTGAGGTAGGCGACGGTGAAGACCGCCAGGATGACGAAGGCGACCACCGTGAGCGCGGATCCGTAGCCGAAGTCGCGGTCGTGGATCGCGGTCTGGGCGACGTAGAGCGGGAGCGTGGTCGTGGAGCTCGCGGGCCCGCCTCCGGTCAGGGTGTAGAGGAGGTCGACGTTGTTGAACTCCCAGATGGCGCGCAACAGGGTCGCGAGGATCACCGCCTGGCGGATGTGCGGCCAGGTGATCGAGACGAACTTGCGGATGCGGCCGGCACCGTCGACCTCGGCCGACTCGTAGAGGTCGAGGTTGACCGACTGCAGATCCGCCAGGATCAGGATCGCGAAGAAGGGCGCGCCCTTCCACAGCTCCGCGAGCACGACGGCCCAGAAGGTGGTGTCCTCGTTCGCGAGGAGGGAGGTGCCGTAGCTCCCGATGCCGAGGTCGGCGAGGTAGCGGCCGACACCCGTGGACGGGTTGTAGATCAGCAGCCAGATCGTGGTGGTGAGGATGCCGGCGACCGCCCAGGGCGAGAAGACCAGCGCCCGCACGATCGCGCGTCCGCGGAAGCTCTGGTTGATGAGCAGGGCGAGGGCGAGGCCGAACACGAACTGGAGGCCCACCTCGACGACCACCCAGCGCACGGTGAACCAGATGCTGCGCCAGAAGAGCGGGTCCTGCGAGATGGCGACGAAGTTGTCGAGCCCCGCGAAGCCGTTGTAGATCGGCAGCGTCACGTTGTAGTTCTGCAGGCTGTAGTAGAAGACGCTGAGCACCGGGTAGAGGAGGAACACCACGACCAGGGCGACGGCGGGGGAGATGAGCGCGTAGGGGTACCAGGCCGTCGAGCGCCGCCGTCGAGGGGCGGCGGGTCGGGCGGCGGACCGTCGGGGGACGGGCGGGGAGGAGGTCGTCATCGTCGGATCCTTGCGATCGGGGGCGGGCGCGACCGGCGCGCCCGCCCGGAGGGGGCGACTAGTCGGTGGCCGCGTCATAGCGCTGCTGGGCCTCGGTGAGCGCGTCGGCCCAGGTGCCGAGGAAGTCCTCGACGGGGAGCTTGCCCTGGAGCACGAGCTGCCAGTCCGGCTGCATGTCGGAGGCGGTGATGGAGGTGAACTCCGGGAGGTAGAACGGCTGGTCGAGGACCACCGAGTCGGGGGAGGCGCTCGCCGCGGCGGCGGCCGCGATGGCCGGGTTCTCGGCGACCCAGTCCTGCTCGGCGACCGCCGTGTTGCCCGGGATGTAGCCGGAGGCCTGCGCCCAGAACCCGTTGCCCTCCTCGCTCATCGTGAACTCGAGGAACTTCCAGGCCGCCTCCTGGTGCTCGCTGGCCTGGAACATCGCGAAGCCGGTCGTCATGCGCCCGGTCAGGACCTGCGTGCCGTCCTCCGCGGGGAACGGGACCGCGGCGCCGATCGCGTCGGCTCCGACGGCGGCGACGAGGGTCGGGTAGGAGCCGATGCTGTGGCTGAGCATCGCCGTGCTCCCCGCGCCGAACTGGGCCACCATCGTCTTGAAGTCGGCGGTGAGGTCGCTCTCGGCGGTCGTCGCGCGGTAGAGGTCGACGTACTTCTGCGCCGCGTCGACCACGGCCGGGTCGTCGAGCGTGGACACGCCGTCCTCGTCGAAGAAGGTCGACACCCCGGCCTGCGGGTAGACCATCTCGACGAACTGCGAGAAGAACCCGGTGCCGCCGCGCAGCGTGTAGCCGAACCGGCCCGAGCCGGCGTCGGTCAGGGTCTGCGCCGCCTCGAAGAAGTCGTCCCAGGTCTCGGGGGTGTCCAGCCCTGCCTCCTCGAACCAGTCCTTCCGGAAGTAGACGGTGTCGGCGAGGCTCGTGGCGGGAGCGAGGTACAGGGCGCCGTCGGGTGACGCGGCCTTCGTCGACGCGACCATCGTCTCGTCGATGCGGTCCGCCCATCCGCCCTCCTCGAAGCGGTCGTCGAGCGGCGCGAGGGCGCCCTGCGCGACCAGGGCGGACAGGTCGGACGCCTTGGGCGTGAGGAGATCCGGAGTCGAGTCGGTCGCGAGGGCGGTGCCGATCTTCTGCATGTACGAGTCGGTCGGCAGGCCGAGGTAGTCGACGGTGATGCCCGGGTTCTCGGCCTCGAACATCGAGATGAGCTCCTCGAGGTTCGCCGTCCGCTCGGGGCGGGTGTCGGTGTCCCAGAGCTCGAGGACGATCGGGTCGTCGGGGGAGCCGGTCGCGCCGGTGGAGGCTCCTCCCGCGCAGGCGGTGAGGGCGAGGATCGGGAGCAGCGCGAGGCCCGCGAGAACGCGGGGTCGGGGTCGGGGAGACAGACGCATCATTGCGAATTCCTTTCATCGAGCGACATCGGCGCCGCTGGAACATCATATATTAGACACAATGCGCTACTCTGGCGGAAGACGTCGAAGGGAAATCCATGAACACCGCACCGAAGCAGTCGCCTCAGGCACCGCTCTCCCGCACGGCCTTCGTCGCGCAGGAGCTGCGCCGCGCGATCCTGGCCGGGGAGCTGTCCGCAGGGCAGGCCCTGGTCGAAGCCGATCTGGCCTCGACCTTCGCCATGTCCAAGACACCGGTCAGAGAGGCGCTGAAGACCCTCGCCGGGGCCGGGCTCGTGACGATGAACGAGTACCGCGGCGCCTCCGTCCGGGTCGTCGACGCCGCGCTCGCGCGCCAGGTGTTCGACATGCGCCTGCTCCTCGAGCCCGCGGCGGTCGAGCGTGCGGTCGAGGCGGGCTTCGACACCGCTCCCGCCCGCGCGGCGCTCACCCGAGCCCAGGAGGCGGACGGCGCGGGGGAGCGCAGCCTCGAGAACCGCGACTTCCACCGGCTCCTCTACAGCGCCTGCGGCAATCCGCTGCTCATCGCGACCCTCGACGGTCTGCGCGACCAGACCGCGCTGATCACCGTCACCGCGTGGCGCAACTCCATCTCGTGGCGGCACGAGGCGGGCGAGCACCTCGCGATGCTCGAGGCGGCGGAGCGGGGCGACGCCGACGAGGCGCGCCGGCTCGTCGAGTCGCACGTCGACAGCTTCGCGACGCGTGCCCTCGCCCAGCTGGAGGTGCAGTCGTGAGCGCGCTCGACGCCGGGCTGCTCGCCGCACGGGCGAGCCTCTCGGACGTCGTCGCGATCCCCGTCACGCCGTTCCGCGACGGGGTGCTGGCGCTCGACGTCTACGCCGCACTCCTCGAGCGGCTGCTCGACGCGGGAGTGGGCGTCCTCACTCCCAACGGGAACACCAGCGAGTTCTACGCCCTCCGGCCCGAGGAGCGGCGCGAGCTGCTGGTCGTCACCGGCGAGCTCGCCCGCGGCCGCGCGGCGGTCCTCGCGGGAGTGGGTCTCGATGTCGCGACCGCCGTCGCCGACGCGCGGCTCGCCGCGGAGCACGGCGCGACGATGGCGATGATCCACCAGCCCGTCCATCCCTACGTCTCGCGCGCCGGCTGGATCGACTACCACGCCGAGATCGCGGCGGCGGTGCCCGATCTCGGGATCGTCCTCTACGTGAAGAGCGCGACCGTGGACGGCGGGATGATCCGCGAGCTCGGCGAGCGGGCCTGCAGCGTCATCGGCGTGAAGTACGCCGTGCCCGATCCGGTGCACTTCGCGAAGGTGCGGCGGGAGGCGGGAGCCGAGCGCTTCACCTGGATCGCCGGTCTCGCCGAGCCGTACGCCCTGTCCTACGCTGCGCACGGGGCGACCGGCTTCACCTCGGGGCTCGTCACCGTGAACCCCCACCTGTCGCTCGACCTGCGCGACGCCCTGCGACGCGGCGACCTGGAGGCCGCTCGCACGATGGTCGACAGCATCGCCGCCTTCGAGGAGCTGCGCGCCGCGAACACCAACGCCGACAACGTCAGCGTCATCAAGGAGGCGCTCGAGCAGCTCGGCCTCGCCTCGGCCGAGGTGCGCGCCCCCAGCTCGCCCCTGACTCCGGCCGGCCGGGAGGCCGTGAGCGGGATCCTCGCCGAGTGGGCGCTCGAGCGCTCGCTCCTCGCCCCCGGCGCGCGCGCCCTCGCCACGACCTGACCCGATCCTCGACCCGGAAGGAGCAGCGTTGCTTCCCCACGACCTCGCCGTCCGCTCGACGGAGCCGGCTACCGCCGCCTCCGAGCGCAGGACCCGCTACCGCTGGACCATCGTCGGATTCTCGGCGCTCGGACTCACCATCGCCTACCTCGACCGGGCCGCTCTCAGCGTCGCCCTCCCGTTCATGGCCGAGGAGTTCGCCATCGGCCCGGCGGTCCAGGGCCTGCTCCTCTCGTCGTTCTTCTGGACGTACGCGCTGTTCCAGCTGCCGTCGGGGTGGCTGCTCGACCGCTTCGGACCCCGGGTGATCTACCCGCTCGCGGTCGGCTGGTGGTCGGTCTGGACCACCCTGACCGCCCTCGCGACCGGTGTCGGGTCGGTGATCGTGTTCCGCCTCGGGCTGGGCATCGGCGAGGCGCCCGTGCAGCCGGCGAACATCACGATCGTGTCGAAGTGGTTCCCGCGGCGCGAGCGGGCCTTCGCGTCGAGCCTGTTCGACATGGGCCAGCAGATCGGCACGGCGCTCTCGGTGCCCCTGGTCACCGCCCTCGCGCTGTTCGGCGGCTGGCGGCTCGCCTTCGTGGTCATCGGAGTCGCGGGACTGCTCTGGATCGTCGGCTGGCTGACCGTGTACCGGGCTCCCGAGAAGCACCCGCGCGTGAACGCGGCGGAGCTCGCGCACATCGTCTCCGATCGCGGGGAGGCGTCGACCGGCGACGGGGCGGGCCGGCCGTGGCGGGCGCTGCTGCGCGACAACCAGGTCTGGGCGCTGACCCTCGGCTACGTCTTCCGCTCGCTGGCCGGTGCGTTCTTCCTCACCTGGTACCCCAGCTACCTCCTGAACGACCGCGGTCTGACGAAGGAGGAGTTCGGCCTGGTGGGAGCGCTGCCCGCGCTGATCGCCATCGCCGCAGGCATCGCGGGCGGCGTCGTGTCCGACCGGATGCTCGCCGCCGGACTGTCGACGAACGTCGCCCGCAAGGTGCCGATCCTCGCGGGGCTCGTGCTGAGCGCCTGCATCGGATTCAGCCCGTTCCTCGAGAGCAACGTGCTCGTGATGGTGGTGCTCACCGCGTCCAGCGCCGCGCACTCGTTCGCGGGTGCGGCGATCCTCAGCCTGCCCGCCGAGGTGGCCGCATCGCCCGACACCGTCGGCTCCGTCGCCGGCTTCCAGAACTTCGGATCCCAGCTCGGCAATCTCATCAGCCCGATCGCGATCGGAGTCGCCCTGGCGGCGACGGGCGGCTCCTACGTCGGGCCGCTCGTGTTCGCGGCGGCCAGCTGCCTCGTGAGCGCGGCGATCTACGGGTTCTGGGTGCGCATCCGGCCGCTCGTCCCGAACCCCGCCCCCACCACCGACGGAAGGACCCCGCGATGACCCGCATCGACCGCATCCGCACGTATCTGCAGCGGGTGGGGGACCGGCCGCGCGTCCTCGTCAGGATCACCACCGACGACGGGCTGGACGGGTGGTCGGAGGTCTACAACCACGGCCCCGACCTCGCGTTCCCGCCGATGATCGAGTACTTCGCGCACCAGTTGCGCGGCTGGGACGCCACCCGGACCTCGGCCGTGAACCAGTTCCTCCTTCAGTCCTCCCGCTTCCCGCCGGGAGCGATGGGACTCGCCGCCATCGCCGCCATCGACCACGCGCTGTGGGACATCGCGGGGAAGGCTGCCGGTCTCCCCGTCTACAAGCTGCTGGGAGGAGCGGTGCGCGACCGAGTCCGCGTCTACGCGGGGCTGTACTCCGCCCCGGACCCCGCCGAGCTCCTCGACCGCACGCAGCGCCTCCATGCCGAGAACGGCTTCACCGCCTTCAAGCTCAGTCCCTACCGCGTCGACCTGCACTCGACGCGGTTCGGGCTGGTCGCAGCCGAACTGGGCCGCTACTTCGGCGAGGTCAGGGAGAGCCATCCGGACCACTGGGAGTTCGCCTTCGACGCCCACGCCTGCCTGTGGGAGCCGCGGCAGGCGGTGGAGCTGGGAGCCGCGCTGGCGCCGAACGAGCCGCTCTTCCTCGAGGAGCCGATCCGTCCTGAGCACCTGCCGGCCTGGAGCCGGCTGCGCTCCGAGATCGCCGTGCCGCTCGCCACGGGCGAGTCGCTCTACACGCCGCACGAGTTCCTGGGTCTGCTCACCGCTCAGGGCGCCGACATCGTGCAGCCGGACATCTGCGTGGTGGGAGGGCTGACCCAGATGATCCGGATCGCCCACCTCGCCGAGGCGCACTACGTGCCCGTCGCGCCGCACAACCCGCTCGGCCCGCTCGCCACCGCCGCGAACCTCCACTTCGCGGCGGCGACCGTGAACTTCTCGATCCTGGAGTTCAAGCCCGACCCCGTGTCGTGGTGCCGGGACCCGTACGAGCCGGTCGACGGCCACCTCGAGCTCCGGCCGGACCGGCCCGGCTGGGGGATCGAGATCGACGAGGACGCCCTGCGAACGGACGACTGGATCCGCTGGGACCGCCGAGTACCCGTCAAGCCCGACGGCTCGACGGCGTGGATGTGAGGAGAACCATGAGCACTGCACCGACCACGATCGACGACCGCACTCGACTGCGGCCCGGCGACGACGACAGCGCAGCGGTCGCCCGAGCGGTCGCGACGGCCGTCGCGGCGAGCGAGCGGCTCGCCCGCATGCCGCGCGCGGACCGGGCGCGGCTCCTGGAGCGGATCGCCGACGGCCTCGAGGAGCGGCGCCCCGACATCGTGCGCACCGCCGATGAGGAGACCGCCCTGGGGGCGGGACGCCTGAACGGCGAGCTGACCCGCACCGTCTACCAGCTCCGCTTCTTCGCGGACGTCGTGCGGGACGGAGCGCACCTCGAGGCGATCATCGACCACGAGGGCGACACCCCGATGGGTCCCCGACCCGACTTGCGGAGGATGCTCGTCCCCCTCGGCCCGGTGGCGGTCTACGCGGCCAGCAACTTCCCGCTCGCCTTCTCGGTCGCCGGAGGGGACACCGCCGCGGCGCTCGCGGCGGGCTGCGCCGTCGTCGTGAAGGCGCATCCCGCTCACCGCCGCACGAGCGAGCTCGTGCACGCGGTCCTCACGGCGACGGCGGAGGACGCCGTCGGACTCGTCCACGGATTCGAGGCGGGTCTCGACCTCGTCCGGGCGCCGGAGATCCGCGCCGCGAGCTTCACGGGCTCTCTCGCCGGCGGTCGCGCGCTCGCCGATCTCGCCGCGGCGCGACCGGCTCCGATCCCGTTCTACGGAGAGCTCGGCAGCGTGAATCCGATGCTCGTGACGCCCGCGGCGGCGCAGGCCCGGGCGGAATCGATCGGGGAGGGGCTCGCCGCCTCCGTCGCCCTCGGTGGGGGACAGTTCTGCACGAAGCCCGGGGTCGTGCTGGTCCCGGCCGGTCCGGCGGGCGATGCGCTCGTCGACCGGCTCCGGCACTCGCTCGCCGCCGTCGAGCCGCACCCCGCGCTGACGCCGGGGATGGCGGCGTCGTACGCGGAGGGCGTTCGCGAGCGAGCGTCCGAGCGAGGCGCGGAGCTGCTCCTGCGGACCCCCGCGCCGGAGGGGTCGACCGGCCCCGCCCTGCTCGAGGTCCCGGGCGGCGACCTCCCGCCCCTGCTGCGCGAGGAGTGCTTCGGTCCGGTGGCCGTCGTCTCGCGCTACCGCGACGACGCGCACGCCGCGGCGATCGCGCGCACCCTGCCCGGAACGCTGACGGCGTCGCTGTTCGTCGCGGACGGCGACGACGGCGTCCCGCTCGCCCGCGCCGCGCTCTCGGCGAGTGCCGGCCGGATCCTCTACAACGGCTTCCCGACCGGGGTGGCCGTGGCCTGGGCGCAGAACCACGGGGGCCCCTGGCCCTCGACCGACTCCACGCACACGTCCGTCGGAGCGACCTCGGTGCGCCGCTTCCTCCGGCCGGTCGCCTGGCAGAACGCCCCGACCAGCGAGCTGCCGGTGGAGCTGCGCGACGGCGAGTCGGACATCCCGCGCCGCGTCGACGGCGTCCTGGTGCTGGGGACGAGGGCGGCGGTTCCTGCGAGCCGGACGTGATCCTGCGGCCGGAGGCGCCTCCCGCCGCCCCGGCGCGGCACGATGGAGGGATGTCCCGCGTCTCCGCCCTGTCCGTCGCCCGCACCGGGGCCAAGCTGCTGCTCGGCTCCGCCCTCGTCTTCGCCGGGGTGAGCCATCTCACCCGCGCGCGCGAGGAGTTCCAGGCGCAGGTGCCGGAGTGGGTGCCGCTGGACAAGGACACGGTCGTGCTGGCGTCGGGAGTCGTCGAGATCGGCCTGGGAGCGGCACTCGTCCTCTCCCGCCGCACCGCACCTCTCGTGGGGAACGCGGCCGCCGCCTTCTTCACCGCGATCTTCCCGGGCAACGTCTCGCAGTACCTCACGAAGACCAGCGCGTTCGGCCTCGACACCGACCGCAAGCGCGCGGTGCGGCTGCTCTTCCAGCCGGTGCTGGTGGCCTGGGCGCTGTGGTCGACGCGGCGTCCGTGACGTCGGCCGGAGGGACTCGGCTCAGGTCCTGCCGCGCCCGAGCGCGGCCAGCAGGTTCTCGAGACCGAACTCCCACGCGTCGTCCACATCGCCGCCGAGGGTGAACGCGCCGTTGATCTCCATGCTGATGAAGCCCGTCGCCCAGGCCGTGAGGGTCCGGGCGGCCTCGAGGGCGTGCTCGGCACCGGCGAGCTCCTCGGCCGCCCGGAGGAGGGAGGCGCTCGCCGCGACCCGGTACTCCTGCGCCGCCACGGGCGTCCCGGCCGCCGGGGTCATCACGAGCTGGAACGCGGCGGGCCGCTCGTGGCCGGAGCGGCGGAGCTCGGCCGCGATGCGCGCGGGGTCGTCCTCGGCGCCGAGCCGCTGGGCGTAGTCGCGCAGCGTCGCCTCGGCCACCGAGCGGATCAGCGCGTCGCGGCTCTCGACGCGCTTGTAGAGGGAGGGGGCGCGCACGCCCACCCGCTGGGCGACGGCCTGCATGGTGACGCCGGCGAGTCCCTCCTCCTCGAGCAGTGCGGCGGCGGCGGCGACGATCGCGTCGTGGGTGGTGCGGTCCGGAGTGGGCATGCCTCCAGCATAGCTATTGACAGTAGCCATGATGGCTAAGTAGCGTAGCCATCATGGAACTCACCCTTGCGCTCCACCGCCTCGGCTCCGACGTCGTCGCCTCCTACCTGGTCGCGACCCCCGAGGGCGTCACCCTGATCGACGCCGGGCTCCCCGGCCACTGGTCCGATCTGCTCGCCGCGCTCGCCGAGCTCGGCCGTCGGATCGGGGATGTGAAGGGCGTCGTCCTCACCCACGGCGACTCCGACCACATCGGCTTCGCCGAGCGCCTGCGCCGCGAGCACGGGGTGCCCGTCTTCGTGCACGCCGCCGACGCCGAGCGGGCGAAGGGCGGGAAGAAGCCCGCGAACGGGAAGCAGTCGATGCGGCTCGGCGCCATGGCGGGGTTCCTCGCCTACTTCGCGCGCAAGGGCGGACTCCGCGTCCCTCCGCTGACCGAGGTGGTCGAGGTCGCCGACGGCGACGTGCTCGAGCTGCCCGGGTCGCCGCGCATCATCGGCCTGCCCGGCCACTCCGCGGGCAGCGTCGCCGTGCACGTGCCGGCGGTCGACGCCGTCTTCGTGGGCGACGGCCTGACGACGCGGCACGTGCTCACCGGCCGCTCGGGCCCGCAGCCCGCCCCGTTCACCGACGATCCGGAGCAGGCGCTCGCGTCGCTCCGCCTCCTCCTGCCGACCGGCGCCGCGTGGGTGCTGCCCGGGCACGGCGCTCCGTGGAGAGACGGAGTGGCCGCAGCGGTCGAGGCCGCGGAGACCGCCGCGCGCAGCTGACCCCGGGCCGCCGCCGCCCGGAGCCGACCCCGGAGTCAGGACGCCGGCACGAGCTCCCAGCGCGCCGTGAGGACCCGCAGGCCCTCGTCGAAGACGGCCGACCAGGCGGTCGCGTCGTGCGCGCTGTCGGGCACCTCGAGGTACGAGGTCCGCATGCCGGCGGCCGTGGCGGCGGCGTGCAGCGTCTGCACCCCGGCGCGGAACGCGGTGTCGTCGGCGCCCACTCCGAACACCGCGACCGTGTCGGAGTAGGGGGCGTGCGCGGTGAGGATGCTCGCAGGCTCCGCCGCCTCGTAGGCGCTCGCGCTGCCTCCGAAGCCCTCGCGGATCGTCGTCGCCTCGTCGCCCAGGCTCGGTGCCAGCTCGCCCGAGGCGTCGATGATGCCGCCGAAGAGCTCGGGATGCGCGGCGCCGAGCTGGATCGCGCAGGTGCCGCCCTGCGACAGCCCGCCGATCGCCCAGTCGGCCGGATCCGGCAGGACGGGCAGGTGCGCGCGGATCCAGGCCGGGACGTCGACCGTGAGGTAGGTCGCGGAGTTCCCCAGCGGCGAGTCGACGCACATCGGGTTCGCGGTCGGGTCGCCGAGCTGATCGGGCGAGACGACGATGGGCGCGAGCCCCGCATGGTCCGCCGCGTAGGCGTCGAGGGCCTGCTGCAGCTTCTCGGTCGACAGCGGGTCGGAGGGGGAGCCCGGCTGACCGGACAGCATCACCATCACGGGCAGCAGCGGCGGGTCCGCCGTGAGGGCGGCCGGCGGGAGGTAGACCACGGCGTCACGGGCGCGGAAGCCCGAGACGGTGGCCGGGATCGGGATCGACTGCACCGTGCCGACGGCCGGCATGCCGGCGGGCGCGGTCCAGTCGGAGAACGGGGTGCGGCTGCCGTCGGCGACGGCGGGGAGCGCCCCGACCACGGGGTAGGCGCTGAGTCCGAGGGCGCTGCGCAGCGTCGGGTACTGGCCGAAGTCGAGGTTGACGGTCATCGCGGCGGTGGTGACGACGAGCACGGCGACCCCGACGGACGCGAGGGCGCGTCGCATGCGCCGGTGCCGGAGGGCGTGCACCAGGACGACGAGCGCGACGCCGAGACCGCCGAGCGCGAGTCCGGTCCAGAGCCGCGTGACCGGTGTCAGGTCGACGCCGAGGGGTTCGTCCGCGCCGTCGAGCAGGGCGGCGAGCGAGGCCCCGCCCACGACGCCGACGAGGAGCACGGCTGCGAGGACCGCCGCGCGCCGGACGCGTCCCTCCGGGCGCGAGCGGGCGTACGCGACGACGAGCGCGGCGAAGGCGAGGGCCGCGACCGCGTAGACGGTCACGACGAGGGGCCCGGAGGAGAGGCTCAGCCCGAGGAGTGCGTTCATGCGTCGATCCGGTCGTAGGGCCGTCGGGAGAGGCGGCAGGCGACAGTGTCGACTCCTGTTCTGGACGCTTGCTGGATGCCTCCTGGACGGCCGGGAAGCCTGCCGTCCTCCCCAGGAGTCGATCCTCCGGACGCTCCCCGGCGCCCGCGCAAGCCCGCGCGCCGCCGCGCCGACCCGCCTACCGTGGAACGCGCAGGACACGCAGACCGCGCCCTCACGAAGGAGCCCGAACCATGATGCAGATCCCCCTCCCCGTCGTTCCCGAGCGCGAGGCCCGCGCATGAGCCGCGGAGTCGCCGTCGTCACCGGAGGCACCGCCGGGCTCGGCCGCGCCACGGTGCGCGAGCTCGCGAAGCGCGGATGGGACGTCGCCGTGCTCGCGCGCGGAGCGGACGGGCTCGCGGCCACGGTCGCCGAGATCGAGCAGGCGGGCCGACGCGGTCTCGGAGTGCCGACCGACGTCGCCGACCGCGAGGCCGTCGAGGCCGCGGCCGACCGGGTGGAGGCCGAGCTCGGCCCGATCGAGCTGTGGGTCAACGACGCGATGGTCGGGGTGTTCGGCGAGTTCCTCTCGACCGAGCCCGCCGACTTCGAGCGCGCGGTGGCGGTCAACTTCTTCGGCTTCGTCAACGGCACCCGGGCCGCGCTCTCACGGATGACCCCGCGCGGCCGCGGTCACGTGATCCAGGTCGGCTCGGCGCTCGCGCACCGCGGCATCCCGCTCCAGGCGGCGTACTGCGCCTCGAAGTTCGGAGCCCGCGGATTCACCGAGGCGGTCACCGCCGAGCTCCTGCACTCCAAGAGCCGCATCCGGCTCTCCGAGGTCGACATGCCGGCGCTGAACACCATCCAGTTCAACTGGGTGAAGTCGCAGCTGCCGCACCACCCGCAGCCCGTCCCGCCGATCTACGAGCCCGAGGTGGGCGCCATCGCGATCGCCGACGTGGCCGACAAGCCGCGCCGTCGCACCTGGGTCGGCGAGCCGACGGCGGGCACGATCCTGGGAGATCGCTTCGCCGGCGCGTTCATGGACTGGTACCTCGCGCGCAGCGCCTTCGACGGCCAGCAGGCGCCCGACAAGAAGGAGCCGATGCTCCCGAACAACGTCTACGAGCCCGTGCCCGGCGACCACGGCGCCCGCGGTCTCTTCAGCGACAAGGCCCACACGATGACTCCGCAGATCTGGATGATCCGGCACCGCGCGGCGAGCTACGCCGGAGCGGCGGTCGCCGCGGCGGCCGGAGTCGTCGGCGTCGTCGCGGCCCTGCGGAGGAAGTGACCGTGGCCGACGTCGATGCCGTCGTCGTCGGGGCGGGGCCCAACGGCCTCGCCGCGGCGGTCGTCCTCGCGCGGGCGGGGCTGTCGGTCGCGGTGCTCGAGCGCAACGAGCGGATCGGCGGCGGTGCGCGGACGGCGGAGCTCACGCTGCCGGGCTTCCACCACGACGTCTGCTCGGCCGTGCACCCGATGGCGCTCGCGTCCGAGTTCTTCCGGCGCTTCCGGCTCGACGAGCGGATCGACCTGCGGGTGCCCGACATCTCGTACGCGCATCCGCTCGACGGCGGCCGGGCCGGCATCGCCTACCGCGATCTCGACCGCACGGCCCAGGCCCTCGGGCGCGACGGAGCCGCGTGGCGCGCGCTCATGGGCCCGCTGTCCGAGCGCGCGGACCGCGTCTCGGGCTTCACGAACGACCCACTGCTGCGCGTGCCGACCGATCCGAGCGTGCTCGTGCGGTTCGGGCTCCGGGTCCTCGAGCAGGGCTCGCCGTTCTGGAACCTGCGCTTCGCCGAGGACGTCGCCCCCGCGATGCTCACCGGAGTCGCGGCGCACTCCATCCGCCCGATGCCGAGCCCGTCGACCGCCGCCGCCGCTCTCGCTCTCGGGACCTACGCGCACGCCCGCGGCTGGCCGGTGCCGATCGGCGGCAGCCAGTCGATCGTCGACGCCCTCGCCGACGACCTCCTCGCCCACGGCGGCACCATCGAGACGGGGGTCGAGGTCACCTCGATGGCGCAGCTGCCCCGCGCCCGGGCCGTGCTCGTCGACCTCACTCCGAAGGCGCTGCTCGCGCTCGCCGGCGACCGGCTGCCGCGCGCCTACGCGAAGGCCCTCCGCGCGTTCCGCTACGGCAACGGCGTCGCCAAGGTCGACTTCGCGCTCGACGGACCGGTGCCCTGGTCGCACCCCGAGCTCCGCCGCGCCGGCACCCTCCACGTCGGAGGCACCCGGGCCGAGATCGCCGAAGCCGAGCGCGACGTCGCCCGCGGACGCCACAGCGAGAACCCCTACGTGCTGGTCGCGCAGCCCTCGATCGCCGATCCCGGCCGAGCGCCCGAGGGCAAGCACGTGCTGTGGGCCTACACGCACGTGCCGCGCTACTCCCCGCTGCACCAGCAGGAGGCGATCACCGCGCAGATCGAGCGCTTCGCTCCGGGCTTCCGCGACCGCGTGATCGGGGTCTCGTCGATGACAGCCCGCGACATGGAGCAGTACAACCCGAACTACCTGGGCGGCGACATCGCGGCGGGAGCGGCGAGCGTCGTCCAGCTGCTGTCGCGACCGGTGCCCTCGCCCGACCCGTGGCGGACGCCCGCGAAGGGCCTGTACCTCTGCTCGTCGTCGACTCCGCCCGGCCCGGGAGTGCACGGCATGGCCGGCTGGCACGCCGCCCGCAGCGCCCTGCGGCACGAGTTCGGGATCACCCGCGCGCCCGATCTGGCACCCTGAGGGGAGGGGCGACCCCGCTCCCGAGCACCGACCGCCTTCCGAAGGAGCCCGCGATGTCCCGCAACACCCGCGTCTTCCACTGCCCGCCCGAGTCCGTCTTCGCCGCCCTCTCCTCCGGATGGCTGTTCCCCTCGTGGGTGGTCGGCGCCTCGCGGATGCGGAAGGTGGACGAGGACTTCCCGCACGTCGGATCGCAGCTGCACCATTCGTTCGGGCTCTGGCCGCTCGTCATCGACGACCGCACCACCGTCCTCGAGTGGGACCCGCCGCGCCGGTTCATCATCCAGGCGGCCGGCTGGCCGATGGGCGAGGCGCGGGTCCGGATCGAGGTGGAGCCGCACAAGAGCGGCTGCCGCGTGCGCATGCACGAGACGGCCGTGAAGGGCCCGGGCACGCTCATCCCGAAGCCGCTGCTGCACTCGTTCCTCTGGCTGCGCAACATCGAGGCGCTGCAGCGCCTCGCGCACATGGCCGAGGCGGGCGCGGGCGGACGGGTGCTCGAGCCCCGGGCCCTGCCCTCGCCCCGCGACCGCGAGGGCGTCGACACCCCGAAGCACCTGGTGTCGCGGACGATCGGCACCCTCGCCTCGGTGGCCGTCGGGTCGCTCGTGCTGCGCGCCGCGGCGGTGGCGATCCGGCGCATCCGCAGCTGACCGCGGGCCCGCGGCGGGGTCAGACGATGCGCTCGACGAGCCGCACGTGGTGCACGGCGACCCGCTTCGGCTCGCCCGCGAACGCGGCCGCCCGCTCCGGGGAGTCCATGTAGGTCTTCTCGATCGCGAGGAACGACTCCGCGTCTCCCGGCGTGCTGACCGCCCAGACGAACTCGTTCACCTCGCGGTCGGCGTAGGCGAACTCGATCCGGAATCCCAGCGCCTCGCGCGCCGGCACGATCCTCGCCCGGAACCAGGCGAGGAACTCGTCGATCACCCCGTCCACCAGCTCGTAGCGTCGGAGTTGGATGGTCCTGGTCTCGGCAGCGTCGCTCATGCGCTCGACGGTACCGGAGTCGCGGACACCGCTCCCGCCCGCTCGCCCGCTCACGCACTCACCGCCCGTCCGCCCCCGAGGAGGCACTCCCTGGATCCCCGCCGCAACCGCGCCCTCGCGCTCCTCGTCGCCGGCTGCTTCTTCATGGAGAACCTCGACGCGACGATCGTGACCACCGCGGCGCCCGCGATCGCGGCCGACCTCGGCGTCGACTCCGCCGCGATCGCGATCACCGTGACCGCGTTCCTGCTCACCGTCGCGGTGCTGATCCCGGCCTCGGGCTGGCTGAGCGAGCGCTTCGGCGTGCGCCGCGTGTTCACCCTGGCGATCGCCGTCTTCACGATCGCGTCCCTGCTGTGCGCGCTCAGCCCGACGCTGCCCGTGCTGATCGCCGCGCGCGTCCTCCAGGGTGTCGGCGGAGCGCTCATGGTGCCGGTCGGCCGCCTCGCGGTGCTGCGGGTCACGCCGCGCGAGCGCATCATCGAGGCCATCGCGATCCTGGTCTGGCCGGGCCTCGTGGCGCCGATCGTCGCTCCGTTCGTCGGTGGACTGCTGACGACCTACGCGTCCTGGCACTGGATCTTCCTGATCAACCTGCCGCTCGGGGCGGTCGCGTTCGTCCTGGCGCTGCGCATCGTGCCCGGCGGGCGCGAGCAGGCCCCGCCGCCCCTGGACGTCGTCGGCCTGGTGCTCGTCGCCGTCGGCCTCGGCGCGCTCGTCGGCGCCTCGGGACTGGTCGCCGCGTCCGTCTCGGACCCGCGGGCGCTGACGCTCGCCGTCGCCGGCGTAGCCGTGACGGCGGTGGCCGTGCGGCACCTGCGCCGTGCGCCGCATCCGCTCGTCCGACTCGACGCCTTCCGCTTCCCGACGTTCCGGGTGGCGAACGCGAGCGGATCGCTGTACCGGGCGACGATCAACGCCGTCCCGTTCCTCCTGCCGCTGCTGTTCCAGGACGCGTTCGGCTGGAGCCCGGTGCAGGCGGGCTCGGTCGTGCTCGCCCTGTTCGTCGGCAACCTCGCGATCAAGCCGGCGACGACGTGGCTGCTGCGGACCCTGGGCTTCCGGACCGTGCTCGTCGTCGCGAACGCGATCGGAGTCGCGTGCATGGCGGCGATGGCGTTCCTCACCCCGGAGGTGCCGATCGCCGCGGTCGTCGCCCTGCTGGTGCTCAGCGGCGTCGCCCGATCGGCGGGCTTCACCGCCTACAACACCGTCACCTTCGCCGAGGTGCCGGCCGAGGGGATGTCGGGCGCGAACACGCTGAGCGCGACCACGCAGCAGGTCGCGGCGGGCTTCGGAGTCGCGGTGGGCGGCGTCGCCCTCGCGGTCGGGACCGCGCTGGGCCCGGGCCTCGTGCCCTACCGGTTCGCGTTCCTGGTGATCGCGGTGCTGACCCTGGTGCCGCTCGTCGCGGCGGCGCGCCTGACCCGGGACTCCGGCAGCGAGCTGACCCGCTGACGGAGGGGCCGCTGACGAGGAAGGCCGCCGACGGCGAAGGTCAGAGGGCGCCCTGCTCCGGCGTGCCGGCGGGGATCGGAGCGAGGCGCACGATGCGCGGCGGCTCCTGCAGCAGCCCCTCGAGCGACGCGTTGAGGCGCGCGACGGGCTCGCCCGCG
The DNA here is from genome assembly GCF_001423055.1 of Rathayibacter sp. Leaf299. Lineage (NCBI taxonomy): Bacteria > Bacillati > Actinomycetota > Actinomycetes > Micrococcales > Microbacteriaceae > Rathayibacter > Rathayibacter sp. Leaf299. The sequence goes on from NZ_LMNT01000001.1 coordinate 643,633, forward strand.
CCGTGGGCGTCGAGCTCGGCCGCGCTGGTCCACTTCTCGATCATCACGACGGTGCCGTCGGGCGCGTCGTGGATCGAGTAGAGCTCGCAGCCAGGCTCGCCGTGCACCTCCGCGATGCCCGCGCGCAGGGCGTCGACCATCCGCTCGCGGGCGCCCTCGGCGGGGGTGAAGACGACGTGGACGACGACGGGAGCGGTCATGGCGGGGTTCCTCACGGTGGGCGGGGCGGAGCCCTCCACGCTACTCCGCTCGGTCGCCGCCCCCGCCGAGGCCGAGCGCCATGCCGTCGAGGAGGTCGTGCGCGGTCGAGGTGACGGAGTCGAGTCCGGGCGAGGCGCTGCTCGCGGCGCGCAGGACCTCGCCCCAGATCAGCGCGCCGGCGGCGATGACGTCCTCGCGGCCGGAGCGCAGGTAGGGCAGCGCCGCGGCGTCGGCCGGGGAGAGGCGGGCCAGGTCGTCGCAGGCGGCGAGCGCGGTGGCCAGGGGGAGCTCCGCCTCGAGCGCCTCGCGGTCGTAGGCGCGGAGCCGGAGTGCGTGCGCGGCGACGGTCAGCACCGTCGCGGCGACGCCGACCACGCTCCGGGCGCGCGAGAGGTCGACGGAGGAAGCGGCCAGCGCCGCGCGGACGTCCGCCCGCATCGCCTCCCGCTCCTCCTCCGTCGGCGCCGCGGCCCGGCGGTGGCGCTCGGTCAGGCGGACACTGCCGACGTCCATCGAGTGCGCCTGCTCGGGCGCCTCGTCGCCGAGGACCAGCTCCGTCGATCCGCCGCCGAGATCGACGACCAGCACGGGCCGGTCCGTCTCGACGACTCCGGTGGCGCCGCGGAAGGAGAGCGCGGCCTCCTCCTCGCCGGTGATCGTCTCGGGACGCACCCCGATGATCCGCTCGACCGCGTCGAGGAACTCCTCGCGGTCGCTCGCATCCCGGGTGGCGGAGGTCGCGGCGAAGCGCAGCCGCGTCGCTCCGGCATCGCGGACCAGCTCGGCGTACTCGCGCGTGACGGCCAGCGTGCGCTCGAGCGCCTCCGGGTCGAAGCGGCCGGTGCGGTCGACGCCGTGGCCGAGGCGGACGAGCTCGGTACGGCGCACCACGTCGGTCACGCGGTCGCCGTCCACATCGGCGATCAGGAGGCGGAGGGAGTTGGTGCCGCAGTCGAAGGCGGCGACGCGCGTGCGAGGCATGCCGCCATCCTCCAGGACCCGGCGCCGGGATCGCGGCCCCGCTAGGGCCTGGCGGCGAGGAGGTCGCCGTCGCGAGCACGCGAGACCAGGTCCTAGCCTGGGAGGACGAGCCGAAGGAGCCCCCCGTGCACGATCACCACGTCCGCGTCCACCGCAGCGACGAGAACCTCGAGCGCGCCGGCCAGCTCGCCCACGCGCTCGCCGAGATCGCCGTCGACCCGGTCGCCGTCGACGACGAGGTCGCCGAGATGGTCGTCAACCGCGTCATCGACAATGCGGCCGTCGCCACCGCCTCGCTGCTGCGCCGCCCCGTCGTCGCCGCCCGCTCGCAGGCGCTCGCGCATCCCGCCTCGATCGGGGGAGAGGGCGCCGTCGTCGTCGGCACCGACCTCTCCCGTCGCGTGTCGCCCGAGTGGGCGGCGTGGGCCAACGGAGTCGCCGTGCGAGAGCTCGACTATCACGACACCTTCCTCGCGGCCGAGTACTCGCATCCGGGCGACAACATCCCGCCCCTGGTCGCCGTCGCCCAGCACGCGGGCATCGGAGGCGCGCAGCTGGTGCGCGGCATCGTCACGGCCTACGAAGTGCAGGTCGACCTCGTCAAGGCGATCAGCCTGCACCGGCACAAGATCGACCACGTGGCGCACCTCGGCCCGTCGGCCGCCGCGGGCCTGGGCACGATGCTCGGGCTCGACGTGGCGACGGTCGAGCAGGCGATCGCGCAGGCGCTGCACACCACCACCGCGACCCGGCAGTCCCGCAAGGGCGAGATCTCGACCTGGAAGGCGTACGCGCCGGCCTTCGCGGGGAAGATGGCGATCGAGGCCGTCGACCGGGCGATGCGCGGCGAGACCAGCCCGTCGCCGATCTACGAGGGCGAGGACGGCGTGATCGCCTGGCTGCTCGACGGCGCCGACGCGTCGTACGACGTGCCGCTGCCCGACCGCGGCGAGGCCAAGCGCGCGATTCTCGACACGTACACGAAGGAGCACTCGGCCGAGTACCAGGCGCAGGCGCTGATCGACCTCGCCCGCCGCCTGCACCACTCCCACCCCGAGGCCGCCGACCCCGAGCGCGTCGAGCGCATCGTGATCCACACCTCGCACCACACGCACTTCGTGATCGGCTCGGGCGCGAACGACCCGCAGAAGTACGACCCGCAGGCGTCGCGCGAGACGCTCGACCACTCGGTGCCCTACATCTTCACCGTGGCACTGCAGGACGGAGCCTGGCACCACGTGCGCAGCTACGCCCCCGAGCGCGCGGCCCGGGCCGACACCATCGCGCTCTGGCACCGCACGACGACGGAGGAGGACGCGGAGTGGACCCGCCGCTACCACTCCGAGGACCCGGCCGAGAAGGCGTTCGGCGCGCGCGTCGAGATCCTGCTCACCGACGGCACCACGATCGTCGATGAGATCGCGGTGGCGGATGCGCACCCGCTCGGCGCCCACCCGTTCTCGCGCGAGCAGTACGTGTCGAAGTTCCGCACGCTCGCGGCCGACGTGCTCGAGGAGCGCGAGATCGAGCGCTTCCTCGACCTCGCGCAGCGGCTGCCCGAGCTGACCCCCGAGGAGGTCGGGCAGCTGACCGTCGTGGCGGCGCCCGGCGTGCTCGCCTCGGTGGAGTCGCCGCGCGGGCTGTTCTAGCCGGTCGTGCAGCGGCGTTCCGAGACTGACGTGCCCGGCTGTCGTGGATCTCGATACGCCCTCTGCGAGGGCTACTCGATCAGCAGGGAGTTGCTGGTCGAGTAGCCGCGGAGCGGCGTATCGAGACCGACGTGTCCGGACGTGGCGGATCTCGATACGCCCGCTCTGCGGGCTACTCGATCAGCAGGGGGCGGGCTCTCTGCGAGGGTGCCACCTGCGGGGCGCATCCTTGCTGGTCGAGTAGCCGCGGAGCGGCGTATCGAGACCCGGCGGGTCAGAGCAGGGCGTCCGTCAGGTGGTCCGGCGTGCCGAAGCGGTGCGCGGTGATCGAGACGGCCTGCTCGCGGACGAACGGCAGGAGCTCGAGGCGACCCGACTCCGTCACGGCGCCGGCGTACACCGCCAGGTCGGGGCGGCCGTCGGTGACCGAGGTCACGTCGGAGGCCGGTGCGCCGATCAGCCGCACCCGGCCCGCTCCGTGCGCCCGGACCCGCCGCGACCAGGCGGCCTCGTCCTCCACGACCACGTCGGCGACCGCGGCCGTTGCGGCGGCGACCTGCGGAGGCAGCGACGTCGCGCTCGACACGGCCACCGCTCCGCCGACGCCCGCCGCCGCGGCGACGACCTGCACGAGCGAGCCCACCGGCTCGCCCTCGGCCAGGCGCACCAGCACGGGGGAGCCGTACGCGAGCCGCCGGAACACGTTGCGCTCGGCCGCGAGCCCCGTCACGTCGCGGGGCGCGTGCTCGGCGAGCGCCTCGGCCGCGCTGCGCGCCGTCCGCTCGACGGCTCCCGCCTCACCGGCCGACAGCTCCGCCCGCGCTGCGGCGACGAGCCTCGCCGCCGCAGCGGGCACCTCCGCCGTCGCGGTCGACGCACGGGGCGTCCACATGCCGAGCCCCAGCAGGTAGTCCGGCCCACCCGCCTTCGTGCCCGGCCCGACCGCCGACTTCTTCCAGCCGCCGAACGGCTGGCGCTCGACGATCGCGCCCGTGATGCCGCGGTTCACGTACAGGTTTCCCGCCTGGATGCTCTCGAGCCATGTGCCGATCTCGGCCGGGTCGAGCGCGTGCAGCCCCGAGGTCAGGCCGTAGTCGACCTCGTTCACGATCGCGATCGCGTCCTCGAGGGTCGGCGCGGTCATGATGCCGAGCACCGGTCCGAAGTACTCGGTGCGGTGGTACTCGGACCCGCGGCGCACGCCGTCGCGGACACCCGGGCTCCACAGGCGGCCGGAGTCGTCGAGCGTCCGCGGCTGCAGCAGCCAGCTCTCGCCCGCGCCGAGCTCGGTGAGTCCGCGGAGCAGCTTGCCGGCGGCGGGCTCGATGACCGGTCCCATCCGCGTGGCGGGGTCGGTCGGATATCCCACCGTCAGCGAGGCGACGGCGTCGAGCAGCTGCGCGCGGAACCGCTTCGAGCGGGCGACGGAGCCGACGAGCACGACGAGCGACGCGGCCGAGCACTTCTGGCCGGCGTGGCCGAACGCGCTCGACACGACGTCCTTGACCGCCAGGTCGAGGTCGGCCGAGGGAGTGACGATGATCGCGTTCTTGCCGCTCGTCTCGGCGAGCAGGGGGAGGTCGTGGCGGAAGGAGCGGAACAGCTCGGCCGTCTCGTAGGCGCCGGTGAGGATCACGCGGTCCACGGCGGGCGAGGCGACGAGATCCGCGCCGAGCTCCTCCTCCGGGACCCGCAGCAGGAGCAGCGCCTCGCGGGGGACCCCCGCGGCCCAGAGCGCCTCGGCGACGACCGCGCCGCAGCGCGCCGTCGGTCCGGCCGGCTTGAGCACGACGGCCGACCCCGCGGCCAGGGCGGCGAGCACGCCACCGGCCGGGATCGCCACCGGGAAGTTCCACGGCGGTGCGACGAGCGTCAGCTGCGCGGGGTGGAACTCGGCGCCGTCGACCGAGTCGAGCTCGCGGGCGCGCTCGGCGTAGTAGTGCGCGAAGTCGATCGCCTCGGACACCTCCGGGTCGCCCTGGTCGATCGTCTTGCCGGCCTCGGCCGCCATCACCTCGAGCAGATCGGCACGGCGGGCCTCGAGCTCCTCGCCCGCACGGTGCAGGATCCGCGCTCGCTCGTCGGCGGGGACGCGGCCCCAGGCGAAGCCGGCGTCGCGGGTCGCGGTGAGCGCCGACTCCAGGTCGCTGAGGGCGGTGAGCGTCGCGGCCTCGATGCTGTCGACGCCGAGCCGGGAGGAGGGGACCCGCGCGAGGATCGCGTCGGCCCAGTTGCGGTTCGCCGCGACGGAGGGATCGGTGTCGGGCGTGCTGCGGAAGTCGCCGAAGCCCGGTCGGCCGCTCGCTGCGAAGCGGTCGGCGACGCGGTGGGCGGGCGGCACGGCTCCGTCGAGGGCGGCGACGGAGGCGCGGAACCGCGACTCCTCCCGCGCGAACAGCTCCGGCTGCGCCTCGAGCTCGAACACGGCCGACATGAAGTTCTCGCTCGACGCGCCCTCCTCCAGTCGGCGGATGAGGTAGGCGATCGCGACGTCGAACTCGGCCGGGGCGACGACCGGCGTGTAGAGCAGGAGCGAGCCCACGGTGCGGCGCACCGCCTCCGCCTGGCCCTGCGCCATGCCCAGCAGCATCTCGTACTCGATGCCGTCGCGGACCCCGCGCTCCCCGGCGAGCAGCCACGAGTAGGCGACGTCGAAGAGGTTGTGGCCGGCGACGCCGACCCGCACGTTGCGGATGCGCTCGGGGTGCAGGGCGTAGTCGAGCACGCGCTTGTAGTTCGTGTCCGAGTCCTGCTTCGTGCTCCAGGTCGCGAGCGGCCAGCCGTGCACCGAGGCCTCGACCTGCTCCATCGGCAGGTTCGCGCCCTTCACGACGCGCACCTTGATGCCGGCCCCGCCGCGGGCGCGACGCGCGGCGCTCCACTCCTGCAGGCGGATCATCGCCGACAGCGCGTCGGGCAGGTAGGCCTGCAGCACGATGCCGGCCTCGAGGTCGTGGAACTCGGGGCGGTCGAGCAGGCGGGTGAAGACCGCGATCGTGAGGTCGAGGTCCTTGTACTCCTCCATGTCGAGGTTGACGAACTTCGCCGGAGTCGCGGCGGCGGCGCGGGCGAACAGCGGAGTGAGCTCGTCGACGATGTCGTCGACCGCGGCATCGAAGGCCCACGGGTTGTGCGGGGCGACGGTGGACGAGACCTTGATCGACACGTAGTCCACGTCGTCGCGGGCGAGGAGGCGGTGCGTGCCCTCGAGGCGGCGCTGCGCCTCCTTGCGGCCGAGCACCGCCTCGCCGAGCAGGTTCATGTTGAGACGGACGCCCTCGCGGCGGATCCTCGCGATCGCGGGGCCGAGCTTCGCGTCGGTCGCGTCGATGATGAGGTGGCCGACCATCCTCCGCAGCACTCGGCGGGCGATCGGCACGACCACGTCGGGCAGGATCGGGGCCATCACTCCGCCCAGGGCGACCGCGCCGCGCATCGGGGCGGGGAGGAAGCGGGGCACGCCGCCCGCGATCGAGCGCAGCGCCGCGCCGGCGACCCGGGTGTCCTCGGGGCGGACGACGCCGTCGACGAAGCCGACGGTGAAGTCGAGCCCGGAGGGGTCCTTCAGCACGCCGGCGAGCTGCGCCCCGGACGCGTCGGTCGGGATGTCCGCGGCCTCGCGGAGCCAGCGGCGCACGAGGGCGACGCTCGCGTCGACGAGCGCCGGGGCGACGGAGTCGGGGGAGGGGGCGGTCGAGGTGGTCGCTCCGCTCGTGGCGGGGCGTGCGGCGAGGTCGGTCACGGTCGTGTCCTTCGGCTCGTGCGCCGCGCGGTCGGAGCGGCGTCTCCCCTCAGTATTCGACGCGGTACCGTTGAGCAGAAGCGATGATTCGTGACCGGTACCGGTCAGCTGAGCTGATGAATCGGAGGAGCCTCCCGTGCTCGACGTCCGCCGCCTGGTCCTGCTGCGCGAGGTCGCCGTCCGCGGCACTCTCGCGGCCGCCGCCGAGGCCCTCGCCTACAGTCCGTCCGCCGTCTCGCAGCAGCTGAGCGTGCTCGAGCGCGAGACCGGCGTGGAGCTCCTGCGCAAGGTCGGGAGGCGCGTGCAGCTCACCCCGCAGGCCGAGATCCTCGTCGAGGCGGCGGGGGAGGTGCTCGCGCTGCTCGAGCGGGCGGAGGCGGCGCTCGCCGCGTCGGGGGAGTCGGTCACCGGACGCGTGCGCGTCGCGGTGTTCCAGTCGGCCGCCCTGGCGCTGATGCCTCGGGCGCTGCGCTTCGCCGCCGAGCGGTTCCCCGAGGTGCGGGTCGAGATGGTGCAGCGAGAACCGGAGGGGGCGCTGCACGAGACCTGGGCGCGCGAGTTCGACCTCGTGGTCGCCGAGCAGTACCCCGGCCACTCGACGTCCTGGCTGCCGGGTCTGGTGCGGGCCGACCTCACGAGCGACGCGATCCGGCTCGCGGTGCGCCGCGACTCCGCCGTGCTGCGCCTCGCCGACGCCCGCGACGAGGCCTGGGTGATGGAGCCGCGCGGCACCGCGAGCCGCCACTTCGCCGAGCAGCTGTGCCGGGTCGCCGGCTTCGAGCCCGACGTGCGCTTCGAGACGGCCGACCTGCAGGCGCAGATCCGCCTCGCCGCCTCCGGCAACGCGGTCGCACTGATGCCCGACCTGGTCTGGGCGGGCGGGGAGCCGGACTGCCGCCTGCTCGAGCTGCCGGGAGCGCCCCGGCGCACGATCTTCACGGCGCAGCGCGAGGCGGGGCTCGCGTCACCGGCGGTCCGGGTGTTCCGGGAGTGCCTGGAGGAGGCGGCGCGTGCGTACGCGTGACGGGGGCTGCTCCTCCCCATCCGCTCGATCCGAGCTCTCTCCACCGATCTCGGAGGACCGGACGCGCGGAGCACCGGTCGCTGCTTCACTGCGGAGATGACATCGGACGGAGAGACCCCGGCGCACGAGGCGCTGCTCGGTGAGGTGCGCGACCGCGGCGACCGGGCGGCCGAACTGGCGCGCGCGGCGTCCCCGATCCTGCTCGCCTCCGCGGAGGAGCTGTACGCGGGGTACCGGACGGCGATGGCGCAGCCGGAGTCCTTCGCCCGTGGGCTCGCCGATCCCGGCTCCGGCGACCTCGCTGCGAGATCCGTCCGGGCCGAACTCGCCGTCGCCCTCGGGATATCCGAGCGGGCGGTCGCGCGGGAGCTCGATCACGCGGCGATCCTGATCGAGGATCTCCCGCTCACCTGGGCGGCGCTCGCAGCGGCCCGGATGCGCTGGGAGGCGGGCCAGATCGTCTGCGCGATCGCAGCGACTCTGCCCGTCGGGTCCCGCCCCGCCTTCGACGAGCAGGCCGCCGACCTGGCCGTGGCGATCACCCCGACTCAGCTGCGGCGCGCGCTCGCCCGCCTGCGCGAGGAACTCCACCCGGAGCCACTGACCGAGCGTCACGCTCGAGCGCGCGAGGACCGGGCCGTGTGGATCGCCCCGGAGGCCGACGGCATGGCGATGCTGTGCGCTCATCTGCCCGCCACAGCCGCGCTGGGGATGTACAGCCGGCTCGACCGCATCGCCCGGACGCTGCGCGACGGCGCCGATCCCGACGGGGCCCCCGGCGACCAGCGGACCCTCGCGCAGCTGCGAGCCGACGCCCTCACCGACCTCGTCTGCGACGGAGATCTCGTCGGAACGATCCCCCGCACCGACCTCGAGAGCAGGGAGGCGGCCTACGTGCCGGGGATCCGCGCTCACGTGCGCCTCACCCTCACGGCGAGCACCGCGCTCGGCCTCGACGACGCGCCGGTCGAACTCGACGGCTACGGCCCCGTGCCCGCCGACTCCGCTCGGGCGCTGCTCGTCTCGACACTCACGCGCGTGGTGACCGAGCCGGACACCGGCGTGGTGCTCTCGGTCGGGCGCACGCACCGGCTTCCGCCCGAGCGGATGCGGCTCTTCGTGCAGCTGCGCGATGAGACCTGCCGGTTCCCCGGCTGCACTCGGCCCGCCTCGTCGGCCGAGGCCGATCACACCGTCGAATGGCGCTTCGGCGGCGAGACAGGGCCGCACAACCTCGCCTCGCTCTGCACCGCGCATCACCACGTCCGCCACGGTGATCGCTGGACGTATGTCCTCCATCCCGACGGCACCACCGACTGGACCACTCCGACCGGCCGCCGCGTCATCACCCGACCGCCGGGGCTGCGGCCGACGCCGGACGCCCCGCGCGTTCCGTCGGACGATTCTGCCGGCGCCGGCCAGGACCCGCCGGCTCTCTGACCGGTTCGGAACGAGGGAGAGGCCGCTCTGCGTGCCGCCGCCCGACGGCTGCAGGCGCCGGTGGCTCGAGACAATTCTGCTGACGGGTCTCGCGCCCGAGGCTCACGCCGGCGCGTGCACCAGCTCCGAGATCCGGCGCTTGTACTCGTTGAACTCCGGAGCCGTCACGTCGCGCTCCTCCGGCAGGTCGATCGGCACGATCTCGCTGATGTGGCCCGGCACCCCGTGCGAGGCGCCGCCCGTCATCACGACCACCCGGTCGGCGAGGTACACCGCCTCCTCGATCGAGTGCGTGACGAAGAGCACGGTCGTGCGCGTCTCGCGGTGGATGCGCTTGAGCTCGATCTGCAGATCGGAGCGGGTCAGCGCGTCCAGCGCCCCGAACGGCTCGTCCATCAGCAGCACCGACGGCTCGTTCGCGAGCACCCGGGCGATCGCGACGCGCTGTTGCATGCCTCCGGAGAGCTCGCCCGGGTACCGGTCGGCGAAGCGGGTGAGCCGAACCGCCTCGATGAAGCGGTCGGTCACCTCCGTCACGGCCGCCTTCGGCAGCTTCTTGCGACGCGGTCCGTACGCCACGTTCTCGCGCACGCTCAACCACGGGAAGAGGCCGTAGTCCTGGAACACGACGCCGCGGTCGGGTCCGGGCGCCGACACCGGGGTGCCGCCGACCTCGACCACCCCCTCGGTCGCCTCCTCGAACCCGGCGAGGATCCGCAGCAGCGTGGACTTGCCGCAGCCGCTCGCTCCGACCACGGCCACGAACTCGCCGGAGGGGATGTCCAGCGTCACGTCGGCCATGGCCAGCACGCCGCCGCCCGCGGTCTCGTAGCGCTTGACGAGGTCGAGCACGTGGACGTCCGCGGTGCGGACTGTGGGGGTCGCGACGGTCATCGGACGCTCCTGTTCAGAGGTGACGCGGTCATGAGATCAGCGGCCGGCGGCCGAACAGCAGGCGGAACACCAGCAGCAGCAGCCGGTCCGAGGCGAAGCCGGCGATCGCGATGCAGATCATCCCGACCACGATCAGGTCGGTCCGGACCACGTCGCGGGCGAGGAAGATCGTCGAGCCCAGCCCGGTGCTCACGCCCGTGGTCTCGCTCAGCACGAGCACGACCCACGCCAGCCCGAGCCCCACCCGCATGCCGTTGACGATCGCGGCGGCCGAGGCGGGCAGCACGACCCGCGCGAGCACGCCCGCGGTGCCGGTGCCCAGCATCCGCGCCGCCTCGATCAGCCGGGGCGGCACCTGGCGGGCGCCGCTGATGGTGCCCAGCACGATCGGGAAGAACGCCGACAGGGTGATCAGGAAGATCGACGCCTGGTCGCCGTAGCCGATGAGGAGAGCCACGAGCGGCACCCACGCGGTCGCGGGGACCGGGCGGAACAGGTTGATGAACGGGTCGAACAGCGAGTTCACGACGTAGTAGCGGCCCATCAGCACGCCCAGCGGCACTGCGAGGACCGTCGCCAGCGCGAAGCCGCCGAACACGCGTCCGGCGCTCGCACCCAGGTCGGTCCAGAGCAGCCCGCTGAACGCGTCGTTCCGCAGGCCCGCGAACGCGTAGTCGATCAGCGAGACCAGGACGTCGCCCGGGTAGGGGAGGAACGCCATCCGGATGCCGAACGGCAGCTCCCACTCGCCGGCGCGCCCGAACTGCCAGAGCAGGACGAAAAGGATCGGGACGGGCAGGCCGAGCAGGAACGTGGTCCAGCCGGATCGCCCGGGTCGGCGTCGCCGTTTCGCGGTCGCGAGCCGCTCGGTGGCGGTCGAGGGCTCGAGGGTCGTGGTCATCGCCGGGCCGATCAGGAGGTGGGCGCGAACGTCGTGTCGACGACGTCCTCGATCGCCGGCGCCTCGTCGATGAAGCCGAGCTGCTGCATCTGGCCGGCGAGCGCCTCGAGCTGGCCCTGGTACTCCTCGGTCAGGTCGGAGCGGAGCCAGAAGTTCTCGAGCGCCGACTCGAGCACGTCCTGGTCGCCGCCGAACTCGGCGATCATCTCGGGCAGCCACTCGTCGACGTTGTCGGCCATGTACTCGGTGGTCGCGGCGTGCGTGTCGACGACCTTCTGCACGACCTCCGGCTGCTCCTCGATCATCGCGCCGGTCGTGACGAGGCCGATGTTCACGCGGCCGATCGGAGTCGCGTACGGGTCGGCGATCTCGGTCGCGCCGGCCGCCTCCGCGATCGAGACCCCGATCTCGACGCCGAAGAACGCGTCGATCGAGCCGCTCGTGTACGCCGAGGCCATCTCAGGCACGGGGATCGTGGTCAGCTCGAGGTCGGAGTCGGTGAGGCCCGCCTCCTCGAGGTAGTAGCGGAGGGCGACCTCCTGGGCGCTGCCCTGGATGTAGCCGACCTTCTTGCCGGCGAGGTCCTCCACGGAGGAGATGCCCTCGCCGCCGAGGAAGCCCGAGCCGCCGTCGGCCGCCGAGGCGACGATCTTCAGGTCGCGATCCTGGGCGACGGAGGAGATGGTGGGGGTGACTCCGGAGATCGCGAAGTCGATCGTGCCGGCGACGAGCGCGTCCGACAGGGCGGGAGTGGTGTCGAGGGTGATCACCTCGAACTCCACGCCCTCCTCGGCGAACTGCTCGTAGAGGAACGGCTGGTAGAAGTGCGGCTGCCCGCGCAGCGTGCCGACCGTCACGGTGACGCTCTCGGCGTCGCCGCCCGATCCCGCGTCGGCGTCGCTCGCGCCGGAGCAGGCGACGAGCGAGAGGGTGGCGGCGAGGGCGCTGCCGAGGGCGAGGGCGCGGACGGCGGTGCGGGTGCGGGAGGTGGTCGGGCGCATGGTCGGGCTCCGTGAGGGTGGGGGATGGCTGCGGCCCGCCGTGCTGTCGGCGGGGCGGCCGGGTCGACTCCTACTCAACCGTGCGCAGATGCTGGGGGGTTTCTGAGGGGTTTCGGACGTGTAAAACCCGCGCCTGTTCACCCGCGCGGCCCCGGCCCGTCATCCTCCGTCCCTTCTTCGTGCGCCCGTCGGCGGGTACGGTCACCGCATGGCGACTGTGCGACGGCGCGAAGCGGTGGCTCTGCCCGTCGCCGCACTCGCGTTCGCGGCCGCCGCGGCCCTGTCCTTCGGCCTCGGCGACGCGCTCGAGACGGTCTCGGACGAGGCGTTCGCCCTGTCCTGGATCCTCGGTTGGGCGCTGCTCGTGTGGTCCGGACTGCTCGGGATCCTCGCCGTCGCGCTGCTCGCCACGCGTCGGCCGCTCTCCCGGGCCGGGCTGGGCGTCTGCGTCGCCGCTGTCGCGCTGATCGCGGTCGTGGTGGCGACGCATCCGCTCGTCGGCTCGGGGTCGGGCGCCGGCTGAGCCTCCGCCCCGGTCGAGCACCGAGAGTCAGACGCCCCAGTTCACGAACGGCGCGCGGAGGCCCGAGACGGTGATCTCGTCGTCGGCGAGCACCCCGACGGAGTTCGTCAGCTCGGTGCCGTCCAGGACTCCGACCGGCGTCCGGTCGAAGTCGAAGATGCCGAGGGAGTCGCCCTGCACGGCCTCGGGGTGCTCGTCGCGCACCTCGACGGCGGCGTCGCCCACCGCCACTCCGCTCAGCGTGCTGATCGCGACGTCGCCGACCGCGGGGGCGTTCACCGCGAGCAGGAAGTCGGGCTCGGGGTACTGGGACTCGGGCCCGCCCGCGTCGTAGACCTCGGTGTCCTTGAAGTCGAAGCCCGGCCAGCTCGAGTTGCGGGTCCGGTAGCCCTCGTAGGGGACGTCGTCGGACTCCGTGGGGGCGCTGCCGAACGCCTCGGTGAGGGCGGCCACCGCGCCGGTGGCGTCGCGGTACTCCCACGTGCCGAGCTCTGTGCCGGAGTCGTCGACCAGGGAGAAGGAGGTCGGACCGACGAGGAGGCTCGTGGCGTCGGCGGCGGTGGGAGCCGCGGTGGGAGTCGCCGTGGGGGTCGGCGTCGCCGGGTCGCTCGAGGGCGTGATGGTCGCCTCGGGCGCCGAGGTCGGGGCTCCGGCGGACGCGGTCGGCTCGGCCGCCGGATCGGCGGGAGTGCAGCCGGAGAGTGCGGCGAGGGCGGTGAGAGCGGCGACTCCGAGGAGCGTGCGGGAACGGACGTGCATGGTGGAGGACCCCCGGAGAGCGGACGACGAGCGGACGACGGAGGCGCTGATCGTCCCCCTCCGCTCAGTGTCGGGCCGAGCCGGTCCGCACACGCCCGGGCGCGGATAACGATCCGGTCGGTCCGCGAGGAGCCGCCGTCCACCCCTGTCGCTCCCGGCGCTCACCCGGTGGACTGACGACGTCCCGCGCACCGTGCGGGCACCGCGAGGAAGAAGGACCGCATGACCACCTGGCTCATCACCGGCTGCTCCACCGGGCTCGGACGCGCGCTCGCGCAGGCCGTCCTGGCTCATGGCGACGACGTCGTGGTGACCGCGCGCGACGTCGACTCCGTCCGCGACATCGTCGAGCCGTACCCGGAGACCGCGCTCGCCGTCGCCCTCGACGTCACCGACGAGACGCAGGTCGCCGCCGCGGTGCGCGCCGCCGAGGAGCGGTTCGGCCGGGTCGACGTGCTGGTCAACAACGCGGGCTACGGCTACCGCGCCGCCGTCGAGGAGGGCGAGGAGGAGGCCGTGCAGCGTCTGTTCGACACGCAGCTCTTCGGGTCCGTCCGCACGATCAAGGCGGTGCTGCCCGGGATGCGCTCGCGCCGCTCCGGCACCATCGTGAACCTCTCGTCGATCGGCGCGCGGATCTCGCCGGAGGGGTCCGGCTACTACGCCGCGGTGAAGGCCGCGATCGAGGCGCTGACGCTGTCGCTCCGCAAGGAGGTCGCTCCGCTGGGGATCCGCGCGTTCTCGGTCGAGCCCGGAGGGTTCCGCACCGACTTCGCGGGGCGCTCGCTCACGCAGTCGGCCGAGCCGATCGCCGACTACGCCGAGACGGCGGGGCGCCGGCGCAAGGAGGTCGACACGGCGCACGGCACGCAGGCCGGCGACCCGGAGCGGGCGGCGGCCGCGCTGATCCGCGTCGTCGAGTCGGGATCGACCCCGTCGCTCCTCCTGCTCGGGAACGACGCGCAGGACGCGTTCCGCGCCGCGCTCGACGCGTTGCGGACGGACGCCGACGAGTGGGAGGAGCTCGGCCGGAGCACCGACTTCGACTGACGCGGCGACCCTCAGCCCGCCGCCTGAGCGAAGGGTATTACCAGCAGCGTCGACGTGGCCGTCGCGACCCTACGCCGGGTCGGCCGGGTCTACGCGGACTCCCGCCGGACGAACTCCGTGGCGAGCTGCACGTGGGCCGGCTGCTCGCCGTCGATCTCGGCGAGCAGCAGCCGGGTCATCTCGCGGGCGATCCGCTCGAACGGCTGGCGCATCGTGGTGATGGCGGGGGAGGCGGCGCTCGCCGCGGGGCTGTCGTCGAAGCCGCCCACGGCGACGTCCTCGGGCACGCGGCGACCCGCGGCGACGAGCGTCGAGATCGCGCCGGCGGCCATCCGGTCGTTCGCGGCGAACACGGCGTCGACGCCGGGGGAGGAGTCGAGCAGTCGGGCCATGGCCTCGGCGCCGCTGCGCTCGGACCAGTCGCCGAACTCCACGGGGGCGGGCTGCGCGGCGACGTCGCCGAGCGCGTCGCGGAATCCGTCGACCCGGAGCGAGGCCCCCAGCCGGTCGTCCGGCCCGGCGATCATGGCGACCGAGCGGCGACCCAGGCTCAGCAGGTGCTCGGTCATGCGGCGCGCGCCCTCGCGGTCGTCGGCGGCGACCCAGCCCGCGTCGCCGCCGCGCCGCTCCGGAGTGCCGCAGCAGACGACGGGCAGGCCCGCCGCGCGCAGCTCGTCGAGGAGGGTGAGGTCGCGGCTCCACGACACGAGCATCACGCCGTCGACCTGACCGGTGCCGAGGAAGTCGAGGGCGTGCTGACGGGTGGCGGTGTCCGCGGCGAGGAGGAGGACCATCGCGTGGCCCTGCTCCGCCAGCGCCTTCGAGACGTGCGTGAGCAGGACGGCCACGTTGGGGTCGGCGAACAGGTGCTCGACGTCCTCGCCGAGCACGAACGCGATCGCCCCGCCGCGCTGCAGGCGCAGGCCCCGCGCGTGGGCGTTGGCGCGGTACCCGGTGCGGCGGACGGCCGCGTCCACGGCGTGCTGCGCCTCGGGGCTGACCCACCTGCCGCCGTTCAGCGCCCGCGAGACGGTGCCGCGCGAGACGCCAGCCGCCCGGGCGACGTCGTCGATGGTGGGGCGGCGCCGGGGCTCGCCGGGGGAGGACATGGGCCCAGTGTAGGCGGGCGACTGGAAACGATCACAGGACGAGACGCCGAGCTATGTCTTGCGGTCACTCACGGCAACGACTTCACGGCTGGGAGCGATTACAGCTAGCCTGTCCGCGCGGCGCACCTCACCGGTCGCCGCCGCCCGATCCGAAGGAGCCTCCTCGATGCCCGGAACCGCCGACGCGCCCGCCGACCGCGCCGTGACCGCCACCGCCCGGCACACCCCCTGGGAGCACGAGCGGCGCGAACCGCCGATGAGCACCGTCGAGGACCCCCACTCGCGCTACCGCCTGACCGACCGGTACGTCCTCCGCGACGGTGTGCCCTTCGTCCCCGTCTCGGGCGAGTTCCACCTCACCCGCGTCCCGCGCGAGCGGTGGGAGGAGCGGCTGCGGTTGATGCGCGCCGGTGGAGTGAGCGTCGTCTCGTTCTACGTCATCTGGATCCACCACGAGCCCTCGCGGGGCGAGCGCCGTTTCGACGGCGACCGCGACGTCGCCGCGTTCGTCGACCTCTGCGCCGAGGTCGGGCTCGACGTGATCCTGCGGATCGGCCCGTGGGCGCACGGCGAGGTCCGCAACGGCGGCTTCCCCGACTGGGTGCAGGAGGCGCCCGTGCGGCACCGCACCGACGATCCCGAGTACCTGGCGCTCGTCGAGCCCTGGTACGCGGCGATCGGCGAGCAGCTCGCGTCGCGCTGCGGACCCGACAGCCCGGTCGTCGCGATCCAGCTCGAGAACGAGCTCTACGACCAGCCCGAGCACCTGCGCACCCTCAAGCGGATGGCGCGCGCGGCCGGCCTCTCGGCTCCGATCTGGACCGCGACCGGCTGGGGTGGAGCCGACCTGCCGACCGATGCGGTGCTGCCGGTCTTCGGCGGCTACCCCGACGGCTTCTGGCTCGATCATGACCAGCCGTGGGACGACACGTTCCGCGAGCACTTCCTCTTCTCGCACGTCTGGGACGACCCGGGCATCGGCGCGGACCTGCGTCAGGGCGTCGCCCTCGAGGCTCCGCGCACCCCGTCCGAGGTGTACCCCGCCGCTACCTGTGAGCTCGGCGGCGGCATGGCGCTCGCCTACCAGCGCCGGCCGCGCGTCGAGGCGCTCGACGTCGCCGCGGTGGCGCACGACAAGATCGGCAACGGCTCGGCCTGGCAGGGCTACTACATGTTCGCCGGCGGCCGGAACCCCGGCCCCGACCTGCAGGAGTCGCAGGCGACCGGCTACCCGAACGACATGGCGGTCTACGACTACGACTTCCGCGCGCCGGTCGGAGCGACGGGCCGCACCGCCGCGAGCTTCGGGCTCCTGCGCCGCCAGCACGCGTTCCTCGCCGCCTTCGGCGCGACGCTCGCCGAGATGCCCTCGAGCCTCCCCGAGGTCCGTCCCGACGGGGTGCGCGACTCCACGACGCTCCGCTGGGCGCTGCGCAGCGACGGCACGAGCGGAGTGGTCCTCGTCACCTGGCACCAGCCGTACGAGCCCCTCGAGGAGCACCCGGGCGTGCGGTTCGAGGTGGTCCTCGACGAGCGGACGGTCGTGTTCCCGGACGAGCCGGTGCGGATCCCCGTGGGCACGATCGCGCACTGGCCGGTCGGGCTCGTGATCGCGGGCGTGGAGGTGGAGTGGGCGACCGCGTCGCTGTTCACGGTGCTGGGCGGCGAGCGGCCGACCCTGGTGCTGATCGCGGAGGAGAGGATCCCTCCGCGACTCCGCTTCGCGGACGGCACGGCGCTCGTGGTCGACGGCGCCGCGGTCGACGGCCCGCTCGTGCGTCTCGACGGCACGGAGCCCGTGCTCGTCACCGCCGCCGGAGCGCTCGACGTGCTCGTGCTGCCCGCCGCGGTCGGAGCGGACGCGTGGGCGCTCGAGGGCGACTCCGGTGTGCGGCTCGTGCTCAGCGCCGAGCCGGTGTGGACGGACGCCGACGGGCGGCTCGTCTCGGACGGCGCCGCGGTGCGCCCCGCCCCGCGCGAGTACCGCGACGGCGCGTTCGAGGAGCTGCCCGGCTCGATCGCGGCGCCCGCGGGGGCCGACTCGGTGCGCCCGGTCGAGGTGCGCGAGCTGCGCGCCGCTGGATCGCCCCCCGACTCCATCGGCGGCCTCGACGGCCGGGCCGCGGCTCCCCGGGACGCCGAGTTCGCCGCCCACGCCTCGGCGCACCGGCTGCTGCTGCCGCCCGCGTCGGGGCGCGCCGTCCGCCGCGAGCTCGAGATCGACTGGGCGGGGGACGTCGCGCGCGTCCTCGTGGACGGCGTCCTGCGCGCCGACCGCTTCTGGAACGCCGACGGCTGGGTGCTCGACCTCGACGACCTGGGCGTCGGAGCCGACTCGGCGGTCGTGGTCGAGATCCTGCCGCTCCCGCGCGCGGCCGAGGTCGGCCTGCCCGCCGACGCCCAGGCGCTGCGCGCCGCCGTCGACGGCGACCTGCACGAGCTGGGCGCCGTCCGTGTCGTCGACGTGTACCGCTGGACCCAGGCCTGAGCGGCGCTACCTGAAGGTGGGCCTCGGTGTGCGGTCTGCGGGTCGCGGGACGGCCCGCACAGTCGGCCCGCGTGCTGATCGAGTAGGCCGCGGGAGCGGCCGTATCGAGATCCGCGGCTCCTGAAGGAAGGGTCGGCGTGCCGATCCTTTCGGGGTGGCGGGTCTCGATACACCCCGGCGGGGCTACTCGACCAGCAAGGTCGAGCGGGCCCCACTTCTCCCGGGTGCCGCCCGACGCCCCCTCACGCCGCCAGGAAGCGGTCCGCCGTCCGCAGCGACAGCGCCATCGTCGCCAGCGCCGGGTTGGCGATCAGTGCGCTCGGGAACACCGAGTTGTCGCAGATCCAGAGGTTCGGCACGTCGAAGCTGCGCCCGTCGGCGTCGACGACCGCGTCGTCGCGGTCCTCGCCCATCCGGCAGGTGCCGAGGGTGTGCGCGGTGCGGGCGAGCACCCTCGTGCTCGTCGCTCCGGCGGCCTCGACGATCGCGGTCAGGGTGCGGATCGCGTGCCGGTCGATCGCGTCCTCGTTGGAGCCCGGGGAGAACGAGATCACAGCCTTGGGCACGCCCTGCTCGTCGAGCTCGTCGGTCAGCTCGAGGCGGTTGCCGTCCGAGGGCAGGCACTCGGCGTTGATGCCGACCCCGGCCAGGAAGCGGTAGCCGTCGAGCGCGTCCATCAGCTCGCGCCCCCACAGTCCGCCGCCGCGCACGAGCGTCGTGGCGAGGGTCAGCGGCATCACGCCGAGGCTCTGGATGAGGTACCCGCCCGCGAAGTCGGCGTCGGCCGGCCGCACGGTGTCCTCCGAGATGACGGAGGAGGGGTAGCCGCGGTAGCTGCGCATCTCGCTCTCGAAGGTGCCCCAGACCTGCGTCGCGCCGTGCGCGAGGAAGTTGCGGCCGACCTGGCCGCTGCTGTTCGCGACTCCGGTGTGCAGGAGCAGCCGCGGCGTCTCGACGCCGCCCGCGCAGAGGAACAGGGCGGAGCAGCGCTGCCGCCGCTCGACGCCCTCGGACGTGTAGAGGACCGCGCTCACGCGACCGGCCGCGTCCAGCTCGATCCCGTGCACGAACGACTCCGCGCGGATCTCGGCTCCCGCGCGGACGGCCGCGGGGAGATAGGTCGTGTCCATGCTCGCCTTGGCACCGGTGCGGCAGCCCTGGTGGCACTGGCCGCAGTTGATGCAGGCGGGCCGCTCGCCGTGGTCCGGCTGGTGGCGGCTTGCGCTGAGCACCGCGGCGGGGGCGTCGACGGCCCGCATCCCGAGCGCGGCGCAGCCGCGCAGCATCATGTCGGCCGAGGCGTTGCGGTCGACGGGACCCTGCAGGTAGCGGCGCGAGGGGTCCCACGGGTACTCGGCCGGCCCCGAGACTCCGATGAACGCCTCCACGGTCTCGATGTAGGAGGTCAGCTCCGCGTGCGCGATCGGCCAGTCGCGGCCGAGCCCCGACTCGGCGCGCAGGCGCAGGTCGCGCGGGTCTGGCCGCGGGGTGAACGCGCCCCAGTGCAGCGTCGATCCGCCCACACCGCGGCCGCTGTTGTTCGGGCCGAAGGCGGTGGGGGCGTCGCCGCCGCTCAGGCGCTCCTGCATCCAGTTGATCTCGGTCGCGACGGTCTCGTCGGACGTGTGGCTCCGGGCGTCGAAGTGCGGGCCGGCCTCGAGTGCGACGACCCGCAGGCCGCGGGCCGCGAGCGAGGCCAGCAGCGGCGCTCCTCCCGCGCCGGTGCCGACAACGACGGCGTCGACCGTCTCGTCGAGGTCGAACCGGCGCATAGTTGCGGTGTTCATCGCGGGCTCCTCGCCGTGGGCTCCCAGTCCTCGCGCTGATCCGCTCCGAGCGAGCGGAATCCGGCGAGGGGGAGGGTGTCGCCGCCGGACGCGTAGCCGTCGTAGCCGACGCGGGCCATGCTCGCCGGGTGGGCGAGCCACTGGCGCACGAGGTCGACGCGGCAGTCCTCGAACCAGGCGGTCAGCTGCTCCGGAGTCAGGGCGCCGACGGGAGCGGAGCCGTCGGCCACCGCGGTCAGCCGGTCGTCCTGCTCCGCAGGCGTCAGCGCCGCGAATCCGTCGAGGGAGTCCAGGCCCAGGCCGTACGCGATCGGGTCGGCGGGCAGCGCGGCGTTCCGCCAGCCGTCGCCCTGCCCGTCGGCCAGCTGGGCGTCGACGCGGGCCGCGAGGTCGATCCTGCCGCCGTCCTGCGGCACGACGCGGTCGGCGATCGCGCGCAGCGTCGCGAGCCGGGTCGGAGTGAGGACCCGGGGCGCGTAGTGCGGGTCGTCGGCGAGCAGCCGCTCGGCCAGCAGGGCCCGCACGCGGGTGGTGGTGCGGGCGGAGGCGATGGCGCGCGAGGCGTTCACGGGCACGGCGGGTCCGATGCCCGCCCGCTCGACCCAGAACGAGCGGATCGCGGTGGCGGCGCCCGTCGCGTCATCGAGCCGCAGCGTCGGGATCCGCCCGGCGACCTCGCCCGCGGCGCCGCCGATCAGCACGAGCCCGGCGAGGCCGAAGAGTCCCGAGCGCCCCGCGAGCGTGCGCGAGGCGACGAGTGCGGCGACCTCGCCTCCGCGGCCCTCTCCGGCGATCAGCCAGCGGGTCGAGCCGTGGAAGGCGACGGCCCGCACGACGTCCTGGACCGCGGAGTCCGGATCGCCCGGCTCGAGCGGCACGACGTCGAGCACGTCCTCGAGCTCCGGGGCGAGGGGGCCGGCGACCGCCGATCCCCGCTCCCGCACGACGAACAGGGCGGGACGCGCGAGGTCGCTCGACGGCATGGGGCTCCAGGTGAGCGGGCGTGCGGAGGGCACGGAGGGGGAGGGGGCCGGCGTGCTCGGAGCGGCGCCGGACCTCCATGCGACCACAGCGCCGCCGCCCATGTTGACCCTTGCGGCCGACGGGCACTCGTGCGAAGCGCGGAAGCCGTCCCGCCTTCTGAGCGCCGTCGGTCCGCGAGCCCGCGTCGGACGGCGCCGCCTTCGGCCCGATGCCCGAGCGGAGA
Organism: Rathayibacter sp. Leaf299; assembly: GCF_001423055.1. Classification (NCBI taxonomy): domain Bacteria; kingdom Bacillati; phylum Actinomycetota; class Actinomycetes; order Micrococcales; family Microbacteriaceae; genus Rathayibacter; species Rathayibacter sp. Leaf299. The sequence goes on from NZ_LMNT01000001.1 coordinate 664,389, forward strand.
CTGCGCTGATCAGGAGAGGGCACCGCCGATGTTCTGCAGAGTGAGACGCTCGACGACGGTCAGCAGGATCAGGGTCAGTGCGCCGAGGTACACGAGCAGGCAGAGCGAGTCGAGGGCGATGCCGATCGCCGCGGTCCGGCGCGCGCTCTCCCTCGGTCGGACCACGGAAGCCTGCCCGAGGAGGCGTGGCGGCGGGGCGCGTGGCGCGAAACGCCGTCACCGAGCCGCCCGGCGACTCCCTCGGTCACTGTCGATCCCTAAAGTCGAGTGGTCGTCATGTTCGTGAGGAGTCATGTGGATCTGCTCGTCCTGCTCGTCGCCGTCGGTCTCGCGCTCGTCGCAGCCCTCCGGTTCCGCCGGTCCGGCCGCCCGGTGCTCAGGAGCTTCGGTCTCGCGGTCGATCGCCGCACGCCGATGCACGTCGTGGTCGGGATCGCAGTGTCCTTCTCCGCGGTCGCCGTCGTGTTCCTCGTCGAGCGAGCGCTCGGAGTCATCGACGTCCGGGCCGTGGAGCCGTCCCTGCCGGAGCTGGGGATGTGGACGGCTGTCATCGGTGCGATGGCGCTGATGGAGGAGCTGATGTTCCGAGTCCTGCTCCTGACCGGCGTGCTGGAGGTCGTGCGCAGCCTGCCGGCGGGCCGGTGGATCGGAGTCGGCGCGACCTCGATCGTCTTCGGACTCCTGCACCTCGGCAACCCCGATGCCACGATCGTCGGCGCCCTCGGAACGGCCCTCGGCGGGGCGCTCTGGAGCATCGCCTTCGTGGTCACCCGATCGCTCTGGCTACCGCTGGCCCTGCACGCGTCGTGGAACCTGAGCCTGGCCGTCTGGGGCCTCCCGATCAGCGGGATCTCCGTCGTGCCCGGCCGTTTCAGCACCCGACCGACCGATGGCGGCGTCCTCTCGGGCGGATCGTACGGGCCGGAGGCCGGGCTGGTCGGGATGCTCGCGCTGCTCCTGGTCGCGGCCGCGGTCCTCGCCTACGCCCGGCGGATCTGGCCGTCGGGCCGTCTCAGCACGCTGACCTTCGCGCCGGATCCGGGGTCCTGACCGTCTCCGCCGGGCTCAGCGCGTCCGCAGCGCCTCGAGCAGCGCCGCCGGCGTCTCCGGGTCGCGCAGGCTGATCGCGAATTCGCGCTCGCGGGTGGTCCGCACCACGAGACCCGGGCCCGCGTTCAGGATGAGCGCCGAGCGGCCCGGCATCATCCGGTAGCCCCAGCCGCCCCACTCCGCCGGCCGCAGCTCGGCCGTGCCGACCGAGGCGATCGTCTCGAGCGGGATGCGCCGCAGCGGGATCCCGAGCACCCGCGACACCACGCGGAGCCCGCGGCGGTCGGCCGTGACGCGCAGTCGGGTGAAGCCGAGGACCACGATCGCGCTCGCGCCGAGGACCACGGCCATCGCGATCGCGGGGCCCGTCGAGCCCTCGGCCAGCAGCGTCGACACCGCGACGGCCGCGGCGAGCGCCAGGACGACTCCGACGACCGCGAAGACCCGCCCGGTGACGGTGTGCGACCAGGCGCCCGACTCGGAATCGCCGAGCGCCATCCGCTCGACGCGCGTGCTCGACTCCGAGCGGCTGCGCGGAGCGACGGCGCCCGGCACCACCGCGTAGGCGAGGCCGCCGAGCAGCACGAGCAGCCAGGCGCCCAGCTGCGCGCCCTCGGCCGAGCCCGCCGCGAGCGTCGTGCCGACGGACGTCGCCCAGGCCGAGGCGCCGAGGCCGGCGACCAGTCCGAGGCACGAGAGCAGCATCCGCGAGCCGTGACCGAGTAGCGCGGCGACGATCCCCGCCACCGCCGGGGCGCCGGAGAGGACGAGCGCCAGGGCCAGCAGCGCGCCGACCGGGGCGGTCTCGTCGGCGGCGCCCGTCGAGGACCAGTGCGAGGCGAGGACGGGCGGCACGTCGAGCACGACCCGCGAGACGAGCACGGCGATCGCGGGCAGCAGGAGGGAGGCGGCGGCCAGCAGGGAGCGGGTGCGGTCGGTCACGGGGTGGTCCTCTCGATCAGGCGGATGAGCTCGGCGGGGCCGATCCCGCTGCGGCGGGCCTCGGCGACGAGCTGGTCGACGAGCGCGGTCACGCGCACGAGGCCGGGGCCGGCGGACTCCGCGATCCAGGCGCCCCGGCCGCGGCGCATCTGCAGGAGGCCGTCGTCGCGGAGCGCCGCGTAGGCGCGGAGCACGGTGTGCATGTTGATGTCGAGCGACTCGGCCAGCTCGCGGGCCGGAGGCAGGCGGTCGCCCGCCGAGAGCGCGCCCTCGGCGACGGCCGTGCGCACCTGCGACTCCAGCTGATCGGCCAGGGAGCGCGGCGAGGAGTGGTCGACGCGGAACAACATGTTCGCAATGTTAGTAGAACAAGTACCGCCGCCGCCAGGTCGCGACTCAGTGGGACAGCGCCAGGGACACCGCCAGCACGACCATCACGACCGCGACTCCCGCATCCAGCACCCGCCAGGCCGTCCGGCTCCGGAACAGCGGACGCAGCACCCGAGCCCCGAAGCCCAGCGCCGTGAACCACAGCACGCTGCCCACCACCGCCCCGACCCCGAAGAACCAGCGCTCGTCGCCGTGCGTGTTCGCGACGGACCCCAGCAGCACCACCGTGTCGAGGTAGACGTGCGGATTCAGGAGCGTCAGCGCCAGGCAGGTCGTGATGGCCGTCCGCAGCGAGGTGGACGCGCCCGCCGGGTCACCGTCGAGCGTGCCGGGGCGGAGCGCGCGCTTCGCAGCGAGGACCGCGTAGCCCAGCAGGAACGCGATGCCGCCCCAGCGGATCACGACCAGCAGCCACGGCGCCGACTCGAGCACCGCGCCGATGCCCGCGATGCCGAGCACGATCAGCGCCGCGTCGCAGAGCGCGCAGATCGCCACCACGGCGAGGACGTGCTCGCGCCGGAGCCCCTGCCGGAGCACGAAGGCGTTCTGAGCGCCGATGGCGATGATGAGCGAGAGGCCGAAGCCGAGGCCGGACACGGCGGCGAGGAGGGGGGACACGGTTCGACGGTAGAACGTCCCGTTTGTGTAGACCAGCTCATGCTCCTTCACTACCGTAAGCAGAACTGATGCTGACCGACGACCTCGACCTCTCCCGCCTGCGCGCGCTGGCCGCCGCCGTGCGGCACGGCTCCTTCGACGCGGCCGCCCGCGCCCTGCACGTGACCCCCTCGGCGCTCAGCCAGCGGATCAAGGCGCTCGAGACCGCGGCCGGGCGCGTGCTCCTCGTGCGCTCGCGCCCGGTCGTCGCCACCGAGGCCGGAGCCGGGCTCCTCCGGCTCGCCCGTCAGATCGAGCTGCTCGCCGAGGACGCCGTGCGCGCGCTGGGCGGCGACGAGGCGGAGGGAGCCGGCCCGGTGCCCCTCGCGCTCGCCGTCAACGCCGACTCGCTGGCCACCTGGGTCCTCCCGGCGCTCGCCGGCGTGCCCGGCGCCGTCTTCGAGCTGCACCGCGAGGATCAGGAGCACACGACCGCGTTCCTCCGCGACGGCACGGTGATCGCGGCGGTCACGGCCGAGTCGGAGGCGGTGCTCGGCTGCTCCGTCGCTCCGCTGGGCGTCATGCGCTACCGGGCGATGGCCGCGCCCGCGTTCGCCGAGCGCTGGTTCCCCTCGGGCGGGCTCGAGGGGCTCGCCGAGGCGCCCGTCGTCGTCTTCGACGAGAAGGACCGCCTGCAGGAGCGGTTCCTCGCCGCCCACGCGCCCGGAGCCGCTCCGCCCCGGCACCGCGTGCCCGGCTCGACCGACTTCGAAGCGGCCGTGCGGCTCGGCCTGGGGTGGGGCATGCTGCCGGAGCTGCAGGCCCCGGTGGGCGATCCCGGCCTCGTCGCGCTGGGCGGCGACCCGGTCGACATCCCCCTCTACTGGCAGCAGTGGTCGCTCCGGACGCCGAGCCTCGACGCGGTCGCCGCGGCGATCGCCGAGGCCGCCCGCGCGAGCCTGCGCTGAGCGCGGGTCAGACCGCGAACACGTCGCTCAGCGTCACCGTCTCGAGCGAGCGCGCGACGAGGAGGTCGACCAGCTGCGCGTAGACCTGCGTGACGGGATCGAAGTTCGCGTGCCCGATCACGATGCGCTGCGGCTGGAACCACTCGTCGGCGAAGGCCAGCACCTGGTCCGTCGTGATGCGGCCGGAGTCGGACAGCGAGCCGTACCAGAGGGTGGTCGCCGTGTAGCCGATCCCCGCGGCGGCGGCCCGGCTCGCGGCGTCGGTGTAGCCGAACGGCGGCCGGTAGAACGGCGCGGCCTCGACCCCGTAGGTCGAGCGGATGAACTCGCCGTTCCGGCCGAGCTCCTCCTGCACCCCGTCGGAGCCCAGGCTCGTGAGGTCGACGTGCGACCAGGTGTGGTTCGCGAGCTGCACCTGGCCCGAGGCGACGAGCGGAGCGAGCGCCGGCGCGCACACGGTCCACGAGTCGTACTGACCGTTGAGGAAGAAGGTGAGGCGCGTGCCGGTGTCCTTCGCGAACTGCGCGTAGGCGGCGACGACCTCGGTGTCGGCGCCGTCGTCGACCGTCCACGCCATCGCGTTCCCGACGCCGGCCGGCAGCTCGGTGATGATCCCCTCGGGCAGCGGCACCCGGGCGCGCACCGGCACGGGCGTCGCGGTCGCGGTCGGAACCGGGCGCGGCGGGGGAGTCGGAGTCGGAGTGGCCGCCACCGGCACCGCCGTCAGCGGCGCGGGTCTCGGGTCGGCGGTGCAGCCGCTCAGCCCCACCGCGGCCGACGCGATGCCCAGCAGCAGCGCGCGGCGCCTCAGCGATTCCATGGTCCCCCCTCGACGGCGCGCCGATCCCCCCGGAGCGCCCGAGCGACCGTACCGTGCCGCCGCACGCCGCCGCTCGAGCAGCGCGCGGCGCGGCGGGGTGGTGCCTCCGCGCGCTCGGCGGGAGGATGGAGCAATGTCTGGGAAAGCACTTTCCGTCGAGGAGATCGTCGACGGGCGGCATCCGCTGCGCAGCGTCGTCGGCCTGCTGCGGAGGCGTCCGCGCCGCATCCTCGCCGCCGTCGCCTTCTTCGCGGTGAAGGACACCCCGCTCTGGTTCCTGCCCGTCGTCACCGCCGAGGTGATCGACATCGTCGTCGCGGGCGGGCCGAGCAGTGGACTCCTGCTGTGGTCGGTGATCGCCCTGGTGCTGCTCGCGCAGAACTACCCCAACCACGTGATGTTCGTGCGGCTGTTCATGGGCACGGTCCGCGACATGGGCGCGGATCTGCGCAAGGCCATCGCGAACCGCCTGCAGCTGCTCTCGATCGGCTTCCACGCCCGGGCGAACAGCGCGATCGTGCAGACCAAGGTGGTCCGCGACGTCGAGAACATCGAGACGATGCTGCAGCAGACCGCGAATCCGCTGCTCTCGGCGGTGATGGTGCTGATCGGAGCCGTCACGATGACGGCGCTCAACGTGCCGGCCTTCCTCCCCGTCTACGCCCTCGCGATCCCGCTCGCGGTGCTGCTGCGACGGATCCTGCAGCGGCGCAGCATGCAGCGCAACGAGCAGTTCCGCCGCGAGGTCGAGCGCTTCTCGGCGACCGTCGGAGCGATGGCCACCCTCATGCCCGTCACCCGCGCGCACGGCCTCGAGCAGACCGCGGTCCGCACCGTCGCCACCGGCGCCGAGGGTGTGCGCGAGGCCGGCTTCGAGCTCGACCTGCTCAACGGGCGCTTCGCCTCGCTGTCGTGGGTGAGCCTGCAGCTGCTCGGAGTCGGCTGCCTGGTGCTCGCCGCGTGGGTCTCGATCTCGGGATGGCTCCCCGTCACTCCGGGTCAGGTCGTGCTGCTGAGCAGCTACTTCGCGCTCCTCACCTCCTCCATGACCAACCTGCTGATGCTGCTCCCGCTCGCGGCGCGCGGCTCCGAGTCGGTCCGCTCCATCGCCGAGGTCCTCGAGGACCCCGACCTCGAGCACAACGAGGGCAAGCGCGCGGTCGGCCGGGTCGCCGGGCGCATCACTCTCGAGGGCGTCGACTTCCGCTACGGCGACGACGGAGCGGCCCTGCACGGCATCGACCTCGATCTGCGCCCGGGCGAGACGGTCGCCTTCGTCGGCGCCTCCGGATCGGGCAAGTCGACCCTGCTGAACGTGGTGCTGGGCTTCCTCCGGCCCACGAAGGGCCGGATCCTGCTCGACGGGGTCGACATGGAATCGCTCGACCTCCGCACCTTCCGCCGCTCCGTCTCGGTGGTGCCGCAGGAGTCGGTGCTCTTCGAGGGCACGATCCGCGACAACATCGCCTACGGCCTCGGCGACGTGTCCGACGAGCGGATGGAGGCGGCGCTGCGCGACGCGAACGCGTGGGAGATCGTCGAGTCGCTGCCCGACGGCTGGGACTCCGTCGTGGGGGAGCGCGGCGCCCGCCTGTCGGGCGGCCAGCGCCAGCGGCTCTCGATCGCCCGCGCCCTCATCCGCGACCCCCGCGTGCTGCTGCTGGACGAGGCGACGAGCGCCCTCGACCCGGAGTCGGAGGCGCTGATCAAGGAGGCGCTCGGCCGGCTGACGGCGGGACGCACCACGCTGGTCGTCGCGCACCGCTTCTCGACCATCCGCTCGGCCGACCGCATCGTCGTGCTCGAGCGCGGGCGCATCGCGGAGTGGGGCTCGCACGACGAGCTGCTCGCCGTCGGCGGGCACTACGCGCGGATGCACGCGGCGCAGTCGGGGTGAGGGGCTCGTGCCTCCCGTGCTCTTGCAGCCCGCGGGCCGCGTCGCCTAAGCTACTCAGGTTGCGTGCATCTGCACGCGCTTGCGCGCTGCCCGAGCGGCGGAGGTTCCGATCTCCGCGACGAGCGGGCCGCATGCCGACAAGTGACCTTGGGTGGGTCGAGCGGGGCCGAGTGCCGCGTGCGCCCCACGGTAACCACACATGGAGGAAACCATGGCAGCAGTCTGCCAGGTGACCGGAGCCGTTCCCGGCTTCGGACACGCCATCTCGCACTCGCACCGGCGCACCAAGCGCCGCTTCGACCCGAACGTGCAGAAGAAGACGTACTACGTCCCCTCGCTCCGCCGTAACGTCACCCTGACGCTGTCGGCCAAGGGCATCAAGGTCATCGACGCCCGTGGCATCGAGTCCGTCGTCAAGGACATTCTCGCTCGTGGGGTGAAGATCTAATGGCAAAGCAGCAGGACGTCCGTCCCATCATCAAGCTCCGTTCGACGGCTGGAACCGGTTACACCTACGTGACCAAGAAGAACCGTCGCAACGACCCCGACCGTCTCGTGCTGAAGAAGTACGACCCCGTAGTGCGCAAGCACGTCGACTTCCGCGAGGAGCGCTAGAAATGGCCAAGAAGAGCAAGATCGCCCGCAACGAGCAGCGCAAGGTGATCGTCGACCGCTACGCCGCCAAGCGCCTGGAGCTCAAGAAGGCTCTGGTCGACCCGGCCGGCACCGACGAGTCCCGCGAGGCCGCCCGCGTCGGCCTCCAGAAGCTCCCCCGCAATGCCTCGCCGGTCCGCGTCCGCGGCCGCGACGCCGTCGACGGCCGCCCCCGCGGCAACCTGTCGAAGTTCGGCATCTCGCGTGTCCGCTTCCGCGACATGGCGCACCGCGGCGAGCTGCCCGGCATCACGAAGTCCAGCTGGTAGTCAGTACCACTGCGCTCACACCGAAGGGGCCTCGCGATCTGACGATCGCGGGGCCCCTTTCGGTGTTTCCGTGCTCGGAGTGCCTTGCGGCACTCCTCGCCGCGGTCGGCTCCTCGAGGTGGCCGCGTTCCGCAGAGCGTCCTGCGTCCGCTGCGCGGAATCGCTTGGCACGCGATTCCGCGATGCGCTCGGCCTTGCGCGACGGGGTACACGTTCATAGCTCGCGTTCCGCGTCGCTCGGTGAGGTCGCGGTCCCCCCCACCCCGCACGCTGCTGGTCGAGTAGCCCCGCAGGGGCGTATCGAGACCCACCACCGCCGGAGTCGCGGCGCCGTCGGCTCTCGTCCGTGCGGTGGGGGATCTCGATACGCCCGCTGCGCGGGCTACTCGATCCGCAGTGGGTGCCGAAGGTCCGCCCGCTCGGCCCCCCGCCCGCTGCTGGTCGAGTAGCCCCGGAGGGGCGTATCGAGACCCACCATCGCCGGAGTCGTGGCTCCGGCGCTCTCGTCCGGTCGGTGGGGGATCTCGATACGCCGCGCTGCGCGGACTGCTCGATCAGCAAGGAGCCGTGCTTCCGTCCGGCCCGACGCAACCCGATCGATCCGTCGCGGGAGGCCGCCCCGCGCGACTCCGCGCGGCCGTTCTCGACGGATCGGCGCGGCCCGGCACGCCGGGTAAAATCGAGTGCATGACCACCCCCAGCCTGCCCAGCGTCGCCGAGATCGCGGCGCTCATCGACCACGCGATCCTGAAGCCCGAGCTCACCCGCGCCGAGGTCGACGCGCAGCTCGACGAGGCCGCCGCCTCGGGCGTGTTCAGCGTCTGCGTCCGCCCCTCCGACATCGCGCACGCGGTGCGCCGCCTCGAGGGCTCCGGAGTCCTCGTCGGCACCGTCATCGGCTTCCCGCACGGCACCACCTCCACGGCCGCGAAGGTCGCGGAGTCGCGTCAGGCCCTGGCCGACGGTGCGAGCGAGCTCGACATGGTCGTCAACATCGGCCGCCTGCGCAGCGGCCTGCTGCAGGACGTCGAGGACGACGTCCGCGCGGTGGTCGACGCCGCCGACGGCCACGTCGTCAAGGTGATCCTCGAGACGAGCCTCCTCGACGACGAGCAGGTCGTCGCGGGCAGCGAAGCGTCCGAGCGCGCCGGCGCCGACTTCGTCAAGACCGCCACCGGCTTCGCGGGCGGCGGCGCCAACGAGCACGACCTGCGCCTCATGCGCGGCGCGGTGTCCGACGCCGTCCAGGTGAAGGCCTCCGGAGGCGTCCGCGACCTCGACACGCTGCTCGCGTACCGCGAGCTCGGCGTCACCCGCTTCGGCACGAGCGGATCGGCGACGATCCTCGGCGACCTGGCCGCGCGCCTCGACGGCGACGCCTCGGCCGCGCGCGTCGACTCCGCCTCCTACTGACCGTGGCCCGCCGCGCCGCCGGGCCCGTCTCCCGGTGGATGGAGTACACCCGCCGTCCGCTCGAGGAGAGCGCCCGCGCCCTCAAGGAGCGGGTCTACGCGACGTTCACGGGCCTCGCGGTCGTCATGATCTACGCCGTCGACGACCACCCCGACGCGGGCCACGCCCTGCGGAGCCTCGTGATCTCGATCATCGGCATCTCGGCGGCCGGGTTCACGGCCGAGGTCATCGCGCACCAGGTCACCCACGCGGCGCTCCCGTCACGGTCGGAGCTGCGCGTCATGCTCCGCATCGCGGCGGGCGCGCTCGCGTCGGCGTCGCTCCCGGTGCTCGCCCTGCTCGCGGCGGTGCTCGGCTGGATCGAGTCCACGACGGCCCTGTGGATCGGCGTCGGCGTGTACGCCGCGGTGCTCGCCGCCGTCGCGCTGATCGCGGTCGGCCGGGCGGGCCTCACCTGGCGGCAGCGCGTGATCTCGCTCGCGATCCTCCTGGGCCTGGGCGCGCTCGTCGTGGGTGTGCTCGCCCTCGCGCACTGACCCGGGCGTCGAGGCGGGCGTAGGCTCGGGAGCGATGTCGTCACGCACCCGGGTCGAGCTCGGCCGCCGCGAGGATCTGGGCGCCGACTGCGCGAACTGCTTCGGGCTCTGCTGCGTCGCCCTGGCGTTCTCGCGCTCGAGCGATTTCCCCGTCGACAAGCCGGCGGGCGATCCGTGCACGAACCTCGACTCCGAGGACGCCTGCACGATCCACCGCCGCCTCCGCCCCGAGGGCTTCGTCGGCTGCACGGTCTTCGACTGCTTCGGCGCGGGGCAGAAGGTGTCGACGCACACGTTCGGCGGCGTCTCGTGGCGGAGCGACGCGACCGTGCGCGAGCGGATGTTCGCCGTGTTCCCGCTCGTCCGCCGCCTCCACGAGCTGCTCTGGTACCTCGACGTCGCGCTCGAGGTCGACGCCGCTGACGGCGACGCCGTCCGCCGCCGCTTCGAGGCCGTGCACGCGCTCACGCTCGCCTCGCCGGAGGAGATCCTCGCGGCCGACGTGGACGCCGAGTTCGCCGCGTCCCGCCCGCTCCTGATCGCCGCGAGCGCGGCGGCGCGCGCCGGGGTGGGCACCGGCTCCGACCGCCGCCTCGTCCCGGGCGCCGACCTGCTCGGAGCGGACCTGCGCGGAGCGGACCTCCGCGGCACCGACCTCCGCGGAGCGCTGCTGATCGCGGCCGACCTGCGCCGCACCGACCTGCACCGCTGCGACGTGCTCGGAGTGGACCTCCGCGACGCGGACGTGTCCGGCGCCGACCTCTCGGGCGCGCTCTACCTCACCCAGGCGCAGGTCTCGAGCACGCGCGGCGACGCGGCGACCGTGCTCCCTCCGCACTTCGAGCGGCCCTCGCACTGGTCGAGCACGACCGCCCCCGACCGCCCGCGCGCGTCGGGACGACGCCCCACGGGACCCCGCAGAACAGGACGACGCCGATGACCTCCTCCCCGATCCGCTTCGCGATCGTCGGCTCCGGCTGGCGCACCGGCTTCTTCCTCCGCCTCGCCCGCGACGTGCCGGAGTCGTTCATGGTCACCGGGATCCACTCGCGGTCCGCGCGCCGCGACGCGGTCGCCGCCGAGTGGGGCGTGCCCGCATTCGCGAGCGTCGACGAGCTCGTCGCCCACGGCGACCCCGAGTTCGTGCTCGTCGCCGTGCCGGTCGAGGTGGCGTCCGACATCACGGCGGACCTCGTCCGTCGCGGGATCCGCGTGCTCGAGGAGACGCCTCCGGCCCTCGACGTGCCCGCGATGCGGCGGATGTGGGACGAGGTCGGCGGCTCCGACCTGGTGCAGGTGGCCGATCAGAGCCTGTTCATGCCCGCGCACTCCGCGCGCTGGAAGGCGGTGCGCTCGGGCCTCATCGGCACGCCGACCCAGGTGCAGGTCTGCTCGAACCACCTGTACCACGCGGTCTCGATCATGCGTGGGCTGCTCGGCGACCGGGGCGGGCCGACCCGCGTGAGCGCGCGCGATCTCCGCGCGCCGCTCCTGGATCCACTGACGACGCACGGCTGGACCGACGCGACCGAGGCCCGGGAGCGGACGACCACCCTGGCGACCCTCGACTTCGGCGACGGCCGCTCGGGGCTCTACGACTTCACCGACAACCAGTGGTTCACCCCGCTGCGCCACCGCCGGCTGACGGTGCGCGGCTCGCACGGCGAGATCGACGGCGACAGCGTGGTGCGGATGGCGGCGCCGCGGTCGGTCGTCGAGTCGCGGATCACCCGCCGGCAGACGGGGATCGACCACAACCTCGAGGGCTTCCACCTCGACACGATCGCGCTCGACGGCGAGGTGCTGTTCCAGAACCCGCACCCGGGCGCGCGGCAGTCCGACGAGGACATCGCCGTGGACGCGCTCGTCGGCGCGACGGGGGCCTGGGCGAGGGGCGAGGGGCCGGCGCCGTATCCGCTCGCGGACGGGCTGCAGGACCACCTGCTGGGCCTCGCGATCCGGGAGTCGGCCCAGGCGGGCGCAGATGTCGTCACCGAGCGCGAGCCCTGGGCCGACGCGCTCAGCCGTCCGTCGGTGTTCCGCTGATCCCGGTGCCGTCGGAGTCGTCGTCGGCGGGCACGCCCTCGATCACCTCGCGCTGCAGCAGGTGCGCCCCGCTCCAGCACTCGATGATGCAGCGGGGGAACGCCTCGCGATCGGGTGAGCGGAGCCACACCGTCGCGGCCTCGCGCGCCCATGCCTCGGAGGCGTAGACGCCGATGACCTCGGTGCGGTCCTCCCAGGGGGAGGCCGTCGACAGGACGAAGTGGGCGCCGGGCATGGGGCCACGCTAGCGCCCTCGCGGATCCCGTGGGGTCGTCGCGGGTCAGCCGATGGTGGCCCGGAGGCGCCCGTTCAGGGCGCTCAGGGCCGCGGCGAGCTCCTCGTGGTCGGCTCCCGCGAGCACGCCGCCGCCCTGCTCGAGGCTGCGGCGGATCAGCTCGATCTCGGCGTCGGGCAGCCGTCGGGCGGCCAGCAGGCCTTCGAGTGTCGCGAGGACCGCGACGAGGGCGACGGCGTCGTCCACGTCGAGCGGCCGGGTGCAGGCGTTCTGCATTCGATGCTCCTGTTCGCGATCCGGGTCCGGGGATCCGGTCGATGATCGTGCAGACGGACGCCCCGCCGCGAGGGGCGGGGCGTCCGGAGAGGGCAGTGTCAGTTCTTGAAGACGTCCTTGACGTCCTCGCCCGTCTTCTTCAGGTCGGCGGCCTGCTGGTCGCGGCGGCCCTCCTCGGCCTTGCGCTCGTCGCCCTGGACGTTGCCGAGGGCCTCCTTCGCCTTGCCGGCGAGGTCCTGAGCGGCGTTCTTGATCTTGTCGTCGAGTCCCATGAGGGTGTCCTTCCGTCGGTGTTCGTGTGCGGGTGCGGTGGTGCGGGGCGCCTAGGCGACGCGGGGCTCGGCCTCGGGGGCGTCGTCCTCGGGGATGTGCACGTCCTGGACGGTCACGTTGATCTCGGCGACGTCCATGCCGACGATCTCGCGGATCGCCTCGGCGACGGCGGAGCGCACGCCCTCGGCGACGCTCTGCAGCGCGGCCGGGTACTCGGCGACGATCACGACGTCGGCGGCGACCTGGCGCTCGCCGACCTCGACCTTGACGCCCTGGCCGCGGTCGTCGTTGCCGATGGCGCTGCGGAGCGCGCCGATCGCGCGGGCCGCTCCTCCGCCGAGGGCGTGGACGCCGGGGACCTGACGGGCGGCGATGCCCGCGACCTTCGCGATGACGGCGTCGTCGATGACGGTGCGTCCGACTCCGGTGCCCGTCGTGGTGGTCGCGTTGCTGTCGGCCATGATCTCCTCTTTCGCGTGGTGCCCGATCCGGTCGATCGGGGCGGTATGCGAATAGGACGCGACGACGTCCGTGAACGTCACGGTGCTCGGCGGCTCATCCAGGGAACTGCCAGAGAAGCACCGTGAGGCCTCATCGCGCCGTCGTGCGCTCCAGGAACTCCAGGGTCCGCTCGAGCGTCACCCGCGCCTCCGGCAGGTCGAAGTCGAACTGGTACTCGTGCCCCAGCTGCGCCTCGTGGCCCTCGCCCCAGAAGAGGTCGGTCACCGGCACGCCGAGCGTGCGGAGGTGCGCGGCGAACGGACGCGACTGGCGGGCCGTGAGCGGGTCGGCGTTCCCTCCGCTGAGGAAGACCGGCGGGAACCGCGGAGTGACGTGGTCGATGGTCGACATGTGCAGCCCCGCGGTCGACTCCGACCAGTTGCGCCGGCCCGTGTAGGCCCAGAGCGCCGCGCGGAACGCCCACCCGGCGACTCCGGTCACCTTCGACACCCCGGTCAGGTCGAACACGCCGCAGTGCAGGATCAGGGCGCGCAGCGCGTCGACGGGGAGGCTGGTCACCAGCCCGGCGTCGCGGGCGTAGGAGGGGTTCGTGATCGCGGTGGCGAGCTGGCTGGCGAGCTGCGCACCCGCGGAGTCGCCCGCCAGCACGATGCGGTCGCGGGCGATGCCCAGGCGGCCGGCGTGGCGGCGGAGGTGCTCGAGCCCGGCGAGCAGCTGGCGCGGCGCCGTCGGGTAGGTCGACTCGGGACCGCGGCCGTAGTCGAGGCCGACCGCCGTGTAGCCGGCGGCGGCGAGCATGCGCAGGTAGGGCTCGACGTCCTGCCGGTGCCCCGAGATCCAGGCTCCGCCGTGGATCCACACCACGGTCGGCCGCGCGCCCGCGCCGGCGGAGCGGAAGACGTCGGCGGAGGTGGCGGGCGCGCCGTCGCGAGCGGGGACGATCTCGGCGACGCGGCCGACCCCCTCCGGCACGAACGGCCGCATGGTGTCGGCGGTGCGCCGCGCCTCGCGCTCGAACACGGTGCGGATCGCGAGGGCCGCCGGCCACGGCGTCGCCCCGAGTGCCGCTCCCGCTGCCGCTCCGGCCGCCGCGAGGACGCCTCCGGTGCCGACGATCGCCCCGGTGGTCGCGGCTGTGCGCCTCATGCTGGTCCCCCTCCGCTGCGACGTCCGCCCCGAGCCCCCGCTCGGTGCCGCCGCGTCGCTGCAGGAGGAAGGCTACGCACTCGATGTTTCGACCGTGCGACGCGATTCGTGCCGCAGAGCGCCGCCGTGGTGCGATGGGACGGTGACGGACGACGCGAAGGCCCCGGTGCTGCCCACCGAGCGGCGCGGTCGGCAGTACCTGCTGCTCGGCCTCATCGGAGTGATCGGCGGGGTGCTCTCGGGCGCGTTCGGAGTCGGCGGCGGCATCGTGATGGTGCCGATGCTGGTCGCGTGGGCCGGGATGGACCAGCGCCGCGCCTCCGCGACCTCGCTGCTCGCGATCGCGCCCACCTCGGTCGCCGGCGCCTTCGGCTACGCGCTGGCCGGGCAGGTCGCCTGGATCCCGGCGGCGGTCATCGCCGCGGCGGCGATGCTCGGCGCGGTTCTCGGCTCGTGGCTGCTCGCGCGGCTGCCGCTGGGCGTGCTGCGCTGGCTCTTCGTCGCCCTGCTGGTCGCGGCGGCGGTGCGGATGGCCGTGTTCGGCTCGAACGAGACCGGCGACGTGGCGGAGGGCTGGGGCGTGTGGCCCGGCTTCGTCGGGCTGGGCGCGGCGATGGGCGTCGCCTCCGGTCTCTTCGGGATCGGCGGGGGCGCGATCGCGGTGCCGGTGCTCGTGGGTGCCTTCGGACTCGCCGACCTGCTCGCCAAGGGCACCTCGCTGGCGGCGATGATCCCGACCGCGATCAGCGGTTCGATCGCCAACGCCCGCCGCGGACTGCTCGACGTGCGGGCGGGTCTGGTCGTCGGCCTGGCCGCGACCGCGTCCTCGTTCGCCGGAGTGGCCCTGTCGTTCCTCCTGCCCGCGCGACTGTCGGGGATCCTCTTCGCGGCGCTGCTCCTGCTGGCCGCGCTGCAGCTGGCGCTGAAGGCGCGGCGGCGCGCCTGATCGTCGTGCGCCCCTGCCCGATGGCGGGCCCCGCCGTCAACGCCCTTCTCGCGGTCGGCGGCGCGGCTCTAGCGTCCTGACGACGGCGGTCCGGCGGGCGGGCGCCGGGAGCGGAGGGACCCCATGGCGGTCGCGGACGGCGGACGGCGGAGCGCGGGCGGCGCACGGGGGAGCGTGGACGGCTCACAGCGGAGCGCGGACGGCGGGCAGCGGAGCGCGCCCCGGGGAGGGCCCGCGTTCTTCCGGAACGAGGCACCCGGCCTCCACCGGATCGAGCACGCGTACACGAACCTGTACCTCCTCGAGGAGGGCGGCCGGATCACGGTCGTCGACGCGGGACTTCCGCGCACCTGGCTGCACCTGCTCCGCGCCCTCGAGGTGCTCGGGCGCGACGTCTCGGACATCGACGCCCTGGTGCTCACCCACGCCCACTTCGACCACGTCGGCGTCGCCCGGCGCCTCGCCGAGCGGGGCGTCCCCGTGCTCCTGCACCCGGCCGATGCGCCGCTGGCCGCGCACCCGTACTCGTACCGGAGGCAGCGCACCCCGTTCGTCTACCCGCTGCGGTACCCGTCGGCGATCCCCGTGCTGGGAGCGATGGCGCGCGCCGGCGCGCTGGCCGTCCCTCCGCTGACGACCACGGTCGCCCTGCGCGCGGGCGAGACGCTCGACGTGCCGGGATCGCCGACCGTGCTCGCGACTCCGGGGCACACCGACGGCCACGTCTCGCTGCACGTCGCCGACCGCGGAGCCGTGATCGGCGGCGACGCCCTCGTGACGCTCGACCCCTACTCGGCGCGCACCGGTCCGCATCTGGTGGCGCGCGCGGCGACGGCCGACACCGACCGCTCGCTCGCCTCGCTGGACGTGCTCGCGGCGACGGGGGCGCAGACCCTGCTGCCGGGGCACGGCGAGCCGTGGCGCCTCGGAGTGGCGGCGGCCGCGACGCAGGCGCGGCGCGCGCCGATGGCCTGAGCGGTCAGCCGGCGATCAGTGCCGTGAGCCGATCGGCGACCGCGGTCACGCTCGAGACCGCGCTGAGCGTCACCAGGCACGCGACGCCCCAGAACCAAGTGCGACCGGGAGCCCCGGCGCTGCGGCGGTCGAACGCGAGCCACCAGGCGCCGACGACCGAGACGCAGGCCGCGATGACCGAGCCGAGCGCCATCCGCACGTGGTCCTCGGGGCCGGGGGACGACCACGAGTTCGTCGCGAGCAGGATCGCGAGCGGGACGACGATCACGGCCAGGACGCCGAGGAGGACGGCGTGGCGGGACGAGCGCTGATCGGGTCGAGGAGGTGCCGTCGGTGCAGTGGTCATGACTCGTCCCCCGTCGTGCCGGGAGCGTCCCGGCAGGGCGACGCTACCTCGGCGGCACTCCGGAGTCACCGGAACGGGGGAGAATCGGTAGCGATGTCACCTCGAGTCGCATGAGCGCGTTCACCTACCAGGCCGCGTCGATCCCCCTCCGCCTCGCGAGTGCCGGGATGGTCGTCGCCCTCCCCGTCCTCGCCGTCGAGCGCCTCGACGACGTCGCGCTCGGCGGTCTGCTGACCGGCGCGGCGCTGTTCCCGAGCGTCGTCGCGGCGCCGCTCGTCGGCACCGTGCTCGACCGCGTGCGGCACCCGCGCCGGCTGCTGGTGGCGTCGGCCGTCGCGACGGCGGCGGCCTTCGCGCTCGCCGCGTTCCTCGGCGACGTGCCGACCCTCCTGATCGCGCTGCTCCTCGTGCTCGCCGGACTCTCGACGCCGGTCTCGATGGGCGGCATGTCGAGCTTCGTGACCAGCGCGATCCCGGATGCGCGTCGCGCCTACGCCCAGGACTCGCTCTCGTACAACGTGGCGTCGATCGGCGGGCCGGCGCTCGCCGGGCTTGCGATCGCCGTCGCCGACGCGCGGGCCGCGATGCTCCTGATGGCCGGGCTCGCCCTCGTCGGCGTGCTCGGCTCGCTGGCCCTGCGGATGGACGCCCGCCCGGCTCCCACCATCGGCGTGCGCCGCACGATCGCGGCGGGAGTGACCCACCTCGTCCGCCACCGCCCGATCGCGGTCGTCACCCTCTCGGGCACGCTGAGCCAGATCGGAGGCGGCGCGGCGGGGGTCGCGGCGATCGCGCTGTCGATCGAGCGGCTGGGCTCCACAGCCGGAGCGGCGTGGATCCTGACGGCCTTCGCGATCGGCGGACTGCTGGGCGCGGTCGCCGTGGCCGCCCGCCGCTGGACGCAGCGCCCGCCGTCGTGGGTGATGGGCGCGGGCTTCGCCGCGACCGGCGCCTCGCTCCTGCTCGCCGCTCCGGATCTGGGCATCGTCGTCGTGATCGTCGCGTTCGCGGTGGCCGGGGTGTTCACCGCCCCCGCCAACGCGGCGATGCTGATGCTGCGCGACCAGGAGAGCCCGGCGGCCGTCCGCTCGCAGGTGTTCACGATCGGCGCGGGACTGCGGGCGGCCGCCGCCGCAGTGGGCGCGACGCTCGCGGGCGCGGCCTCGGGACTCGACGCGGGCTGGCTCGTGATCGGGATCGCGGCGATCTGGATCGTCTCGGGAGCGCTGCTCCGGGCCTTCCCGCGGCCCGGCACCGTCTCCTCGCCGCAGGACATCGGCTGAGAAGGGGGTGTCTCCGCTGACAGCCGAGAGACC
The DNA here is from genome assembly GCF_001423055.1 of Rathayibacter sp. Leaf299. Taxonomy (NCBI): domain Bacteria; kingdom Bacillati; phylum Actinomycetota; class Actinomycetes; order Micrococcales; family Microbacteriaceae; genus Rathayibacter; species Rathayibacter sp. Leaf299. The sequence goes on from NZ_LMNT01000001.1 coordinate 681,946, forward strand.
CCCTCGTCAGCCGACGTTCTGCGCGCGGATCAGGCCGCGACGCCCGCGAGGCTGCCCGTGGTGAGGCCCTCGGGGTCGGTGATCAGGCAGTTGATCGTGCGGTCCCCGCCGCCCCAGCTCTCGGCGGTGGGGTAGTAGTAGCTGAAGTCGTACTTCGACTCCTGGTAGGTCAGGCCGACGAAGGCGTCGTACGCGGCGACGCACTCGTCCTCGGCCTGCTGCGTGGTCGCCTCCTCGCCGGGGTACTCGTCGGCCTCGGCCATCGTGACGTTCTGGAAGACCTCGTAGCTGTGCGGCTCGGTGCACGGCACGGTCGGCACGTCGGTGACCTCCGTGGCCTCCTCGGTGAGCTCGTCGTTCAGGCAGTCGCCGACGCGGAGCTGGAACACGTCGGTGGTGCCGCCCTCGGTGATCTCGCCCGACTCCTCGTCGCGGGTCTCCCCGCCGGCCAGGCTGTTCAGGCCGGAGCAGCCGCCCAGGCCGAGCGCGAGGGCCGCTGCCGCGACCAGGACGAGAGAGGAACGACGGCGGTTCATGGAGCACTCCTGGTTCTGCGAGGACGGATCGCGTCCACGGGACAACGGACTCCCCCAACCTAGGGCTCGGGCGACTCCGACTGCAGGGGGATGCGGGAGGGGACGTCCAGGCAGGAGGAGTCGAATGGGGGCATGGCTCAGAAGACGGTCGCGGACCAGCTCATCGCCCAGCTCATCGATGCCGGGGTCTCCCGGATCTACGGCATCGTCGGGGACTCCCTCAATCCGATCGTCGACGCGGTGCGCAGAAGCGGCGGCTCGGCGAAGGGAGGGATCGACTGGATCCACGTGCGCAACGAGGAGGCCGCGGCCTTCGCGGCCGGCGCCGAGGCCCAGCTGACCGGGAGGCTGGCCGTCTGCGCGGGCAGCTGCGGCCCCGGCAACCTGCACCTGATCAACGGCCTCTACGACGCGCACCGCTCGGGCGCCCCGGTGCTGGCGATCGCCAGCCACATCCCCGGCAATGAGATCGGCTCCTCGTACTTCCAGGAGACGCATCCGGACCGCCTCTTCGTCGAGTGCTCGAACTACCGGGAGCTGGTGTCGACCGCCGCGCAGGCGCCGCGCGTGGTGAACGCCGCGATGCGCAGCGCGGTGGCCCTGGGCGGCGTGGCGGTCGTCACTCTGCCCGGCGACGTGGCCGAGTTCGAGGCCGTGGGGGAGTTCCCGGCGTTCGTTCTGCCCGCGCCGGCCGTGCTCGTGCCGGACGACGGCGACGTGCGAGCGCTCGCTGCCGCGATCGACTCGGCGAAGACCGTCGCGATCTTCGCGGGCGCCGGGGTGCGGAACGCGCACGACGAGGTCGTCGCCTTCGCCGAGCTCGTCGGAGCGCCCGTCGGGCACAGCCTCCGCGGCAAGGAGTGGATCCAGTACGACAACCCGTACGACGTCGGCATGACCGGCCTCCTGGGCTACGGAGCCGCGCACGCGGGCATCCACGACGCCGACCTGCTGATCCTGCTCGGCACCGACTTCCCCTACGAGCAGTTCCTGCCCGACGCGTCCGAGGTCGTCATCGCGCAGGTCGACACCGACGCGTCCAAGCTCGGGCGCCGCGTGAGCGTCGCGCATCCGGTGCACGGGGACGTCGGCGCGACCCTGCGCGCCCTCACTCCGCTCGTGCAGCGCAAGAACCACCGGTTCCTCGAGAAGACGCTGAAGAAGCACGAGAAGCTCGTCACCGGGGTCGTCGGGAAGTACACCGAGGTCGAGAAGCGCCGGCCGATCCACCCCGAGCTGGTCGCCTCGACGCTCGACGGCCTGCTGTCGGAGGACGCGATCGTCACCGCTGACACCGGCATGGGCAACGTCTGGCAGGCGCGGTACATCACTCCCAACGGCCGCCGCCGCCTGATCGGCTCGTACCTGCACGGCTCGATGGCGAACGCCCTGCCGCAGGCGGTCGGCGCGCAGCTCTCGCACCCCGGACGGCAGGTCGTCTCGCTCAGCGGTGACGGCGGGCTCTCGATGCTGATGGGGGAGCTCGTGACGGTGACCGCGTACCGGTTGCCGGTCACGATCGTGGTCTTCAACAACTCCACGCTCGGGCTGGTGAAGGTCGAGATGCTGGTGGACGGCTTCCCGGACTTCGCGGTGGACGTGCCGATGGTGGACTACGCGAAGGTGGCGGAGGCGGTCGGCATCCGCGGGATCCGCGTCGAGGATCCGAAGGACGTCGAGGGTGCGCTGCGCGAGGCGCTCGCCGAGGACGGCCCGGTCCTGGTCGACGTGGTGACGGATCCGCTCGCCCTGTCTCTGCCGCCGACCGTCACCGGCGCGCAGGTGAAGGGCTTCGCGCTGGCGATGTCGAAGATCGTGATGAACGGCGGGGCCGGCGAGGCGATCGCCCTCGCCCGCTCCAACGTGAAGCACGCGCTGCCGTGAGGGGACTGGCGTCGGGGACCTGGTTCGTGCGCGGCTCGAGCCTGCCGCTGTGGCGGGGGAGGGAGGGGGTCGCGATCACCTACGCGCCGCTGCCGAGCGGTGAGGTCGCCGATGTCGTCAGCTGGCGCGGCCGACGCGCGACGCGCTACGTCGTCGGTCTGGACGCCCCCGATCCGCTCGACCCCGACGGCTTCCGCTGGCGCGGGGTCGAGCCGCTGACGCTGCTCGCGCGCAGCCGCTGGTCGTTCGTGGCGGCCGACGAGGAGGCGGGCTGGGCGCTCACCCGGTTCGCGCGCACGCCGTTCACTCCGGCGGGCGTCGACGTGTACGTGCGCGAGGCGCATCCCGCTCCCGGGGTGCTGGCGGCGGCGCTGCGGGCGTGCGCGGCGGATCCGCGGACGGCGGCGCTGCGGGCCCGGATGTTCGAGGTGGCGCCCTAGGCGCCCTCGCCCGCGAGCGACACCGAGTCGGCGTCCATCCGCTCGCCGCACTCGGCGCAGTGCAGCACCGGATCCAGGCGCGCGCCGCAGCGGTGCTGGTACGGCTGCCGCTCCGACGGCTCGCGGGCCCAGCGCTCGCCCCAGGCGGCGAGGGCGATCAGCACGGGTACGGCGTCGCGCCCCGCCTCGGTGAAGCGGTACTCGAAGCGGGGCGGCCGCTCGGAGTAGGCGACGCGCTCGATCACGCCGTGCTCCTCCAGGGTGCGCAGCCGCGCGGTCAGCACATCGCGCGGGGCGCCGGTGAAGGCCCGGATTCGGTCGAAGCGGTGCTCGCCGAACGCGATCTCGCGCAGCACCAGCAGGCTCCAGCGCTCGCCGAGCACCTCGAGCCCGGCGGCGATGGGGCAGGCGCGGGGGGTGATGCCGACGGTGGTCACGGGGTCTCCACTCCGGCGCCGAGCGCCCGGGTCCTGTGAGTTGGGAATCCCAACCCACTACTCCGATGTTGCCCGATGCAGAGGTCGCGACCGCCGCGACCCGCAGAATCGGGAGATCCCACCATGACATCACTCCACGGAGCCGTCGTCCTCGTCACCGGAGCGAACGGCGGACTCGGCTCCGAGTTCGTCGCGCAGGCCCTCGCGCGCGGCGCGGCCAAGGTCTACGCCGCCGCCCGCCGCCCGAAGGAGTGGGGCGACGAGCGCATCGTGCCGCTCGTGCTCGATGTGAACGACGCGGAGTCGGTGGCCGCAGCCGTCGAGGCGGCGTCCGACGTGACGGTGCTGGTCAACAACGCGGGCGTCTCCGGAGCGAGCTACAGCCTGCTCGAGCTCTCGACCCAGGAGCTCCGCGACGTGATGGAGACGAACTTCTTCGCCCCCGTGCTGCTCGCGAAGGCGTTCGCGCCGCGGCTGTCCGAGGCCTCGGGCGCGGCGATCATCGACGTCCACTCCGCCCTCAGCTGGTTCGCGGTGGCCGGCGGCTACAGCGCCTCGAAGGCGGCGCTGTGGTCGGCGACCAACTCGCTCCGCCTCGAGCTGGCGCCGCAGGGCGTGCACGTGCTCGGTCTGCACGTCGGCTACGTCGACACCCCGATGGCGGCGGGCGCCGAGGGGCCGAAGGCGAGCCCGGTCGACGTGGTCGGCCAGACCTACGACGGACTCGAATCGGGCAGCTTCGAGGTGCTGGCCGACGAGACGAGCCGCCAGGTGAAGTCGGGTCTGACCGCGCCGCTGGAGGCGGTCTACCCCCAGCTCACGGGCGCCTGACGCCTGCAGAACGTCAGCCGGGAGCGGTCCTCGCGCACGATGGTGGCTGAGGACCGCTCCCGGCTGAGGTCGTGGTCGGCTACTCGCCGAGGGTGATCGCCTGCGCCTCGACCAGCTCCGGCTCCTCGCCGTGCGCATCGGCGCGGGCCAGCGTCCGGCGGCCGAGCAGCACGATCAGCGCGGCCACGAGCACGGCGCCGGCGGCGGCGTACATCGGGAACGCCGGCGAGATCGCGGCGGCGAGGGCCGAGGCGGCGGGCGGCGCGATCGCTCCGCCCAGGAACCGCACACCCGAGTAGGCGGAGGAGGCGACCGAGCGGGGCAGGTCGGTCGCCTCCATCACGCACTCCGTGAGCACTGTGTTGACGACGCCCAGCAGCAGGCCGCCGACGATGATGCAGACGATCAGGCCCATGCGCGACGAGATCGCGAGACCGCCGGCGATGAGATCGAGCGCCAGGAGCACCAGCACCGAGCGCAGCACCACGGTGCGCGGCAGACGAGCGGTGAGCAGCGGGGCGGCGAAGACCGACGTGATCGCGACTCCCAGGCCCCAGCCGAAGAACGTGAAGCCCAGTCCCAACTCGTCCAGGCCCAGCGGGTACGGCGTGTAGGCGAGCAGCACGAAGAAGCCGATGTTGTAGAAGAGCGCGGCGCCCGCGAGCGTGCGGATCGCGGGGACCCTCAGGGCCCTGAACGGCGCCGAGAGCGGAGTCGGGGCCGGCCGGGGACCGTCCTCGCGCAGCAGGGTCGCGATGGCGATGAAGCCGACGGCCATCAGCACGGCGGTGCCGAAGAACGGACCGCGCCACGAGACGCTGCCGAGCAGGCCGCCCAGCAGCGGGCCGATCGCGATGCCGACTCCCAGCGCGGCCTCGTAGAGCACGATCGCCGCGGAGCTGCCTCCGCTCGCCGCCCCGACGATGGTCGAGAGCGCGGTCGAGATGAAGAGCGCGTTGCCGAAGCCCCAGCCCGCGCGGAAGCCGATGACCCCCTCGACACTGCCGGCCGTGCCCGCCAGCGCGGCGAACACGACGATCAGCACGAGCCCGATCATCAGCGTCTTCTTGGCGCCGATGCGGCTCGAGAGCCAGCTGGTGAAGAACATCACGACGCCGGTGATCACGAGGTAGCTGGTGAACAGCAGCGACGTCTCGGTCGGGGTCGCCTCGAGGCTCTCGGCGATGGCCGGGAGGATCGGATCGACCAGGCCGATGCCCATGAAGGCGATGACGGCCGCGAAGGCCACGGCCCAGACGGCGAGCGGCTGCCGGAGGATCGAGCCGCCGGCGGGGGAGTGGGCGGGAGTGGACACGGAGGGTCCTTTCGGGGAGGGGATCAGGAGATGCGCCGCACGCGCTCCTCGACGAGGGCGGCCGCGCGCTCGAGCACGCGCCGGTCGTCGTCGTCGAGGTCGTCGAACAGGGGCGCCAGGGCGGAGTCGAGGCGGAGGCGGTGCTCGCCGAGGGCGGTGAGGCCCGCGTCGGTGGCCTCGATGAGCCAGGCGCGGCCGTCGCTCTCGTCGTGCACCCGGCGGATCCAGCCGGCCTCGTCGAGCCGGGCGATCAGCCCGGTCATCGTGGGCTGCGTCACGCGCACGCGCTCGGCGAGCTCGCCGAGGCGGAGCGGGGCGGAGATGCGCAGCTCGGCGAGCGTCGACCAGACGGCGCCGGACTGCGCGCCGAGCCCGGCGGCTCCGCTGGAGCGACCGGCGTACCGCGCGAGGGCGGTGGCGGCGGAGGCGAGGCGCACGGGGGCGGAGGGGGTGGGCACGGGGATAAACATAGCACGCCTATATAAAATGAGCGGGGTACAGATCGGAGGTCTCGGGACGCCCGTGCGGGGTTACTCGACCACCGAGGGGGGATCACCGCCCCGTCTGCTCGTCCGGTCGGAGCTGTCATGCCGTCTGCAACCGAGGTCCGAACGGCCCGCGGAGTCGGGGCGAGTCGTCCGCGCGGCTCCTGACCTCGATTGCGAACGGCTCGGCCCGCAGAACGAAGGCTGAGTACAGAGATCCGAGCGGGAATCACCGGATCGCATCGTGGAGCCTTGCTTCCGAGATCGCTCCACCTCACCACCCTTTTCCACCGTCCCTGTGGCAAAATGATCCGCAATCCCTCGCGAATGCCCGGGATCACCGACGGAACGAGTTGTCATGTCCCGAATCGAGCGCGACGTCGTCGTGATCGGAGCAGGCGCCACCGGGCTCAGCGCGGCCCTGCGGCTCCACGAGGCGGGGCGCGACGTCGTCATCCTCGAGGCCCGCGACCGCGTCGGCGGCCGCCTCGAGACCCGCGAGATCGACGGCCAGATGCTCGAGCTCGGCGGCCAGTGGGTCTCGCCCGACCAGACCGCGCTGCTCGAGACGCTCGACGATCTGGGCCTGTCCACCTACTCCCGCTACCGTGACGGCGAGAGCGTCTACATCGGCTCCGACGGCCGCGCCCGCCGCTTCACCGGCGACATCTTCCCGGGCGGCGAGCGCACCGAGGCCGAGATCGGCCGCCTGATCGAGCTGCTCGACCGCCTCGTGGCCGAGACCGACCCGGCCGCGCCGTGGGCGCATCCGCTCGCCGCCGATTACGACCGCATCAGCTTCAGCGCCTGGCTCGAGCAGCAGACCGACGATCCGGAGGCGCGCGCCAACGTCGCCCTGTTCGTCGCCGACGCCATGCTCACCAAGCCCGCGCACTCGTTCTCGCTGCTGCAGGCGCTGCTCATGGCGGCCAGCGCGGGATCCTTCAGCCACCTCGTCGACGCCGACTTCATCCTCGACAAGCGCGTGCTCGGGGGCCTCCAGAGGGTGCCGGAGCTGCTCGCCGAGCGGCTCGGACACGAGCGCGTGCTGCTCGAGCAGGCCGTGCGCTCGGTGCACTGGAGCGAGGACGGAGTCGAGGTCCGCACCGACGACGTCGTGGTCGCGGCCCGGCACGCGATCGTGGCCGTCCCGCCGAACCTCGTCGGGCGCATCCGCTTCGACCCGCCCCTGCCGCACCTGCGCCAGCAGGCCCTCCAGCACCAGTCGCTCGGACTCGTCATCAAGGTGCACGCCACCTACGCGACCCCGTTCTGGCGCGCCGACGGACTCTCGGGAACGGCGTTCAGCCCGCACGCGCTCGTGCACGAGGCGTACGACAACTCCAACGCGGGGGAGGAGCGCGGCACCCTCGTCGGCTTCGTCTCGGACGAGAAGGCCGACCGCGTGCTCCGCCTGCCCGAGGCCGAGCGCAAGGCCGCGATCCTCGACTCCCTCGCCGCCTACTACGGGCCTGCGGCGCTGGATCCGGTCGTCTACTACGAGAGCGACTGGGCCGCGCAGGAGTGGACGCAGGGCGCCTACGCCGCCAGCTTCGACCTCGGCGGCCTGACCCGCTACGGCGCGCTGCAGCTCGAGCCCGTGGGGCCCCTCCGCTTCGGCACGAGCGACCTGGCCGCCGAGGGCTACCAGCACGTCGACGGCGCGATCCGCGTCGGCCGCCGCCTGGCGCAGGAGATCCTCGACGAGCACGCACTCACCACCGTTCCCCACCGCGAAGGAGCACTCCCCGCATGAGCACCCACTACGCCGTCATCGACCCGGCCTCCGGGCAGACCCTGAGCGAGTACCCGTCGATCACCGACGCCGAGCTGACCGGGGCGATCGGAGCCGCGCACGACGCGTACTCCACGTGGTCGCGCACCGTGCCGGTCGCGACCCGGGCCGCGCTGATCGCCCGGGTGGCCGACCTGCACGTCGAGCGCGCCGACGCGCTGGCCGAGATCATCGTGCGCGAGATGGGCAAGCCGCTCGACCAGGCGCAGGGCGAGGTCGGCTTCGCGGCCGACATCTACCGCTACTACGCCGACAACGGCGAGGCGTTCCTCGCGGACGAGCCCATCGAGCTCTCCGACGGCACCGGATCGGCGTTCGTCCGCCGCGCGGGCCTGGGCGTGCTTCTGGGCATCATGCCCTGGAACTTCCCCTACTACCAGGTGGCCCGCTTCGCCGGCCCGAACATCGTCGCCGGCAACACGATCCTGCTCAAGCACGCGCCGCAGTGCCCGGAGTCGGCCGCCGCCATCGCGGACATCTTCGCCACCGCCGCAGGTGAGCTGGGAGCGCCCGCCGGCGTCTACGTGAACCTCTACGCGAGCAACGACCAGGCCGCCGACGTCATCGCCGACCCGCGGGTGCAGGGCGTCTCGGTCACCGGCTCCGAGCGCGCGGGAGCGGCCGTCGCCGAGATCGCGGGCCGCAACCTCAAGAAGGTCGTGCTCGAGCTCGGCGGGTCCGACCCGTTCGTGCTGCTGTCGACCGACGACCTCGACAAGGCGGTCGAGGACGCGGTCGCCGCCCGCCTGGACAACAACGGACAGTCCTGCAACGCCGCCAAGCGCTTCATCGTGATCGACGACCTCTACGAGGAGTTCGCGGCGAAGTTCACCGAGGCCTTCACCAAAGCGCAGCCGGCCGATCCGTTCGCGGAGGGGACCCTGCTCGGCCCGCTCTCCTCCTCCGCCGCCACCGAGCGCCTCGAGCAGCAGCTCGCGACCGCCCGCGAGCAGGGCGCGACCGTGCGCGCGAGCGGCGAGGTGACCGGCAACTTCTTCCCGCCCGCGGTCCTCGAGGACGTCACTCCCGAGATGAACGCCTACCGCGAGGAGTTCTTCGGACCCGTCGCCGCGCTCTACCGCGTGCACGACGAGGACGAGGCGATCGCGCTCGCGAACGACACCCCCTACGGCCTCGGCTCCTACCTCTACACGACCGACGAGGAGCAGGCCCTGCGTCTCGCCGACCGGATCGACGCCGGCATGGTCTGGATCAACCTGGTCCTCGGCGACGCCGCCGAGCTGCCCTTCGGCGGCGTCAAGCGCTCGGGCACCGGCCGCGAGATGGGCCGCAGCGCCCTCGAGGAGTTCGTCAACAAGAAGCTCATCCGCATCGCGTAGCCGTCTCGAGACGCCCCTGCGGCGCTGCTCGACCAGCGGGACACCCTTGCTGATCGAGTAGCCCGCGCAGCGGGCGTATCGAGATCCCCGAGTCGGACGGTCGCAACTCCTGTCGACGGCGGACGAGCGATCTCGATGGCGCCGGATCGAGGGCGGACCGATACCGCCAGTGATACTATCGGAATGCCGTCAGTGTCCAAGATCCTCCAGCGCATGCGCAGCAGCCCGCAGGGCGTCCGCTTCGAGGATCTGGCGAAAGTGTGCGAGCACTGTTTCGGTGAACCGCGCCAGAGCCGTTCGTCGCATCGCGTGTACCGCACACCGTGGCCCGGCGATCCCCGGGTCACCATTCAGGACGATCACGGTCGAGCGAAGCCGTATCAGGTGAAGCAGGTGCTGGCGGCGATCGGGAGAAGGGGAGAGGAGAAGCGGTGAGCGATGCGGAGCACTACACGTACCGGGTCCGTTGGTCGGCGGAGGACGGGCAGTTCCTCGGAACCGCTGCCGAATTCCCCTCTCTCTCCTGGGCGGCGGACACCTCGTCCGCTGCGTTCTCGGGGATCCACGATCTCGTCGCGGACGTTCTGACCGACATGGCGGAGACGGGGGAGGAGCCGCCGTCCGCGCTGGGCGATCGGACCTTCTCCGGGCGCTTCCTCGTGCGGATCCCGCCTGAGCTCCACCGGCAGCTCGTGATCGAGGCGGCCGAGCAGCAGGTCTCGTTGAACAGCCTGGCGGCGACGCGGCTCGTCGGCGCCTGACGCATCCCCTCCCAGGCAACCCCGAGCGGGCGCTCGGCGCGCTCACTAGGGTCGAGGGGCGGCACACGCCGCCGCCCACCCGGAAGGTCCGCCCGTCATGCGCGTGTTCGGCTGCCCCCACTGCGAGGCCCGTGTCGAGTTCGAGGACGCCGCGTGCCTGCGCTGCGGCACCGCTCTCGCCTACGCGCTCGAGACCGACGAGCTCGTCGGGGCCGCGGGCCGGCTGCTCTGCCGCTACCGCGACACGATCGGCTGCACCTGGCTGCAGGAGGAGCTGACCGGCGGCGCCTGCGCCTCCTGCGCCCTCACCGGCGAGCGGCCGGTCGTCTACGACGCCGCCGTGCTCAGCCAGCTGACGGTCGCCGAGTTCGCCAAGCGCCGCCTGATCCGTCAGCTCCGCCACCTCGACCTGCCCGTGCACCGCCGCGAGAACGGCGTCGGACTCTCCTTCTGGCTCCTGTCCTCGGCGCAGCTCGGCTCCGTGACCACCGGGCACGCCGACGGAGTCGTCACCGTCGACCTCTCGGAGGGCAACGACGCGCACCGCGAGGCCCTCAAGGCGCGCCTGGGGGAGCCGTACCGCACGGTCCTCGGCCACTTCCGCCACGAGATCGGCCACTACTACTGGCAGCAGCTCGTCGAGGGCACCGACCTGCTGCCGGCGTTCCGCGCGCTGTTCGGCGACGAGCGCGCCGACTACGCGGACGCACTCGACGCGCACTACGGCGGGGCGTCGGGAGCGGACTGGGCGAGCGATCACATCTCGCAGTACGCGACGACGCACCCGTGGGAGGACTTCGCCGAGACCTTCGCCCACTACCTGCACATCGCCGACGCGCTCGAGACCACCGAGGCGGTCGGCATGAGCATCGACGGCCCCCGCGGCCGACTGCCGGAGTCGCTCGCGCACAGCGTGCACTCGAGGGGCGCCGATCGGGTCGCCAGCCTCGAGATGCCCGAGATCCTGCACCGCTGGCACGGCTTCTCGCTCGCACTGAACAGCGTGAACCGCTCGATGGGGAAGGACGACCTCTACCCGTTCGTCATCACTCCGGTGATCGCCGAGAAACTCGCCTGGGTGCACGAGCTGGTGCGCCGGGCCGAGTAGCCCGGTCGCGGGCGGCGGTCCTGTCGGCACCGCCGCCCGCCCGCGCTCACTTCTTCGTCAGCGACGACTCCTTGTGCGCGGCCTTCGCGTCGGTCTTGTCGCTCTGCACGATCCAGTAGGGCTCGTCGTCCGAGGCGTTGAACTTCTGGCCCTCGAAGTGGAACTCCTTCGTCTTCTTCTCGACCAGCTCGCCGTGGGTCTCGCCCTGCGAGGTGTTCCAGCTGATCTTGTCGCCCTTCTTCACGAAGCGGCTCCCTTCTCCTCGTCGCGCCGGGGCGCGGTTTCGCCACCGCGCGGCAGCACGATGGTGGTGGTGACGTCGACGATCGCGGGCTCGGCCGGCGCCGACGAGAAGCCGAAGCGCACGGGCGGAGTGAGCGGGCGCAGGCCCCCCAGATCGCTCCCGTCGAGCGACGCGGTGACTCCCCGCACCCGCCGGATCGTCCGCACGCCGTAGTACTCGCGCCGCCCGCCGCCCGCGGAGCCGGCGGTGCGGACACCGCGGACCAGCAGGGACGCGACGGGGGAGATCGCGGTCAGCCAGACGGGGTTCTCGGCGACCGGTCGCGGCACGATCCGGAGCAGCCGGCCCAGCGGAGTGACTCCGCCCAGCTGCAGCGCGACCTCCAGGCCACCTGCAGTGACCGCCAGGCCGCCGGCGATCCGCCGAGTACTGACCGGCGCGACCACGATCTCGTCGAAGGTGTACGTCGCCGAGATCAGGTCCGCGACATCGCGGGTCGGAGCGATGAGCATCCGGTGCCCGTCGGCCCGCTCGACCATCGCGTCCGAGAACGCGCCGAGCGGCGTGCGCTCCCACAGCCCCAGGACGAGGCGGGTGCCCGACGCCGTGCCGAACCCCGCGATGCGCCCGCGGAAGCGGAGGCGTCGCGAGGCCCTGCCGGCGGTGCTCATCAGGCCGAGCGGAGCAGCGTGAACGACGCGTCGCGGACGATCAGCGTCGTGACCTCGCCCGCCACGACCTGGTCCGGGTCGCTCGAGCAGGCGAGCTCCCACTCGGCGCCGGGCGCCTGGGGAATCGTGAACTCGACTCCGTTCTCGGCCGCGTTCAGCAGCAGGGCGAAGGAGGCGCTGCCCTCGTGCGTGAACACGAACGTGATCGAGCGGGCATCCGGGTTGTCCCAGTCCTCGTCGGCGAAGCCCTCGGCGTCCGAGCGGAGGATGTCGACCGTGTCGGGGCCGCCGTCGCCCGGGGCGCGGCGGAACCACTTGGGCTTCAGCGCCGGCTCGGCGGCGCGCAGCGCGATCAGCTCGCGGGTGAAGGCGAGCAGCTCGCGGTCCGCGTTCTCCCAGTCGAACCACGAGATCTCGTCGTCCTGGCAGTAGGCGTTGTTGTTGCCGCCCTGGGTGCGGGCGATCTCGTCGCCGCCCAGGATCATCGGCACGCCGGCCGAGAGCAGCAGGGTCGCCAGGAAGTTGCGGCGCATGCGGTCGCGCCGCTCGTTGACCGCCTCGTTCTCGGTCGGGCCCTCGGCGCCGTTGTTGGAGGAGCGGTTGTCGCTCTCTCCGTCGTTGTTGTCCTCGCCGTTGGCCGCGTTGTGCTTGCGCGAGTAGGCGGTGAGGTCGGCGAGGGTGAAGCCGTCGTGGGCGGTGACGAAGTTGACGCTCGACAGCGGCGAGCGCTTGTCGGCCTCGTACACGTCCGGCGAGCCGAGGATCCGCTGCGCGGTCGTGCCGAGCACGGAGTCGGCGCCGTGCCAGAAGTCGCGCACGTCGTCGCGGAACTTCCCGTTCCACTCCGACCAGTCGGCGGGGAAGCCGCCGACCTGGTAGCCCGCGGTGTCCCACGGCTCGGCGATCATCTTGACGGGGGCGAGCACCGGGTCCTGCGCGATGAGGTCGAGGAACGCGCTGTGAACCTCGGCCTCGCCGGTCTGACGCGTCAGCGTCGTGGCGAGGTCGAAGCGGAAACCGTCGATGTGCATCTCGGTCACCCAGTAGCGCAGCGAGTCCATGATGAGCCCGAGCGCGGCCGGGTGGCTCACGTTGAGGCTGTTGCCGGTGCCCGTGGTGTCGAAGTAGTTGGCGCGGTCCTCCTCCACCAGGCGGTAGTAGGAGCCGTTGTCGATGCCCTTGAACGAGAGCGTCGGGCCCTTGTCGTTGCCCTCGGCGGTGTGGTTGTAGACCACGTCGAGGATCACCTCGAGGCCGGCCTCGTGGAACGCCTTGACCATGGCCTTGAACTCGTCGACCTGCGAGCCGTCGTCGCCGGCGTGCGAGTACTCGTTGTGCGGGGCGAAGAAGCCGATGGAGTTGTAGCCCCAGTAGTTGCGCAGGCCCTTCTCCTCGAGGTGCGAGTCCTGCACGAACTGGTGCACGGGGAGCAGCTCGACCGAGGTGACGCCCAGGTCGGTGAAGTGCTTGATCGCGGCGGGGTGCGCGAGGCCGCGGTAGGTGCCGCGGACGTCCTCGGGCACGTCGGGGTGCAGCTGCGTGAAGCCCTTCACGTGCACTTCGTACACGACCGTGTCCTCGAGCGGGATGCGCGGGGCGGTGTCGCCCGACCAGTCGAAGGAGGAGGGGTCCGTCACGACGCACTTGGGCACGGAGGCGGCGGAGTCCGCGTCGTTGCGCGTCTCGGCGTCCTCGTAGAACTGGCCGAAGACGTCCTCGCTCCACGCGTAGGAGCCCTCGATCGCGGTCGCGTGCGGGTCGAGCAGCAGCTTGTGCGCGTTGTGGCGCAGGCCGTTCGCGGGGTCCCACGGGCCGTCGACCCGGAAGCCGTAGCGGGTGCCGACGCTCATACCGGGGACGATGCCGTGGAAGACGTGTCCGGTGCGGTCGGTGAGGGCGACGCGGGTCTCGGCTCCGGACTCGTCGAAGAGGCAGACCTCGACGCTGTCCGCGGTCTCGGAGTACAGGGCGACGTTGGCGCCGTCGTCGCCGCGGAGGGAGACGCCGAGCGGGTACGGGAAAGAGCGGGTGGTTGCGGGCATGCGACCATCCTGACGGGGCCCGCCCGAGACCTCGGGGTGCTTGTCGAGCGCCCGCGCTCCCGGTACTGTTCTGCGCCCTTCCGGCCGCTGCGGTCCGTCAGACCAGCGGAGCCGACCCGTCGGCCGTGAAGACGACCTTCCCGATCGTGCGGTCGGTGCCCGCCGCGCGCCGGGTCAGCACGTCGACGATCTCCTCGAGCGGATGCACGGCGCCGGCCTCCGCGCGCAGCTCGCCGGAGGCGGCGAGCGAGAGCGCCCGCCCGATCCGCTCGGCGGTCGCCACGACGATCAGGTTCCGCACGCTCGGCCGGTCGCGGCGGAGCGCTCCGACGGCCTGGGCGCCGAGCGCCGGTCCGTTCGGCACGAGGGTGACGACGCGCCCGCCCGGAGCGAGCAGGATCGCGGCGTCGTGGACCGCGAGGTGCCCCGACACGTCGACGACGACGTCGAAGCGGCTCGAGAGCACGCCGAGATCGAGGGCCCGGTAGTCGTGCGGTTCGGCACCCAGCCCGCGCAGCACGTCGGCGGAGGCGGCGGAGCCGGTCGCTGCGACCTCGCAGCCCGCGCGGACGAGCAGCTGCACGGTCAGCTGGCCGATCGCTCCGGAGCCGCCGCCCACCAGCACCTTCTGCCCCGCGCGCACGCGCAGGGCGTCGACGAGCCCGACGGCCGTTCCTCCGGACATGGCGAGGGTGACGCCCTGCACGAGGTCGAGCGAGGCGGGCAGGGGCACCAGGGAGCCGCCGCGCACCAGGGACGCATCGGCGAAGGCATCGCCGTGGCGGGTCATCCCGACCACGCGATCGCCGATCGAGACGCTGCTCGGGCCGGGACCGACGGCCTCGACGGTCCCGGCGATGTCGAGCCCGAAGCCCAGCGGCCGCGGCCGCCCGACGGCCATCACGCGGGCCGAGCCCGAGAGGATCTTCTCGTCGGTGGCGTTGATGCTCGCCGCGCGGGTGCGCACGAGCACCTCGCCTCGCCGGGGCATCGGCACCGGGGCGTCCCGCCACGAGAGCACGTCCGGTCCGCCGAACCGATCGTATCCGAGTCGTCGCATCGTGCTCCCGTCGTCCGTGCGGCGCCCGCCGCGTCGTTCGAGCCTAGGTCGTGTCGATCACGACCTCGCGTGCTCGCGACGGCGATCCCGTGTCCGACACGCCCCGGGCGCCGGGGAGGGAGCGGTTCCCGGTGATCCGCAAGGCCTCCGGCCGCCGGGGGCCCCGGTGCTACCGTGGCGCCCATGAGCGCAGACACGAGCCCCGAGTTCTCCGGCTGGACCGGCGAGGGACAGAGCGGCGCCGACCCCTCCGGTCCGGTGACCGACGCGGATCGACCCGACGACGTCCGCCCCGCGGACGCCGAGGTCGAGGAGAGCACGAGCGCGGACGAGAGCCGCGACCCGGACCACGGCTACGACGCGATGGCCGAGAGCGGCACCGAGAACGCCGCCGAGGACGAGGTCTCCGATTCCGAGGACGAGGAGGGGCTGCTGCCCCCCGGCAGCACCGCGGAGGGCAGCGGGACCTCGCTCGGCGCCGTGCCCGCCGAGGCCGCCCGCGAGGCCGAGCCCCTCGGCGAGCACGACGGCGAGGGCACTCCCGGCCAGCTCGCCGACGAGCGCTGGCGCACCAACGGAGTGAACCCGCTGGGCTGACGGCACGCGGAGGGGGTTGACCTCTCACCCCCGCAGGAGCGACACCCAGCTTCTCCCCCGGTTGCTCGGAGGTCGCGTCCCGGCTGGCCCCGTAGCGTGCCGGGAGCGCAGGGACCTCCTGCGCGGACGGGGAGTCCCATGTCGTTGTTCCTGAACCGCACCCGCGAGGTCCGTTGGACCCCGGACGAGCGGCGGGCGCTGGCGGAGGCCGTCGCCGAGGACCGCGCGGAGGTGTGGCGCGGGATCGGCGAGCTCGACCGCACGGTCGTCGTCTCGACCGAGGACCCGGGCACGCGAGGCGGCGCCCGCTGGCCGACCGACCACCGCGCCTTCCTCCGGGTCGAGCGGGGTTCCTCCGTGGTGCTCGCCACCGACGGGTTGAGCGACCCGTTCGACCGGCTGAGCCGCCCCGGCACCGGGCTGGGCCTGGAGCTCTGCCTCGAGAGCTCGGCGCTGCGCGGTGTGCCGGCTGCCGATCTGTGGAACCACTGGCAGTTCCGCCTGCTCTACGAGGCCGCCCGCCGCGCGGCACTGCAGGGCGTCTGCTGCCGGACCGGCGTCGACGTCGCCCGGCTCGACGGCGCCGCCGCCCCGCCGGCCTGGGCCGACGCCGACGGCGCGGTCGGAGTGCTGCTGGGGCTGCGCAGCCCGCGGCTGCCCGATCGCATGGAGCTCGCCACGGGCGACGTCGAACTGGTCACCCTGACGCCGCTGTGGCCGGAGGAGTACGCCTCGGCGAGCGCGGACGACGCGGCCTGCGCCGAGGTCGCCGCACGCCTGGCGGGTCTGCCGCACGACGAGCTGGTGCACACGGCGCGACCGCGCGTGGTGTGAGCCGCGTGGTCTGAGCCGCGTGCTCTGAGCCGCGGTCGTCGGAGCAGCGTCGCGCGAGCGGGGGAGGGCCCTCAGCCCTCCTGCGGCTCCGGCACCACGAGCATCTCGCCCGTGTTGTTCGCGCTCGAGACGAACTGCTCGATCCAGGCGCGGTTCAGCGCGGGCCTCTTGCTGCCGAAGAACCGGAAGTGCAGCGGAGTGGCCGGGTGGATCCAGACCGAGCTGCGCCCGTAGCCGCTCGACTCCGGCTCGGCCCACGAGAGGCTGAACGACTCGTTGCGGCGCATCTTGGTGAACATCGCCACCTTGAGGTGCGCGAGCATCCGGTCCTCGAAGTCGATCTCGAGCGATTGCGGTCCGTAGATCAGTCGTCCCATGGTCTCCACCTTGCCTTCGTGCGGCGCCCGGTGCGTTCACGGGGGCCGGGGCTCGGCCACGGGAGCCCCGGAGAGAGCCTACCCACCGTTCAGGGGACGCGTGACCGCGGAGGATCCGGACACGCGGGGGACGCGGAAACGCCCCGCCGACCGGATCCGAGGATCACGGCCGACGGGGCGCTGCGAGTTCTGAGGAACCGGCGAACCGGACTCCGGAGAAGTCAGGAGTCGGTGATTACTCGCCGACGCCGCGGATGTTTGCGGCCTGCGGGCCCTTGCGGCCCTGCTCGACGTCGTACTCGACGTGCTGGTTCTCGACGAGCTCGCGGTAGCCCTGCTTCGCGATGGCGGAGAAGTGCGCGAACACGTCGGCGCCTCCGTCGTCGGGAGCGATGAAGCCGAAGCCCTTTTCGGAGTTGAACCACTTAACGGTGCCAGTAGGCATTTCTTTTCCTTATGTGTTAATGACGCCTGCCGGAGCGGGCGTCGTCAGATTCCGCACGAGCGTGCGGTACCCGGACGGTTCCTCCTCCGCGCGGATGAAACACGCGTCGATCGGGAACAGCTCGGGTCGTCTTGGGGGCGGAGGGGACCTCCGCGGGGGAGAACGTCCCGCATTCCGACGGAGTCGGAGGGGCGGGGGTCGAACGAGGAACGTCGCGGCTTCCGCGGCGTCCTGTGAAGGGCGGTACCCGCCGGCGAGGCGGGCGTTCGAACCGCTGGATCGAGGTCGATGCCGTCGATCGGTGCTTCCCGGACCAGATCGATCTGGAGGGGGAGCGCGGTCTCTATCAGGGGCTGAGTCTCTTCGTCGTCTCCAGCGAGTGCGTGCTGGTGGTGGCGACTTCTCAGCCGTGGAATTCGGGCGATCGCCCAGGAGATGTCCTCAGCCTACGGGATCGGAGGCGCCGGGCGCGACCGCCGCGGCCGAAACGTGACGGGAGGAGACGTTCCACGGCGCGGAACCCGACAACTGAGGCCGATACGGAGCGCCTCCTGTATGCGACGATGCAGTCCACGGGGCCGTCGGCGGCCTCGAGTTCCCATTCCACCGCCCCCGTCCCGCGCGGCCCCCGCGCGATCGGGAGCCTGCAGAGCGGCGAGGCCCGACGGCGATGCTCCCCTCGACGGACCCGGGCGCGCCCGCGCCCCCGGAGCGCGCGGCCCTGCGCCGCGAGCAGTCCGAGGTGGGTCTGCGCTGCGCACGCCGGGCCCAGGGCGTCTTCACCGGCGCCTCCGCCGTGCACCTGCTCGTGCTCGAGCCCGCCGAGGCCCTCCGCGCTGTGCCGATCCTCCTCGTGCTGGTCCTCGCCGCCGGAGTGGTCCTCCTGCCCCGTCGGGCGCGCTCCACGAGCAGCGCCCGCCTCGTGGCACTCTCCTGCGCCCTGAGCCTCACCGCCCTCGTGATGTTCGTGCTCTCCGACCTCGACCTCCGCGCGCCGACCGTGCTCGGCTGCATCACGATGCTGGCGTCGATGGCCCTGCCGACTCCGATGCTCGCGCTCGGCGCCTCCCGCCGGCTCCCCGTGTTCGCCCTCGCCGGGCTCGTGCCGGTGCTCGCGCTCAGCACGGCCGCGACCTGGGAGTCCGGCCGCGCCTTCTTCGTCGCCCTCGCCGTCGTCGTGAGCTGGGCCGGCTGCTGGGCCATCGCGCGCTGGATCGCCGCCAGCGTCGAGCGCGCCGACATCGGCACCCGGCGACTCCGCACCGCCCACGACGCGGAGCGGCGGTCGAGCGAGGACGAGGCCCGCCGCCGCTACGACGCCCGGCTGATGCACGACACGATCCTGGCGACCCTCACCCTCGTCGCGCACCGGGGCGAGGGCGTCCCGGCGCAGACCCTGCGCGAGCGGGCCGCGGCCGACCTCGACCTCCTGCAGCGCCTCGAGCGCTCGGAGGAGCCGCCGCAGGACGCGCCGGGCGACCTGCCCTGCACTCTGCTGCCCGAGCGGTTCGCCGCGGTCGACCGCCGGTACCGCGCCCTCGGCCTCGAGATCTCGTGGCACGCGGGCGACGGCGGCGTCCCCGCGCACGCCCTCGAGCCGCTCGCGCGGGCGACGGGCGAGTGCCTCGAGAACGTGCAGAGGCACTCCGGGGTCCGCGCGGTCGACGTCACGGTCGAGCAGGACGAGCGCGAGGTCCGCGTCGCCGTCTCGGACGCCGGGGCCGGCTTCGACCCGCGCGCGGTCCCGGCGGGCCGGCTGGGCCTCGCGGAGTCGGTGCGCGGGCGCCTCGAGGCGGTCGGCGGGTCCGCCCGCGTGTTCTCCGCCCCGGGCGCCGGCACCACGGTCCTGATGCGGGTGCCGCGATGAGCGGGCCGGAGCGCCCCGCCGGCACGCTCCTCGCCCTCGTCCGCGCGGCCGAGACGGGGCCGGGATCACTGCGCGCGGTGCGCACCCAGATCCAGCGCACCCACCAGCTGACCGCGAGCTACCTGGGCCTGGGCTTCCTCACGGTCGCCGGCCTCGTGATGGTTCGCGGTGTCTTCTCCTACTCCTGGTCGTGGAACGCCGGTTCGGCGGGTGTGCTGACCGGAGCGGCGTGGCTCGCCGTCATCGCGGCGTTCGTCGCGGGGGCGGTCAGCGCCCTGCTCCGCCGCGGCGAGCTGGGGCTGCGCACCTTCACGGCGGTGATGATCGTCGACGCGGCCGCCTTCGCCCTCGAGATCGCCGATTCGGCGCGGCCGGGCTCCTCCGGGGTCTACTACCCGTCGATCTGCGTGGGAATCGGGGCGACGCTGCTCGGGCTGATGGCCTTCCACCCGCTGTCGCGGACCTACGGGGCGCTGGGGCTCCTGCTCGGGCTGAGCGTCGCGACCCTCGCCGTGCAGAGCGTCACGGCTCCCGGAGGCACCGGGATCGGCACGACCATCACGCTGCTGGCGGTCGCCCCGACCGTGTTCTGCGCGATGATCCTCTCGACCGTCGACGAGCACGTGCACCGCAAGCTCGACCGCACCCTCACCGACAGCATGATCGACGCGCCGGGCACCGGGCCGGGCAGCCTCGCGGCGTCCGAGCTGGCGAGCATCGACGGCCGGGTGGAGGAGCTCCTCGCCCGGATCAGCGGGGCGGCGCCCGGAGACCTCGACGAGCGGACGGGCGAGCAGGGCCGGCTGCTGGGCGACGAGCTGCGCAGCGCCCTCGCCCGCAGCCACGACCGCACGTGGCTCCGCATCGCCCTGGACGAGTCCGCGCACCTCTCGGGCGCGGTCGTGCTCGACGACCCGGACCGGCTCGCCGCGTCGCTCCTGCCGCCGGACCGGGCGCGGCTGCTGTCCGTCCTGTGGCTCCTGACCGAGCCGAGCGCGCCGTCGCGCCCGCGCGTCGAGGCGGTGTTCCGCACGGTGCGGAGCGCAGGGGACCCGCCGCGACCGACGATCCTCTCGATCGGAGTGACCGCGCTCGGCACGCGTCCGCGCGAGCTGGACTCCGCGGTCTGGGGCATCCTCGGCGAGCTGGGCGCCTACCGCGTGCACCAGGACACCGTCGGCACCGCCGTCCACCTCGAGCACTCGCTCGAGCAGAACCCCCGCGACAGGAGCAGGACCCCGTGAGCACTCCCGCGAGCCGCCCCGAGGACGCCCCGCCGATCACCCTGGCGATCCTCGACGACCACCCGATCCTGCTCCGCGCGCTGTCGGAGTGGATCCGTCGGTCCCAGGCGCAGATCGACGTGGTCGCGACCGCGGCCAGCTGGACGGCGCTCCTGGGTCATCCCGCGTTCCCGAGCGACGTCGTGCTCCTCGACATCGATCTCGGCGACGATCTCGACCTCGCGATGAAGATCCGCACGCTGCGTGCGGCCGGAGCGGCGGTGGTCATCATCAGCACGCACGCCGGGGCCGAGACCATCGGCCGGGCGCTGCAGGCGGGCGCTCGCGGCTACGTCGTCAAGAGCGAGCCGACGGAGGTGATCATCGAGGCGATCCGGACGGCCGCGGCCGGCGGCGTGTTCGCCACCGATCGCACCCGCGCCCTGCTCGAGGGCGAGGGGATCGGCACCCTGACCCCGCGCGAGCGCCAGGTCATCGGCCTGTTCGTCGAGGGTGTGTCGCTGAAGCAGGTCGCGACCCAGCTGCGCATCACCCAGGACGCGGCGCGCAGCTGCCTCCGCAGCGCCCGCGCGAAGTACCGCGAGGCGGGTGTCGACGCGGGCACGCGGATCGCCCTGCGGCGTCAGGCGCTGCGGGACGGCATCATCGGACGGCCCTGACGCGGAGTCTCATACCGTCTCGCGCCGCTTCTGCCGCGCGGGCTCCGCCGGGCGGTCGTGGCCGTTCCAGACCGAGATCACGCCCCAGACGACCGCGGCGATCGGCACCGCCAGGACGGCGCCCACGATGCCCGCGAGCACGGTTCCGATGGTCAGGGCGACCAGCACGATCAGCGGGTGCAGCTTGAGGGAGCGGGCCATCAGCACCGGCTGGAGGAAGTTGCCCTCGAGCTGGTTGACGGCGATGACGACCAGGATCACGATCAGCGCCGGGATCGGACCGTTGGCCACGAGCGCGACCAGTGCGGCGAGGATGCCGGCGGCCGTCGCTCCGACGATCGGGATGAAGGCCGTGAGGAACACGATCACCGCGAGCGGGATCGCCAGCGGGACGCCGATGATCGCCAGCGCGATGCCGATGCCGACGGCGTCGACGGCCGCGACGGTCGCCGTGCCGCGCACGTAGTCGCCGAGCACGTCGACCACCTTGGTGCCGACGCGCTTGGCGCGGTCGTAGCTCTCGCCGACGAACGGGCGCAGGAGGAACTCCCAGATCTTCGGTCCGTCCTTCATGAAGAAGAAGAGCACGACGATCATGAGCACGAGTCCGGTGACGAAGTTGGCGGCGGCCGCGGCTCCCGCAAGAGCGCCGGAGCCGAAGCTGCTCGAGGTGAGGAAGTCGACGACCGTCGTGCGGGCGTCCTCGATCTGCTGCTCGTCGATCTCGAACGGCAGGTGCTGCACGTAGTCCTGGAGCGACGCGATGCCGTCGGAGGCGCGGTTCACGAGATCGTCCCACTGGTTGCGGACGGCGACCGTGATGAGCCAGCCCACCGCGCCGAGGACCGCGAGCAGCCCCAGGAGCGAGAGCCACGTCGCGAGGATCGACGGCACGCCCTTGCGCCGCAGCCACGCCAGCAGCGGATGGATGGCCGACGCCAGGATGATCGCGATCATCACCGGGATCAGCACCAGGGTGAGCTGCGTCATCGCGAAGACCAGGATCGAGGCGAGCGCGAGGATCACGATCACCTGGAGGCAGCGCAGGGCGAACCGGCCCAGCCCGTCGGACCACACCGTCCGGCGCGGCACCGGCACGGGAGCCGGCTCGGGTGCGGACGTGGCTGCGGGAGAGGGTGCGGTGTGCGCGGTGGCGGGGCGCGCGGTGGCGCGCCGGTCGAAGATGCCCATGGGGGAAAGGTACGGGAAGGGGGCTTCCGTCCGCGGTGGCTTGACGGCGGGCGCGCGGCACAGGGTCGTCCTCCCGACTCGACTCACCGAGTGCACTCAGAACTGCTGATTCCGTCGTAAATCTCGCCGCAAGGGCGGGAAAGTTACCAGAAACGCGACGATTCGGGGGCAGGACCGCGCCTTTCCCTTGCCGCCGCGACGGATCGCGCACTAGGGTCGCCATGTCCATGCAGGTGCATGGGGTGCGGCACCCGAAGCCGCGCTGCAGATCCGCACCTGCTGAGCAGCCTCCCGCGGGCGGGAACCCGAATCCCCGCCCGCGCCGGAGCGCACCGCCTCACCGCGAGAACCCGAACCTCTCGCGTGCCGCGGCCGGGAACCCGAAACTCCCGGCCGCGGATCGGCGATCACTCACCCCCGAGACACCCTCTTCCCTGGAGATCCCGCATGCCCAGCACCCCCGTGAGGGGTGACTCCGGCGCGCCGTCGCGCGCTCCGAAGCACTCCGGCGCGCCCGCGCACTCGACCCGCCGCTCCCTCGTCCGCGCCGCCGTCTGGAGCGCTCCCGTCGTCGCCGTCGCCCTCGCGACGCCGGCGGCGGCCGCCTCGGAGGTGCCGCCCGCGCCGCTCCCGGATCAGCGCACCTCCGATGCGACCCTCTCGTTCGACACCTTCGTCAGCTGGTCCGCGCAGTGGGTCGGGAGCACTCCGACCGCCACCGTCACGCAGGTGCAGATCCAGAACCAGTACTGGCACGCCTCCTCGGTCGGAGCGCCCGTCCCCGTCCTCTCGGTGCGGATCTGCTATCCGGCCGCGGCGCACGCCGGAGCCGCTCCCACCGCCGTCTCGGGATCGGGCTGGCGCTTCGTCGCCGCGGTCCCGCTGGCCGACGGGTCGGTCGACTACGTCTTCACCTGGTCCGGCCCCGCCCTCGAGCCCGGCCGCTCCACTCCGCAGCTCGAGTACGTCGTCCCGGTCGTCGCCTCGGGACTCGTCGGGGAGGCGTCGGCTCCGAACGCCGACCCGGTCCGCCGGTAGGAACGCCGGAGGCCGCCCGCCCCCGGAGGGACGGGCGGCCTCCGTGGCGCCTACGCGGGGACCCGCACCGTGAGCCCGCCGGGCTCGATCCAGGTGCGGAACGCCGAGGTCGACCCGAACGGATCGCCGTCGAGCTCGATCTCCTGCGCCTTCTCCAGGCGCACGACCAGCTCGCGGCCCTTCACGTAGCGCAGGGCCGAGACCTCCTTGGTGAGCCCCATGAGCTTCTGGCCCACGACTCCGCTGCGCCGCAGCACACCGTTCTCCCACACCACCTTGAAGATGATCTGGGCCCAGCCGAAGAACCCCTCGGGCCGCAGCAGCACGATGTCGAACTCGCCGTCGTCGACGGCCGCATCCGGCAGCAGCAGGATGTTCGCCGGCAGTGCGCCGCAGTTGCCCACGATGATCGTGTGCGCGCGCACCTTGCGGACCTTCGAGCCGTCGAGGCGGTAGCGGAACTCGAGCTGGTTCTTGTCCAGCAGGGCCTTCCGCAGCGCATCCACGTAGGCGAGCCAGCCGGCCCGCTTCTTCAGGTCGTCGTCGGTGTTCGCGAGCATCTTCGCGTCGATGCCGAGCCCGGCCATCACCACGTAGGCGCGGCGGTCGCGGCCGTGGTCGGTCTCGATGTCGATCATCCCGATGTCGATCGCGCGGTCGGCGCCCGAGAAGGCGACCGTGAGCGCGTTGTCGATGTCGTCGAGGGTGAGGTTCAGGTTCCGGGCGAGCAGGTTGCCGGTGCCGGAGGGCAGGAGCCCGAGCGCGATGCCGGAGCCGTGCAGCGCCTCGGCGACGACGCGGACCGTTCCGTCGCCGCCGGCCGCGATCACCATGTCGACGCCGGCCTCGATCGCCTCGCGGGTCTGCCCGGCTCCGGGATCCTCCACGGAGGTCTCGAGCCACAGCGTCTCGGCCCAGCCGGCGGCCTCCTCGGCGCGCGACACCGCGGCCTTCACCGAGTCGAGGTCGACCTTGACCGGGTTGTAGACGAGTGCGGCGCGGCGGGGCTCAGACATCGGAGCCGCTCTCGTCGTCCTCGACGCGTCCGGGACGCACGGCGGCGTCCTCGCGGATGTCGATGCGCGTGTCGCCCGCCTCGGTCGTCGACACGTCGATGCGCGGCGCCGCGTCCGCCTCGGTGGCCTGCGGGGCACTGGTCAGCTGGTCTCGGCGATCGTCCGCCGTCTGGTCGCTCATCCCCGGAAGCTAGCAGGACGTCAGCTGCACGCGCGCGGGCTTGCGCAGGGGCGTCACCGTCCCTGCGACCGGGCCGCTTGCAGCCCCCAGAGCACCAGCGGGACCTGCAGCGGCAGGCGCAGGAGCGTGATCGCGCGCGTCCGCGGCCGCCGCGCGTCGCGGGCCATCTGCACGTTGCCGGGGAACACGGCGGCCATCAGGGCGGCGGAGGCGATCCCACCGATCGCGCGCGTCGGCGGCCAGGCGGTGGCCGCGGCGCACGCCAGCTCCGCCACTCCGGAGACGAGGACCCACCCGCGCGCCGAGCCCGGCATCCCGCGGGGGACCACGGCGTCGAAGGTCCGCGGATGCACGAGGTGCACGACTCCCGAGACCGCCATCGCTCCCACCAGGATCCGCGGGCCCGCGCCGAGCGGCACCGGGCGGCTCATCGGCCCTGCGCCCCGCGCTCGAGCGGAGCGACGTGGTCGAGGATCCGCCGCCACTCGCGCACCAGGGCCAGTCGTCCCGTCCCGGCGACGCTCGCGGTGCGCGCATCGGCGAGACGACCGCGGTACCAGCGGCCGTCCTCCGTGCCGGCGACCGGGTCGTCCTCGCCGGTCACGACGAGCACCGAGGCGGTCACCGCGTCGAGCTCGTCGGCCCAGCTCCCGTCGCGCAGGGCCGCGAGGTCGGTCGCGGCGCCCAGTGGGCCCTGCCGCCAGCCCTCGCCGAGCATCCGCTCGAGCCGGTTGCGCAGTCCGCGGGTGCCCGCGAGAACGGGGTCCTCGGGATCGATGCCGAGCGCGTCGAGCCCGGGAGGACCCTCCGGCAGCGTGCCCGCGAGGGTCCCCGCGTCCTCGCCGGGCAGCACCTCGCGGCGCTCCCACGCTCCGGTCCGCTGGACGAGCACGCCGGCCTGCGGAGGAGCGGGCGTGCCGACGAGCGCGATGCGGTCGACGAGATCGGGGTGGCGGGCGGCGAGCGAGAGAGCGAAGGCGCCTCCGGACCCCCAGCCGACCACGCCGACGCTGCCGAACTCGGCGCCGTCGATGACCCGTGCGGTCCGCTCGGAGCGGCGCAGGTACTCGGCGAGGTCGTCGGCCCGGTCCTGCACGCGGGCGTGCCGCGGATCGACGGGGTCGGAGGCGCCGTACCCCGGTCGGTCGAGGATGAGCAGGTGCAGGCCCCAGGGCCCGGTCACCAGCGGATCGGGGTCGAAGCCGCCCGCTCCGGGCGTGGGATGGCAGAAGACGACGAGCCGATCGGCGACGGGATCGCCCGCCGCCGAGACTCCGATGCCCCGGCCCGACCGCAGCTCGAAACGGTGGTTCGCCATGTGACCTCCCCAGAACCCGCCGTCTCTCAGCGGTGACCCCAGTCAACCGGAGGACGGGGTCGGATCTCAGGCCCTTGACCGCGGACCGGGTGCCTCCTGCTGCGCCCGGGCGTATCGTGACGCCATGGCTGATCAACGACCGATCGGATACTGGCTGACCCTCGTGGAGCGCCTCGTCGACGAGCGCTTCTCGGTCACCCTCGAGGAGCACGGAGTGACCCGGCGGCAGTGGCAGCTGCTGCAGCAGCTGCAGCGCGGGCCCTCGCCGCTCGCCGAGCTCGACCGGGCCCTCGCCCCGTTCCTCCGGGCGCCCACCGCGGCGGACCCGGCCGGGGAGTCGGCGGCGGAGCAGCTCGCGGAGCTCCTCGAGAGCGGCTGGGTCGAGGCGCGGTCCGAGCTCTACGCGCTCACGGAGCGCGGCGAGGTGGCGACCGCGCGGCTCGAGGAGGTCGTCGCTTCGCAGCGCGCGAGCGCGACCGCGGGCGTCGCGGAGGAGGAGTACGAGATCACGGTGCGCACGCTGCAGACCATCGCCGGCAACCTCGGTGGGAGCGAGCCGGCCTGACGCCCGCTCCTGTCACCTCCCCGCAGGCCGCCGCTACCCCCTGCCGGACGGCGCGCTCCAGGAGCAGAGTGAGATCGGCCGGCAGAGCGCCGGGCGAAGGGAGAGCAGCATGAGCAGCGACCGCACCACCGGTGACGACACCGAGAAGACCGAGGACCTCCCCGACGGAACCGGCACCGACACCTCCGAGGGCGGCGGCGACACCGACACCGTCTCGGGCGGCGAGCCGGACGACGAGTAGTCGCACCGATCCCTCAACGGGAAGAGGGGCGGAGCCGGATCACCGGCCCGCCCCTCTCGTCGTCTCCGCGAGGGTCCGCGTCAGACCAGCGGTCCGTCGCTCTCGCTCGTGCGGCGGGTGACCTGCTCGCCGCTGGCCGGGTCGACCGCCGAGCGCGTCGTCGAGACCGCCTGGCGGCGGCGGGTCATCAGGACCAGCCCGAGGACGAGCCCCACTGCACCGGCGGCCATCAGGATGTAGCCGATCAGCGCCAGATCGATCCCCGACACCTGCACGTCGACGGCGAACGCGAGTACCGCTCCGACGACGAGGAGGAAGATCCCTGCTCCGATGCTCATGAGTGCTCCTTCTGCGTGCCGCCGGTCGGCGCGGGGGCGCACGAGGGCACCGGCGTGCGATCGCCCCACGGTAGACCCCGGCGGGTCCTGTCCGGAGGGCCTTCCGGTGTCGAGCCCGGAGGTGTAGGACTCAGGAGATCCTCAGCATCACCCGGGTCCGGTCCCCGCGGCTGACGAGGCGCTCGATCACCATGAAGATCCGGTACTCGAGGCGGTACTTCCCGAGGAACACGCGCCCGAGCCGCTCGACGGTGTCCTCGTCGGACACGATGCGCGCCGTGCCCTCGACGACGGTCGCTCCCTCCTGCACACGGCCGCGGCGGTCGCACGGCACGAGCGTCACGCGGGGGTCGTTGCGCAGGCGCTTGACCTTCCCGCTCTTCCGGGGCGTGGTCACGATCAGGTCGTCGCCGTCGCGGGCGATCCACACCGGGGTCGATACCCCGACCCCGGTCCTGCGGAAGGTGGTGAGCGAGACGAACGAGGCACCGGCGAGGTCCGCGAGTGCGGGGGAGAGGGTCATCCTCGAAGAGTAGGTGCGCGCGGGCCAGTCTCCGCAAGCCTGCGGCGCCTCCGGGTCGGTCCAGGGGGAGCGCCGTAGGGTGGGGGCATGACCGACCCGACGCCCCTGATCGGTCCGACCGAGGCGCCCGAGCTGCACGTGATGAGCTACAACATCCGTCGCCGCATGCCCCGCCTCACCTCGCGCGCCGTCGACCTGTGGGACCGGAGGCAGCCCCTGATCCGCCGCCTGCTCGAGGCCGAGCGCCCGTCGATCCTCGCGGTGCAGGAGGCGATGCCCGACCAGGCGGAGTTCGTGCAGGAGGTGCTCGGCTCCTCCTTCGAGGGGATGGGCTTCGGCCGCGACCCCGATCGCAGCGGCGAGCGCGTGATGCTCTTCGTCGACCGCAGCCGCTTCGCGGTGCGCCACTGGTCGCAGATCGCCCTGTCCGAGACTCCGGACGTCGCGGGCTCGCGCAGCTGGGGCAACCGGATCCCGCGCACGGCCGTGATCGCCGAGCTCGTCGACCACGCGGTCAACCGCGAGCTGACCGTGGTCGCCACCCACTTCGACCACCTCTCGCGCAGCAGCCGGCTCCGCTCGGCGCAGCTCCTGGCCGAGCGGGTCACCGCGCTCGGCCGGCCCGCGATCGTGATGGGCGACGCGAACACCGACGTCGGATCCGATCCCTACCGCGCCCTGCTCGACGGCGGGGGTCTCGCGGACTCGTGGGTCGTCGCGCAGCGCACCCTCACGCCCGCGTGGGGCACCTACTCCAACTACCGCGCGCCGCGCTCCGGACGGAGGATCGACTGGCTGACCGTCACCGCGGGAGCCTTCGACGTGGTCTCGGCCGGGATCAACGCGGTCCGCTACGACGGAGCGGCCCCGTCCGACCACGAGCCGGTCCAGGCCGTGCTGCGGTTCACGGCGCCGTGAGCGCCGCCGTCCTCGTCGAGACGTTCCTCGAGCCGCCCCGCACCCGGGGCGAGTGGTTCGCCGACATCGTCCGGGCGCTCGGAGTCGCCAGCATCGTCGCCGCCGGCATCGGCTGGGGCTTCGTCGACGTCGCGGTGTTCGCCCTCTCGTCGATCGGCCTCGTCCTCACCCGGTTCCTCGGCGTCCGCCCCGCGCTCGACGCGGCGTTCGGAGTCTCGCTGCTGGTCGCCTCCTGGAGCAGCGTTCTCGAGCTCTACCAGGCCTGGGCGGCCTGGGACCTGGTCGTGCACTTCACCCTGAACGGACTCGCGGCGGCCGTCGCCTACGTCGTCGCCGCGCACGCCGGAGTCGTACCGACGGTCGCCGGGGAGCGCGGACCGCTCGCCCCCGCGATCGTGCTCTGCGCGTGCTTCGGCACCACCGCCGGCGTGCTGTGGGAGTGGGGCGAGTGGGCCGGCCACACGTTCATCGACGGCGCGATCTTCGTCGCCTACGAGGACACCCTCGCCGACCTGGCGGCGGGCGCCCTCGGCTCGATCCTGGCCGGCGCTCTCATGCGCTTCTGGTCGGCGAAGAGCCGGGTGCGGAGCCCGGAGCACGCGTCGGTCTGACAGGTCCCGCTCGCACCACCGCGCGCAGCGCACTCCGCTCACACCACCGCGCGCAGCGCGCCCAGCACCGCCGTCCGCGCCGGGCTGCCGCGGCTCGAGCGGCGCCAGGCGGCCGAGACGACCCGCGTCGACACCGGATCGACCGCGGGCACCGCGACGACCCGCTCCGGCAGCGGCTCGCGGCCCAGGCGGGGCACGAGCGCCACGGCCGCGCCCGCCTCGACGAGCGCGATGTGCGTGCTGAAGTCCTCGTCGTAGTAGGCGATGACGGGCTGTCGCCCGGTGCCGGCGAAGGTGCGCAGGAGCCAGGCGTGGCAGATCGCCCCGGCGGGGATGCTCACCCAGGTCTCGTCGGCGAGCCGGCTCGGCGCGAGCGTCGGGCTCCCCGCGAGGGGGTGGTCGCGGTGGATCAGGATGTCGGCGCGGTCCTCGAGCAGCGTCGCGGTCTCGATCGTCGACGGCAGATCGAGCGAGAGGCCGGGCCAGTCGTGCAGCACGGCCAGATCGGCCGCTCCGCGCTCGAGCCGCTGCGCCGCCTCCCACGGGTCGAGCTCGTCGAGCGTGATCCGGAGTCGGGGCGCGCGCTCGCGCAGCACGGCGAGGGCCGGCACGAGCAGCCCGCGCATCGCCGTCGAGAACGCGGCGACCCGCAGGGTGCCGGTGATCTCCTCCGCCGGCGCCGCTCCGAGGTGCTCGAGCGCCTCGAGTTCGGCCAGGAGGCGCTCGCCGCGCTCGGCGAGCGTGCGCCCGTGCTCGGTGAGGAACACCGAGCGGCCCGCGCGCTGCGCCACCGGCCCGCCGGACTGGCGCTCGAGCCGCTTGAGCTGCTGCGACACGGCGGACGGAGTGAAGCCCAGCGCCTCGGCGGCCGCGGCGACGGTCCCGCAGTCGCGCACGGCGATCAGGGCGCGGAGGGCCGAGGGCTCGATCATGAACGAACGCTACCGGGTCGGCGGTAGCGACCTGCGCTGGTGCTGTCGGTTCGCGTCGGACAGTCTCGAGGCATGTCCCGTCGCCACAGCCTCCTCGCCCTCGTCGTCGTCCTGCTGTGGGGGCTGAACTTCGTCGTAATCGACGTCGGCCTCGCCGACGTGCCGCCCCTGCTGTTCCTGGCGATGCGCTTCGCGGTGGTGGCGGTGCCGGCCGTCTTCTTCGTGCCGCGTCCCGAGGCTCCGCTGCGCACCGTCCTCGTCATCGGCGCCTTCATGAGCCTGGGGCAGTTCGCTCTTCTCTACCTGGCGCTCGCCCTCGGCATGCCCGCGGGTCTCGCCTCACTCGTGGTCCAGGCGCAGATCGTGCTGACGGTGCTGATCGCCGCCGTCGTCCTGCGCGAGCGGCCCACGCCGCGCCAGCTCGCGGGTCTCGGGGTCGGGGTGGCGGGCCTGGTGATCGTCGGCATCGCCCACGGCACGACCGCGCCGTGGCTGCCGTTCGTCGTCTGCCTCGGCGGAGCGCTGTCGTGGGCGATCGGCAACGTGCTCACCCGCCGCGCGAAGGGCGCCTCCGGACTCTCGCTCGTCGTGTGGTCGGCGCTCGTCGTCCCGGTGCCGGCGCTGCTGCTCTCGCTCCTCGTCGACGGAGGCCCCGCCGTCGCGAGCGCACTGTCGGGCCTCACTCCGGCGGCGGTGCTCAGCACCCTCTACACGGCGGTGTTCGCCTCGCTCGTCGGCTACGGCATCTGGAACTCGCTGCTCGCCCGGTACCCGGCGGCGTCGGTCGTGCCGTTCACTCTGCTGGTGCCGGTCGTCGGCGTCCTGTCGGCCTGGGCGCTACTGGGCGAGGCGCCCTCGGCCGGCGAGCTGGTCGGAGGGGCGGTGATGGTCGCGGGACTCGCCGTCGCGACGATCCGCCGGGTGCGTCCGGATCCGCTGCTGGCCGCTGTCGGTCCTCCGGCGTAGCGTTCCTCCCATGTGCGGCCGCTTCGCGATGGACTCCGAGACCGATGAGCTGATCCGCGAGTTCGTCGCGGCAGGCGGGAGGGCCGCCGACTGGGCGCCCGACTTCAGCGTCGCCCCCACCGACTCCGCGCCGATCGTGCGCGAGCGCCTCCACGACGGAGCGGTCGAACGCGAGGTCGAACTGGCCTCGTGGGGCTTCACGCCCTCGTGGGCGAAGGGCAAGGGGCCGTCGCCGATCAACGCCCGGCTCGAGACGGTCGCCTCGAACGGCCTGTTCCGCGGGGCCTTCGCGAAGCAGCGGGCGATCGTCCCGATGCGCGGCTACTACGAGTGGCAGACGCTCGCCGACGGCAAGCAGCCGTGGTTCCTGCACGGCGAGGAGCCGATCCTCGCGGCCGCCGGTCTCTACACGGCGAAGAAGGACGGCGAGGCCTGGCGGGTGTCGTTCACGATCATCACCCGCGAGGCGCGCGACGCCTCGGGCGAGGTGCACGACCGGATGCCCGTCTTCCTCACCGACGAGGTCCGCGACGTGTGGCTGTCGCCCGAGCCCCTCGACTCCGCGGAGGAGATGCTCGCGACGCTCGACGGCGCCTCGGCCGCGATGGCCTCGACGATCACGGCGTACCCGGTCGACCGGCGCGTCAACAACTCCCGCACGGTCGATCGGCGCGACCCGTCGGTCCTGGAGCCTGTGGAGCTCTAGTCC
Source organism: Rathayibacter sp. Leaf299 (assembly GCF_001423055.1). Lineage (NCBI taxonomy): Bacteria > Bacillati > Actinomycetota > Actinomycetes > Micrococcales > Microbacteriaceae > Rathayibacter > Rathayibacter sp. Leaf299. Next base: position 713,465 of record NZ_LMNT01000001.1, read on the forward strand.
CGACGGGGTCGTGCCATCAGGCGACTACGCCGTTCCTGCGTGTCCCGGGAACGGCTTGCCGTTCAGGTGCACCTCGCCCGGCGGCACCTCGACGTCTCCGACGTCGTCCGGTCCGCCCGTGCCGGGCACCGTCTTGACCTCGGCGTCGCCCGAGACCTCGGTCGCGCTCGCATCCGGGGCGCTGTCCTGCTTCGCCGCGGTCTCGCGCTCGCTGCCGGGCGACTCCGTCATGTCCTTCTCGATCGTCTCGCTCTCGCTCGACGTGGGCGCCGCAGCGCCGTCGGGCTTCCCGATGGTCGAGCCCTGGTCCTCGAGAGTCGATCCCTGATCCGCGTGGTCCGTCATGTCTGTTCCCTCCGTTGGAATGCCCCCACGCTACGTGCGCCCCGGAGGTGGGACACCCGCTTGACAGCGCCTCTCGGCCCCTACGGAGGGGTCGCCCGACGTACTACCCTGGAGCGACGGTCGCACCGGGGGGCGCGGCACACGCCGCAGCACCCACCGCGCGAGGAGGAACCCCGTGGCATCGCACCGGACGGGCGAGACCCGAGTCATCGGCTCGACGGTCGGCGACCGCTACACGATCGAGGAGCTCATCGGCCGGGGTGGCATGGCCACCGTCTACCGGGCCCGCGACGAGATCCTCGGCCGGTCGGTGGCGCTGAAGATGTTCGCGGCCGGCATCGACGACGCGCAGGACCTGCAGCGCAAGTCCTCCGAGATCCGGCTGCTCGCGGCCCTCAACCACCCCGCCCTGGTCACGCTGTACGACGCGCACGACGGCGGCGACGACACCGGCGGCCAGGCGTACATGGTGATGGAGCTCGCCGAGGGGCCGAGCCTGTCGGAGCGACTCGCCTCGGGGCCCGTCGCCCCCAACGACGTCGCGTCGATGGCCGCCGATCTCGGCGAGGCCCTGCACACGGTGCACGCGGCCGGAGTCGTCCACCGCGACGTGAAGCCGTCGAACGTCCTGCTCGTGCCGAGTCCGCTGACCAGCCGCGAGTTCCGGCCCAAGCTCGCCGACTTCGGCATCGCCTACCTCATCGACGCGACCCGCATCACCTCGCCCGGCACGCTGATCGGCACGGCCGCGTACCTCAGCCCCGAGCAGGCTCACGGCGATCCGCTGACCGCCGCGAGCGACATCTACTCCCTCGGCCTGGTGCTGCTCGAGTCGCTGACCGGCAAGCGCCCGTTCACGGGCTCGGCGATCGAGGTGACCCTCGCGCGGCTGCTGCGCGACCCCGAGGTGTCGGCGTCGCTGGGCAGCGGCTGGTCCGCGCTCCTGGGCTCGATGACGCAGCGCGAGCCGGAGGAGCGCCCGTCGGCGCTCGAGGTCGCCGAGTCCGCCCGCAAGCTGATCGACCCGCGCCGCGACGGACCGCCGACGGCGATCGTCGTGCCCGATGTGCCCCTCACGGCCGCCCGGACGCAGCTGCTCGACGCGACCGCCGAGGCGACGGCGGTGTACCCCGTCCCCGAGCACGGCACCGCGGCGACCACCCTCCTGCCGGCCGAGACCGCGGCGGCTCCCGTGGCTCCGACCGCCCCCGCCACTGCGACGACCGCTCTCCGGCGCGAGCCCGAGCGCCGCCGCGGGCCCAACCCGTGGCTGCTCGTGCTGGTGCTCGCGCTCGTCGCGATCGCGGTGGGACTCGCCGTCGTCCTGCTCGGCGGCGACCAGCAGACGCCGCTGCCCGCCGTCGACGGCGAGCTCGGCGAGCACCTGCAGCGCCTGCGCGAGAGCATCCGCTCGTGATCACGCGCCGCACCTGGCCGGCCGCCGTCGTGACCGCGGTCCTCCTGCTCTCGGGCTGCTCCGCCGCCGACCCGTCGATCGACGACGCCACCGCGCAGACCCTCGACGACGCGGTCGTCGCGGTCGCGGAGCGCGCCTCCGCCGACGACTTCGCCGGCGCCCTCACCGAGCTCGAGGCCCTGCAGGCCGCCCTCGCCGCGGCCCTGACGTCCGGCTCCGTGACCCAGGAGCGGGCCGCGTCGATCCAGGCCGAGGTGGACGTGGTGCGCGGCGACCTCGAGGCGGCGACCGCGGCCGGCGAGGCTCCGGAGCCCGCTCCCGTCGAGACCGAGGAGGCTCCGGATCCCGAGGAGCCCGTCGAGGAGACCCCCGTCGAGGAGGAGCCGGTCGAGGAGGTCCCGGTCGAGGAGGCCCCGGTCGAGGAGACTCCGGCTCCCGTCGAGACCGAGGAGGAGGCGCCCTCTCCGAGTCCCGAGGAGACGGCACCCGTCGAGGAGGAGGCTCCGGAGCCCGAGGAGTCGGAGCCGGCCGAGGAGGCTCCCGCGAACGGGAACAACGGCAACGGGAACAGCGGCAACGGCAACAGCGGCAACGGGAACAGCGGCACCGGGAACGACGGGAACAACGGCAACGGGAACGGCGGCAACGGCAACGGTTCCGGGAACGGCTGAGCCGCTCCCGCGTCCGGCCGTCAGTCGTTCGTCGCGACCACCGCGAAGTCCGCGTCGAGATCGACGTCCACGTCGGTCCCGTCCTCGCGCGTGACCTCCACGTCGAAGGCGTGGTCGGCGTCGTCGCTGCGCTCCGCCTCGGTCACCGTGCCGCCGCCGACCGCCGCGAGGGCCGCCTCCGAGGCGCGCGCCAGGTCGTCGCCGGTCAGGTCGTCGGGGTCGACGACCCCCGAGGTCGAGGTGTCGTCGCCGCCCTGGGACGCTCCGCCCTCGGCGGATCCGCTCGCGGGGCGCCCGTCGTCGTCGGCGTCCACCGACAGCACCGCGAACGCGTCGTCGAGGCGCACGTCGTACTCGAGTCCGTCCTCGCCGCGCAGCTCCAGCTCGTAGCCGGGGGCTCCGTCGTCGTCGCGCTCGGCCGAGGTCACGGTGCCCCCGCCGATCTCCTCGAGGGCCGCGTCGCTCGCGCGCTCGAGGTCCGCTCCGGTCAGGCGGTCGGATCCCTCGAAGCCGTCGGTCGCGGCGTAGGCGATCCCGGTGCCCGCTCCGAGGAGCACGACGACTCCGGCGACGGCGGTGATGATCTTCGTCTTCTTCTGCATGATCCGCTCCTACTCCGGCGCCGGTCCTCGACGCCGTGACCACTCTCGCGTCCGGCCGCTGAAGCCACCCTGAAGCGCTCCGGGCCGCGAGACGTCCTCGGATCGTCGAGACGTCCAGCAGCAGCGGGACGTCTCGACGGGAGCGGGACGCCTCGACGACCCCCGTCTAGAGCGGGAGCCGCAGCACCACGCGCGCGCCGCCCAGGGGAGCGTCCTCGATCGACACCGCGCCGTGGTGCGCCGCCGCGATCTCGGCCACGATCGCGAGGCCCAGCCCCGATCCTCCGGCGTCGCGGGCGCGGCCCTCGTCGAGCCGCACGAACCGCCCGAGCACGCGCGAGCGGTCGGCCGCCGCGATGCCCGGCCCGTCGTCGTCGACGACGATCACGGCCCCGTCCCCGTCGGCCCGGGTGGCCAGGGCGAGGCGCGACGACCGGTGCCGCACCGCGTTGTCGACCAGGTTCCGCACGGCCCGCGCGAGCAGCGCCTCGTCGGCGACGACCTGCACGGGTGAGACTCCGCTCGCGTCGACCTCGATCCCGGAGTCGCGCAGCCGCCGCACCTCGCGCAACGCCAGGTCGTCGAGGTCGACCGGAGCCGCCGCGATCGCCAGTCGCGCCTCGTCGGCGCGCGCGAGCAGCAGCAGTCCCTCGATCAGCCCGCCCATCCGCACCGACTCCTCGGCCACCGTCCGCGCCAGGCGGGCGGAGTCGAGGCGGTCCGGGTGCGCGAGGGCCACCTCGGCCGTCTGCCGCAGGGCCGCGACGGGGGAGCGCAGCTCGTGCGACGCATCCGAGACGAAGCGGCGCTGCCGCTCCTGCGCGTCCTGCAGCCGGTCGAGCATGCGGTTCAGCGTGCGCGCGAGGCGGTCGATCTCGTCGCCCGAGCCGGGCTCCGCGACCCGGCGGTCCAGGGCGGCCGCGGTGACGGAGTCGGCCTCGGCGCGCATCCGGTCGACGGGGCGCAGCGCCCGCCCGACCACCACCCAGCAGACCACCGCGACGAAGGCCACGAGCAGCGGCACCGCGACGGCGAGGAGCGCCGTGGTCGTCGCGACCGCCTCCGCCCGCCCCTCGTCGGGGATCCCTGCGACGAGGAGCGACCCGTCGTCGAGCTCCTGAGCGGCGACGACCACGGGCCCCTCGTCCTCGACCTGCACGGTGACGGGGTCGTCGCCCTCCTCCTGCGCCAGGGCCGGCAGGTCCTCCGCGTCCTCGCCCGCCGCGACCACGCGGCCGTCGACGACGAGCTGCACGACCCCCTCCGAGGCGCGGACCACGTCGGCACCGCCCGACTCGACCAGCGCTCCGAGGCGCTCGGCCTCGGCCTCGGCGGTGCTCGAGGCGCTCGCCGCGAGCACGGAGGAGAGCACCAGCACGAACCCGACTCCGCCGAGCACCGAGGCGAGGGCGACCACGGCGGCGGCCGCGAGCGTGATCCGGGTGCGCAGGCGGCTCATCCGGCCACCAGCGAGTAGCCCGCCCCGCGCTGCGTGCGGATCGTGTCGACGCCGAACGGCCGGTCGATCTTGTTCCGGAGCGTGCGGATGTAGACCTCGACGATGTTCGGGTCGCCGTCGAAGTCGAAGTCCCAGACCGCGCCGAGCACGTCCCGCTTCGGGACGACGTCGCCGGCCCGCGACACGAGGTACTCGAGCACGCTGAACTCCCGCGCCGTCAGCGGGATCGGCACCCCGCCCCGCTCCACGCGGCGCGACGCGGGGTCGAGGACGAGGTCGCCGACCACCTGCACGACCGGCCGCTCCGTCGCGCCGCGGCGGATCAGTGCGCGCAGCCGGGCGATGAGCACCGGGAACGAGAACGGCTTGGTGAGGTAGTCGTCGGCGCCGGTGTCCAGCGCCTCCACCTGATCGAGATCGCCGTCCTTCGCGGTCAGCATCAGGATCGGCGTCCAGTCCTCGGCCGCGCGCAGGCGCTCGCAGACGCGGAAGCCGCTGAGGTCCGGGAGCATCAGGTCGAGCACGATCGCCGCGTACTCGGCCTCCTGGGCGAGCCACAGCGCGTCCGTGCCCGTGGTGGCCGTGTCGACGGCGAAGCCCTCGGCCTCCAGGCCCGTCTCGAGGGCGCGCAGCAGGTTGATCTCGTCGTCGACGACCAGGATGCGGATGGCGTCCTCCCGGGCTCCTCCCGCGGCGAGCGCGGCTCGCCCCAGGCTAGGACGATCCTGCTGAAGCCGCCCTGAAGCCCTGCAGCACCGCCCGTTCCCCTCGATGCGGTAGAAGAGTCGGGTGACTCCGCCCGCCTCCCTCGCCCGCCGTCTCGGGACCGGCGACGCCGTCGTGATCGGTCTCGGCTCGATGATCGGCGCCGGCGTCTTCGCGGCCTTCGCGCCCGCGGCCGCCGCGGCGGGCCCCTGGCTCCTCGCCGGGCTCGCAGTCGCCGCCCTCGTCGCGTGGGCCAACGCCTCCTCCTCGGCGCAGCTCGCCGCGCAGTACCCGCGCTCGGGCGGCACCTACGTGTACGGCCGCGAGCGCCTGGGCGAGTGGCCCGGGTTCCTCGCGGGCTGGGGCTTCGTCGTCGGCAAGACCGCGAGCTGCGCGGCGATGGCGCTGACCTTCGCGGCCTACGCCGCCCCCTCCGGGTGGGAGCGCCCCGTCGCCGTCCTCGCCGTCGCGGCCCTCGTCGGCGTCAACGCGCTCGGGGTCACCCGGACCGCTCTCGCCACCCGCGTCATCGTGACGATCGTCCTGGCGGTGCTCGCGCTGGTCGTCGCCGCCGCGGTCTCCTCCGGTCCCGCCGTCGCCTCCGCGGAGGGCGGCGTCAGCACCATCGGCCCGCTCGGCGTGCTGCAGTCGGCCGGGCTGCTCTTCTTCGCCTTCGCCGGCTACGCCCGCCTCGCCACGATGGGGGAGGAGGTGCGTGATCCGTCCCGGGCGATCCCGCGCGCGATCCTCGGCGCCCTCGCGCTCGCGGTCGTCGTCTACGCCGTGGTCGGGGCGGCGCTCCTCGTGGCGCTCGGTCCGGAGCGGCTCGCGGCGTCGACCGAGCCCCTCGCCGAGGCGGCCGCGGTGTGGCCGTGGACCGGACCGGTCGTCCGGATCGGAGCGGCCGCCGCCTCGCTCGGCGCTCTGCTCGCGCTCATCGCGGGCATCGGGCGGACGAGCCTGGCCATGGCCCGCGAGGGCGACCTGCCCCGGATGCTCGCGCACGTCGATCCGGTGCGGCAGGTCCCGCGCCGGGCCGAGACCGCCCTGGGCGCCGTCGTGATCGTGCTGGTGCTCGTGGCCGACCTGCGCTCGGCGATCGGGTTCTCGTCGTTCGGCGTGCTGCTCTACTACCTGGTCGCGAACGTGTCGGCGCTCAAGCAGGAGCGGCACTACCGCCTGTACCCGCGGTTCGTCGCGATGGGCGGGGTGATCGGCTGCGTGCTGCTCGTGCTCACCCTGCCGCTGCCGTCGATCCTGACGGGCATCGCGGTCTTCGCGGTCGGAGCCGTGTACCGGCTCGCCCGCCTGCGGGGCCGCGCGGCCGGGGAGTAGCCCCCGGCCGCACACGGCTCACTCGTCGCGGTCGGTGTACTCGCCCTCGGCGTCCGAGTCGGGTCCTGCGGAGTCGGAGTCGACGTAGCTCCCCTTCTCGGTGGAGGTCTCCTCGTGGACCGAGGTGTCGATGTAGCTGCCCTGCTCGTCGGTGGCGGTGTGCGAGACGCCGTCGGTCGACGTGTACTCGCCGTCCGGGGTCTCGGTCGTGGTCGTCTCGGCGGCGTGGCGGCCGCGGCGCGGCGCCTCGCTCGCGCCGTCGGAGGTCGTTCCGGGGGAAGTCTCGTCGTCGTGTGCCATGGCGGGTTCCTCGCTTCATCGCGTCGGGTTCCGGGGCACGCCGAACGGCGGCCCCCACTCGAGAGAACTGCATCACGCCCCGCGGTGCAAGGCGTTGCGGCTGCACATCCGTGCCGGTCCCTCCCGCTCCCCGCACCTCCTCCCGCGCGGCGCAACTCCTACCCGGCCCGGCCGCTCCCGCCTAGCGTGACGGGCATGAGCATCCCCACCCGCACCCGCTGGAGCGTCATCGGCCAGCTCGGCCCGCTGTTCGACGACGGCGGACCGATGCTGCTCGTCGAGGCGCGCTCGGCCTTCGGGCGGCGGCCGATGCACCGCGCGAAGGCGCAGCTGTGGCTCTCGGCGCTGCGGCACCGCGCCCGCGAGCTGGGCGACCGCGTCGAGTACGTCCGCACCGAGACCTTCGCCGAAGCGCTCGAGGGCCGCGACGACCTCGAGGTGATCGATCCGCCCACCCGCGGCGGCCGCCGCCTCGCCCGGCGCCTGGGCATGAGCGTGCTGCCCAGCCGCGGTTTCGTGACGGAGGAGGAGGACTTCCGCGAGTGGGCGCTCGCGCGGGCCGGCTCCCGGCTCCTGCTCGAGGACTTCTACCGCTGGAGCCGCGAGCGCACCGGCGTGCTGATGCGCGGCGACCAGCCCGAGGGCGGCAGGTGGAACTACGACCACGACAACCGCCAGCCGCCGCCCAAGGGTGCGGCCCGGCTGGGGCTGCCGGATCCGTGGTGGCCGGTGGAGGACGACATCGACGAGGAGGTCCGCGCGGACCTCGCCCGCTGGGAGCGCGAGGGAGCCGTGCACCTCGTCGGCGAGGACGGTCCGCGGCGCTTCGCCGCCACTCCCGCCGAGGCGCAGGAGGCGCTCGCCGACTTCGCGTCCTCGCGCCTGCAGGACTTCGGCCCCTACGAGGACGCCATGCTCTCGGGCGACTGGACCATGGCGCACTCGCTCCTGAGCGCTCCGATGAACCTCGGCCTGCTCGACCCGCGCGAGGTGATCGACACCGTCGTCGCCGAGCACGCGTCCGGAGGCGCTCCGCTCGCGGGCGTCGAGGGCTTCGTCCGGCAGATCATGGGCTGGCGCGACTACGTCTGGCACCTCTACTGGCACCTGGGGCCGGAGTACCGCACGCGCAGCCGCGCGCTCGGCGCCTCCGCCCCGCTGCCCTCGGCGCTGCTCGAGCTCGACTCCTCGGGCATCGAGGCGAACTGCCTGCACGAGACCCTTGACGACGTCCGGCGCCACGGCTGGGCGCACCACATCCAGCGCCTGATGGTGCTGGGCAACTGGGGCCTGCAGCGCGGCTGGGATCCGGCCGAGCTCAACGACTGGTTCGTGGACGTCTTCGTCGACGGCACCGAGTGGGTGATGCCGGCGAACGTGATCGGCATGTCGCAGCACGCCGACGGCGGCGTCGTGGCGACCAAGCCGTACGCGTCCGGCGGCGCCTACATCAACCGGATGTCGGACTACTGCGGCGGCTGCCGCTTCGATCCGAAGGTGCGCCTGGGCGAGAACGCCTGCCCGGTGACGGCCGGCTACTGGGCGTTCCTGGACCGCGTGGAGCCGGTGCTGCGCACGAACCACCGCATGGCGCAGCCGCTCGCCGGGCTGCGGCGCCTCTCGGACCGCGCGGCCGTGGTCGACCAGGAGCGGAACCGGGAGTCGTACTGAGCACCGCGCGTCAGGCGCGGGTGAACACCGACACCGTCACCGCGACGGTCACGTCGGTCGTCCCCTCGCGCTCCGCCAGGACCGCGACCAGCGCCCCGGCGTCGACGTGGTGCGCGCTGGGACCCATCAGCACCTCCGCGCGCAGCTCCGCGGGCGTCATCGCGACCGCGTAGTCGAGCTCCCGCCGCTCGGTCAGCGCGAAGCCGGCGAGCTGCTCGTCGAGGCGTTCCGCCTTGCCCGCGTCGATCCCGAGCATGCCGAAGACCGGGCGGATCTCGTGCAGGTGCCGCTCCCGCGGCGTCACGACCACGGCGGTCCCGCCGGGCCGCAGCACGCGCAGCATCTCGGGGGCGTTCCGCGGGGCGAACACGGTCAGCAGCGCGTCGGCGCAGCCGTCGGCCAGCGGCAGCGGCTGCCAGAGGTCCGCCGTCGCGATCGCGGCACGGGGGTGCGCGCGGGCGGCGCGCCGAGCGGCCGGGGCCGAGAGGTCGAGTCCGAGACCCGCGGCCTCAGGATGCGCGTCGAGCACCGCCGTGAGGTACGCGCCCGTGCCGCAGCCCAGGTCGACGACGAGCCGGGCGTCCGCGGGCACCGCCGCGGCCACCGCGTCCTGGATCGGGCGGTAGTGCCCCGAGCCGAGCAGCTCCTCGCGCGCCTGCACCATCGCCGCGGTGTCGCCGGAGGTCGCGTGCCGCCCGCGCAGCAGCGACACGTAGCCCTGCCTCGCGACGTCGGCGCTGTGCCCGTTCGGGCAGCGCAGGAGCGAGGGCCGCGGCAGCGCGTCCGGAGCGAGTGCGGCGCCGCAGACGGGGCAGGCGAGCGCCGGCAGCACCCTCGATCCGGGCACCTCCGACGGATCGAGGGGGTGCGCGCTCACGCGGCGGTCCGGTCGTGCAGGGCGGCCGAGCGGTCCCTCATCGCCGTGACTCCGGAGTTGACCGTGGCGATCACGGGCACCGCGAACAGCGCGCCGGCGAGGCCCGCGACCTCGAGGCCGATCGCCACGCCCAGCACGACGGCGAGCGGATGCACCTTCACCGCTGATCCGAGGATCAGCGGCTGCAGCACGTGCCCCTCGAGCAGGTGCACGACGATCACCACGCCCACCATGATCAGCGCCGCCACCGGCCCGATGAACAGCAGGGCGATCAGCGCCGCGAGCGCCCCGGTGACGATCGCGCCGAGGAACGGCACGAAGGAGCCCAGGAACACCGTGACCATGATCGGCACGACCAGCGGGAGCTGCAGGGCGAGCGCCCCGATGCCGATGCCCGTGGCGTTGATGGCCGCCACTCCGAGCTGCGCCCGCACGAACTGCGTGAGCGCCTCGAAGCCCGCCGCCGCACCTGTGAGCAGCGGCGCCCGGGCGGGCAGCGGCAGCAGGCGGAGGAACCACGACCAGATCCGCCGCCCGTCCAGCAGCAGGAAGATCAGCGAGAAGAGGGTGAGCAGCGTGCCGGCGACGACCTCGGCGACCTGCGAGCCCACCGCGAGCGCTCCGGAGGCGATCGTCGCGGCCTGCGCGTCGGCCCACGTGATCGCGCTCTGCGCCCAGTCGGTGAGCTGCACCTGGGTGAAGCCGAGGCCCTGGATCCACTCCTCCACGTCGTCGACCGCGTCGAGCGTGCGCTGCCCGATGCCGCCGAACCCGGCCCGGGTCTGCACGACGACCAGAGCGACGAGGCCGCTGATCGCGAGCAGCAGGGTCAGGATCGAGACGAGCACCGCGAGTCCGCGGGGCAGGCGCCAGGCCTCGAGCCGGTCGCGCAGCGGAGTCAGCAGCGCGGTCAGCAGCAGCGCGACGAGCACCGGCACGACCACGACCGGCACCATCGAGACCAGCTGCACGATGAGCCAGAGGATCGCGGCGACCGCGAGCACCCGCCACGACCACGCGGCCGCGATGCGCATGCCCGGCGAGACGTCGTCGGCCTCGGGCTCTTCGAGCACGACAACGGGAGCGGTCGCCGCGGTTCCCCGCAGTCGCTCCTGCGTCCGGCGTCCTCGCATGACCCCTCCCCGTTCCCTCGCAGTGTACGGCGGGGCGCGCGGCCGGGGCAGGGAGCGCACCGAGAGCGGTCACGGGCGCCGTCGACGACGGATCCGGTTGCCGAATCATCAGAACACTGGCGTAATGGAGACATCATGCCGACCCACGCCACTGTTTTCGAACGTCTCGCCCCGTCCTCCGCGGCCGTCGACGCCTCCCTCGCCGACTCCCGGCGCGGTGTCTTCTGGCTCGAGCACGCACCGGCCCCGCGGTCGCCGCTGGTCGGCTCCGTCCGCGCCGACCTCGTGATCGTGGGCGGCGGCTACACCGGCCTGTGGAGCGCCCTGCGCGCGAAGGAGCGCGATCCCGGCCGCCGCGTGGTCCTCCTCGAGGCCCGCTCGATCGGCTGGGCGGCCTCCGGACGCAACGGCGGCTTCGTCGAGTCGAGCCTCACCCACGGCCGCGAGAACGGCCTCGCCCGCTGGCCGGAGGAGAGCGACCGACTCGAGCGCATGGGGGTCGAGAACCTCGACGGCATCCAGGAGACGATCGCCGGCTACGGCATGGACTGCGGCTTCGAGCGCACAGGCTCGCTCGCGGTGGCCGTCGAGGAGCACCAGATCGCGCAGCTCGCCGAGGGCGACGGGGTAGCGGGCGCGCGCTTCCTCGACGCCGACGGCATCCGCGCCCTCGTCGACTCGCCCACCTACCTCGCCGGACTCGTCGTGCCCGCCGAGCAGTGCGCGCTCGTGCACCCCGGCGAGCTCGTGCGCGAGCTCGCCCGCGTCGCCGAGGAGCTCGGCGTCGAGATCCACGAGGACAGCCGGGTGCTCGGTCTCGAGTCGACGGCATCCGGGGTGCTCGTGCGCACGGCCCGGGGAGCCGTGGAGGCGTCGCACGCGATCCTCGGCACGAGCGCCTTCCCCTCCCTCCTCGCCCGCACCCGGCTGATGACCGTGCCCGTCTACGACTACGTCCTGATGACCGAGCCGCTCGACGCCGGGCAGCTCGAGTCGATCGGCTGGCGGGGGAGGGAGGGCGTCAACGACACGGCGAACCAGTTCCACTACTACCGCCGGACCGCCGACGACCGGATCCTGTGGGGCGGCTACGACGCGGTCTACCACCCCGGTGGCCGTATCCGCTCGCGCTACGAGGAGCGGCCCGAGACCTACCGCGCGCTGGCCTCGCACTTCCTCACCACGTTCCCGCAGCTCGAGGGCGTGCGCTTCAGCCACCGCTGGGCCGGAGTGATCGACACCAGCACGCGGTTCGCCGCGTTCTACGGCACCGCCCTCTCAGGCCGCGTCGCCTATGCCGCGGGCTACACGGGGCTCGGAGTCGGCACGACGGCGTTCGCGGCGGACGTCGTCCTCGACCTGCTGTCAGGCGAGCGGACCGAGCGCACCGAGCTCGAGATGGTGCGCTCGCGCCCGCTGCCCTTCCCGCCGGAGCCCTTCGCCACCGCGGGGATCCAGGCCACCCGCTGGTCGCTCGACCGCGCCGACCACGACGGCGGGCGGCGCAACCTGCTCCTGCGCACCCTCGACGCGCTGGGCCTCGGCTTCGACTCCTGACCGCGTCTCGTTCCGCGCCGGCGACCCCGCGTCGCGCGGCGCCTCGGGTAGCGTCCGGTGCGGAGCACCCGCCGCCGGTGCACGAGGGGGAAGGATGCTCGAGGTTCTGCTCGCGATCGCAGGCTGGGCCACCGGCGCCGTCCTCGTCGTGAGCGGGGCGCTGAAGCTCGGCCGCACGGAGCGGTTCCGCGAGTCGCTCGGCGCCCTCGGCCTCCCCGCCGTGGTCGCTCGCGGCACCCTCTTCGCCCGCTCGTTCCCCGTCGTCGAGATCGTGCTCGGCCTCGCCGTGCTCCTCGCTCCGGCTCCGCTGCACCGGCTCGCCCTGCTGGCGGCGCTCGCCGTGCTCGTGGTCTTCCTGGTGGTCGCGATCGGCGCGGCCCGGGCGCCGGAGCCCGTCGACTGCGAGTGCTTCGGCGGTCTCGGCGAGGCACGGATGAGCGGCCGCACGGTCCTGCGCAACAGCGTTCTCGTCGCCCTCGCGGTCGCCGGGCTCGCGGGTCCCGTGCCGCCCGCCGCGCTGGCGCCCGGGCTCCCGGCGCTCGCCGCGGTGCTGCTCGCCCTCGTCCTGGTGCTCGTGCGCGACCGCCTGCAGCGCCGTGCGGCACCTCCCTCCGCTCCCGCATCGACGTCCGCTCCCGCACCCTCCTCCGGGCCCGTCCTCCTCACCGCCTCGGGCGACCGCATCGCGCTCGCCGAGTTCACCGAGCCGCCGACCCACCTCGTCTTCTTCTCGCCCTCGTGCATCTCGTGCCACGAGCTCGTCGACCGGTTCCGCTGGTGGCCGAACGGCCTGCGCGCGGGCGAGGACCTCGTCCCGGTCCTCCTGGGCCGGCCCGAGGACTTCGCCGTGCACGAGGTGTTCGCCCCGCTGGTCGAGCACGCGCTCTACGATCCCGACCGCTCGGTCGCGGCGCTGCTCGGTCGCGGCGCGACGCCCGGCCACGTCCTCCTCGACGCCGAGCACCCGCTGGGCTCGGGCTGGAGCACCGGCTGGTACGAGATCGAGACGCGGGTGCTGAGCGAGGAGTTCTTCACCGACGTGCACCGCGGCCGCGTCGTGCCCGACCCCGAGGTCCTGGCGCGGGAGGAGTCCCAGCGCGCCGCCGCTCGCGGGGAGTCCGCCTCGCACTGACCGGCCCGGGACGGCGCCGCGCCGCCCTCCCGCTCCCGTGTTCCTGGAACGATGGATCCCACCCGTTCCCGACCCTCCGGAGCCCCCATGACCGCCTCGCTCGGCTCGCTCGTCCCCGTTCCCGCCTCGGAGCACCCGGAGCTGCTCCCCGAGGCGGTCCTCGCCGCCGCCGAGCGCGACGGCGTGCTCGCCGACCTCGGTGTCGTCGACCTCGATCCCGCCCTCTCGGACACCGCGGCGACGAAGGAGCACTACGGCCTCGACGACGCGGACCTCGCCAACTGCGTCGTCGTCGCCGGCTCGCGCGGAGGGGAGGAGCGGATCGCCGCGTGCGTCGTGCTCGCCGACTCCCGCGCCGACGTCAACGGCGCCGTCCGCCGCCTCCTCGACGTGCGGAAGGCCTCGTTCCTGCCGATGGACCGCGCGGTCGCCGAGTCGGGGATGGAGTACGGCGGCATCACCCCGATCGGACTGCCCTCCGGCTGGCGCCTGCTCGTCGACGCCCGCGTGCTCCTGCGCCCGCTCGTCGTGATCGGCAGCGGGGTGCGCCGCTCCAAGATCGTGCTGCCCGGCTCCGCGCTCGAGCGCCTCGCGGGCGTCGAGATCGTCGAGGGCCTCGGGCTGCCGACGTCCCTCTGAGGCGAGGTGGCCGTGCCCCTGCACTCACGATCCGCCCGGGCAACCCGTACCTCCCCGAAACATGAGCGCCGTACGGTGGGCGCATGCGCGCAGAACTCACACTCGGCGCGGAGGAAGAGCTCCACCTGATCGATCTCGAGACGAAGCAGCTCGCCGCGCACGCACCCCAGGTGCTGGCGCGGTTGCCGAAGGACAACTTCTCGGCCGAGCTGCAGCGGACCACGGTCGAGACGAACACGCCGGTCGTCGACTCGCTCGACGGTCTGCGGGAGCAGCTCATCACCCTCCGCAAGGCCGTCATCGACGCCGCGGCGCCCGACGGCATCGGCATCGCCGCGGTCGGCACGGCCCCGCGATCCGAGCACAAGGACTTCGAGCTCACCAGCACCGGCCGCTACGGCCGCATGCAGGAGCAGTACCGGATGCTCGTGGACGAGCAGCTGATCTGCGGCACGCAGATCCACGTCGGTGTCTCCGATCGCGAGCTCGCGGTCCAGATCGCCCAGCGGATCGCGCGCGACCTCCCCGTCCTTCTCTCGGCGAGCGCGAGCAGTCCCTACTGGAACGGCCAGGACACGGGCTACGCGAGCATCCGCACGATCATCTGGCAGCGCTGGCCGAGCGCCGGGGCCACCGGTCCGCTCGCCTCCGCGGCCGAGTACGACCGCCTCCTCGACGACCTGATCGCCACGGGGGTCATCGCCGACTCCAAGATGGCCTACTTCGACGTCCGTCCCTCCTCCCACGCGCCCACGCTCGAGCTGCGCGTCTGCGACGCGATGCCGATCGTCGACGACGCCGTCCTGGTGGCGGGACTGTTCCGCGGGCTCGTGCGCTCGGCCGAGCTCGACATCGAGGCGGGGCGTCCCTTCCGCTCCACCCCGCCGCCGATCCAGCGCGCGGCCACCTGGCAGGCCGCGCGCGGCGGGCTCGCCGGGTCGCTCCTGGACCACACCGAGCATCCGCGGCCCGTCCCGGCGGCCGAGGCGCTGCGCAGCATGATCGCGCGCCTCCAGCCGGCGCTCGAGGAGCTCGGCGACCTCGAGCAGGTGCGCGAGCTGGCCGAGGCGCTGATCGCCCGGGGCAACTCGGCCGACCGCCAGCGCGCGGTGTTCGCCGAGCACGGCACCCTCGACGCCGTGGTCGACGCGGTCGTCGCCGAGACCCACGGGCCGGCGAGCGGGCCGATCCTGCCGGCGCCGAGCCTGCGCACCTACCGCGTGCGCGCGGGCGACGAGGCGGTGGCGACCGGTGGACGGCCGCGCACCGCCTACCAGCCGATCCTCGAGCACTTCCGCGGCCTCGGCCCCGAGCGGCTGGGCGAGCTGCACGCCGCGCGCGATGCGACGGTGCTCGACGCGGGCATCTCCTTCCGACTCGACGGAGAGGACCGCCCGTTCCCGGTCGACCTCGTGCCGCGGGTGCTGCAGGCGCACGAGTGGAGCGAACTCGCCGCCGGGCTCGAGCAGCGCGCCCGCGCCCTCGAGTGCTTCCTGCAGGACGTCTACGGCGAGGGCCGCGCCGTCCGCGACGGAGTCGTCCGTCGTCCGGCGGGCACCGCGGGCTGGCGCGAGGAGGCGACCCGCCTGCCGCGCGGCGTCGTGCGCGGACCGGTCATGGGCTTCGACCTCGTGCGCAACGAGTTCGGCGGCTGGCGCGTGCTGGAGGACAACCTCCGGAACCCCAGCGGAATGGCGTACGCCATGGGCATCCGCTCCCTGCTCGACGACGTCCTGCCCGACCTGCCCCGGCCGACCGGGCTGCTCGACCCCTCCGACACCCTCGACGCGCTCCGCCGCACCCTCGCGGCGGGCGCCCGGCGCACCGACGGCCGCGAGCCCGTGCTCGCACTGCTCTCGAGCGGAGCGGACAGCTCGGCCTGGTTCGAGCACCGCCGCCTGGCCGAGGGCGCGGGACTGCTGCTGCTCGACCTCGGCGACCTCGAGGTCGAGGGCGGGCGCGTCCTCGCCTCCGGCACGCAGATCGACGTGCTCTACCTGCGCCTGGACGACGAGCTGGCCGAGCTCGGCGTCGGCGACCGGCCGCTGGGTCGCGAGATCGTCGACGTCGCCGCCTCCGGAGGGGTGTTCCTCGCCAACGCGCCGGGCAACGGCATCGCCGACGACAAGGCGCTCTACTGCGCCGTCCCCGAGCTGATCGGCTACTACCTCGACGAGCGCCCGCTGCTCGAGTCCGTCCCCACCTACCGGCCCGAGGACGAGGCCGAGCGCCGCATCGTCCTCGAGCGGGTCGGCGAGCTGGTGACCAAGCCGGTGGACGGCTACGGCGGCCGCGGCGTCATGATCGGCCCGTCCGCTCCCGCCGCCCGCGTGGCCGAGCGCCGCGCGGCGATCGCCGCCGAGCCGGAGGGCTGGGTCGCTCAGGAGGTCGTGCGCCTGTCGTCGCTCCCGTCGTTCTCGGGCACCGAGCTGCAGCCGCGGCACGTCGACCTGCGCGCCTTCGTCTTCGTCACCGGCACCGGAGCCGCCGACGTGCGCCTCGCGCCTCTCGCGCTGACCCGCGTCGCCGCCGAGGGCAGCATGATCGTCAACTCCTCGCGCGGCGGCGGCGCGAAGGACACCTGGATCGTGAGGGCCTGAGATGTGCGGAGTGGCGGGGGAGATCCGACTCGACGGCCGCCGGGCCGACGTGGAGGCGGTCGATCGGATGAGCGGCTGCCAGACGCACCGCGGCCCGGACGGCGACGGTCTGTGGGCGCGCGGCCCGGTCGCGCTGGCCCACCGCCGGCTCTCGATCATCGACCTGTCCGTCGCCGGCTCCCAGCCCATGATCGACTCCGCGCTCGGCCTCTCGATCGTCTTCAACGGCTGCATCTACAACTACGAGCAGCTGCGGACGGAGCTGGAGGGCAAGGGCCACCGCTTCTTCTCCCACTCCGACACCGAGGTGATCGGCAAGGCGTACGCCCAGTGGGGCGAGGACTGCGTCGACCGCTTCCTCGGCATGTTCGCCTTCGTGATCGTCGAGCACGAGTCGGGGCGCGTGGTGATGGCCCGCGACCGGCTCGGCATCAAGCCGCTGTACCTCGACGAGACGCGCGAGCGGATCCGCTTCGCCTCGACCGTGCAGGCGCTGCTGGCCGGCGGTGTCGCCGACACCTCGATCGACCGCACCGCCCTGATGTTCTACCTGAGCTTCCACTCCGTCGTCCCCGCGCCGCGGACGATCCTGGCCGGCGTGACGAAGCTGCCCCCGGCGACCGTCCGCGTGATCGAGCCCGACGGCACGAGCCGCGAGCGCGTCTACTGGGAGCCCGTCTTCACCCGCGACCCCGCGCGCGCCGACTGGTCCGAGAAGGACTGGCAGGAGGCGCTCATCGCCTCGTTCCGCACCGCGGTCGAGCGACGGATGGTCGCCGACGTGCCGGTCGGCGTGCTGCTGTCCGGCGGCATCGACTCGAGCCTCGTGGTGGCGCTCCTGGCCGAGGCCGGTCAGACCGGACTGCAGACCTTCTCGATCGGCTTCGACTCCGCGGGCGGAGAGTCGGGCGACGAGTTCGAGTACTCGACCCTGGTCGCCGAGCGCTTCGGCACCGACCACCACCGCATCCGGATCGACTCCTCGCGGCTGCTCCCCGGCATCGACGGCGCGATCGGAGCGATGAGCGAGCCGATGGTCTCGCACGACGCCGTCGCCTTCTACCTGCTGAGCCAGGACGTCTCGCAGCACGTGAAGGTGGTGCAGTCCGGCCAGGGCGCCGACGAGGTGCTCGGCGGCTACGACTGGTACCCGCCGCTGGCCGGGGTGCCGCGAGAGCGGGCGCCCCAGGCGTACGCGTCCGTGTTCTTCGACCGGGGCTTCCCCGAGCTGCAGGCGCTGCTGCGACCGGAGTGGCGCGGCGAGGACGCGGCGACCGCCTTCATCGCCGAGCGCTTCGCCCGGCCCGGCGCCGACACCTCCGTCGACGCCGCGCTGCGCAACGACACCACGGTGATGCTCGTGGACGACCCGGTGAAGCGCGTCGACAACATGACGATGGCGTGGGGGCTCGAGGCCCGCGTGCCGTTCCTCGACCACGAGTTCGTCGAGCTGGTCGGGCGGATCCCTCCCGAGCTCAAGCTCGCCGACGGCGGCAAGGGAGTGCTCAAGCGCGCGGTCCGCGGCATCGTGCCCGACGAGGTGATCGACCGCACGAAGGGCTACTTCCCGGTGCCCGCGATCCGCCAGCTCGATGGCCCGTACCTCGAGCGCGTCCGTGCAGCTCTGACGGACCCGTCGGCCCGGGAGCGCGGGATCTTCGACCCCGCCCTGGTCGACTCCCTGCTCGCCTCGCCCAACGAGACCCGCACGCGACTGGGCTCGAACGAGCTGTGGCAGCTGGCCCTGCTCGAGATGTGGCTGCAGGAGCACGGCGTCGGCTGACGTTCGTCCCGCGTTCGCGTCCCGCGGAACACCGGCCCCGACCGGTGCCGGAGGATGGAGACCATGACCTCCACCGCGACCTCCGGGCTCCTCGCCGCCGAGCAGCTCGGTCTCGACCTCGTGCACGCCTGGGGCAGCTGGGGCCCGTCGATGACTCCCGACGCCGCCCGAGCCGCCTTCATCAGCGATCGCGGAGGCGCTCCCGAGGTCTGGGTGCAGGACGTCGTCGTCGACGGCGAGCTGCCCGAGGCGCACTGCATCCGCTTCACGGAGGATCCGGTGCTCTCGGTCTCGTGGTCGGCCGACTCCGCGTGGCTCGCCTGCTTGGTCGCGACCGACGGCGGCGTGCGCACGCAGGTCTGGGTGGTCCGGCCCGACGGCTCCGACGCCAAGCGCATCGCCGGCTCGCGCGACGCGCACGCCGAGCTCGGGCCGTGGACCCGCAGCGGCCACCACGTCGTGGTCACCGTGCCGTCGGCCGAGCCGGAGCAGCCCACCCGGTCGTTCCTCGTCGATCCGGTCACCGCCGAGCGGCGCCCGCTCGTCGACGGCGACCTCATCTCGGTGCTCGACCTGTCGACGGAGGAGCGCCTCGTCGTGGTCCGCGACGGCCAGCGCGGTCACCAGTACTGCTCGGTGGTCGACCGCCTGACCGACGAGAACCACGCCCTCCTGCCCGATTCGGGCACCGGATCGACGGACGTCGCGTTCCTGCGGCCCGCACCGTTGAACGACAACGAGAGCCCGATCGTCGCCTACCTCGCGACCGACGTCGACCTGCCCCGGCGCCAGCTCGTCGCGATGCCGCTGGGCCCCGACGGCTGGCGCGGGCGCATCCGCCGTCTCGCCGCCCGCGACGACGCCGAGCTCGAGGGCCTGGACGCGGACGACGCGGGGCACCTGCTGATGCTGGTCTGGAACGTGGCCGGCTCGAGCGAGATCGAGCTCTTCGACACCCTGACCGGCGAGCGCGTCCCCGTCACCGGGCTGCCCGGCCTCGTCGCCACGACCCCCGTCCTCTCCCGCGACGGCAGCTCGGTGGTGCTCGGCGTCGAGGGCCCGGAGCGGCCGCGCGAGCTGTGGCGGATGGACACCGCGACCCACGAGTGGTCGCGCATCACGCAGGTGCCTGTCCTGCCGGCCGCCCCGCTCGTCGTGCCCACGCTCGAGCGCTTCACGGGCCGCGACGGTCTGGCGCTCTCGGGCTGGCTGTACCGGGCTCCGGGCGTGGAGGGCCCCGGGCCGGCGATGCTCAGCCTGCACGGCGGGCCGGAGTCGCAGGAGCGGCCGACCTTCTCGGCGCAGCACCAGGCCGTGGCCGCCTCCGGGGTCTCGGTCTTCGCGCCGAACGTCCGCGGCTCCTCCGGCTTCGGCCGCGACTTCGTGCACGCCGACGACGTCGAGCGCCGGTACGGCGCGTTCGACGACGTGCTCGCCGCCGCCGAGTTCCTGGTCGAGTCCGGAGTCGCCGACCGCTCGCGCATCGCCGTCACCGGCCGCTCCTACGGCGGCTACCTGACGCTGGCGTCGCTCGCGTTCTCCCCGGGCGTCTTCGCGGCCGGCGTCGACATCTGCGGCATGTCGCACCTGCTCACCTTCTACCGCGACACCGAGCCGTGGATCGCCTCGGCCGCGGTGACGAAGTACGGGCACCCGGAGCACGACGCGGAGCTGCTCGAGGAGCTGTCGCCGCTGGGCCGCGCCTTCGCGATCGACGTGCCGCTCCTCGTCGTGCACGGCGAGCTCGACACGAACGTGCCGCTGGGCGAGGCGACGCAGATCGTCGCCGCCCTGGAGGCGCTGGACCGTCCGGTGTCGTTCCTCCAGCTCGACGGCGAGGGGCACGAGTACCGCCGCGCCGACTCGAAGGAGCTGCTGCTGCTGTCGCTCCTGCGCTTCCTGCACTCCTCGCTGGTGCCGGCGGGAGAACCGCTCGCGACCGCCGCGAGCTGAGGCCGGGCGGGTCCGCGACCCCGGGGAGGCTCAGCTGCGCTCGAACTCCTCGGCGAAGGAGCCGTGGATCGGCCGGGCGGGGTCGTCGCCGACCGCACGCGACGGATCGTCGATCTCGACCGCGCGCGCGAGGTCCGGGGCGGCCGCGGCCGGTCCGGCTCCGGCGCCCGCGAGATCTTCGGGGCTCCCGTCGAGCAGCTCCTCGGCGATCCTGCTCGACAGCCCGCTGCGCTCGCCCGGGCCCGGGTCGCCCCGGGGGTCGATCGGTGCGTCGAGAGCTTCGTCGAGTCCCGTGGTCCTGCCCTCCGGTGCGTCGGGCCCGGATGAACCGGGCCCCGATGTCGTGTCCTGCACCGCTCGCTCCTGCCTCGGGCGCTCCGATCTCCGGGCGCGCTCCGTCCTGCGACGAGGATAGGACGCGGTGCGCCGATCAGTCGAGGAGCAGCCAGGTGTGGCCGTCGACCTGCACGCCGCCCACGGTCGCCGGCTCGTCGCCGATGTTGAGGGCCAGCCGGGCCGATTCGCCGCCCGGTCCCTCGGCGATCAGCAGCACCGAGGTGTTGGCCAGGTCGACCGCGCTCGTCCGCGCCTGCGCGAGCCACGGGTGCCTGCGCCGGAACGCGATCACCTCCTGGTGCGCGCGGTACGCCTCTCCGCCCGGCAGGTCGGAGGGATCCGCCGGGAACGCCGGACGGATCGCGTCGTCGCCGCCGACGCGCTCCTCCTTCACTCCGCGCAGGCCCCGCTCGTCGCCGGAGTAGATGCTGGGCACGCCGCCCACGAAGCCGAGCACCGCCACGGCGTGGCCGTGGTGCCGCTCGTCCGACACCGCGCTGGCGAGGCGGGTCACGTCGTGGTTGCCGATGAAGGTGAGCGGGAGGAAGGAGTCGAGGAACTCGCCGTGCCGCGTCAGCGACCAGGCGAGCTCGAACAGGTTGCGCTCCTCGAGCGAGTTGCGCACCGCCTTCCACAGCTCGTACTGGGTGACGGAGTCGAGGCCCGAGTCGCGCACGTAGCCGGCGTAGTCGCCGTGGATGACCTCGCCGACGAACCACGCCTCGGGGAACCGCTCGCGCACCGGATCGATCGCCGCGCGCCAGGAGGCGGGCGCGACCGCATAGGCGGCGTCGAGCCGCCACCCGTCGATCCCGCGCTCGAGCCAGTGGGCGAGGACGGAGGAGACGTAGGCGGACACCTCGGGATTCGCGAGGTCGAGCTCGACGAGCGCCTCGTGCCCCTCGAAGACGTCGACACGGAGCCCGTCGACCTCGCGGGCGGAGTCGCTGCGCGAGAACCGCGCGGCCGCCGCGGACCCGGGGCCCGCCGCCACCGCCTCGCGCCACCACGGGTGCTCGCGTCCGACGTGGTTGAACACGCCGTCGAACAGCACCCGGATCCCGCGCTCGCGGCAGGCGGCGATGAGGGCGTCGAGGTCGCCCTCGTCGCCCAGCCGCGGGTCGACCCGGAAGTGGTCGACCGTGTCGTAGCCGTGCGTGCTCGAGGCGAACACCGGGCCCAGCAGGAGGCCGTTGCAGCCCAGCGCGAGCAGGTCGTCCAGCCAGGGGAGGAGCGCGGGCAGCCGGTGCTGCACCTCCCCTGGCGCGTCGGCCGCCGAGGTCTCGGCGCCGGTGAACCCCAGCGGGTACACCTGCCACCAGATCGCCGTCGTGATCCAGCCGTCCGTCGTGTGCGCCATCCCGGCCGCCTTCCCTGCGCGCTCGGGCACGCGTCGGGCCGAGTGTAGTGAGACGGACCGGTCGTGCCCGAGGGCTTGCGGCCGACCGCCGCCTCGCTCATGAGCGCAGTCCCGCGATCCAGCCGAGCAGATCACCCGCACCACGGAGGGTCGCGGGCACGGTGACCGTCGCCACCGCGAGCGCGAGCACGGCCGCCGCCGCGCCCGCCGCTCCGAGGCGGCGCTCCCCGGGCCGGAGGAGGGCGGCGACCGCGACGACGAGCGCCGCCGCGGCCACTCCCACCGATGGGAGCGCCCACACCGGGTGGACGGCCGAGGTCAGAGCGAGCAGGCCGACCGCGACCGCGGTCAGGCCGGGCTCGCGCGGTGACCGGAGGCGCCGGGCGAGCACCGCGGAGCGGAGGAAGGACGGCCGGGCGGGCGCCGAGGAGGTCGCGGAGGAGGGAACGAGGGGGAGGAGGGTGATCGACATGCGCCGATCCTGACCACCCGGACGGTCGGGTGGACCGCCTGTCCGCGCATCGGTGGAGGAGCGCCCCGATCCGCGCCTGGGGAGGGCTGGAGGGGCACCAGGGGCCTCCGGACGGCCCGGATCAGCGTCATTCCGGGCTTCTGCGCCCCGGAATCACGTGCTTTGGCGGGTCGTGCTGGTAGGTTACCGACGGTCCGACCGGTTAGAGGGAGTCCGTCCCCGGCCGAGGACGATCCACAACCACCAGCTGTTCTCAACAGCGCGAACGTCCTGGGAGGACACTCCAATGGCTGACAAGTCGCTCAACCGCACCGAGCTCGTCGCGAAGATCGCCGCGGACTCCGGCCAGAGCCAGGCCGCCGTCAACGGCGTCCTCGACTCGCTCTTCTCGACCCTCGCCGACTCCGTCTCCAACGACGTGAAGGTCACCATCCCCGGCTGGATCGCCGTCGAGCGCACCTCCCGCGCCGCGCGCACCGGCCGCAACCCGCAGACCGGTGAGACCATCCAGATCGCGGCCGGCCACTCGGTCAAGGTCTCGGCCGGCACCAAGCTCAAGGCCGCTGCGAAGTAGCACCGGTCCTCCGACGAAGGCCCCGGCGTCCGCGCCGGGGCCTTCGTCGTCCCCGCGGCTGCCGATCAGCCGGGGAACGTAGGCTTGACGGGTGAATCGAACCGTCCGGATCGCGGGGCCCGCGCTGCTGCTCGTCGCAGCCGCGCTCGTCGCCCTCCTCGCGGCCCTCGCCTTCGGCCGCGGAGCCGCCGCGCCGCTGCTGAACGATCCGGGGCCCGTCGTCCGCTACGGCCTCCCGATCGCGAAGCTCGCGGTCAACCTCGGCGCGGCCGCCATGATCGGCGCGCTCGTGCTCGCCCTCTTCGCGCTGAGCCCGCGCTCGACGGCGAAAGCGGCGAAGACCCCGAAGCCCGCGAAGGCCTCGAAGACGGCGGAGCCCGAGACGCCCGAGCAGCGCACCGAGTACTCCGTCGCCCTCGACGTCGCCGCCGCCGGCGCCGCGTTCTTCGCCGCCGCCGCGGCCGTCACGGGCTTCTTCACCTTCCTCAACGTCACCCAGACTCCGCTGAGCCTCGATCGCGACTTCGGCACGAAGCTCAGCTACTTCATCGGCAGCATCCCGGTCGGCCAGGCCTGGCTGACCACCACCCTGCTAGCCGCCGTCGTCACCGTGCTCTGCTTCGCCGTGCGCAACCAGACCGCGCTCGTCTTCGTCACCGCGATCGCGCTGCTCACCCTCCTCCCGATGGCGCAGCAGGGCCACGCCGCCGGCTCCGCCGGGCACGACGCCGCGGTCACCGCGCTGGGCCTGCACCTCGTCTTCGCCGCGATCTGGCTCGGCGGCCTCGTCACGGTCGTCGTGCTCCGACCGCTCCTCGACGGTCCGCGCCTGCTGCCCGTGATCCAGCGCTACTCCAGCCTCGCCCTCGTCAGCTTCGTGGTCGTCGCGGCGTCCGGCTACCTCAGCGCCGAGCTGCGTCTGGCCAGCTTCGGCAACCTCCTCACCGGCTACGGGATCCTCGTGATCGTGAAGGTCGCGGCGCTGATCGCCCTCGGCCTCTTCGGCCTGGTGCAGCGCCGGTTCCTGATCGAGCGGATGCGCTCCGCCGGCGGTGCGGGCGGCCGCAGCTTCTGGTGGCTGGTCGGTGCCGAGGTCGCCTTCATGGGCATCGCCTCCGGAGTCGCCGCCGCACTCGCGCGCACCGCGACCCCGGTCGACCAGGTCGCCGCGAGCCAGCTGACCGACCCGACGCCCGCCCAGCTCCTCACCAGCGAGCCCCTGCCGCCCGTGGCGAGCGCCGTGAACTTCGTGACCCTCTGGAACGTCGACCTGATCTGGCTGCTCGTCACCGGCTTCGGCATCGCGTTCTACGTGGCGGGCGTGCTGCGCCTGCGCCGTCGGGGCGACTCCTGGCCCTTGCACCGCACGGTGCTCTGGATCGCGGGCATGCTCCTGCTGGCCTACATCACCAACGGCGGCGTGAACGTCTACGAGAAGTACCTGTTCAGCGCGCACATGCTCTCGCACATGGTGCTGACGATGGCGGTGCCGCTGCTGCTCGTGCCCGCCGCCCCGGTCACGCTGATCGCGCGGGCGGTCGTCCGACGCACCGACGGATCCCGCGGGCCGCGCGAATGGGTGCTGCTGGCCGTGCACTCGCGCTTCGGCACGATCGTGTCGCATCCGATCGTCGCGGCCGTGCTCTTCGTCGGCTCGCTCTGGGCGTTCTACTACTCGCCCCTGTTCCGCTGGGCCACGACCGACCACATCGGCCACGAGTGGATGATCGTGCACTTCCTGATCACCGGCTACCTCTTCGTGAGCGTGCTGATCGGAGTCGATCCCAGCTCGCACCAGGTGCCGTACCCGATGCGTCTGCTGCTGCTGCTGGGCACCATGGCCTTCCACGCCTTCTTCGGCCTCGCGCTGATGACAGGGGAGGGCCTCCTGCTCGCCGACTGGTACGGAGCGATGGGCTGGGGCAGCGATGCGCTCGCCGATCAGCGCGCGGCCGGAGGCATCGCCTGGAGCATCGGCGAGATCCCGACCCTCGCCCTCGCGATCGTCGTCGCGATGATGTGGAGCAGGTCCGACGCCCGCGAGACGAAGCGGCGCGATCGGCAGGCCGACCGCACGGGCGAGGCGGAGCTCCACGAGTACAACGAGCGCCTGGCCGCCCTCGGCAAGCGCCGCTGACCCTCCTCCCCAGGCGGCCGTCCGCCCCCGTCCTGCCCGTTCCGGATCGACGCCGCACGGCCGCGGGTACAGTGGACCGGTGACCCAGCCGACCCTCTCCGACGAGCAGCAGCGGGTGTTCGACCTCATCGAGAACACGCGCGAGCACCTGTTCGTCACCGGTCGGGCCGGCACCGGCAAGTCGACCCTGCTGAACCACCTGAGCTGGAACACCGACAAGCAGATCGTCATCTGCGCCCCCACCGGAGTCGCGGCGCTGAACGTGGGCGGCCAGACGATCCACTCGCTCTTCCGCCTGCCGATCGGCGTGATCGCCGACTCCGATCTCGACCAGCCGCCCGAGCTGCGCAAGCTCCTGAACACCATCGACACCCTCGTGATCGACGAGATCTCGATGGTCAACGCCGATCTGCTCGACGGCATCGACCGCAGCCTCCGCCAGGCGCGCCAGCGGCGGGCCGAGCCGTTCGGAGGCGTGCAGGTCGTCCTCTTCGGCGATCCGTTCCAGCTCGCCCCCGTCCCCGGCGACCCCGAGGAGCGCGCGTACTTCGCCGACCGCTACCGCTCGCTGTGGTTCTTCGACGCGCTGGTCTGGCAGGAGGCTCCGCTGCGCATCGTGGAGCTCGGCCGGATCCACCGTCAGAGCGACGAGCGCTTCAAGTGGATGCTCAACGCCGTCCGCTTCGGCATGGTCACGAAGGAGATCGCCGACGTCCTCAACGAGGCCGGCGCCCGCACCCCGCCGACCGACGGGGCGATCACCCTCGCGACCCGCAACGACACGGTCAACCGGATCAACCAGACGGCGCTGGCCCGTCTCAAGGGACCGCTCAAGACGGCGACCGCCGAGATCAGCGGCGACTTCGGCGGCCGCACCTACCCGGCCGATCAGAACCTCGAGCTCAAGATCGGCGCTCACGTGATGTTCCTCCGCAACGATGCGGAGCAGCGCTGGGTCAACGGCACGATCGGGATCGTGAAGAAGGTCGCCGGCACCGTCTGGGTCGAGGTCGACGGCGAGGTGCACGAGGTCGAGCCGGCCACCTGGGAGCGCTACCGCTACTCCTACTCGGCGGCGACCAAGAAGCTCACCCGCGAGATCGTGGCGGAGTTCGCCCAGTTCCCGCTCCGGCTCGCCTGGGCGGTCACCATCCACAAGTCGCAGGGCAAGACCTACGACTCGGCCGTGGTCGACCTCGGCCAGCGCGCGTTCGCCCCGGGGCAGACCTACGTCGCGCTCAGCCGCATCACGAGCCTCGAGGGCCTGTACCTCACCAGGCCGCTGCGGCCGAGCGACATCATCGTCGACAAGGACGTGCTGCGGTTCATGTCCGAGCGCCGGGCCGAGCCCGCCGCGGTCGCGACCGCCGAGGGCGGCGCGGCGTCGGCCTGACGTCGCGGGGCGCGATCAGGCGGCGACGCGGGAGCGGGCGAGGTCGCGGAACAGCTCGGTTGTCAGCCGGTAGGCCTCGGCCACCTCGGCGATGACCCGGTCGCGCTCGGCGTCGTCCCAGTCGACCGCGTCGAGCTGCTCGCGGTACACGGCGCGGAACGCCGACGGCGTGGCGATCTCGCCGTACAGGTAGAAGCCGACGCCGTTGGTCTCGAAGCCGAAGCGGCGCTGGAGCAGGGTGCGCACGATGCTGCAGCCCGACAGATCGCCGAGGTAGCGCGTGTAGTGGTGGGCGACGAATCCGCCGCTCCATCCGCTGGCCACGGTCGTGATGCGCTCGACGTACGCCGCCGTCGAGGGCAGCGGGCGGATGCGCTCGCGCCAGTCCTCGCCGATCAGGAACCGCAGGTCCTCGGCGATCGCGGGCAGTCGGGTGAGCTTGGCCGAGATGAAGGGGGCCGCGACCGGATCGTCGCCCATGCAATCGGCCACCGCCTCGAGCGCCTCGTAGACGAAGTAGTGCTGCGAGACGAGCGCGATGTAGTCGTCGCGGCTGCCGGCGCCGGTCATCAGGGCGGTCATGAAGGCGGCGCCCTCGTCGTCCGCCGCGTCGGTCTGGCCGACGCGCTCGCGGAGAGCCTGCGAGAACGGGATCACGTTCGACACGAGGGCCTCCGATCGGCTTCTTAGGTTGGCCTTACCTTAGCCGACCGCGCGGAGGGAGGCCAGAGGCCGTCGGAGACCGCTCAGTGCTCGTGCCCGTCCTGGACGACGCCGTGCGTCCCTCCGGTACCGCCCGGCCCGGCCGAGGTCGCGGCCATCGCCGGAGTCGCGAGCGCCGAGACGACGAGGGCCCCGGCCAGCAGACCCAGCACCGTCCGGCCGGCCGGCACCGCACGATCGGGGGAGGGGGCGTGTCGGAGGGACGCCGCCACGAGGCCCGCCGCGGCGAGCTGCAGCACCCCGCCCGCGAGCGAGGGCAGCGGATCGCGCAGGATCCCCGCGGTGAGGGCGAGGACGGAGCCGGCCGCGGTGGCGACGGCGACCGCGAGCACCACCCGCGGCAGGAGGATCCGGCCACGGGCCAGCACGGCGACGGCCCAGGCGAGCTCGCCGGCGCCGAGGAGCACGAGCGCGGCGAGCCACGCGTCGTCCCGCACGGAGGCCAGGCAGAAGTGGACCAGACCGGCGCCGAGGGCGGCCGAGGCGGCCCAGCCGCGGACGAGAGGATTCACGCGCGCCTCCGGAGAAGAGGAAGGCCCCGGATCGACACACCGCATCGTGTCGTCCGGGGCCGTGGAGTCCGTCCGCCGCGGAAAACGGCGGGCCCGCGGCGGACGGAGTGGGAGGGGGCGGCTGTCGCCGCCCGGATTCAGGCGGTGGCCGCTCGCGACCGTGTCGACTTCTCGGTTCCCAGCCCCACGCCCAGCAGCACGATCGCGCTGCCGAGGTGCAGGAAGTGGTCGGCCGTGTTGAGGGCGAGCACGTTCAGCGACGTGTTCACCACGAAGAAGCCGACGATGCCCAGGAGCAGGTACGCGGCTCCGACGACCGTGTTCACGGTCTTCGCGGCGGCGACTGTCGAGAGCCCGGCGATCAGCAGCGCTCCGCCGATCAGGAGGTGGGCGATGTTGTGCATCGGGTTCACCTCGAAGATCCCGAGGAGCAGCCCTCCGTCGGTGGCGAGGAACTGCACGCCGCCCGTCACGACGAAGCCGAGCAGCCCCACGACGAGGTAGACCGCTCCGAAAGCGGTGGCGAGCAGGCGGTTGGGTGATCTGCGCATGTGACTGGACCTCCTTCACGCGACGGCCCTGTGCCGACACCCCTTCTTCGTAACCCGCGCCGAGTCGGTTTGGAAACGGGGTGGACGTCTCGGGTCACGGTCCGGATACGAACCGGCGGGACACCGGCCCGGGCGGTCCTCGAGTCGGGGCGCGCCCGTACAGTGGGGTCCGTTCCAGAGGATGTTCCGGGGGGAGCCGAAGGTCATGGTCGTGCGTCGCAAGCGGAGACGGGTCGCGGCTCTCGCCGTTCCCGCACTGGTCCTGGCCCTCGTCGGCTGCACGCAGGGGGCCGCCTCGGTCGTCCCCGATGCGCCGCCCGGTCCCGTGTCCGACGACCTCGCGATCGCGCTCTCCGGCCTCGTCGACGAGGCGCGCGGCGCGGCCGGAGCGACGGGGGCCGTCGCCGGGGTCTGGTCGCCCTGGGCGGGTGGCTGGGAGACGGCGCTCGGCGTCGTCGGCGACGCCGACCCCACTCCGCTGACCACCGACGCGCACGTGCGCCTGGGCACGGGAGGGACGGAGGCGATGACCTGCGACGTGGTCGTCGCGCTCGCCGAGGAGGGCCGCCTGGACCTCGACGCCGACATCTCCGAGTCGCTCAGCTCCCTGCCCGGCATCGAGGGCACGACCCTCCGCCAGCTCTGCGCGCACACCTCCGGACTCGCCGACTTCCGGGCGGCGCTCTGGCCGACGGTCCTGCAGAACCCGGTCAGGGAGTGGCCGACGATGGAGCTGATCTCGGCCGCCCAGGTGCGCGCGCCCGTGGCACCTCCGGGAGCCGCCTGGTCCGACTCCGCCACCGGGCCGTTGCTGGCGGGACTCGCGGCCTCGGAGGCGACCGGCCGCAGCGTCGCCGACCTCTACCGCGAGTACGTCGTGCCGCGGTACGGCCTGCGCAGCACCGCGCTGCCCTCGGCGCGGACGCTCGATCTGCCCACTCCGGCGCCGCGCGGGTACGCGGCCGGCCTCGACCTCCGCACCGGAGCCGTGCAGTGCGAGGTGCGCCGCGACGTCGGCTCGGCGTCGCCGTCGGCGCTGGGGGCCGCGGGCGGAGTCGTGACCGACCTCGAGGACCTCCGCCGGCTCGCGACCGGCCTCGCCGCCTCGCCCTCCGGCGACGCCGTGTGGTCCGACCCGGTCCCGCAGGGTCAGGGCCGCGCCGAGTGGCTCCTCGCCGGCCTGGGCGGGCATGAGGCAGGCCCGCTCCGGGGCTTCTCCGGCGTGGCGCCCGGATTCGTGACCGCCGCCTACTCCGACCCGGTGTCGGGACTGACGGTCGCCGTGTCGTTCAACAGCTCCACCGCGGGGGCCGACTTCGCCGGGAACGTCGCGCGGGCGATGGCGGCCGTCGCCGTCGAGCAGGGCGCCGCGTCGGGAGCGGCGGACCTGCCCGTCCTGCCGTGGACGGCCGAGGGCGAGCGCGTCGCCGCGCTCACCGTGCACCAGCGCTGCTGAAGCGGGTGGCGGGGGATCGCCGATCCCTGACCGTCCAACGCGCCGTGGGGCCGGAGCCGGGGTCCTACTGTGGGGTCATGCCGATCACCCCCGACACCAAGGACTGGACCTGGGCCGCCGAGCGCCCCTGCCTCGAGTGCGGCTTCGACGCCTCGCTCGTCGACGCGTCCGACGTCTCCCACCTCATCCGCGAGAACGCCGCCGCCTGGCCGTACGTCCTCGAGCGCGACGACGCCGCGGGCCGGCCCGACGACGAGACGTGGTCGCCCCTGGAGTACGCGGCGCACGTGCGCGACGTGCACCGCATCTACCGCACGCGCCTGGGCCTGATGCTCGCCGGCGACGATCCGCTGTTCCCCAACTGGGACCAGGACGTCACCGCCGTCGAGGACCGCTACTCCGAGCAGGATCCGGCCGTCGTCGGCCGCGAGCTCGTCGAGGAGGCGGGCCTGATCGCCGACGCCTTCGACGGCGTCACGGGCGCCCAGTGGCAGTACCCCGGTCGCCGCAGCGACGGAGCCGTCTTCACCGTCGAGACGATGGCGCGCTACTACCTGCACGACGTCCAGCACCACCTGCACGACGTCCGCGGCTGAGCGCGCAGCCCGCTCAGTAGTCGATGAGCTGCGGATTGAGGAACGACACCGTCCGCGCGTAGGCGAGCGCTGCGGAGGAGGGCTCGACGGCCTCGCGCAGGGTCCCGTTCGCGAAGTGCCGCACGGTGCCCGGGTAGGTGTGCGCCGTGACGGGCGTCCCCGCCTCCTTCAGCCGGCCGACGAAAGCCTCGGGGTCGTCGCCCTCGGCCCACTCGTCGCTCTGCGCGTAGTGGAGCAGCGTCGGGCACGGCACGAGCGCGTGCTCCTCCTGCCCGAGGGTCGCGTAGTACGCGACGACCGCGTCGACCATCCCGGTGGCGGCGGCGAGCAGGCCGAGCCGTCCGCCGAAGCCGAATCCGATGATCGCGCTGCGCTGCGCGCCCTCGGCCGCTCCGGAGCTGACCGCGTCGGCGATCGCGGCCATCGCGCGGTCCTGCGCGGTCATCGCGGCGAGGTCGCGGGCGTCCTCCGGGGCGAGCGTCGCCCAGCCGTCGTAGAGATCGGGGACGAGCACGTGGTATCCGTGCTTCGAGACGGCCTCGGCGAAGGGCTCCATCCACGGGAGCCGGCCGTACACGTCGTGGAGCACGACGACGATCGGGCGGCCGGGGCGCCCGTACTCGAGGGCGACGCCCGGCGACGGGATCTGGACGAGCTCTGTCACTCCTCCACCCTGCACCGCGACGTCCGGCATTCCGCGCGTTCGCGGCGATCGCCTCGGCGTGTCGCCCGACGAGGGCGCCTGAGGAGGACGGAGGGGGAGGAGACCTGCGGAGCGAGTGACGGGAATCGAACCCGCGCCATCTGCTTGGGAAGCAGAAGTTCTACCATTGAACTACACTCGCGCGGCGCCTCGGAGGCGCACTCGATCATCGTAGCAAGGCCCGCACGCGCCCCACGTCGCCGGCTCCGCCCCACGCCCTAGGATCGCCTCGTGCTGCTCTCCGATCGCGACATCCAGACCGAACTGTCCTCCGGCCGCGTCGGTCTCGATCCGCACGATCCGGCGATGATCCAGCCCTCGTCCGTCGACGTGCGCCTCGACCGCTTCTTCCGGCTGTTCGACAACCACCGGTACCCCTACATCGATCCGGCCGAGGACCAGCCGGACCTCACGCGGCTGGTCGAGACCCCGCAGGGCGAGCCGTTCATCCTGCACCCGGGCGAGTTCGTGCTCGGATCGACGTACGAGGCGGTCACGCTGCCCGACGACATCGCGACGCGGCTCGAGGGCAAGAGCTCGCTCGGGCGGCTGGGGCTGCTGACGCACTCGACCGCCGGGTTCATCGATCCGGGCTTCACCGGCCACGTCACGCTCGAGCTGAGCAACGTCGCGACGCTGCCGATCACCCTCTGGCCGGGGATGAAGATCGGCCAGATGTGCTTCTTCCGCCTCAGCTCGCCGGCCGAGAAGCCCTACGGATCCGCGGAGTACTTCTCGCGCTACCAGGGGCAGCGCGGCCCGACCGCGTCCCGCTCCTCCCTCAACTTCCACCGCACGGACGTCTACGGCGACTGAGGGAGCGGGGCGTCTCTCAGCCCAGGAGGCGGGGGAGCTGCAGCACGAGCCAGGGCGAGAACGCCCACGGCGCCGCGCGCACGGAGGCAAGCGTGGCCTCCGGATCGACCCATTCGTAGTCCATGACCTCGTCGGCCCGCGGCGAGAGCGCCTCGCGGCTCGACAGGGTCGCGGTGTACACCGGGCAGATCTCGTTCTCGACGATCCCGGAGGCGTCCACCGCGCGGTAGCGGAAGTCCGGCAGCGCCACCTCCAGCGTCTCGAGTCGGGCACCGAGCTCGCGCTCGGCGCGGCGGACGACGGCGTCCTCGATCCGCTCGCCGGGGGCGGGGTGACCGCAGAACGAATTGGTCCAGACGCCGGGCCACGTGCGCTTGCCGAGCGCGCGGCGCGTCACGAGCAGGGCGCCGTCCGGTGCGAACACGTGGCAGGAGAACGCCAGGTGCAGGGCCGTCTCGGTGTCGTGCACCGTCGCCTTGTCGGCGACGCCGATGGCGCCGCCCGTCTCGTCCAGCAGGACGACCTGCTCGATCTCGTCCTCGCGCACGGCGATTCCTCCCGAAGTCATGGCTGTAAGTCAAGCACGAGGAGGGAACTCAGCCGGCTTAGTGCTAGAAGACCGAACTTGTTAGCCTCTCCCTCGTGGATACACGCGACCCCGTGGTTCTCTCCCGGAAGCGGCAGGAACACGTCGATGCCGTGCTCGACCGGTTCTTCTCCCTGGCGCGCGCCCGGGCGGAGCGGCTGGGGACGCGGTACACGACCCTGTGGCAGACGCTCGAGGCCAACACCCGCGGGGGCAAGCGCTTCCGCCCCCTCATGGTGATCTCGGCGTACGAGGCCCTCGGCGGGCGCGACCCGGAGGCCGCCGCGCATCTCGGAGCCGCGTTCGAGCTCCTCCACACCGCGCTGATCGTGCACGACGACGTGATCGACCGTGACTTCGTCCGACGCGGCGGACCCAACGTCTCCGGCAGCTACCGCGACGAGGCGACCACCGCCGGTCTCTCCATCCCCATCGCCGAGCACCGCGGCACCTCCGTCGCCGTCATCGCCGGCGACCTCGCGCTGACCGGCGCCCACCGCCTCATCGAGGGCGTCGGAGCGGACGACGCCGTCCGCGCGCGCCTGCTCACGCTGCTCGACGAGGCCGTCTTCGCCTCGGCAGCGGGGGAGCTCGCCGATGTCGACTTCTCGCTCATGCCCGGCATGCCCTCGGTCGAGGAGGTGCTCGAGATGGAGCGCCTGAAGACCGCCGTCTACTCGTTCGAGGCGCCGCTGCAGGCGGGCGCGATCCTGGCGGGGGCCTCCGACGAGGCCGTCGAAGCGCTCGGCGAGTTCGGCCGCTGCATCGGCATCGCCTACCAGATCGTCGACGACCTGCTGGGCGTCTTCGGCTCGGAGGGGCAGACCGGCAAGACCACGCTGGGCGACCTGCGCGAGGGCAAGCGCACGGTGCTGATCGCGCACGCGGCTGGCACCGACTGCTGGCCCGAGATCGAGGGTCTGATCGGCGACGAGCACCTCAGCGGCGAGACCGCCGAGCGCGTCCGCCGGATCCTCGAGGAGTGCGGTGCCCGCGGGTTCGCCGAGTCCCTCGCCGGCGACTTCGCGAACCGCGCCTGGGAGGCGCTGAACACTCCCGCGGTCTCGGAGGCGTTCCGCGTCGAAGTCCGCCCGCTCGTCGCGAGCGTGGTCGGACGCACCCGATGACCCTCGTCGTGCTCGGCCGCCACGCGCGGCCCTCCGCACCGATGACCCCCCGCACATCCACGACCCGTACGGTGGCACGATGACCCGGCAGAGCGAACTGTACGACCGAGTCGCGCACGAGGCGTCCGCGCAGGTGATCCGCAGCTACTCCACGTCGTTCGGACTCGCCACGCGGCTGCTGGGGCGCGGCGTCCGCGAGCGCGTCGAGGACGTCTACGCCCTGGTGCGCGTCGCCGACGAGATCGTCGACGGCGTCGCCGAGGCGGCCGAGCTCGACCGCGCGGCCGTCGAGGAGGCCCTCGACGCGTTCGAGGCCGAGACCGACCGCGCCCTCGACTCCGGCTACAGCTCGAACCTCGTGGTGCACGCCTTCGCCAGGACCGCCAGGGCGACCGGGTTCGGCACCGAGCTGACCCGCCCCTTCTTCGCCTCGATGCGGGCGGACCTCCGCGAGACCGTGCACACGCCCGAGTCGTTCGAGCGCTACGTCTACGGCTCCGCCGAGGTCGTGGGGCTGATGTGCCTGCACGTGTTCCTCGCCGCCCCGGATGCGGGCCACGTCGCGCCCGCGGCCCGTGAGCGCCTGGTCGCCGGTGCCCGGCGCCTGGGCTCCGCGTTCCAGAAGGTCAACTTCCTCCGCGACCTGGCGGCCGACGTCGACGGACTCGGACGCAGCTACTTCCCGGGTGTCGACCCGCGCGCGTTCTCCGAGACGGACAAGGCGGTGCTGCTCGCCGACCTCGACGACGACCTCGCCGAGGCCGCCGCGATCATCCCGGAGCTGCCCCGGTCGAGCCGCCGGGCCGTCGTGCTCGCGCACTCGCTCTTCCAGGCGCTGGCCGACCGCATCCGCGAGACGCCGGCCGAGGAGCTGCTCCGGGCCCGCGTCAGCGTGCCGACGGCCACGAAGACGGCGCTGGCCGCCCGCGCCGCCGCGTCCACTCTCGCTCCGCGACTCGGTCGCGGCCCCGCCCGCGCGAGCCGTTCGGCCTCCGGACCGCACCGCGCGGTCGTGATCGGCGGCGGCATCGGCGGACTCGCCTCCGCCGCGCTCCTCGCCCGCGACGGCTGGGACGTGACCGTGCTCGAGAAGCGCGAGGTCGTCGGCGGCCGCGCCGGCTCGTGGGAGCGCGACGGGTTCCGCTTCGACACCGGTCCGTCCTGGTACCTCATGCCCGAGGTCTTCGACCACTTCTTCCGGCTGATGGGCACGAGCGCCGACGAGCGCCTCGACCTGGTGAAGCTGGATCCGGGCTACCGCGTCTACAGCGAGGGAGTCGAGGAGCCGCTCGACGTGCTCGCCGACCTCGAGTCGAACATCGCCCTGTTCGAGAGCGTCGAGCCGGGCTCGGGCGAGCGGATGCGCGCCTACCTCGAATCGGCGCGCGACACGTACGAGATGGCCAAGCGCCGCTTCCTCTACACCAGCTTCGCGTCCTTCCTCCCGCTGCTGCGCAAGGACGTCCTCTCGCGCACGGCGACCCTCGGGAAGCTGCTGCTCACCTCGCTCGACTCCCTGGCGGGCACCGCGGTGACCGACACCCGCCTGCGGCAGATCCTCGGCTATCCGGCCGTCTTCCTCGGCTCCTCGCCGTACGACGCGCCGAGCATGTACCACCTGATGAGCCACCTCGACCTCGCCGACGGCGTGCTCTACCCGATGGGCGGATTCACGCGGCTGATCGAGGCCGTCGCCGAGGTCGGCGAGGAGGCGGGCGTCACGATCCGCACCTCGTCGCCCGCCACGCGCATCCTCACCGCCCGCGCCCCCCGCGGCAGCCGTCGCGGTGCCGAGGTCGTCGGAGTGGAGTTCGAGGGCCCGGACGGAGTCGAGCGCCTGCCCGCCGAGCTCGTCGTCAACGCCTCCGACCTCTTCACCACGGAGCAGTCCCTCCTGCCCGACGAGCAGCGCACCTTCCCGCCGCAGTACTGGGAGGACCGCAATCCCGGTCCGAGCGCCGTGCTGATCCTCCTCGGCGTGCGCGGCGAGCTGCCGCAGCTCGAGCACCACACCCTGCTCTTCACGAAGGACTGGCGCGACAACTTCGGCCGTATCTTCGGCGAGAACCCCTCGGTGCCGGATCCCGCCTCCCTCTACGTCTGCCGTCCCAGCGCGACCGACCCGGGCGTGGCTCCGGACGGGCACGAGAACCTCTTCGTGCTCGTGCCGATCCCGGCCGACACCTCGATCGGCCACGGCGGAGTCGACGGCGAGGGCGACGCACGGGTCGAGGCGATCGCGGACGCGGCCATCCGGCAGATCGCGACCTGGACCGGAGCGGCGGACCTCGCGGACCGGATCGTCGTGCGGCGCACGATCGGCCCGGCCGACTTCGAGACCGACCTCGGCGCCTGGCGCGGCTCGATGCTGGGCCCCGCGCACGTGCTCAAGCAGAGCGCGTTCTTCCGCGCCGGCAACGCGAGTGCACACGTCGACGGGCTCCTCTTCGCCGGCAGCTCCACGATCCCCGGCATCGGCCTGCCGATGTGCGTCATCAGCGCCGAGGTCATGCTCAAGCGCGTCCGCGGCGACGTCTCGACCGAGCCGATCCCGGTGCGCGGCGCGCCCGACGCCCCGGTGGCTCCGACCGTCGGAGCCGAGGTGCGCGACGCCGTGCTCGCCGGCCCGGCGGAGTAGCCGGTGGGCGTCGTCTACCTGCTCGCGCTCGCGGTCTCGATCTTCGGCATGGTCGTGCTCGACAGGCGGTTCGGGCTGTTCTTCTGGAACGACGCCCGGCGGGCCGCGATCGTGCTGCCCGCGGGAGTCGTCTTCTTCCTGATTTGGGACCTGTTCGGGATCGGGCTCGGCGTCTTCTTCCGCGGCGAGACCCCGTACATGACCGGACTGCAGCTCGCCCCCGAGCTCCCGGTCGAGGAGGTTCTCTTCCTCACCCTGCTCTGCTACCTGTCGATGGACGTCCACGGGGCGCTCGAGAAGCGGGCGGAGGCGCGCGCGTGACCTACCTCCTCCTGAACACGGTCTTCCTGGCCGTGGTGCTGGTGGTCCTCGTGATCGCCCTGCGCCGCGGTCGGCTCCGCCTCGGCCCCCTCGCCGGCACGCTCGTCGTCCTGCTCGTGATGACGGCCGTCTTCGACAACGTGATGATCGGAGTCGGACTCCTGGTGGCCTACGACGACTCGCTCATCTCGGGCATCAGGATCGGCGTCGCGCCGATCGAGGACTTCGCCTACGCGATCGCGGCGGCCGTCGCCCTCCCGGCGCTCTGGTCGATCCTGCCGGCCCGCCGACGCACCACCGGGAGCACCTCGTGAACCGACTCCGCGCCCTCTTCGTCTCGAGCAGGCCCCTCAGCTGGGTCAACACGGCGTACCCCTTCGCGGCCGCCTACCTGCTGACCACCCGCGAGATCGATCTCGCCTTCGTGCTCGGCACTCTCTACTTCCTCATCCCCTACAACCTCGCGATGTACGGGATCAACGACGTCTTCGACTACGAGTCGGATCTGCGGAACCCGCGCAAGGGCGGCGTCGAGGGCGCCGTCCTCGATCGGAGCGAGCACCGCGCGACCCTGATCGCGGCCGTCGCGACCAACGTGCCGTTCCTCGTCGCGCTCGTGATCCTCGGCTCGCCGATCTCGTGGCTCGTGCTGGCGATCAGCGTCTTCGCCGTGATCGCGTACAGCGCGCCGGGACTGCGCTTCAAGGAGCGGCCGTTCATCGACTCGCTGACCTCGGCGACCCACTTCGTGAGTCCGGCCGTCTACGGCATCGCGCTGGCCGGCACCACGGTGACCGGGCCTCTGGTGGCCCTGCTCGTCGCGTTCTTCCTCTGGGGAATCGCGAGCCACGCCTTCGGAGCGGTGCAGGACATCCTCGCCGACCGTGCCGCGGGCATCGGATCGATCGCCACGGTCATCGGGGCGAAGGCGACCACGCGCTTCGCGATCGCCGCCTACGTCGCGAGCGGCCTGCTGCTCCTGCTGCTGCCGTGGCCGGGGACGCTCGCCGTGATCCTGGCCGTGCCGTACGCGCTCAGCATCTGGCCGTACCGCTCGCTGAGCGACGCGGAGGCGGAGCGGGCGAACGCGGGTTGGAAGCGGTTCCTCGCGCTCAACTTCCTGACCGGGTTCCTGGTCACGCTGCTGCTGATCGTCTTCTGGCTCGCCACCTGAGGGCGAGCCCCTCCGCTCAGAAGAGCTGGTGCGGAGCGACGATCAGCACGACGACGACCGCGAGGCCGACGAGGAGCGCCGCGACGAGCAGGCCGTAGCCGATCCGCTTCGCGGTCTTCGCGATCCGGGTGCGACGAGGGACGCGGCGCTTCTTCTTGACGCGGATCGACGCCGGGCGGTCGGCCGACGGAGCGGGGGCGGCCTGGGCCGGAGCGGTGGGCCAGCCGTCGGCGGGACTCGTGCGCGGAGCGTCGACGGCCTGCTCGGCACTCCTGGTGTGCCGCTCGGGTCCGCGTCGCGCAGGATCCTCGTTCGTCGTCCGCCGTGCCATGCCGCTCCTCCGGGTCGCCCGCCGTCGTTCTGCGGGCGGGGGGCCGTCGGGGCGACGGCTCCGACACTCTAGGGCAGTGCCGCTCCTCGCGGCTCGGTCGGCGCGACCGGCGCCGCGGCGGGCGGGCGGCGCACGGGGAGGAGCAGGAGGAGCCCGACGCCGAGCACGAGCACGAGGCCGAGGATGCCCCAGTACTGCACGTTCGCCTCGTCGCCGCCCGAGGTCGCTGCGGCGATCGAGACGAAGGCCGCGAAGGCGGCCGGGGCGAGGAAGGACGCGGCGCGGCCGGTCGTGGCGTAGAGCCCGAAGATCTCGCCCTCGCGTCCCTCCGGGATCAGCCGCGCGAGGTAGCTGCGGCTCGCCGACTGAGCGGGGCCGACGAAGAGGCACAGCAGCAGGCCGAAGATCCAGAAGACGGTGGCGCCGCCGTCGTGCAGCACGAAGACCGCGGTGCCGCAGACGAGCAGCCCGACCAGCGAGGCGACGATCACGGTCTTGGGGCCGAGGCGGTCGTCGAGGGCGCCGACCGAGATGGTGGCGACTCCGGCGACCACGTTGGCCGCGATGGCGAAGAGGATCACCTCGCCGGCGGTGAAGCCGAACGTGCCCTGCGCGAGGACCCCGCCGAAGGTGAAGACGCCGGTGAGCCCGTCGCGGAACACGGCGCTCGCGATCAGGAACAGCACGGTGGTGCGGCTCTCGCGCCACAGTGCGGCGATCTGGCGGAACAGGGCGCGGTAGGAGGCGATCACGCCGACGCGCTCGCGCGAGCCCGCCCGCGCCGGCAGCTCGGGCACCGCGACGAGCACGGGGATCGCGAAGACGGCGAACCAGACGCCCGCGAGCAGGATCGAGACGCGGACGTCGAGTCCGTCCTCCCCGGTCACGCCGAAGAGTCCGACCTCGGGCGAGATGAAGCCGAAGTAGACGATCAGCAGGAGCACGATGCCGCCGACGTAGCCCATGCCCCAGCCGAAGCCCGAGACCCGGCCGATCGTGGCGCGCGTCGAGACCTGGGTGAGCATCGCGTTGTAGTTGACGCTCGCGAACTCGAAGAAGACCGTGCCGACGGCGAGCAGCCCGAGGCCCAGCCAGAGGTATCCGGGATCGGGGCGGACGAGGAACATCAGCAGGATGCACGCCACGACGACGGCGGAGTGGATCCCGAGCCACAGCCGGCGGCGTCCGCCGAGGTCGGCCCGGCGGCCGGTGATCGGAGCGATCAGGGCGACGACCAGCCCCGCCCCCGCGAGCGACCAGCCGAGCGCGGCCGAGACTCCGCTGGGGGTGCCGAAGAGGCCGTCGGTCGTGAGGTAGACCGTGAAGACGAAGGTGGTGACGACGGCGTTGAAGGCGGATCCGCCCCAGTCCCAGAGGCCCCAGGCGAGGACGGGTCGACGGCCGGCGCGTTCGGTCATGCGCTCACCGTAGGGCGTGGAGGTGAACGGCGGGAAGCTGCCACTGAGAGTTGAGCCCGCTGGACTCAACTTCTCCGTTCCCGGCTTGACTCCAGGAACGGTCCGCGTAAACTTGAGCCTGCGGGACTCAACTCCCGCAGAGGTTTGCACCACTCACGTCAGCACCACTCACGACAACTGATCGACCGCCTTCACGGCCGGCCGGTCGCGAAGGAGAAACACGCTATGTCCCGTGCCGTAGGCATCGATCTGGGAACCACCAACTCGGTCGTGGCCGTCCTCGAGGGTGGCGAGCCCACCGTCATCGCGAACGCCGAGGGCTTCCGCACCACCCCGTCCGTCGTCGCGTTCACCAAGGACGGCGAGGTGCTCGTCGGCGAGACCGCGAAGCGCCAGGCCGTCACCAACGTCGACCGCACCATCGCGTCGGTCAAGCGCCATATGGGCACCGACTGGACCTTCGGGGTCGAGGAGAAGAAGTACACGCCGCAGGAGATCTCGGCCCGCATCCTGGGCAAGCTCAAGCGCGACGCCGAGCAGTACCTGGGCGACAAGGTGACCGACGCGGTCATCACGGTCCCCGCCTACTTCAACGACGCCGAGCGCCAGGCCACGAAGGACGCCGGCGAGATCGCCGGACTGAACGTCCTCCGCATCATCAACGAGCCCACCGCGGCCGCCCTCGCCTACGGCCTCGACAAGGGCAAGGAGGACGAGCTCATCCTGGTCTTCGACCTCGGCGGCGGAACGTTCGACGTCTCCCTCCTCGAGGTGGGCAAGGACGACGACTTCTCGACCATCCAGGTGCGCTCGACCTCCGGCGACAACCGCCTCGGCGGCGACGACTGGGACCAGCGCGTCGTCGACCACCTCGTCAAGCGCTTCAAGGACTCCACCGGCGTCGACGTGTCGAAGGACAAGATCGCCCGTCAGCGCCTCAAGGAGGCTGCGGAGCAGGCGAAGAAGGAGCTCTCCTCGAGCACCTCGACCAGCATCCAGCTGCCCTACCTCTCGCTCACCGAGAACGGTCCGGCGAACCTCGACGAGACGCTGACCCGCGCCAAGTTCGAGGAGCTCACCAGCGACCTCATCGAGCGCACCCGCAAGCCGTTCACCGACGTCATCGCCGAGGCGGGCGTCAAGGTCGAGGACATCGCGCACGTCGTCCTCGTCGGCGGATCGACCCGCATGCCGGCCGTCGCCGAGCTCGTCAAGAAGCTCACGGGCGGCAAGGAGCCCAACAAGGGCGTCAACCCGGACGAGGTCGTCGCCGTCGGCGCCGCCCTGCAGGCCGGCGTCCTCAAGGGCGAGCGCAAGGACGTCCTCCTCATCGACGTCACCCCGCTGTCGCTGGGCATCGAGACCAAGGGAGGGATCATGACCAAGCTCATCGAGCGCAACACCGCGATCCCGACCAAGCGGAGCGAGACCTTCACCACGGCCGACGACAACCAGCCGTCCGTCGCGATCCAGGTCTTCCAGGGCGAGCGCGAGTTCACCCGCGACAACAAGAACCTGGGCACCTTCGAGCTCACCGGCATCGCGCCGGCGCCCCGCGGCATCCCGCAGGTCGAGGTCACCTTCGACATCGACGCCAACGGCATCGTGCACGTGTCCGCGAAGGACAAGGGCACCGGCAAGGAGCAGTCGATGACGATCACCGGCGGCTCGTCGCTGCCGAAGGACGACATCGAGCGCATGGTCCGCGAGGCCGAGGAGCACGCCGCCGAGGACAAGGCCCGCCGCGAGGCCGCCGAGATCCGCAACAACGCCGAGACCCTCGCCTACTCGATCGACAAGCTGATCAAGGAGAACGAGGAGAAGCTGCCCGAGGACGTCAAGTCCGAGGTCCAGGGCGACGTCGATGCGCTGAAGACCGCGCTCGCCGGAGACGACGACGCCGCGGTGAAGACCGCGTTCGACGCCCTCAACGCCTCGCAGACCAAGCTCGGCCAGGCGATCTACTCGCAGGACCAGGCCGCGCAGAGCGCCCCGCAGGACGCTCCCACCGACGGTGACAAGAAGGACGACGAGGACATCGTCGACGCCGAGGTCATCGACGACGACGAGCCGAAGGACGCCAAGTGACGGCCGGCGAGCAGGACCAGGAGCCGACCGAGGGCGCTCCCGAGCAGGAGCCGACCACCGGAGCCGAGGCGGCGCAGGCCGCTCAGGACACCGAGGGTCTGATCGAGGCCGAGGGCCCGGACGTCGAGACGACGCTCTCGGACGCGGACCTCTCCTTCCTCTCGGGCCAGTCCGACGCCGAGACGCTCGCAGCGGAGCACCTCGCCGACCTCCAGCGGGTCACCGCGGAGTACGCGAACTACCGCAAGCGCACGGAGTCGAACCGGCAGGCCGAGAAGGAGCGGGCCATCGGCGACGCGGTGAAGGTCATCCTCCCCGTGCTCGACGACCTCGACCGCGCCGAGAAGCACGGCGACCTGCCCGAGGGCGGCCCGTTCACCGCCATCGCGCAGAAGCTGCGCGGCGGGACCGAGAAGCTCGGCCTGGTGAAGACCGGCGCCGTCGGGGACCTGTTCGACCCGAACATCCACGAGGCGATCTTCCAGCAGCCCACTCCGGGCGCCGAGACCTCCACGGTCGCGGACGTCGTCGAGGCGGGCTACTACCTCGGAGGCACGCTCCTGCGCGCCGCCAAGGTGGTCGTCGCGGTCCCCGCCGACTGACACCCTCCGCACCACCGCGAGGGACCCCGCTCCTCCCGCCGCTCCCGGCGGGCCCGTGAGCGGGGTCCCTCGCCGCACCCGACACAGGAAGAGGCACATGGCCAGCCAGGATTGGTTCGACAAGGACTTCTACAAGGTCCTCGGCGTGTCCAAGGACGTCTCCGCGGCGGATCTGAAGAAGACCTACCGCAAGCTCGCGCGGCAGTTCCACCCGGACTCGAACCCGGGCGACGCCCGCGCGGAGGCGCGCTTCAAGGAGATCAGCGAGGCGTACACCGTCCTCTCGGACGCGGATCAGCGCAAGGAGTACGACCAGATCCGCGCGATGGGCGGCGGAGCGCGCTTCACCGCGGGCGGACAGCCCGGCGGCTTCGACGACGTGTTCGGCAACGTCTTCGGCCAGGGCGGGCGCTCCGGATACAGCGCACAGCAGGGCCCGCCTCCCGGTTTCGAGGACCTCCTCGGCGGGATGTTCGGCGGCGCCGGCGGCCGCTTCGGCCAGCCCAGTGGCGGGTACCGCGGCTTCGGCGGCCCGCAGAAGGGCGCCGACCTCACGGCCAGCACCACCATCGACTTCCTCACCGCGACCCGCGGCGACACCGTGCAGCTGCAGACCGGCGAGGGTCGACCGCTCTCGGTCCGCATCCCGGCCGGAGTGGCCGACCAGCAGAAGATCCGCGTCCGCGGCAAGGGGCGGCCGAGCCCCGACGGCGGCGAGCCCGGCGATCTGGTGCTCACCGTCGCCGTCCGCAAGCACCCCGTCTTCGAGCGCGACGGACTGAACCTCCGCGTGAACGTCCCGGTCACCTTCGTCGAGGCCGTGTTCGGCGCGACGATCGAGGTGCCGACCCTCGGGGGAGAGCCCGTCAAGCTGCGGGTCGCTCCCGGAACGCCCAGCGGACGCGTGCTGCGCGTCAAGGGGCGCGGCGTCGAGACGGGCAAGGGCACCGGCGATCTGCTGGCCATCGTCCAGGTCGCGGTCCCCGATCACCTGTCGGCCGCGGCCAAGGCCGCGCTCGAGGCCTACGCGGCCGCCGAGCCCGCCGAGAACCCCCGCGAGGACCTCCTGGAGAAGGCCCGCTACTAGAGCGCACGAGTGCGACGGGCCGAGAGGCCGGAGAGGAGGCGGTGGTGGACGAGAACACCCCCGTGTTCGCGATCGCGGTCGCCGCCGACCTCGCCGGCATGCACCCGCAGACCCTCCGGCAGTACGACCGGCTCGGACTCGTCCGGCCGACCCGCACCGCGGGCAAGTCGCGCCGCTACTCCATGCGCGACGTCGTCCAGCTGCGCGAGGTCGCACGGCTGTCCTCCGAGGGGGTCTCCCTCGAGGGCATCGCGAGGATCCTCCAGCTCGAGAACCAGGTGCAGTCGCTGTCCCAGCGGGTGCGCGAACTCGAGTCGGCCCTGGCCGACGAGCTCCTCAACCGGCCGGGGCGCCGCGTCTTCGCGGCGGGACTCGAGGGCGACGTGGTGACCCTGCGTCACGGCACGCGCGCGCAGCGTCGCACCGAGGTCGTCGTGTGGCGCCCGGTTCCTCGCCCGCGCGACGAGGCGGCACCGGACGACGACGAGCCGGACGGCCTGTGATCGGGGTACTCTGACCGTCGCGCCCGGCACCGTCGCCGGGTCGCCCGCCCGCTCGCCGCGGTCGCGGTGAGACGAGGAGGACCCGTGGTCGAGGACAACCAGCGAGACGACGCCGTCGAGAGGCGGTCCGGGCGCGAGGCCGACCCCCAGGACGACGCGCGCGCCGCCGATCGGCGAGCCCCCGTGGTCCCGGACAACGGCTACAGCCGCGAGTCCTACGCGATCCACGCCACCCGCACCGAGCTGCCGCTCTTCTCGAACGCGCTGCAGGGCAGCCGGGACGACGCCCGCTGGCTGTCCTCGCTCTCGAGCGTGCTCGGCTCCGGCGATCCCGAGGCCGCCGCCGTCGCGGCGCAGGCGGCGATCGAGCGCCGCCGGCGCAGGAGCGACGAGTCGGGCGCCTAGCGCCGGTCGCGCGAGGGCCTCAGTCGCGCGCGCGAGCGCTCACGTACCGCCGGTCGAGCCGCGAGCCGACGCGGCCCCCCGTCGCCCGTTGCAGCAGATCGGAGCCGCGCGCGAGCATCTCGCCGCCCAGCGGCAGACCGCGCACGAGCCCGCGCACCTCGACGCGCTCGGCGTCGGTGTAGCCGAGCAGCACGTAGAGGCCCACGACGGCCATGGCCGCGATCGTGGCCACCCGGCCGGGCAGCTGGTCGAGGATCCCACCGTTGCCCTCGACGGGCTCGGCGAGGGTCACGCACATCAGGAAGATCGTCGCGTACACCGCGAGGTGCACGTGGACCGTCCTCCACGGGCGCGCGAGCGCGGCGACGGGCAGGATCCAGAGGGCGTACCACGGGTGGATCGCCGAGGACGCGGTCACGAACGCCAGCAGCGCGGTCGCGAGCCGCGCCACCGGATCGATCGAGCGGTGCGTCAGCATCATCCACCCCGCGACGACTCCGGCGAGCGTGAGCACCAGCAGCTTCACGAGGGTGACGGCCGCGGCGGGATCGTGCCCCGTCAGCTCGACGGAGGTCGAGACGAGGATCGAGACGAGCGACATCGGCGCGTACCAGTGCATGATCGTGCCGGGAACGATCATCGCCGCGACCCAGCCCACTCCGACTCCGACGGCGAAGCCCGCCGCCACGACGAGCCCGAGGGCGCCGAGACCCGTCCAGAGCCAAGCGCGCACCCGCTCCCGCAGGCTCGCGTCGCGC
Organism: Rathayibacter sp. Leaf299; assembly: GCF_001423055.1. Taxonomy (NCBI): domain Bacteria; kingdom Bacillati; phylum Actinomycetota; class Actinomycetes; order Micrococcales; family Microbacteriaceae; genus Rathayibacter; species Rathayibacter sp. Leaf299. The sequence goes on from NZ_LMNT01000001.1 coordinate 758,311, forward strand.
CGCAGCCAGAGCAGCGCGACCACCGGCAGGGCGATCACGGCGACCGGCTTGACCGCGATCGCGGCCCCCATCAGCACGACGGCGAGCACTCTCCGGTCGGTGCTCGCATAGAACAGCGACGCGAGGATCAGCGCCAGCATCACCGAGTCGTTGTGCCCGGCGACGACGAAGAGGACGAGCGTGAGCGGATTCGCGACGACGGTCCACGCGGTCAGCGGGACGGAGAGGCCGCGCAACCGGGCCAGCCGCAGCGCGTAGACGGCCATGACGACGACTCCGGCCACCGACACGGCCCGCAGCATGGCGACCGAGAGCTCGGGGGAGGACCAGCCGGCCAGCTGGACCACGGTCCTCTCGGTCAGGAGGTACAGGGGGCCGTAAGGGGTCGGCGAATCGGCCCAGACGGGATCGACGCCGAGGATGAACCAGCCGGGCAGTGTCGCGACGCCGTTCGAGTAGGGATCGATCCCCTGGACCATCAGCCGCCCCTGCGCCACGTAGGAGAACATGTCGCGGCTGAACAGAGGGACGGCGATCAGCAGGGGCGCGCACCACGAGAGCGCCGCGACGAGGATCGTGCGCAGCGCGCGCGGGTCCCCGCTCCGCGCCGTCGAGCGGAGCCGCAGCCACGCGAGCAGCAGGAGCAGTCCGCCGCCGAGCACGGCGATGGCGCAGATCTCTGTGAGCGAGGCGGTCGAGCGCAGGGTCGCGATGAGGGGCCACTGCCGGATCGGCGAGTCGCCGGGCAGGTACCCGACGCCGAGCGAGCCGACCAGGATCGCGCTGGAGGCGACCGTGCCCATCGCCAGCGGGGCGACGCGCGACGCGTGCTGCGCGAGTCGGCGGGCCCGGAGCGGGACGCGGGAGGTCCGCTCCGACGCCTCGACCGCGCCTGGTCGTCCGGTCGTCACCTGTGCAGCCATCGCAGCCACGCTAGGCGACCGCTCTTCGAAACGGATGGACGTGGCGTGAACGGTTGACCTCCGCCGTTCTCAGGCGCTAGTCGGCTCCGGCACGGCTTCGGCGAAGCGGAGCTGGTTCCCGAACGGGTCGATCACCTCGAGGGAGAAGCCGAAGGGCGTCCGGGTGATGCGCGGGTTCAGGTACGGGTAGGCCTTGGCGTCGAGCTCGGCGTGCAGCTCGCGCACCCCGCGCAGCGACACGTGCAGGGCCGCTCCGGGGCTGCCGTCGCGATGGTGCTCGCTGAGGTGCAGGCGCAGGCCCGAGCGCGACACCTGGAGGTAGAGGGGAGCGTCGCGGCCCGCGCGGTGCTCCCAGTCGACGGTGAAGCCGAGGTAGTCGACGTAGAACTCGCCCGCCTTCGCGACCGAGAAGATGCGCAGGATAGGGACCGCCGCCTCCATCCGCACCGCTTCGAGCCGCGAGGCCCCGCCCGGCGTCGACTCTTCCCGTGCGCGTCGTCTCGTCTCCACGGCACGAGGGTAGCCGTCGGCGCGGAGCGACGGCGGCGGCGGCAGTCCCCGAGCGCGGCGGGCTCGGCGGGCCGGGCGCGTCGCCGTCTCAGTCGACGAGATCCAGCAGCCGGAGGCGCTCGAGCGTCGCCACGCCCGCAGGCGGGCACCGGTGCGCGTCGGCCGTCCCGATCCAGTGCAGCGAGTCGATCTCGGCGCTCGGCGAGGGCTCGCCCGCCAGCTCCGCGAGGTACACCCGCATGTGCACCTCGCGGCCCTCCGGCTCGCCGTGGGCCTGGGTGCGGACGACGAACAGCTCCTCGAGCCGGGTGGTCGCTGTGCCGAGCTCCTCCTGCGCCTCGCGCGCGGCCGCCTGCTCGCCGGTCTCGCCCGCGTCGACCTTGCCGCCGGGGAGGTAGACCACGTCGCGCCCTCGGGCCGTCACCATCAGCACGCGGCGCTCGCGGAGGACGGCGACGGCGGACACGACGATCGGCGGGAGGCTGCTCATGCGGCCATCCTCCCGCCTCCCGCCTGCACCCGGCGCCCGGGCGCCCCGCGGCTACCATGGGTGCACACATCACAGGACGCGCGCAGCCGGCGCGCGTCGGGGCCCCGTGCGCCCGAACAGCTGAGGAGCAACCCGTGGCAGAACCCACCACCCTCGACACAGTCGTCACCCTCGCGCAGCACCGGGGGTTCGTCTTCCCCTCGGGAGAGATCTACGGAGGCACGCGCTCGGCGTGGGACTACGGGCCGCTCGGTGTGGAGCTGAAGGAGAACATCAAGCGCCAGTGGTGGAAGGCCTTCGTGCAGGGCCGCGGCGACGTCGTCGGACTCGACTCCGCCGTCATCCTGCCCACCGCGATCTGGAACGCCTCCGGTCACGTCGGCGTCTTCTCCGACCCGCTCACCGAGTCGCTCATCACCCACAAGCGCTACCGCGCCGACCACCTCTTCGAGAAGTACGAGGAGGTCAACGGGCACCCGCCCGTGAACGGCCTCGCCGACATCCCGGACCCGGAGCACCCCGACAAGGTCGGCCAGTGGACCGAGATCAAGCAGTTCTCGGGGCTGATGAAGACCTACCTCGGCGTCGTCGACGACGAGTCCGGACTGCACTACCTCCGCCCCGAGACCGCGCAGGGCATCTTCACCAACTTCGCCAACGTGCTCCAGAGCGCGCGCAAGAAGCCGCCGTTCGGCATCGGCCAGATCGGCAAGGCGTTCCGCAACGAGATCACCCCCGGCAACTTCATCTTCCGCACCCGGGAGTTCGAGCAGATGGAGCTCGAGTTCTTCGTCGAGCCCGGCACGGACGAGGAGTGGCAGGAGACCTGGATGCAGCTCGCCTGGGACTGGTTCGTCGACCTCGGCATCGATCCCGAGAACATCCGGCAGTACGAGCACCCGAAGGACAAGCTCTCCCACTACTCCAAGCGCACGGTCGACATCGAGTACCGCTTCAGCTTCGCATCGGGCGAGTGGGGCGAGCTGATGGGAGTCGCGAACCGCACCGACTTCGACCTCAAGACCCACATGGAGCACTCGGGCAAGGACCTCTCGTTCTTCGACCAGACGCGCAACGAGCGCTTCGTGCCGTTCGTGATCGAGCCGTCGTTCGGGCTCACCCGCGCGCTGATGGCGTTCCTCGTCGACGCGTACGAGGAGCAGGAGCTGCCCCCGAACGCCAAGGGCAAGGTCGAGACCCGCACGGTGCTGCATCTCGACCCGCGCCTGGCGCCGGTCAAGGTGGCGGTGCTGCCGCTCTCGCGCAACGAGGCGCTCTCGCCGCTCGCCCGTCAGGTCGCCGACCGCCTCCGCCAGCTCTGGAACGTCGACTTCGACGACTCCGGCGCGATCGGCCGCCGCTACCGCCGCCAGGACGAGATCGGCACCCCGTTCTGCGTGACGGTCGACTTCGACTCCCTCGAGGACGACGCCGTGACGGTGCGCGACCGCGACACGATGAAGCAGGAGCGCGTCCCGCTCGACCAGCTCGAGGCGCACCTCTTCTCGGGCCTGCGCGGAGCGTAGCCCGCCCTCTCCCGCTGGTCGAGCAGCCCCGCAGGGGCGTAGCGAGACCCCGGCCTCCGGCGCTGGTGGATCCCGATACGCCCGCTGCGCGGGCTACTCGATCAGCGAGGGGCGCACAGAGGCGCGGTGCTCCCGCGCCAGCAGTGCGTAGACGAGGGTCGATGTCCACTCGCCCTTGCAGTACTCGTCCTCGACGTGGTGCGCCTCGCGCCGCATCCCGAGGCGCTCGCAGAGGCGGGCGGAGGCGGTGTTGCGGTCGTCGAGCTGGGCGATCGCACGGTGGGCGCCGAGCCGGTCGAACGCCAGGTCGAGCAGTGCGAGGGCCCCCTCCGTCGCGAGACCCTCACCCTGCGCGTCCGGATGCAGCACCCAGCCGATCTCGACCGCCCCCTGCTCGACCGAGACGGCGATGAGTGTGAGATCGCCGACCACGTGCCCCGAGAGCGGCCCCTCGCGCGGCACCATCGCCAGCACCACCACGTCGCCGTCGGCGGCGAGCCGCGCGGACGGCAGCCGGGTGAGCAGGTGCGCGTGCGACTCCTCCGGAGTGCGCACCGGCCAGCGGAGGTAGCGCACCGCGTCGGAGTGCCCCTGGTAGCGCGCGTGATCGGCGGCGTCCTCCACCCGCAGCGGCCGCAGCAGGAGCCGGTCGGTCAGGATCGGCTCGGCGTCGAAGGGGAGCCGCAGTGACACAGGTCAGGCGGTGGCGGCGGAGTCGTCGCTCCGCGGGCGCGCCACGGCGGGCTCGGCGGGCACCTCGATGCCGAAGAGAGCCTCGAGACCGGTGAGGTACGCCTCCTGGGCCCCGGCGCGGGCGTAGTCGCGCGCACGGATGCTCGGGGTGTGCAGCAGCACGCCGGCGAGGTGGCGCAGCGCCTGCTCCGTCCGCCCGTCGTCGTCGCCCCGGGAGCGGGCCCGCTCGATCTCGGCGTCGAGCGCGTCGAACACGTGGGCGCGGAGGGCGACGACCGCCGGGGTGAGGCTCTTCTCGTCGGCCACGTCCGAGAACTTGCGGGCCGCCTTGTCGACCAGGGCCCGCGCCTTCTCGGAGGCGTCGAGCACCTCGAGGGGAGCGTGCAGGCTGATCGTCTCGAGGTCCAGCAGCTCCACCCCGGTGACGCTCGTCACATCGGCGGCGACGTTGCGGGGCAGACCCAGATCGATGACGAGCTGGCGCTCGCGGGCGGCGGAGTGGAGCCGTCCGTCGATCAGCAGGGCCGCGTCGAGCACGGGCGCCTCGGTGGTGGTGCAGGTGATGACGACGTCGGCGCCGACCGCCTCGGCCGCGAGGTCGGCCCCCTCGATGGGGCGCAGGGCACGCCGCGCGGCGAAGCCCTCGGCGCGGCCGGAGGGGGAGTGCACCGCGATGTCGACGACGCCGCGGTCGCGCAGGGCCGCGACGGTGGCGCGGGCGTAGCTGCCGGTGCCGATCAGGAGCACGCGGGCCGCGCGCCAGTCGGTGATGCGGCTGGAGGCGAGGTCGAGCGCGAGCCGGACGATCGAGCGGCCGGCGCTGCCGAGGCCGGTGCGGTTCTTGATGCCGCGCGAGGTCTGCGAGGCGCGCTGGAAGAGGCGCTCGAGCTCGGACGAGGTGGTGCCCAGGCGGCGGGCCTCCTCGAGGGAGCGGCGCACCTGGCCGGCGATCTCGCCCTCGCCGACGACGACCGACTCGAGCCCGCTGGACACGGCGAAGAGGTGCTCGGCCACGCGGTCGCCCGAGACGACGTCGACGCTGCCGCGGAGCTGCTCCTGCTCGACTCCGGTCGCGGCGCTGACGGCGGCCGTGGCGGCCTCGACGGCGACCGCGCGGGCGGCGGTGAGCGGCTCGTCGATGTCGAGGTAGGCCTCGAAGCGGTTGCAGGTGGCCACGACGACGGCCCCCGAGACGAAGTCGATGCTGTCCGCGAGCGCCGAGGCGACGGCGGAGGAGTCGACGGAGAGCTTCTCGAGGAGATCGAAGCTGGCGTTCTTGTGCGACGCCGTCAGACACAGAAGCACCTCAGCAGTCTACGCGCCGTCCCGGGGGAGCGGGCCCGGGATCCGGGAGGAACGCTCGGGGAAGCCTGGAATAATGCCGCGGTGACCTCCCCACTCGACGGCCTGCTCGATCCGCTGCACCCCCTCTCGGCCGGGCGCACCGCCGACTCGGCGCTCGTGCGCGCGTACCGCTCCGAGCGGCCGGAGCGCACGCCGGTCTGGTTCATGCGGCAGGCGGGCCGCAGCCTGCCCGAGTACCGGGCGCTGCGCACCGACACGAAGATGCTCGACGCCTGCCTCGATCCGGCGCTCGCGAGCGAGATCACCCTGCAGCCGGTGCGGCGCCACGGCACCGACGCGGGCATCTTCTTCAGCGACATCGTGATCCCGCTGCGGCTCGCGGGCGTCGCGGTCGACATCGTGCCGGGTCGCGGCCCCGTGCTCGAGAAGCCGGTGCGCACCTCCGCCGATGTCGACGAGCTGACGGCGATCGACCCCTCGGTGCTCGACGAGACCCTCGAGCCGATCCGCGAGGGTGTGCGCCGCACGGTCGCGGGCCTCGGCGACACTCCGCTGATCGGCTTCGCGGGAGCTCCGTTCACCCTCGCCGCGTACCTCGTCGAGGGCGGTCCGTCGAAGGACCACATCCGCGCCCGCACGCTGATGCACGCCGACCCCGAGGCCTGGGCCCGGCTGATGGAGTGGACCGCCGAGGTCACCGGTCGCTTCCTCCGGGCGCAGGTGACGGCCGGAGCGAGCGCCGCCCAGCTGTTCGACTCGTGGGCGGGGGCGCTCTCCCTCGCCGACTACACGGCGCACGTGGCTCCCGCCTCGACCCGCGCGCTCACCCACGTGCGCGACCTGGCCTTCGAGAGCGGCGGCGTCCGCCGGAACGTGCCGATCGTGCACTTCGGCGTCGGCACCGGCGAGCTGCTCGGCGCCATGCACGCGATCGGGGCCGACGTGGTCGGAGTCGACTACCGGATCCCGCTGGACGAGGCGAACCACCGCCTCGGCGGCTTCGTGCCTGTGCAGGGCAACGTCGACCCCGCTCTGCTCTCGGCGCCCTGGGAGGTGCTGGCCGCGCACGTCGACGACGTCCTCCGCCGCGGTCTCAGCGCGCCCGCGCACGTGCTCAATCTCGGCCACGGCGTGCCGCCCGAGACCGACCCGGACGTGCTGACGCGACTCGTCGCCTTCGCGCACGACTGGCGGCCGTGAGTCCCGAGCGTCCCGTCGACCACGACGTCGCGGTGATCGGCGGGGGAGTCGCGGGGCTCGCCGCCGCCGCGGAGTGCCTCCGGATCGGCCTGCGCGTCGTCGTGCTCGAGGCGGGGGAGCGGGTGGGCGGCTCGGTCGCCCCGCTTCACCTCGCCGGCACCGTGCTCGACGCGGGAGCCGAGAGCTTCGCGACCCGCGGCGGCCACGTCGGGAAGGTGCTCGCCGGGCTCACCCTCGGCGGGCATCCGCTCGCCGAGTCGGTCGTCGAGCCGAGCACCGGCGGATCGTGGCTGCACCTCTCCGGCGGCCGCTCCGTCCCGTCTCCGCGAGCCGGGATCCTCGGGATCCCGAGCACGCCCCTCGCTCCGGACGTCGTCCGCGCCATCGGCCGGCGGGCCGCGACGAGGGCCTGGCTCGACACCCTCATGCCGGTGCTGCGCATCGGCCGGGCGCACTCGCTCGCCGAGCTCGTCCGCACCCGGATGGGCGAGCGGGTGCTCCAGGACCTCGTCGCCCCGGTCGTCTCGGGCGTCTACTCCTCCCGCCCCGAGGACATCGACGTCGACCTCGCGGCTCCCGGCCTGAACGGCGCGATCACCCGGCGGGGCTCGCTCGCGGGCGCGGTGGCGGCTCTGCGCGCCAACGTCCCGGCGGGCGTCGCCGTGCGGGGGATCGACGGCGGCATGCACCGCCTGGTCGCCGCGCTCGTCGAGCGGATCGACTACCTCTCGGGTGAGATCCACACCGGCACCGGTGTCGCGAGCCTCGAGCGCTCCGCAGAGGACGCTCCCTTCTCCCTCCGTCTCGCCGACGGCTCCGTCCTCACGGCGCACGCCGTGATCGTCGCGACTCCGGAGCACGATGCGCGCGCGCTGCTCGCCGACCTGGTGCCGGCGGCCCGCGACGCGGACGAGCCGGGCGAGGACACGGTCGAGCTCGTCACCCTCGTCGTCGACGACGCCCGCCTCGACGCGGCGCCGCGCGGCTCCGGAGTGCTGGTCGCCCCGACCGCCGACGACGTCGTGGCGAAGGCGCTCACCCACGCGACGGCGAAGTGGTCCTGGCTGGCCGACACGCTGCCGCGCGGCCGCCACGTGCTCCGCCTCTCCTACGGCCGTCCCGGCGAGGCGCCACCGCTCGCGGGAGCCGACGACGCACGCGCCGCCGCCACCGCGCTCCGCGACGCGTCGATCCTGCTGGGAGTCGAGCTCGATCCCGCCGCGCTCGTCGCCTCCGCGAGGGTGCGCTGGGCGAACGTCCGCCCCGCCGCCGCCCTCGGCCGGCGCGACCGCCTCGAGGCGTTCCGCGAGGCCCTCGCACCGGTGCCCGGCCTCGCCGTCACGGGCACCTGGATCGCCGGAACCGGGCTCGCCTCGGTGCTGCCCCACGCGGCAGAGACCGCCGCCCTAGTCCGCCGCCGCCTGGTGCGTCAAGGCGTCGGGCTCCCGCGCGAAGAACACGACGGCGACGGCTACTCTGGGTCGCAGGCGCCCGCGTGAGTGCGGTGCGCCCCGACACGAGTGGTCATCGACCGCGTGAACGAGCCGCGAGAGCGGCCCAGGACGAGGAGTAGGCGTGAAGGGCAAGATCATCTTCGTGGCAGGAGCCGCAGCCGGATACGTGCTGGGAGCACGCGCGGGCCGCAAGCGGTACGAGCAGATCGCCGCGGCGGCGAACCGGTTCTGGCAGACCCAGCCGGTGCAGGACGTCGCGGGAGCGGTCGGCGGAGCGGCGAAGCAGCAGCTCGGCACCGTCTCCGACAAGGCGTACGAGATCGTGCGCACGGTCGTCTCGAAGGCCGTCGCGGGCGGGAAGAAGTCGCAGGGCGCGAGCGACGCCGAGGCCACCGCCGCGGCCCGCCGCGCGGCCGCCAAGGTCGACGAGGCCGCGGCCTCGGCCGGCTCGGGAGGATCGGCGTCGTCGACCTCCACGAGCAAGGCGTAGTTCTCATCCGCTCGGCCCCATCGACCGGTGCCGGGCCGGCACGTCCCGACCTCGAGGAGCCCCCGTGGTGAACGAACGCAATCCGAAGAACGCCCGATCACTGGGCGAGCTCGTCGGCGACCTCCCGGGGCTCGTCATCGAGCTCGTGAAGGCCGAGCTCGCCTCCCTGAAGAACGAGCTGTCCGGCAAGGCGAAGAGCGCGGGCCTCGCGGTCGCCCTGTTCGCCGTCGCGGCCTTCCTCCTCCTGACCGCCTGGGCCACCCTGGTGACGTTCGCGATCATCGGCATCTCGTCGTGGCTGCCCGCGTGGCTGTCGGCGCTGATCGTCACCGTGTTCTTCCTCGTCGTGGCCGTCGTGCTCGCGCTGGTCGGCGTCAAGTCGATCAAGAAGGCCGTCCCGCCCGTTCCGCAGGACTCGATCGAGAGCATCAAGAAGGACGTCCAGGCGTTCAAGGGAGTCGGCACTTATGACCACTGACGTGAGCACCACCACCCCCCGCTTCGTCGACCCGGCCCAGCTGAAGCCCGACCAGCTGAAGGCCGACATCGAGCGCGCCCGCCAGGAGCTGGCCGCGACGCTCGACGCCATCGAGTTCAAGATCAACGTGCCGCGCAAGGTGAAGAACGCGCAGCGCACCCTGCAGCGGAAGTTCCGGGTCGTCGGCCGGCAGAACCCGTCGGCGCTGATCGCCGGTGCCGCGGGAGTCGCCGCGGCCGTCGGGCTGATCGCCTGGGGCGTCGTCAAGCAGATCACCGAGGACTGAACCCCCTCTCCGAACGGCCGTCCCCACGGGGGCGGCCGTTCGTCGTCCGCTAGCGCGCCGGAGCCCCCGGCGCCAGAGCCGTCACCGCTTTTGTGCATCCGCACGAGCGGAGGGATGATGGATCAATGACCGATCAGACCGCCGGAACGGCGGGTCCCGTTCAGTCCGCCCGCGAAGAGACCGCTGCCGCTTCCTCGCCGCAGCCCCCCGCCGATCAGGCTCCCGCCGATCAGCCTCTGGGATACACGCTCTGGGCGGTCCTCCGCAGGGATCCCGCACGTCCGCTCACCCTCTCCGAGGACTCCGCCGCCCCGGCCGCCGAGCAGTACGAGCGCGTCGTCGCGCAGCTCGCGAGCGAGGGCGTCACCGTCCGCGGCACCTACGACGTCTCGGCCCTCCGCGCCGACGCCGACATCATGCTCTGGCTCGTCGGCTCCGAGCCCGAGGAGCTGCAGCGCGGCTACCGCGTGCTGCGTCGCACCGACCTCCTGTCGGTCCTCCTGCCCACCTGGAACGCGATGGGCGTGCACCGCGACGCCGAGTTCAGCTCGAACCACCTGCCCGCCTACATGCGCGGCAAGGAGCCGGCGCGCTGGCTCACGGTCTACCCGTTCGTCCGCTCCTACGAGTGGTACATCCTCCCCGAGGAGGAGCGCCGCTCGATGCTCGCCCAGCACGGCCGTCAGGGCTCGCGCTTCCGCTCCGTCCTCACGAACACGGTGGCGTCCTTCTCGCTCGGCGACTACGAGTGGATCCTCGCGCTCGAGGACGAGGAGCTCGTCAACCTGGTCGACCTGATGCGCGACCTGCGCGCCACGGAGGCGCGTCGTCACGTGCGCGAAGAGGTCCCGTTCTTCACCGGTCGGCGCATCGAGGCCGACCAGATCGCAGAGGTGCTCCGATGAGCGACACGACTCCCGACTCCCCGATGAGCGACTCCGGCGTCCTGGTCCGCGGGGCCACCCCGGCCGCCGCATCCGGACCGGAGCACGTCGAGGTGCCCGTCGCGTACGACGCGATCCTGCTCGCCGGCTTCGGTGGACCGGAGGGGCAGGACGACGTCATCCCGTTCCTGCGCAACGTCACCCGCGGCCGCGGGATCCCGGAGGAGCGCCTCGAGGAGGTCGCCCACCACTACCGGCACTTCGGCGGTGTCAGCCCCATCAACGCGCAGAACCGCGCGCTGAAGGCGGCCCTCGAGGCCGAGCTCGAGAAGCGCGGCATCGACCTCCCCGTGATCTGGGGCAACCGCAACTGGGCGCCCTACATGAGCGAGGCGGTGGCGGAGGCGAAGGAGCGCGGCTTCTCGAACCTGATCGCCATCGCGACCAGCGCCTACTCCTCCTTCTCGTCCTGCCGTCAGTACCGCGAGGACTACGCCGCGGCGCTCGACGCCACCGGCCTCGAGGGCGAGCTGCGGATCGACAAGGTGCGCCAGTTCTTCGACCATCCGGGCTTCGTCATGCCGTTCGTCAAGGCCGTGCACGACGGTCTCGAGGAGCTGCAGGGGCGCCTGCCGGGCATCGACCTCACCACCGAGGTGGAGGTGCTGTTCTCGACGCACTCGATCCCGATGGCCGACGCCGAGCGCAGCGGACCGCACGAGCGCCACGACGACGGCACCGTCGTCGACGTGCACGGCTTCGGCGCGGGCGGCGCCTACGAGGCGCAGCACCTCGCCGTGGCGGAGGTCGTCATGGCGGCCGCCACCACCGAGGACGTGCCGTGGCAGCTCGTCTACCAGTCGCGCTCCGGCCCGCCCACGCAGCCCTGGCTCGAGCCCGACATCAACGACGCGATCGCCGAGCTGCCCGCCCGGGGCCGCAAGGCCGTCCTCATCGTGCCGCTGGGCTTCGTGTCGGACCACATGGAGGTCATGTGGGACCTCGACAACGAAGCGCTCGAGACGTCCGAGGAGAACGGGCTCGTCGCGATCCGCGTGGCGACCCCCGGCACCGACCCGGTCTACGTCGCCGGGCTCGTCGACCTCGTGCTCGAGCGCGTCAACGGCACGCCGACCGAGGAGCGGCCGTCGATGACGGCGCTCGGCCCCTGGTACGACGTCTGCCGTCCCGGCTGCTGCGAGAACGTCCGCGCCGGCTTCAAGCCCGCGCTCGCGGGAGTCGCCCCGTGACGGGAGGCCCTCGATGAGCATCCGGATCGGCACGCGCGCGAGCGCTCTCGCGGTCGCGCAGACGAGCATGACGGCCGACCTCATGTCGGCTGCGGCGGGCGTGCCCGTCGAGCTGGTGCGGATCGAGTCGGACGGCGACCGCATGAAGGGCCCCCTGGCGTCCCTCGGCGGCACCGGGGTCTTCGTGAGCGCGTTGCGCGACGCCCTGCTCGCGGGGCGCTGCGACGCGATCGTGCACTCGCTCAAGGACCTGCCGACCGCGCCGGTCGACGGCCTTCTCCTGGGGGCCGTCCCGGAACGCGAGGACCCGCGCGACGCCCTGTGCGCGCGCGACGGGCGCACCCTCGCGACGCTTCCTCCGGGCGCACGCGTGGGCACGGGATCGCCGCGCCGCCGCGCCGCGCTGCTCGCCGCCCGCCCCGACCTCGAGATCGTGGACATCCGCGGCAACATCGACACGCGCCTGCGCCGGGTGACCGAGGACGGCGACTCCGCACTGGACGCGATCGTCCTCGCCTACTCGGGGCTCCGCCGCCTGGGCCGCACGGAGGCGATCACCGAGCTGCTCGACTTCGGCGTCTCGCCGCACGCGCCCGGTCAGGGTGCGCTCGCGATCGAGGTGCGCGACGAGGAGCCGTCGGACGAGCTGCGCGCGGCCCTCGCGGCCGTCGAGCACACTCCCACGCGAGCCGCGATCACCGCCGAGCGCAGCCTCCTGGCCGCGCTGGAGGCCGGCTGCGCCGCTCCGATCGGGGCCACCGCCGCGGTCGAGGGGGACGAGGTCGTGCTGAGCGGCGTCGTCTTCGCGACGGACGGATCGGCGTCCCTCGCCCGCGAGGTGAGGGAGCGGGTCGGTAACGGTTCCTCCGGCGGAGGTCGACATGTGGCGGATTCGCAGTATGGTGGTCGCGAACTGCCCGTCGTCGAAGCCGCGTTCCGTTGCGGCTCTCTGCTCGCTGACGCGCTTCTCGGTGCGGGTGCCGCCCAACTCGCACCCCTGGGAGCCCCTTCGTGATCGTGCCCGCCGCCTACTCCCAGTGGGAGAAGCCGTTGCAGGGCTGGCGCGTCCTCGTCCCCCGCGGAGGCCCGTGGGGGGACGGCGTCGCCGCAGCTCTCCGCGCCAAGGGAGCCTCGCCCGTCGTCGCTCCCATGATCAACTTCGCGCCGACCGACGACTTCCCCGCGCTCGAGCGGGCGCTCGCCGATCTCGAGGGCGGCGCCTTCGACTGGATGACCGTCACCAGTGCGACGACCGTCGACGTCCTGTCCCTCCTGCGCACCACGGTGCCGCCGACGACCCGCATCGCGGCGGTCGGCGAGACCACCGCCGCCGCCCTCGTCGCCGCCGGCTACGCCGTCGACCTCGTGCCGTCCGAGGACAACTCCGCCCGCGGTCTCCTGGCCGAGTGGGAGGAGGCGACCGGAGGGAAGCACCCGCTCCGCGTCCTCACGCTGCGCTCCGAGATCGCCAAGCCCCTGCTCACCGAGGGCCTCAAGCGCATCGGCCACGACGTCCGCTCGGTGGTGGCCTACCGCACGGTGGGAGTGCCGGTCGAGGACCGGGTCGTGAACGACGTGGCGAGCGGAGCGGTCCACGCGATCCTCGTCACCTCGGGCAGCGTCGCCGAGCAGGTCCAGCAGCAGCTCGGCCCCGTCCCGGAGTCGACCCTCGTCGCCGCGATCGGCCCGCAGACCGCGAAGGACGCCCGCGCCTCGGGCCTGCGCGTCGATGTCGTCGCCGACGAGCGCTCGGCGTCCTCCCTGATCGAGGCGGTCGCCCGCGTCGCCACGGAGCGCGCGAGCCGCTGAGCCCGGGGCTCCTGCTGGGGCGCCGAGTGGTCCGTTTCGAGGGCACCGCTGCAGAACCTCAGCCAGAAGCGGTGCTCAGCGATGATGGTGGCTGAGGAGTGATCTCAGCTGAGGTCGTGCCGCCGCCTCTGTGCCGGGGTCCACAAGTGCTCTCGTCGCCGGATGAGCGAGACGATCACCGCTTCGGTTCCTGGCCAGTCGTGCATGATCTGGTGGTTGTCGAGCCGAAGGCACAGGTAGCCCTGGGCGGCGAGCTCGAGATCGCGTCGGCGGTCCTCGTGGAACTGCTCGAGCGAGGAGTGGTAGCGGTGGCCGTCGCTCTCGAGGACGAGGTGTTCACCGACGACGGTGTCGACGCGGCCGACCCGAGGGATCGCGACCTGCGAGCGGACCTGGACCCGGAGCCGGCGAGTGCTCACGCGGGTCTTCGTCTCGAGCCCTGACTGGCTGCGTCCGTCGACCCGGTCGAGGAGCAGCTGCTTGCCGATCGGCGCGATCGCCCGGAGCGAAGGGAGCTCCTCCGCAGGCAGCAGGCCGCTGTTCAGAGCGGAGTCGATGGTCGCGATCGCGTCGTCCTCTCTCGCGCAGGTCATGACGTGCAGGATCGCAGCTCCGATCCCGTCCTGCGAGGCGGATCGGCGGCCTTGTCCGGGCCAGGTCCTCCAGTGGCCGACTTCGCCGGGGCGGAGGTCGTGCACCGACGAACTCCCGAGGGCCACGTGCAGGCGGGGCCGCTCCGTCGTCCAGAGGCCGAGGTGCCGGAGGAGGGCGACGCACGTGAGCACCCCTCCAGCTCGTACGGCCGCGAGCTCTAGTGGGTGCACATCGGCCAGTGCGTACCAGCCGCGCCGGACGCGGAGTACCGCGCGATCGTCGAGAGCGCGCTGGACGACTGATCGCGGGATCCCGGCGGAGACGATGGCGGATGCGGCGGCGAACCCGTCGCCGGAGCGGAGAAGGAGTATGAGCTCGTGCATGCGGGTACCTTGCCGATCCGGTGTGCTGCAGAAGTCGGCTAGGACGTCGTCAGGGGAGGATCCGGGTGCCCTCGACGCTGGGAAGGAGCGGCACAGGACCTGGACCACCTCGACGGCCACGATGACGGCTGAGACCTCTTCCGGCCGATGTCCTGCTCCAGCGGCCGCCGCTCCACGCCGGATTAGGCTGGAGGCATGACCGCTATCCGTCCGCGGCGACTCCGCACCACCCCGGCGATGCGCCGGCTCGTGCAGGAGACCCGTATCCACCCGGCCCAGCTCGTCCTCCCCCTCTTCGTCGCGGAGGGCATCACCGAGGCTCGACCGATCGGGTCGATGCCCGGGGTGATGCACCACTCGCTGGACAGCGTCCGCGGCGCGGTGACGGAGGCGGCCGAGGCCGGTCTCGGCGGCGTCATGCTCTTCGGCGTGCCCACCACGCGCGACGCGGTCGGCTCCGGTGCGACCGACCCCGACGGGATCCTCAACGCCGCCACCCGCGCGGTCGTCGAGGAGGTCGGCGACGCGCTGGTCGTTCAGACCGACCTGTGCCTGGACGAGTTCACCGACCACGGTCACTGCGGGGTGCTCGACGAGCACGGGCGGGTCGACAACGACGCGACCCTCCTCCGCTACGAGGAGATGGCGCTCGCCCAGGCCGAGGCGGGCTCCCACCTGCTCGGCCTCTCGGGGATGATGGACGGCCAGGTCGGCGCGATCCGCGGGGCGCTCGACGAGTCGGGCCATCTCGACACGGCGATCCTCGCCTACTCGGCGAAGTACGCGTCGAGCTTCTACGGGCCCTTCCGCGAGGCGGTGCAGTCGACCCTCGAGGGCGATCGCCGCACGTATCAGCAGGATCCGGCCAACCGCCGCGAGGGACTCCGTGAGGCGACGCTCGACCTCGCCGAGGGTGCGGACGTCGTGATGGTGAAGCCCGCGATGAGCTACCTCGACGTGCTGGCCGATGTCGCCGCCGTCTCGGACGTGCCCGTCTGGGCGTACCAGGTGTCGGGGGAGTACGCGATGATCGAGGCCGCCGCCGCGAACGGCTGGATCTCGCGCGAGCCGGCGATCCTGGAGTCGGTGACGGGGATCCTCCGCGCGGGGGCCGACGCCGTGCTGACGTACTGGGCGGTCGAGATCGCTCGCGATCTGCTGAGGAACTGATCGCTCGGCGATCCGCCCGCCGAAGCTCGGCATCTCGTCCGAACGGGAGCGTTCGACCCGAGCGCCCCTGGCCGCCCGCGTACCCTGGATCCGTGACCACCTCGGCGAACGACACCCTGTACGAGCGTGCCCGCCACGCGATCCCCGGCGGCGTGAACTCGCCCGTCCGAGCCTTCCGCTCGGTCGGCGGCACGCCGCGCTTCATGGTCTCGGCGTCAGGCCCGCACATCACCGACGCCGACGGTCGCGAGTACGTCGACCTCGTCTGCTCCTGGGGGCCGGCCGTGCTCGGCCACGCGCACCCCGAGGTCGTCGCGGCGGTGCAGGAGGCGGCCGCACGCGGCCTCTCGTTCGGCGCGTCGACGCCCGCCGAGACCGAGCTCGCCGAGCTCGTCGAGGCGCGGATCACGGCCGGCGGAGTGTCGCCGATCGAGAAGCTGCGGCTCGTCTCGACGGGCACCGAGGCCACGATGACCGCGATCCGCCTCGCTCGGGGCGTCACCGGCCGCGACCTGCTGATCAAGTTCTCGGGCCACTACCACGGCCACTCCGACGGCCTCCTGGCCGACGCCGGCTCGGGTCTCGCGACCCTGTCGCTGCCCGCTTCGGCCGGAGTGACGGCCGCGACGGCCGCGCAGACCATCGTCCTGCCCTACAACGACCTCGACGCCGTGCGCGCCGTCCTCGCCGAGCGCGGCTCCGAGATCGCCGCGGTGATCACCGAGGCCGCGGCCGCCAACATGGGCGTCGTCGCTCCCGAGGCGGGCTTCAACGCGGCCCTCGCCGGGCTGGTGCACGCGAACGGCTCGCTGCTCATCATGGACGAGGTGCTCACCGGCTTCCGAGTGAGCGCCGGCGGCTGGTGGGGACTCGAGAACCGGGCGTCCGAGACGCCGTACCGCGCCGATCTCTACACGTTCGGCAAGGTCATCGGAGGCGGCATGCCGGTCGCCGCGCTCGGCGGGCGCGCGGACGTGATGGACCATCTCGCTCCGCTGGGCCCGGTGTACCAGGCGGGGACCCTGTCGGGGAACCCGGTCGCCGTCGCGGCGGGCATCCGCACCCTGCAGCTCGCCGACGACGCGGTCTACGCCGCTCTCGACGCGACCGCGGCGACGCTCCAGCGCGAGGTGTCGGCGGCGCTGTCGGCCGAGGGCGTGGCGCACACGGTGCAGACGGCGGGCAACCTGTTCAGCTTCGTCTTCACCGACCTCGGCCGGCCCGTCCGCGACTACGCCGAGGTGCAGGCGCAGGAGGCGTTCCGGTATCCCGCGTTCTTCCACTCGATGCTCGACTCCGGAGTCTCGCTCCCGCCGTCGGTGTTCGAGGCGTGGTTCGTCTCGGCCGCGCACGACGACGCGGCGGTCGACCGCATCGTCCGAGCGCTTCCGGCTGCGGCGAAGGCGGCGGCGGCGGCATCACGCGCGTAGAGGGGACGGCGCGAGCCGCCCCCTCCGGTCTCAGCGGCGCGAGACCGACTTCGGCAGCACGAACACCAGGGCGAAGGCCGCGACCGCCATCAGCGTGCTGAGCAGCATCGCGGGCGCCGCGGCGTCGAGGAAACCGGACGCCACGGTGTCCGGCCCGGTGATGACGAGCCCGCCGAACAACACGCTGCCGATCACGGCGATGCCGACGGCCGAGCCGATGCGCTGGATGGCCGAGATCACTCCGCTGGCCGCTCCGGCGTCCTGCGGATCGACGGTCGCGACGATGAACTGGACGTTCGGGGCGATGAAGAAGCCGTTGCCGAGCCCGGCGATCAGCAGCGGAGCGAGCAGCTGCCAGTTGGTGATCGAGTCGGGAGTCGCCGTGAGGAGGACGAGCCACACCCAGGCGAGGCCGATGGCGAGGAGCCCGCTGCCCATGACCAGGACGTTGCGGCCGAGCCGCGCGGTCATCCGGTTGCTCTGCGACGAGCTGATGATGCTGCCGATCGCGAAGGGGATCGAGACGAGCCCCGACTCGAGCGCGGAGTGCCCGAGTCCCGACTGCCAGAGCAGCGAGATGGTGAAGAAGATGCTCGTGAAGGCCGCGAAGTAGACCAGCGCCAGGATCACGCCGCCGGTGAAGGCGGGGTGGCGGAACAGCGACGGGGGCACGAGGGGAGTGCGGCCGCGGCGGACGTAGAGGACCTCCCAGGCGCCGAACGCCGCGAGCAGGACGACTCCGCCGACGATCGAGAGGATCGTCCAGAGCGGCCAGCCCTCGTCCTCGCCCTGGATGAGCGGCACCAGCAGGGCGACCAGACCACCCGACACGAGCACGAGGCCGAGCCAGTCGACACCGCCGCTCGGTGCGCGATCGCCCGCTTCGAGCTCGCGGCGGGCGGGGAGCAGGCGGGCCGCGGCGATCAGCGTCACGACGCCGATCGGCAGGTTGACCCAGAAGACCAGGCGCCAGCCGTTCTCGTCGCCGAACGCCTGGATGATCAGTCCGCCGATGATCGGCCCGAGCGCCGACGAGACGCCGAGGACGGCGCCCATGATCGCGAAGGCCTTGCCGCGCGCGGGTCCGCGGAAGAGCAGCTGGATGTACGCGTTGACCGCCGGCACGAACATGCCGCCGGCGAGGCCCTGCACGACGCGCGCGACGACGAGCTGCAGGTCGTCGGCGGCGAGTCCGCAGGCGAAGCTCGCGACCGTGAACAGCGCGACTCCGCTGACGAAGACCCACTTGTGGCCGAAGCGGTCGCCGAGGCGCCCGGAGGGGATGAGGGCGAGCCCGAACGCGAGCGCGTAGCCCGAGATGATCCACGACAGCGTCGACTCGGAGGCGTCGAGGGTGGTGCGGATGGTCGGCAGCGCGACGTTGACGATCGTGGTGTCGAGCAGCGCGATGAACATGCCCGCCAGCAGGACGACGAGCGAGCGCCACGCGCGCCGGTCGGGGGCGGGAGGGGCGCCGGTCGCGCCGCGGTCGGTCGACGTCTCGGTCATGGGAGGGGCCTTTCGAGCAGAGGGGGAGCGCAGAGGGGAGCGACGGGCCGCGAGGCACGGCGGCACAACCTGCGAACTCTCGCAGACGCAGCCGCGCTTCCCCGAGCCGCCGGCTGTGCACGCCCTCAGATCCGTGGCCCGCGCTCGAGGGTCAGCGGGCGCGTTCGGCGAGGCGGGCGCAGTCGATGCAGAGCTCGGCGGTCGGGCGCGCAGCGAGTCGCTCCGCGCCGATCGGGCGCCCGCACCGGAGGCAGTCGCCGTAGGCCCCCTGCCCGACCCGGCGGCGGGCGTCGGCCAGCTCGCGCTCGGACCGCGTCAGAGCGTCGCGCACTCCGGCCATCCGCGACCACTCCGCCGAGAGCGGTGTGCCCTCGGGATCGTGCTCGTCGTCGGCCGTGCCGTCGCCGCGCGCGAGCAGCAGCTCGGCCAGCGCCTCGTCGAGCCGGACGGCCTCGCTGCGGGCCTCGGCCTGGCGCTCGGCGAGCAGCGCGTCGAGCCGGCGCAGCTCCTCCTGGTCCATCGGCATCCCACCATGGTCGCACCGGCCGCACGATCCGTTCCCCCGACGGCACCGCGACTCGGGGCAGACTAGAGGCATGCCCGTCGTGACCGTGCTCCCCGACCGCCTCGAACTGCGCCTGACGAGGGCCGAGCGGCTGCTCGCCTTCCACCGCGGCGACGTCGTGATCGACCGATCGAGCATCCGCTCCGCGACCGTCACCGAGGATCCCTGGATCTGGGTCCGCGGCATCCGCGCCCCGGGCACCGCCGTGCCGCTGACCATCGCCGCCGGCACGTGGAAGTTCCACGGCGGCAAGGACTTCCTGCTCATCAAGCGCACCGCGTCGGCCGTCGTGCTCGACCTCGTCGACGAGGACTGGTCGCGCCTGATCATCAGCACGAAGCACGCCCCTGAGCTCATCGCGGCCCTGCAGCTCGGGCCGACGACGGCGGCGATCCCGATCATCGAGACGGAAGACCTGGTCGTGGTGCCCGAGGTGGCGGAGCAGGCCGCGGCCCGGCTCGCCGCGACCGACGCCGCCGCCACGGCCCGCGAGACCGAGGCCGTCGGCGCGGCCGACGCGGACCGTCCCGCCGTGCCGCCCGCCTCACCCGCCGAGGACGCGTCGCTCGACACGGAGCAGGCGGTGGCCGAGACGTCCGCCGTGGCCGAGGCGATCGGGGAGGAGCCGGCGCCCGCGAAGAAGCCCGCCGCGAAGAGGAAGCCGGCTGTGAAGAAGCCGGCGGCGAAGGCGTCCGCGGAGACCCCCGCCCCGGAGGCACCCGAGGCGACCGCCGTGAAGCCCCGCGCCCGCACCCCGCGCCCCGATTCCTCCGTCGGCCACGCCTCGGCCGAGCCCAGCGGAGCCACCGAGGCCGCCGAGTAGCGCCTCCGGCCTCGCGAGCGGCCGTCAGAGCTTCAGCCGCACCGCCGTCTCGAGTGCCGCCTCGATGCTCAGCCGCCAGCCCTGCGCCAGCCGGTCCTTCGTGCCCGAGTAGAGGCTCGCTCCGTCGACCAGGTTGCTGGAGCACGCGCAGACCATGCCCGCCCGGAGCCCGCGCAGCCGCGCGACGACGTACAGCGCGCTCGACTCCATCTCGACGTTCAGGACCCCGTGCCGCTCGAGCGTCACGATCCACTCCGGAGTCTCGGCGTAGAACGCGTCGTCGCTCGCGTTGATGCCGGAGTGCACCGGCACTCCCTCCCGGTCGGCGATCTCGCGCGTGGCCTCCAGCAGCGCCGAGGTGAGCGCCAGATCGGGCACCGCGGGGAAGCCCGGATGCGCGTACGCCGCGCTCGTGCCGTCGTTGCGCAGCGTCCCCTCGCTCACCAGCAGCGCGCCCGGCTCGATGCCGCGCTGCGTCGCCGCCGAGCTCCCGACGCGGATGAACGAGGTCACTCCGACCCGCGCGAGCTCTTCCACCGCGATCGCGGTCGAGGGGCAGCCCATCCCGGTGCTCGTCGCGGTGATCGGATGGCCCTTGTAGGTCCCCGTCATCGTGAGGTGCTCGCGGTTGTGCGCGATCTCGCGCACGTCCGCGAGGAACTCGGCGATCATCGGGACGCGGAACGGGTCGCCCGGGAGGAGGGCGACGGTCGAGACCTCTCCCGGTGCGATCCCGATGTGGTACTGGCGCTCGCCGAGTCCGGCGGCGCTCTTGTCGACTGCAGTCATGGGCCGACCCTACGCAGGCGCTGTTTCGACGCGGTTACCGGCCGCGGTGCGATCGGGAGCCGGCGGATCAGGCCCGCACGTCGACGAGCGTGCGCCCGCGCACCTTCCCGGCGAGCACGTCCCCGGCGATGTCGAGCGCGCCGCTCAGCGACACCGTCGAGGTGAGCCCGTCCAGCAGTTCGAGGTCGAGGTCGTGCGCCAGCCTGCGCCAGGCCTCCTCGCGGAGCTTCCGCGGCGCCTCGACCGAGTCGACCCCCGCGAGCGTCACTCCGCGCAGGATGAACGGCATCACCGTCGTCGGCAGGTCGGCCCCCTGCGCGAGTCCGCACGCGGCGACCGCGCCGCCCCGGCGGGTCTGCGCGAGCACGTTCGCGAGCGTGTGCGAGCCGACGGAGTCGACCGCCCCGGCCCAGCGCTCGGACTGCAGCGGCTTCCCCGCCTCCTGCAGCTCCGCGCGGTCGATCACCTCGGCGGCCCCGAGGCGGCGCAGGAAGTCGCCCTCCTCGACCGCTCGACCCGACGACGCCACGACCTCGTGTCCGAGGCGCGCGAGTAGGGCGACGGCGAGGGAGCCGACCCCTCCGGCCGCGCCCGTCACCAGGACGGGACCCGAACCCGGGCGGACGCCGTGCTTCTCGAGCGAGAGCACCGCCAGCATCGCGGTGAACCCGGCCGTGCCGATCGCGCCGGCCCGGGCAGACGAGATCGCCCCCGGCAGACGCAGCAGTGAGGCGGAGTCGACCCGGGCGCGCTCGGCGAGCCCGCCGTCCACGCGCTCGCCGAGGCCGGCGCCGGTGAGCACGACCCGGTCGCCGGAGTCGAAGCGCTCGGCCGCCGCGCCGTCCGCGTACTCGACGGTGCCGACGAGGTCGATCCCGGCCACCAGCGGCGGTCGCCGGACGACTCCGGGCCGCCCGGCGAGCGCGAGGGCGTCCTTGTAGTTGACGCTCGAGTACTCCACCGCGATCACCACGTCGCCGTGCGACCGATCGGGTTCGTCGCGCTCGATCAGCGCGGCGCGGTTCGGGGTGTCGGTGTCGGAGGCGTCATGCTGCTCGACGACGATGGCTCGGTACATGGGCCCACGCTACGCCCGGGACGCGGTCGCCGTCCCGCCCGATCACTCAGTCCGCCCGATCGCTCAGTTCAGCGCGCGCGTCCCCTCGGGCAGGGAGCCGCCCTCGTAGAGCGCACTCGCCGCGTCCTGCAGGGCGGTCAGCGCCACGCGCTGCGTCCACGGCCCGTACGAGATCCGGGCGATGCCCAGCTCCTCGAAGCGGGCGGGGGACTGCGACCCGGGGATGCCGATCACGCTGATCCGCTGTCGACCGAGCGCGGCGACGAGCGCCTCGATCTCGGCGTCCTGGAGGAGACCCGGCACGAAGAAGCAGGTGGCCCCGGCGTCGAGGTAGGCGCGGCCGCGCTCGACGGCGTCCGCGAGCACCTCGGAGCGGTCCCGCTCGCCCGCGCGGAGGAACACGTCGGTCCGGGCGTTCAGCGCGAAGGGCACCGCCTCGGCCTCGGCCGCCGCGACCGCCTTCTCGACGGCGCGCAGAGCCTCCGGGAGCGGCTTCGCCTGATCCTCGAGGTTCGCGCCGACGACGCCCACCTCGATCGCCCGGCGCACGGTCTCGCCGGCGTCGCCGTAGCCCGCCTCGAGGTCGGCCGAGACGGGGACCTCGACCGCGGCGACGATGCGCGCGATCATGCCCAGGTGCAGGTCCAGCGGGATCCGCTCGCCGTCCTCGTAGCCGAACGACGCGGCGATCGAGTGGCTCGCGGTGGCGAGCGCCCGGGTCGCGGGCAGCGCGGCGATCGTGGTCGCCGAGACCGCGTCCCAGACGTTCACCACGCTCAGCAGATCGGGGTCGGTGTGGAGGTCGACGAGGGTGCGTCCGCGCGCTTCGATGCTCATGCCCCGAGACTAGGGGTGCCTCCGTGCGCCGCGCAGAAGAGCTCGTCGCACTCCCCGCACACCACCAGCTGCGTCCGGCAGGAGGGGTCGAGGCAGTTGCGCATCCGGCTGGTCGGCGCGGTGCAGCCCGCGCAGCGGCCCAGCACCTCGGCGTCGGGCGAGAAGGTCAGCGAGCCGCGGCCGTCGAAGACGTAGAGCGCTCCGCGCCAGAGTCCGGAGTCGCGTCGCGCCTCGCCGTAGCGGACGATCCCGCCGTCGAGCTGGTACACCTCGCCGAATCCCCGCGCGGTCATCAGGCTCGAGAGCACCTCGCAGCGGATGCCTCCGGTGCAGTACGTCACGATCGGCCGCCCCTTGAGGTGGTCGTAGACCCCGGAGTCGAGCTGCTCGACGAAGTCGCGCGTGCTCGCGACACCCGGGACGACCGCGCCGTCGAAGCGGCCGATCTCGGCCTCGAAGGAGTTCCTGCCGTCGAAGAAGACGACGTCGTCGCGCTCGGCGACCAGCGCGTCGAGCTCGTCGGGCTGCAGTCTCGTCCCGGTGCCGACCACGCCGTCCGCGTCGACCCGCAGCTCGTCGGGTGCGCCGAACGAGACGATCTCGTCGCGCACCTTCACCGAGAGACCGGGGAAGTCGAGGCTGGCGCCGTCCTCGTCGAGCCCGGTGCCGGCGCTCCACTTCACGTCCATGCCGCGGAACGCGGGATGCTCCTTCGTCCGGCGCGCGTACTTCTTCAGCGCGCCCATCTCGCCGCCGAGCGTGCCGTTCAGGCCGTCCTTCGAGACGATCAGCCGCCCGCGCAGCCCGAGCGACTCGCACAGCTCGCGCTGCCACAGGCGGATCGCCTCGGGGTCGGCGAGCGGCACGAAGCGGTAGAACAGGAGGATCTTCGGCAGCACCGGCACATCCTACGAGGCGCCGCCACCGCGCGAAACGGCACCGCAACACGGCTGTGGCAGCATCGGCGGGTGACCGACGCCTCCGCCACCGTGCCGCACTCCCGGGTCGAGGACGTCTTCGGACTCGTGACCGGGGCGTTCGTCGTCTCGCT
The DNA here is from genome assembly GCF_001423055.1 of Rathayibacter sp. Leaf299. NCBI lineage: Bacteria > Bacillati > Actinomycetota > Actinomycetes > Micrococcales > Microbacteriaceae > Rathayibacter > Rathayibacter sp. Leaf299. The sequence continues at coordinate 781,838 of NZ_LMNT01000001.1, forward strand.
GGGCCTGTTCCTCCTGCGCGCGAGCGAGGCGGTCACGGGCGGCACGGCGGGGCTCGCGCTGCTGCTGGGCTATCCGCTGTCGATCCCGTTCGGCGTGATCCTGGTGGTCGTCAACATCCCGTTCCTCGCGTTGTCGCTGTGGAAGAAGGGCTGGCGCTTCACCCTGCGCACCATGTTCTCGATCGTGCTCGTCTCGGTGCTGGCGGGGCTGCATCCGCTCGCCTTCGGCGCGCTCAGCATCGAGCCGGTCTACGGAGTGATCACCGGCGACGTGCTCGCGGGCATCGGGCTGCTGATCCTCTTCCGGCACGGCTCGAGCCTGGGCGGCTTCAGCATCGTCGCGCTGATCGCGCAGGAGCGGCTCGGCTGGCGGGCCGGCTACGTGATGATGGCGCTGGACGCGTGCGTGGTGGTCGCCGCGCTGCTCGTCGTGCCGCCGGTGAACGTGCTGATCTCGGCCGCGGGCGTCGTGGTGCTCAACCTCGTGCTCGCCTTCAACCACCGGCCCGGCCGCTACCTCGGTTCCTGAGCACCCGCTCCGCAAGCCCTGGCCCTCGTCGCGGGCGTTCGTACGCTGGAGAGGGCCCGCGACCGCGGGTCGCCCCGTCCGAACGGAGAACCGGATGTCCGACTGGAACTACGACCCCTACGCCCGCCTCGGGGAGGTGCCCTCTTTCGCGCTGACCAGCGACGACATCGCCGACGGCGCCCCGCTGGACGCCCGCCACTACGGCGAGGGTTCGGGCGGCGAGGACGTCTCGCCGCACCTGGCCTGGTCGGGAGCGCCCGAGGGGACGAAGAGCTTCGCCGTGACGGTCTTCGATCCCGATGCGCCGACCGGCTCCGGCTTCTGGCACTGGGCGCTCTACAACCTGCCCGCCGACACGGCCGAGCTGCCGACCGGCGCCGGCGCCGCCGGCTTCGAGCTCCTGCCGCCCGGGGCGCAGACGCTGCCCAACGAGATGCGGCTGCGGCAGTTCATCGGAGCGGCACCGCCGGACCGCGAGCACCGCTACTTCTTCGTCGTGCACGCCCTCGACGTCGAGCGGCTCGACCTCGATCCGGAGTCGACGCCCGCGATCCTGGGCTTCAACGTGCACTTCCACACGCTGGGCCGCGCGCAGATCGTCGCCACGGCGACGCCGGACGGCGCGAAGGGCTGAGCCGCCCGAGGGGCGCGCCGCTCAGCCGAAGAGCGTGCGCGCCTCCTCGTACCGGGAGTCCGGCACGGTCTTGAGGGTGCCGAGGGCCTCGGCGAAGCCGACGTGGTAGATGTCCGTGCCGCGCAGGGCCACCATCCGGCCCCAGTGCTCGGCGACGACGGAGTCGATCGCGGCCATGCCCAGGCGGGTCGCGAGGACCCGGTCGAACGCCGTGGGCGTCCCTCCGCGCTGGATGTGGCCGAGCGTGGTCGCGCGCGTCTCGATGCCCGTGCGCTCCTCGATCATCGGAGCGAGCATCTCGCCGATGCCGCCCAGGCGCGGGCGGCCGAAAGCGTCGAGTCCGCGCTCGGAGTGGGCGTCGTCCATGGTGTCGAGCGAGAAGCCCTCGGCGACGACGACGAGCGGGGCGCGCCCTCGGTCCTGCGCGCTCTGGACCCACTCGACGATCTGGTCGATCGAGGTGCGCTTCTCGGGGATGAGGATGACGTGCGCGCCCGCGGCCATGCCGGAGTGCAGCGCGATCCAGCCGACGTGGCGGCCCATGACCTCGGCCACCATGCAGCGTCCGTGCGAGTCGCCGGTGGTGCGGAGGCGGTCCATCGCGTCGGTCGCGATGCCGACGGCGGTGTCGAAGCCGAAGGTGTAGTCGGTGGCGCCGAGGTCGTTGTCGATCGTCTTGGGGACGCCGACGATCTTGAGGCCCGCGTCGGTCAGCCGCTTCGCCGCGGCGAGGGTGCCCTCTCCGCCGATCGCGATGATCGAGTCGATGCCGTTGCTCTCCATCATCGCGGCGATCTTCTCGGGGCCGCCGTTGGGGCCCTCGAACGGGTTCGTCCGGCTCGTGCCGAGGATCGTGCCGCCCTGCTTCGCGATGCCCTGGATGTCGGAGCGCTCGAGCGGCATCAGGTCGCCGTCGACCACTCCTCGCCAGCCGCCGCGGAAGCCCACGAACTCCTGGTCGTACACCTTGATGCCCTTGTACACGGCACCGCGGATGACGGCGTTGAGGCCGGGGCAGTCGCCCCCGGAGGTCAGGATCCCGATCTTCACCCGCTCAGAGTAGAGGACGACGGAGCGACCGGCGCACCCCGCTCGCCGGTCCGGGTCCCGGACGCGACGACGGGCCCCTCCTCGCCGCCTCGAGGAAGGGCCCGTCGCGTGGGGAACTAGTTGGCCTTGCTGGTGTTCAGGGTGCCGTTAACGCCGCGGGGGAAGAATCCGCCGACGCGCGAGGCCTTGGGGGTGAGGTACACGATGTTCAGGACCTCGCCGGGGGTGCGGCTGAAGGCGATCGAGTTCTTGTCGGTGGGGACGATGTTCGTCTGTCCGTCGACCTTCACTCCCTGGTCGAGGTCGCTCTTCCCGTCGAGGCTGTCGCGCGCGTTCGAGAGCTTGTTCGCCGGGTCGGACAGGTCCGCCGCGTAGATGGCCGAGCGGATCGCGCCCGCGTGGTACGCCTCCACCGCGAGGATGCCCGCGGCGGCGTCCAGGTACGTCTTCGACTGGATGAGCGGCGCGGCACCCTTGTACGCCGTCACTCCGACGTCCTCGAAGACGAAGGCGCCGAGCAGGAAGTTCGCCTCGCTCGCGAACGGGTCGAACGTCCCGCCGGCCGGGATGACGCCCGCCGCGGCTGCGGCGGCGTTGAAGCTGGCCTTGAGGTCGATCGCCGGGCGGGCCACCGCGGCCGTGCCCAGCGCGGCGCGGAGGAACTTGACGTGCGCCTTCTCGTCGTTCGCGACCTCGGTGGCGAAGCTCTTGAGCCACGGGGTCTTGAACTGCACGGGACGGCCGCCGATGACGCCGCCGGGGGTGCCCTTGCCGGTCACGTCCGAGCCGCCGAGGCCGGTGCCGTAGACGGCGCGGAGGTAGAACTCGGCCTCCAGGTACTCGAGGTTGAGGGCGAAGTTGAGGATCGAGGCGTCGCTGGGGCCGCTGGCAGCGACCTCCTCGGCGGAGGCCGCGGGGGCGGCGAGGGCGGCCGCTCCGATGCCCAGGCCGGCGATGCCGGTGGCCTCGAAGAAGCGGCGACGGTCGAGAGCGGTCTCGGAGCTCTTGACGATCGCGTTGCGGATGAAGGAAGTGTCGAACATGTGCGCATCTCCAGTGATAGGCGGGATGCCGGACGACTCAACGCGCCGTCGCGACAGCGTGAAGCTACGCCCGCGAATGCGGCGCTGACCAGCGGAATCGGCGAGAAAAGATTGCGCATGTGGTCATCGGTCCTGGTCCAATCCGGCGGGGCCGCGGCTCCGAAGACCTGTCACCGGAGGAACGCCGGGCGGGGTGGCCGGAGGCTCTCCCGGAGGCGCTGTCGGAGGGCGCGATTACCATCGCTGCGTGACCTCCGCCCCTCCCGCTCCCGTGCCCGCCCGGGCCACGGTCTACGCGCCGGCCGTGCCGGTGAGCCTCGCGCTCACCGTGCGGACGCTGCTGCGCGGCACCGGCGATCCGACGATGCTGGTCGACGCCTCGGGGTTCTGGAAGGCGTTCCGCACGCCGCGGGGCGCAGGCACGCTGCACCTCGTGCAGGCGGCCGACGGCGCGGTGCACGCGCGCGCCTGGGGCGAGGGCGCCGAGTGGCTGATCGACCAGGTGCCGGAGCTGCTCGGGCACGGCGACGACTGGAGCGGGCTCGACCTCTCCTCCCACCCCCCGCTCGCCGAGGTGCTGCGCCGCGTCGAGGGCCTGCGGCTCGCCCGCGCCGGGCTGGTGTTCGAGATGCTGGCGCCCTCGATCCTCGAGCAGAAGGTCACCAGCACGGAGGCGTGGCGCGCCTACCGCACGCTCGTGCGCCGCTACGGCGAGGTCGCTCCGGGCCCCGTCGCCCTGCACGCGGCGCCCACGGCCGAGCAGTGGCGCCGCATCCCGTCGTGGGAGTGGCACCGGGCCGGCGTCGACCCGCGGCGCTCGCGCACGCTGCTGACCGCCGCGCTCGTCGCTCCGGGCCTCGAGCGCACCCTCTCGCTCGGCCGCGGGGGAGCGGAGGTCGAGTCGCGTCTGCGCTCGGTCCCCGGCATCGGCGCCTGGACGGCGGCCGAGGTCATGATGCGGGCGCACGGCGATCCCGACGCCGTCAGCGTCGGCGACTACCACCTCGCCGCCGCCGTGGGCTTCGCCCTGACGGGGCGGCTGGGCGTCGACGACGACGGGATGCTGGAGCTGCTCGAGCCGTGGCGCGGGCACCGCCAGCGCATCATCCGGCTGATCGGCTGCAGCGGTGCGAGGAAGCCCCGCCACGGCCCGCGGATGACGATCCAGGACCACCGCGGCCACTGACCGGGCCGGGACGCCTAGGCGCCGCGCTCCTCCAGCACCGCCATCGCCGCGTTGTGCCCGCCGAGCCCCGAGACTCCTCCGCCGCGGCGCGCTCCTGCTCCGCAGACGAGGATGCGGGGATGCGCCGTCGCGACGCCCCAGCGCTGGGCGGGGGTGTCGAGCGGGTCGTCGTCCTCGGCGAAGGGCCACGACAGCGGTCCGTGGAAGATGCTGCCGCCGGGCAGGCCGAGGCTCTGCTCGAGGTCGTGCGTGGTGCGCGTCTCGATGCAGGGCTCGCCGTCGACGTCCCGCAGCAGCAGGTCGCGGATCGGCTCGGCGAGCACCGAGTCGATGGAGTCGAGGATCTCCTCCTGCAGGCGCTCGCGGGTCGCTGCGTTGTTCTCGGCGGTCAGCCAGCGGTCGGGGGTGTGCAGGGCGAAGACGGTGAGCGTGTGCGCGCCCGAGGCGGCGAGCTCGGGCGAGAGGATCGTGGGGTCGGTGAGGGAGTGGCAGTAGATCTCGCACGGGATCGGTTCGGGGGTGCGCCCCGTCGCCGCGGCCCGGTGAGCGGTCTCGAGCGCGTCCCAGCCCTCGTTCACGTGGAAGGTGCCGCCGAAGGCCGCCTCGGGCGCGACGCTCTCGTCGCGCAGCCGCGGGAGGCGCCGCAGCACCAGGTTGACCTTCACCTGCGATCCCTCGGGGCGCTCCGCTCCGACGCCGGACGTGCCGCCCATCAGGGCGTCGAGCACGAACGGCGCGACGTTCGAGAGCACGTGCCGGGCGCGGACGCGGCGGCTGCGCGGACCGCGGCGGTAGACGACCTCGCCGTCCGCCCCGATCGCGGTCACCTCGGCGCCGGTCAGGATCCTCGCTCCGGCGTCCCGCGCGGCCCGGTCCAGGGCGCCCGAGACGGAGCCCATCCCGCCGACCGGGACGTCCCAGTCGCCGGTGCCCTGGCCGATCACGTGGTAGAGCAGGCAGCGGTTCTGTGCGAGTCCCGCGTCCGCGGCGCCCGCGAAGGTGCCGATGAGCGCGTCGGTCAGCAGGACCCCGCGCGCGAGGTCGTTCGCGATGCTCTTCTCGATGACCTCGCCGATCGGCCGCTCGATCATCGCGTGCCAGACGGAGTCGTCGCCGACCAGCCGCCGCGCCTCACTCCGGCGCAGGAGGGGCTGGGTGAGGGTCGGCCAGAGCGCCGCGGCCATCCGGCCGGTGCGGCGTGAGAACTCGGCGAACGGTTCGGCGTCCTCCGGCGAGCCGAGCCGGGCGAAGGACGCGGCCGTCGCCTCCCGGTCCTGCGTGTCGACCAGCAGGCCGCGACTCGGATCGACGGGATCGGGCGTGTAGGAGGAGTAGCGGCGGCGCACGAGCGGCACGTCGATCCGCAGGTCGTCGAGGATCGCGCGCGGCAGGAGGCTCACCAGGTACGAGTAGCGGCTGAGCCGCGCCTCCACGCCGCGGAACGGGGACTCGGACACGGCGGCGCCGCCCGTGTGCTCGCTCCGCTCGAGGACGAGGACGTCGAGCCCCGCCTGCGCGAGGTAGGCCGCGGCGACGAGCCCGTTGTGCCCCGCGCCGACGACGACCACGTCGACCGCGGCGTCGGACGGGGTGCGCGGTGCGCGGGGACCCGGCGCGGTGCCGCTGCGCTCGCGGTCCTGAGCATCGCGGGGACGGTGCCGATCGCGTCGGGCTGTGCTTCGCGCCATGCAGGCCAGTGTGGTCGGCCGGGCGGCGGGGCGCGAGTCCGGAACGGCTCAGGCGTCGTCGGTGCGCAGCGCCTGGGCGACGAACTCGCGGAGGGAGAACAGGATCTCCTCCGTGGAGCGGCCGCTCGACTCCGCGAGCCGGCCGGTCAGCCAGGTCAGGCAGATGACCGAGGCGCCGGCGACGTCGGACGCCGTCGGCACGACCACGCCGTCGAGGTCGACCACGCCCTCCTCGATGGGGCTGAGGGCGCGCTCGAGCACGGCGCGGTTCATCGGCCCGGTCGCCTCCCCGTCGAACGCGGCGGTGCTGTCGATGAGGGCCTGGGCGGCGATCATCGCGCCCTGCGGGACGGGCAGCGGATCCATCGGATCTCCGATCAGGAGCGGGAGCGGTCGGGTGCGCCCATCGTCCCGCGCGCCCGCTCCGGCGTCCACCGGACGGGCCCGGGTTCGGGAGTCTTCCCAGAGGCGCGACGACACGCACCGCCTGCATGCCGACTCGGGCATAGCCTCGTGGCATGGAGCAGTCGGAGTCCCCAGCCGTACCCGGGAACGACCCCGAGCCGATGATCGCGCGCGTCGAGACGCTGGCGCGGCGCTGGCTCGAGCGCAGCCGCGCCTTCGAGCCCGACCCGGCCGCGCAGCGGCTCGCCGGGGTGCTGCAGGACCCCGACGGCCTCGACTTCACCGTCGGCTTCGTCGACGGCGTCGCACGACCGGAGGACGTCTCGGTCGCCGCGGAGAACCTGTCGGCGCTCACCTCCAGGACCCCCGCGTTCCTCCCCTCCTGGCTGCGCGCGGCCGTCGCCACCGGAGGAGCGGTCGGACCGGTGCTCCCGTGGGTCGTCGTACCGGCGGCGCGGCGCGTGCTGCGGCAGCTCGTCGCGCACCTGGTCGTCGACGCCTCCGACGCCCGGCTCGGCGCGTCGATCGCGAAGCTGCGCGAGGGCGGCGACCGGCTGAACCTGAACCTGCTCGGCGAGGCGGTGCTCGGTGAGCGCGAGGCGCTGCGGAGGCTCGAGGGCACCCGCAGGCTCCTCGAGCGCGACGACGTCGACTACGTCAGCATCAAGGTCTCGAGCATCGCGAGCCAGCTGTCGATGTGGGCGTTCGAGGACGCCGTCGAGCGGGTCGTCGAGCGGCTCACCCCGCTGTACGAGGCCGCGGCGATGAGCCCGACCCCCACCTTCATCAACCTCGACATGGAGGAGTACCGCGACCTCGACCTGACGGTCGCCGTCTTCCAGCGCCTGCTCGACCACCCGAACCTCCTCGAGCTCGAGGCCGGCATCGTGCTCCAGGCCTACCTCCCCGACGCCCTCGGCGTGCTGCAGCGGCTCACCTCCTGGGCCGCCGCCCGGCGGGCCCGGGGCGGAGCGCCGATCAAGGTGCGCATCGTGAAGGGCGCCAACCTGCCGATGGAGCGGGTCGACGCGGCGATCCACGACTGGCCGCTCGCCACGGTCGGCAGCAAGGCCGAGGCCGACACGAACTACAAGCGCGTGCTCGACTGGGCGCTCGACCCCGAGCGCACCGACGCGGTGCGGATCGGAGTGGCGGGGCACAACCTCTTCGACGTCGCGTTCGCTTGGCTCCTCGCGAACGACCGCGGAGTGGTCGACGCGGTCGACATCGAGATGCTGCTGGGCATGGCGACGGGCCAGGCGCGGGCGATCCGCGAGGACGTCGGGCGCCTGCTGCTCTACACGCCCGTCGTCCACCCGGGCGAGTTCGACGTCGCGATCTCGTACCTCATCCGGCGCCTGGAGGAGAACTCGAGCCCCGACAACTTCCTCTCGGCGGTGTTCGAGCTCGAGGACGAGACCGTGTTCCAGCGCGAGCTCGAGCGCTTCCGCGTCTCGCTCGAGGCGCTCGACGACCGCGTGCCGCGTCCGAACCGCACGCAGGACCGGCTGCGGGAGTGGTCCTCCGGTTCGGGCCTGCGCCTCGTGCAGGAGCACGCGGGCGCGGGCGAGCACGCGCTCGACCCGGCGGCCGCCGGGCTGACGCAGGCCGTGCTCGGGCTCAGCCGGGGATCCGGCGCGAGCGCGGCGACCGCCGGCTTCCGCAACGAACCGGACACGGATCCGTCCCTGCCCGGCAACCGCCGCTGGGCCCGCCTGATCACCGACCGGATCGCCGCCTCGACCATCGGCACCGCGACCGCCGATGCCGCGCGGATCACCTCGCCCGAGGCGCTGCAGGAGCTCCTGCGCGCGGTCGGCCGCCGCGCCGAGCGCTGGGGCGAGCGCCTGGGCTACGACCGCGCCGCGATCCTGGACCGCGCGGGGCTCGCGATCGCCGCCAACCGCGACCGCCTGCTCGAGGTCATGGCCTCCGAGACGGGCAAGACCCTCGCCGAGGGCGATCCCGAGGTCTCGGAGGCGATCGACTTCGCGCACTACTACGCGACCCGGGCGCGCGAGCTCGACGCGATCACCGGCGCGACCTTCGTTCCCGCCCGGGTCACCGTCGTCGCCCCGCCGTGGAACTTCCCGGTGGCGATCCCGGCCGGCTCGGTGCTCGCGGCGCTCGCCGCGGGGTCCGGAGTCGTGCTGAAGCCCGCCCCGCAGGCCCGCCGCTCGGCCGCCGTCCTGGTCGAGGCGTTGTGGGACGCGGGCGTCCCGCAGGATCTGCTCGCCCTCGTCGACCTCGACGAGGAATCGCTCGGGCGCGCGTTGATCACCGATCCGCTGGTCGACCGCGTGATCCTCACCGGCTCGTACGACACCGCGAAGCTCTTCCGCTCCTGGCGGCCGGATCTGCCGCTGGTCGCCGAGACGAGCGGGAAGAACGCGATCATCGTCACTCCGCACGCCGACTACGACCTCGCGGTCGCCGACATCGTGAGGAGCGCCTTCGGGCACGCGGGCCAGAAGTGCTCAGCCGCGTCGCTGGTGATCCTCGTCGGCTCGGTCGCCCGCTCGAAGCGGTTCCGCGCGCAGCTCGTCGACGCGGTCACGTCGCTCCGCGTCGGGTACCCCGACGACCCCGCGGCGGCCATGGGCCCGCTGATCGAGGCGCCGACCGGGAAGCTCGCCCACGCGCTCACCACCCTCGGCGGCGGGGAGTCCTGGCTCGTCGAGCCGAGGCGCCTGGACGGCACGGGCCGGCTCTGGTCGCCGGGCGTGCGCGAGGGAGTGGGCGAGAACAGCTACTTCCACCTGACCGAGTTCTTCGGACCGGTGCTCGGGATCATGCACGCGATGACGCTCGAGGACGCGATCCGGATGCAGAACGCGACCGACTACGGGCTGACCGCCGGGCTGCACTCCCTGCACTCCGACGAGCTCGCCCTCTGGCTCGACTCGGTCGAGGCGGGCAACCTGTACGTCAACCGCGGGATCACCGGCGCGATCGTGCGCAGACAGCCCTTCGGCGGCTGGAAGCGCTCGTCGGTCGGCGGCGGCTCGAAGGCGGGCGGCCCGAACCACCTGATCGGCCTCGGGTCGTGGAAGCCCTCGCCCGCCCGCCCGTCCTCGACGCTGCACCTGCGCGGACTGGACGACCGGGCCCGCCAGTTCATCGAGGCCGCGCAGTCGTCGCTGCAGTACGAGCAGTTCGACCTGCTGCGCCGCTCCGCGCTCTCGGACCAGCTGGCCTGGTCGACGGAGTTCGGAGTGGTGACGGACGTCTCGAAGATCGGGGTGGAGCGGAACCTGTTCCGCTACCTGCGGGTGCCGATCGCGCTGCGCCTGGCCGACGGCGGCGACCTGGGGGAGCTGCTCCGGGTGGTGGCCGCGGGCCTGCTGACGCGGTCGCGGATGGACATCTCGACGTCGATCCCGCTGCCGCCGCGCGTGCTCGAGATGCTCGGTGGCGACGAGCTGGCCGAGATGGCCGGACTGGTGCCGAAGGTGGTCGTCGAGTCCGACGCGCAGTGGCTGGCGCGCGCGGCGGCCGGGCGCATCACGGCGTCGCGCATCCGCATCGTCGGCGACATCGTGTCGGACCGGGTCGACGCCTTCGCCGGTCCCCAGGGCCGGACCGGGCCCTCGCTCGGGCCGGACACGGCGGCGACCGTCGACGCGCGCAACGCCACCCGCTCCTTCACCGACGTGGTCACGGGCATGACGCGCGGCAGCACCGGCAAGCCGATCCCGCTGCAGCGGGCCGACGGGTCGAGGATCCCGCTCGCCTCGGCGCTCGCCGAGGCCCTCGGCGGCGCTCCGGACGTCGCGATCTTCGCGAACCCCGTCACCCCCTCGGGCCGGGTGGAGCTGCTGCCGTTCCTCCGCGAGCAGTCGATCTCGATCACGAACCACCGTTTCGGGAATCCGATCGCACTGTCCGACGACGTCATCTGACACCGACGAGGCAAAAGGTTGTCGCTTCAACGAATCGTGTAGAGTGGATGTCATGTCCTCGACCCCGCCCGAGCCCCGCTGGCTCACCTCCGAGCAGCTGGGCGCGTGGATCCGCTTCATCGCCGTCGTCGAGCTGCTCCCGGGTGCGCTCGACCAGCAGCTCCAGCGCGAGGCGGGCCTGACCCACTTCGAGTACATGACCCTCGCGATGCTGTCGGACGCCCCCGACCGGACTCTGCGCATGACGACCCTCGCGACCCGCACCAACGCCACGCTGCCGCGTCTCTCGCACGTCGTCACGCGGCTCGTCTCCCGGGGCTACCTCGAGCGGCGCCCCTGCCCGACCGACGGCCGGGCGACGAACGCCGTGCTCACCGAGCAGGGTCTGGCGAAGCTGGTCGAGACCGCGCCCGGACACGTGGCGACGGTGCTCGCCGATGTCATCGACCCGCTCGACCCCGAGCAGATCCCGCAGCTCGCCGACATCATGGCGCGCATGCTCACCCGGCTCGATCCCGACGGGCGGATGACCGTCGACGCGGTCCGGACCGCACTCGGCCCGGCCCTCGACCGGGAGCAGGCGGACCGGGCGCAGGACTGAGCCCCGACGCACCTCCGGCCCGTCGTTGAGGGCTCTGCCATCCTCGGGCCATGCGCTTCTCGACGACGATGCACCAGGTCGGCCGCAACACCGGCATCGAGGTCCCGCCCGAGGTCGTCGCGGCCCTGGGCGGAGGCGGACGGCCGGCGGTCCGCGTCGTCGTGAACGGGTTCGAGTACCGCAGCACGGTGGGAGTGATGGGCGGCAGGGCGCTCGTGCCCTTCTCGGCCGACAAGCGTGCCGCCACGGGGATCGCGGGCGGCGACGCGCTCGAGGTCGAGATCGAGCTCGACACCGCTCCGCGCGAGGTGGTGGTGCCCGAGGACCTCGCGCGAGCGCTGGAGGCCGCCGGGCTGACCGAGCGCTTCGCAGCGCTGTCCCCCAGCGCCCGCAAGGCGCACGTCGTCGCGGTCGAGGGTGCGAAGGCCGAGGCGACCCGCGCCCGGCGCCTCGCGGGCGTCCTCGAGAAGCTCGGAGTCCCCCTCCCTCCTCCTCAGGGATGACTCCGCACCGCCGGATGTCGCGTCACGGCACCGGCGTCCCGCGCCCTGGGTAAGGTTCACCTCGGTGCCCCACGGGGGGAGCGCCGAGTGCGCTGTCGCGCGGAGCCGGGGGACGAGATGAGTGCGGTTCGACGTTGGGTGTTCCCGATCGTGTGGATGGTGATCATCGGAGCGGCGAGCGTCGCGCTCGTGAAGATCGCCTTCTTCCCGGACACCTCGGCCGAGGCCGATCCGACGGTCCCGACCGGCGAGCTGACGGAGCCCGTCGTGGCGGTCGCGCGCGGCACGATCACCAACGACCTGGAGCTCCAGGGCACCGTCGCCGCCGACCCGGCCGTGCCGCTCAAGGCGACCGCCGTCGGCACCGTCGACGACGTGTACATCCAGCAGGGGGCGACCGTCGCGAAGGGCGACCTCGTCTACGACATCCGCGTCGAGACCGTGCGCGAGCCGGTCGAGACCACGGCCGCCGACGGCACCGTCAGCGTCTCGCAGCCCCCGCCGGCGGTCCGCTTCGAGCGGGTCTACGCCGAGGCGGCGGGCGTGCTCAGCGCGCTCGGCGTCATCCACGACCAGGCCGTGACGGTCGGCGAGGTGACCGGCCAGGTCGCGCCGCCCAGCTACTCCGTCACCGGCACCATCGACGCCCAGCAGCTCTACCGGATCCAGGACCGGCCGACGGAGGCGCAGGTCGCGATCACCGGCGGTCCCGCCGCGTTCGCCTGCACGGGTCTCACGATCACCACTCCGCTGGCGGGCGAGGGCACCGAGGGCACGGCAACCGGCGAGGCCGGAGCCACGGGCTCCGGGACGAGCTTCCGCTGCCAGGTGCCCGCCGAAATCACCGTGTTCCCGGGCCTCGCCGCCTCGGTCACCCTCGCCGGAGGGCTCGCCGAGAACGTGCTGGTCGTGCCGACCACGGCGGTCGAGGGCGCCGCCGAGTCCGGAGTCGTCTTCCGCCTGGCCGAGGACGGCTCGACCGAGGAGATCCCCGTGACCCTCGGCCTCACCGACGGCGTCAACGTCGAGATCACCGGCGGCGTGGACGAGGGCGTGGAGCTGCTGCAGTTCGTGCCCGGCGCCGCCGCCGTCGACCCCGGCCTCGAGTCGGGCGAGTGCGTCGCCAACCCCGACGGCTCGGTGTTCTGCCCGTGACGATCCTCCGGCTCGAGGGGATCCGGAAGGTCGTGCCCCTGCCCGACGCGGAGCCGCTCACGATCCTCGACGGGGTGGACCTCGAGGTCGGCGAGGGCGATCACGTCTCGGTCGTCGGCCGGAGCGGATCCGGCAAGTCGACGCTCCTGAACATCCTCGGACTCATCGACGAGCCGACCGACGGGCAGATGCTCCTCGAGGGAGTGCCGACCGAGACCCTGTCGGCCCGAGCGCGCGCCCGGATCCGCGGCGGCAGCATCGGCTTCATCTTCCAGCAGTTCAACCTGCTCGACGGCCGCACGGCCCGTGAGAACGTGATGACGCCGCTGCTGTACGCGACCGGGCGCGAGTTCTGGCGCCGCCGCGACCTCGCCGCCGAGATGCTCGAGCGCGTCGGTCTCGGCCACCGGGTCGACTCGATGCCCGGCCGCATGTCGGGCGGCGAGCAGCAGCGCATCGCCATCGCCCGCGCCCTCGTGCGCCGACCCCGGCTGATCCTCGCCGACGAGCCGACCGGCGCACTCGACACCGACACGGGGGAGACCGTGATGAGCCTGCTCGACGAGATCGCCCGCGAGTCCGGCTCCGCACTGGTGACCATCACGCACGACCCGGCGATCGCCGCCCGGGCGGAGCGGCACTACCGGCTCGATCACGGTCGTCTCGGCACGGCGTCCTCGGCCGGCACTCTGCACGAGCGCGTGCCCGCGCACGCGGCGGCCGCCGCTCCGACTGTCGTCGGTCCCGCAGTCGATCCCGCGGCCGACTCCGAGGGCGTGCTCTGATGCGCGGCCTGATCGGCGTCGCGGGCGCGATCGTCGAGGCCTGGACCGAGCTGCGGATCCACCGCGGCCGGGTCCTGCTCTCGCTGATCGGAGTGGCGGTGGCGGTGGCCGCGCTCACCGGAGTCGTCGCGGCGGGCGGTATCGCCCGGCAGGCGAACGTCGAGCAGATGGAGCGCTCGAGCGGCCGCCCGGCCAGCCTGTACGTGAGCGCCTACGCCACGGGGCCGGAGGGCGTCGTCGACGCGGAGGTCCTGGACACGGCGTGGGAGAAGGTGCTCGAGCGCTACGGCATCACCTACGCGAGCCGCACCACCTTCGGCTCCACGCGCGTGCAGTTCTCCGACGGCGCCGTCGACGTCTCGGTGACCGCGGTCGACCAGCCCTACGCCGAGATGCACCGCCTCGAGATGGAGGAGGGCGCGTGGTTCACCGAGCGCGACGAGCGCCGGTTCGCGCCCGCCGTGGTCGTGAGCGAGATCATGTGGGACAGGCTCGGTCGACCGGATCTCGCGACGCACCCGACGGTCGCCCTGCTGGGCTCCGAGGGCGACACCACGGCGGTCGTGGTGGGCGTCACTCCGGTGAGCCAGTGGGACACCGAGCCCACGATGATGATGCTCGTCGACGCGTACGCGGGGATCGCCGAGCAGACGCCGGCCGACGACCAGTTCGGCGGGGGAGCGACGCCCAGCTACGAGATGTGGGTGCCGCTCGACATCGCGGACGATCTCGCCCAGGCGGTGCAGCGCGACATCGCCGCGGCGCTCGGCCCCGGCGTCGACGCCGATGTGAGCCGCCAGGACTACCTCGCGTTCGACAGCGATCCGTTCGCCGTGCTCACCTGGGTGATCGGAGGCGTCGCCGGACTCGTCCTGGCGCTCGGTGCGCTGGGGCTGCTCAACATCGCCCTCGTGACCGTGCGGCAGCGCATCCGCGAGATCGGCATCCGGCGCAGCTTCGGCGCCTCCTCGGGCCGCATCTTCTTCTCGATCATGATGGAGAGCGTGGTCGCGACGGTCGTCGCCGGCGTCGTCGGAGTCGCGATCGCCGTGATCCTGGTCACCAACCCGATCACCGTCGACTGGGTCCAGCAGAACGGCATCGAGGACATCCCGCCGTTCCCGGCGGAGGCGGCGCTGCTCGGTCTCGGTGCGGCGACCCTCGTCGGCGCGCTGGCCGGTCTCGTGCCTGCGATCGTGGCCGTCCGGGTCAAGGTCATCGACGCGATCCGGTACTGAGCGATCCGGTACTGAGCGATCCGGTACTGAGCCCCCCTGCCGGAGCCGATCCCGCTAGGGCGCCGTCGAGCGGCGCACGACGAGCTCGGGTTGGAAGACGGTCTGGCGGGGGATCAGCTCGGGGTCGGCGGCCTCCTCGAGCAGCACCCGGAGGGCCGTCCGGCCGATCGTGGTGCTCGGCTGGCGCATCGACGAGAGCGGCACCGCGGCGGCGGCGGCGAACGCGATGTCGTCGAAGCCGATGAGCGCGATCTCGTCGGGGACGAGCATCCGCCCGCCGGTCGCCAGAGACTGGAGGAGGCCCAGCGCCAGCAGGTCGTTCGCGGCGAAGACCGCGTCGGGCCGCTCGCGGCGGGGGCGGGCGACGAGGCGCTCGCCGGCCGAGACGCCCTCGGCCACCGTGAGGGCCGAGGTGGCGACCACCTCGATGTCGACCGGGGCGGCGCTGTCCTCGGCCGCGACCCGCGCTCCCGCCAGCCGGTCCACGACCTGGCGGATCTCGAAGGGGCCGCCGACGAACGCCAGGCGCCGCCGACCCGTGGCGATCAGGTGGTCGACGGCCATCCGACCGCCCGCGACGTTGTCGACCGAGACCGAGCTGAAGCGCCCGTCGCCGCTGAAGCGGTCGACGAGCACGGCCGGGATCCCGCGCTCGCGCAGCCGCTCGAGCCGGCGGGTGATGTCCCCGTGCGGCGAGATCAGGACTCCCCGCACCTGCTGCTCCTCGAAGAGGTCGAGGTAGTGCCGCTCGCGGGCGACGTCCTCGTCGGTGTTGCCGTGGAGCACCGCGATGCCGTGGCGGGAGGCCTCGTCGACCGCTCCGTGCACCACGTCGCCGAAGAACGGGTTGCGCCCGTCGAGCACGACGAAGCCGACGGTCGAGCTGACGCCGTTGCGGAGCTTGCGCGCGGCGTCGTTGCGGACGTAGCCGAGCTCCTCGATGGCGAGGTTCACCCGCGTCAGGTTCTCGGCCGAGACCTCGTCGGGGCGGTTGAGCACGTTCGACACGGTGCCCACGGACACGCCCGCGTGCTGGGCCACGTCGCGGATGCTCGCTGCCACTGTTCCCCTCCGTCACGACCGTGCACCGAGCGGCACTGCTCGTCTTGACCGACCCGGTCGCCGTCCCTAGAGTATGCCTGAACACAGGTTGAATCGATTCAGAATTCCTGAGCCGCCGAACCCGACGCCCTCGACGAGGAGGCACCTCCGTGACAGACACCGCGCCCGCCCCGGCGCTCGAGCTCGCCCGGGTGGTGAAGTCCTTCGGCGCCGTCATCGCGCTGCGCTCGGGCACCCTCTCGCTGCACTCGGGCTCCATCCACGCGCTGATCGGGGAGAACGGAGCCGGCAAGTCGACCCTCGTGAAGATCATCGCCGGCGTCCACCGCCGCGACGCGGGGGAGTTCCGCCTGCACGGACGCGACGTCGACTTCACCTCCACGGCCCAGTCGAAGGCGGCCGGCGTCGCCGTCATCTACCAGGAGCCGACGCTGTTCCCGGACCTCTCGGTCACCGAGAACATCTTCATGGGCCGCCAGCCCACCGACCGCTTCGGGCGGATCGACCGCAGAGCGATGCGCGCCGAGGTCGAGCAGCTGATGCGCCGCCTGGGAGTGTCGATCGATCCGGAGCGGCCCGCCGAGGGCCTCTCGATCGCCGACCAGCAGATCATCGAGATCGCGAAGGCCATCTCGCTCGACGCCTCCGTCCTGGTGATGGACGAGCCGACCGCCGCCCTGTCGGGCGTCGAGGTCGAGCGCCTGTTCGCGGTGGCGCGGAGCCTGCGCGACGAGGGCCGGGCGCTCGTGTTCATCTCGCACCGCTTCGACGAGGTCTTCGCCCTCTGCGACACGATCACCGTGATGCGCGACGGCTCCTACATCGCGACAACGCCGACGAGCGAGGCCACGATCGACGGCATCGTGCGCCAGATGGTCGGCCGCGACGTGACGGAGCTGTTCCCGAAGCAGCCGGCCGAGATCGGCGAGGTGGTCCTCGCGGTCGACTCGCTCACCCAGCCGGGCGTGTTCCACGACATCTCGTTCACCGTGCGCGCCGGCGAGATCGTCGGTCTCGCCGGACTCGTGGGCGCCGGGCGCAGCGAGGTCGCCCGCGCGGTCTTCGGAGTGGATCCGTACCAGAGCGGCACCGTGACGCTGAACGGGACCCCGCTGCCCCGGCGCGACCCGGCCGGTGCGATGCGCGCCGGAGTCGCCCTCGTGCCCGAGGACCGCCGGAAGCAGGGCCTGGTGCTCGACGCCTCCGTCTCGAACAACATCACGACGGCCATCCGCCGCGGCCTGACGAAGGGCGGTCTGCTCACCCGCGGAGCCGAGAACTCGGCGGCGCGGATCTGGGCCGGGCGCCTCGAGGTGAAGACCAACGCGCTCGACACGGTCGCCGGCACCCTGTCGGGCGGCAACCAGCAGAAGGTCGTCCTGGGCAAGTGGCTCGCCACGAACCCGAAGGTGCTGATCATCGACGAGCCCACCCGCGGCATCGACGTCGGCACCAAGTCCGAGGTGCACCGGCTGCTCTCGCAGCTGGCCGGCGAGGGCATGGCGATCCTCATGATCTCCTCCGAGCTGCCCGAGGTGCTCGGCATGGCCGACCGCGTCCTGGTGATGCGCGAGGGCCGGCTGACCGGCGAGCTCGCCCGCCAGGACGCGACCAGCGAGGCCGTGATGCTCGCCGCCACCGGCGGCACGGGCGCCGTCACCGCCGATCCCACCGCCCCGCACCGCACCGAAGGGAGCGCCGCATGAGCGCCGCGACGACCACCGCGCCCTCGACGGGACGGCCGACGCCCTCCTCCGGCGGCCTCTCCCGCGGACTCCGCGGCTTCGCGACGGCGCGCGAGACGAGCATCCTGCTCGCGATCGTGCTGCTCGTCGCGGTGACGACCGTCAAGAACCCGTCCTTCCTCTTCTCCCCCGACGGCTGGCGGGACCTGCTGCTGACGCCGTCGATCCTCGTGCTCGTCGCGGTCGGCCAGGCGATCGTCGTGATCACCCGGAGCGTGGACCTCTCGGTCGGCTCGATCCTCGGGCTCTCGGCCTACCTCACGGGACGGTTGTTCCTGGACGTGCCGGGCCTGCCGATCATCGTGGTCTTCGTGGCCGGGATCCTCTTCGGCGGTCTGCTCGGACTGATCAACGGCGCCCTCGTCGCGTTCGCCAAGGTGCCCGCCCTGGTGATCACGCTGGGCACGCTCTACGCCTATCGCGGCATCAACGTGGCCTGGGCCGGCAGCGACCGGGTCAACGCCTCGGACATGCCGAAGGACTTCCTGGCGCTGGGGACCGGTCAGATCCTGACCATCCCGATCCTCACGATCATCGCCCTCGTGGTGCTGGTCGTCGCCGGCTACTGCATGCGCAACCTCCGGGCCGGGCGCGAGTTCTACGCCATCGGCTCCGAGCCCGACGCGGCGCGCCTGTACGGCCTGCCCGTCACGCGCCGGATCCTCACCGCCTTCGTCCTGAGCGGGGCGCTGACCGGGCTCGCCGGTGTGCTCTACGCGGCCCGCTACGGCACGGTCAACTCGCAGGCGGGCTCCGGCTGGGAGCTCGACGCGGTGGGAGCGGCGGTCATCGGAGGCGTCGCGATCTTCGGCGGCTCCGGCACGGTCTGGGGCGCCGCGCTCGGCGCGGTCCTGCTCCTGACCATCAACCGGGCGCTCCCGATCCTCGGCGTGCAGGACTTCTGGCAGCGCGCCGTGGTCGGCGTCCTCATCATCGGCGCGATCGTGCTCGACCGCGTCCTCTCGATCCGGCAGTCCCGCCGGCTCCTGGCAGAAAGGGACGACGCGCGATGAGCTCTCTCTCGACCGAGACGACCGCCGTGCGGACGGCGCGGACGTACCGCGACTACGGTCACGGACGCCTCCGGCGCCTGCTGCTCACCCGAGAGACCGCGATCATCGTGCTGCTCGTGCTCGTCGTGCTCGTCGCGTCGGCCACGGTGCGCAACTTCGACCGCCCGATCACCGTGACCTACCTCCTCCTGGACATCGCCCCGGTGCTGCTGATCGCCCTGCCGATGACGCTGATCATCGTCACGGGCGAGATCGACCTCTCCGTCGCCTCGACGGTGGGCCTGGCGAGCGTGCTGACCGGGATCCTCACCCAGGCCGGCGCCCCGTTCGCGGTCGCCGCGCTCGTGGCCCTGCTGGCGGGAGCGGTGGGAGGAGCGCTGAACGGGTTCCTGATCACGGTGGTCGGCCTGCCCTCGCTCGCCGTCACGATCGGCACGCTCGCGCTCTACCGCGGTCTGGCCGTGGGCCTGCTCGGCACCACCGCCGTCACCGACTTCCCGGAGTTCTGGACGGACCTCGCGACCTCGAAGATCGGCGACTCGCCCGTCCCGACGATCGTCGTGCCGATCGTGATCCTCGCGATCGTGTTCGCGGTGCTCCTGCACTTCACCTCCTTCGGCCGCGGGATCTACGCGATCGGACTGAACGACGAGGCGTCCACCTTCTCGGGCGTGAACGTGAACCGGACGAAGTTCGTCCTGTTCCTGCTCTCGGGAGTGGTGTCGGCCTTCGCCGGCGTCTACTTCACCCTCCGCTACGGATCCGCCCGCGGCGACAACGCCACGGGCCTCGAGCTCCAGGTGATCGCGGCGGTGCTGCTCGGCGGCGTCTCGATCTTCGGCGGCCGCGGCGCCCTGCACGGCGTGCTCGCCGGCGTCGTCCTGATCGGGATCCTCGCCAGCGCGCTCCGCCTGGCCAACGTCACCTCCGACGTCATCAACATCATCACCGGAGTGCTCCTCGTGCTCTCCGTGGTGACCACCAGCCTCCTGGCGTGGGTGCAGAAGAAGCGCACCCGCTCCGGGACACCCCGATCGGCCGCGGGCACCCGCCCGTGACCGGTCCGCACCGACAGCACCTCCCGCACGGGGACGGCGAGCGCCGCCCCCGCACCTCACATCGAAAGGACGAAACGATGACGTTTCCCACGAAGGGCCGCACGCTCCGGCGTCTGGGCTCCGTGACCGCAGCGGCGGTCGCGTTCGCGCTCGTCGCGACCGGATGCTCCGCCGGCGGCGACTCCGACGCGGGCTCCGGCTCCGAGGGCGGAGGGGACGCGAACTACGCGATCACCTTCCTCCCCAAGAACCTCGGCAACGCCTACTTCGACACCTCCGACGCCGGAGGCGAGAAGGCGATCGAGGAGTTCGGCGGCAGCTACGCCGAGGTCGGGCCGTCGGAGGCCACCCCCGACGCCCAGGTCTCCTACATCAACACGCTCACGCAGCAGGGCGCCGGAGCGATCGTCATCTCGGCGAACGACCCGAAGGCGATCTGCGACGCGCTGAACGAGGCCCGCGACAACGACGTGAAGGTGGTCACCTTCGACTCCGACACGAACGCCGACTGCCGCGACCTCTACATCAACCAGGCCACGGCCGAGGGCATCGCCAAGGCGCAGGTCGACCTGATCACCGAGCAGATCGGCGACTCGGGCGAGATCGCGATCCTCTCGGCGTCGGCCAACGCGACGAACCAGAACACCTGGATCGAGCTGATGCAGGAGGAGCTCGAGGCCAATCACCCCGACGTCACGCTCGTCGACACCGTCTACGGCGACGACGACGACCAGACCTCCTTCGACAAGACGGCGGCGCTGCTGCAGTCGCACCCCGACCTCAAGGGCATCGTCTCGCCCACCACGGTCGGCATCGCGGCGGCCGCGCGCTACCTCTCGACCTCGGACTACAAGGGGAAGGTCGCGCTGACCGGTCTCGGCACGCCGAACCAGATGCGCGAATACGTCGAGGACGGCACCGTCACCGCGTTCGCCCTGTGGAACCCGGGAGACCTCGGCTACCTCGCGGCCTACGCGGCGAAGGCCCTGATCGACGGCGACATCACCGGCGAGACCGGCGACTCGTTCGAGGCGGGCGACCTGGGCACGTTCGAGGTGGGCGAGGACGCGACCGTGCTCCTCGGCGACCCGTTCGTCTTCGACTCGGAGAACATCGGCGAGTTCGACTTCTGATCCTCGCCTCCTGTGCAGCGGGCCTTCGCGATCCTCGGATCGCGGGGGCCCGCTGCCGTCAGCCGAGGTCGATCAGCAGGTCGTCCCCGTCGATGTGGACACGCGCATCGGAGTAGTGGGCGATGCGGGGCAGGCCCTCGGTGCTCGGGCTCTCGTGCCCGCCGACCACGACGACGCGCATGCCGGCGGCGAGGCCCGCGCGGACGCCCGCCTCGGCGTCCTCGAAGACGACCGCGTCGGTGGCGAGGACGCCCAGGCGCTCGGCGGCGGCGAGGTAGCCGTCGGGGGCGGGCTTGCCGTGCAGGACGTCGTCGGCGGTGACGACGACGTCGGGGGAGGGGACGCCGGCGGCCGCGAGCCGGCCGGCGGCGAGGGCGGGGCTCGCCGAAGTGACGAGGGCGACGCGCGTGCGGGGCAGGGCCGCGAGGAACGCGACGGCGCCCGGGATCTCGACCGTCCCCTCCGTGTGCTCGAGCTCGTACTCGTTCAGCTCGGCCACGATGCCGGCGACGTCGCTGCCGGGCGGGGCGAAGCGGCGCACGCTGTCCTCGGCGCGCACCCCGTGCACGGAGGCGAGGATCATCGCGCGGTCGAGGCCGAAGCGGTCGGCGAAGGAGCGCCAGATGGTCTCGACGACCGCGGTCGAGTCGACCAGCGTCCCGTCCATGTCGAAGAGGGCGGCGCGGGCGCGGATCAGGTGCGGCATGCCTCCATCCTGGCGGAGGAGGCGCGCGCGGCTCAGACCAGCCGGTTCTCGTACGCGTGCACGACGATCTGGACACGGCTGCGGAGCCCCAGCTTCACCAGGATGCTGCGCACGTGCGTCTTGACCGTGGCCTCGCTGATGAACGACGCTCCGGCGACGGCGGCGTTGGTCAGGCCCTTGGCGACGAGGGCGTAGATCTCGCGCTCCCGCGGCGAGAGGGCCGCGAGGACCTCCTCCGGTCGGCGCTCGCCGTGGACGTGCGCGAACCGGCGGACCAGGGCGTCGGCGGCGACGGGCGGAGCGTCGCCCGCGGCCACGGCGCGGACCGTCGCGAGCAGCTGCTCCGGCGTCGCGTCCTTCGTGAGGAACGCGCTCGCGCCGGCGCGCAGCGAGCGGAACACCGCCTCCTCCTGCCGGAACGTCGTCAGCACGATCACCTGCGGACCGCTCGTGCGCTCGGCGCCCTCGCCCCCGGTGATCCGCCGGGTCGCCTCCAGCCCGTCGAGAAGCGGCATGCGGATGTCCATCAGCACGACGTCGAGCGGCTCCCGGTCCACGAGCGCGAGCGCCGCCTCGCCGTCGTGCGCGGTGCCCGCGACGACGAGGTCGGGCTGCGACTCGAGCAGCATGCGGAGGCCGTGCACGAACAGCTCCTGGTCGTCGACGACGGCGACGCGGATCGTCGCGCTCACGCGTGGGCCTCGCGGCGCTGCAGGGCCGCGGTGGTGGTCGGCAGGAACGCGGTGACGAGGAAGGACCCGTCCGGGTCGGGGCCGGACGTGAGCCAGCCGCCCGCCAGCCGGGCGCGGTGCTCCATCCCGGCGAGGCCGAAGCCCCGACGGGCCGGGAGCGCGGCGGGGGCCGCGCCGCCCGGGCGGCTCGCGACGGCGAGGAGGAGGCCCGGTCCGTCCCAGGTGAGCGAGACGGAGGCGTGCGGCCCGGTGCCGCCGTGCTTGAGCACGTTGGTCAGGCTCTCCTGCACGATGCGGTAGACGGCGAGCTGCTGTGCGGGCGCCAGGTCGGCGGGGTCGCCGAGCTCGCGCAGCTCGACCTGCACTCCGGTGCCCTCGAAGCGCCGGACGAGTTCCGGCAGATCGGCGAGCCCGGGCTGGGGTCGGTCGGTCTCCTCGGTGAGCCCTTCGATCAGGCCCCGGAGGTCGACGAGTGCCGACCGGGACGTCTCGGCGATGCGCAGGAGAGAGGTCTCGGTCGATCCGCTTCCCGCCTCCGCCTCCGAACGCCGGAGGAACCGCGACCCGTCGGCCAGCGCGATCACCACGGCGAGGGAATGCGCCAGCACGTCGTGCACCTCCTGCGCGATCTCGCTGCGCTCCTTCAGCGCCCGCAGCTCGTAGCCCGCGATGAGCAGCTCGCGCTCGGTGCTCTCGATCCGCTCGCTCGCGGCCTCGGTGCGCGCGGCGAACTGGAGGGCGGTGCCGGCCGTCCAGCAGACCGCCCAGAGCAGCGCGTGCACGGCGGTGAGGCTGAGCGCCCAGCCGAGCGCCAGCTGCGGGTGCTCGAAGGTCTCGCCGATGCCGATCCAGCTGAGCCAGCCCGCCGAGAAGACGAGCGAGAAGCCCACGGCCGTCGACCACGCGACGCCGACGAGCAGGGCGCCCCAGCGCAGGCGCGTGCCGGCCCGTCGGGCGACCGCGAACGCCACGATCAGGGAGCCCTCGAGGATCGGCCAGGTGGTGGAGTCGGCGCCGGGCAGGCGGACGAGCTGCAGGAGCGGGACGGCCAGGACGAGGGCGAGGGCGACGGACGGGCGGATGGTGCTGAGGCCGATCGCGAGCGCGACGGGTCCCAGGAGCACCGCGAACGCGAGAGCGGCGCCCGGAGCGGCGAGCCGGCCGATCTCGGCGGTGATCCAGAACGCGGCGAACAGCGCGGCCAGCAGCGGGGCGAGCGCGACGAGGAGCGGACGGGAGCGGCGCGGCGTGGACATGGCCTCACCGTAGGCGAGCACCGCCGCGTCGCGCCCTGCCCGGGGCCCGATCTCCTCCCTCCTGATGAGGCCCGCCCTCATCGCCCTCTCATCGGATGCTCGCCGGGCACGCTCAGTTCGCCGCGGGCTCCGCGACGCTAGCCTTCAGGAGGACTGCGGGCAGGGAGCCCGACGGGGATGCGGAGAACGCCATGACCGACGAGAACGAGAACACGGCGGCCGGGTCGACCGCGGGCGGCGGCGAGGCGCAGGCCTCGTCCGGACCGCGGGCCGGCTGGTACCCCGACCCCGCCGGATCGCCGCGGCAGCGCTGGTGGGACGGGACCGGCTGGACGGACTCGCTCCGCGACGCCCCGGCGGCGACGCCTCCCGCACCGCCCGCCGCGCCCGTGACTCCGCCCGCGCCGCTCTACGGGCAGACGTCGAGCGGGCAGTCGACGACGTACGGGCAGTCGGCCTCGGGGCAGTCGGCCACGGGGCCGGCGGCTCCGGGACCGGTCGCCCCCACCGGTGGCTACGGCCAGCAGGCGCCGGGGGAGCAGCCGCGGTACGGCCAGCAGGCGCCGGGGGAGCAGCCCCGGTACGGTCAGCAGGCTCCCGTGCCGCAGGAGCCGTCGGCGCAGCAGCCCGCGCAGCAGAACCCGTACGCGCCGCAGAACCCCTACGCCCAGCAGAACCCCTACGCCGCGCAGACCCCCGCTCAGCCCTATGCCTCCGCGCCCTCGCGCCCCGCGCAGCAGCCTCGCGACACGAGCATCGTCAGCGCCACGCCCTGGATCTGGGTCGTCGTCCTGCTGCCGCTGCTCTCGGCCCTGTCGGTGCTGCTGCTCCCGCCGAGCCTCGTCGTCGAGTCGGCGATGAGCTCGGCCTACGGCACGACGTCGTCGATGGGTGTCTCGACCGCCTACCTCCTCGGCCTCGGCGCGGTGCAGGTCATCGGGTTCCTGATCTACGCGGCCGAGGTCGTCTTCGCGTTCCTCGACTGGCGGCAGCTGAAGCGCGCCGGGATCCAGCGCCCGTTCCACTGGGCGTGGGCGTTCCTGGCCGCTCCGTACGTGTACGTCATCGGCCGCAGCGTCGTCGTCAAGCGCGTCACCGGCGGCGGCCTCCTGCCGCTCTGGATCTTCCTCGGCGTCGTCGCGGTGACGTTCCTCATCGTGATCATCTGGACCGGCGCGCTCTTCTCGGAGATGATGACGGCCTTCCCCGGCATGGCCTACTGACCCGATGCCGTCCCGGGAGCCGGTCAACGGCGACGTGTCGTTCTGGTGGTCCTCTCTGGGGCGACCGGAGCCGCGGCCCGCGCTCCCGGGGCCGCTGGACGTCGACGTCTGCATCGTGGGCGCCGGCTACACGGGCCTCTGGACGGCCTACTACCTGAAGAAGGCCGCTCCGGATCTGCGGATCGCGGTGCTCGAGCAGCGCTTCGCCGGTTTCGGGGCGTCGGGCCGCAACGGCGGCTGGCTGACGAACGAGATCACCGGAGGCGTCTCCTCCTACGCCCGCAGCCACGGCCGGGAGGCGGTCGACCGGTTCCAGCTCGCGGTCAACGAGACGGTCGACGAGGTGATCCGGGTCGCGGCCGCCGAGGGCATCGACGCCGACATCGTCAAGGGCGGCGAGTACCAGGTGGCCCGCGGTCCGGCGCAGAAGCGGCGCCTCGAGGCGACGGTCGCCGCCGCCCGGGCCCGCGCCCACACCGACGTCGAGCTGCTCGACGCGGCGGAGGCGTCGGCGCGGATCGCCGTGAGCGGCACCTCGGCCGGCATGTGGCACCCGCACTGCGCCAGGATCCATCCCGCGAAGCTCGCGGCGGGACTCGCGTGCACCGTCGAGGCGCTCGGAGTCGTGATCCACGAGGACACCCGGGTCGACGAGATCCGCCCCGGAGCCGCCGTCACGGCGCGCGGAACCGTCCGCGCCGACATCGTGCTGCGCGCCACCGAGGGCTTCACCGCCGAGCTCGCCGGTCACCGCCGGGAGTGGCTGCCGATGAACTCCTCGCTCGTCGCGACCGAGCCGTTGCCGCCCGCGGTGTGGGACGAGCTCGGCTGGGCGGGACGCGAGACGCTCGGCGACTTCGCGCACGCCTACATGTACGCGCAGCGCACGGCCGACGACCGCATCGCGATCGGCGGCAGGGGAGTGCCGTACCGCTACGGCTCCCGGATCGACGTCGACGGGGTGACCGACCCGCGCACGCTCCGGATGCTGCGCGGGATCCTCGAGCGCTTCTTCCCGGTGCTGGAGGGAATGGGGATCGACCACGTGTGGTCGGGCGTTCTCGGAGTGCCGCGCGACTGGCACGCGACCGTCGGTCTCGACCGCGCCACGGGGCTCGGCAGGGCGGGCGGCTTCGTCGGCACGGGGGTGACGGCGACCAACCTGGCCGGGAGGACCCTCCGCGACCTGGTGCTCGGCGAGCGCACCCCGCTCACGGAGCTGCCGTGGGTCGACCACCGCGTGCGGCGCTGGGAGCCGGAGCCGCTGCGCTGGCTCGCGGTGACGACGCTCTACACGGCGTACGGCCTGGCCGACGGCGCCGAGGCCCGGGGGAGGGCGACCACCTCGCCGCTGGCGAGCCTGGCCGACGTGGTCGCCGGACGCTCGCACTGAGCCGCGGCCGCCGCTACGCCTCGCCGCGCTGGATCAGCCGCGACAGCACGATCGCCGAGCGCGTGTGGTCGACGTTCGGCGCGATCCGCACCTTCTCGAGGGCGAGCTCGAGGCTCGGGATGTCGCGCGAGCGGATGTGCACGATGGCGTCCGCGGAGCCGGTGACGGTGCCGGCGTCGACGACCTCGGGCACCGCCGAGAGGATCCGGCGCAGCTCGTCGGGGGCGACGGTGCCGCGGCAGAACAGCTCGACGTACGCCTCCGTCGCCATGCCGTCGACCGCGGGATCGACCTTGATGGTGAAGCCGCGGATCACGCCGTCGGCCACGAGGCGGTCGACGCGGCGCTTCACGGCGGAGGCGGACAGCCCGACCACCCCTCCGATGTCGCCGTACCCCGCCCGGGCGTTCTGGCGCAGCAGATCGAGGATCTTCCGGTCGATGTTGTCCATGCGTCGAGCCTAGGGCGGGAGGACGGAGCGGGCGCTCCGGGGAAGGGTAGCCTTGCCTTCGCACCCCCGCTCGAGCAGAAGGAGGACCCCGTGCCCGCTCTCCTCGACGAGCTGGGGTTCGTGGAGCTGCTGGCGGCCCTCTTCGCCATCGTCTTCCTCCGTGCGCAGGCCACCTACTGGCTGGCGCGCGCGATCGCGGCGGGAGTCGCCTCCCGCCGGTGGGGCCGGTGGCTGGAGTCCCCGGCGATGCGGCGCGCCTCCGCGGTGCTCGCCCGGTACGGAGCGCCCGCCGTCACGGTGAGCTTCCTGACGGTCGGATTCCAGACGGTGGTCAACGCCGCGGCGGGTGCGGCGCGGATGCGCTGGCTCGTCTACCTCCTCGCGATGATCCCGGGCTGCGCCGCCTGGGCGCTGATCTACGCCACGGTCGGCTTCGCCGTGCTCTGGGCCGTGATCGGCGCGGCGGCCGGGTCTCCCGCGGGGATGGCCGTGCTCGCGGTGCTCGTCGCGGCGGTGGTCGTGAGCGTGGTGCTCCTGCGCCGGCGGGGCTCCGTCCGCTCGTCGCGCTGAGCGGCTGCCGTCGCGGTCGGGGGCGCGCCCGCCTCCGTTCGCGACCCCTCCGACCGGTTCGTCGGCCCCTCTGGCGAAAACCCACGCCCGGCTATATAGTTGCTCTTGGTCAATAGTTGACCCCGGTCAACTAGAACCACAGATCACACTCGAGGAGCCGTATGTCCCGCGCACAGCGCACCGTTCCGGAGGCCTCCGCCCCGGACCACCACACCCCCGCAGGCCCCGACGGGGCCATGTCGCACCGTCAGGTGCTGGAGTCGCTCAGCGGCCTGCTGCTGGGCATGTTCGTCTCGATCCTCGCCGGCACGGTCGTCTCGACCTCGCTGCCGCTGATCATCTCG
Organism: Rathayibacter sp. Leaf299; assembly: GCF_001423055.1. Classification (NCBI taxonomy): domain Bacteria; kingdom Bacillati; phylum Actinomycetota; class Actinomycetes; order Micrococcales; family Microbacteriaceae; genus Rathayibacter; species Rathayibacter sp. Leaf299. The sequence continues at coordinate 809,203 of NZ_LMNT01000001.1, forward strand.
GACCTGAAGGGCGACCAGAACGCCTACACCTGGGTCGTCACCGCGACCCTCCTGGCGACCACCGTCTCGACCCCGCTCTGGGGCAAGTTCGCCGACCTCTTCAACCGCAAGCTGCTGATCCAGCTCGCCCTCGCGGTCTTCGTCCTCGGATCCGCGGCCGCGGGCTTCTCGCAGGACACGAACATGCTGATCGTGTTCCGCGTCTTCCAGGGCCTCGGCGCCGGCGGTCTCGCGGCGCTGAGCCAGATCATCATGGCCGACATCATCAGCCCCCGGGAGCGCGGCAAGTACGCCGGCCTCTTCGGCGGAGTGATGGCCGTCGGCACCGTCGGCGGCCCCCTCCTGGGCGGCGTCGTCACCGACGCGTTCGGCTGGCGCTGGAACTTCTTCATCGCGCTGCCCGTCGCCATCGTCGCGATCGTGCTGCTCCAGGTGACCCTCCGCCTCCCCGCGCACCCCAAGCGCACGGTGAAGATCGACTACTTCGGCGCGGTCCTGATCGCCGCGGGCGTGTCCCTCCTCCTGATCTGGGTCTCGCTCGCCGGCAAGAACTTCGAGTGGGCCTCGTGGGAGACCGCGCTCATGGTCGGCGGCGCCGTGGTGCTGCTGGTGGCCGCGGTGATCGTCGAGCTCACGGTCGACGAGCCGATCATCCCGATGGGGATGTTCAGGAACCGCACCTTCAGCCTCGCGGTCGTCGCGAGCGTCTCGGTCGGCGTCTCGATGTTCGGCACCGCGGTGTTCCTCGCGCAGTACATGCAGCTCTCGCGCGGAGCGACGCCGACGCAGTCGGGTCTGCTCACCATCCCGATGATGGCGGGCCTGCTGATCGCCTCGACGATCTTCGGCGGCATCATCTCGCGCACCGGCAAGTGGAAGGCGATCATGGTCTCGGGCGGCGTCCTCGCGGTCGTCGGCACCTACCTCCTGAGCACGCTGCGCTACGACACGAACCTGGTGCTCGTCGGGATCTACATGGCCGTCCTCGGCGCCGGCCTGGGCATGCTCATGCAGAACCTCGTCCTCGTCGTGCAGAACTCGATCGAGGTGAAGAACCTCGGAGTCGCCACCAGCGCGGTCACGTTCTTCCGCAGCCTCGGCGGCACGATCGGCGTCTCGGTCCTCGGCTCGATCCTCGGCACCGTGATCGCCGACCGCATCGGCAGCGGCGTGGCCGGCCTCGAGCCCGCCGATCAGGCGCTCGCCGCCCAGACGCTGGGCAGCGGCACGATCCCGCAGGTCGCCACCCTGCCCGAGCCGCTCCGCATCGTCGTCGAGAGCGCCTACGGCATCGGCGTCGGCGACGTGTTCCTCTTCAGCATCCCGCTCGCGATCATCACCCTGATCGCCGTGATCCTGCTCCCGAACGTCGATCTCGGCACCAAGAACGCGATCCAGCTGAAGTCGGAGCCCGGTGCCCCCGCCGCCGGCTCGACCCGCGTGGTCGAGGACGCGGAGGACGCGCTCATCGCGACGGCCGACGGCCAGGCGGGCCTGCGTCCCGTGGGCCAGGCGAGGCCGACCGGCTCGATCGACGTGGTCGAGCGCCGCTGATGACTCCCTCGGGAGTCCTCGACGCCGCGCCGGGATCCGTTCCCGGCGCGGCGTCCCCGCGCGCGCTCGCCGAGGTCGAGGAGCAGATCACGGCGCTCGCCGTGCAGGTGCGCAGCGCCGTGCGCGACGCCGCCGCCGCGATCGACCCGTCGCTCCCTCCGTTCGGCCTGCGGCTGCTGCGGATGCTGGAGCGCTGCGGCCCGGTCCACGCGAGCGTCGCCGCCGAGCGGCTGGGCGTCGACCGGAGCGCCATCAGCCGACAGGTGCGCCAGCTCGCCGAGCTGGACATGGTCGAGATGACCGTGGACCCCGACGACGGGCGCGCCCGCTTCCTCGCGCTGACGGCCCTGGGCCGCGAGCGCATGGCGCACCTCGGCGGCGAGCAGCGCCAGCGGATGCACCGGGCCCTGCGCACCTGGCCCGAGGAGGACCTGCTCGCGTTCGCCGGCTACCTCGAGCGGCTCACGACCGCGGAGTAGGCGGCGGAGGCCGTCGCGCACCACGGTCATGCCCCCCACTCCGGCCGGCCCTCGGGTTAGGGTGCTGGGATGCTCCCTCTGACCGAGGACGCGGTGCGCGCCTCCTTCGTGAACGCCTCCCGCAAGGAGGTCGCCGACGTCTCGCTGCCGGTCGGCTTCGACTCCCTCGACTGGGACTCGATCGACCTCCTCGGCTGGCGCGACAAGAAGATCGGGCGCCGCGCCTACGTGGTGGTGCCGATCGACGGCCGGGCCGTCGGGGTCCTGCTGCGGCAGGCCGACGCGCTGCCCCGCTCGCGGGCGCAGTGCTCGTGGTGCCGCGACACGCGCCTCCCCAACGACGTCGTCTTCTTCGGTGCGCGCAAGGCCGGCGCGGCCGGGCGCTCGGGCGACTCGCTCGGCACGCTCGTCTGCGCCGATTTCCAGTGCTCGGCGAACGTGCGGGCGCGGCCCCCGATCGCCTACGTCGGCTTCGACGTCGAGCAGGCGAAGGCCGAGCGGGTCGAGACGCTGCGCGCGAAGTCCGCCGGCTTCGTCCGCGAGGTGCTCGCGACGCAGTGAGCGGCGCTCAGCGCCGAGTGGAGGCGCGCACGTGCATCCGCTCGCCCTGGCGCCCGAACAGCGACAGGAACTCGACCGGCTTCTCGTCGGCCCGGCCGAACCAGTGCGGCACCCGGGTGTCGAACTCGGCCGCCTCGCCGGCGGGCAGCACCAGGTCGTGCTCGCCGAGTCGCAGCCGCAGCCGTCCGCTGAGCACGTAGAGCCACTCGAAGCCCTCGTGGGTGCGCTGCTCGAGATCGTCGACGGGCGGTGCCAGGGGCCCGCCCGGGATCGTGTGCTTGAACGCCTGCAGTCCGCCGGAGTCGCGGGTGAGCGGCTGGATGAGCATCCCGTTCCGCCGCATCGGGCGCCCGTGCACGCGCGGGTCCTCGGGCGCCGCGCCGACCAGCTCGTCCAGCGGAGCGCCGAGTGCGCGGGCGATCGGCAGCAGCAGCTCGAGCGTCGCACGCCGGCCCCCGCTCTCGAGCCGCGAGAGGGTGCTCGCCGAGATCCCGGTCTCGGCCGAGAGCGAGGCGAGGGTCCGGTCGCGGCGCAGGCGGAGTCGGCGCAGTCGCGGTCCGACGGCGGCCAGCACCTCGTCGTCGGAGGGTCGGGAGTCGTCGGGCATGCTCCGAGACTGGCAGAAGAACCGCGCCGTCGTGCCGGAACAGCACGGATTCGCGACACCGGCTCCCGGGCGGCGCACTCTCGATCCATGACACGCACCCCCGCCCCCGCCGACGTCCTGATCCTCGGCGCCTCCTTCGCCGGCCTCGCCGCCGCCACCGCCCTCGGCCGCAGCCTCCGCGACGTCCTCGTCGTCGACGGCGGCCCTCCGCGCAACGCCCCGGCGCCCGGCGCGCACAACGTCCTCACCCGCGACGGCACCGCGCCGACCGAGCTCGTCCGCCTGGCCCGCCTCGAGGCCGAGGGCTACGGCGCCCGGGTCGTCACCGGGCGGGTCGTCAGCGCATCCAGCACCGGCGAGGCCGTCTCGGCGACCCTCGCCGACGGCACCGTGCTGCACGCCCGGCGGCTGCTGCTCGCGACCGGAGTCGCCGACCGGCTCCCCGCGATCCCCGGCCTCGCGCCGCGCTGGGGCCGCGACGTGCTGCACTGCCCGTACTGCCACGGCTTCGAGGTGCGCGGGCGGAGGATCGCCGTGCTCGGCAGTGGATTCGCGCCGCACCAGGCGCAGATGTTCCGCCAGCTGAGCCCGCACGTCTCGATCCTGCTGAACGGCGTCGAGGCGCCGACGGGGGAGGAGGCGCGCGGACTCGCCGCCCGCGGCATCGCGCTCGTCGGGGGCGCGGTCGAGGAGGTCCGCGTGGAGGACGACCGCCTGGTCGGCGTCGTGATCGACGGGACGCTCCTCCCGCTCGACGCGCTCGTCGTCGCCCCCGACGTCTCGGCGCGCCTGCCCGCCGGACTCGGTCTCGAGCTCGTCGACCACCCCTCCGGCGTCGCGCGCCACCTCTCGGCCGACCCGATGGGGCGCACCGGAGTCTCCCGCGTCTTCGCCGCCGGCTCGCTGGTGGAGCCGATGTCGCAGGTGATGGCGGCGGCCGCCGACGGTCTGCGGGTGGGCGCCGCGATCAACTACGACCTGATCGAGGAGGAGATCGCCGCGTCGCTGCGCGAGCACGCCGCCTAGTTCACCTGGCCTCAGCGCCGCCGGTACTCCAGCTCCGGCCGCCCGGGCGAGCCGTAGCGGGGAGCGCGCTCCGCGACTCCGGTGTCGGCCAGGTGCTCGAGGTAGCGCCGAGCCGTGACCCGCGAGACGTCGAGGCGGGTCGCGAGCTCGGCGGCCGACAGCCCGACCTCGCCGAGCAGCGCGGTGACGGACTCGAGCGTCTGAGCCGACAGGCCCTTCGCCAGACCCGGTGCGTTCGAGGTCCGCAGCGCCGCGAACGCGCCGTCGACCTCGTGCTGGCTCGCGACGGCCGAGCCGTGCAGTCGCCCGCGGTAGGAGCGGTAGCTGGCGAGCTTCGCGGCGAACGTGCTGAAGACGAACGGCTTGATCAGGTACTGCACGATGCCCGCGGCGACGGAGGCGCGCACCACGGCCGCGTCGCGCACCGCCGTGATCGCGATCACGTCGACGTCGAGCCCGGCCGCGCGGACGGCCCGGCAGAGATCGAGCCCGCCCATGTCCGGCAGGTTCATGTCGAGCAGGATCAGCGCGATGCCGGAGTCGGCCCGCAGCGCGCGGATCGCCTCGGCTCCGGTGCCGGCGACCGCCGCCACCTCGAACCCGTCGACGCGGCGGACGTAGTCGGCGTGGGCGCTCGCGGTGAGCGGCTCGTCCTCGACGACGAGCACGCGGATCGGGGTCATCGCGTCGCCTCCGCGGGCAGACCGGCGCGCGCCGGCAGTGGCAGCTGGACGGTGAACACCGCGCCGACGTGCCGCGACACCTCGATCGTGCCGCCGAGGCGCTGCACCACCTGCTGCACCAGCGCGAGTCCGATGCCGCGGCCGAACGCGTCCTGCTCCTTCGTCGAGTAGCCGCGCGCGAACACGTCCGCCGTCTCCTCCACTCCGGGGCCGCTGTCGGACACCTGGATCACCAGCTCCTGCTCGCCGCCCGCGCCCTCCGCGTGGCCGAGGTAGACCTCGACCCACGGTTCGTCGGCGCCGTCGGGAGCCGCGGCCGCGTCGAGCGCGTTGTCGATCAGGTTGCCCAGCAGCGTCACCAGGTCGCCGGGCTCGAAGCCCTGCGTGCCCGGCTCCAGGTGCGTCTCGAGGTGCAGCTCGACGCCGCGCTCGCGCGCCTGCGCCGTCTTGCCCAGCAGCAGGGCGGCGATCACCGGCTCCTGCACCGAGGTGATCAGCCGGTCGGCGAGCCGCTGGCTGAGCGTCAGCTCGCCGGCCGCGAACGACAGCGCCTGCTCGGGCCGACCCAGCTCGATCAACGAGGCGATGGTGTGCAGGCGGTTCGAGAACTCGTGGGTCTGCGAGCGCAGGGCGTCCGAGAGGGTGCGCATCGACTCCAGCTCGCCCGTCATCCGCTGCAGCTCGGTGCGGTCGCGCAGCGTGGTGACCGTGCCCAGCGGACGCGCTCCCGGCGAGGCGGCCGGCTGCTCCGTGACCACGAGGATCCGCTCGCGGGCGACGACGAGGCGGTCGGTGACCGGCTCGTCCGAGCGGAGCAGCTCGCGCAGCGCCTCGGGGATGTCGAGGTCGGCGATCGGCACCGGGGTGCGGACGCCCTCGAGGCCCAGGAGCTCGAGCGCGTGGTCGTTCGCGAGCACGAGGCGCCCTCGGTCGTCCACCAGCAGCAGCCCCTCGCGCACCGAGTGGAGCACCGACTCGTAGTAGGCGAACACCTGGCTCATCTGCTCCGGACCGCGCCCGCCGGTCACCCGCCGCAGATAGCGGGCGAGGAGCCAGGAGCCGAGCCCACCGAGCAGGACCGCGCCGAGCGCGCCCCACGCGACGACCTGCACCCGGGCGCCGAAGGACGCGTCGACCGCCTGCAGCGTCACTCCGGCCGAGACCAGCGCGACGATCTCGCCGCTCCCGTCGAGGATGGGCGCGACCGCGCGCACCGACGGCCCGAGCGTGCCCGTGTAGGTCTCGGTGAACGTGCGGCCCTCGAGCGCCGGGGCGATGGTCCCGATGAAGGCCTCGCCGATCCGCTCGCGGTCGCGGTGGGTGTACCGGGTGCGGTCCGGATTCATGATCGTGAGGAAGTCGACGCCCGTGTCGGCCATGATCGCCTCGGCGTACGGCTGCAGCGGGCGCGACGGATCCGCCTCCTGCGTCGACTCGACGACGAACGGGTTGTCGGCGACGGTGCGGGCGACGACGAGGCTGCGCGCGGCGGCGTCGTCACCGGCGCGCCCGCGGGCGTCGACGGCGAGCACGGCGACCGCGGCGGCGGCGATGAGGAGGATGCAGAGCAGCTGCACCGCGAAGAGCCGCGCGGCGATGCTGCCGCGCGGGCCGCGGTCGCGTCGCGCACGCGGGGCGCGCACTCGGGGCATCGCGACCTCCTCGTCACCTCTCGCGGTGGGCGGACCGGGCTCCGGCCGTTCCGCGTGAACAGTATGAACGCAACCGCGCCCCCGGACGTCGGCGGGGCCACCATCGGAACGTTCCGGAGCGCTCACCGCTCCGGCCCCGCACCTCACCGGCACGACGACCAGTCGCACCAGCACCCCGCGAACACCCTCCCTCGACGAAGAGACAGGACACGCTCATGGCGAAGACGCCCGGACGCCCCTCCGACCGGAACGGCACCGACAGGCTCAGCCCCTCGGTCACCCCCGCGAAGACCCGCAAGCGGATCGACCGCAACCACTGGCTGTACATCGCGGTCATCATCGCGGTCGTCGCCGGCGTGATCGTCGGCCTCGTGGCCCCCGCGTTCGCCGCGACCCTCGAGCCCGTCGGCAAGGCCTTCGTGGGCCTCATCAAGATGATGATCGCGCCGATCATCTTCTGCACGATCGTGATCGGCATCGGCTCGATCGCCAAGGCCGCCACGGTCGGCAAGGTCGGCGGACTGGCCCTGGGCTACTTCATCGTCATGTCGACGTTCGCGCTGGCCATCGGCCTGGTCGTCGGCAACATCCTGCACCCGGGCGAGGGGCTCGACATCTCGGGCGCCACGTACGACACGACCGACCTGAAGGCCGAGACCACCGCGGAGTTCGTCCTCGGCATCATCCCCGTGTCGCTGTTCTCGTCGCTGGTCGACGGCAGCATCCTGCAGACCCTCTTCGTCGCCCTCCTCGTCGGCTTCGCGCTGCAGAAGATGGGCGCCAAGGGCCAGCCGATCCTCGGAGCGATCAAGCAGCTCCAGGTGCTCGTCTTCCGCATCCTCTCGATGGTCCTCTGGGTCGCCCCCATCGGCGCCTTCGGCGCGATCGCCGCGGTCGTCGGCAAGACCGGCTGGGGCGCGGTCGTCGCCCTCGCCACCCTGATGATCGGCTTCTACATCACCTGCGCCATCTTCGTGGTCGTCATCCTCGGGCTCCTGCTGCGCATCGTCACCGGCGTCAACATCTTCTCGCTGATGAAGTACCTCGGCCGCGAGTACCTCCTGATCGTCGGCACCTCCTCCTCCGAGGCCGCTCTGCCCCGCCTGATCGCCAAGATGGAGCACCTGGGCGTCTCCAAGCCCGTCGTCGGCATCACCGTCCCGACCGGCTACTCCTTCAACCTCGACGGCACCGCGATCTACCTGACCATGGCGTCGCTCTTCATCGCCTCGGCCACCGGCTCGCCGATGTCGATCTCGGAGCAGATCGGGCTCCTCCTCTTCATGATGATCGCCTCGAAGGGAGCGGCGGGCGTCACCGGCGCCGGACTCGCCACCCTCGCCGGCGGCCTGCAGTCCTTCCGCCCCGACCTGGTCGACGGCGTCGGCGTCATCGTCGGCATCGACCGGTTCATGTCGGAGGCCCGCGCGGTCACCAACTTCACCGGCAACGCGGTCGCCACCCTCCTCGTCGGCACCTGGACCAAGCAGGTCGACACAACGCAGGTCCGCGAGGTCCTCGCCGGCCGCGCCCCGTTCGACGAGGCCTCGCTCGGCGCCGACGACCACGACGCCCCGGCCGCGTCGGGCACCTCGATCACCGAGGGCATCGCGTCGATCAGCGCCGCCGACCGCGCGGAACTCGCCGGCAAGCGCTAGGCGCCGCTCCCGCCCCCACGACGACCGCCCCGTTCGAGGAACCGACCCCCCTGGGTTCCTCGAGCGGGGCGGTTCTGCGTCAGCACGGTGCTCTCATCGCCGCCGCCCCACGCCCAGCAGCGGCAGCGTCACCGTGCACAGCGGGCCGATGAGCACCGCGAACGCGAGGGTGCCGACGCCGACGTTCCCGCCCAGCGCCCAGCCGATCAGCAGCACGGTGGCCTCGACGCCCGAGCGGCCGACCCAGATGGGCAGGCCGGTGCGGCGGTGCAGCCCCGTCATCAGTCCGTCGCGCGGGCCGGGCCCGAGGTGCGCCCCGATGTAGACGCCGCTCGCGACCGCGAGCAGCACGAGACCCGCGGAGAAGAGCAGGATCTGCCCCCAGAGCGTCGAGGGCGTCGGGATCAGCCACATCCCGAGCTCGATCGCGGGCCCCACGGTCAGCACGTTCAGCACGGTGCCCAGTCCCGGCCGCTGCCGGAGGGGGATCCACAGCAGCAGCACGAGCAGGCCGATGATGTTCGTGAGCAGTCCGATTCCCAGTCCGGTGCGGAGCGAGAGGCCCTGCGCGAAGACGGTCCACGGATCCACTCCGAGCGCCGCCCGGATCATCATCGCGTCGGCGACGCCGTAGAGGACGAGCCCGACCATCAGCCGGGGAACGGCTCGGATCCGCCACTGTCCGAGCGGAACGGGAGCGTCGAGGGGCGCCGGGGCGGTGAGGGGGCGGGAGGCGGGCGAAGCGGTCACAGGGGACATCACAGCGCAGGATTGGCCTTCCGCGCGCGGTCCAATCCCACTACCTTGGACGCATGGCTGATGTCCACTTCGGCGTGCGCGCCCTGCAGACCCTCCTCGGCGACTGGCGCGAGCAGCGCGGCACCCGCCCCGCGTACCTGGCGCTCGCCGACCGCGTCCGCCTGCTCGTCATCGACGGCCGCATCCCGGCCGACAGCCGTCTGCCCGCCGAGCGCGAGCTCTCGGCCCGGCTGGGCGTCAGCCGCACCACCGTCGCGGCCGCCTACCGCGAGCTGCGCGAGAGCGGCTACCTCGTGAGCGTCCGCGGCTCCGGCAGCGTGACGCGCCTCCCGGGTGCCGCGGTGCACGCCGTGCCGACCCTGGCGCCCGACTTCCTCGACTTCACCAAGGCGGCGCTGCCCGCCGTGCCCGAGCTGGGGGAGGCCTACGCGCGGGCGGCGCAGAGAGTGCCCGAGCACTTCGACGACGGCTCCTACGACACCGTCGGCCTGCCGATGCTGCGCCGCGCGATCGCCGAGCGATACACGAAGCGCGGCCTGCGCACCGAGCCCGGTCAGATCATGGTGACCATCGGCGCCCAGCACGCGATCGCCCTCGTCGCGCGCACCCTCCTCTCGCGCGGCGACCGCGCCCTGATCGAGGCGCCGACGTACCCGCACGCCTACGAGGCGCTCCGGCTCGCCGGCGCCCGGCTCGTGCCGGTCAACGTCGACGGAGCCGACGGCTGGGACGACGAGGGCCTGATCGCCGCGCTCCGCGGCACCAGCCCGACGCTGGCCTACCTGATGCCCGACTTCCACAACCCGACCGGCCGCTCGATGGCTCCGGAGCTGCGCGAGCGCGCCATCGCCGCGGCCGCGCGCCAGGGCACGGTGATCATCGCCGACGAGACCACCGCCGAGCTCGACATCGACCGGCGGATGTCGCCGCTCCCGTTCGCCGCGTACGGCCCGGAGGGCACGGTCATCTCGATCGGGTCCGTCGGCAAGACGCTGTGGGGCGGGATCCGCATCGGCTGGATTCGCGCCGATCGCGGCACGATCCGCAAGCTCGTCGCGGCCCGCTCGGCCGGTGATCTCGGCAGCCCGATCCTCGAGCAGCTGCTCGTCACCGACATGCTCGGGCGGATGGAGGGGGTGTTCGAGCTGCGCCGCGAGCAGCTGCGCGCCGGTCGCGACCACCTCGAGGCGGCGCTCGCCCGCGCGATCCCGGAGTGGAGCGTCCCGCGCGTCTCGGGCGGCCTGTCGACCTGGGTGGGCCTGGGCCGTCCGGCGAGCTCGCAGCTGGCGCTCGCCGCCCGCACCTTCGGCCTGCTGATCACCGCCGGCCCCCGCTTCGGGATCGACGGCGCGTTCGAGCGCTTCCTCCGCATCCCGATCGGCTACTCGCCCGAGACGACGGACCGCGCGGTCGAGGCGCTCGCCGCGGCGTGGGCGCAGGTGGCCCGGCACCCGGTGGCCGAGACGGGGTACCTCGCGGACGTCGTCTGACCTCCCGACGCTGAGAGCACACCCGCATCATCCTGAGGATCGACGAGTACTCAGTCGGCTGATGAAAGACTCGTGAGGTGCATCTCCTCGCGGTCCTCAGCATGAAGAACCGGGCGCTCATCGCCCTCGTCACCGTCGTCGTCGCCGTGTTCGGAGGTGTCGCGCTCACCGGTCTGAAGCAGGAGCTGGCGCCGTCGATCTCGTTCCCGCAACTCGCGGTCGTGTCCAGCTACCCGGGCGCGGCGCCCGAGGTGGTCAACGACGACGTGTCGACCCCGATCGAGACCGCGATCCAGGGTGTGCCGGGGCTCGAGACGACCAGCGCGACGTCCTCGACGAACTCGTCCCTGATCTCGGCGTCCTTCACCTACGGCACCGATCTCGCCACCGCCGAGCAGAAGATCCTGCAGGCGGTCAACCGCATCCGCAGCACGCTGCCCGAGGGCGTCGATCCGCAGGTCGTCACCGGATCCTTCGACGATCTGCCGGTCCTCCAGCTCGCCGTCTCGAGCGACGGCGACGCCGAGGCGCTCGCGAGCGACCTGCGCGAGAGCGTGATCCCGGACCTCGAGGAGGTCGACGGCGTCCGCGAGGTCGCCCTCGTCGGCGAGACCGCGCAGCGCGTGACGATCACTCCCGACGACGCGCAGCTCGCCGCTGCCGGAGTCACGGCGAACGACATCCGCACCGCGCTGCAGCAGAACGGCGTGCTCGTCGCCGGCGGCGAGGTCACCCAGGACGGTTCGACCTTCTCGGTGCAGTCCGGTCAGAAGCTCGGCTCGACCGACGACATCGCGGCGCTGCCGCTGCTGCCGTCCTCCGTCGGCGCGTCCGCGGGCGCGTTCCCCGCCGCTCCGACCGCAGCGCTGCCGACCATCGGCTCCGTGGCCGCCGTCGCCGTGACGGAGGCGCCCGTCACCTCGATCTCGCGCGTCAACGGCCAGCCCGCGCTGACCCTCTCGATCACGAAGCTGCCGGCCGCCAACACGGTCGACGTCTCGACCGGCGTCACCGCGCTGCTGCCCGACCTCGAGGCCTCGCTCGGCGACGGTGCGACCTTCACCTCGGTCTTCGACCAGGCCCCCTACATCCAGGAGTCGATCGCGGCGCTCGCGCAGGAGGGGGCGCTGGGCCTCGTCTTCGCGGTGCTCGTGATCCTGGTGTTCCTGCTCTCGGTGCGCTCGACGCTGGTGACGGCCATCTCGATCCCGACGTCGGTGCTGATCACCTTCATCGGCCTGCAGACCGCCGGGTACACGCTCAACATCCTCACCCTCGGCGCACTGACCATCGCGATCGGCCGCGTCGTCGACGACTCCATCGTCGTGATCGAGAACATCAAGCGGCATCTCGACGCGGGGGAGGAGCGCGCGGGCACCATCGCGCGCGCCGTCCGCGAGGTCGCCGGAGCGATCACCGCCTCGACCATCACGACCGTCGCGGTGTTCCTGCCGATCTCGTTCGTCGGCGGCACGACCGGCGAGCTCTTCCGTCCGTTCGCGCTGACCGTGACCATCGCGCTGCTCGCCTCGCTGGTGGTGGCGCTCACGATCGTCCCGGTGCTCGCCTACTGGTTCCTGCGCCCCTCGAAGCGCCCGGGCATCCGCGAGGCCGCGCGCGCGGCGCTCGACGAGGAGCGCACGGCGGCGGGGGAGATCCCCGTCGCACCTGCGCCTGCGCGGGAACCGCTGCCGGAGTCGCCCCCGCACGGCCACCGCTCCGCTCACGCCGCCCCGCGCCCGGCCTCCGCGCTCCAGCGCGCCTACGGTCCGATCATCGCGTGGACGCTCAAGCACTCCGTCGTCACGGTGCTGCTCTCGCTGCTGGTCCTGGTCGGCACCGGCGCGCTCTACCCGCTGATGAAGACCAACTTCCTGGGGGCCAGCGGGCAGAACACCTTCACGGTCACGCAGACCGTTCCGGTCGGGCAGAGCCTGGACGCGCAGGACGTCACCGCGCAGGCGTCCAGCACCGCGATCCTCGACGTCGACGGTGTCGAGACCGTGCAGCTCTCGATCGGGTCCTCGGGCGGCGGGCTGCAGAGCGCGTTCGGCGGCGGAGGCGGGAGCAGCATCAGCTACTCCGTCACCACCGACGAGTCGGCCGACCAGGAGGTCGTGCAGTCCGAGGTCCGCGACGCGCTGGGCGAGGTCGCCGACCCCGACGACATCAGCGTCTCGGCCGCGTCCGGCTTCGGCGCGTCCTCGGACATCGAGGTCGACCTGACCACGGCCTCGCAGTCCGACCTGCAGAGCGCGAACGACGCGCTGCTCGAGGCGCTGCGCGGCACCGACGGGATCAGCCAGGCCGAGTCGAACCTCTCCTCCTCCCTGCCCTACATCGCCGTCCGGGTCGACCGGGCTGCCGCGGCGCAGGCGGGTCTCAGCGAGGTGGCGGTCGGCACGATCGTCAGCCAGGCGCTGCAGCCCTCGCAGGCGGGCACCGTCGTGATCGAGGACCGCACGCTCTCGATCTACCTCGCCGACGCGCAGCCGCCGGCGACCATCGACGAGCTCTCGGCGCTCGAGATCCCGACGCTCACCGGCCCGGTCGCCCTGTCGACCCTCGCCGCGGTCGAGCAGACGAACGGTCCGGCGAGCATCACCACCGAGCGCGGTCAGCGCACGGCCACGATCACCGTCACGCCGGAGGGCGACGACCTCGCCTCGGCGAACGTCGCCGTGCAGAGCGCGATCGACGGCACCGACCTCCCCGCGGGCGTCTCGGCCGAGCTCGGCGGAGTGACGGCCGACCAGACCGACGCGTTCTCGCAGCTGGGCATCGCGCTGCTCGTGGCGATCCTCATCGTCTACGTGGTGATGGTCGCGACGTTCCGCTCCCTGCTGCAGCCCCTCCTGCTGCTCGTCTCGGTGCCGTTCGCGGCGACCGGAGCGATCCTGCTCCAGGTGGTCACGGGCGTCCCGCTGGGCGTCCCCTCCCTCATCGGCGTGCTGATGCTGATCGGCATCGTGGTGACGAACGCGATCGTTCTCGTCGACCTCGTGAACCAGTACCGCGAGCGCGGCATGCCGGTGCGCGAGGCGCTGCTGCACGGCACGGAGCGGCGGCTGCGCCCGATCCTGATGACGGCCCTCGCGACGATCTTCGCGCTGCTGCCGATGGCGCTCGGGATCACCGGCCACGGCGGGTTCATCTCGCAGCCGCTGGCCATCGTCGTGATCGGCGGACTGGTGTCCTCGACCGTGCTGACGCTGGTCGTGCTGCCGGTCATCTACAACCTGGTCGAGGGGTATCGTGAGCGGCGGCGTGCCGCCCGCGCCGGGAAGGCGTCGGCATGACGGTCGATCAGAGCTCCACTCCTCCGGACGAGGCGCAGACCATCGGCTCGCGGTGGCGCAGCGGCCCCGAGCGGGCCGCTGCGGCGCTCGCCGAGGTGAGCCCCGAGACCTTCGTCTCGCGCGGCTACCGCCCCGGGGTCCTCCGCCACATCGTGCTCTTCCGCTTCCGCCCGACCGCGCTGGTCGCCGAGGTCGACGCGGTGACCGCGCGCTTCCTGGCGCTCGCCGACGAGTGCGTGCGCGACGGGGAGCCGTACATCGTCTCGATCGAGACCGGGCCGCAGCTCAGCACCGAGGGCGCGGGCGAGGGCTTCGACCGCGCGTTCCTGCTGACCTTCTCCTCCGAGGGCGACCTCAACTACTACCTCGGCCGGCCCGCCGTCGACGGACCGGGTCTCTTCGATCCGGCGCACGACGCGTTCAAGGGTTTCGTCGGCCCGGTGCTGGACACCGCCGGGGTCGTGGCGTTCGACTTCCGACCCGAGCCTTTCGACGCCGGGGCTCTCGCGGGCTGATGGCGACCCCGGACTTCATCCTGAGCCTGCGCGAGCGGGTCGGCACGGAGCTGCTCTGGCTGACCGGTGTGACCGCGGTGATCCTGCGGGGCGGTCTCGACGTGCTCGAGCCGGAGCGCCGGGTGCTGCTCGTGCGCCGCTCCGACACCGGCGCGTGGACCGCGGTGACGGGGGTCATCGATCCGGGCGAGACGGTCGCCGGCACCGCACGGCGCGAGGCGCGGGAGGAGACGGGGGTCGAGATCGAGGTCGAGCGGCTCGTGTGGGTGCACACCCTGCCGCCGATGACCTACCCGAACGGGGACCGCGCGCAGTACCTCGACCACGTCGTCCGCGCCCGCTACGTCTCGGGGGAGGCGCACGTGGCCGACGAGGAGTCGACCGAGGTCGCCTGGTTCGCGCTCGACGCTCTGCCCCCGATGTCCGAGGAGCACCGCGCGCGCATCGAGCGGGCGCTGTCGGAGGATCCGGCCTGCTCGTTCGACTGACGCGGCGCCGCCCGCCGAGCCGGCACTCCTGGGCTCGGACGTGCTGGGCTCAGACGTGCTCGGCTCAGACGTGCTCGCTGACGAGCACCGCGGTCGTCCCCGCCTCGAGCGCGTCGAACACGTGCGGCTCGTCGCCCGGGTACGACAGGTAGTCGCCGACGGAGAGCTCGACAGGGGCATCGGCCGGTCCGGCGAGTGCGCGGCCGGCCGTGAGCACGAGGTGCTCGACCGTGCCGCGGGCGTGCGGGGCGGAGTCGCGGGGCGTGCCGGGCTCGGCGGCGAGCACGTAGAGGTCGCGGCGCGCACCGGGCGGGCAGGCGCTGAGGAGGGTCGCGGCGTAGTCGGCGGTCGCCGACGCCACCCGCGGCCCCTCGCCCGCGCGGATCAGCTGCACCGTGCGGCGCGGCGGCTCGACGAGGTGCGAGAACGGCACTCCGAGCGCTCCGCCGAGGGCCCAGAGGGTCTCGAGGTTGGGGTTGCCCTCGCCCGCCTCGAGCTGCGAGAGCGTCGACTTGGCGATGCCCGCGCGGCGCGCGATCTCGGAGATGCTGAGCCCGAGTCGGGCGCGCTCGCGTCGGAGCGAGGAGGCGACGAGGTCGCGAGGGGTGGGCGCGTCGGCCATGTTTGTCCTAACGGTCGAGCGTTCGGCTTGACGAACGCGTCGCGGGCCTGCACACTATCCCGCGTGACCATTATGACGTCCCTTCGTTCGATCCTCCGAACGGTCGGTGCCGCCGACGGGCGCTCCCTCGGGCTGATCGGGGCGTCGGTCGCGGTGATCGGAGTCTCGTACGGGCTCGGGGCGACAGGCGCCGGATTCCCGCTCTGGCAGATCCTGCTGCTCGCCGTCTCGGTCTTCGGGGCCTCGGCCGAGATCCTCTTCGTGGGTGTCGTCGCGGCCGGAGGCGCCCCGCTGGCCGCCGCGCTCGCAGCGCTGCTCGTCAACGCGCGGGCGCTGCCCTACGGCATGGCCGCGGGCGGCGTCGTGCGCTCCGGGCGACGCCGGCTCCTGGCCGCGCATCTCGCGAACGACGAGACCGTCGCCTTCGCGCTCTCGGGCCGGACCCCGGAGCGCCGCCGAGCGCTGTTCTGGGCGGCGGGCGCGGTCGTGCTGACCGCCTGGCCCCTGGGCGCTCTCGCCGGGGCGCTCCTCGGCGCGGTGATCGCCGACCCGTCGGTGCTGGGCCTGGACGCCGTGTTCCCCGCCGTGCTGCTCGCGCTCGCGCTCCCGGGCCTCCGAGGCGCCGGGACGCTCGCCGCGACGCTGCTCGGCGGAGCGGTCGCGCTCGCGTCAGTGCCGGTCGTGCCGCTCGGGCTCGCTCCGGTGCTCGCCCTCGCGGGCGTCGCGGCCATGGCAGGGCGGGAACGCTCGTGAGCACCGCCGCCGTGACCCTCGGCATCGTCGTGCTCGCGGTCGGCAGCTTCGCGCTGCGGGCGGGCGGGGTGCTGCTGCGCGACCGGATGCCGCTCGGCGACGAGGCGGAGCGACTCGTCGAGCGGGGCACCGTCGTCCTGCTGATCGCGGTCGCCCTGGTGTCGGCGCTGACGGAGGGGGCGGAGCCGGCTCCCGTGTCGCGGGCCGCGGGAGTCGCGGCGGGCGCCGGGGCGGCACTCCTGAAGGCGCCGCTGGTGGTCGTGGTCGTCGTGGCGGCGGGAACGGCGGCGGGGCTCCGGGCTCTGGGGGTGTGACCCGCTCAGACCGACTTCGCGAAGCACAGCGCGGAGTCGTCCCCGACGTGCGCGCCGAAGCCGTCGACCTCCGTGAAGCCGAGCGCCCGGGCTCCGGCGGCGGTCGCCGGATCCGCCGCGTCGGAGCGGAACCGCAGCGTCCGGATCCGCTGGACCCGCGCCCACGACTCGGCCGCGAGGACCAGGCGGCGGGCCACCCCCTGCCGCCGCGCCGCGGGCAGGACGACCAGGCGCACGAGCTCGGCGAAGTCGTCGGGGCCGGGGGCCAGCGCGACGAGCCCGAGGGCGGCGCCGTCCGCTCCGCCCCGCGCGACGAACAGACGCGCGTGCTCGCGGTCGAGTGCGGAGGGCGCTCCTGCGAGGTCCAGCAGCGCGTCGACCTCGGGGGAGCCGGTGCGCTCGAGTCGCACGCTCACGGCCTCCGCGGCGCTCACGAGGTCGGCTCCGCTGCTCCCGCCGGCTCGAGGGAGAGGGTCTGCACGGCCGGAGCGTCGAGGTGCGCGTGCAGGAAGTCGACGATCGTCGAGCGCAGTCCGTCGTCGAGCAGGGCGATGGAGTGCAGCGCGCCCGGGACGACGAGGAGCTCGACCGGGGCGCCGGCCTCCTTCAGGGCGGCGGCGAAAGATGAGGACTGCGAGAGCGACACCCGCTCGTCGGCCGAGTGGGCGATCAGGAACGGGGGCTCGCTGCCGTCGACGTGCGAGATCGGCGACGCCTCCTCGGCCGCGGGGCACGCGGCGAGGTCGGGGCAGTCGAGGTAGGTGCGGACGGCGGCGGCGACGCCCACGACCGGGTCGTCGTCGGCGAGGCCCGCGGCGGTCAGGTCGGAGGGGCCGCTCAGGTCGACGACCGCGGCGAGCTCCGAGGAGGTGTCGTCGTCCGTGCCCAGCAGCGAGGCGAGGTTGCCGCCGGCCGATCCGCCGAACGCGGCGACCCGCTCCGGATCGATGCCCAGCCGCTCGGTCTGCTCGGGGGCGAGGAGCCAGTCGAGCGCGGCCGAGACGTCGTCGATCTGCGCGGGGAAGACCGCGGCCGGAGCGAGCCGGTAGTTCACCGAGACGGCGACGAAGCCCTCGGAGGCGAGCCACTGGCACAGCGGCCGCCAGTTCGCGTCGGCCTTGTCGCCGCGGGCCCAGCTGCCGCCGTGCACGACCAGCACCGCGGGCAGCGGAGCGGAGTCGACGGCGTCGACGGGCGAGCAGACGTCGACGGCCTGGCCGGTCGACTCGTCGTAGACGAGATCGGCGGTGACGGGGATGTCGGAGTACTGCGTCGAGGGTACGGCGCCCGCCGCCTGGGCGATCGGCTCGGAGACCGGAGCCGCGCTCGCGCAGCCCGCGAGGGCGGCGGCGGTGAGCGCGAGGGTCGCTGCGGACAGGGCGAAGGATCGCGGGGTTCGGGAGGTCTCGCGCATGGGTGAGACGAGCGTAAGGGGTCGACGACGCTCCGCCTACAGGACCCCCGCGATCAGGGGGTGCCCGGCCGCGTCAGCTGCTCCAAGCCGGCACCGGCCGGGCCGCGTCAGCTGCTTGCGACCGGGACCGGCGGCTCCTGCGCCGCGGGCTCGACCGGCGCCGGCTCCTCCGCCTGCAGCCGCACGAGCACGACACCGGTGAGGATCAGCGCGCCGCCCGCGAACTGGATCGGCGCGGGCAGCTCGCCCAGGAGCGCCCACGCAGCGACGATCGAGAAGAGGACCTCGGTCAGCCCGACGAACGAGGCGATCCGGGTGCCGAGTCGGGAGCCGCCCTGGATACCGAGGAGGTACGCCAGCACGGTCGACATGCCCAGGATCACCGCGGCCGGCACCGCCCAGGAGACCTCGTTCCCGAGGAACACCACGTCGCCGAAGGTCGCGCGCAGCGGAGTGACGCCGGTCACCCCGAGCAGGAGCAGGATCGCGGCGCCGACGGTCATCGCCCCCGCGGTCAGGGCGATCGGCGGCAGCTCCGGATCGACGCGGCCGGCGATCACGTAGTAGACGCAGAGCCCGAGGGACGCGGTGAGCGCCCACGCGATGCCGATCAGCTCGGGGGTGGACTCACCCGACAGATCGAGCACCAGCACCAGGCCGGCCAGTGCGAGCGCCGAGCCGGCGAGCGTGAAGCGGCCGGGGTGCCTCCGGGTGCGGGCCCAGGCGAAGAGGACGAGGAACACGGGCGCCAGGTACTCGATCAGCAGGGCGATGCCGACCGACATGTGCTCGATGGCGCTGTAGAAGCAGAGCTGCGCGGCCACGACGGCGAAGACTCCGTAGAGCCCGATCGTGCCGAGGTTGCGGCGCAGCACGTGCGCCTTGCCGCGGAGGGAGAGCGCCGCGGGGACCGCGAGGACGAGCGCCGCGCCTCCCGCGCGCCAGAGCACGGCGGCCGAGGGGGTCCAGCCCGCTTCGAGGAGCGGCTTCACGAACGGGCCGCCCAGTCCGAAGGCGGCGGCCGCGGCGAGGGCCAGCACGAGGCCGGAGCCGAGCCGGCGCGGGGGTGCCGTGGTGGTCATCTGCGCGTCCCTCGTCTCGGCCGACCGGTTCAGGAGTCAAACTCGTTATGCTCGTGACAGCATCCGGTGGTCCAGACGGTACCGGCTCGCCCTGTCAGGAGTCAACATGGTTTTCGCTCATGACGTCGAGGCCTCCCTCACCTCGACGGCCTTCCTCGTCAACACGCTGCCCGAGCTCTCGCACACGGGCGAGGACGAGCTCGGGACCCTCGAGCAGCTCGACGACTTCCTCCGCATCAACCGCTACACGGGCAGCCGCGAGCACTCGACGGCGGAGCTCGACGCCGTCCGCTCCGTCCGCTCCTCCCTCCGCTCGCTCTGGCTGACGAGCGCCGAGGAGGACCTCGTGGCCCTGGTCAACGGGATGCTCGAGCAGGGCCGGGCGCTGCCGCAGCTCGTGCGGCACGGACTCTGGGGCTGGCACCTGCACGCGACGCGGGACGAGAGCCCGCTCGCCACCCGCATCGTCGTGGAGGCGGCGATGGCCTTCGTCGACGTGGTGCGCGGGGACGAGCGCGACCGCATCCGGATCTGCGCGGCGGAGGACTGCGAGGCGGTGCTCGTCGACTTCTCGCGCAACCGCTCCAAGCGGTACTGCGACACGGGGAACTGCGGCAACCGGGCGAACGTGGCGGCGTACCGGGCGCGGCGCGCGACGGCGGAGGCGTGACGCGGGAGTAGGGGAAAGGGCGCGGCATCCTAGCGGGGGAGTCGCCCCCGCCCTAGCCAGGCCGCGAGGGCGCGTGTAGACTCCTGCGGTCGGCTCTTGACACCGTGCGCTCTGCGCGCGGATGGGTTTGTTAGTCAAGCGGGCCGGATCTCCGACAGTCGTCGTGAGAGACATCACATGTGTGTGAATCGGCCCCGGTCAAAGACTCGCCCGGGTTCCAGCAGGCTGCGTTCGGACGCGCCCCACGAGGGCGCCCTCCGGCGTGCGTCTGCCCGCTCCTCACCGAGCCCACGCAGAACCGAACCCAGGAAGACACAGCCATGCCCAAGAACAAGAAGCCCGCCGGCGGACGCCCCGCCAAGAACTTCGAGCCCAACCGCTTCGGCGCGTCCAGCGGCAAGTCGCAGCTCGGAGGCCGTTCGCGCTTCCCCGCGACCAAGCCCGGCGCGCGCAGCGAGGGCCACCGCGGCTACCGCCCCGTCGACGAGAACGCGCCCAAGAAGGCGCGATGGAACGCCGACGAGCGCGCCGCCCGCGCCGACGAGCGCAGCAGCGAGCGCCCCGCCCGCTCGTACGACCGCGACGAGCGCCCCGCGCGCTCGGCCGACCGCGGCGACCGCCCCGTGCGCTCGTTCGACCGGAGCGACCGCCCCGCGCGGTCGTTCGACCGCAACGACCGTCCGGCGCGCTCGTTCGAGCGCAGCGACCGCCCCGCCCGGTCGTACGACCGCGACGAGCGCCCTGCGCGCTCCTCCAAGCGCAGCGACCGCCCGGCCCGCTCGTTCGACCGCGATGATCGCCCCGCGCGCTCCTTCGACCGGACCGACCGCCCGGCCCGCTCGTACGACCGCGATGACCGCCCGGCTCGCTCGGCCGACCGCGGCGACCGCCCCGCTCGTTCCTTCGACCGCAACGACCGTCCGGCGCGTTCCTTCGACCGGACCGACCGCCCGACCCGTTCCTACGACCGCGACGACCGCCCGGCTCGCTCGGCCGACCGCAGCGATCGTCCCGCCCGCTCCTTCGACCGCTCGGACCGTCCGGCCCGCTCGTTCGATCGGACCGACCGCCCGGCCCGCTCCTACGACCGCGACGAGCGCCCCGCCCGCTCCTCCGAGCGCAGCGACCGCCCCGCCCGCTCGTTCGACCGCGGCGACCGTCCGGCCGCCCGCGCCTTCGAGCGCACCGACCGCCCGGCGCGCACCTCGTACGACCGCACCGACCGCTCCGCCGGCGGCGCCCGCGGCCCCCGCCGCGACTCCTCCGACTTCTACCCCTCGCGCGACACCCGCGGCTCGCACCAGGTCGACGACGTCGTCCTCGAGCGCCTCGAAGCGACCGCGACCCTCGCGGTCGATGTCGAGGGCGTGTCCTTCGGCGACCTCGGCCTGGGCGCCAACATCGTCCGCCAGCTGACCTCGATGGGAGCGGCGGCGCCGTTCCCGATCCAGGCCGCCACGATCCCCGAGGTGCTCCGCGGCAAGGACGTCCTCGGCCGCGGCAAGACCGGCTCCGGCAAGACCATCGCCTTCGGCGCTCCCGTCGTCGAGCGTCTGATGGAGAACAACGGAGGCAAGGACCGCAAGCAGGGCCGCGCCCCCCGCGCGCTCATCCTCGCCCCGACCCGCGAGCTCGCGATGCAGATCGACCGCACCGTGCAGCCCATCGCGCGCTCCGTCGGCCTCTTCACCACGACGATCTTCGGCGGCGTCCCCCAGTACAAGCAGGTCGGCGCCCTCCAGCGCGGAGTCGACATCGTCATCGCGACGCCGGGCCGTCTCGAGGACCTCGTCGAGCAGGGCCGCCTCGACCTCTCGAAGGTGACCATCACGGTCCTCGACGAGGCCGACCACATGTGCGACCTCGGCTTCCTCGAGCCGGTGCAGCGGATCCTCCGCCGCACCGCGACCGGCGGACAGCGACTGCTCTTCTCGGCCACGCTCGACAAGGGCGTCGCGACGCTCGTCGACGAGTTCCTGGTCGAGCCGAGCGTGCACGAGGTCGCCGGCGAGGACCAGGCGTCCTCGACGATCGACCACCGCGTCCTGGTCATCGAGCACCGCGACAAGGCCGAGATCATCGAGCAGCTCGCCGCGCGCGAGGGCAAGACGCTGATCTTCGCCCGCACCCGCGCCTTCGCCGAGCAGCTCGCCGAGCAGCTCGAGCACGCGGACATCCCGGCGACCAGCCTGCACGGCGACCTCAACCAGTCGCGCCGCACGCGCAACCTCGCGCTGCTCACCAGCGGCCGCGTCGACGTGCTCGTCGCGACCGACGTCGCCGCGCGCGGCATCCACGTGGACGACATCGACCTGGTCATCCAGGCCGACGCCCCCGACGAGTACAAGACGTACCTGCACCGCTCGGGCCGCACCGGCCGCGCGGGCAAGAAGGGCACGGTCGTGACGCTCATCACGCGCAACCGCCGCCACCGCATGGAGGAGCTGCTCGAGCGCGCCGAGATCGAGGCCGACATGGTCCAGGCGTTCCCGGGCGACCGCGTGCTCGCCGAGATCAGCGCTCCCGCCGAGTAGGCGGACGCGGCAACGCCGAAGGGCGGACACCTCACGGTGCCCGCCCTTCGGCGTTGCTGCGGTCGGTGACCGCGGGTCGACTGCTTACGCAGCCGGCATGAGGACGGTGTCGATGAGGTACACGGTCGCGTTGGCGGTCTGGACGCCACCGCAGATGACCGACGCGTCGTTCACCTTGATGTCGTCGCCGGAGCCGGTGACGGTGAGGTCGGTGCCCTGGACGGTGGTCTGCGTGCCGTCGATGTCGGCGGGAGCGATCTGGCCGGGGACGACGTGGTAGGTCAGGACCGACGACAGCGTCGCGGCGCCCTCGGGGGTGGCCAGCGTGGCGAGCGTCGCGGCGTCGAGCTTGGCGAACGCGTCATCGACGGGGGCGAAGACGGTGAACTCGCTGCCGTTCAGCGTGTCGACGAGGTTGACGTCGGGGTTGAGCTGACCGGAGACCGCAGCGGTGAGGGTCTTGAGGAGCGGGTTGTTCGAGGCGGCCGTGGCGACCGGGTCGAGCGACATGCCGGCGACGGAGCCGGCGCCGTCCGGGACCTGCTCGGCGTAGGCGGCGCAGCCGGGTCCGACGAGGTTCGCGGCCGGGTCCATGGTCGCCATGGGGGTCTCGGTCTCCATGGGGGTGGTGGTCTCCATGGGAGCGGAGGACGACATCGAGTCCTCGGTCGACTCGGTGGTCGAGCCGCTGCCGCTGGAGCAGGCGGTGAGGCCGAGCGTCGCGACGCTGATGAGGGCGAATGCGGCGAAAGTGGTGCGCTTGGTGGTTCGCATGGTGTTTCTCCTTCGTGAGACGGTCCCGGTGAGGGGCTCCGTTGTCCTGGTCGTGCAGAGGGGGTTCGTGCTGTGTGGACCGTTTCGCGGCCGTTGACATGTCTTCGGAGCCCTGGCTGAGGGGGTTTGGATCGGATCGGAGAAGTTCGGTAACGGCTTCGTAACGGGGCCGACCGGCCGCCGTGCAGGTCCTCCTCGAACCGCCGGTGCTCTGCCGCGTCGATTACCCTGGAGTCGGTCCGCGCTCGCGGGCGCCGGCGCGCGATCCGTGCGATCCGCCGGGAGCAGCTGCGCGATCCTCCGGGTCCGCCTCGACGAACGGGATCCGACGTGCAGACCAGGTGGGCGCGAGTCGCACGGGGCGTCACCGCCGCCGTCGCCGCGACCGCCGTCGCCGCGGCGTCGCACACCCTCGCCGGGGCGACGGCTCCGACTCCCGCCGTCCTCGCCCTCGCGGGCGCCTTCGCCGCCGTCGTGTGCGTCTTCCTCGCCGGCCGCCGGCTCTCGCTGCTGCGCCTCTCGCTCTCGGTGCTGCTCAGCCAGCTCGCGTTCCACGTCCTCTTCCTCGCGAGCGGCGGGGGCGACGTCAGCGTCGTCGGGACGACCGCCACCGGCGCGCACTTCCACGACGGAGGCACCGTCGAGCTGGTCGCCGCGGGCGGCGGGCATGCGGCGCACTCTCCTCTCATGACGCTGGCGCACCTCGTGGCCGGCGTGCTCACGATCGCCGCGCTGCGCCGCGGCGAGACGCTCTTCTGGACGCTCGGCGAGCAGCTCGCCCGCGTCGTCGTGCGGTTCGTCGTCCGTGCGGGGGCGCTCCTGCTCGGGCCGGTCGGTCCCTCCGTCGCCGTGCACGGCGCTCCGGAGCCGCGCTCGCCGCACCCGCTCGACGCCGCGCTCACGCACCTGCGGCACCGCGGACCGCCGCTGCGCGTCCTGCACGCCGCCTGACACCGCTCCGCTCCGGAACGCGTGCCGGTCGGCGTCCACGCGCGCACCGCACGACCGCGCTGCGCTTCCGGATGCCCGGCGACCGCCGGCCCCCTTCAAGGACTCGTCACCATGACCTCGACCACCCGTTCCTCCGCTGCCCGTTCCTCCGCTGCCCGTTCCTCTTCCGGCCGCCCTTCGCAGCGCCTCCGCCTCGTCGGCAGCGGCGCCCTCGTCGCCGCCGGCTCCGTCGCCCTCGCGCTCGCCGCACCCACCGCGGCGAGCGCGCACGTGAGCGCCACCGCCAGCACCACGGCGGCCGGCGCCTACACGGTCGTCACGTTCTCGCTCGCCCACGGCTGCGAGGGCTCGCCGACCACCGGCCTCACCATCACCATCCCGGACGGGATCAACTCGGTCAGCCCGACCGTGAACCCCAACTGGGAGGTCGTGAAGAACGAGGTCGCCCTCGCCGAGCCGATCACGGACTCGCACGGCGCCTCGGTCACCGAGCGCGTCGCCGATGTCGTCTACACCGCGAAGACCCCGCTCGCCGACGGCTACCGCGACACCGTCTCGCTGCAGCTCCAGCTCCCCGAGGATGCGGAGGGCGAGAGCCTCGCGTTCCCGGTGCTGCAGACCTGCGAGACCGGCTCGACCGCCTGGGACCAGCGGACCGTCGAGGGCGAGGACGAGCCGGAGCTGCCCGCGCCTGTCGTGACCGTGACCGCCGCGGAGGAGGGCGAGGGCCACCACGGCGCCGGCTCCGCTTCTCATGAGGAGGAGGAGACCGCCGCCGCGACCACCGCCTCCTCGACGAGCTCCGCCGGTGGCGCCGACGTCGTCGCCCGCGTCCTCGGCGTCGGCGGCCTCGTCGTCGGCGCCGTCGGAGTCGCGGTCGCGCTCGCCTCGCGCCGTCGCGGACCGAAGGCCTCCGCGTGACCCTGCATCGCAGCTCCGGCGTCGCCGCCGCGGCGATCCTGCTCGGCCTCGCCGGCTCGGTCGTCGTGGCGGCGCCCGCCAGCGCTCACAACTACCTCGTCTCGAGCACTCCCGCGGCGGACGCGACGCTCACCGAGCAGCCCGGCACCCTGGCCGTCACGACCAACGACGACCTGCTCGTGCTGGGCGACGACGGTCGTGCCGCCGGCCTGCGCGTCACCGGACCCGACGGCCTGTACTACGGAGACGGCTGCGTCACCGTCCTCGGCCCCGAGGCGTCGATGCCGCTCGAGCTCGGTGCGGCCGGCGCGTACGAGGTGACCTGGCAGGTCGTCTCGACCGACGGACACCCGGTATCGGGCCAGTACTCGTTCGACTGGCAGCCCGCCGCGGGCGTCGCCCTCGCGGAGGGCTCGGAGTCGGTGCCGGACTGCAACGGCACCGTCGACGTCTCGGGGGAGTCCGCGTCGGCCGAGTCCGGCTCGGCCGACGGTTCCGGTGACGCCGCCCCCTCGGGAGCCGACGCCGTGCCGATCGGCGACGTGCTGTGGATCGGCGGGGCGCTCGCTGCGGTCGCCCTCGCCGTCGGAGTCACGATGCTGGTGCTGCGCCGACGTCCTCGGGAGTAGCTGCGGCCTGCTGCGCGCGTTCCGGCGTCAGCGCAGCAGGCTCGCCACCGGCCCGCCGTCGAGGTCCGACAGGATCGCGGCGGCGTCGTCGTACACCGCGACAGCGCCCGCGTCGCGCAGCTCGTGCTCGCCGGTGCCGCCCGAGAGGACGGCGACCGTCGCGAGTCCGGCCTTCTCGGCCGCGAGCACGTCCCACGAGGCGTCGCCGATCATGATCGCGTCATCGGGCCCGACCTCCGCGCGCTCGAGCGCGATCGCGATGATTCCGGGGTCGGGCTTCGCCGTGTCCACGTCCTCCCCGCTGGTGACCGCGTGCACTGCGTCGCCCAGATCGAGCACGCGCAGGAGGAGGTCCAGCTCCTCCTGCGGTGCCGACGTCGCGAGGACCACGCGCGCGCTCCGCTCGGCGATCGCCCGCACCAGCTCGCGCGCCCCGGGGAGCAGCACGAGTCGGGGTCCGAGCTCGGCGTAGTTCTTCGCGTGCAGCGTCTTCAGCTGCGTGCGGGTCTGCTCGTCGACGTCGTCGTCGGTCAGCGAGCCGATCAGCTCGGACGAGTCGGCGCCGATCGCGCGCTGGATGCGCCAGGCCGGCACCTCGAGGTCGCACTGCCAGAACGCGCGCGCCCACGCCTCGATGTGCAGGAAGTTCGAGTCGACGAGCGTGCCGTCGATGTCGAAGAGCACCGCGGTGGTGCGGGTGCGGTGCGTCGTGGTGATGGTGTCGCTCGTGCTGTCTGCCGTCATGCTCGTGTCGTCCTCCGCTGTGGGGTCGTTCGCGCTGTCGTCGTGCTCGCGCTGTCGTCGTCGGCCCGGCGCCGTCACCAGGGGGAGGACGGCACGTTACTCCGGGCGAGAGGCGGGGTGAGACCCCCTTGCGCGACGTCGCCCCGCACGATCGCGTCGAGGATCCGGTCCACCTCGGCGACGCCGTCGGCGTCGGCCGGCAGCAGGAAGCGCCGGTCGCCGAGGTTCACGGACACCGACGTCGGACCGACACTCCAGTGCGCCGGACGGGCGCCCTCCGCCTCGGGCAGCAGGCTCGCCTTCCGTCCCCCGTGAAGAGAGCGGATGCGCAGTCGCGCCCCGTGGTCGTGGTGCAGCCGCGCCAGCCGCTCGTGGAGCGCAGCGATCACCTCGGCCGGCGGCGGAGGAGGCGATTCGCGCACGGCCTCCCGCAGCGCCTCGTACTCGGGGAGGTCCGTGCGGTCGTCGATCTCGAGGACCGCCGTCAGGTCGATCCCGCCGCGAGTGCCGTCCCAGCCGTCGAGCCGCTGCACGCGCCGCCGACTCCGGTCCGGAACGAGGACTCCCTCGCCGATCGCGAGCCGTGCGCCGAGGACCGTGCGTCCGACCAGCCCGCGGACCACGCCCGCCACCGGTCGAGCGGGCCTCGTCGGCCCGTGGTGCTCCTCCAGGAACCTCGGGCGGACCCCCGGGCTCCGAGGCTCGAGCGCGATCAGCGTCCAGGTCACCCTGTCGCCGACCGCGAACGGCTCCCCGCAGCAGGTCATCGCCCACCCCTCCAGCTCGACGTCGACGAGGTCGTCGTTCGCGGCTTCGTCCGCCGCCGCTCCGCCCGTCGCGGCCTCGTCCGTCGCCGCTCCGTTCCTCGCTGCCTCGTTCGTCGCCGTTCCGTTCCTCGCTGCCTCGTTCGTCGGCGCTCCGTTCCTCGCTGCCTCGTCGGTCGCCGTTCCGTTCCTCGCCGGTTCGGCGTCGGCCCCGTCGCGCTCGTGGACGGTGTGCTCGCTGATCATCGTTCCCCCGTCGTCATCCAGCTGTCGTCCCACCGGCGTCCCCGCGCCGTCCCCTCAGACCATCGTCACCGATGCGCCTCCTCCGTCGGCGACATCCCGCCGTGCATCCCCTGCAACTCAGAACGGAGGGGGATCGCTGTCGCGCCGCCACTCCGACGCACCTCCGAAGAGCCGTTCCGGCGGCTCCGGTGGTTCGGGTGCGGTGGTGTGGTGTCGTCCGGTGGGGCTGGTCCACTCGAGGACGCCGCCTGGTCTGTGTCGGACCTGCCAGGTGGTGGTGTGGCGGAGTCGGTGNGGTGCGGTGGTGTGGTGTCGTCCGGTGGGGCTGGTCCACTCGAGGACGCCGCCTGGTCTGTGTCGGACCTGCCAGGTGGTGGTGTGGCGGAGTCGGTGGTGGTGGCGGCAGAGGTGGGCGAGGTTGTCGGCGTCGGTGGGTCCGTCGTGCTGCCATTCGACCGTGTGGTCGACGTCGCTGTCGCGGGCGGACCGGGTGCAGCCGGGGAACCGGCATGTGACGTCGCGGTGTGCGAGGGCCCGGCGCAGGTCGGCGGGGACGCGGTAGGTGGTGCGCCCGACGGAGAGGACCGCCCCGGTCTCGGGATGGGTGAGGATGCGGGTGAAGGACGGCGCGTCGGCGGCCAGGCGCCGGGCGGTGGCGGGGTCGATGGGGCCGTAGCCGTCGAGGATGCCGGGTTCGTCGGAGCGTCCGAGGAGGGTCAGGACGGGAACGGTGACGGAGACCTGCGGGCGGATTCCCCGCAGGATCGCCGTCATCGGCTGCGAAGCGTCGGAGCTCGGCACGGTCTCGCCGTCGAGCAGTAGTGCGGCGGCGACGTCGGCGCGCAACTGCCCGAGGGTCCGTTCCTCGTCGGGGTTCTCGTGCAGGCTGCGGACGGTTCGGTCGATGCGGTCGAAGGCTCCGTGCGCTTCCGGGGCGGGGAGGTGGAGGCGGAGGGTGGCCATGCCGTCGAGGTCGCCGTCGAGCCAGACGCCGCGGCGGGCGGCGCACCGCGTGTGCCGGTCGGTGAGGGACTCCGGGTGCAGGCGTTCGCGCAGGGAGCGCAGACGGCGGCGGAGTTGGGGAGGCGTGCAGTCGCGGGCGAGGGCTGCGGCGGCGTCGTCGAAGCGGCCGCGCACGTCGACTGGGAGATCGAGCGCGGCTCGGATGATCGCGCGGGCGTGCTCGGGTGCGATCGCGGCCTCGCGGAGGGCGGTGAGCGTCTCGGGCAGCTCGTTGACGAGCATCCGGCTCTCCTCGACGAGGATGCCGGCGAGGGATTCGGAGATCCGCATCCCGGTTGCGATCTCGGCGACGAGGGCGCGCATCGCGGCCTCTTCGCGTTCGACGTGCGCCTGCACGCGGGGATCGACGAGGGCGTTCGGGAGGGTCACCGCGGTGTGGCGCGCGAGTTCGATCAGCTCGGCCCGTTGCGCTTCGGCGCGGGCGCGGAACGCGTCGACCGCGCAGGCGGCTCCGACGGCGGCGACGAGGGCGTCGTCGAAGCACTCGCGCACGCTCGGACCACCGCCCGCCGGCCTTGCTTCGACATCCAGAAGAACCATACGAGGATGACACCAGCGACCACCGACACCACAGCCACAATTGCGCCACGAGGCGGCGGAACGCGCCAGGGAAGGGTCGGAGGTGGGGCTGCTGGTGGACGTGGATCTCGATACGCCCGCTGCGCGGGCTACTCGATCAGCAAGAAGGAGCGCGGGCTGTCTATCAGCAGGAAGGAGCGGGCTGCTCGATCGGCAAGAGGGGCACGGGCTACTCGATCCCTCAGAGGAGCGCGGGCGGGTTGATCAGCGGGGGAGGGACGGCCGTCTCCGCACCGACCGGAGCGGTACGGCCCGTCGCTCTACCGCACCCGCCGCGGCACCGTGAACACCGTCTCGACGCCCGGCGAGTACAGCACCGAGTCCGGAGCCCGCCCCGCGAGCCCCGGGAATCCCGCCTGCTCGAGCAGCCCGTCGTCCAGCGCCAGCAGCTCGGCCCGCTGCAGCGGCCACGGCCGGTGCAGGTTCCGTCCGTACCAGGTCGAGCCCAGGTGCGTCTCGTGGTACGCCCAGCGCGAGGTCAGGAACGACGCGAGCGGATCCTCCGCCGCCGACGACCCCGGCGTGGGCCGCACGACGATCCGCGACCGCGCCTCCGGCCGCCCGATCCGCGACGTCTCGTAAACCACCGCGCCGTGGCGGTGCTCGATGCTCATCCGGGCCCACCGGTAGGGCAGCCCGAACACGGCCTGCGCGGTGAGCACCGGGAGCAGGTGGGAGGCGTCGAGCGAGACGAAGACGACTCCGCGGCGGCCCTGCTCGTCGACGGAGTAGAGGCGCACGTTCACCTCGGGGAACGTGCCGAGCCAGGGCACCCTCGGCCCGCCGAGGAACGCCGTGCGCGAGAGGCGGAAGGGGATGAGGCCGACCCAGGAGGAGCCGTCGTGCTCGTCCGGTCGGGTGCCGCGGGGCAGGTGCGGCGCCACGAGCGACGCGTCGACCCGCCAGTGCAGGAAAGCCGCCTCGGTCCAGCGCTGGCGGAGGATCCGCGGCCCGCCGAGCGGGGGAGCGGAGCGGGTCAGGGGTTCGAGGGCAGGCACCCGCCCATGGTGGACCTCCGTGCTGCGAACCACCCGCACCGCGACAGCCGGCGCACAGGCTCCCGCCCGGTGCCCTCGGATATGCTGACCGGACGTTCAACCAGAGTCGGCGCCGCGCGCCAGGAACGGTGAGGATCCCCCGATGACCGAGGCCCTGCAGCCGCCCGTCCAGAACGCTCTGTCGCTCACTCCGCCTGAGCCCGTCGCCGCGGTGCCCACGACCTCGGCGCCCTCCATCGCGCCGAAGGTGCCGGAGCAGGCGCTGCCCGGCCTCGAGGCGAAGGTCGACGGCTACCTCGCGTCGCTCCTGCAGTCGGAGGCGCGCAGCCCCGAGTTCGCGGCGAAGGCGAACGACATCCGCACGATGGGCGACGCCGACATCCGCTCGGCCGCCGACTCGTCGAACCGCCTGCTCAAGGCGCCGGTGCGCGCCCTGCAGGAGGGCGGCCTCAGCGAGGGCTCCACCATCGGCAAGACGCTGCTGGAGCTGCGCCGCACCGTCGAGGACCTCGATCCGTCCGAGGACAACGTGCAGAAGAAGATCCTCGGCTTCATCCCGTTCGGCAACAAGATCACCGACTACTTCCGCCGCTACGAGAGCGCGCAGACCCACCTGAACGCCATCATCCAGGCGCTCTACGACGGGCAGGACGAGCTCCGCAAGGACAACGCCGCGCTCAACCTCGAGAAGCAGCACCTCTGGGAGACGATGACGCGTCTCAACGAGTACATCTACGTCGCCGAGCGCCTCGACGTGAAGCTGTCGGCCAAGATCGCCGAGCTCGACGCGACCGACCCCGACCGCGCCCGTGCGCTGCGCGAGGACGTCCTCTTCTACGCGCGCCAGAAGCACCAGGACCTGCTGACCCAGTTGGCCGTGTCGATCCAGGGCTACCTCGCGATCGACGTCGTGATCAAGAACAACGTCGAGCTGATCAAGGGCGTCGACCGCGCGACCACGACCACCGTGTCGGCGCTGCGCACCGCGGTCATCGTGGCGCAGGCCCTCGCCAACCAGCGGCTCGTGCTCGACCAGATCACGGCGCTGAACACGACCACCTCGAACATGATCGAGGCGACGTCGCGGATGCTCGCCGAGCAGTCCGCGAACATCCAGTCGCAGGCGGCGTCGGCGACCGTCGGCCTGCCGCAGCTGCAGGCCGCGTTCGCGAACATCTACCAGACGATGGACTCGATCTCGGACTTCAAGATCAAGGCGCTGGACAGCATGGCCCAGACGGTGGGCGTGCTGCAGACCGAGACCGCGAAGGCCGGCGAGTACGTGGAGCGGGCCCGCCGCAGCAACGCCGACATCGACGCGACGTCCTCGCTCGATCTCGGCCGCTAGGGGACGGGATGGGCTGGCTGTCGCGCCTGTTCGGCGGCTCCGATCCGGCGCCCGCGGAGACGGCCCCGGCGCTCCCGGCCGCGCCGACGAGCGACGACATCCTCGCCGCGCTCGACCGGGTGAAGGCCGAGACGGAGGGGCGCGTCGCTCCCTTCGTCGCGGCGCGCATCCGCCGGATCGACGAGACCGTGCGCGAGATGGTGCCCCGGCTCGACCGCCTCGGCGGCATGAGCCAGCAGGGCCACACCGTCGTCGCGACCGCCACCAGCTACCTGCCGGAGGCGGTGGAGGGCTACCTCCGCCTGCCCCGCGACTTCGCCGACCGTCGCGCCGTCCACAAGGGGAAGACCTCGCTGATGATCCTGACCGACCAGCTCGACATCCTGGGAGGGACGCTCGACCGCATCTCGGACGCCGTCTCGCGTCAGGACGCGTCGGCGCTCATCGCGCACGGGCAGTTCCTGGCCGACAAGTTCGCGGAGTCGTCGCTCGGCGGCAACTCGCTCGAGGGCGGTCCGGTGGGCGGCAGCTCGAGCGCGCCGGCCGGTCCGCAGCAGAACGGCCCGCTGACCCCGCCGAGCGCCTCGTGACCGCGCTCGCCCCGGCGCTCGACGCCCTCGTGCTCGCCGGCTCCGCGGCCGGACTCGACGACGCCGCCGTGCGGGACGAGGGCGCCCGCCTCGCGGCCGCCGTCGCCGAGTCGATCACCGGAGCCGGCCCCGACTGGCTCGAGGCGACCGGCACGTCCGGCGGGCTCGAGTCCTTCTTCACCGCCGCCTCGAGCGCCCGCCGCTGGCGCAGCGGCCCCACCGACCACCTCGCCGCCCTCGTGCGCGCCGGATCCGACCACGCACCCGCCTATGCGCGGGCGCTCACCGAGGTCGTCTCGGCCGCCAGCGCGCTCGGCGACCCCGGCATCGGAGGCATCGCCTCGGCGTCCGCGACCGCCGCGGCCCAGCTCGGGGCGATCCCGCAGCGGGAGGCTCCCCGCGCTCCCCGCGCACCGGCCGCACCCGCCGCACCGGCCGACTCCCTCTTCCCCGCCCCCGACCTGCTCCCGCAGGGCGTCCCCGGAGTCGACGAGATCCTCGCGCGCCTGCGCCGGACCGAGCACGACGGGCCGCAGGACGAGCCGGGCGGACCGACCGCGGCCGCCCCCTCCGCGTCCCCCGCCGCCCAGGAGGAGCCCGAGGAGCTCCCTCCGCCCGAGTCGATCGACGACCTCATGGCCGAGCTCGACGCCCTGATCGGCCTCGACCGGGTGAAGAGCGAGATCAAGCGGCAGACGCAGCTGCTCCGGATCGACACGCTGCGGCAGGCGGCCGGGCTGTCCACTCCGACCCTCACGCGCCACCTCGTCTTCACCGGCAACCCCGGCACGGGCAAGACCACCGTCGCCCGCCTCGTCTCGCGCATCTACCGCTCGCTCGGCATCCTCTCGAAGGGCGTGCTCATCGAGGTCGACCGCTCGGAGCTGGTCGCCGGCTACCTGGGGCAGACGGCCACCAAGACCGCCGAGGTCATCGCGTCGGCCCGCGGCGGCGTGCTCTTCATCGACGAGGCCTACGCGCTCGCGCTCGACCAGTACGGCGCCGAGGCGGTCACGACCCTGGTGAAGGACATGGAGGACCACCGCGGCGACCTCGTCGTCATCGTGGCGGGCTACTCCGGGCCCATGCAGGGCTTCCTCGACACCAACCCCGGCCTCGCGAGCCGCTTCTCGACCACGATCGACTTCGCCGACTACACCGACGACGAGCTGTCGGCGATCTTCGCGCGCCTGGCAGCCTCGGCCGATTTCGAGCCGACGGAGGAGGCGGTCGCCGCCTTCGCCGAGCTCGCCTCCGCGCAGCAGCGCACCGAGGCGTTCGGCAACGGCCGCTGGGTGCGCAACGTGCTCGACGCCGCCATCGCGCGCCACGCCTGGCGCCTGCGCGACGTGGAGGAGCCGACGCTCGACGACCTGCGGATCCTGCAGCCCGAGGACATCACCGAGAGCGCGGAGGCCGCGGAGGAGACTCCCGCACTCGACGCCCCGCCGACGGAGGAGACCGCATGAGCACCGCGCCCGCCGCCCGCCCCGCCGCCGCGCCCCCGCAGCAGGCTCCGGCGCCGCCGCTCGTGCAGATCGCGAACCACCCCGCCACGAAGAAGCCGTCGCTCCTCGTCCGCGCCACCTCCACCACTCCGCGCCTGTTCCGCACGCTCCTGGTCCTCACCGCGCTCGCCGCCGTGCTGTTCGGGCTCTTCGCCCAGCAGACCGGGGCGCTGCAGGCCCGCGCGGCCGCCGAGGCCCGGGCGCAGTCGGCGCAGCTCGTCGGCGTCCAGGAGGTCCGGAACCTCCTGGTCGACGCCAACGCCGTCGCCGCCAACACGTTCCTGGTGGGCGGTCTGGAGCCGGCGGAGCAGCGGCAGCGCTACTCCGACAGCCTCGCCGCGGCCTCGTCGCAGCTGACCGACCTCGCCGCGGCCGAGCCGGCCGACGCGCCGCTGCTCGCGACCGTCGCCACGAAGGTCGCCGTCTACAGCGGCCTCGTCGAGCAGGCCCGGGCCAACAACCGCCAGGGCTTCCCGGTGGGCTCGGCCTACCTCGATCAGGCGTCGGCGCAGCTGACCGACGCCGACGACGGGATCCTGGAGGATCTCGAGTCGCTCGTCGCGCAGGGCGCCGACCGGGTCGCGAGCGCCTACGACACGGTCCGCTTCAGCGTCCTGCTGATGATCGGCTCCCTCGTGATGCTGCTGGTGCTGATCGCCGCGCAGATCGCGCTCGCGCGGCGCACGCACCGCTACCTCAACCGGCCGCTCGCGACCGCGACGGGGCTGCTCCTGCTGCTCGGCATCGCCGGCACCGGAGTCTACGGAGTCGCGGCCTCGAACGCCGCGACGGTGCGCTCCGAGAGCTACCGCGCGACCCTCGCCGTCTCGCAGGCGCTCACCGCCGCGACCGACGCGAAGTCGCTCGAGAGCTTCACCCTGATCAAGCGCGGCTCGGGAGCGGCCCTCGAGGCCGACTTCCAGGAGGCGGCGACCGAGGCCGAGCGCCAGCTCCAGCGGGGCATCGGGAGCGGGATCGTCGACGGGTCGCTGCTCGGCGAGCTGCAGTCCTGGCTGACCCTGCACGAGGGCATCCGCCAGGCCGACGACGAGGGGCGGTGGGACGACGCCGTCGCCCTCGCCGTCGCCACCGGGGACGGCTCGGCCAACGCCGCGTTCACCGCGTTCCAGGCCGACGCCCGCGAGACCGTCCGCACCGATGCCGCCACCGCGTCCTCGACGCTGGGGGAGTGGAGCTCGATCTCCTCGCTCACCTCGTGGGTCCTTCTGGCCGCGGGGCTCGTGGGGGCCGTCCTCGCCTGGCGGGGCGTCTCGCAGCGACTGGAGGAGTACCGATGAACCGGATCCGCACCGCGGCCCTCGCCCTCGTCACGGCGGCGGTCCTCGCCGTCTCGGGCTGCACCACGGGAGCCGACGACCTCGGCACGCTCGTGTCGGCGCCGGCCGAGACCGCCACTCCCGCGCCGACCACGACCGCCTCGCCGCCGACCACGGACTGCACGCCGTCGGCCACCACCTCCTACGCCCCCACGGGCGTCACCGACAGCGCGACCCTGACCGAGATCCGCGACCGCGGGTCGCTCCGGGTCGGCGTCTCGGCCGACACCCTCCTGATGAGCGCGCGCAACCCGCTCACCGGCACGATCGAGGGCTTCGACATCGACATCGCCCGCGAGATCGCCCGCGCGATCCTCGGCCGCCCCGACGCGATCACGTACGTCGTGATCACCTCGGCGCAGCGCCTCCCCGCGCTCACGGGCGGTGAGGGCGCGCCCCAGGTCGACCTGGTGGCCCGCACGCTGACCATGACCTGCGACCGCTGGAGCACGATCGCGTTCTCCTCCGAGTACTACGGCGCGGGACTGAAGCTGCTGGTCTCGGCGAGCAGCGACGCGACGAGCATCCAGGAGCTCGAGGCGGCCGACGAGACGCAGCAGGTCTGCGCCCCGCGCGCGACCACGACGCTCAGCCGGCTCGAGAACGAGTACCCGGGAGTGGAGGCGGTGGCCGCCGACACGCACACGCAGTGCCTCGCGCTGTTCCAGGAGGGATCCGTCGACGCGATCGCGGGCGACGACACGATCCTCGCGGGCTTCGTCGCGCAGGACCCCTACGCGAAGGTCATCGGCGAGCCGCTGAGCTCCGAGCCGTACGGCCTGGGCATGGCGGCCGACGACGTCGACTTCGTGCGCTTCGTGAACGGCGCGCTCGACTCCCTCCGCTCGGACGGCCGCTGGCAGAGCATCTACGACCGCTGGCTGGGCGAGCTCGGCGAGGCCGCGCCGCCCGAGCCGGTCTACGGGCGATGACGACGGGCGCCCCAGTCGCGGAGGGCACCCCGGTCGCGCCGGGCCGCCTGGGCGAGGCGATCCCGCAGCGCGAGCTCTTCGAGTACCTGGCGCAGCTGACCCGCTGGCTGGACCGCACGGGCCGTGAGCTGACCCGGTTGGATGCGGCGGCGCTCGCGTCCCCGCAGGCCGACAGCTACACCTCCGACATCGTGCTCGCCCAGTCGCTGCGCGAATCGGTCACCCGGCGGCTCGCCGAGCTCGAGACCGTCTGGGACTCGGGACGGGTCGACTCCGTCGCCCGGGAGCGGATGTCGCAGCTCATCTGGGGACGCCTCGACGCGGCGAGCGGGCGCGGCGGGAGTGCGGCGGTCTCGCTCGTCGAGGCCGTGCGCCTCTGCGACGCGGTCGTGGGGCAGCTGAAGTCGCGACTCGAGCTCGACCCGAGCGGCACCGACACCGCGGGACGCATCGTGGGCGTCCGCGCCGAGATCGAGCGCTGCCGCGACCTCACGCAGGACGCGCGCGGAGTGGTCGACCGTCCCGCCGCGCAGCGCGTCGCCGTGCTGCGCTCGCGCCTGGACGCGCTGGTCGAGAAGGCGGGCAGGGGCGCGGACGTGTCCGGTCCGCTCGGACAGCTCGAGAGCGACTCCGCCCGCCTCGAGCGCGACCTGATCATCGCCGCGTCGCAGCGCCGCGGGCTCGAGCGCGACCGGCAGCGCGCCCGCGAGCTGGCCGAGGCCGCCGAGCGCCGCGAGACGCCGCTCCGGGAACTGGTCGCGCGCTGCCGGCGCGAGATCGCGGATCCGCCCCGACTCGCCGTGCCCGACGTCTCGCGCCTCGGCGAAGCGCCCGCGGACCGCGACGGGCTGGACGAGTACCTCGGCCGCCTCACCGCGGTCGGGCGGGCGTTCGACGCCGTCGAGGCGGCCTACACGTCTCCGCTGCGCGAGCGGGCCGCGCTCAGCTTCCGGCTGCGGGCGCTCCGCGAGCGCGCCGCCGCGAACGGCCGCGCCGCCACCGCCGTGGGCCGCGCCGCCGAGGAGGAGGTGCGCGCCGCGCTGGAGGCGGTGCCCTGCTCCGTCCCGCTCGCCCGGCACTTCGTCGAGCAGTACGACGTCGTCACCCGAGATCTGCCGCACCACCGGAAGGCCACCCCATGAACGGCGAACCCTGCACCGCGACTCCGGGCTGCACCGGGACGATCGAGGACGGCTACTGCAACGTCTGCGGATCCCCGCCCGCGGAAGGCGGCGCGGGTCCGGCCGCATCGGCGCCGACCGCACGACGCGCGGCGCCGACTGCGGCTCCCGCCACCGCGTCCGCCGCCTTCGGCACCGGGTTCGTCGAGGGCTCCCCGAACGCCTCCGCCCCCGTCGGATCGAGCATCGAGGAGGCGGCGACCGCGCGCAGCGGACGCACCTCCTCCGCCCGCCTCGCGACCGCCGCGCTCGGCTCCGCCCGCACCGCGCAGACCGGCTCCAAGGTGACCCGCCGTGTCGGCACCACCTCCACCCGCCTGCGCGGACCGCGGCTGGGCGCCGGCTTGACCACCGTGCCCTCGCGTCCCGCAGCCGATCCGATGGCCGCGCTGATGACGGAGGCGGTGCTCCCCGAGCGCAAGCGCTTCTGCTCGAACTGCGGCACAGCCGTGGGCCGCGGCCGCGACGGCAAGCCGGGCCGCACCGAGGGCTTCTGCCCCAACTGCCGCACCCCGTTCTCGTTCACCCCGCAGCTGCAGAAGGGCGACGTGGTCGGCGGGCAGTACGAGGTCGTCGGCTGCCTCGCCTACGGCGGACTCGG
Source organism: Rathayibacter sp. Leaf299 (assembly GCF_001423055.1). NCBI lineage: Bacteria > Bacillati > Actinomycetota > Actinomycetes > Micrococcales > Microbacteriaceae > Rathayibacter > Rathayibacter sp. Leaf299. The sequence goes on from NZ_LMNT01000001.1 coordinate 846,489, forward strand.
CTGGATCTACCTCGCGCGCGACCGCAACGTCTCGGGGCGCTGGGTGGTGCTGAAGGGCCTGCTCAACTCGGGCGACCCGGACGCGTACGCCGCGGCCGTCACGGAGCGGCAGTTCCTCGCCGAGGTCGAGCATCCGCTGATCGTCGAGATCTACAACTTCGTGCTGCACGAGGGCGCCGGCTACATCGTGATGGAGTACGTCGGCGGCCCGAGCCTCAAGCAGATCCTCAAGGAGCGGCTGGAGGCGAACGGCGGCAGCGCCGATCCGCTGCCCGTCGACCAGGCGCTCGCGTTCGTGCTCGAGGTGATGCCCGCCTTCGCGTACCTGCACGACCACGGACTGCTCTACTGCGACTTCAAGCCCGACAACATGATCCAGGTCGGCGACCAGGTGAAGCTGATCGACCTCGGCGGGGTGCGCCGCGCCGACGACGACGCCTCCGCGATCTACGGCACCGTCGGCTACCAGGCGCCGGAGGTGCCCGAGGTCGGCCCGTCGATCGCGTCCGACGTGTACACGATCGGACGCACGCTCGCCTCGCTGGTGCTGGACTTCCGCGGGAACCAGACGACCTACGTCGCGTCCCTCCCGCCGGTGTCCGAGACGCCGCTGTTCCAGCGATACGACTCCTTCTACCGGCTCGTCGCGAAGGCGTGCGCGCCGGATCCGCAGGACCGGTTCGCGACGGTCGACGAGATGCGCGGGCAGCTGCTGGGGGTCCTCCGCGAGGTGGTCGCGACCGACCGCGGACCCGGGCACCCGTCGCTGCACTCGACCGAGTCGGCGCTCTTCGAGGCACCGGTCGCCGACGTGGTCGACCGCCCGCTGCCCTGGGACGCGCTGCCGCTGCTGAAGATCGACGAGTCCGACGCTGCGAAGGCGTGGCTCGCGGGGGTGAACGTCGCCGACCCGATCGTGCGCCTGCGCGCGCTCGCACTCGCTCCGACCGTGACCGTCGAGGTGCGGCTCGCCCGTGCCCGTGCCGCGATCGAGGCCGAGCGGTGGGACGAGGTGTCGCGCGCGACGGGCGAGATCCTGGCGGAGGACCCGTGGGAGTGGCGGGCCGTGTGGATGAGCGGTCTCGCGCAGCTCGCGCACGGCGACCACCTCGGCGCCCGCGCCTCCTTCAACACCGTGTACGGGCAGGTGCCCGGCGAGCTGGCGCCGAAGCTGGCGCTCGCGGCGGCGTGCGAGTCGAGCGGCGAGCCCGAGGTGGCGGAGTCGCTCTACGTGATCTGCGCACGCTCGGACGCGAACTACACGGCCCCCGCCGCCTTCGGGCTCGCCCGGGTGCGGCAGGAGCGCGGCGACCTCGACGGAGCACTCGACGCGCTCGACATCGTCACCCCGACCCGCTCCTCGTTCCTCGACGCCCGCCGGCGCCGGGCCGAGCTGCTCGCCGAGTCGGGCCGCGGACTGCCCTCGCTCTCGGCGGCGCTGTCGAGCGTCGACTCGCTCGCGATCGACCCGCGCACCCGCCTCGAGCTGACCACCGGGGTGCTGGAGTCGGCGCTGGAGCTGGTGCGGCGCGACGGACCCGCCGAGGGGGCGATGCTCGGCACGGTGGAGGCGACCGAGCCGGCGATCCGCGACGGACTCGAGGCGTCCTACCGGGCGCTCGCCGCGTCCACCCGGGAGCGCGAGCAGCGGCTCGAGCTGGTCGACAAGGCGAACGCGGTGCGCCGCTGGACGATGACGTGAGCGCGGGAGAGCTGTCCACTCCGTGCCCCGTCTGCGGCGAGCCGGTCACGGCCGGCGACGCCTTCTGCGAGGCGTGCGGAGCGACGCTGATCGTCGCGGCCGCCGCGCCCGCGCCGCCCGCCGCCGTCGAGGGCACCCGCGCCGCCTGCGTCTTCTGCGGAGGAGCGGTCGCCGACGACGGCTACTGCGAGCAGTGCGGCCAGCGGGCGCCGACCGAGCGCGAGCACTGGGCCGAGGCGCCGCATCCGCTCGTCGGAGGCGTCTGCGACCGCGGGATCCGGCACGCGGCCAACGAGGACGCGATGGCGATCGGCGCGGTGGCGGCCGAGGACGGCGCCCTGCGCACGGCGCTCCTCGTCGTCTGCGACGGCGTCTCGTCGACCCCCGACTCCGACACCGCGTCCCTCGCCGCGGCCCGTGCCGCCCTGAGCGCGCTGCAGGCCGAGGTCGGCGGCGGGGCCCGCGGTGCCGAGCGCTGGGGGGCGCTGCTGCAGATGGCGACGGCGCGCGCCTCCGGAGCGATCGACGCGGCCGTGCCGGAGAAGCGCGACAACCCGCCGTCGTGCACGTTCACGGCTGCGACCCTCGAGGGGTCGCTGCTGGTCACCGGGAACGTCGGCGACAGCCGCTGCTACTGGCTCCCCGACGCGGGAGCCCCGCGGCAGCTCACCGTCGACGACTCGTGGGCCCAGGAGCAGATCGCGTCCGGGATGAGCCGCGCCGAGGCCGAGACCTCGCCGGACGCCCACGCGATCACGCGCTGGCTCGGTGCCGACGCGCACGACGAGGAGCCGCGGCTGTCGACCACGGTGCTCGACGAGCCCGGCTGGGTGCTCGCGTGCTCGGACGGACTGTGGAACTACGCCTCGCCCGCCGAGGACCTCGCCGGGGTGCTGCACGACGCCGAGCAGCGCGTCGGGAGCGATCCGGTGACGCTCGCCGAGGCGCTCGTCGCGTGGGCCAACGCGCAGGGCGGGCACGACAACATCACGGCGGCTCTGGCGCGCTTCGAGGTGACTGCGGAGTAGCGGGTCCGTCCAGTCGGCCGGGGGTCGTCTGGACGAATCCGTCACTCCGTCGAGGGGCGCGGTCCCTACGCTCGACCCCATGAGCCTCGCCGAGTCCCGCACCGAGCTGTCCATCGTCGGCCACTGGATCGACGGGGCGCCCTCCGCCTCCTCGTCCGGCCGGACCGCGCCCGTCTACGACCCGGCGCTGGGAGTCGTGAGCCGCGAGGTGGCGCTCGCCGACGCCGCCGAGATCGACGCGGCCGTCGCCTCCGCCAAGGCGGCCTTCCCCGCCTGGCGCGACACGTCGCTGGCGAAGCGGCAGCAGATCCTGTTCCGGTTCCGCGAGCTGCTGGAGTCGAAGAAGGGCGAGCTGGCCGAGATCATCACGTCGGAGCACGGCAAGGTCGTCTCGGACGCGATGGGCGAGATCACGCGCGGTCAGGAGGTCGTCGAGTTCGCCACGACCCTGGCGCACCATCTGAAGGGCGAGTACTCGGAGCAGGTGTCGACGGGCGTCGACGTGTACTCGACGAAGCAGCCGCTGGGCGTCGTCGGGATCATCTCGCCGTTCAACTTCCCGGCCATGGTGCCGATGTGGTTCTTCCCCATCGCGATCGCGGCGGGCAACACGGTCGTCGTGAAGCCGTCCGAGAAGGACCCGTCGGCGGCGATCTGGCTCGGAGCGCTCTGGAAGGAGGCCGGCCTGCCCGACGGCGTGTACACCGTGCTGAACGGCGACAAGGTCGCGGTGGACGGGCTGCTGGAGCACCCCGATGTGCGCTCGATCTCGTTCGTGGGATCCACTCCGATCGCGCAGTACGTTTACGAGACCGGCACCAAGCACGGCAAGCGGGTGCAGGCGCTGGGTGGTGCGAAGAACCACATGCTGGTGCTGCCGGACGCGGATCTCGATCTCGTGGCCGACTCCGCCATCAACGCCGGCTTCGGCTCCGCGGGCGAGCGGTGCATGGCGATCTCGGTCGTGGTCGCCGTCGAGCCCGTGGCCGACGAGCTGATCTCGAAGATCCAGGACCGGGCGTCGCAGCTGCGCATCGGCGACGGGCGTCGCGGCTGCGACATGGGTCCGCTGGTCACCGAGGTGCACCGCGACAAGGTCGCGTCGTACATCGCGATCGCGGAGGAGGACGGGGCCGAGGTGGTCGTGGACGGTCGTGGCATCGACGTCGATGGCGACGCCAACGGGTTCTGGCTGGGCCCGACGCTGCTGGACAAGGTGCCGACGACGTCGCGGGCGTACACGGAGGAGATCTTCGGGCCGGTGCTGTCGATCGTGCGTGTGCAGTCGTACGAGGAGGGCGTGGCGCTGATCAACGCGGGCGCGTTCGGCAACGGCACGGCGATCTTCACGAACGACGGAGGGGCGGCCCGCCGCTTCCAGAACGAGGTCGAGGTGGGGATGATCGGCATCAACGTGCCGATCCCGGTTCCGGTGGCGACGTTCTCGTTCGGCGGCTGGAAGTCGTCGCTGTTCGGCGACACGAAGGCCCACGGCGCGGAGGGCGTGCGCTTCTTCACGCAGCAGAAGGCGATCACCTCGCGCTGGCTCGACCCGTCGCACGGCGGCATCAACCTGGGCTTCCCGCAGAACTGAGCTGTCGAGGCTCGCCTCTTCGCCGTCGACGGGCGACTTCGGCCACGCGATCGAGAGGCCCTCCGCTCAGAAGGCATCACGGAAGGTCTGCGGCGTCCTGAATCTCAGCCCACCTCGACACATCTATTCCGATGTCGGTACACTTCTGTATATGGCTGAGGAAAGTGTTTCTGAGTTCGCCGAACGCGAGAAGGTGTCTCCACGCCGAGTCCGCGCGCTCATCGAACGAGGCCGACTCCCTGCCCGACAAGTGGGGGGGCAGTGGCTCATCGACCAGGCATCCGCGCATCGCCCGGCGCCGAGCCGGCCCTTGAGCGCGCGCATGCGGGCCGGCCTTCTCGCCGTCCTCTCCGGCGAGCAGCCTGGAGTGCTGTCCGCCTCTGAGAACGCTCGCCTCCGCGGCTATCGCAATGCTCTTCTCCACAGCCCGGAGCCGGACCGCATTCTCGGGGCATGGGTGCATGAGAGATCGGCCCTCAAGCTCCAGGTCGCCCCGAGCGATCTCGCCGACCTGTCGAAAGATCAGCGCCTCGTCAAGACCGGTTTCAGCGATCCGCGTGCCGAGATCGCAGCTGCGGGTCAGCTCGAAGCTCGAGTCGCCGAGGCCGACGTCGATGCGCTGCGTCGGGAGTACTTGCTGCGCCCCTCCGATCGTCCCAATGTCCTCCTTCACATCACCGACGAGAAGCCGCCGTCTCCGTTGCCCCTCGGTCTACTTCTCGTCGACCTCGCCCGACACGAGGGTGTGCGCGAGCGCTCCCGCGTCGCCGAACTGCTCCGGAAGGCTCCCGCTTGACCGTCGTCGCCCCTGCTGCGACTCCCGCCCAAGCGGAAGCCTGGCATTCGCTCTTCCGGGTCTACGAGGCGCATCCGGAAGGCTGGGCTCTCGTCGGCGGCCAGATGGTCCACTCGCTGTGCTGGGAGCGAGGGGCGAACCCGCCGCGACCGACTCAGGACGCTGATGCCGTGCTCGACATCCGAGCGCAGCCGACGATGCTCTACGACTTCACCAGAACGCTCTCCGACCTCGGCTACGCATCGGCGGGGGAGTCGCCGTCCATCCTCGAAGGATCCGAGGGTGTGCAGCACCGATGGTCCAAGGGCGACGCGCAGATCGACGTCCTCATCCCACGGTTCCTGGGGGAGCGAGCCGACAACCGGACCGGCGTCACGGGCGGCCGCACCATTGCGACTCCCGGTGGCCAGGGTGCCCTCGATCGCTCCGAGGTGATCGAGGTCACCATCGCCGGCGTCACGGGCTCGGTCATCCGCCCCACGCTGCAGGGTGCGATCATCGCGAAATCGTCAGCCATGCTCCTCAGCGAAGGGGCGAAAGGCGACCGTCACCTCAACGATCTCGCCGTCCTGGCGTCCCTCGTCACGAGGAGCGACCATGTCGGCGCGGGCGTCACACGAACCGAGGTGACGCGGGTTCGGAGCGCCTTCGCCACGGTTCTGATGCGACCGCCGCTTCACCTCGCCGTCGGGGTCGACGCGGCGACGATCGAAGTCGTGCGCGACCAGTTCGGGATGGACTGACCTGAATGCCCTGGGGCGGTCGTGATCTCCGCGGAGGCGGCCTCCGGCTCGCCCCGCTGGTCGAGTAGCCGCCGCAGGCGGCGTATCGAGACCCCCGCTTCCAGCAGTGGCCTCCCTCAGCGCACGAACGCCAGGGCCAGCCAGAGCTCGGTGCGGGCCGACACGTCGTCGAGGTCGACGCCGAGCAGGCGCTCGATCGCGGTGATGCGGTTGCGGAGGGTGTGCCGGTGGACGCCGAGCTCGCGGGCGGCCGGCTCCCACGCGCCGTTGCGGCCGAGCCAGACGCGTGCGGTCTCGAGCAGCACGGCGCCCTCGGCGTTCAGCAGGGGAGCGAGCCGGCGGCGCGCGAGCGGCTCCGCGCCCGAGGCGGTCAGGAGTCCGAGCATGCCCTGAGCGGCGAGGTCCTCGAAGCGCAGGAGCGGCCGTTCGGCGGAGCTGCGCTCGGCCGCGCGCTGCGCCTCCTGCAGGGCCGCCTCGAGCGACGCCCAGTCGGTCGGAGCGGAGGCGCCGGCTGACACCCCGTGCCGCCCCAGGACCGCGGCGATCACCTCGAGATCCTCCGCCCCGGTGATCAGCACGAGCGCCCCCTCGCGCTCGGCGAAGAAGACGCGCGCGCCGTTCTCCTCCGCGACCACCTCGAGCTCGTCGAGCAGCGAATCGCCGCGCACCGGCTCCGCCAGCACGCTCACCCGGAGCGGCGCCGCCGGCAGCGCGCCCCAGACCTGACGCGCCGTGCGGGCCGCGACGTCGAACGCCCCCGCCACGAGCAGCTCGAGCAGCCCCGAGCGCAGCTGGCGCCGAGACGTGTCGAGCGCGCGTCGCTGCTCGAGCGCGATGCTCGCGAGGGCGATGACGCTGGCGACGAGATCGTTGCCCGCCGGATCCAGGGGAGTCCCGGTGCCGACCGCGAGCACGCCGCGCAGGTGGTCGCGGCGCCCGAGCGTCTGCAGCGTGACTCCGCCTCCGTCGTCGAGGCGCAGCCCCGCCCGACTGCCGCGGGAGAGCGTGTGCCGCACGGCCTCGGCGACCGAGCGCTCCGCCTCCGGGGGCACGTCGAGCCGCGTGGGCACCTGCACCCGCTGGCCGACCGCGTCGTAGAGGGCGACCCAGCAGCCGAGCTGCCGCTCCAGCTCCGAGAGGATCGCGGCGAGGCCGTCGGGCCGCAGCGCCGCGCGGGCGACCCGCCGCTGCGCCTCGAGCGACCACTCCAGCCGTTCGCGCTGCTCGCGCGAGATGACGTCGGCGACGAACCGGATGATGCCCATGAACGGGGTCAGGTCGGCGACCTCGAGCAGCGGCAGGCCCTGCCGTTCGCAGGCGGCGATCAGAGCCTCCGGAACCTCGTCGTGCACGATGCCGATCGCGAAGCCGAGCGCGCGGATGCCGCGGCCGCGCAGGCGCGCGACGTACTCCTCCGAGAAGTCGGCCGCGTGCTCGCCGGCGAAGTGCACGCCGTCGGTGAGCAGCAGCTGCCCCGATTCGAGCCAGGGCGTCGGATCGACGAGGTCGGAGGAGTGCGCCCAGACCAGCGGGGCGTCGAGTGCCGCCTCGTCGTGCACGCCCGCGAGGACGTGGAGGGCGAACGCCGGTTCGGCGAGCAGGTCTCGGACGGTCGCGGGCACGGTGGCCTCCTGGGGACGGGATCGACGATCCGTCCATCGTAGGCGCCGGGACTGGACGGATCCGCTCGCGCAGCCACTCCGCTTCCGCGGCAGGATGGGACGCACCGCCTCCGGAAGGACACCATGAGCACCGAGACCGTTCCGCCCGTCACCGCCCCCGGCCGCAGCAACGCCTCGGTCACCGAGGCCGACCGCTCGCGCGTCTTCCACTCGTGGTCGGCGCAGGGAGCGCTGAACCCGCTGCCGATCGCCGGCGGCCTGGGGGCCGAGGTCTGGGACGTCGACGGCACCCGCTACCTCGACTTCTCGAGCCAGCTCGTGAACGTCACGATCGGCTACCAGCACCCCAAGGTCGTCGCGGCGATCCAGGAGCAGGCGGCGGTGCTGACCACCGTCGGCCCCGCCTTCGCCAACGAGACCCGCGCCGAGGCCGCGCGCCTGATCACCGACCTCGCTCCCGAGGGCTTCGAGAAGGTGTTCTTCACCAACGGCGGAGCCGACGCGAACGAGAACGCGATCCGCATGGCGCGCCTGTTCACCGGCCGCGACAAGGTCGTCTCGCTGTACCGCTCGTACCACGGCAACACCGGAGCGGCGATCGTGTCGACCGGCGACTGGCGCCGCATCCCCAACGAGTACGCGCGCGGACACGTGCACGCCTTCGGCCCCTACCTCTACCGCAGCGAGTTCTGGGCCGAGACGCTCGAGCAGGAGTGCGAGCGCGCGCTGCACCACCTCGAGCGCGTCGTCCAGGCCGAGGGCCCGGAGTCGATCGCGGCGTTCCTGCTCGAGACCATCCCGGGCACGGCCGGCGTCCTCACTCCGCCGCCCGGCTACCTCGCCGGCGTGCGGGCGATCGCCGACCGCTACGGCATCCAGCTGATCCTCGACGAGGTGATGGCCGGGTTCGGCCGCACCGGCGAGTGGTTCGCCTTCGACGCGTTCGACGTGCGCCCCGACCTGATCACCTTCGCGAAGGGCGTCAACTCGGGCTACGTGCCCATCGGAGGAGTCGTCATCTCGGAGGAGATCGCGCACCACTTCGACGAGCGCGTGTTCCCGGGCGGGCTCACCTACTCCGGTCACCCGCTCGCGGCGGCGAGCGTCGTCGCGACGCTGACCGCGATGGCGGAGGAGGGGATCGTCGAGAACGCGAAGACGATCGGCTCCGAGCACCTCGCGCCCGGGCTCGCCGCGCTGCAGGCGAAGCACGACGTCATCGGCGAGGTCCGCGGCTCGGGCGTCTTCTGGGCGCTGGAGCTCGTCGAGGACCGCGGCACGCGGGCGCCCGTGCCGGCCGCCTCGGTCGCGCGGCTGAAGTCGGACCTGCTGTCGCGGGGGCTCCTGCCGTTCACCGCCGACAACCGCATCCACGTCGTCCCGCCGGCCGTCGTCACCCCCGAGCAGGTCGCCCGCGGCCTGTCGATCCTCGACGACGCCCTGACCGCCTTCAGCGGCTGACGCGGGCGGCCGCCTCCTCGAGCCCGGGCCGTCGTCCTGTCGGGAATCGAGGTCGGGAGGGCTGACGGAGTCCGATCGAGCCGCCCGGTCGGCTCCCGACCTCGGTTGCAGACCGCTCGGCCTGCTGAACGAAGGCTGAACCTGCTGATCCGGGCGAGGATCGCGGAATCGCGTCGGGGAGCCTTACTTCTGAGGCCCGCGCGGCGTCGTCCTGCGTCGCCGGAGTGGCAGGTCGGGACTGTGCCGCGCACAACGACAGCCAGAAGTGCCCCTCAGCCACCATCGTGGCCGACGGGCACTCCTGGCCGAGGTTCCGCACGCGTGCCATCGCTGCCGCCCCTTCGCGCTGGCGACCGGACGAGCCGTTCCTCCATCCCGAACCGCGAAACGATCAGCCGTTCGATCCGCGCCCCGGCTTCCCCCCGACGACGAGGAAGCCGGACCAGCGGCACCCCACGAGGCGTATCCGGGAATCCGCGTCCCAGCGGATTCCCGTCGCCGATCGCAGGACGCTCTGCGGAACGCGCCCCTCTGCGATGGCCGACTGCGCCACGCCGCTCCGCGGCGCGCTATCCGATGGAGTGCAAGGTGAATGCGGTGACGAAGCCGAGCACGGCATACAGCCCCGTCAGCACATTGTCCCGGTCGAACGCCTCCGGGATCATCGTGTTCGAGATCATCGCGAGGATGGCGCCCGCGGCGACCGTCGTGACGAACGCGACGACGGCTCCCGGCGCGCTCGCGAACACCAGGAAGCCGACGAGCGCCGCCGCCGCCGAGGCCGCCGCGATCCCGCCCCACACCGTGAAGACGTAGCGGGCGGAGCGGCCGTCGGCCTTCATCCCGGCCGTCGACGAGAGCCCCTCGGGCAGGTTCGAGATCGCCACCGCGGCGACGATCGGCACACTGATCGCCGCTCCCGAGCCGCCCTGCGCCACCGACAGCCCGAGCACGATCGACTCCGGCACTCCGTCGATCAGCGCGCCGGCGGCGATGGCCGCTCCTCCTCCGCCGCCCGATCCGGAGGAGGACTTGCGGTTCCCGGCGCCCGCGCGCGAGAGCAGCGCGTCCGCTCCGACGAAGACGACGGCTCCGGCGAGAGTGCCGAGCACGGTCGGCAGGAGGCCGCCGTCGTCGGCCGCCTCGGCGACGAGCTCGTAGGCGAGGGCCGAGATGAGGACGCCGGCGCCGAAGGCCGACACGGCGGCCGTCAGCTTCGGCGGGACGCGGACGAACCAGGCGAGAGCGGCGCCGATCAGGAGCGTCGCTCCTCCGATCGCGCCGCTGAGGAGGGCGAGGGACCAACTGGGCACGGCTCAGCGTCTCAGACGGCCGCGCCTCCCTTCCCGGGGTTGACGGCGGCGTCGGGTCCGCGCGGCGGATGCACCCAGGTCACCAGGACCACCGACACGATCATCAGGAGGAACCACGACACGAGCTTCGACACGGAGACCATCTGCCAGCCGGCGACCTGGTCGGGGTAGAGCCACGCGCCGGAGTAGGTGGCGATGTTCTCGGCGAACCAGATGAAGAGGGCGACGAGAGCGAAGGCGAGCAGCACCGGCATCCGGTGCGCGCCGCGGTGCACGCGGTAGACCATCGTGCTGCGCGCCCACAGCACGGCCACGGCCGCGAGCAGCAGCCAGCGCGCGTCGGGCAGGTAGTGGTGGCTGAAGAAGTTCACGTAGATCAGCAGCGCGACGACGCCCGTCACCCAGCGGCGCGGCCAGCGGACGAAGCGCAGATCGAAGAGGCGGTGGATCCGCACCATGTACGAGCCGACGGAGGCGTAGAGGAAGCCGCTGAACAGCGGCACCGCGCCGATCCGCAGCACCCCGTCGGCCTCGTAGCTCCACGAGCCCACGTCGGTCTTGAAGAGCTCCATGCCGGTGCCGACCAGGTGGAACAGCACGATCACCCACAGCTCGCGCCCCGTCTCGAGGCGCGTGGCGACCAGCACGATCTGCAGAACGACCGCCGCGATCGTCAGCAGGTCGTTGCGCGCCAGCACCGCGTCGTCCGGGTACCAGAGGCGGGCCGCGAGCAGGAGCGCGAGCAGCGTGGCGCCGAACACGCACGCCCACGCCTGCTTCGCCCCGAAGACGAGGAACTCGATCAGCGCCGCGCGCGGACCGGTCGACGGCCCCCGCGCGAGCAGCCGGTGCGCGGCGTCGTCGATCCGCTGCTCGATCGGTGTGAAGGCCCGTCTCGGCTCGCTCATGCGTCCCGCTCCCTGTCGGAGCGGTCGATGCTACCGGTCGCGCTCGCGGATCAGACCGGCGCGTCGACCGGGGACGGCAGCGAGCTGGCCAGCGCCGCAGCCTCCTCGGGCGTGAGGTCGTCGGCGTAGTAGCGGTAGATGTTGCGCCGGGACACGTCGGCCGCCTCGCGCGGGGAGCGGCGGCGCAGGGCGTCGACGAGGGTCTCGGCGTCGGCCGCGCTGCGGCGCATCCGGGCGAGACGGTCGGTCTCGGAGCGCAGCCGGCCCTCGGTCAGGTGCGCCATCACTCCGCCCACGACGTTGCCGCAGACCTCGATCAGCTGGTTGCCGGAGGCGCGGCGGATAGCGGCGTGGAAGCGGTTCACGCGCTCGCCGAACCCGTCGGCCTCGCCCCGGGCGACCTCGTGCAGGGCGGCGAGGTGCTCCTCGATGCCGGCCAGATCCTCCGCGGTGCGGTTCTCGGCGGCGAGCAGGCACGACTGGCCCTCGAGCAGGAGGCGGAACTGCAGCAGCTCGACGCGGCTGATGCTCTCGAGATGGGCGAGGCGCGCCATGGACTTCTCGAGGATCCGCGGCGAGTACGCGGTGATCATCGGGCCCCGCGGATCGCCGGGGCGGGACTCGAGGAGGCCCGTCGCCTGCAGCACGCGCAGCGCCTCGCGGATCGTGGCGCGGCTGACCGAGAAGTCGGCCATCAGCTGGCGCTCGCCCGGCAGGCGGTCGCCGGGCTTGAGGTCGCCGATCTCCACGGCGCGCTCGATCTGCTCGACGATCGACTCGTACGCGCTGACCTTCTGCACGGGGCTGAACGCCACGGGGCTCCTCTCCGCGTCGGGTCGCGACGGGTGTTACATCTTTGTTTCCTCGCTTGACCCGCGTCTCGGCGCCATCCTAGCGTTCCTTCTACTGGTCAGACCAGTAGCCGTTCCCGGCTCGGATCCTCGCACCTCACCCCCTCCCGACCATGCACCGCCCGACCCTCGGAGCCGCACCCGTGACCCACAGATCCCGACGTCCCGCCCTCGCCGCGGCCGCCCTCCTCTCCGCCCTCGCGCTCTCGGCCTGCAGCGCCGGCGCGGGCGCCTCGTCGTCCTCCTCGTCCGGCGGCGAGCACGCCCCCACGGCGATCGTCGGCCTGACCGGCGAGCCCGCGAACTTCGACTTCACGACGACCGCGGGTGCCGCGATCCCGCAGGCCCTGATGAACAACGTGTACGAGGGACTCGTCGCGATCGACCAGGACGGCGCCCTGCAGCCGCTGCTGGCCGAGTCCTGGACGGTCAGCGAGGACGGCACCGTCTACGACTTCGTCCTGAAGGAGGGCGTGACGTTCTCGAACGGCGCCGAGTTCACCGCCGACGACGTGAAGTTCTCGCTCGAGCGCGTGAAGTCCGACTGGAAGATCAACCAGGCGAAGATGGCGGTCCTGGACCGCGTCGAGGTCGTCTCGCCGACCGAGGCGAGGGTCGTGCTCAGCCGGCCCAGCAACTCCTGGCTGTTCGACATGGGCGGCAGCGTCGGCCTGATGCTCGACGAGAGCGGAGTCGCGGACCTCGCGAACACCCCGGTCGGCACGGGCCCGTACACGGTCACCGAACGCGTCACCGGCGACCACATCTCGCTCGCCGCCCGCGACGACTACTGGGGCGAGGCGCCCGCCGTCACCGACGTGACCCTGCGCTACTTCGCCGACGCGGTCGCCTCCACGAACGCGCTCCGCGCCGGCGACGTCGACATGCTCTACAACATGCAGGCCCCCGACCTGGTCGCGCAGTTCGAGACGAACGACGACTTCCAGGTGATCCAGGGAACCTCGAACGGCGAGATCCTGCTGTCGATGAACAACGCCGAGGCGCCGTTCGACGACCTGCGGGTGCGCCAGGCGATCGCCCACGCCCTCGACCGCCAGGCGATCATCGAAACCGCCTGGGCCGGCTACGGCGAGCTCATCGGCGCGATGGTCCCGCCGACGGACCCCTACTACGAGGACCTCACCGACCTGTACCCCTACGACCCCGACAAGGCGCGCGATCTGCTGGCCGAGGCCGGCACCGAGGACCTGTCGATCACCTTCGACGTCCCGACCCGCCCCTACGCGACGGCCGTGTCCGAGGTCGTCGTCTCGCAGCTCGCCGAGGTCGGGATCGACGCGACGATCGCGTCGGACGAGTTCCCCGCGGTCTGGCTCGACAAGGTGTTCACCCGCCACGACTACGAGATGTCCGTCATCCTCGCCGTCGAGCCGCGCGACTTCCTCGCCAACTTCGGCGACCCCGGGTATTACCTCGGCTACGACGACCCCACCGTCGCGACCCGCGCCGCCGAGGCCGACGCCGCATCGGCCGAGGAGTGGGCCGCAGGCATGGAGGAGATCGTCGCCGACGTCGCGGCCGAGGTCCCCGCGGTGCCGCTGTTCCTCTTCCCGAACATCGTGATCGCAGACTCCGAGCTCACCGGCATCGCGGGCAACTCCGTCACGGAGTCGCTCGACCTCACCGGCCTGGCCTGGTCCTAGCGGTCCCCGCGGCGGCGCTCTCCGCGAGCGCCGCCGCCCCGCTCCCGTCCGCCCACCCCTCCATCCCCGTGAAAGGGGCGATCATGGCCCTGCGGATGCTCGCACTCGTCGGCAACTTCCTCGCCACCGTGCTCATCTCGACCATCGTCGTGTTCCTGCTGCTCCGGGTGATGCCCGGCGACCCCGCCACGGTCGCGCTCGGCATCGAGGCGACTCCCGAGCAGCTCGCCGCGTGGCGGGCCGAGAACGGCATCGACGCCCCGCTCGTCGTGCAGTACCTCGACTGGCTCGCCGGGCTCCTGCGCGGTGACTTCGGCACCTCCTACGTCAGCGGGCAGGACATCTCCCCGATCGTGTCCGACCGCTTCCAGGTGACGCTGATCCTGGTGGTCGTCGCCATGCTGATCGCCCTCGTCGTGGCGATCCCGCTCGGCACGTTCGCCGCGATGCGGCAGCGGCACCCGTCCGGAGTCGTCATCTCGGGCGTCTCGCAGATCGGCGTCGCCGTGCCGAACTTCCTCGTCGGCGTGCTGCTCGTGGCGTTCTTCGCCATCGGCCTGGGCTGGTTCCCCTCCGGAGGCTGGGTGCCGCCGTCGGATCCCGCGTTCCTCTCGCACATCGCGCTTCCCGCGATCGCGCTGGGCTCGGTGCAGGCGTCGATCCTGACCCGCTACGTCCGGTCGGCGGTGCTCGAGATCATGCGCGAGGACTTCCTCCGGACCGCCCGTTCGAAGGGGCTGACCTCGGGGGCGGCGCTGGTGCGGCACGGGCTGCGCAACGCGGGCATCCCCGTGCTGACCATCGTGGGCGTCCAGCTCGCGGGCCTGTTCATCGGAGCGGTCGTGATCGAGCGGGTGTTCAGCATCCCCGGTCTCGGCAGCTACCTCGTCGACTCCGTCGGCAACCGCGATCTGCTCGCGGTGCAGGCGGTGGTCGTCGTCCTCGTCGTGGCGATCGTCGCGATCAACTTCCTGGTCGACCTCGCCTTCACGCTCCTCGACCCGCGCCTCAGGAGGGCCTCATGACCGCTGTGCTCCCTCCCGGCACCGAGCCGCAGTCCGGTCGGTCCACTCCTCCGCGCACCGCCCTGATCACCCGGCCGCCCGGCCGCCTGCAGCGGCTCCGGCTCGGCGCCGACGCGCAGCTCTGGATCGGCGGCGCGCTGATCCTGCTCGTGCTGGTCACCGCCCTGGTGTCGCTCGTCTGGACGCCGTACGACCCGACCCGCTCGGTCGCAGGCGACCGCCTGCTGTTCCCGAGCGCGGCGCACCCCTTCGGCACCGACCGCTACGGGCGGGACGTGCTCTCGGGCATCATGGTCGGCGCGCAGATCACCCTGCTGGTCGGCACGGTCGCCGTCGCGATCGCCGCCGTGATCGGCGTCCCGCTCGGGATCCTCGCCGGGATGCGCCCGAAGCGGATCGGCGTCCTGGTGATGGGCGGCAGCGACGTCGTCATGGCGTTCCCCGGCCTCCTGCTGGCCATCGTCTTCGGAGCCGTGTTCGGCGCCGACACCACGACCGCGATGGTCGCCCTCGGCATCGGAGCGGCACCGGCCTTCGCCCGCGTCGCCCGCGCCGGGACGCTGCAGGTGATGGCGACCGATTACGTCTTCGCGGCCCGCGCGGCCAACCGCTCCGGATTCTCGATCGCGCTGCGCCACGTGCTGCCGAACATCGCCGGGATCCTCGTCGTGCAGTGCTCGGTCAACTTCGGCGTGGCCGTGCTCGCCGAGGCCGGGCTCTCGTTCCTCGGGCTCGGCACCAAGCCGCCCACGCCCTCCTGGGGCCGGATGCTGCAGGACTCGCAGCAGTTCCTCGGCGCCTACGACTACCTCGCGATCGTGCCGGGACTGGCCATCGCCCTCGCCGTGCTCGGATTCAACCTGCTCGGCGACGGACTCCGCGACCGATTCGACCCGAAGATGAGGAACCGCTGATGACCGAGCTCCGCCCCGCCGCCCTCGACGTCTCCCACCTGTCCGTCCGAGCCGGGGACCGCCTCCTCGTCGACGACCTCACCTTCCGCATCGGCGCCGGCGAGCGGGTGGGCCTCATCGGCGAGTCCGGGTCGGGCAAGTCGCTGACCTCCCTCGCCGTGATGGGGCTCCTGCCCGACACCGTGACCGCGACGGGGAGCGTGCGCGTGGGCGAGGACGCCGGCGAGGTCGTGGGCCTGGGGGAGCGCGCCGCGGCGCGGCTGCGCGGCTCGACGATGGCGATGGTGTTCCAGGAGCCGATGACCGCGCTCAACCCGCTCATGCGGGTCGGCACGCAGATCGCCGAGGCGATGCGGATCCACCGCACCCAGCCGGACCGCCGGTCCGCCGCCCGCCGCGCGGTCGAGCTGCTCGCCGATGTCGGCCTGCCGTCGCCCGAGGAGGCGGCGCGCGCCTACCCGCACCAGCTGTCCGGCGGTCAGCGTCAGCGGGTCGTCCTCGCCATCGCTCTGGCCAACGACCCCGCCCTCCTCGTCGCCGACGAGCCCACCACCGCGCTCGACGTCACGGTCCAGCGCCAGGTCCTCGACCTGGTCCTGCGCAGCGTGACGGAGCGGGGCACCGGTCTCCTCTTCATCACCCACGACCTCGCCGTGGTCGGCGAGACCTGCGACCGGGTGCTGGTCATGAACGCCGGGGTCATCGTCGAGGAGGGGCCGATCGACCGGG
The DNA here is from genome assembly GCF_001423055.1 of Rathayibacter sp. Leaf299. Lineage (NCBI taxonomy): Bacteria > Bacillati > Actinomycetota > Actinomycetes > Micrococcales > Microbacteriaceae > Rathayibacter > Rathayibacter sp. Leaf299. The sequence goes on from NZ_LMNT01000001.1 coordinate 862,839, forward strand.
TATTCACGAAGCCCGAGCACCCGTACACGCGCGGACTGCTCGCCGCCTCCGACCTCGACGCCACCGACTCCGCCGGCCGGCTCTTCACCGTCGCGACCTCCGAGGGCTACACCCCCGGCCGCTCGGTCGACCGGATGGACGCGGGACGCGAGGAGCGCGCTGCGGCCCCCGAGGCGCCGACGGTGGTGCGCGCCTCCGGCCTCACGAAGACCTACACGCGCGGCCGCACCTCCCTCTTCTCGCCGCCGCAGAAGGTCGAGGCCCTGCGCGGGCTCGACTTCGAGATCCGGGCGGGCGACCGGTTCGGCATCGTGGGGGAGTCGGGGTCGGGCAAGTCGACCCTGCTCCGCATCCTCTCGGGGCTCGACACCCCGACCTCCGGAGCGCTCGAGGTGGTCGGGCGGGATCTGACGACGCACCGCCGCGCCGACCTCGCGGAGCTGCGCAGCAGCCTGCAGATCGTGTTCCAGGACCCGATGGCGTCGCTGGATCCGCGGATGAAGGTGGGCGACATCGTCGCCGAGCCCCTGCTGAACGCGGCGAACACCGGAGCCGCGGTGTCGGCGTCCGAGCGCGCCGACCGCGTCGCCGAGGTGATCCGCTCGGTCGGCCTGCCCGCCGACTCCGTCGCCCGCTACCCGCACCAGTTCTCGGGCGGACAGCGTCAGCGCATCTCGATCGCTCGGGCGCTGGTCTGCCGCCCGCGGATCCTCGTCGCCGACGAGCCCGTGAGCGCCCTCGACGTCTCGGTCCGGGCGCAGGTGCTGAACCTGCTCGCCGACCTGGTCGAGGAGTACCGCCTCACCCTGATCTTCGTGTCGCACGACCTCGGCGTCGTGCGCTACCTCTGCGACCGCGTCGCGGTGATGCGCAGCGGCCGCATCGTGGAGCAGGGGCCGACCCGCGCGCTCTACGAGAACCCCGTCGACGACTACACCCGGGCGCTCATCGCCGCCACGCCCTCGATCCGCCACCGCCAGGAGATCCGATGACCCCCTCGACCGACACCTCCTTCCGCTACGACGGGGCACGCCTCGCGGCCGCCTACTCCTCGGGCGAGCTCTCGCCGGTCGACGTGGCGGAGGAGCTCCTCGCCGACATCGAGCAGCGGAACCCCGCGATCAACGCCTTCAGCGACCTCGACCCCGAGGGCGTCCTCGCGGCGGCCCGCGCGAGCGAGGAGCGCCGGCGCGCAGGCGCACCCCTCAGCCGGCTCGACGGAGTGCCCGTCACGGTCAAGGAGAACCTGTACCGCGTCGGACTGCCGGCCCGCGCGGGGACCGCGGCCGCCGCTGCGACGGTCCCGCGGCAGGACTCGCCCGCCGTCGCGCGCCTGCTCGAGGCGGGCGCCGTGATCGTCGGCTCGACCACGATGCCCGACTGGGGCATGCTCTCCTCCGGAGTCTCGAGCGCCCACGGAGTGACCCGCAGCCCCCTGGATCCCGCGCTCACCGTCGGCGGGTCGTCCTCGGGCGCGGGAGCCGCGGCGGCTGCGGGCTTCGGAACCTTCCACGTCGGCACCGACATCGGCGGCTCCGTGCGACTGCCCGCCGCCTGGCTCGGGCTCGCGACGCTCAAGCCGAGCGACGGCCGCATCCCGCTCGACAACCCCTACCAGGGGCGGGCGGCGGGTCCGCTGGCCCAGTCCGTGGCGGACGTCGCGCTCGGGATGTCGGTGCTCTCGCGACCCGACGCCCGCGACTACACCTCGCTGCCGCCCGAGTCGATCGACTGGGACGACCGGGCGCTCGACGTCCGCGGTGCCCGCGTGGCCGTGCACACGGATCCGGGCGCGGGCATGGCGGTCGACCCCGAGATCCGGGCGGCGGTCCTCGCGGCCGCGGACGCCTACTCCGACGCGGGGGCCGAGGTCGTCGAACTGCCCGCCTTCCTCGACGACGGGGTCCTCGAGCAGATCGACCTCTTCTGGCGCGTGCGCTTCTGGCGCACCTACTACGACCTGCCCACCGAGGCGAAGGCGCGCGCCCTGCCCTTCATCACCACCTGGGTGCACGGAGGCGCGGACGTGTCCGGACGTCGAGTGCTCGAGGCGACCGAGGCGATCAGCGAGCTGCGCCGCCGGACCGTCGAGGCCACGCTGCCGTTCGACGCCGTCCTGTCGCCGGTGGCCCCGGTCGCGGCGTTCCCCGCGGAGTGGCCGATGCCGTGGGGCCACGAGGACCGCGGCATGGCGCACATCGCCTTCACCGTGCCCTACAACATGTCGGGTCAGCCCGCGGCGAGCATCAACGCGGGGACGACCTCCGACGGCCGCGCGATCGGGCTGCAGATCTCGGGCCGGCGCTTCGCGGACCTCGAGGTGCTGCGCCACGCGCAGTGGTGGGAGTCGGCGCGGCCGGAGTCGGCAGTGCCGGTGTTCGCCCGGGGGTGAGCGCCGGGTCGTTCGGGCTCCCGGCGACGTTCCGGAGCGGGAGCCGCCTGTGAGCGCGGACACCGTGTCCCCGCGCGGCGCGGAACGCGAAATAGACTGCGGGAATGGCGGAGTTCAGCGCGAGTGTTTTCCAGAACGAGTACCTCTCGGACGGCGCCACGGATGTGCACGCGATCGTGACGGTCACCGCCTCCGGCACCGGCTCGGCCGGCAGCGACGGAGCGGCCGCCGAGATCATCATCGTCGACTGCTCCGGATCGATGACCGGCGAGAACATGGCCGCCGCCAAGCGCGCGGCCCAGGTCGCGGTCGACCAGATCCTCGACGGCACGTTCTTCGCGGTCGTGGCGGGCTCCGAGCGCGCCGACCGCGCGTTCCCGTACCCCAACGCCTCCGTCTCGATGGTGCGGATGGAGCCGGGCGCCCGCGCCGCGGCCCGCGAGGCCATCGGCTACCTCCAGGCCGACGGCGGCACCGCGATGGGCAGCTGGCTGACCCTCGCCCGCCAGCTCTTCGCGACGGTCCCGGAGGCGACGCAGCGCCACGCGATCCTCCTCACCGACGGCAAGAACGAGCACGAGTCGCGGATGCAGCTCGACGCCGCGATCCGCGCCGCCCAGGGGGCGTTCCAGTGCGACGTGCGCGGAGTCGGCACCCGCTGGGTGGTCGAGGAGGCGCGCACGATCGCGAGCGCACTGCTCGGCACCGTCGGCCTCATCGCGAACCCGTCCGACATGGCGGCCGACTTCGAGCAGCTCATGCAGGCGTCGATGGGGCGCGGAGTCGCGAACGGCGAGCTGCGCGTGTGGACCCCGCAGGGCGCGCAGCTGCTCTTCGTCCGTCAGGTCGCGCCGAACCTCGAGGACCTCAGCTCGCGCCGCACGCCGGTGAACCCGCTGACCGGCTCCTACCCCACGGGCGCCTGGGGCGACGAGTCGCGGGAGTACCACGTGGCGGTCCGCGTCGCCTCGAAGCCGGTCGGAGCGGAGCAGCTCGCCGCTCGCGTGCAGCTGAGCGTGCGCGACGAGGTGGTCGCCTCGGCGCTGGTGAAGGCCCGCTGGACCGACGACTCCGCCCTCACCGCCCGCATCGACCCCGCGGTCGCGCACTACACGGGGCAGACCGAGCTGGCCTCGGCGATCCAGGACGGCCTCGCGGCGAAGGCCGCCGGCGACGATGCGACGGCCACCGTCAAGCTCGGCCGCGCCGTGCAGCTCGCCGCCGTCACCGGCAACGACGAGGCGACGGCGAAGCTGCGCAAGGTGGTCGAGATCGACAACCCGAACGAGGGCACGGTGCGGCTGAAGCGCGGAGTCACCCGCCTGGACGAGATGGCGCTCGACACGGCGTCGACCAAGACCACGCGGGTGCGCAAGTGAGCTACCGGTGCCCGGAGGGGCACACCTCCGCGTCCGGCGACTACTGCGACGTCTGCGGCGCGCCGATCCAGGCCGCTCCCTCGCCCGCTCCTGCGCCCAGCGCCGCCGCGCCGACCACGGCGATCCCGACCGGGCCGGCCGTCTGCCCGAACTGCTCGTACACCAATGAGGCGGGCGCGCTGTTCTGCGAGAACTGCGGCTACGACTTCACCACGGGCTCGCTGCCCGAGGCCGATCCGTTCACCGAGTCCGGCGCCGTGCGCGCGCCCGGCGAGGTCGGCGGATCCGCGACGCCGGCGGGGGACCCCGGAGCGCACCCGGGCGAGGCGCCGGCGCCGGCCGCCGATCCCGAGGCGCCGACCGCGTTCGTGCCGGAGCAGGAGGCCGGGTTCGACGTCCCGGTCGCGACGGCGCCGCCGACGGAGGTGATCCCCGAGCCCGAGCCGGCCCCCGCGTCGGTCGAGTCGGAGGACGAGCCGTGGATCGCCGAGCTCTGGATCGACCCCGAGTGGTACGCGGAGCAGCGCGCCGACGACCCGATGCCCTCCGCGGGACCGCCGGACGTCGTCGTGCTGCGCGAGCGCTCGCTGCTCGTCGGCCGCCCCTCCGTCTCGCGCGGCATCTCCCCGCAGATCGACTGCGGCACCGACTCCGGAGTCTCGCGCCGGCACTGCCAGCTGAGCACCGACGGCTACCGCTGGTGGGTCGAGGACCTGCAGTCGGCCAACGGCACCTACCTCGCGCCCGCGGGAGCCGCGCTGCCGCAGACGCCGATCGCTCCCGGCCAGCGCCGCGAGATCGAGGAGGGCGACCGCCTCTACGTCGGCGCCTGGACCCGCATCGTCCTCCGGAAGGCCCTGCCGGGCGAGGCCTGATCGCGCCTGCGCCGGGTGACCGCGGGGTCCCGATCCGCGGCTACTCGACGAGCAGCGGGCTCAGCGGCCGGCGAGCAGCCCGAGCATCCAGGACAGCGCGGCGACCGCGCCGACGCCGACGACGCTCGAGCCGATGATCACGCCGCGGCGGATCCGCGCGGTGCGGCTCCCGTCGACCGTCGCGACCGACCCGGATCCGGGAGCGAGGCCGCCGCGCAGCCGGTGCGCCACCTCGTCGGCGGTCGGCCGGAGGGAGGGGTCGCGCTGCGTCATCTCGGCGAGCAGCGTGCGCCACTCCGCCGGCAGGGTCGGGGGGATCGTGGGGCTGCGGTGCAGGCGCGCGATGGCGGCCTCGAGCACCGTGCCCGAGTACTCCCGGTGGCCGGTGAGCGCCTCGAGGAGGACCAGGCCGAGCGAGAAGACGTCGCTCGCTCCGCTGATCGGCTCGCCCGCGACCTGCTCGGGGCTGACGAAGCTGGCCGTGCCGATGACGATGCCGTCGCTGGTGAGGCGCGAGCCGTCCATGAAGTGGGCGACGCCGAAGTCGGTGAGCTTGGCGGTGTGCTCGTAGCCGCTCGAGCCGACGTCGCTGACGAGGATGTTGGCGGGCTTCACGTCTCGGTGGACGACTCCGCGCTCGTGCAGGTAGGAGAGCGCCTCGGCGAGCTGGGTGCCGATCGCGGACACCTCGTCGACGGGCATCGGACCCGCCTGGAGCCGGACCTCCATCGTCGGATCCGCGACGAGCTCCATGACGACGTAGCGGCGCACCTCGCCGCCGAAGTTGTGCAGCCCCGCGTCGAAGAGGTTGACGATGCCGGGGTGGGCGAACGAGCTCAGCATCCGCACCTCGCGCTCCTGGCGGGCGACGTCCTCCGGGTTCGACGCCTCGGCGCGGAACACCTTCACGGCGACGTCGCGCTGCACGGTCTCGTCGCGCGCGCGGTACACGGATCCCATCCCACCCGAGCCGATGCGCTCGATCAGGTAGTAGCGCCCTGCCACCCGCTGCTGGGCGGCATTGGCGGCGATGGTGCTCATGAGGAGCCCGCCTTCCGAGGGAACGGCACGTTCGGAGCGCTCCGGAACGGCGCCTGGGGAAAAGGTATCGCGGTCACCCTTCCCGGGGGGAGGCCCGGATCGGGGATTGACAGCGCGTCGCCGCTGAGCGGGTGCCGCCCCGGGTCAGCCGCGGCGGCCGAGCATCCCCTCGAACGAGCCGTCGAGCGCCCACGGATCGCGCACGGACCGCGACGCCCGGGCCGCCTCCGTCGCCAGCTCGCGGCCGGCGCGCTCGATCCGGCCGGGCAGGGCGCGAGCGTCCTCACCCTCTCCGCCCCAGTCGGCGGTCGCCGCGAAGACGGTCGTCGACAGTGGAGCCGCGTGCAGGTAGCTGAAGAGCGGGCGCATCGCGTAGTCGACCGCGAGGGAGTGGCGGGGCGACCCTCCGGTCGCGGCGAGCAGCACGGGCAGGCCGCGCAGCGCCTCCGTGTCGAGCACGTCGACGAACGACTTGAAGAGCCCGCTGTAGCTCGTGGTGAAGATCGGAGTGACGGCGATCAGGCCGTCGGCGCCCGAGACGGCGTCGAGCGCGGTCTGCAGCGCGGGGCTCGGGAATCCGGTCAGCAGCATGTTCGTCACGTCGTGCGCGAGATCGCGCAGCTCGACGACGCTCCGCTCGGTCGCGAAGCCCTGCTCCGCCAGTTCGTGCTCGGTCGCGTCGGCGAGGCGGTCGGCGAGCAGCCGGGTGGAGGACGGCGTGCTCAGGCCGGCCGAGAGGACGGTGATCCTGCGGGTATCCATGGTGGTTCTCCTGTTCCGGCGTTCAGGCGCCGACGGCGACGGGCTGCGCGTCGCGGGCGGCGACGAGCGAGGCGTGGGTGGGCGCCTCGGGGACGTGGGCGGGGCGGCGGGAGTCGAACTCGTGACGCAGCACGGGCAGGATCTCGCCGAGCAGGTCGAGCTGCTCGAGGACGGTGGCGAGCGGCAGGCCCGCGTGGTCCATCAGGAAGAGCTGGCGCTGGTAGTCACCCACGTAGTCGCGGAAGCCGAGCGTGCGGTCGATGACCTCCTGCGGTGAGCCGACGGTGAGCGGGGTCTGCTCGGTGAAGTCCTCGAGCGAGGGTCCGTGGCCGTAGACCGGCGCGTTGTCGAAGTAGGGGCGGAACTGCGTCACCGCGTCCTGGGAGTTGCGGGCCATGAAGATCTGCCCGCCGAGGCCCACGATCGCCTGGTCGGCGGAGCCGTGGCCGTAGTGCTCGAAGCGCTGGCGGTACAGCTGCACCATCTTCTGCGTGTGCGAGGCGGGCCAGAAGATGTGGTTCGAGAAGAAGCCGTCGCCGTAGTAGGCGGCCTGCTCGGCGATCTGCGGCGAGCGGATGGAGCCGTGCCAGACGAACGGAGCGACTCCGTCCAGCGGGCGCGGGGTCGACTGGAAGCCCTGGAGCGGCGTGCGGAACTGCCCCTGCCAGTCGACGAAGTCCTCGCGCCAGAGGCGGTGCAGCAGGTCGTAGTTCTCGATCGTCAGCTCGATGCCCTGGCGGATGTCCTTGCCGAACCAGGGGTACACCGGCCCGGTGTTGCCGCGGCCGAGCATGAGGTCGACGCGGCCGCCCGAGAGGTGCTGCAGCATCGCGAAGTCCTCGGCGATCTTCACCGGGTCGTTCGTGGTGATCAGCGTGGTCGCGGTCGAGAGGAGCAGGTGCTCGGTCTGCGCGGCGATGTAGGCGAGCGTCGTGGTGGGGGAGGAGGACCAGAACGGCGGGTTGTGGTGCTCGCCGAGCGCGTAGACGTCGAGGCCGATCTCCTCCGCCTTCTTGGCGATCGTGACCGCGGCCGTGATCTTCTCGGACTCGGTCGGGGTCGCTCCGGTGGTGGGATCGGTCGTGATGTCGCTGACCGAGAAGATTCCGAACTGCATGAGGTGCGCCCCTTCGTGATGCCTGCGCCTCGCGGCGCCCGGTCCATGCGTTTGCATGTATATGCTACAACGCCAGGAGACCCGGAGTATTCCCGAGCGCCGGCGGACGTGTCCAGAACATGACCGATCCTCGTCTACCGTGGAACGCATGACGACACCGACCTCTTCCAGCACCGCCCGGCCCCTCGCTCTCGAGGCCGTCGACGTGAGCAAGTCCTATCGGTCAGGGAGGCGGAGCCCGCCTGCGCACGTCCTCCGAGGGATCGACGTGGACGTCCGCGCCGGTGAGATGCTCGCCGTCGTCGGGCCGAGCGGCTCCGGCAAGTCGACCCTGCTGTACTGCCTGTCCTCCCTCGAGGAGGCGACCTCGGGCCACGTCTCGATCGCGGGAGTCCCGATCGGCGGGCTGTCGCGACACGATCTGGCCCGACTGCGCCGGGACCGCATCGGATTCGTGTTCCAGCAGTTTAACCTCATCCCCTCCTTGACGGCCTGGGAGAACGTCGCTCTGCCGGCCCGTCTGGCGAAGCGGTCGGACGTCGCGTCTCGAGTCGAGCGCGCCCTCGCTCAGGTGGGCCTTGAGAAGGTCGCTCGCCAGCGACCGGCCGAGCTCTCTGGCGGCCAGCAGCAGCGGGTCGCCCTCGCGAGGGTCCTCGCGAACGAGCCCGAGATCGTCTTCGCGGACGAGCCGACCGGTGCGCTCGACACGGAGAGCGGCGGGCGGGTCCTGGATCTTCTGCGCACCGCGGCGCACGAAGGCACCGCGGTGGTCATGGTGACGCACGATCTCGACGCTGCCGCTCGGGCCGATCGAGTGCTCGTGCTCTGTGACGGCGCGCTCGTGCACGAGTTCGAGAGGCCGACGGCGAGCGAACTCCTGGTGGCCATGAGGACGAGCGACGAGGGGAGGCCCGCCGCATGATCCGTCTCCTCTTCGGCGACCTCGTGGCCCACCTCTGGTCGTGGCTCGGCCCGGCGATCGTCATCGCGGTGACCGCATTCCTCCTGACGGGAGGAGCGGCGTTCTTCGAGACGGGCGCGCGAGAGGGGCCGCTCGCGGCGCAGACGCTCGTCACCACGGGGAGCTTCCTCGCCGCCGGCGCGACCGCCGCAGCCCTGCTCGTCATCCCGGGGACGGCGCGGCTGGCGATCTCGCTCCAGAGACGCACCTACGCGCTGTGGATGCTCGCCGGCTTCCCTCCGCGCGCCGTCGCGTCGATCGTGTCGTGGCAGTTCGTCGTGGTCGGAGTCGTCGGGTCCTCCGTCGGGGCCGTGATCGGATCCGGCGTCGTGCCGCGGTTCCTCGAATGGATGCTGGCCTTCCAGATGGCGTCCGACACCGATCTGCACCTCGTGTTCGGACCTGCTGCACTTCTCGGCGTCATCGGCGCCACGACGCTCATCGCGGTCACCGCAGCGGTCCCGGCTGCTCGGGATGCGGGTCGGACGCCCCCGCTGGCCGTCCTCCGCGAGCCGGTCACCACACCGACGCGCATGACTCCGATCCGCTGGATCGTCCTCGCCGCCTTGCTCCTCGGAGCGGGCGGCGTCCTGTCCGGGATGCTGTCGGGGGAGCGCGCCACCATCGTCGGGCTCGGGATGCTCCTCCCCCTCGTCCTGGCCGTCGCGATCGCGCTCGTCGGCCCGCAGATCTACCCCCGCGTCGTGCTGGCGTGGACCGCGGTCGTCCCCGCGTCGCTCTCGGTGTCGTGGTACCTCGCACGTCACAGCGCCCGCTACCGGATCGGGCACTCGGCCGCGGTGATCAGCCCGCTCATGATCGCGATCGCGGTGCTGTCGTCGTTCGCCGCTGTGCTGACCGAGGCGACCGCGTCCGTCGCCCTGACGCAGGACGACTCGGTGGGCTACTACGGGCTCGACCGTCCCCTGCTCCTGCTGTCGATGGCCACGCTCATCATCGGCGGCCCCCTCGTCCTCGCTCTCACGGGGACCGCCGTCACAGCCTTCGTCGCGGGTCCGAATCGTGCTCGAGGCACTGCCGCGCTCGTGGCCGCCGGAGCGACGGGCAGGCAGATCGTGACGGCCTCCGTGTGGGAGGCGATCATCCATGTGGTGACCGCGGCTCTGCTCGGCACCGCGATCACCTCGACCGTCGCGGTCGCGACGGCGGCGTCCTTCGCGCTCCAAGGCGTACCGGTCGCCGTGGTCGTGCCACTCGGGTGGGTGGCGGCCCCCGCGGCGGCCGGTGCCGGCCTGATCCTCCTGGCGACCGTGCTGCCGACGCTCGCGACGCTCACCCGGAGCGTCCGCCAGGAGCTCGGAGTGGACTGAGGCTGTTCCGCGGGCGCAGCAGTGGGAACGACGGAGGCGGTGCAGACGAGTCTGTGCCGTGTTGCGTGGATTCGCACCCGAGGAGAGGGGCCGCCCCGGAGGGTGGGACTTGGTGCCCCCCCCCGGGGCGGCCCGAGGTGCGCATCAGGCGATGCAGCCCGACGGGGTGACCACGAAGTCGGTCCAGTAGCCCTGTGTGTCGCTCGCGGTCACGTAGCCGACGGCGCTGGAGACGTCGGATCCGCCAGGGACCCGGGCGTACCAGGACCAGAGGCTCGTGCCCGACAGGAAGAACCCTCCTCCGATCGGCTCCGCGTTCGCGGGCACGGCGGTGAGTCTCTTGTTGGTGGTGTTGCCGGTACCGCTGTCGTTAGCCGTCTCCCAGACCTCTCCGTTCTCGAGGAGGTAGTCGGCGTAGTCGGTCCTGACGTTGTTCAGGGGGGACGGGTAGCCGACCGCTGACTTCACGTTCGTCGCGACGATCTTGTTGCCGTACCGGAGGGTGCCGTTGCGGAGGAAGTAACCGCCGCCGACCGCGGTGGCTCCTGCGCCGACCTGCGGGAAGTCGGTGATCGCCGTGCTGTAACCAGTCGCCTGGTGTGCGCCGGTCGCGTTGACGAACTGGACCGTGAAGCTGCCGTCCTGGGCGACGTAGCCGGTGGCGGACGTGACTCCGGTGGCGATCGGACCGCTCGTCCGGTTCCACTGCCAGAGCCGGCCATCCGGGCTGAGGAACCAGGACGAGCCGACGGGGACGGCGTCGGCGGGGATGTGCGGATAAGTTCTCGACCCGTTTCCCGAGCTGCTCCACGTGGTGGCGACTCCGTTCTTGACGAAGTCGAGGTAGTAGGTCCCGTCGCCGGGGTATCCCAACGCGACGCCGGCTCCGGTCACCAGAGGTGTCGACCGCTTCCAGTCGTAGATGTCGCCGTTCGGAGCCTGGAAGTACCCGCCGCCCAGGGCCCTCGAGCCGACAGGCACTGCTCGAAGAGGGTAGGAGCGGCGGGTCGTCGCGTTGTACTCGAAGACGGTCGGTTCGGCGACGATGACGATGTCCGCGGACGTCGCGGGGGCGGTGGGGGTGGTCGCTCCGAGCGTGAAGGTGCCGGCTCCGGGCTTCGCGACGATGTCGGGCCAGGTGATCGAGCCTGATCCGTCCGTGGGGAGGGTCTTCGTCGTCGTTCCGTCGGCGAACGCGTAGCCGGTGGGCGGGGCCACCGTCACGAGTTCGCCCGCTACCGGGGCGCCGGACGGGGAGGTGAGCGTCGTCGTCACTCCCGAGATCCGGCAGTCGGCTCCGGGGACGTACAGGTTCTCGGTGAACGTCAGGACGTTCTCGGTGGTGGTCTCGGATGCCGCGGCGAGCGGTGCGCCGATCGCGGTCGCGACGACGGGGATGGTCCAGGAGGCGCCGGCGACGATCGTGCGGCGCTGGACGCCGCCGGGAGTCGCGTCGGTGGGGTGGTCGGACATGAAGGGCTCCTTCGAGAGGGGTGGATGACGGAGCCGATTCTTCGAGCTTTCCTCGCCCCGAGGCGCTCGGAAGGGCCCGATCTTCCCGAGCGCCGGGGGCGTCTTCCGAACTGCAGGGCCGACACGAGGAGCGTGCGCGGGTCGGCTTTACTGGGGCTACTGCTCGGTGACGTCGACCGGATCCCGCGTGCTCGAGCGCGTCCCTGTCTCGGGGGGACTCTCTGTGATCGTTCGTGGGGGAGAAGCGGAGGAGCTTCTCACGGCTCGCCGTCTTGTCGCGCGGGGGCCGGCGCACGCCTCCGTCGACGAGGTCGAGTCGACGCGACTGCGCGTCGCCCGCGTGTGGCACACGGCCGCCGCCGGGGCGCTCCGATCCCGCCGGGGGCGGGCGCTGCTGATCGTCCAGCTCGACGGGGCGCTCGCCTTCTCGGCCGACGAGGGCAGGTCCCAGAGGAGTGGCGAGTTGCGCCCGGGCGAGCTCCTGCTCGTGACCGCCCATGCCGAGGCGTCGATCGTCGCGGCGGAGGCGACCGCGCGGATCGAGTTCGAGACGCGCGTCCGGGGCCTCACCACGTCCCCCGCGGTGCTGCACACGGGGGAGACGCCTCCGGACGGATGGGCGGGGGCCGCGGCGGTCTCGCTGGCGAACGCGGCCCTCAACGCGGGACTGTCGTCGGACTCTCCCGATCTCGACCTCTTCGGCGTCGCCGTCGAGAGCTGCTGCACGGCGCTCGTGCAGAGCGCGTTCCCGGATGCGATCGGGGAGAGGTCCCTCGGGGAGCGGGCGATGGACGTCATCGATCGGGAGGCGTCGGATCCGGCGTTCTCGGTGGCGCGGCTGGCGGACCGCGTGGGGATCACGAGGCAGCATCTCGCTGTCGTGTTCGCGCGGGAGGGTCGCCGGACACCGCTGCAGGAGATCCGACGGGCCCGGGTCGCCCGGGCGCGGGATCACCTGCGGGGAGCCGAGGGGCGGCGTCCGCTCCTGCGCGACGTCGCGCGCGTCTCGGGGTTCGGATCGGAGGACGCGCTGCGGCGGGCACTGCGAGAGGCGTGATCGGAGGGTGAACCGGAGGGCGGGCGGGAACCCGCTTCCGATCCTTCCCGTCGCGCCCTGGCGATGATCGGCCGGCGAGGGGCCCGGAGATGGGCTTCCTCGCCGGCCGATCGCCGCGCAGCACCGCCCGATCAGGCGGCACTCACCGGATCAGGCGCAGGGCTGGGCCTTCTTGTACCAGATGAGCGGCTGGTCGCCGTTCGGACCGCCGCTGTTCATCGCGACCAGTTCGGCGCCGGTGTTGGTCCCCGTGAGGATGAGGTCTCCATTGCCGTTGCGGATGTCGCCGTTCGTGTCCTGCCAGACGAGGAATCCGGTGGCGGTGTCGGCGATGATCGTGGCGGCGTTCGTCGAGTTCGGTCGGAGCGTGTCGACCTTGGTCCGGTAGTTGTAGTAGTGGATTCCATCGGCCTTCTTGTACCAGATGAGCGGGTCCTCGCCGGTCGCGCCGCCGCGGTTCATCGCGAGCAGTCCGCTGCCCGTCTCCGCGCCGGTGATGATCAGGTCGCCGTTGCCGTTGCGGATGTCGCCGTTCGCGTCCTGCCAGACGAGGAACTGGGAGGCCGTGTCGGCGAGGATCTTGATCGCGCTCGTCGAGTTCGGTCGGAGCGTGTCGACCTTGGTCCGGTAGTTGTACTGGTGGACGCCGTCGGCCTTCTTGTACCAGATCAGCGGCTGGTCCTGGAAGTCGTTGAGCGCGAGCAGGTCGGGGTCCGCCTGTGCGCCCGGGATGAGCAGGTCACCGTTGCCGTTGCGGATGTCGCCGTTGGCGTCCTGCCAGATGAGGTAGCCGTTCGCGGTGTTCGCGACGATCGTCGCCGCGTTCGTCGAGTTCGGCCGGAGCGTGTCGACCTTGGTCCGGTAGTTGTAGTAGTGGACGCCGTCGGCCTTCTTGTACCAGATGAGCGGCTGGTCGCCGTTCGGACCACCGCTGTTCATGGCGAGCAGCCCGGTGCCCGTGTCCGCGCCGGTGACGATCACGTCGCCGAGCCCGTTGTGGATGTCGCCGTCGGCGTCCTGCCAAACGAGGAACCCCGTCGACGTGTCGGCGACGATCTTCACCGCGTCGGCCGAGTCGGCGACAGCGGTGTTGACCTTGGTCCTGTAGTTGTAGTAGACGATGCCGTCGCCCGCACCTGCGGCGACCGAGACCGGGGCCGTGGCGCTCGTCGTGCCGGACGTCGCGGTGATCTGAACGGTGCGGTTGCCGATGGTCGAGCGGACGCCGGACAGCACGACCTGGCCGTTGCCGTCGGTGAAGAGGGTCTTCGAGCCGGTGCTGCCGTCGGACCACTTCAGGCCGCTGGGGAGGTTCACGGCGACGGGAGTGTTCGAGGGGACGGGCTTCGTGCCGTCGGTCGTCGCCGTGATGACGACGTCCGTGAGGGTGCCGCAGGCGGGGACCGCGTACGGGCCGTTGGTGAAGGCGAGGGTCGGTTCGCCTCCGGATGCCGCGGCGAGCGGTGCGCCGATCGCGGTTGCGACGACGGGGATGGTCCAGGCGGCGCCGGCGACCAGCGTGCGTCGCTCGACGCCGGGGGAGCGTTCGGTCGAGGAGGTGTCGTTCATGGGTGCTCTTCTCGTCGGGGCCGAGCAGATCGGCCGGGAGGTGCGCCGGGGTCGACGGCGGGTCCGATGCTGTCCGAGGGGTGGAGCTGCGACGGCCGTGAGCGGGGAGTCGTGCGCGCGATGTCCGTGATCTGTGCGGGATGTGTCGCTCCGCCGCCTGGCGACGGTGCGATCGAGTTGGGTGGTGGCGAAGGGCGGCGATCCGGCCGCCGTCGCCGATCCGGAGCGCGGAGCGAGGAGACCTGCATGACCGTCGACCCGTCGCGAGAGCCGGCGCTCCGGCGCGGGGTGTCGCTCCGCGGTGCGGCAGCGATCGGGTGGCTCGAGGCGCGCGGGTCATCGGTGACCGATCGTGCCGACGTGAGTCTGGTGACCGACGAGCTCACGGGCGACGGGTTCCGGCTGGCACGGCTCTGGCACACGGCGGCCGTGGTCGAGATGACGGGCGCGGTGGGGTCGACGCGCGTGGTCGTGCCCGTCGAAGGACGGACGTTCGTCGTCGCGGAGGGAGGACGAGCGCGCTCGGAACTCGCACCCGGTGCCGTGCTCGTCCTCGGGGAAGGGGCGGTGGAGGTCACCACGCCCGATCCGTCGATCGCGCGGTTCGAGATCGCGCTGGAGTCCGGGATGATCCCGGGTCCGCTTCGGGAGCTCATCGGCGCGCACGTGGTCCTCGCGGACGTGCCGGTGTCATTCCGCGCGGCGCTGGTCTCGGCGGCGAACGCCGTCCTGAACACGGACGTGGACCTGCGGTCGCAGGGTCTGCCGGCGTTGCGGCTGGCCTTCTCGCACCTCGCCGTCGCGATCGTCTCGGCGGGGCTCGAGGGGGCGGGGCGTGAGCGGTTCTCGCTTCGGGAGCTGGCGCTGCAGCGCCGCGCGATGGAGGTGATCGCGGAGCGCGCCCGTGACCCGGAGTTCACGATCGAGCGGCTGGCGCAGGAGCTGCGCATCTCGGAGCGGTACGTGCACCGCGTTTTCTCGGCCGCCGGGTCGAGCCCCGCGCTCGAGATCCGCGCGGCGCGTGCAGCCGTGGCGCGCAGCTACTCCGAGGGCGCCGTGGGGCGTGGGCTGACAGCCGAGGAGCGGGCGCGTCTGGCGGGCTTCGCGAACGCGACGGCGATGCGCCGGGCACTCCGCCGGACGAATTGACGAGGAGAGGCCCGGGCTGCGATCGCTCGTGACCCGGGCCTCGCGCGGGTGATCGCGCTCAGGCGGTCGCCAGTTCCCGGCCGTCGCCTATCGCGGCTGGTGCGGAGTCGTCGGCACTGGTTCGCCGATGCGGGTGTCGGCGCTGACCGGGGAAATTGCGATGTCGGTGACGCCTGGCGTGGCGTAGCTGTTCCAGGTGGCGGGGAAGGTGGTGCCGTCGGCGGCGCTGTTCCTCTGGTGGACCCGTCCGTCGCTGCCCAGGACGGTGACGACCATCGATCCGTCGGGCTGGTCGGTGGTCTGCACGTCGACGGCAGTGGCTCCGTGGGGGAGGACGTCTGGAGGAGACGCTCCTCGTCGCGGGGTGGACCCGCTGAGCACGGCCCGACGCGAGGTGCACCGGAGCCGTGCTCAGCGGGTGCGTCAGGCGGGATTGAGTCCGGACGCCGCCCTGCCGCGGGGGAGCGACGGATGTCGCGTCAGCAGGCCTGCTGCTCCGCGATCGCCGCGGTTCCGGTGCCGTCGTTCGCGGTGGCGATGGTGGTGGCGGTGCCGGCGGTGTTGGTCTGCCAGGTGGGCTCGCCGTCGACGTTGATGTACGCCTTCCCGTCGCTTCCGAGGACCCAGAGGGTGCGCTTGTTGGCATTGTTGATCGTGTACTGGAGGTCCTGCGCGGTGACGCCTGCAGGGAGGGGCGGGAGCGAGACGTTGTAGTTGCTGCCGTTGGTCACGGTGATGAGGCCGCTGCTCTCGAGGACCGCCGCGGTCCCGGTGCCCTGCTCGGCGAGCGCGACGAGGGTGGCGGTGCCGGCGGTGTTGGTCTGCCAGGTGGGCTCGCCGTCGACGTTGATGTACGCCTTGCCGTCGCTGCCGAGGACCCAGAGGGTGCGCTTGTTGGCGTTGTTGACGGTGTACTGGAGGTCCTCCGCCGTGACGCCGGCGGGCAGGGGCGGGAGCGAGACGTTGTAGTTGCTGCCGTTGGTCACGGTGATGAGGCCGCTGCTCTCGAGGACCGCCGCGGTCCCGGTGCCTCCGTTGGCCACGGCGATGGTGGTGGCAGTGCCCGCGGTGTTGGTCTGCCAGGTCGGCTCGCCGTCGACGTTGATGTACGCCTTGCCGTCGCTACCGAGGACCCAGAGGGTGCGCTTGCCTCCGTTGTTGAGCGTGTACTGGAGATCCTGCGCGGTGACCCCGGCGGGGAGGGGCGGCAGTGCCACGTTGTAGTTGCTGCCGTTGGTCACGGTGATGAGGCCGCTGCTCTCGAGAACGGCGGCGGTTCCGGTGCCGTCGTTCGCGGTGGCGATGAGGGTGGCGGTGCCGGCGGTGTTGGTCTGCCAGGTCGCTGCTCCGTCGACGTTGATGTACGCCTTTCCGTCGCTTCCGAGGACCCACAGGGTGCGCTTGCCGCCGTTGTTGAGCGTGTACTGGAGGTCCTGCGCGGTGACGCCGGCGGGCAGGGGCGGGAGCGAGACGTTGTAGTTGCTGCCGTTGGACACCGTGATCAGGCTGGTCGCCCCGCTCGCAGTCACAGGTGCGGAGGTCTGCAGGCCGTTCGCGGAGGCGGTGATCGTGCGCGTGCCGTTCGTGCCGCTCGCCTTCACTCCGCTGAGCACGACCTGGCCGTTGCCGTCGGTGAAGAGGGTCTTCGTGCCGGTGCTGCCGTCGGACCACTTCAGGCCGCTGAGGAGGGTCACGGTGATGGGAGTGCCCGAGGTGACGGGCTTCGTGCCATCGGCCGTCGCCCTGATGACGACGTCCGTGAGGGTGCCGCAGGCGGCGACCGCGTACGGGCCGTTGGTGAAGGCGAGGGTCGGTTCGCCTCCGGATGCCGCGGCGAGCGGTGCGCCGATCGCGGTCGCGACGACGGGGATGGTCCAGGCTGCGCCGGCGACGACGGTGCGGCGGTGGATGCGGCCGGGGGTGTTCTCGGTCATGGGAGTCCTTCGAGATCGAGGTGGGCACCGGAGAGGTGCTGCGGATCGATCGTCGGTGGAGGGGGTCGTGATCCTGCGCTCGACGTGAGGTTGCGTCAGGAACGCGTCGAGAACGCGGTCCGATTCGCGCAGGCGCATGCGGAAACGTCCGGGGTGCGCTCTCATGGAGCCCGTGCCAGAGCAGCGGAGCGGTCCCCGAGGGCGCCCGGACGCGCTCGCCGAGCGCGCGGTCGCCCTCCGCGACGAGGACGCCGTCGCCTGGCTGCGGGGTCGCGGCCTCTGGTGCGAGCCCCGCGGCGCCTTCCACCTCTTCGCCGACCGGCTGATCGACGGGCCGTTCGAGCTGCTGCGCGTCTGGCACACCCCGGCGCGGGTCGGGCGCGCGGTCGGCCCTCGTGCTGCGGCCCGCAGCGAGACGGTCATCCAGGTCGACGGGGTGGTCTCGCTGTCGGCCGGGAACGAGACCGTGGTCCTCGAGCCGGGCGGAGTCGCTCTTCTCCCCTCGAGCGGATCGTGGACGCTCGACGCGGCCGTGGCGAGCGCCCGCATCGAGATCCGCTCGCGGCACGGGCTCTGGCCGCCCGACATCGCACGGCACCGGGTCGAGTCGGTCGCGACGGAGGGGTCCGCGTTCAGGGAGGTCCTGGTCGCGACAGCGATCAGCGCGCTGTCCTCGACTCTGAGCCCCGAGGACGCCGGCTTCGCGTCGTTCCGGTTGGCGGTCGAGAACCTCCTGTCGGGCCTCCCGTCCCTGCGACGCGGGGACGCCGTGCTGTCCCCCGAGGATGCGCTGCGGAGCGAGGCGCTGGAGCTGATCGCGAAGGAGGCGGCGGATCCGGACCTCACCGTCGCCGCGCTCGCAGCCCGCCTCCTCGTGTCGGAGCGCCATCTGCACCGGGCCTTCGCAGGTCACGGGGAAACTCCGTCGGCCGAGATCCGCGCCGCGCGGGCGCGTCTCGCCCGCCAGCAGCGCGAGCTGCACGGACCGCGCCGCGACGGACCGGACCGGCTCGAGATCGCCCGGCGCTCGGGCTTCCGCACGGTCCGCGCGATGAACGAGGCGCTGCGCGCGAGCCGGTGACGCGTCCTCCCCAGGCTGCCGCGGCCGCGCTCTCTCCACGGGGAGGCGTCCGAGCACTCCGGCGGGTGAGCGGCCGTGCCACGGTCGTGGAATGCAGGAACTGGTGTCCCTCCTTCGCGCCGGCAGCGGCTTCTGCAGCGCTCGCACGCTCTCCTCCGAGAGGATCCCCCGCCTCGCGGTCCAGCGTGCTCTCGACGCGGGCGTGCTCGTCCGCGTCCGGCGCGGCTGGTACGCCCGCCCGACCGTGCCGCCGATCGAGCTGGCCGCGGTGCGGGCGGGCGGAGTCCTGACCTGCGTGTCGCTTCTGCAGCACCTGGGCCTCTGGAGCGTCGAGCGGCCCGCGCTGCACGTCGCTCTCGGGACCTCGTCCGTGCACGAGCTCCGACGAGGCGACCTGGGCCAGTGGCGGCAGTGGCCCGGCCAGGGGCGGCGTTCGGCGTCGCAGGACGGCATCGGCGCGGCGATCCTGCATCTGGTGACCTGCGTGCGCGAGGACGACGCGATCGAGACGATCGACTCCGCGCTGAACAGCGGGCTGCTGACGATGGAGGAGCTCGCCGCACTCCCGCCCCTCGCACCTCCCGGGAAGCGGGTGCTCTTCGATCGGGTCAACGGAGGGAGTCAGTCGGGACTCGAGACGAAGACCCGGTTGAGTCTGCGCAGGCGGAACGTGCGGGTGCGCACCCAGGTGCCGATCCCTCGTGTGGGTCGCGTCGACGAGGTCATCGGCGATCGGCTCGTCCTCGAGAGCGACGGCTTCCGCTACCACGGCACCCGCGAGCAGTGTAGCGAGGACCGCCGCCGCGACCTCGAGCTCGCTCGCCAGGAGTACCTCTGCATCCGGCTCGACAACCACCAGATCCTGGACGACTGGCCGCGGACCGAGGATGCACTCCTGACTCTGATCCGGAGGCGTGAGCACCTCTGGACCGTCCCGCAGCGGCGCCGACGCGGCCTGGACTAGAGCACCGCAGCGCACCGTCAGCTGCGGAGGGGGTACATCGACGGTCGATCGACGCTTCCCTCGCTCAGCTGAGGTTCTGCCGGCGCCACCGGGCGACGAGCCGCCCACCTCTGCGCGGAACCCCGCGAAACATCCCCGCAATACGCCCCGGACTAGAGTCGTGCCATGGGTGACCTCTTCGACGGCTACGGGTCCCAGAAGGTCGAGCGCCGCCGTGCCGGCGCCCCGCCCTGGGACGAGATGTTCGCTGATGTCGCCGCGACGAAGGGCCCCGACGGGGTCCGCTCGGCGTACCGCGACATCTACTCCTCGCTCGCGCGGATGACGCAGGAGGAGCTGCGCGGTCGCACCGACGCGCTCGCCTCCTCCTACCTCGCGCAGGGCGTCACGTTCGACTTCGCCGGCGAGGAGCGGCCGTTCCCGCTCGACGCGGTGCCGCGCGTGATCGAGCGCGCCGAGTGGAACGAGGTCCAGAGCGGCATCAAGCAGCGCGTCCGTGCACTCGAGGCGTTCCTCGCCGATGTCTACGGTCCGCAGAACGCGGTCAAGGACGGGGTGATCCCGGCCGGGCTCATCTCGAGCTCCAGCCACTTCCACCGCCAGGCGGCCGGCATCGTGTCGGCCAACGGCGTGCGCATCCAGGTCTCGGGCATCGACCTCATCCGCGACGAGGTCGGCGGCTGGCGGGTCCTCGAGGACAACGTCCGCGTCCCCTCCGGCGTCTCGTACGTCATCTCGAACCGGCGCGTGATGGCGCAGACCCTGCCCGAGCTGTTCGTCTCGATGCGCGTCCGCCCCGTCGGCGACTACCCCAACAAGCTGCTGCAGGCGCTGCGCGCGTCGGCGCCCGAGGGCGTCGACGACCCGACCGTGGTCGTCCTGACCCCCGGTGTCTACAACTCCGCCTACTTCGAGCACACGCTGCTCGCGCGGCTGATGGGCGTCGAGCTCGTCGAGGGCCGCGACCTGTTCTGCACCGGCGGCAAGGTGTTCATGCGCACCACCTCGGGCCCGACCCGCGTCGACGTGATCTACCGCCGCGTCGACGACGAGTTCCTCGACCCGCTGCAGTTCCGCGCCGACTCGATGCTCGGCTCGCCCGGGCTCATGCTCGCCGCCCGCCTGGGCACCGTCACCATCGCCAACGCGGTGGGCAACGGAGTCGCGGACGACAAGCTCGTCTACACCTACATGCCCGACCTCATCCGCTACTACCTCGGCGAGGACGCGGTGATCAAGAACGTCGACACCTGGCGCCTGGAGGATCCGGGCGCGCTCGAGGAGGTCCTCGACCGCCTCGACGAGCTCGTCGTGAAGCCGGTCGACGGCTCCGGCGGCAAGGGCCTGGTCGTCGGCCCCGACGCCTCCGCCAAGGAGCTGGCCGAGCTGCGCTCACGGCTGCAGGCCGACCCTCGCGGCTGGATCGCGCAGCCGGTCGTGCAGCTGTCGACCATCCCGACCCTCGTCGACGACGGGATGCGCCCGCGTCACGCCGACCTCCGCCCCTTCGCGGTCAACGACGGCACCGACGTCTGGGTGCTGCCCGGAGGCCTCACCCGCGTGGCGCTGCCCGAGGGCCAGCTCGTCGTGAACTCGTCGCAGGGCGGCGGCTCGAAGGACACCTGGGTGGTGGGCCTGGAGTCGCAGCGCGACCGCGAGCCCGACGCGCACGACATCCAGGGCCTCGTCGCCGAGCAGGCCGCGGTCACCAGCTCGATCCCGATCGTCTACCCGCTCAACCACACCCCCGACCACTCGCCGCACGACGCCCCGAACTCCGACCAGGAGCAGCAGCAGCAGCAGGGTCGCGACGCGGGGGAGGAGGACTGATGCTCTCCCGGATCGCCGAGTCCCTCTTCTGGATCGGCCGCTACATCGAGCGGTCGGACGGCACCGCGCGCATCCTCGACGTCCACCTCCAGCTCCTGCTGGAGGATCCGTGGATCGACGAGGACACCGCGTGCCGCTCGCTGCTGTCGGTGATGGGGTCGACCCCGCCCGACGACATGCGCGAGATCACGCGGGCGGACGTGCTGACGATCCTCGCGATCGACCGCACCAACCCCGCCTCCATCGCCTACTCGCTCGGCGCCGCCCGCGAGAACGCCCGCCGCGCCCGCGAGATCGTGTCGACGGAGCTGTGGGAGTGCCTGAACACGACCCGCACCCGGATGCCGCGCCGCGTGTCGGGCGAGCGGGTGTCGGAGTTCTTCAGCTGGGTGCGCGAGCGCTCGGCGCTGGCCGTCGGCATCATCGAGTCGGCGACCTCGCGCGACGAGGCCTGGCAGTTCTTCACGCTGGGCCGCTCGATCGAGCGGGCCGACATGACGGCGCGACTGCTCGCGACCCGGTCGCTGACCGAGGCGAGCGGCCCGTCGTGGACCACGATCCTCCGTTCCTGCGGGGCGTACGAGGCCTACCTCCGCACCTACCGCGGCGTGCCGAGCGCGCGCAACGCGGCGGAGTTCCTCCTGCTCGACCGGCTCTTCCCGCGGTCGATCCTCTTCTCGATCTCGCGCGCCGAGATGTGCATGCGCGACATCGAGCCGCGCACCGGCCGCGTCGGGCACACCGGCGACGCCCAGCGCGTACTGGGTCAGATCCGGAGCGAGCTGGAGTACCGGCCGATCGCCGAGATCCTCGAGGATCTCCCGCGGCACATGGACGGGGTGCAGGAGGCGACCTCGGCCGCGTCCGAGGCGATCCGGCAGCGCTACTTCCCCACCAACGTCATGCCGAGCTGGATCGGGGAGGCGCTGTGAGCAGGCTGCGCATCAAGCACACCACGGGCTTCACCTACCGGGGAGACGTCGTGGCGTCCTACAACGAGGCGAGGATGCTGCCGGCGTCCTCGGACGGGCAGCTCGTGCTGTTCTCGAACCTCGACATCCGGCCGGTCACCTCGGCGCACACGTACACCGACTACTGGGGCACCCGGGTGTCCTCGTTCGACGTGCTCGACGCACACCAGGAGCTCTCGCTCACGGCGACGTCGCTGGTCGAGGTGCGCCCGAAGGCGCATCCCGAGCACCCGTACGGCTGGGAGCAGCTCGCCGAGCAGGTCGAGACGCTCACCGAGTACGTGGAGCAGTCGAAGCAGACCGTCCGCACCGCGCCTCCGGAGGATCTCGTCGAGCTCGCACGCTCGCTCGCGGACGAGTCGGCGGGTCCGTGCGAGGCGGCGCTCGCGATCGCCGAGCGCATCGGCCGCGAGATGACCTACAAGCAGGGCGTGACCGGCGTGCACTCGACGGCGACGGAGTCGTGGACGGCGCGCAAGGGCGTCTGCCAGGACATCACGCACATCGTCCTCGGGGCGCTGCGCGCGGTCGGCATCCCCGCCCGCTACGTCTCGGGCTACCTCCACCCCAAGCCGAACGCCGAGATCGGCGAGACGGTGACGGGGGAGTCGCACGCCTGGGTCGAGTGGTTCTGCGGAGGAGCGTGGCGCGGCTACGACCCGACGAACCTGATCGACATCGGAGACCGGCACGTCATCGTCGGCCGCGGTCGCGACTACAACGACATCGCCCCGCTGCGGGGCGTGTACGCGGGCCCGCACTCGTCGAAGCTGTTCGTGCGGGTCGAGATCACGCGCGAGGCCTGAGGGCGGAGCCGACCTCGGGCTCGTCGGATCCCGTTCGGCTCGCAGGATCGTCCGGTTCCTGCGAGCCGGAGGTGTTCTCGCGAGCCGGAGGTACTGCGCTGCGGCGCATCCGCAGGTGGAAGCCGAGCCCGACGGCCGCCGCGGCGAGCCCGGAGGCGGCGCCCACCGCGATCGCCCAGCGCGGGCCGAGGCCGTTCGCCACGGCTCCGATGAGCGGAGCGCCGATCGGCGTGCCTCCGACGAAGATCGCCATGTAGAGCGCCATCACGCGGCCGCGCATCTCGGGGGCGGTCGAGAGCTGCACGAAGCCGTTGGCCGAGGTCATCAGCGTCTGCGCGGCGACGCCGACCAGCGGCAGGACGATCGCGAAGGACCACGCGGTCGGCATGAGACCCGAGAGCGCGAGGGCGACGCCGAACGCGAAGGCGGCTCCGACGATCAGCCGCAGCCGGGGCCGGTCGCGGCGGGCCGAGAGCAGGGCGCCGATCACCGAGCCGACCGCGATCGCCGAGGACAGCAGGCCGAACTCGCTCGCACCCATGTCGAACTCCACGGTCGCCATCGTCGAGGCGAAGATCGGGAAGTTCAGGCCGAAGGTGCCGATCAGGAACACGATGATCAGCACCACGATGATGTCCGGCCGCCGCGACACGTAGCGGAACCCCTCCAGCAGCGCGCCCGGGCCCCGGGTGGCGCGAGGAGCGGAGCGGAGCTGGTCTCGGTGCAGGAAGCGCAGCGAGAGCAGCACGGCGAGGAAGCTCGCGGCGTTGAGCAGGAACACCCAGCCCGACCCGACCGCAGAGATGAGGACGCCCGCGAGGGCCGGCCCGATCATCCGGGCGGAGTTGAACGAGGCGGAGTTGAGGGAGACCGCGTTCGAGAGGTCCTTCTCCTCGACGAGCGCCGAGACGAAGGTCTGCCGCACGGGTGCGTCGATCGCCGCGGCGAAGCCGAGCAGCAGCGCGAAGACGTAGACCATCCAGAGCTGGACGACCCCGGTGACGACGAGCAGGCCCAGGCCGAGCCCGAGCACCCCCATCGCGCCCTGGGTCGCCATGAGCAGCCGCCGCCGGTCGAAGCGGTCGGCGATGAAACCCGAGAAGGGGACCATCAGCAGCTGCGGTCCGAACTGCAGCGCCATGGTGACGCCCAGCGCGGTCGCGTCGTGGTCGGTCAGGTCGTTGATGACGATCCAGTCCTGGGCGGTGCGCTGCATCCAGGTGCCGATGTTCGAGACCGTCGCCCCGGCGAACCAGATGCGGTAGTTCGGCACCGCCATCGAGCGGAACATCGCACTCATCGCTCCGCCACCTCGCGGAGGAGGGCGGCGGCATCGCGCAGCAGGGACTGCTGAGCAGGGGAGAGCTCGCGGAGCCCGGCCACGAGCCACGCGTCGCGGCTGCGGCGCACCTCGTGCACGAGCGCGGATCCCGCCTCGGTGGGGCGGAGTCGGACGATGCGCCCGTCGGCCGGGTCGCCCAGGCGCTCGGCGAGCCCGTCGTCCACGAGGCAGGCGACCGTGCGCGACATCGAGGGCGGGCGCACGCGCTCCACCTCGGCCAGCTCGCCGAGGGTGCGCGGGCCCTCGCGCTCGAGCAGGGCGAGCACGCTCAGCTGCGCGTCGCTGAGCTCGTGCCGCCCCTTCTCCTGGCGGAGTCGGCGGCCCAGGCGCGCGACCGCGATGCGGAGCTCCCCGGCGAGGGCGGTGGTGGTGGGATCGTAAGGCACATAGTTAGCCTAACGAAACATCACCGCGAACGGAGGGGGTCGCTCCGATCCGCCCGTCAGCGGGAGGCGGAGCGGACGGCGCCGACGCTCGCGGCGACGACCAGGCCGATGCCGATCGCCTCGACCACCGTGAGCCGCTGGCCGAGCACGAGGAAGCCCGACAGGGCGGCCGCACCCGGAGCGAGCGACATCAGGATCGAGAAGGTCGACGAGCGCAGGCGCCGCAGCGCGAGCAGCTCCAGCGCGTACGGCACCGCGGAGGAGAGCACCGCGACCGCGAAGCCCAGCAGCAGCACGGGCGGCAGGATCAGCGCGGGCCCCGCCGTCGCGATGCCGAACGGCAGCGAGACGACCGCTCCGGCGGCCAGGGCCAGCGCCAGCCCGTCGAGGTGGGGGAAGCGCCCGCCCGTCCGCTCGGCGAAGACGATGTAGGTCGCCCAGAGCGCCGCGGCGCCGAGGGCGAACGCGACGCCGACCGGGTCGAGCGAGCCGAACCCGCCCTGCGAGAGCGTGACGACCCCGGCCAGGGCGAGGCCAGCCCAGAGCAGGCTGAGCAGGCTCCGGCCGGCGATCACCGAGAGGGTCAGCGGGCCGAGGACCTCGAGGGTGACGGCGGCGCCCTGCGGGATGCGGGCGATGGCCTCGTAGTAGCAGGCGTTCATCCCGCCGAGGGCGAGCCCGTAGACCAGGACGGTGCCCCAGTCGGCCCGCGTGTAGCCGCGCAGCCTCGGGCGGCAGACGACGAGCAGCACGAGCGCCGAGAAGACGAGGCGGAGGGTGACCGTGCCGATCGGGCCCGCGGCCGGGAAGAGCAGGACGGCGAAGGACGCGCCGAGCTGCACGCTCGCCACCGCGCCCAGCACGAGGCCGATCGAGCCGGCGCCACCGGAGCGGCGCGGCGCCTCGCGCACGTCGTTCAGCTCGAGCGCCGCTGCTTCTGCACGGGAGGGACGTTGTAGCCGAGCAGGCCGATGCCCGTCGCGTCCCAGCGCAGCGTCGTCAGCGACACGTTGTCGACGACGGGGAACGTGTGGCGGTACGTCTCGGGGTTGATGCCGAGGTAGGCGCACAGGAGCAGGCGGATGAGCGTGCCGTGCGCGACGACGAGCACGCGGCCCTCGGGGTGGTCGCGGTGGATCCGGGCGAGCGAGGCGTTGGCGCGGGCGACCGCGTCGAGCCCCGACTCCCCGCCGGGCATCGGCTGGATCGCCGGAGCGGCGACCCACGCGCGGTAGGCGTCGGGGAAGCGCTTCTCCATCTCGGCCGTCGTCAGGCCCTCGCCCTGGCCGAAGTCGACCTCGACGAGAGCGGGGTCCGGATGAACCTCGAGGTGCGCCGCGCGGGCGGCCGGGACCGCCGTGCGGACCGCTCGCACGAGCGTGGACGAGTACACCGCCTCGAGGTCGGCGTCGACGGCCCAGGAGGCGAGCGTCGCCGCCTGGTCCTGTCCGCGAGGAGTGAGGGCGATGTCGGAGGAGCCCGCGAAGCGGTTCTCGGAGTGCCAGACGGTCTCTCCGTGCCGGGCGAGGATCAGGGTCGTCACCCCCTGAGCCTACCGAGCGTCACCCGAGCGGGAGGTGGGTGCGGGCGGGACGCGCAGGATCCTGCTCGCGGGGCTTCAGGCGTCGGCCGCGGAGTAGTGCGCGTCGACCAGGACGGGGAGGTGGTCCGAGAGCCCCTGCGGCAGGGTCGACACCCGCTCGATGCGGATGGAGTCGCTGATCGCGAAGTCGAAGTGCCCGCTGAAGTACCGGTAGCGGGCGTAGGTCGGGGAGTCGCTCCGCGACACCAGGTAGCCGTTCCGCGTCATCTTGCGGTCGAGTCCGCGGAAGAACCAGGGGTAGTTGTAGTCGCCGACCATGAGCGAAGGGGTGTCCGGCGCGTACTCGCGCAGCCGGTTCAGTGCCTCGTCGATCTGCTTCCGGCGCAGCGCGTTGCCGGCCGAGAGGGGGGCCGCGTGGAACGACGAGACGGCGATCGATCCGCCCTGCTCATCGGTCAGCCGGACGGCGAGCAGGCGCTCGTGAGCGGGGGACATGACGCGGTCGTGCATCGACTTGCTGAGCTCGAAGGCGGCACTGCCGGCCAGCTCGAAGCGGGCGTGCGAGTAGTAGATCGCGAGGCCGAGACGGTTGCGGGCGGTGACGGTCGCGAGGCGCAGGTCGCCCAGCTCCTGCGGGAGCTTCGTGGTGTCGCACTCCTGCAGGCACAGGACGTCGACGTCGTGGCGGGCGGCGAGCGGAGCGATCTCGACGTGCGCTCGGTGCTCCCGGAGGTTGTAGGAGATCACCCGGAGGGCGCGTTCTTTCGGCTGCATTCCGCCAGTGTAGGGCGGCTCGTCGGGCGTCGCGGCGACGTCCGGGCGAACACGGAGGGACCTCGTCGGGTCCTGATCGCGACGGCGGCAGGAGCCCGGCGAGGTCCCTCGCGGGGAGTGGTCAGCGGGTGGCGCCGGCGGTCCCGTCGGGGTCGGCGTCGGTGCCGTGGACGCCGTCGGTGGGGCCCCAGTCGGGCAGCGGCGGGTTCTCCGCGTCGCCGTCCTGGGTGAGTCCGTCGGGGGACGGGCGGCCGACCTCGTCGAGACCCGCGGTGGTGCCGTGCCCGGTCTCCGGCTCGGTCGGCGAGGGGGTCTGCTCGGGGTCGACGAGGGGCGGTTCAATGTCGTTGTCGGAGCTGCTCATAGCGTTACGCTAAGCCGCCGTCCGGACGTGGCGCACCCCCTTGATTTCGCAGATGACCGCGCGTGGAGCCAGGCCCGTGCACCGTGATCGAGGTCGCCCGCTCGGAGGGAACGCATCCGTGCGCTTGTGGGAGCGAGACGACGAAGGCCCCCGCTCCGATCGGAGCAGGGGCCTTCGTCGTTCGGGCGGTGCGGCTCAGCGGCCGTAGGCCGAGGCGGCCGGGCAGTCGAACGGGTCGCCGCCGGCCGAGAGGCCCACGCGGTTGAGGTAGCGGACGACGATGCCGTACGACTCGAGCAGCGAGGTCTCGGTGTAGGGGATCTGGTGGGTGGCGCAGTACTCCTTCGCGATGACCTGGGCACGGCGCAGGGCCGGGCGGGGCATGTTCGGGAAGAGGTGGTGCTCGACCTGGTAGTTCAGGCCGCCCATGTAGAGGTCGGTGAGCCAGGTGCTCTTGATGCTGCGCGAGGTGAGGACCTGACGGCGCAGGAAGTCGACGCGCGCCTCCTTCGGCAGCAGCGGCATGCCCTTGTGGTTCGGAGCGAACGAGGCGCCCATGTAGAGGCCGAAGACGCCCATCTGCACGCCGAGGAAGGCGAACGCCATGCCCAGCGGCAGCGCCCAGAAGATGACGGCGAGGTAGAGGCCGACGCGGGCGACGAGCATCGAGATCTCGACCCAGCGCTTGTCGACCTTGCCGCGGCCGAAGACGGTGCGGAAGCCGTGGATGTGCAGGTTGAGGCCCTCGAGCAGGAGGAGGGGGAAGAAGGCGTAGCCCTGGCGGCGGGTCAGCCAGGCGTACAGGCCGCGCGAGCGGGCCGCGTCCTCGCTGGTGAACGAGATCACGTCGCGCTCGATGTCGGGGTCCTTGCCGAGCACGTTCGGGTTCGCGTGGTGTCGGCTGTGCTTGTGCATCCACCACGAGTAGCTGATGCCGACGAAGAGGTTCGCGAGGGTGCGCCCCGCGACGTCGTTGGCCTTGCCCGACTCGAACACCTGACGGTGCGAGGCCTCGTGCGCGAGGAACGCGAACTGGGTGAGGACGATGCCGAGGGCGGCGGCCAGCAGGAGCTGGAACCACGAATCGCCCAGCAGGACGAAGCCGGTCACGATGCCGCCGAGGGCGAGCACCAGCACGGCGAACATCGTGTAGTAGAAGCCGGTGCGGCGACGGAGCAGGCCCGCGTCGCGGACGGTGCTGAGCAGGCCGGAGTACTCGGTGGTGGGGTTGATGCGGCCGTCGGCGCGCGGACGCGTCCGGACGACGCGAGAGACGGGCTTCGCCTCGCTGCCGCTCTGGGCGGTCGAGCCGCCGTCGGACAGGGTGGTGGGAACGCTCACGGGGTGCCTCGTTCTTTCGGGGCGGCCATCGGCGTCGACGGCCTCGTGGAGAGCGACCCCCGACTCGGCCTCGTGAGGCACGGCCCGGTCCGCTCCTGGTTCACCACGCCGGTAGGGGCCGGTCGTGGCGTGCGGCGACCGGTTTCTTGGGCTACCTCTTCGAAGACTACGGGCAGGGGGTGCCCACCGCACCATGAGGATTGCCAGCCTTCGCGAACGGTACGACGGCGCGGCGGCCGCGATCGCGACCGCCGCGCCGATTCCGGCGCTCAGGAACCGATCGAGTCCTGCGGGCGTCCGGACTTGAGCGCCGCGAGGCGCGCCTCGACCTCGGTCATCTCGCCGAGGTCCTCGAGCGACTCGAACTGGGCGTCCAGGCTCGAGGAGGCCAGCTCCTCCGCACCGCGCACGCGGGCCTCCTCGCGGCGGATCTTCTGCTCGAAGCGGCTCACCTCGCTGGTCGGGTCCATGATGTCGATGCTCTTGATGGCGTCCTGGACCTGGCTCTGCGCCTCGACGGTCTTCGAGCGCGCGATCAGCTCGTCGCGCTTGGACGAGAGCTGGTTGAGCTTCTCGCGCATCTGGTTGAGGCCCGACTTGAGCTTGTCGACGACCTCGGTCTGCGAGGCGATCGTCGGCTCGGCGTCCTTCGCCTCCTTCTCGGACTGGATCTGGCGCTGCAGCGCGACCTTGGCCAGGGCGTCGAACTTGTCGGCGTCGCCTGTGCTGCCGGAGGCGCGCAGGTCGTCGGCCTTGCGGCTCGCTGCGAGCGCCTTGGCGCCCCACTCCTGCGCGTTGTCGACGTCCTCGCGGTAGTCGTCCTCGAGCAGGCGCAGGTTGCCGATGGTCTGCGCGATGGCGGCCTCGGCGTCGCGGATGCTCTCGGTGTAGTCGCGCACCATCTGGTCCAGCATCTTCTGCGGGTCCTCGGCCTGGTCGAGGAGCGCGTTGATGTTCGCCTTCGCGAGCTGCGCGATGCGTCCGAAGATGGACTGTCTCTGGGCCATGCTGTCTCTCCTTGCGTCGTGGGATGTCGTGTCGATCAGAGGTGTGAGAACTCTCAGAAGCGGCCGCCGCCGCCGCGGCGTCCACCGCCGCCACGGGAGCCGCCGCCGAAGCCGCCGCCGCTCGAGCGGCGGGAGGAGCCGCCGAAGCCGCCGCCCGACGAGCCGCCGAAACCGCCGCCGAACCCGCCGGAGCGGTAGCCGGAGCGGCGCCCGCCGCCCAGCAGCGACTCGACGAGGATCCCGCCGAGGAACGCGCCGGTGGTGTTCCCGCCGTAAGGGCTGCCCACGGCGGTCGGCGACGCGTACCGGCTCGTGTCCGAGCGGGCCTGCTGCAGGGCGTCCTGGGCCAGGGCGGAGGCGCGCTGCGCCGAGGCCAGCGCCTCGCGCGGGTCGGTCGGCGCGATCTGCGCCGCGTACTCGGAGGCGCGGACCGCCTCCGTCAGCCGGGTGCGCGCGAGCGAGCCCACGGCCCCGCGCCGGGCGGCGATGAAGTCCTCGGCGGCCGAGACGCGGCTCCGCGCGGTCGTGAGCTCGGCCGCGAGGGCGGCGCGCTCGCGCTCCCGCTGGGCCTGGGCGTCGCGGTAGCCGCCGACGGCCGCGTCGATCGTGCTGTCGGCCGCCGCCAGGGTGGCGAGCAGTCCCAGCGGATCGTTCGGGCGCACGGACGCGGCACGCTCGACCTGGTCGAGGGACGCCTCCGTCTGCGCGATCGCGATGCCCATGTTCTGCGCGAGGGGAGCGGTGGCGGGATCCGAGGCGTCGGCCGAGGCGGCGAGCGTGCGGCCCTGGGCGACGTCGGCGCGGATCTCGGCGAGGCGCGCGGCGAGGGTCGCCTCGGCCTCGCGCAGGTCGGCGGCGCGGGTCGCGACCGCGTCGAGCAGGCCGGACGCCTGCTCCGCCGCCTGCTGCCCCGAGCGCAGCAGAACGGCCGCGCGCCCGGTGTCACCGGCGGTGAGGGCCTCGCGAGCGCCGTCGACGCCGTCACGTGCGAAGCGGAGTCGGTCCTCGGCCTGGTCGGCGTCGTCCTCGACGTCGTCGATCGCGGAGGGGGAGTAGGAGACGGCGAGCTCGCCGAGGATCGCGCGCGTCGGCGCGATGCGGACCGCGACCGCCTCGATGCGCGCGGCGAGCTGCGCCGCCACCTCCGGAGCGTTCTTCTCGAGGTCGCGCAGCTCCTCGAACGCCTCGGCCTTCTCGTCCAGCGCCTGCTCGGCGTCGGCGCAGAGCTGCAGGATCCGGGAGTAGCCGTCGCGGCGCTCCTGGTCGGTCTCGGGCTCGGCGTCGTCGAGGCGCTGCTGCAGCCCGAAGGCCTCGCCGAGGAGCCGCTTGGCGGTCACGAGCGCCTCGCGGAAGGGCCCGGTCGCGTCCGAGCCGAACTGCGCCTCCGCGAAGCCGACCTCCTGCTCGCTGGTGCGCACGGCGTCGTCGGCGTGCACAAGAGCGGATCCGGCGCGGGTGGCGAGCTCGTCGATCGAGGCCTCGACGGCCTCCGCGGCCTTCCGGCGGCGCGAGCGGCGGACGAGGAGGAGGACCACGATGCCCAGGACCACGAGGACGGCGAGGACCGCGAGGACGATCGTCGCTCCGCGACCGAGGGACTCGCCGGCGGTCGGCGCCTCGAGGCGCTCGCCGATGCCGTCCGCCGCGGCCACCGCCGCTCCTGCCCAGTCGCCCTCGACGAGCTGCGGTTCGATCTCGTCGCTCTCGAGCGACGACAGCTGCGCGTCGTCGAGCGCGAAGCCGTCGGCGACCGAGACCTGGTACTGGCGGGCGCCGACCGCGACCGCGAGGAGGACGTCGTCGTCGCCGAGCCCGTTCAGCTCGGCGGTGGCGTCGGCCCAGCGCTGGTCGCCCGAGACTCCGGTGAAGCTGTCGACGTACGCGACGAACAGCTGGACGCGGTGCTGCTCGTACAGGCGCGACGCGGCCTGCTCGATCTCCGCGGCCTCACCCGGTGCGAGGGCCCCGACGGAGTCGAGGACGGGGGAGGAGCCGAGGGTCGCCGGGTCCTCGGCGACCGCGGCGGGGGCCCCGGCGAGCACGGCGGCGGCGGCCACGAGCAGAGCCACGACCGTGCGGAGGAGCGGACGCCCGACGGCGGAACGCTCACGGACGTCGGACCGGTGGTTCGCTGTCGCGGTCATCGCGCACACTCCTTCGTCGTTCGCCTCCCGAGTGTAGACAGGCGACGGAGACGGGCGATGTGCGCAGGGCCGACCGAGTCAGCGCGCGGTGTCGATCGGCGCTTCGACCGCAGCCTGGTCGTAGAGGTGCGTGTACGCGTCCCGCAGCTCGGGCGCTCGCGACACGGTGAGGGTCCACGGGACGTCGGTGAACTCTTCGCCCTCGAGCAGGACGAGGACGGCGCGGCGCAGGGCGTCGGCGACCTCGTCGTCGGCCAGGCAGCCGATGGTCAGCTCCGTGACGGCTTGCGATCCTGTCGCAGAGGCCTTCTGAGAATCAGTCATGGTGATGAAGACGCTAATCATCGTGGCGCCCGCCCACCCGTTCGGCGCGGCACGACGGTCGCCGTCGACGAGGCCTTGCCGCACGCGCCGAGAGGTCGCTGCAGGTGGGCTCGCGCGCGGCGTCGGACGGGACGGCCTCGAAGCGCGCCCGCTGCTCTCAGCGGATGGGAGAACGCCGGGAGACGGAATGCGCTCGTCACCGCCGCGGTTCCCCTCCGCGGTGCGACTGCTGGTCGCGCCCGCCCGACCCCTGACGAAAGGCCCTCCGTGGATCCCTTCTCCCCCCTCACCGCCGGTGACCTCGAACTCCCCAACCGCGTCGTCATGGCGCCGATGACGCGCCTGCGCGCCGACGAGAAGGGCGTCCCCGGCGCCCTCATCGCCGAGCACTACGCCCAGCGCGCGAGCCTGGGCCTGATCATCAGCGAGGGAGTGTTCCCCAGCGCCGAGTCCAAGGGCTACGCCGGGCAGCCGGGCATCGAGACCGCCGAGCAGGCCGAGGGCTGGCGCGTCGTCGCCGACGCCGTGCACGCCGCCGATGGCCGCATCGTCATGCAGATCATGAACGCGGGCCGCGTCTCGCACACCGCGATCACCGGCACCGACCGCATCGTCGCTCCCAGCGCCATCGCGATCGACGGAGAGGTCCGCGTCCCCGGCGACGACAAGGCCCGCTTCCCCGTGCCGCACGCGCTCACGACCGAGGAGCTCGCCGTCGTGCGCGACGAGTTCGTCGCCGCCGCCCGCCGCGCGGTCGACGCCGGCTTCGACGGCGTCGAGGTCCACTCGGCCAACGGCTACCTGCTGCACGAGTTCCTCTCGCCGGTCTCGAACGTGCGCACCGACGCCTACGGCGGGAGCCCCGCCGCGCGCGCCGCGTTCCCGATCGAGGTCACCCGCGCGATCGCCGACGAGATCGGCGCCGGCCGCGTCGGCATCCGCATCTCGCCGAGCCACAACATCCAGGACGTCCTCGAGACGGACGCCGACGACGTGCGCGCCACCTACGAGGCCCTCGTCGACGGACTCGCGCCGCTCGGGCTCTCCTACCTCAGCGTGCTGCACGCCGAGCCCGCGGGCGAGCTGGTGCAGGACCTCCGCTCGCGCTTCGGCGGCGTCCTGATCGCGAACAGCGGCTTCGGATCGCCGACCACGCGCGACGAGGTCCGCTCGCTGATCGCCGACGGCCACGCCGACGCCGTCGCGGTGGGCCGTCCGGTGATGGCCAACCCCGACCTCGTCGAGCGCTGGCAGGGCGGACACCCCGAGAACGAGCTCGACCAGGCCACCGTCTACGCGAGCGGCGCCGAGGGCTACACCGACTACGAGCGTCTCTCGGCGTAGTCGTACCGACGACGAAGGCCCGCTCCCCGTGCAGGGGGCGGGCCTTCGTCGTGTCCGGGATCAGCCCCGGTGCTTGAGCTCGTCCTCGATCGCTGCGTCCTCCTCGGGGGAGAGCTCCTGCTCCACGTCCTCGGGGCCGGCGGTCTCGCCGATCCGGCCCTCGCCGAGCGCGCGGATCGACTCGATGTCGTCGGACAGCGAGGCGTCGTCCGGGGAGCCGCTCACGAGCCCGACTCGATCTCTCCGGCCGAGACGGCCTCGGCGTACTTGCGGAGGTCCGGCCCGGGCTCGAAGTCGATGAAGCGGTCCTTCAGCCGGGCGTTGAGCTCGGCGAAGACGTCCTCCCAGGGCTCGCCCTTCTTGCTCTGGGCGAGGTCGAGCACCGCCTCGCGGAGGACACGGTCCGAGTCCTCGAGGATCTTGCTGCGGGCTTCGTCGTTCCAGCGGATGTCCTGTGCGTCCATGCTCCGACCGTAGGCGGGGGTGCGGGGGCGACGCAGGGACTTGCGGAGCGCGGATCGGAGGCGTAGGCGCCGCCTCCGATCCGCACCGCTCATGCCAGGGCGGGCAGGACCTCGCGCTCGAACAGCTCGATCCCCGAGCGGTCGTGGGCCGCGTCCGGGAAGTAGAAGATGCCGTAGTCCATGCCGCGCGCGGCCATGTCGGCCAGGCGGTCGACGATCTGCGCGGGGGTGCCGACGGCGAGCGCGTCGGGGGAGCGGTACTCCGCCACGAAGGACGCGGCGCCCTCGGCACCGAGGAACGGGGTCACGCGCTCCTCCAGCCGCTGCAGGCCCTTCTCGACGTCGGCCTCGGTCTCGCCGATCATCACGTTGTAGTTGGCGCTGCGGGTGATCGCCGAGAAGTCGGTGCCGAGCCGCTCGCAGTGCGTGCGGAGCACCGCGCTCTTGTGGTCGAACGCCTCGGCGGCGCCCGCGAAGTTCGTGTACTGCGCGTACTGGGCCGCGATCCGCAGCGTGACCTTCTCGCCACCGCCGGCGACCCAGAGCGGGATCCCGCCCTCCTGCAGCGGCAGCGGGCGGTTGATCGCGCCGTCGACCGTGTAGTACCGCCCGTCGAGCGTCGCGGAGCCGGTGGTCCAGGCCTGGCGCATGATCTGCACGCCCTCGTCGAGGCGGCCGAGCCGCTCGGCGATGCGCGGGAACCCGTAGCCGTACGCGCGCCACTCGTGCTCGTACCAGCCGCCGCCGATGCCCATCTCGACCCGGCCCCCCGAGACCACGTCGACGGTCGTCGCGATCTTGGCTAGGTGCATCGGGTTCCGGTACGACATGCAGGTGCACATCTGGCCGAGGCGCACGCGGGAGGTCGTCGCCGCGAAGGCCGCCATGAGCGTCCACGCCTCGTGGGTCGCCTCTTCGGTCGGCACCGGGACGGTGTGGAAGTGGTCGTACACCCAGATCGACTCCCAGGCGCCGGAGTCGGCGTGCCGGGCGAGGTCGTTCATGGTGCGCCACTGGTCGGCGGGGTCGATGCCGACGAGGTCGTGGCGCCAGCCCTGGGGGATGAAGAGTCCGAATCGCATGCCGCCGACGCTAGACCGGCCCGGGCGAGAGGTCGAGGGGGTGCGGGGGCTCCAGTACGCTTCCCAGCGATGCTGACCGACACCCTCGACCTGGGCCTCCCGATCATCCTGCTCATGGTGCTCGCCGCCTTCGCCGCAGGTTGGATCGACGCGGTGGTGGGCGGCGGCGGACTGCTCCAGCTGCCCGCGCTGCTGCTGGTGCCCGGCATCTCGCCCGTGCAGGCGCTGGCGACCAACAAGCTCGCGTCGATCTTCGGCACCACGACCAGCGCGATCACGTTCTTCCGGCGGGCGAGGCCCGACCTGCGCACCGCACTGCCGATGGCGGCCGTCGCCCTCGCGGGCAGCTACGGAGGCGCGACGCTCGCGGGGCTGCTGCCCTCCTCCGTCTTCAAGCCGATCATCGTCGTCGCGCTGATCGTGGTCGCCGTCGTCACGATCGCGCGCCCGACGATGGGCAGCGTCACCGCGCTCAAGCACGCGGGGAGGCGGCACCTCGTGACCGCGGCGGTGCTCGGCCTCGTGATCGGCTTCTACGACGGCCTGATCGGCCCCGGCACCGGCACGTTCCTGATCATCGCCCTGATCACGGCGCTCGGCTACGACTTCCTGCTCGCGAGCGCGAAGGCGAAGATCGTGAACGTGGCGACGAACCTCGGGGCGCTGCTCTACTTCATCCCGGGCGGGCACGTCGTCTGGGTGCTGGGCCTGTTCATGGGCCTCGCGAACGTGGCGGGTGCCTACCTGGGCTCGCGGATGGCGGTGGCCAAGGGGAGCCGCTTCATCCGGATCGCGTTTCTCGCGGTGGTCGGCGCGCTCATCCTGAAGCTCGGGTTCGACGTGTGGACCGAGAACCTGGCGCCGCTGCTGGGCTGAGCGGCACGCCTCAGGATCCGGGACCCCGGCGAGGACCGGTGCCCGGTTGAGGCGGCAGAACCTCAGCCGGGAGGGCTCGTCAGCCGCGATGGTGCGCGACGAGTCGTTCCGGCTGAGGTTCTGCGGAAGGGCTGCGGCGGATCAGCCGAAGGGGATCGCTCCGACCAGGACGCCGACCGCCAGCATCACCAGCGAGACGATCACCGCGCGCCACAGCACCTTGCGGTGGTGGTCGCCGAGGTTGACCGCGGCGAGCGAGACGAGCAGCAGGATCGCGGGGACCAGCGGGCTCTGCAGGTGGACCGGCTGGCCGGTGATGGAGGCGCGGGCCATCTCGACCGGGTCGATGCCGTAGTTCGCGGCGCTCTCGGCGAGCACCGGGAGGATGCCGTAGTAGAACGCGTCGTTCGACATGAAGAAGGTCATCGGGATGCTCAGCACACCGGTGATGACGGCGAGGAACGGGCCCAGCGCCGGCGGGATCACATCGACGACCCACTCGGCCATCGCGTCGACCATGCCGGTGCCGTTCAGGACTCCGATGAGCACGCCCGCGGCGAGGACCATCGAGACGACGCCGACGATGCTCGGCGCGTGCTTCACGATCTCGGACGCCTGGTCCTTCATCTTCGGGAAGTTGATCAGCAGCGCGACCGCGGAGCCGACCATGAAGACGTAGGGCAGCGGCAGGATGTCGGCGACCAGCAGCGTCATGACGACCAGGGTGAGCGCGAGGTTCACCCAGATGAGCTTCGGACGCAGGGTCTCGCGCTCGGGGTCGAGCATGGTGTCGGCCATCGCGGTGTCGGCGTCGTCGGCCTGGACGCGGGCGGCGACGGCGACCTGGGCGCCGCGCAGCGACTCCGGGCCGCGGAGGAACGAGAACTTCTCGCGGGCGACGGTGCGGATGCCTCCGGTCAGCGCGGCGAGGCCGCCGGTGCGCGGGGCGCGGCCGGCGCCGACGAGCTCGCGCTCCACCATCGGCTCGGCGAGGGCCAGCGAGCCGAGGCGGCGGCGCTCGCCGAGTCCGAGGAACCAGGCGAAGACGAGCGTGACGGCGAGGCCCACCGCGAGGGAGGGGAGCATCGGCACGAAGATCTCGCTCGGCGAGACCTGCAGGGCTGCGGCGGCGCGGACGGTCGGACCGCCCCACGGCACGATGTTGAGCGTGCCGTTCGCGAGGCCGGCGACGCAGGTCAGCACGACCGGGTTCATCCCCAGGCGGAGGTAGATCGGCAGCATCGCCGCGGTGGTCACGATGAAGGTGGTCGATCCGTCGCCGTCGAGCGAGACGGCTCCGGCCAGCAGCGCCGTGCCGAGGACGACCTTCGCCGGGTCGTCGCCCAGCGCGCGGACGATGAAGCGGATCAGCGGGTCGAAGAGCCCGACATCGATCAAGATGCCGAAGTACATGATCGCGAACATCAGCAGGGCGGCCGTGGGGGCGAGGCTGCCGATGGCCTCGATGACCATGTCGCCGATGCCCAGACCCGCGCCGGCGAAGAGGCCGAAGATCGTGGGGACGACGATCAGCGCGACCATGGGCGTGAGCTTCTTGGTCATGATCAGGGCCATGAAGGCCAGGATCATCGTGAATCCGAGTACTACCAACACTGCTGACTCCTTCGTCGTCGTGCGTCCTGCTGCCCGTCGCGAGCGGCGCTGTCCGGGTCCTGAGAACCCTAGGGAGGCCCGGCCCCGCCGCCCGGGTATCGCTCATAAGCGCGCGATCTGCGCATAGTGTGGGTTCTGCGCATTCTGCGCAGGGAGGAGGCCGCATGCGCTTCGCGACTCACGTGCTCGTGCTGCAGCTCGCGACCGTCTCGGCCGCCGTCCTCGTCTGCGCCGGCCTCGTCACCGCGCTCAGCGTGCAGCAGCTGCGCGGCGAGGCGGAGGAGACCGCGCTCGCCATCGCCCGCACCGTCGCCGAGGATCCGGACGTGCGCGCGGCCGTCGGCGACTACTCCGCCGACCCCGGCACGCCCGACGCGGTCGGCCTGCGGACGGGACCGCTCGAGGACCTCGCCGCCGGAGTGGAGGAGCGCACCGGCGCGCTCTTCGTCGTGATCACCGACGACCAGGGCATCCGGCTCGCCCACCCCGATCCCGACCGGCTCGGCGAGGTCGTCTCGACCAGCGCGACCGAGGCGCTCGCCGGACGCGAGAGCGTCTCGTGGGGCACCGGCACGCTAGGGGAGTCGGCGCGGGCGAAGGTGCCCGTCTTCGCTCCCGGCGGCGGCGGGGTCGTCGGCGAGGTGAGCATCGGCTTCGCGCGCTCGAGCGTCTTCGACGACCTGCCGACCGCTCTGCTGGGCGTCCTCGCCGCGGCGGTCGCGGCGCTGGTGCTCGCCGCGGTCGCCTCCGTGTTCATCCGGCGCCGGCTGCTGCGGCTGACGCTGGGCCTGGCCCCGGAGGAGCTGACCGCGCTCGTGCAGGACCAGGCGGCCGTGCTCGACGGGGTCGACGAGGGCGTCCTCGCCTTCGACCGCGACGGACGGGTCGGCGTCTGCAACGCGCGCGCCGCCGCGATCCTCGGATCGGACGACCCCTCCGGCCGCGCCCTGCAGGGCCGGACCCTCGACGGCCTCGACCTCCCGACTCCGCTGGCCGACGCGATCGCCGCCGCGCTGCGCTCGCCCGAGCGGGCCCGGTCGGCGGGAGCGGAGGGGTTCGTCGTGCACTCGCGCATCGTCTACGTCGACATCCGCCGGGTGACCCGCGGCGACCGCGACCTCGGCGTCGTCGTCGTGCTGCGCGACCGGACCGACGTCGCGGCGCTCAGCCGCCGCCTGGACGCGGTCGGCTCGATGACGAACGCGCTGCGCGTGCAGCGGCACGAGTTCGCCAACCGCCTGCACGTCGTGGCGGGCCTGCTCGACGCCGGTCGGACGGAGTCGGCGCGCGACTACCTCGACGAGGTGCTGACCCGCGGGCCGCTGAAGTACCCCGTCCAGCACGCCGACCGGCTGCAGGAGCCGTACCTCCAGGCGCTCGTCGGCGCGAAGGGGATCGAGGCGGCCGAGCGCGGGGTGCTGCTGACGCTGGGCGAGGAGACGCTCGTGCGCGGCGTCGTCGTGGAGCCGGAGGACGTCGCGACAGTGGTCGGCAACCTGGTCGACAACGCGGTGCGGGCGGCCGCACTCGGCGCCCGCGACGTGCGCTTCGTCGAGGTCGAGCTGCTGGACGACGGGGACACGCTGTTCGTGACGGTCGCCGACTCCGGCGACGGGGTCGCGGATCCGGACACCCTGTTCGAGCGCGGCCCCGCGGAGGAGGACGGGGACGACGACCGCGTGCACGGCCGCGGCTTCGGGCTGCCGCTCTGCCGCGAGGTGGCGGCGCGGCGCGGAGGAGCGGTGTGGCTGGCCGACGCGGGCGGCGGCTCGGCGGGAGCGGTGCTCTGCGCGCGGCTGCCGGGCGCGGTCCGTCCGCCCGAGACCCAGGAGGAGCGATGACCGACCCGCAGGAGCGCACGGTGCTCGTCGTGGACGACGACTTCCGCGTGGCGCAGCTGCACGCCGACCTGGTCGACGGACGCCAGGGGCTGCGGGCCCTTCCGCCGGTGCACACCGCGCGGGCGGCACGGGCGGCGGTGCTCGACTCCGCTCCGGATCTGCTGCTGCTCGACGTGCACCTGCCGGACCAGAGCGGCATCGCGCTCCTGCGCGAGCTCGACACGGACGCGTTCGTCGTGAGCGCCGCCTCGGACGGGGCGACCGTGCGACGGGCGCTGCACGCCGGCGCGCTCGGCTACCTGATCAAGCCGTTCGACGCGCGGCTGCTGGGCGAGCGGCTCGACGCGTACGTGCGGTTCCGCAACGTGCTGCGCGAGGACCGCGCGGCCGACCAGGAGGCGGTGGAGCGGGCGCTGCGGATCCTGCACTCGGGCGATGCGGCGGCGGCCGGGCCCTCGCGCTCGGCGACCGAGCAGCTCGTGCTCGCTCGGCTCACGGAGTCGGCCTCCGAGCTCTCGGCGCTGGAGGTCGCCGAGCGCGCGGGCATCTCGCGGGCGACGGCCCAGCGCTACCTCTCGGGGCTGGCCGGCCGCGGGCTGGTCGAGATGACCCTGAGCTACGGCTCGACGGGCCGACCGGAGCACCGGTACCGCGCGAAGTGAGTGCAGAGATAAGGCTGGGACGCGGCTCCGGAGCGACATCGTCTCGGAACGGCGTCCCAGCCTTATTCGTGCAGGTCGATCAGTGCCCGGCGTTCGCCTCAGCCTCGACGCGGCGGCGCTCGGCCGCCTCCTTGGCCATGCGGCGGCCCTTCGGGCTCACCAGCGACGCGATGACCGTGACGGTCAGCACTCCGATGATCACGCTCAGCGAGAGGCCGGTGCCGATCTCGAAGACCTCCACGTGCTCGCCGTTGTTGATGAACGGCAGCGTGTTCTCGTGGAGCGCGTGCAGGATCAGCTTCACGCCGATGAAGGCGAGGATCGCGGCGAGGCCGTAGCTGAGGTAGACCAGGCGGTCGAGCAGGCCGTCGATCAGGAAGTACAGCTGGCGCAGACCCAGCAGCGAGAACGCCGTCGCCGTGAAGACCAGGAAGACGTCGTTGGTCAGGCCGAAGATGGCGGGGACGCTGTCGAGGGCGAACAGGATGTCCGTGCCGCCGATCGCGGCCATGACCAGGAGCATCGGCGTGAGGACGCGCTTGCCGTCGACGGTCGTGTAGAACTTGTCGCCGTCGTAGGTGTCGCTCGTCTTGAAGACGCGCTTGGCGAGGCGGACCATGATGTTGTCGCCCGAGTGCTCGTCGCCCGGCTTCACCAGGTTGAACGCGGTGAGCAGCAGGATGAGGCCGAACGCGTAGAAGACCCACGCGAACGAGTTGATCAGCGCGGCGCCGAGGAAGATGAAGCCGGTGCGGGCGATCAGGGCGAAGACGATGCCGAAGAGCAGCACCTTCTGCTGGTCGGCCCGGGGCACCTTGAAGCTCGCCATGATGATCAGGAAGACGAACAGGTTGTCGACCGAGAGCGCCTTCTCGGTGATGTAGCCCGCGAAGTACTCGGATCCGGGTGTCGGCCCGCCGAAGACGAGCACGCCGAGGCCGAAGAGCACCGCGATGCCGACGTACAGGGCCGACCACACCGCCGACTCCTTCAGCGTGGGCTCGTGCGCCTTGCGGACGTGGAAGAAGAAGTCGAAGAGCAGGAGCAGGACGATGAAGACGATCGTCAGGGTCCAAATCAGGGGCGATACGGTCATCAGTGGGGGAGGCCTCGCTCGTGAAGGGGTGGGGGACGGTCGTCGGGGGGTCCGAACGCCGGCGACGGGGTCGGGCAGGTGAGAACGCTAGCGATCCGTCGACGCCGGGCCGGCTGGTGCGACCCGATCATGAGCATCCTCTCAGTTCCCGGGCCCGCCGTCGCGTCCGGCGGCCGGTGGGCCACACTGGTGCCATGCCGGACACCGCGGTCGACAGGACCTTCGACGACGCCTACGGGGTGACCATCCACTACCGCTGGTGGTCGCACCCCGCCCCGCGCGCCCTGGTGCAGATCGCGCACGGCGTGGGCGAGCACTCGGGCCGCTACGTCGAGCTCGCCGAGGCGCTCGTCGCCGCGGGCTACGCGGTGGCGGCCGACGACCACCGCGGGCACGGGCGCACCGGCCTCCAGCAGCACGGCGGTGACGCGTCGCAGCTCGGCCGACTCGGCCCCGGCGGGCTCCGCGCGACGGAGGAGGCGGTGAACCGGCTCACGCGCGAGCTCGCCGCCGAGAACGCGGGCCTCCCGATCGTCCTGCTGGGCCACTCCTGGGGCTCGCTGATGGCGCAGCGCATCGTCGACCACCACTCCTCCGACTACGCCGCCGTGGTGCTCAGCGGCACCGCCTACCGGCTGCCGTTCTTCATGAACGGCGGTGACCTCACGAAGCGCCACCGGCAGCCCGGGGGGCTGGGGCTCGAGTGGCTGTCGCGCGATCCGGCCGTCTGGCAGCTCTTCCACGACGACCAGCTGACCTTCACGGATCCGCTCGCGAAGCGGATCGGGATCGTGGAGACCCTGCGACTGGTCGGCCGCCCCGCGCGCCGCATCGCTCCTCCGCTGCCGTTGCTCATCGTCGTCGGCGCCGAGGACACGCTCGGCGGCGAGCGGTCGGTGCGGGCGCTGGCCCGGGCCTACCGGCGCCGGTCGGGCTTCACCGACGTCTCGGTGCGGGTGTACCCGGAGGCGCGGCACGAGCTGTTCCAGGAGCTGAACCGCGTCGAGGTCACGGCCGATCTGGTCGCGTGGCTGGACGAGAGATTCGACTCCCGGCCCGCGCGGCCCGCACCGGCCTAGGCTGGCTCCATGCATGGCGAGTACAAGGTCCCCGGCGGAAAACTCGTGGTCGTCGACCTGGAGGTGGTCGACGGCAGGTTCGCGGACTTCCGCCTCGCGGGCGACTTCTTCCTCGAGCCCGACACGGCGCTCGACGACATCGACCGCGCGGTCGTGGGGCTGCCGGAGGAGAGCGACGCCAAGACGATCGCCGCGGCGATCCGAGCGGCGCTGCCGAGCGATGCCGTGCTGCTGGGCTTCACGCCCGAGGCGGTCGCGGTCGCGATCCGCCGCTCGCTGCAGAAGGCGACGAGCTGGCGCGACTACGACTGGCGGATCGTGCACGCGAAGGCCGTCTCGCCGGCGATGCACCTCGCGCTCGACGAGGTCCTGACGGCCGCCGTCGGCGAGGGCCGGCGCGAACCGACGCTGCGGATCTGGGAGTGGGACCAGCCCGCCGTCGTCATCGGCAGCTTCCAGTCGCTGCGCAACGAGGTCGACCTCGAGAACGCCGAGAAGTACGGCGTCGAGGTGGTCCGGCGCATCTCGGGCGGCGGCGCGATGTTCATGGAGGCGGGCAGCGTCGTCACCTACTCGATCTACGTGCCGGGCGACCTGGTGCAGGGGCTGACCTTCGCCGACTCCTACGCGTTCCTGGACGAGTGGACGATCAGCGCGCTGCAGTCGCTCGGCATCGACGCGGTCTACCAGCCGCTCAACGACATCACCTCGCCCTCGGGCAAGATCGGCGGAGCCGCGCAGAAGCGGCTGGGCTCCGGAGCAGTGCTGCACCACGTGACCATGAGCTACGACATCGACGCCGAGAAGATGGTGCAGGTGCTGCGGATCGGCCGCGA
Source organism: Rathayibacter sp. Leaf299 (assembly GCF_001423055.1). Taxonomy (NCBI): domain Bacteria; kingdom Bacillati; phylum Actinomycetota; class Actinomycetes; order Micrococcales; family Microbacteriaceae; genus Rathayibacter; species Rathayibacter sp. Leaf299. The sequence continues at coordinate 905,650 of NZ_LMNT01000001.1, forward strand.
GAAGCTGTCCGACAAGGGAATCGCCTCCGCCGTGAAGCGCGTCGACCCGCTGCGCAGCCAGACCGGGCTCAGCCGCGCCGAGATCATCGAGCGGATGAAGGACACCTTCGTGCGCCTGCACGGCGGGACGCCGGGCGACCTCACCGATGCGGAGTACGCGGAGGCCGAGGAGCTGGTGCGGACGAAGTACTCGACGCAGGAGTGGCTGCGCCGGGTGCCGTGAGCCCGCCGGGGCGCCGAGGTCGCCGGGACGGTGCGCGGCGCGCTCAGCTCGCGAGCAGCTCCTGGTAGTCGGGGTGCTCGGCGATGAACTCCGCGACGAACGGGCAGGCCGGCACGATGCGCGAGCCGAAGCGCTCGTGCGCGTCGTCCAGGGCCGCCTCGACCAGGCGGTCGCCGAGCCCCTCGTGCCGGTGCTCGGGGGCGATCTCGGTGTGGAGGAACACCACGTCGGACCCGCGCAGCGCGTAGTCGGCGAGCCCGACGTTCTCGCCGTCGACCCACAGCGTGTACCGGGACTCGGTCGCGTCGTGACGCACTTCTGAGATCATCGCGTCACTCTACGCCGGAGGCCGTCGGGAGCCCGTCAGCCCCGGATCGGAGCCCTGGGCGTGTCGGCGGAGGCGCCCCGCACTGGCAGAATCACAGGATGCCCCTCCCGATCGCGGACGGCGTCCCCGAGCTGCGGAGCGCGGTGATCCACGCCGACAACCTCGACGTCCTGCCGCAGCTGGCCGACGGGTCGTTCACGGTCGTCTACCTCGATCCGCCGTTCAACACGGGGCGCGCGCAGGTGCGCACCTCGACCACGTCGGTGCGCTCGGCGACCGGCACGATCGCCGGGTTCAAGGGCCGCAGCTACGAGCGGATCCGCGGCGACCTGCTGCAGTACGACGACCGGTTCGACGACTACTGGTCGTTCCTGGAGCCGCGACTGGCCGAGGCCTGGCGACTCCTGGCCGACGACGGCACCCTCTACCTCCACCTCGACTACCGAGAGGCGCACTACGCGAAGGTGCTGCTCGACGCGCTCTTCGGCCGCGAGTGCTTCCTGAACGAGATCATCTGGGCCTACGACTACGGGGCGAAGGCCACCCGCCGCTGGCCGACGAAGCACGACACGATCCTCGTGTACGTGAAGGATCCGCGCGGCTACCACTTCGACTCCGTCGCCGTGGACCGCGAGCCGTACATGGCGCCCGGCCTCGTGACGCCCGAGAAGGCCGAGCGCGGCAAGCGGCCGACCGACGTGTGGTGGCACACGATCGTGTCGCCGACGGGGCGCGAGAAGACGGGGTACCCGACGCAGAAGCCGGAGGGGGTGCTGCGGCGCATCGTGCAGGCGTCGAGCCGCGAGGGCGACGCGGTGCTCGACTTCTTCGCGGGCTCCGGGACGACGGGCGCGGTGGCGCACGCGCTCGGGCGCCGCTTCGTGCTCATCGACTCGCACGCCGACGCGGTGGCCGTGATGCGCCGGCGCTTCGCGTCGCTGGATCCGGCTCCGCTCTTCCTCTGAGGCGCGCCGCCGGCCCGCAGCGCTCGACTCCGCGAAAGTTGTCGTACTCGAGCTCGAGTACGACGACTCTGGAGGACTGGACGCGGGAGTCGGCTCTCCCCAGACCCGCGGTTCCTCGCACGTCCACAGATCGGGTGGCGACGACGGTGAGGCGACGCCCGCTCGAGCCATCGTCGGTGCATGAGACCCACCGACCTCGGAGCGTTCAGCCGCCGTACCGCTCTCGCGGAGGGGATGTCCGACGCACAGCTGCGGTCGCCGCTCCTGGCCCACCCCTTCCACGGAGTCCGCACGCGGGTCGCGCCCGTGACCCACGAGGAGCGCGCTCGCGCCTACCTCCCGCGTCTTCGACGTGGGCAGTACTTCTCGCATCTCACGGCGGCCGGCATCTGGGGAGTCCCGCTCCCGTCCCGGTCCGTCCTCGACGACCCGCTGCACGTCTCGGTCCCCGCGCCGCACCGACCTCCGCGCACTCGGGGAGTCGTCGGACACGTCCTGCGTCCCGACTGGACCCGGGTGCTGGTGCGCCGAGGCCTTCCCGTGACCGATCCGGCGACGACGTGGATCCTGCTGGCAGGGGTGCTGCCGCCCCGCGACCTGCTCGCCGCCGCCGACCATCTGCTGTTCACGCCCCGCTTCGCATCGAGGAGCGACCCGCGCCCGTACGCGACGATCGCGGAGGTGGAGCAGCGTCTCGAGGAGTACTCGGGACGCGGCAAGGCGCTCCTCCGCCGGACGCTCCGGCTCGCGTCGGCCGCGTCGGCGTCGCGGCGCGAGACCTGGCTGAGGTCGCTGGCCGTCGAGGCCGGACTGCCTCCGGCCGAGGCGAACGTCGAGATCCTCCACGAGGGCAGGCTCATCGCGATCGGCGACCTGTGCTTCGAGCGGTACAAGGTGCTGGCCGACTACGACGGCAGCCACCACCAGAGCGATGACGTGCAGTACGCCCGAGACCGGGAGCGGAGCCTCGACCTGCAGCTCGCGGGGTGGATCCAGGTGGTGGTGCGCGCCGAGGGCCTGGGTCGCGGGCGCGCGCGCACCATCGCCGAGCTGAAGGCGGCCCTGCGCGCACACGGCTGGCAGGGTTGATCGGCGTGCCGGCGCACAGGCGGCGAGCGGCTCGAGTCCTCAGAAGTCGTCGTACCGGTCACTCGAGTACGACGACTCTCGGGGAGTCCGGGATCCGGTCGGGGGCGAGTCCTCAGAAGTCGTCGTACTCGAGGCCGAGTACGACGAATCCTGCGGACTCGACGAGGGGCGGGGGCGGGAGGGTGGGGGGCCGGCGGCGGCCGGCGTCAGGAGCTGGCGCGGACGACCAGCTCGGTGGGCATCAGGGTGCGGTGCTCCACCGGGAGGCCCTCGATGCGGGCGACCAGCAGCTCGGCCATGCGGGCGCCCAGCTCGACTGGCATCTGGCGGACGGTGCTCAGGGCGGGCGCGGCGGTGCGGGCGAACATGTCGTCGTCGAAGCCGACGACGGCGACGTCGTCGGGGACGCGCCGGCCGGCCGCTCGCAGCGCCTCGTACGCGCCGACGGCCATCTGGTCGTTGGCGGCGAAGAGGCCGTCGATCGAGGGGTCGCGCTCGAGCAGTCGGCGCATCGCCTCGCGGCCGCTGTCGGGCGAGAAGTCGCCCCACTCGACGAGCGAGTCGTCCAGACCCGCGTCGGCGAGGGTGCGGCGCCAGCCGACGAGCCGGTCGACGCCCGGGGGCATGTCGGCGGGGCCGGCGATGGTGGCGAGGCGGCGGCGTCCGCGCTCGACGAGGTGCGCGGTCGCGGCGGCCGCCCCCTCGGCGTTGTCGACGTCGACGAAGTACGAGCCGCGCTCCTCCGGCGACAGCGGGCGGCCACCGAAGACGATCGGGAGCGAGTTGGCGAGAGCCGCATAGGAGTGGTCGCCCGAGTGGTGCGAGACGACGAGTGCGCCGTCGACGTTGCCGCCCAGGAGGTAGCGGCGGGTCTTCTCGCCGTTGGTCTCGGACGCGATCAGCATCGAGAGGGTGTAGTCGGTGTCGGCCAGGCGCATCGCCGCGCCCTGCACGATCGAGGCGAAGAACGGATCGGCGAAGACGCGCGCCGTCGACTCCGGGACGATCAGCGCGATCGACTGCGTGCGCCGCGACGCCAGCATCCGGGCGGCGCGGTTGGGCACGTAGTCGAGCTCGCCGATCGCCTTCTCGACCGCGGCGACGATGTCGGCGGCCACCTGCGGGGCGCCGTTGACGACCCGCGAGACGGTCGCGCGCGACACTCCGGCACGCGCCGCGACCATCTCGAGGGTGGGGGAGCGCCCCGCCTCGCGGCCGATCGATCCGTCGGCCACCGGTCAGTCCAGGAGCGACGCGGCGGAGCCGCCGAGCAGGCGCGAGTAGACGAGGCCGGAGTCCTTGATCGTGCGCTCCTGGGACTCGTAGTCGACGCGGACGATGCCGAAGCGCTTCTCGTAGCCCCACGCCCACTCGTAGTTGTCGAGCAGCGACCAGACGAAGTAGCCGCGGACGTCGGCGCCCTGGTCGATCGCGTCGGCGACCTTCTCGACGTGGTCGAGGACGTACTGGGTGCGGTCGACGTCGTGCACGCGGCCGTCCTCGACGACGTCGTCGTACGCGGCTCCGTTCTCGGTGACGTAGAGCGGAGGGAGGTTCTCGTACTCCAGGCCCAGGCGGGTGAGCAGGTAGCGCAGTCCGTCGGGGTGCACCTCCCAGTCCATCGCCGTGCGCGGCAGACCGCGGCTGGGGAAGGTGATGAACTCCGACCCCACGAACGGGGAGGCCGTCTCGCGGTCGGTCGCGACGGCGAAGTCCTCAGTGCCGACGGGGAGCGGGTGACCCGAGACGTTGTCGTCGTGGTAGTGGTTCACGCCGAGGAAGTCGAGCGGCAGCGAGATGAGGTCGAGGTCGCCGTCGACGATCAGCTCGTCGAGTCCGAGTCCGGCGACGTCCTCGAGCAGGTCCTCGGGGTACTCGCCGCGCAGCAGCGGGTCGAGGAAGATGCGGTTCTGCAGCGCGTCGAAGCGGCGGGCGGCGTCGAGGTCGACCTCGTCCTCGGGGTCGTCGGGGACGGCGTTGGAGAGGTTGAGCGTGATGCCGAGGTTCTGCGCGCCGAGCTGACGCAGCGTCGAGACGGCGAGGCCGTGCGCGAGGTGGGTGTGGTGGACCGCCGCGAGCGCGGCCTGCTGCGAGATCACTCCGGGGGCGTGCACGCCCGCACCGTAGGAGAGCAGCGTCGAGCAGAACGGCTCGTTGAACGTCGTCCAGTGCTGGACGCGGTCCCCGAGGCTCTCGTAGACGGCCTCGGCGTAGTCGCGGAAGCGCTCGGCGGTGTCGCGGTTCGTCCAGCCGCCGGTCTCCTCCACGGCCTGCGGGAGGTCCCAGTGGTACAGCGTCAGCCAGGGCAGGATCCCGGCGCCCAGCAGCTCGTCGACCAGGCGCGAGTAGAAGCCGAGTCCCTCGGCGTTGACGGAGCGGTCGCCCGGCTTCACCCGCGACCAGCTGACCGAGAAGCGGTACGAGCCCAGGCCCAGCTCCTTCATCAGTTGCACGTCGGCGGGCATGCGGTGGTAGTGGTCGACGGCGACCTCGGGGGTGTCGCCCTTCGCGACGGCGCCGGGGACGCGCGAGAACGCATCCCAGATGCTGTCCTCCTTGCCGCCCTCGTGGCCGGCGCCCTCGATCTGGGCGGCGGCCGTCGCGGAGCCCCACAGGAATCCGACCGGCCAGTCGCGCACGGCGAGGCGCTCGGCCCGGAGGGTCTGCTCAGCGAGGCTCGGCGTCTCGGTGGCGGGGGTGCGGGCAACGCTCATGGGCGACTCCTTCGGCTGGTACGGCCATCCTAAGACCTTCGATGGAGCGCTCTCTCGCCGCCGTACCGGCGCCGCGCCGAGATCTCGGGGCGGCGCCGGAGCGGTTCAGCTCCGCCGGTCGTCGGGCGCGGTCGGAGTCGTGCGGACGGAGTCGGTCCGCACGTCGGGCTCGATGCTGCCGGCGGCGAGATCCGCGCCCGCCCGGGCGGCGAGCTGCGGGTCGGTCCGGCGGAGCTCCTCGGCGCGCTCCTCGTCGGCGGCGAGGTCGTGCGCCTCCTGCATCGCCGACTTCGCGCGCAGCGGCGGCGTCCTGAGGAACCACGACAGCACGAAGGCGAGCAGGACCACTCCGAGGGCGACCGAGAAGACGGTCACGGTGGCGTCGTTGAAGCCGGTCAGGAACGGCGCCGACAGCGCGCGGTCGGCGGTGTTCAGGAACGAGGTGTCGCCGTCGAGAGCCGAGCCGATCGCCGAAGTGTCCTGCGACTGCAGGAGGCCGAGGATCTTCTCGTTCGCGGGATCGGCCAGGACCGCCGGGTCGGCGAGAGCGGCCTGCAGATCGGAGGCGATCGCCGGCTTCTGGAAGGCGCCCGCGATCGTGTCGGGGATGCGGGTGAACAGCACCGAGAAGATCACCGCGGTGCCCAGGGTGCCGCCGATCTGCCGGAAGAACGTCGAGGCGCTCGTCGCGACTCCCATGTTCGCCACGTCGACCGAGTTCTGCGAGGCGAGGGTGAGCGTCTGCATCATCTGGCCGAGTCCGAGTCCCAGCAGCAGCATGCCGCCCATCATGAACAGGACCGGCTTGTCGATCGAGACGAAGGTGAAATAGAAGAACGCGGCCGACATCAGGAAAGTGCCGACGATGGGGAACGCCCGGTAGCGCCCGGTGCGCGAGATGATCTGGCCCGACACGATCGAGGCGATCATGAGGCCGAGGATCATCGGGAGCATCAGGAAGCCCGACTCCGTGGGAGTCGCTCCGTTCACCAGCTGCAGGTAGAGCGGGATCGTCATCATGCCGCCGAACATGCCGAAGCCGACGAGGACGCCCAGCACGGTGGCCATCGAGAAGGTCGGCGAGCGGAAGAGCTTCAGCGGGATCAGCGCGTCGTCGCCCATCATCCGCTCGGCCGCGATGAAGCCGACGATCCCCAGGACGCCGACGATGTAGCAGACCCACGCGATCGGGGAGCTCCAGCCCCACTCGCGTCCCTGCTCCGCGATCAGCAGGAGGGGGCCGGCCGCGACGATGACGAGGGCCGCGCCCCACCAGTCGATGCGGATCGAGCGGGTGCCCGCGGGCTTGGGCAGGTGCAGGAAGCGGAGCACGACGACGAGCGCCACGGCGCCGATCGGCAGGTTGATCAGGAACACCCAGCGCCAGCCGGTGATGAACAGGATCTCGGGTGTGCCGGCGAGCAGGCCGCCGATCAGCGGGCCGACGACGCTCGAGACGCCGAAGACGGCGAGGAAGTAGCCCTGGTACTTGGCGCGCTCGCGCGGCGGGAGGATGTCGCCCATGACGGTCAGGGCGAGCGACATGAGGCCGCCGGCGCCCAGTCCCTGCACCGCGCGGAAGCCGGCGAGGCCGAGCATCGAGGTCGCGAACCCGGCCAGGAGGGAGCCGATCAGGAACAGGACGATCGCGATCAGGTAGAGCGGGCGCCGGCCGAAGATGTCGGAGAGCTTGCCGTAGATCGGGGTCGCGATGGTCGAGACGATCAGGTAAGCGGTGGTGACCCAGGCCTGCTGCGACAGTCCGTCGAGGTCGTCGGCGATCGTGCGCATCGAGGTGCCCACGATCGTCTGGTCGAGCGAGGAGAGGAACATCCCCGCCATCAGTCCGAAGATCACGAAGAGGATCTGGCGGTGCGACATGACCGCGCCGGAGGGCGTCGGTGCGGTCGGTCGGGAAGCGGAGTCGGCCATGGGTGTCCCCTCGTCAGGCGGGCGCCTTCAGGGCACGGCGGACCGCCGCGAACGTTGCGTGCTGCGCAAAGTTACACCGGGAGCCGACGCGCCTCCAGAGCCCGCGGCGAGCCTGAACGGGATCTCAGGAGGCGCGCGCGGGCGTCACTCCGATGCGGCGGCGGGCTCCTCGGTCCAGCCCGCCTCGCGGAGCGCGGCTCGGGCTTCGGCTCGGGCGGAGTAGGGCGTGCGGACGCCCTGGATGTCGCGGTAGTTCTGGTGCCCCGGGCCCGCCCAGAGGATCGAGTCGCCCTCCTCGGCGAGCGAGACGGCGACGCGGATCGCGCGCTTGGGGTCGTCGACCTCGTGGATCTCCCCGTTGGGACGCGCGGCGCGGGCGGCCTCGACGAGAGTGCGGCGGATGGAGGCCGGGTCCTCGAAGCGCGGGTGGTGATCGGTGACGACGAGCACGTCGCTGCCGGAGACGGCGGCCTCGGCCATCGCCGGCCGCTTCAGCGTGTCGCGGTCGCCGTCGGCGCCGAACACCATGATCACGCGGCCGCGGGTCACTCCGCGGACCGCCTCGAGCGTGTGCTGGAAGGCGTCGGCGCTGTGTCCGAAGTCGACGTAGACGGTCGGGCCGCGCTCGCCCGAGACGCGCTCGGTGCGACCGGGGAGCGAGACGTCGACTCCGCCGTCGCGGTGCAGAGCGGCGCGGATCTCGCCGAGCGGCCGGCCCGACTCGACCAGCATGACGATGGCGAGGGCCGCATTGGCCGCCATGTGGGCGCCGATGATCGGCACCGAGGTGGTGATCGCCCGCGACTCGCGGTTCTGGATGCGGAAGCCGGTGCGGCCGAACTCCTGCTCGAGGATCGTCACCGTCCAGTCGGCGTCGACGTCCGGGAGCGAGGTGATGGTCGTCACGGGAATGCCGGCCGTGTCGCGGATGCGGGCGCCGGCGGGGGAGTCGAGCGAGACGACGGCGCGTCGGGCCCGGTCCGGCTGGAAGAGCTGCGCCTTCTGGGAGAAGTACGTCTCCATGTCGCCGTAGTCGTCGAGGTGGTCGTGGCTGAGGTTCGTGAATCCCGCGACGTCGAAGACGACCCCGTCGACGCGGTGGCGGGTGAGCGCCTGAGCGCTGACCTCGATCGCCGCGGCTCCCACGCCGTCCTCGTGCATGCGGGCGAGCAGCGCGTGCAGCTCGGTCGCCTCGGGGGTGGTGAGGCCGCTCGTGATCGAGGTGTCGCCGATGTGGCGCTCCGCGGTCGAGCTGAGGCCCGGGACGACGCCGAGCTGGCGGAGGATCCCCTCGATCATGTGCACGGTCGAGGTCTTGCCGTTGGTGCCGGTGACGCCGAAGAGCACCGGCGCGCGCTCGGCCGTGCCGTACACGGCGGCGGCGACGGCGCCCAGGCGCGAGCGCGGGTCGTCGACGACCAGCACCGGCAGGCCCGTGGCGCGGGCGAGCTCCGCCCCGGCCTCATCGGTCATCACCGCGGAAGCGCCGCGCTCGCGGGCCTCGCCGACGAACTCGGCGCCGTGCCGGTTCACTCCGGCGAGCGCGACGAAGAGGTCGCCGGGCTCGACGTCGGACGCGGTCAGCACGACTCCGGTGACCTCGGCGTCGGCCGGATCGTCGGCCGGGATCTCGAGAGTGCGCGCGAGGGCCGCGAGAGGGACCGCGGGGGCGAGGCGGGGTCGGAGCATGGGGTCCTTTCGTCGCCGGGATCGTCGGTGCGGAGCCGAGGGGGCGGACTCGCGCGATCGCCGGTGCTGTCACCCACGCTAGGGGAGTCGAGCAGGTGAATCCTTGAAGGATATTCGAGGCGGGCCCGAAGATCCGGTCGCCGGGCGGCCGTCGGGAGACCTCGACGGACCCGCGTCTAGGCTCGGAGGATGACGTCGAGCGAGAACGAGACCCCCGGCGGACGTCCGGTGCGCCGGCGCGTACTGGTCATCGGAGGAGTCGCGGTGGCCGCGGGGGCGACCGCGTTCGGCGTCGGCGCGGCGATCGGAGCCGGTCGAGGAGCGTCGGCACCGACGGCGGGGGCGACCACTCCCACGACCCCGACGCCCAGTCCGACTCCTCCTCCCTCGGCCACGGCGACCCCGGAGCCGGTCCCGATCGCCACGGAGGAGCCCACGCCCACCCCGACGCCCGGCATCGACCTGTCGGCGAACTCCGTCGACGACGCGGCGAGCCCGTGGGTGGTCGTCAACAAGCTGCGGACGCTGAACCCGGTCGACTACGTCCCCGCCGATCTCGTCTACCCGGACGTCCGCTACGTGAACCGCCAGCCGATGCGGCAGGCGACGGCCGACGCGCTCGTCGCGATGGTCGCGGCCGCGTCGACGGAGGCGGGACTCGCGCTCGCCGTGCAGAGCGCGTACCGCTCCTACGAGACCCAGGTCAGCGTCTACGCGGGCTGGGTGTCGACCCGCGGTCAGGCCGGAGCCGATGCGACGAGCGCGCGGCCCGGGCACAGCGAGCACCAGACGGGCTGGGCCGTCGACGTGGTCGGCGCGTCCGGGACCTGCGCGCTGGAGATCTGCTGGGGGGACACCCCGGAGGGCGTCTGGGTGGGGGAGAACGCGCACCGCTTCGGGTTCCTCGTCCGGTACAAGCCGCAGAACACTCCGATCACCGGGTACGAGTCCGAGCCGTACCACCTGCGGTACGTCGGGACGGAGCTCGCGCAGCACCTGCGCGACACGGGAGTCGAGACGCTGGAACGCCTGTTCGGACTTCCGGATGCGCCCGATTACGCGCCCGGTTCGGTTTCCTAGGCGCTCTAGCGATCACATCCGGGCGTCCGGCGACGTGACACGCGCTGCTCGTTACCGTACTGTTACCCGGAGCGTTTCCGGACGACCCCCTCGTCCGAGCGCGACAGCCCCTTGACAGGGCCACCCCCCCTGTAGATCAGTGCGTCACCGTGCCGTCGCATCCCGAACCGTGAGATACCTCTGTGCCCCCCAGCTCCACCCGCTCCACCCCGACTCCGTCCCCCGCCACCCCCGAGGTCGTCGCTCCCGCCGCGACCGTCGCACCCCTGACCCGCCGCGAGGCCAGGGAGCGGGAGGGCCGCATCCGCCCCGCCGGCCAGGCGACCCCCGTGCAGGACCAGCGCTCGGTCCGCCCGTCCGCCGCCGTGCCGCCGCACCCCGTCGCCGAGACCGTCTTCGTCTCGCGTCGCGACCGTCGCGCCTCCGAGGGCCACCGCCAGCACCGACCGCGCGTCGAGCCCGCCCGTCGCGGCTCCGCGTTCCTCCGGCCCACGCGCCGTCACCTCGTGCTCGCGATGTCCGGCGGCCTCGTCGTCGTCGCCGTCGCCGCGGGGGCGAGCCTGACCATCGGCGGATCGGGGTCGTCCGAGTCCGCCGCGGCCAGCGCCTCGGGGACCGCGGCTCCGACCGCCGTCCCCACCACCGTCGCCGTGCTCCCGGCCACGACCGCCTCCGCCCGCGTCGTGCTGAGCGGCGTGTCGACCACCACCGGCACCGTCGCCGGAGGGACCGCCGTCACGCTGCAGGGCTCGAACCTCGACTCGGTCGCCTCGGTGCGCTTCGGCGAGGCCGAGGGCAGCGTCGCCGTCGAGAACCCCGATCGGATCACGGTCATCGCCCCGCCCGCCTCCGGTGAGGTCGAGGGCGTCGTGCCGGTCGCGTTCTTCGACGCGAGCGGCGCGCCGATCACCTTCGACGCCGTGACCGACGCCGCCGCGGCGGTCACGACCGACGGCACGCCCGTCGTGCAGCCGGCGATCGCGACGACGGCGCCCGAGCCGCTCCTCGCCGACCCGGCCGCGGACCTCGGAGCACCGACGCCCGAGCCGACCGCCACCGCGACAGCGACCGGTGTGCTCGCGACGACCAAGGTCGTCGCGTCGGCCATCACCTTCGCCTACACACCGGACCCCGCGATCGAGGCCGCGAAGGCCGCCGCAGCGCTCGACGCCAGTCGTCTGGCCTCGCAGCTCGACTACGTCGAGACCTACTGGAACGAGTACAACTCGGCGCAGTACGGAGTCATCGGCGGCAACGACTGCGTCAACTTCGCCTCGCAGTCCCTCATCGCCCGTGGCTGGAGCATGGACTCCGAGTGGAGCTTCTCGGCCGGCGGCGGGTACAGCTCGGCCTGGGCGTCCTCGACGGCGTTCAACTCCTACCTCGCCGCGCACCCCGAGCGCGCGACGCCCCTCGCGAACGACCAGCGCGACCAGGTCGAGGTCGGCGACGTCGTCCAGTTCGACTGGGACGGGTCGGGCGACTGGGACCACACCGGCATCGTCACGAGCGTGGACGGCGACACGGTCCTCTACGCCTCGCACACCGTGGACAACTTCGACCAGGACATCGACTCGGCCTCGGCCGGTCGGATCATGTTCTGGAGCATCTGAACGACGGAGGGCCGCCACCGCCTGAGCGGTGACGGCCCTCCGGGGGTCGAGAGAGTCAGTTCTTGAAGACGTCCTTGACGTCCTCGCCGACCTTCTTGGTGTGGGCCTTCGTCTGATCGGCCTGGCCCTCGGCCTCGAGGCGCTCGTTGTCGGTCAGCTTGCCGACCGCCTCCTTCGCCTTTCCGACCAGGTTCTCAGCGGCGTTGCGGATCTTGTCGTCGGCACCCATCAGGGGCTCCCTTCGTTCTGTTCTCGGATCCTCCGGCGAAGGCCGCTGGAGGGGTGGTGCAGCGAGCGCCGGAGGCGCTGCGCGGGTCAGGAGACGCGGTCCTCTTTCGAGAAGCCGGCGCGGGCGCTCGAGGCGACCTCGAGCACGACCGGCAGGCGGGCGCCGAGGAGCCGGTCGAGGCTCTCGACCTCCTCGTGGACCGCGTCGACCACGGTGCGGGGCGAGACGCCCGACCGGGGGAGGACGCGCACCTTCAGCGCGGTCGTCGAGCCGTGCTCGTACGCCGACACCGTCACGTCCAGCAGGTCACCGCGGCCGGCGAGCGCGTTCTCGAGGACGTCCTCGGCGAAGCCCGTGCCGAACTCCACGGCACCGGCGGGGCCGCCGTCGGCCGACGACTCGTCGCGCAGGACCGTGCCGGTGCGGCCGCGGCCGTGGGCGAGGGCGAGCACCAGGGCGAGCACGACGCCCACCAGGCACACGCCGACGATCGCGTAGAGCGGCCAGAGGACGGCGGCATCGCTCCAGGCGGTGCCGTCCTCGGGCGAGATCCGCGAGACGAGCGACGCCCCCTGGTCGGATCCGAACGCCGAGACGGCGTCGCGCACGGGCTGCGCCACGGCGACCAGGACGAGCCCTGCGGTGACGGCCGCGAGCACGAGGCCCATTACGAGCAGGACGAGGCGGTTGAGGAAGCGGTTGCTCGTGGTCATCAGATCCTCCCGGAGTCGGCGATGCGGACGGAGGCGCGGGTGGCGGGCTGCGGAGCGATGCGCTCCAGCTCCTCGTCGAGGGCCTTCTGCACCGCGTCGCGATCGACGCCGATGCCGGAGGCGGGCGTGATCGAGACGACCGCGGTGCGGCGGCCGATCGAGGCGCTGGTGTCCTCGCGGCGCGACCGCGCGATCGTCCGGGCCGAGCGGGCGAGCGCCGAGGCGATCACTCCGTCGTCGACCACGACCGCGAGGCGGTCGTCGGCGATCGTGTGCCGGGCGCGAGCACCGGGGGCGAGGGCCAGGACGAGCAGGATCAGCGCGAGCAGACCCGTGCCGATGGCGATGCCGATGAGCGCGCCGGTGGCGAGCTCCCCGACTCCGACGAGCGCGGCGAGCAGATCGGACGGCGTGATCAGCAGCGGAGTCGCGCCGAGGACGGCGAGCACCGCCTCGGTGCCGACGTACGCCGCGATCAGCGCGATCACGGTGAGGACCACGATCTCGGCGGCCGAGCGCGACCGGTGGGTCTCGCGCCGCAGGAAGCGGCCGTACCGGGCGTCGGGGGCGGCGTCGCGGGGGGACGATGCGGGGCTCATGCGACTCTCCTCGTGCTGCGGGTCCGGGTGCCGGTGACGCGCACGTCGACGCGGGTGACGGTGCGGCCGGTGAGGGCCTGCATCCGGGCGGCGATGCGGGCTCGGTCGCGGTGGAGGCGGTCGAGCAGGTTCCCGCCGTCGGCTCCGGGAGCCGAGACGGGATCGGGATCGACGACGACCGGAGCGGTGACGGCGAGCGCGAGGCCGCCGCGGTCGTCCGACAGGCGGACGCGGATCGCCGAGACCTCCACGCCGAGCTCCTCGTGCACGACGGCGAGCGCGGTGCGCTCGATCGAGCGGACGCTGACGGTGACGGTCCCCGCCACCGGCGCACCGGTGGCGGGCCGCGACTGCAGGTCGGTGGTCATGCGGTGCTCCTAGCGGGAGGTCGTGCGGCCGCGGAACACGTCCACGAGGCTGCGCACGTCGAGCGATCCGTCGAGCATCCGCGCGATCAGGACGCCCAGCGCCATGAAGACGGCGGTGAGGACGAAGCCCCAGAAGCCGAAGAGCAGGGCGGCGAACGCGAGGATCGCGCCGACGACCACGCCGAGGACGGTGCTGCGGTTCGAGGCGGCGGGGGGAGTGGGGACGCTCATCGGACGCGGCTCTCGGTCTCGGCGGAGTCGTCGTCCCCGGGGATGTGCACGTCGACGATCGCGACGTTGATCTCGGCGACCGCCATGCCCACGAGCTCGGTGATGGCCTCGGCGACGGCGTCGCGCACGCGGTCGGCGACGGTCTGCATCGGCACCGGGTAGGCGACGACGAGGGTCACGTCGACCGCGACCTGGGTCTCGCCGACCTCGACGCGCACGCCCTGGCCGTGGTCGTTGGCGCCGACGGCGGAGCGGATCGCTCCGAACGCGCGGGCCGCGTTGTTGCCCAGGGCGAAGACGCCGGGGACCTCGCGGGCCGCGATGCCGGCGACCTTGGCGATCACGGCGTCGTCGATGACCGTGCGGCCCTGGGCGGTGCCGGACACGGCGCCTCCGAGGCTCGTCACGGTGTCGACGGACGTGTCGACGCGGGGGGTGGAGGGGGTGCGAGTGCTGTCGCTCATGATGTCTCCTGTACGTGTCGTCGGCCGCGGGAGCGCGGTCGGGGATCGGGGGGCCCGGTCGGATCGACTTCGCAGTCTTGCTCGTCCGGGCTGTGCTTACATGAGTCAGACGGAGCCCGGAGGGCGATCGTCACGGTCCGGATCGGGAAATTTCCTGACCGTTGCCTGATAGTCGTCCGGCACGGTGCCGACGGCCGGAGGAGAGAGGGCGCCATGCCGGGTCTGGAGTCGGCGAGCGATGCGCTCCTCGCCGAGCGCTCGGCCGAGGGCGACGTCCGGGCCTTCGAGGTCCTGGTCAAGCGGCACCAGTCGATCCTCCGCGCGTACGCGTGGCGGCTGACGGGCTCGCAGGCCGATGCCTCCGACGCCGTGCAGAACGCGCTCATCACCGTGTGGGCTCAGCTGCCCCAGCTGAAGGAGCCGGCGAGCGTGCGCAGCTGGATGATGCGGATCGTCAGCCGATCCAGCGTCGACCTGATGCGTCAGCGCCGCCCCGCCGACGACGTCGACGCCGTCGAGCACCCCGCCGCGAAGGAGCCGGGGCCCTTCGAGGCCGCCGAGCGCTCCGACGCGATGAAGGCGCTCGCCGCAGCACTGGCCGAACTGCCGGAGTCCCAGCGCCAGTGCTGGCTGCTCCGCGAGGTGGGCGGCGAGTCCTACGGTGAGATCGCCGAGCACCTCGGACTCACTCCGACCGCCGTGCGCGGCAAGCTCGCGCGAGCCCGCGAGTCGCTCGTCGTGGCGATGGAGGACTGGCGATGAAGGACGTCCCCGATGAAGGAGCAGGCCCCATGAACGCCGACGACAGGCCGGAGGTGCCGGGGGACCGGCCGGCCGGACCCGAGCGCAGCGACGCGCTCGAGGTCGTGCCCGTCGAGGCGGTGCCGCTCGACGGCGCAGCCGAGGAGCGCACGATCGACGACCTCAGCGACTACCTCGACCGTGGACGCCTCCCCTACGACCCCGCGATCGAGGAGTCGCCCGAGCACCGCAGGACGCTCCAGGCGCTCGAGCGGGTGCGCGCTCTGTCGGGCGCGTTGATCGACGACGACGCCGAGCGCCTGCCCGCGCCGGAGGAGAGCTGGTTCGGCTCGATCCTCACCCAGGTGCGGCGGGAGGCGCGCGCCGGTCGCGACATCCCGCTGGCGAGCCCCGAACCGGACGTCGAGCTGACGATCACCGAGGGCGCGGTGCGCGGCCTCGTCCGGGAGGCGGGCGACAGCGTCCCCGGCGTGCTGGTCGGCCGCTGCCGGCTGGTCGGCGACGTCGGCGACCCCGAGGCCGAGATCGCGATCGAGGTCACGATCTCGGTGTTCTGGGGCGTGCCGATCGCCGACGCGGCCCAGCAGGTGCGCGAGCGGATCCACTCGCGACTGCTCACCCAGACCGAGCTGAGCATCTCGACGATCGACGTCCGCGTCGAGGACGTCTACATCCCCGGAACGGAGGGGTCGTGAGCACGGCGGGCGGCGTGGTCGCCCCGCAGTCGGAGAGCCCCTCGTCCGTGCTCACCGCGCTCGTGCGCGCCGTTCCCGGAGTGGCGATGGTCGTGCCGGCGCGGGCCGAGGCGCGCGACGTGCTCGCCCACGCGGCGACGGCGCTCGCTCCCTCGCCGATCCCGCTGCTACCCGGCTCCCTGGGCACCGCCTCGGGCGGCACACTCGCGGAGCCGGTGCTGGTGCGGATCGCGCCCGACGGGATCGTCGTCTCGATCGACATCGGAGTGGCCGCCGACGCGTCCGCACCGAGCGTGGCCCGGGCCGTGGGCGCCGTGGCGCGGGAGTGGTGCGAGCAGGAGCACCCGGAGCGCCGCGCGCGGATCGCGGTGCGGATCGCGGCGGTCGACTAGACCCCGGGGATCGCCGTCGTCGGCTCGGGTCGGCGGGCGCTCAGCGCTGATCGGCGCGCTCAGCCCTGATCGGCGAGGAACGACTCCGTCTCGGCGGCGGTCGGGGCCGACACGGCCGCGCCCGCGCGCGTCACCGAGACGGCGGCCGCCGCGCCGGCCCAGCGGACCAGGGGCAGCAGCGCCTCCGGATCGGCGAGGTCGACGGCGCTCGCCGCCAACCGGGCCGAGAAGGCGCCGCAGAAGGTGTCGCCGGCTCCCGTCGTGTCGACGGCGCGGACGCGGAAAGCGGGGGCGTGCAGCGGTTCGCGACCGCGCACGGCGACGACCATTCCGTCGGAGCCGAGCGTGACGAGGACGAGCGGCACGAGCGCCGTCAGCGCCGCGGCCAGCGCGGTGTCGTCCGCCGCCTCGAGGCCGCGCGCGCTCCCGAGCTCCCGCGCCTCGTGCTCGTTGACGATCAGCACGTCGAGCGCCGCGAGCAGCCCGTCCGGCAGCGGCCCGATCGGCGCGGCGTTCAGGATCGTGACGACCCCGGCGGCGCGCGCCGCGCGGGCGGCGGCGAGCACCGTCTCCTGCGGCACCTCGAGCTGGAGGAGCAGAGCAGAGGCGCCCGCGACGACCTCCTCCTCCGCGCCGGTCAGCCCCGTGAACGCGGCGTTCGCTCCGGAGTCGACGACGATCGCGTTCTCGCCCGCGTCGTCGACCGTGATCTGCGCCGTGCCCGTGCGCTGCTCGACGCGGCGGGCGTGCAACTCGAGCGGCTCGCGGGCGAGCACCTCGGCGAGCTCGTCGCCGGCCGCATCGCGCCCGAGGCTCGTGACGAACGCGGTCCCCGCGGCGGTCCGGGCCGCGGCCACCGCCTGGTTCAGGCCCTTGCCGCCCGGGAACGTGCGGTAGTCGGAGGCCAGCACCGTCTCACCGGGAGCCGGGATGCGGGCGACGCGGTGGACGTGGTCGAGGTTGGCGCTTCCGAGGACGACGAGGGGCATGCCCTCGACGTTAGGGCACGCGCAAGGGGCTCCGCGCGACGCGGCCCGCGCCTACGGTGGACGCATGGACACTCGAACTCTCGGACGCACAGGTGCGCCCGTCTCCGTCGTCGGCCTCGGAACCTGGCAGCTCGGTGCCGACTGGGGTGACGTCGCCGAGAACGACGCCCTCGCGATCCTCGACGCCGCCGTGGAGTCGGGGGTCACCCTCTTCGACACCGCCGACGTGTACGGCGACGGCCGCAGCGAGCGCACGATCGGCTCCTACCTCGCCGCGCACCCCGACTCCGGGGTGTTCGTCGCGACCAAGATGGGCCGCCGCGTCGATCAGGTGCCCGAGAACTACGTGCTCGACAACTTCCGCGCCTGGACCGACCGCTCGCGCAAGAACCTCGGCGTCGACACCCTCGACCTCGTGCAGCTGCACTGCCCGCCCACCTCCGTCTACTCCGACGACGCCGTCTTCGACGCGCTCGACACCCTCGTCTCCGAGGGCGCGATCGCGAACTACGGCGTCTCGGTCGAGCGCACGGAGGAGGCGCTCACCGCGATCGCGCGGCCGAACGTCGCGAGCGTGCAGATCATCCTGAACGCGTTCCGCCTGAAGCCGCTCGACGCGGTGCTGCCCGCCGCCCGCGAAGCCGGAGTGGGGATCCTCGCCCGGGTGCCGCTCGCCTCGGGACTGCTGAGCGGCCGGTACACGACCGAGACGACGTTCGCGGCCGACGACCACCGCAACTACAACCGCGACGGCTCCGCGTTCGACGTCGGCGAGACGTTCTCGGGCGTCGACTTCGCGACCGGAGTCGAGGCCGCGCAGGAGTTCTCGCGCCTCGCCGCCGACCACGGCCTCGCCCCCGCGGCCGCCGCGCTCGCCTGGATCATCCAGCAGGACGGCGTCACCTCCGTGATCCCCGGCGCCCGCTCGCCCGAGCAGGCCCGCGCGAACGCGACCGCCGCCGACGCGGCTCCGCTCGGCCCCGCGTTCATGGAGGCCGTGAACGCCCTCTACGACACCCACTTCCGCCCCGCCGTCCACCTCCGCTGGTAGCCGCTCGGCCCTGACTCGCCCGGAAGGGCTCGTTCTCCAGCGCGAGAACGAGCCCTTCCGGGCAACTCAGTTGGGGCTGTGGAGAGTTGTGCACGCGGCGGCACGGAAGTCGTCAGCATGGGCGCGTGCATGGAGATCTTCCCGAGGGTGTGTTCCGGGTGTCGGAGGGATACGAGGCGGGGGCGACGCGAGCGGGGATGCGCGGGATCGCGGCGCCGGTGCGCGGCGTCCGATCGGTGCGACCGGCGACGACGCTCGGCGAGCGCTGCTCAGCCCTCCTGTACCGGCTCGGGAGGGAGGCGTTCGCGTGCGGGCCGACGGCTGCCCTTCTCTGGGGCGCGCCGCTGGATCTTCCCTGGGAACGCCGGACGGAACTCGACATCGCCGTCGCGGCACCTCGGCGCGCGCCCCATGCAGACGGCATCTCCGGGCGGTCCCTCGCGATCGACACCTCCGTGGAGGTGCTGACGTACCCGCTGGGCCGGCTGACGACGGCGGCCCGCACCTGGTGCGATCTCGGTGCCGTCCTCGAGCTCGGGGACCTCGTCGCTGTCGGCGACTTCTTCCTGCGTCGGGGGCTGTGCACTCACGGCTCGCTCGAGGAAGCGGTCTCGAGGTACCGGTCCAGGAGAGGCCTCCGCAGACTGCGGCAGGCGCTCGGTCTGCTCGATGCGAGGGCCGAGTCCCGACCGGAGTCGCTCGTGCGTGTCGCACTCGTCCTCGCGGGCGTCTCGGGGATCGAGGCCAACGTGGAGATCTTCCACGCCGGTGCGTTCCTGGGCCGAGTGGATCTCTGCATCCCCTCCGTGCGGGTGATCGTCGAGTACCACGGCGACTACCACCGGGTCGAACGCGACCGCTGGCGCCGGGATCGCGCACGGATCGGCCGCCTCCGTGCCGCCGGCTATCTCGTCATCGAGCTCACCGGCGACGACCTCGCGGACCTCCCCTCCGTCGTCGCGCAGGTCCACGCCGCGATTCGACGCTGAACTGCCCGGAAGGGCTCGTTCTCGCAACGGAGAACGAGCCCTTCCGGGCAATTCGGGAACGCCGACGGCTAGGAGTCGAGGGCGGCGTCGACGATGGTGCGGGCCTCGGCCTGCACCTCGTGGAGGTGGTCGAGGCCGCGGAAGGACTCGGCGTAGATCTTGTAGACGTCCTCGGTGCCGGAGGGGCGCGCGGCGAACCACGCGTTCTCGGTGACGACCTTCACGCCTCCGACGCCCGCGCCGTTGCCCGGGGCCTTCGAGAGCTTCGCGACGATCTCCTCGCCGGCCAGCATGGTGGCCGAGATGGCGTCTCCGTCGAGCTTGCCGAGCGCCGCCTTCTGCGCCTTGGTGGCGACGGCGTCGACGCGCTCGTAGACCGGGTCGCCGAAGCGCTCGGTCAGCTCGCGGTAGAGCGCCGACGGGCTCTTGCCCGTCACGGCGATGATCTCGGAGGCGAGCAGCGCGAGCAGGATGCCGTCCTTGTCGGTGGTCCACACGGTGCCGTCGAAGCGGAGGAACGACGCGCCCGCCGACTCCTCGCCGCCGAAGCCGACCGAGCCGTCGACGAGGCCCGGGACGAACCACTTGAAGCCGACCGGCACCTCCCAGAGGCGGCGGCCGAGCGACTCGGCGACGCGGTCGATGATCGAGGAGGAGACGAGCGTCTTGCCGATCGCCGCGTCCTCGCGCCAGCCGGAGCGGTGCGTGTACAGGTACTGGATGGCGACGGCCAGGTAGTGGTTGGGGTTCATCAGCCCGCCGTCGGGGGTGACGATGCCGTGGCGGTCGGCGTCGGCGTCGTTGCCGGTGAGCACGTCGTAGTCGCCGGAGCGGGCGACGACGGAGGCCATCGCGCTCGGGGAGGACGGGTCCATCCGGATCTTGCCGTCCCAGTCGAGGGTCATGAAGCCCCAGGCCGGGTCGACCTCGCCGTTGACGACGGTCAGGTCGAGCTCGTACATCTCGGCGATCAGCTGCCAGTAGTGCACGGAGGCGCCGCCCAGCGGATCGGCGCCGATGCGCACTCCCGCCTTCTTGATCGCGTCGATGTCGATGATGTTCTTCAGGTCCGCCACGTAGTGGGTGCGGAAGTCGTAGGTCTCGACGGCCGAGGGCTCGGCCGACTTCACGCCGCGGTTGCCGTCGGCGATGAGCTCGTTGGCGCGGTCCGCGATCCAGGTGGTGGCGTCGGAGTCGGCCGGTCCGCCGTGGGGCGGGTTGTACTTGAAGCCGCCGTCGCGGGGCGGGTTGTGCGACGGGGTGACGACGATGCCGTCGGCCTCGTCGGTGTGCGCCGGGTCGTTGTTCCAGCGGAGGATCGCGTGGCTGAGCGCCGGGGTGGGCACGAAGTCGTCGAACTCGTCGACCAGCACGCGCACCTGGTTCGCGACGAGCACCTCGAGCGCGGTCGTCAGCGCGGGGCGCGAGAGGCCGTGGGTGTCGGCGCCGATGAAGAGCGGACCGGTGATGCCCTGCTGGGTCCGGTACTCGACGATCGCCTGCGTCACCGCGGCGATGTGGTCCTCGTTGAAGGCGGTGTCGAACGAGGATCCGCGGTGCCCCGAGGTGCCGAAGACCACCTTCTGGAGCGGGTCGGACACGTCCGGCTTGTTGTCGTAGTAGGCCCTTACGAGGGCTTCGACGTCGATGAGATCGGAGGCCTGTGCCGGCTTCCCTGCGCGATCGGTCATGGGGTCCATAGTGGCAGCCCGCCCGGGCCCGCGATACCGCCTGGACAGCCGGTGGCTAGGCTGTCCGCCATGCCCGACAGCGCCTCCGAGTCCCGTGTCTACAGCTATCTCGGGCCCTCCGGCACGTTCACCGAGGCGGCGCTCGCGCAGGTCCCGGAGGCGCGCGGCCAGCACTGGCGCAGCGTCGCGAACGTGGGCGAGGCGCTGGGCGATCTGGTCTCGGGCCGGAGTCACGGCGCGGTCATCGCGATCGAGAACTCGGTCGAGGGCGGAGTGACGGCCACGCAGGACGCGCTGGCGCGGATCCCGGGGCTGCGCATCGTGGGCGAGTACCTGGTGCCGGTGTCGTTCATCCTGGTGGCGCGGCCGGGGACGCGGCTGGGCGACGTGCGGACCGTGGCCGCGCATCCGGTCGCCTACGGCCAGTGCCGGCAGTGGCTCGACGCCGAGCTGCCCAGCCACGAGTACCTGCCCGCGTCCAGCAACGTGCAGGCGACGGTGGACCTGCTGGCCGGGTCCCCCGCGGACGCCGCCATCGCTCCTCCGGGGATCGTCGCGCACCACGCGGTCGACGTGCTGGCCGAGCGGATCGGCGACAACCCGAACGCCGTCACGCGGTTCGTGCACGTCTCGCGCACGACGCTCCTGCCCGAGCCGACGGGCGCGGACAAGACGAGCATCATCGCGGAGCTGCCGGCGGACGAGCCGGGCGCGCTGCTCGAGATGCTCGAGCAGTTCGCGACCCGCGGAGTGAACCTGAGCATGATCCAGTCGCGGCCGATCGGCGACGCCCTCGGCCGCTACCGCTTCGTGCTGGATCTCGACGGGCACGTGGCCGACGAGCGCGTCGCGGACGCCCTGCTCGGGCTCCGGCGGTTCAGCCCGGGGGTGATCTTCCTGGGTTCCTACCCCCGGGCGGATCGCCGTCCGGTCTCGTACGTGCGACGCTACGACGACGAGGTGTTCATCGAGGCGCGGGACTGGCTGCGCGGACTCCTCACCGCGGAGCCGGAGGTCGACGATGACTGACAGGGACGGGCAGGACCCGGACACGAGCACGACGGGCGGGCGGGTGCGCGAGCGCGGCGGGCGCGAGCGCATGGACCCGCGCTACGACCCCGCGTTCCAGCGGGGCTTCGCCGGGGGAGTGGACCGGGTGCGCGGCGACGACCGCGCGTTCGCCCGACCGGGGGCCGGGCCGCGTCCGACCGGTGCGCGCTCGGCGCCGCTGCCGCGCATCGCCGAGGTCGCCGACAGTCGGCGCGCGCGCCGGGAGGCCGCCGGGTCCGCGCGGCCCGAGGAGGCGGTGCGCCTGCCCTCCGAAGCCCGGCCGCCCGCGCAGGACGTCGAGCCGGAGGCTCCGTCCGCCCCGGTGATCGCGTCCGAGCCCGACGCCCCGCTGCTGCGGAACCCCTGGCTCCTGGTGCTGCTGCTCGCGGGCCTCGCCGGGACCGCGCTGGGGTTCGCGATCCTCTCGATCGGCTACTCCTCGCCGCCCGCTCCCTACTACGGCGACTCCGACACCCCGTCGCCGGAGTGGATCCAGCGGCAGATCCTCTACTACGCGTCGATCCCGCTGCTGGGGTCGCTGCCGTTCTCGCTGCTGATCGCGATCGGGGTCGCGGCGCTGCGCTGGCGCGGGCGTCCGGCCCCGCGCGAGGAGGAGCAGGCGGAGGACTGACGGCGCTCAGACCCCCGAGGCTCCGAACAGCAGCCCGAGCAGGTAGGTGACGAGCGCCGCTCCGTAGCCGATGCCGAGCTGGCGCAGCGCCCGGGCGAGCGGGGGCGCGCCCGACAGCAGCCCCACGATCGCGCCGGTCGCCAGCAGGGCGAGGCCGACGAGGACCGCGGCGAGGATCACGGCGGCGATCCCGGACAGGCCCAGGAGGTAGGGCAGCACGGGGATGATCGCGCCCGACGCGAAGAAGCAGAAGCTCGAGAGCGCGGCGCCCATGCCCGTGCCGATGGACTCGTGCTCGTCGATCGACGGATCGGCCTTCGGGCCGCCGATGGTGATCGGCGACGTGGCCGCGACTCCGCCGCGCAGCCCCGTGAAGACGTGCTCGGCGCGGGCGTTCGCCTCGGCCTCGGTCATACCGCGCGCGCGGTAGACGAGGGCCAGCTCGTTCGCGTCGACGTCGAGGTCGGGGACGAGGCGGTTGGTGTCGAGGTCGGGGGAGGAGGCGCTCAGCAGCTCGCGCTGCGAGCGCACCGAGACGAACTCGCCCGCGCCCATCGAGAGCGCGCCGGCGAGCAGCCCCGCGAGGCCGGTGAACAGCACGACGCTGGTGGCCACTCCGCTCGCCCCGACGCCCAGCACGAGGGCGAGGTTCGAGACGAGGCCGTCGTTGGCGCCGAAGACCGCGGCGCGGAAGGTCCCGGAGAGGCGGGTGCGGCCGCGCTCGGCGAGTCCCCGCACGACCTCGCCGTGGATCCGCTCGTCGGCCGCCATGGCCTCGGTCGCGTCGTCGTCGTCGGCGTAGGGGGAGCGGGCCTCGGCGCGCTGGACGAGCGCGAGCACGAAGACCGAGCCGAAGCGGCGGGTGAGGAAGCCCAGCACGCGCGTGCGCAGATCCGGTCGCGGCGACGGCTCCGCGGCGGAGCCGAGCAGGCCGCGCCAGTGCTCCTCGTGCCGGCCCTCCGCGGCGGCGAGGGCGAGCAGGATCTCGCGCTCCTCGCCGGAGCGGCGGCCGGCGAGGTCGCGGTAGGTGGCGGCCTCGGCGAGCTCGTCGGCGAGGTAGCGGCGCCAGCGGCGGATCTGCGCGGCGCTGGGGGGAGCGGGGTCCTGGACGGTGTCCACCATGGGATCTCCTGGGTTCGGGCCCGCCGACCCGCGCGAGAGGGACCGGTCAGGACGTGCGTCGACTGACCGAAGGTCTCGTTCGCCCGGGTCCGTGCGGATCCGGGTGGAGCGCCGGGTCCGGATCGTTCCGGACCAGCATGTCGACGCGCCTCGTCGCCTGCCGAGCAGGCGGTGGGAACTACTCCCCTTCGCGTGGACCACCGTAGCCGAGATCGGCGCCGATCGGGCCGGATCGCTCGAGAGGGCGTCGTGTGGGACCGCGCGGCGAGAGGGCGCGCTGCAGCACCAGGGCGGCGGCGCCGACCGCGGCCGCGTCGGCGACGTGGGCCGACAGCAGTACGCGCGACCCCGGATGCTCGTCGGCGAAGCGGGCGCGCAGGACGGCCAGGTGCCGGGAGCCGGCCACCGCGAAGGCGGGTCCGGCGAGCACGACGGAGTCGAGGTCGAGCAGATCCGCGAGTGCCACGGCGACGTCGGCGAGCTCGTGGGCGGCGGTGTCGACCACGGCGGCGGACGCGGGGTCCCCGCGGACGGCGGCGGTCGCGATCACGGCGGCGTCGGCGAACGCGTCGCCCGAGAGGCCGGGGAGTCTCGCCGCGCGCGCTCCCGCGGCGATGCCGGGCAGTCCGACGCGCTCGGCGAGGGGGGCGGAGCCGCGGGGTCCGAAGCGGTCGAGCCGGCCCGCTCCCGCTCCGGAGCCGCGGTGCAGGGCGCCGTCGAGGACGAGGCCGGCGCGGATCCCGCCGGCGAGGTACAGCGTGCAGTGCGCGCCCGCCGCGGGGAACGTCCCGGCCCAGAACTCGCCGACGGCGGCGGCCGAGGCGTCGTCGTCGAGCAGCACGGGCAGCGCGCAGGCCTCCTCGAGCAGCGAGCGCAGCCCGGCGGCCGCCCACTCCGCGCCCTGCGGGCCGGGCAGGCCGACGACGCGCTCGCCCGAGCGGTCGACGCCGCCCGGAGTGACGACGCCGACGCCGACGACCCGCTCGCGCTCGACGCCGAGCGCCTCGATCAGGAGGTCGATCCGCTCGGCGAAGCCGCGCACGAACGACTCCGGGCCCTCGTCCAGGACGCCGCGGGTGCGGAGCCTCCCGACGACGGATCCGGCGAGATCCGCCACGATCGCGGTGGTCGAGTCGGCCTCGAGCTGCAGGCCGAGGGCGACGCGCGCGGACGGCACGAGGGCGAGGAGCTCTCGCGGCTTGCCGCCCGTCGACTCCGAGCGGCCCGCGTCCGCGACGAGCCCGTCGGCGAGCAGCTGCCGGACCAGGATCGACACGGTGGCCTGCGTCAGCCCGGTGACCTGGGCGAGCTCGACCCGGCTGATCGGACCGCGGGCGCGCACGAGATCCAGCAGGACCCCGCGGCTCGTCGCGGGGGAGCGGGGCGCTCGCGTGGTCGCCATCGGCGCCTCCGTTCTGCTCGTGCGTCCCTTGACGGTACTTCGTTAAGTCGTCTAAGAAAGTATCCGACACCGGATACGACACCCGAGGCGAGGAAGCCATGACCGTCATCCCCCTGCACGAGAACTGGACACTGCGAGCCCTGGAGGGCCCGGAGGCGCCCGAGCGGCCGACGGGGGAGGTGGCGGCGACCGTGCCCGGCTGCGTGCACACCGACCTCCTCGCCGCGGGGCTGATCCCCGATCCCTTCGACGGCGGCAACGAGTCGCGGCTGTCCTGGATCGGGCGGACGGCCTGGGTCTACGAGACCCGCTTCGCCTGGTCCGACGACGGCTCCGAGCGGCACGACCTCGTCGCCGAGGGGCTGGACACGGTGGCGACCCTGCGCCTGAACGGCGACGAGATCGGGCGCACGGAGAACCAGCACCGGTCGTACCGCTTCGACGTGCGGGAGGCCCTGGTCGAGGGGGAGAACCTGCTCTCGATCGAGTTCGCGGCCCCGGTCGACGAGGCCGAGCGCCGCTCGATCGAGCACGGCCCGCGCCCGCACGTGAACCACCACCCCTACAACGCGCTGCGCAAGACCGCGAGCAACTTCGGCTGGGACTGGGGCATCGACGTCGCCACCAGTGGCATCTGGCGGCCGATCGGCCTCGAGAGCTGGTCGGGCGTGCGGATCGCCGCCGTGCGTCCGCTCGTCGACGTCGACGGGACCGACGGCGTGCTGAGCGCGCACGTCGACCTCGAGTGGGCCGGCGCCTCCTCGGCCGAGGTGTCGGTCGCGGCGGGCGGAGCGGAGACGGCGGCCGCCGTGGACGCGGGCACGGCCGAGGCGGTGCTCGCGCTGCGGGTGCCGGACGTCGACGTCTGGTGGCCGCGCGGCTACGGCGAGCAGCCCCTCTACGACGTGGCCGTCGCCGCGGGCGACGAGTCGGTCTGGACGGGACGGGTGGGCTTCCGCACCGTGCGGGTCGACACCACTCCGGACGAGGACGGCTCGCCCAACCGCGTCGAGGTGAACGGCCGGACGGTGCAGATCCGCGGGGCCAACTGGATCCCGGACCACGCGTTCGTCACCGAGGTCGACCGCGAAAGGTACGCGCGGCGGATCGCCGACGCGACCGAGGCGAACATGAACCTGCTGCGGGTCTGGGGCGGCGGGATCTACGAGTCGCACGACTTCTACGACCTCTGCGACGAGCAGGGTGTGCTGGTCTGGCAGGACTTCCTCTTCGCCTGCGCGGCCTACGCCGAGGAGGAGTGGCTCGCCGTCGAGGTCGAGCCGGAGGCGCGCGAGGCGGTCACCCGGCTCAGCGCGCACCCGTCGCTGATCATCTGGAACGGCAACAACGAGAACATCGTCGGCTACACCGACTGGGGCTGGCGCACCCGGCTCGCGGGCGCGACCTGGGGCAACGCCTACTACCGGCGCCTGCTCCCGGGGATCCTCGCCGAGCTCGACCCGACGCGGTTCTACTCGCCGGGCAGCCCGTACTCGTTCGACGACTACCTGCACCCCAACGATCCGGCCAACGGCACCGTGCACATCTGGGACGTCTGGAACACGCGCGACTACACCGGCTACGCCGACTGGCGCCCGCGGTTCGTCTCGGAGTTCGGCTTCCAGGGCCCGCCCGCCTGGTCGACGCTCACGAGCGTCGTGCACGACGAGCCGCTCGAGCCCTACGGCGAGCAGATGCTCGTGCACCAGAAGGCGCACGAGGGCAATCTCAAGCTCGAGCGCGGACTCGCCGGGCACCTGCCCACGCCGGTCTCGATCGAGGACTGGCACTGGGCGACCCAGCTGAACCAGGCGGCCGCGCTGCGCTTCGGCATCGAGCACTTCCGCTCGCTGTCGCCGCTGAACACCGGAGTCGTGGTGTGGCAGCTGAACGACGACTGGCCGGTCGTCTCGTGGGCGGCCGTCGACTTCCACGAGCACCGGAAGCCCCTCTGGTTCGCGCTGCGGGCGGCGTACGCGCCCCGGCTCGCGACCATCCAGCCGCGCGACGGAGGGCCGGCCGCGGTGCTGCTGAACGACACGGACGAGGCGTGGAGCGGCTCCGTCGTCGCCCGGCGCCTGCAGCTGGACGGCACGGTGCTGGCCGAGGAGCGCTGGGACGCGGCGGTGCCGGCGCGCGGCGAGGCGACGACTCCGCTGCCCGCCGCGATCACGGCGTTCGGCGACGTGGCCGGCGAGATCGTCAGCGTGCAGCCGGAGGGGTGGACGCGCGCGCTGCTGCACCCGGCCGAGGTCGTCGACCAGGCTCTCGACCCGTCGCCGCTCGAGGCCTCGGCCGAGCGGTCCGGCGCGGACGTCGTCGTCACGGTCACGGCCCGCTCGCTGGCGCGGGACGTCACGCTGCTCGTCGACCGCGTCGACGCCGGTGCCCGGGTGGACGAGGGCCTGGTCACCCTGCTGGCGGGGGAGTCCGCGCGCTTCACGATCTCGGGTGCCGCGGCCGACGCGGATCCGGACGCGTTCCTCGATCCGCTGGTCGTGCGCCACGCCGGCGGGCTGCACGCGGCGGTGCCGGCCTGAGCGCCGACGGGGCGGCGCGCCTCCCGATCGTCGGGATCGTCGTGCGCCGCCCTCCGCGCGAGCACGGCGGCGACCCGTTCTTCGCCGAGCTGATCGCCGGGATGGAGGACGTCCTGGTGCCGGGCGGCGGGGGCGTGCTGCTGCAGGTCGCGCACGACCAGGCCGCGGAAATCGCGGTCCTCGCGCGCTGGGCCGCGCATCCGCGCGTCGCCGGAGCGGTGCTCGGCGACCCCGTCGAGGACGATCCGCGGCCGGAGCGGGCGCGGGAGCTCGGGCTGCCCGTCGTCGTGCTCGGCGGGCGGGCGGGAGGCGGCACGGTCCCGTCGATCCCCGTCGACAACGCGACGCCGATGCTCGAGGCGATGGCGGCGCTCGTCGCGCTCGGGCACCGGCGGATCGGGCGGGTGTCGGGTCCGCTCCGGCTCGGCCACACCCGGGAGCGCGGCGAGGCGTTCGAGCGGGGGCTGCGGGTGGCCGGGCTGTCGGGCCGCTCGGTCGAGAGCGACTACTCCGCCCGCTCGGGGGAGGCGGCGACCCGAGTGCTCCTCGCGGACGACGAGCGCCCGACCGCGATCGTGTTCGACAACGACCTGGCGGCTCTGGGCGGGCTGGCCGCCGCACGGGCCCTCGGAGTCGCGGTGCCACGCGAGCTCTCGCTGCTCGCCTGGGACGACTCCGAGCTGTGCCGCCTGGCCGACCCTCCGCTCTCGGTGATGAGCCGCGACGTGCACGGCCTGGGCGTGCTCACGGCCGAGGCGCTGCTCGCCGTGATCGACGGGGCTCTGCCGCCCGAGCGCTCGCCGGAGCGCCCGCGACTCGTGCTCCGCGGCACCACCGCCCCCCGCCGGGGCTGATCCCCGTCGTCCCGCGGCGGTCGTCGTGTGCGGGGAAGAGCGCTCTCACGAGTTGCTCCCGAATCTGTTGACCACTTAGTTCAGTCATGTAACAATGCTCGGGCGGCGCTCGCCGCACACAGCTCCGTCACCGTCGACAGCCCTGCGTTGCCGACGCCAGGAAAGGATCAACGATGTTCCTTCGCGTTCGAGAAGGCCGACGCCTGCGCGTCCTCGCCGCTGCCGCCGCCACCGCGGCGTCTGCCCTCCTGCTCTCCGGCTGCACCGGGGGAGCGAGCTCCTCCGGCACCTCGTCGGCCGACACCCTCGTCGCCTACACCGGTCAGGCCGGCGACTACCAGATCAACTTCAACCCGTACTCGCCCTCCAAGATCGGCGGGCTCGGCACCATCTACGAGTCGCTGTTCTTCGTCACGAACATCAACTCCGACCCCTACGTGCCGCTGCTGGGCACCGAGTACACCTGGAACGCGGAGGGCACGCAGCTCGACGTGACGCTGCGCGACGACGTGACCTGGAGCGACGGAGAGGCGTTCACCGCCGAGGACGTCGTCTTCACCTTCGAGATGCTGGTCGAGAACCCGTCGCTGAACACCGGCGGCTTCGACGGCGTCGTCACGGCCACCGACGACACCCACGTGAGCATCACCTGGGACCACCCGGCCTTCGTCACCGGCCCCACGGTCCTCGGCCGCACGCCGATCGTCCCCGAGCACCTCTGGGCCGACGTCGACCCGGTGACCGACGTCGTCGCGGAGCCGGTCGGCACCGGACCCTACCTCCTCGCCGACTTCAAGGCGCAGGCCTTCACCCTCGGCGTCAACGAGGACTACTGGGACGGCGCCCCCGCCGTGAAGGCGATCCGCTTCCTCTCGCTCTCAGGCAACACCGCCGGAGTCGACGCCCTCGCCGCCGGCACCATCGACTGGCAGACGGGGCCCGTGCCGGACATCGAGAACGTCGCGAAGAACTACCCCGGCTACGAGGCCATCACGGTCCCGCAGAACCAGGTCGCCCTGCTCAGCTGCGCGAACGTCGACCTCGGCTGCGTCGGCCCGCAAACCGACCCGGCCGTCCGCCAGGCGATCTACTACGCGCTCAACCGCGACCAGATCAACTCCCTCGCCTTCCAGAACACCGCCAGCGAGGTCTCGCCGACCTTCGTGCTGACGGAGTCGCAGGCCGAGTCGATCTCGACCGCGGTCACCGAGCCGGTCGCGCCCAGCTCGCCGGACCTCGACCGCGCGACGGCGCTCCTCGAGGAGGCCGGCTACGCGAAGGGCGGCGACGGGATCTACGCCAAGGACGGCGTGCCGCTGAAGCTGACCATCGAGGTCGTCACCGGCTGGACCGACTACATCACCGCGATCGACACGATGGCCCAGCAGCTCGGCGACGCCGGCATCGCGGTCACCGCGTCGCAGTCCTCGTGGAACGAGTGGACGGACAAGAAGAGCAAGGGCAACTACCAGCTCGCGATCGACTCGCTCGGCCAGGGCCCCGCCTCCGACCCGTACTACCTCTACAACAACTTCTTCACCACGGCGAACACCGCTCCCGTCGGCGAGGCGGCTCCGATCAACGTGGCCCGCTTCAGCGACCCCGAGGTCGACGCGGCCGTCGAGGCCCTGACCGCCACCAGCCCGGACGACACCGCCGCCCGCCAGGCGCAGTTCGACATCATCCAGGCGAAGATCGTCGCGGACATGCCGTACATCCCGGTCATGACCGGAGGCACCACCTCGGAGTACAACGCCGCCAAGTTCGACGGCTGGCCCACCGAGGACGACCTGTACGCCTTCCCGGCGATCTGGGCGTCGCCGGACAACGCGCAGATCTTCAAGAACCTGACCCCCACCGGCGAGTGAGCCGCGCGTGAACTACTACCTGCGCAAACTCGGGTTCTACCTGATCGCGCTGTGGGCGGCGCTGACGATCAACTTCGTCATCCCTCGCCTGCTGCCCGGGAACCCGGTCGACATCCTGCTCGCCAAGCTGCAGCAGCGCGGCGGCATCGTCAGCGCCGAGACCCGCCAGGCCTACGAGCTGCTGCTCGGAGGGAACACCTCCGAGCCGCTGATCTCGCAGTACTGGAGCTACCTGGTCAACGTGTTCCGCGGCGACCTGGGCGTCTCGGTCTCGTACTTCCCCGCTCCGGTCAGCGAGGTCATCGGGACCTCGCTGCCCTGGACGATCGTGCTGGTGGGGGTGGCGACGGTCATCGCGACGGTGATCGGAGTCGCCCTCGGCGCGATCGTCGGCTGGAAGCCCGGGACCTGGCTCGACTCGCTCGTGCCGGCCACGACGCTGCTCGCCGCCGTGCCGTACTTCTGGCTCGCGCTGATCCTCGTCTACGTGTTCGCGACCACGCTCCGGATGTTCCCCTCGCAGGGCGGCTACGACGTGGTGCTGAACCCGGGCTGGAACGGGGAGTTCCTGCTCTCGGCGATCCAGTACGGACTGCTGCCCGCCGCGACGATCGTGATCGCGTCCCTCGGCGGCTGGCTGCTCGGGATGCGCAACATGATGGTGTCGACGCTGTCCGAGGACTACATCCTCACCGCGCAGGCGAAGGGCCTCTCGCAGGGGAAGATCCTCCGCTCCTACGCGGCCCGCAACGCGGTGCTGCCCTCGGTGGCCGGCTTCGCGATCTCGCTGGGCTTCGTGGTCTCGGGCTCGATCGTCACCGAGCAGGTGTTCTCGTACCCGGGCATCGGATCGAAGCTGCTCTCGGCGGTCACCAACAACGACTACGCGCTGATGCAGGGGATCTTCCTCTTCATCACGCTGGCCGTGCTCGGCGCGAACCTCGTCGTCGACCTCTTCTACGGGATCATCGATCCCCGGACCCGAGCGCGGAGCTGACGCCGATGACGAACCTCGCCCCCTCCTCCGACACCGTCGTCGTCGACGCGACCGAGCAGCTCGCGACCGTCGAGGCCTCCAAGGGTCGGCCCCCGCGGCCGGCCTGGCGCATGATGCTGCCGACGCCCACCCCGTGGCTGATCATCGGGCTCGCCCTCGTGCTCGGCGTGGCCCTGTTCGGCCTCGTCGGACCGCTCCTCGTGAGCGACCCGACGACCATCCGCGACATCGGCCTGACCGGGCCGTCGGCCGAGCACTGGCTCGGCACGACGCAGACCGGCCAGGACGTGCTCGCCCAGCTCGCGTTCGCCACCCGCGGCTCGCTCGAGATCGGCCTGATCGTGGGGATCCTCGCGACGGCCCTCTCGGCCTTCTTCGGGATCCTCGGCGCGTACCTCGGCGGCATCGTCGACGAGGCGTTCTCGCTCTTCTCGAACGTGTTCCTGGTGATCCCCGGCCTGCCGCTGGTGATCGTCATCTCGGGCTTCGTGCCCCAGGAGCAGCGCGGTCTCTGGACCATCGGCGTCGTGCTGGCCATCACGAGCTGGGCCGGATCCG
This sequence comes from Rathayibacter sp. Leaf299, assembly GCF_001423055.1. Classification (NCBI taxonomy): domain Bacteria; kingdom Bacillati; phylum Actinomycetota; class Actinomycetes; order Micrococcales; family Microbacteriaceae; genus Rathayibacter; species Rathayibacter sp. Leaf299. The sequence goes on from NZ_LMNT01000001.1 coordinate 937,478, forward strand.
CGCGGGTCCTGCGCGCGCAGACCCTGTCGATCCGGAGCCGCGACTACGTCTCGGCGTCGAAGGTCGCGGGGGAGCGGGCCTGGCGCGTGATCGCGGTCGAGATCCTGCCGAACCTGCTGCCGGTGCTCGCCTCGCAGTTCGTCTTCGCGGTGATCGCGGCGATCCTCGGCGAGGCTGGCCTGTCCTTCCTCGGCCTCGGCGCGTCCAACTCGTCGACGCTGGGCACGATGCTCTTCTACGCGCAGAACGGCTTCGCCCTGCCGCTCGGCGCCTGGTGGTGGTTCGGCCCTCCCGGCCTGATCATCGCGCTGTTCGGCATGGGCCTCTCGCTGGTCAACTTCTCGATCGACGAGATCATCAACCCGCGGCTGAAGAACGTCCGCCTGCACGCCCGTCGCGCCCGCGCGGCGGCGAAGGCCGAGCGCTCGGGAGCCCGCACCGCGCGAAGGAGCGCCGCATGACCCGCACCGTGCTCGAGGTCGAGGACCTCGGCGTCGTCTACGAGGTGGAGTCGCCCGTCACGGCGGTCCGCGGCGCCACCTTCCGCCTGGGCGAGGGCGAGATCCTGGGGCTCGCCGGAGAATCGGGCTGCGGCAAGACGACCCTCGCCTACGCGGTCAACCGGCTGCACAAGCCGCCGGCGCGCATCGCCTCGGGCCGGGTGGTGTTCCACGACCGCGACGGCACCTCCACCGATCTGCTCGAGCTGGGCGACGACGGGATGCGGGCCTTCCGCTGGTCGAAGCTCTCGATGGTGTTCCAGGGGGCGATGAACGCGCTCAACCCGGTCACCTCGGTGCGGGCGCAGCTCGACGACGTCCTGGTCGCGCACCGGCCGGGCCTCTCCCGGAAGGAACGGAAGGAGCGCGCGGCCGACGTCCTGCGCCGCGTGGGCGTGGATCCGGTGCGGCTCACCTCGTACCCGCACGAGCTCTCGGGCGGCATGCGGCAGCGGGTGATGATCGCGATGGCGATGATCCTCGAGCCGCAGGTGATGATCATGGACGAGCCGACCACCGCGCTCGACGTCGTGGTGCAGCGCGACATCCTCCGCGAGATCGTCCGGCTGCGCGACGAGCTGGGCTTCGCCGTGATCTTCATCACGCACGACCTGCCGCTGCTGCTCGAGATCAGCGACCGCATCGCCGTGATGCTGCGCGGCGAGATCGTCGAGCTCGCGACGGCGGAGCAGATCTACCGCGCCCCCGAGCACCCCTACACCCGCAAGCTGCTCGGCTCGTTCCCGAGCCTGTCCGGCTCGCGCGGGGCCTTCATCCGCTCGGGGGAGCACCCCGACGCCGTTCTCGAGGAGGACATCGCATGACCAGCGTCAGCGTCACCGATCTGGTGAAGGACTTCAGCATCCGCAAGGGGCTGCGCCGCGAGGCGTTCCGGGCGGTCGACCACGTCTCGTTCGACCTCGTCCCGGGGCGCACCGTCGCCCTGGTCGGCGAGTCCGGATCGGGGAAGTCGACCATCGCGCGGATCCTCGCGCGGCTCGAGAAGCCCACGTCCGGCTCCGTCGACGTGACCCTCGACGACCGCACGCCCGTGCAGGGCTCGGTCTACCGGCGGCACGTGCAGATGGTGTTCCAGGACCCCTTCGCCTCGCTCAACCCGTTCCACTCGCTCGAGCACCACATCGCGCGGCCGCTGCGGATCCACCACCGCACCCGCACGGCGGCTGAGACCCACGAGCGGGTGCTCGAGATGCTCCGGCGGGTGAACCTCGAGCCGGCGGAGGAGTTCGCCCCGCGGCGCCCGCACGAGCTCTCGGGCGGGCAGCGGCAGCGCGTCGCCATCGCCCGGGCGCTCGCCCCGGGGGCGCAGGTCGTCATCGCCGACGAGCCGGTCTCGATGCTCGACGTGTCGATCCGCCTCGGCGTGCTCAACCTGCTCGGCCGGCTGCAGCGGGAGGACCGGCTGGCGGTCCTCTACATCACCCACGACCTGGCGACCGCGCGGCACTTCTCGGACGAGATCCTCGTGCTCTACCGCGGCCGCATCGTCGAGCGCGGGCCGGCGGACGACGTGATCCTGAACCCGCAGCACGACTACACGCGGCTGCTCGCGCTCGCCGCCCCCGACCCCGAGCGGGTCGGCAAGGTGGTCGGCTCGGAGGAGGCGCCGGACCGGTCGCGGATCGACAACTCGGTCTGCTTCAACCACTTCACCGGCGAGTGGGAGCGGGCCGGCGATCGCGCGGCGGCCGTGGGAGCGCCGTGAGCACCTCCGACGGACTACATTCGGCGAGATGACGACTTCGCCGCTGACCGCGCCCGTGCCGGTCGTCCCCGCGGCGGCCCTGCGGATCGAGGACATGCCCGCGGCCACGCGCGCCACGCTCCTCGAGGTGCTGATCCACGGATCGCTGCCGCGGGCGGAGCTGGCGCGCCGGCTCGGGCTCTCGCGGGCCAGCCTCACCCGCATCGCGCGCACGCTCGTCGAGGCGGGGCTGCTCGCCGAGGGCGAGACCCGGCTGCGCGCGGCGACCGGGCGCCCCTCCGAGATGCTGCGGGTGCGCAGCTCCGCCCGCCGCTTCCTCGGCGTCAAGCTCACCGGCGACACCCTCTACGCGGTGGTCACCGACCTCGGCGCCGAGGTGACGGCGTCGACCGAGCACGCCCTGCGGAGCAGCGACGTGGCCGAGGTCGTGCGGCAGATCGCGGAGGCGGCGCACGAGCTCGCAGGGGACGGCGCTCCGCTCACCTCGATCGGCATCGCGATCGCGGGCCGCGTGCGGCAGAACCCGGGCGGCGCCGTCGTCGAGCACTCGGCGTTCCTCGACTGGCACCACGTCGAGCTGGCCCGGCTGGTGCGCGAGGCCACCGGGCTCGCGTGCTCGGTCGAGAACGACGTGCAGGCGCTGACGGCGGCCGAGCACTGGTTCGGCGCCGGTGCCGGCCTCGAGTCGATGGCGCTGGTGACGGTGGGCACCGGCATCGGCTGCGGGCTCGTCGTGAACGGCCGCCTGGTCGAGGGCGGGCACAGCCGTCCGGGGCAGGTCAGCCACACGATCGTCGATCCGGAGGGGGAGCTCTGCGCGCACGGGCACCGCGGCTGCGCGTCGACGATGCTCGTGAACGAGGCGGTGGTCGCCGCCTCCGGCCGGCCCGACGCGACCTACGAGGACGTGGTCGGTGCCGCCCGCGACGGCGATCCGGAGGCGCTGCGCGCGTTCGAGCGCGCGGGCCGGGCGCTCGGCGTGATCATCGCGGAGGTCGCGAACCTCGTCGACCCCGAGAAGGTGGTCGTCAGCGGCGACGGCATCGCCGTCGTCGCCTTCGCGGAGGCGTCGATCCGCGCCGGGATCGCGGAGCGCCTCGAGCGCGAGGCCGTGCCGGTCGAGCTCGACGTGCGCACCTGGGACTTCTCGGAGTGGGCCCGCGCGGGCGCCGCCCTGGCGGTCCGCAGCCTGCTCGCCTGACGCGCGGCCGCCCTGCCGCGGATCACGAGGATCGAGACCTCCCCCCGCCCGCACCCCGCCCTTTGTTGCACCGCTTGACAAAGCCCGCCGGCGACAGGAATGCTCGCAGGGTGACCAGCGTCGATCAGCGGACCCACCGCGCCCCCGTCCTGCCCCGGTTCGCCTTCGGCGGCGACTACAACCCCGAGCAGTGGCCCCGGGAGGTGTGGCGCGAGGACGTCCGGCTGATGCAGGAGGCGGGCGTCTCGATGGTGACTCTCGGCGTCTTCTCCTGGGGTCTCGTCGAGACCGCCGAGGGCGTCTTCGACTGGGAGTGGCTCGACGAGATCGTGGGGCTGCTGCACGAGGGCGGCATCGCGATCGACCTCGCGACCCCGACCGCGGCGCCGCCGAGCTGGCTGCTCGCCGCGCACCCCGAGATCCTGCCGGTCGACGCCGACCTGGTGCCGATCCACCCCGGCGGCCGCCTGGGCTGGTGCCCGAGCTCGGCCGTCTTCCGCTCCCACGCCCTCCGCATCGCCGGCGCGCTGGCCGAGCGCTACGGCCGGCACCCCGCGGTCGCCCTCTGGCACGTCTCGAACGAGCTCGGCGGAGGCAACCGGCACTGCTGGTGCGACGAGTCCGCCGCGGCCTTCCGCCGCTGGCTCCGCGACCGCTACGGCACCCTCGACGCCCTGAACGCGAGCTGGGGCACCGCGTTCTGGGGTCACCGCTACTCCGACTTCGAGCAGATCCTCCCGCCGCGGGGGTCGCGGGCGATGCACAACCCGGGCCTGCAGCTCGATTTCGACCGCTTCTCCTCGGACGAGCTGCTGGCGCACTACCTCGCCGAGAAGGACACCCTGCGCGCCGCCGGCGTCGAGACTCCGATCACCACGAACTTCATGGTCGGCCAGGGCCCCGACGTCGTCGACTACGCGCGGTGGGCGCCTCACTGCGACTTCGTCGTGAACGACCACTACACGACCGGAGCCGATCCCCGCCGCGAGCAGGACCTCGCCTTCTCGGCGGATCGGATGCGCGGGTTGACCGAGGACCGCGCGCCCTGGCTCCTGCTCGAGCACTCGACCGGAGCGGCGAGCTGGCAGCCGCGCAACCGTGCGAAGGACCCGGGCGAGATCCTCCGCAACAGCCTCGCGCACATCGCGCGCGGCTCCGACGGCGCGATGTTCTTCCAGTGGCGCGCGTCGACGGCGGGCGCCGAGCAGTTCCACTCCGCGATGCTGCCGCACGCCGGCACCGGCACGAAGATCTGGCGGGAGGTCGTCGAGCTCGGCGCCCTGCTGCAGCGCTTGGAGCCGGTCCTCGGCACGCGCGTGGAGCCCGCCCACGTGGCGCTGCTGCACGACGACGAGGCGGGCTGGGCGTTCTCGTCCGGGCTGAAGCCGCACAACCGGCTCCGCTGGGCCGAGCAGGCCAGGGCCTGGCACCGCGTGCTCTTCGACCGCACCGTGCTGGTCGACATCGTCCCGCCGTGGCGCGACCTCTCGGCCTACTCCCTCGTGGTGGTGCCGGCGCTGTTCCTCGTCTCGGACGAAACGGTCGCGGCGCTGACGGCGTTCGCCGAGGCGGGCGGCACGGTGATCGTCACTCCGCTCTCGGGCATCGTCGACCCCGCGAACCGCGTGCGCACCGGGCTCGCTCCCGGCGCCTTCTCGGCGCTGCTCGGCGCCGGCTCCGAGGAGTTCGGCCCGCTGCAGGAGGGCGAGTCCTTCGAGCTCGACACCGGCTGGCGCGGAGCGGAGTGGACCGAGCGCGTCCACGCCGTCGACGCGGAGGTCGTGGCCCGCTACCGCGGCGGTGTCCTCGACTCGCTCCCCGCCGTGACCCGCCGACGGGTCGGCGCGGGCGAGGCCTGGTACGTGTCGGCGCTGCTCGACGACGACGGGATCGGCAGTCTGCTCGACCTGCTCGATCCCGCCCTGACCGCCCCGGTGCTCGACGCGCCGCGGGGCGTGGAGGCGGTGCGGCGGGAGGGGCCCGCCGGCCGCTTCCTGTTCCTCCTCAACCACACCGACGAGGCGGTGACCGTGGAGGCGAGCGGACGCGACCTCGTCTCGGGCGACGAAGCCGACGGCTCCGTCGGGATCCCGGCCGGCGGCGTGCGCGTCCTCGCCCTGCGCGACGGGGGTCTCGCATGAGCGTCCGGATGCTCCGCTCGGCCGGGACGGCGCTGATCGTCGCCCTCCGCGACGAGGGGCTGCCCGAGATCATGCACTGGGGCCGCGACCCCGGGCCGGTCGACCCCGACGCGCTCGCCGCGCTCGACGCCGCGTCCGTCCGGCAGGTCCCCTCCAGCGCCCTGGACGCCCCGTGGCCGCAGACGATCCTGCCGGGGGAGCAGGACGGCTGGCAGGGCCGGCCGGGTCTCGCCGGGCACATCGCCGGCGAGCCGCTGCTGCCCTCCTGGCGGGTCGTGTCGCTCGAGAGCGACGAGCGCTGCCTCGTGCTCGAGGCCGTCGCCGACGAGCTCGCGCTCTCGTCCTCCTTCCACTTCGACGACGCCGGGGTGCTCGTCGTCGCGCACGCCCTCGCGAACCGCGGGGAGCGTGTGCTCGAGCCGTCGATCCTCGAGGCGACCCTGCCGCTGGACGCGCGGGCCGTCGAGTTCCTCGACCTCTCGGGCCGCTGGACCCGCGAGCGCTCGCCGCAGCGGCGCCCCGTGTCGCACGGCAGCATCGTGCGGGAGTCGCGGCGCGGCCGCACCGGGCACGACGCCCCGACGCTCGCGATCGCGGGCACCGCCGGCTTCGGCGACCGCAGCGGCGAGGTGTGGGGCGTGCACCTGGCGTGGAGCAGCGACTCCGTGCACCGAGTCGACCGGCTGCCGGAGGGGCGCGGCGCGCTCGGCGCCGGCGAGCTGCTGCGGGCCGGCGAGATCGCCCTCGGCCCCGGCGAGCGCTTCGAGGCCCCGGCCGCGCACTTCGTCTGGAGCGACGCCGGGCTCGACGGCCTCTCGCGGCGGCTGCACGCCTCCCTCCGCGCCCGCCCCTCGCACCCCCGCACTCCGCGGCCCGTGCACCTCAACACCTGGGAGGCCGTCTACTTCCGGCACGACCTGCCCACCCTGATCCGCCTGGCCGATGCGGCCGCCGAGATCGGGGTCGAGCGCTTCGTCCTCGACGACGGCTGGTTCGACGGGCGGCGCGACGACTCCGCGGGCCTGGGCGACTGGACGGTCGACGCGGAGGTGTGGCCCGAGGGTCTGCACCCGCTCGTCGAGCACGTGCGCGGCGCCGGGATGCAGTTCGGACTGTGGGTGGAGCCCGAGATGATCAGCCCCGGCTCGAGGCTCGCCCGCGAGCACCCCGACTGGCTGCTCGAGTCGCCGCGCCGAGCGCGGAGCTGGCGCAACCAGCACGTGCTCGACGTCGCGCGCCCGGAGGTGTCGGCGCTGCTGCTCGAGCGGCTCTCGGCCCTGGTCGAGGAGTACGCGATCGACTACCTCAAGTGGGACCACAACCGCGATCTGCTCGAGGCGGTCCACGCCGGGCGAGCGGGGGCGGATGCGCAGACCCGCGCGGTCTACGCCCTGCTCGACGCGCTGCGGGAGCGGCACCCCGGTCTCGAGATCGAGTCCTGCGCCTCCGGAGGCGCCCGCGTCGACCTCGGGATCCTCGCGCGCACCGACCGGGTGTGGGCGTCCGACACCAACGATCCGCTCGAGCGACTGCGGATCCAGCGCTGGACCGAGCTGCTGCTGCCGCCCGAGCTGATCGGCAGCCACGTCGGCCCCGAGCGGGCGCACACCACCGGGCGGACGGCCGAGCTCGCGTTCCGCATGGCGACCACGCTGTTCTCCTCGCCCGGCATCGAGACCGACATCACCGGCTGCAGTGCCCAGGAGCGGACGGCGCTCGCCGCGTGGATCCGCTTCTACAAGTGCATCCGGCCGCTCCTCGCGACGGCCGAGCTCGTGCACGGCGACACGGCCGACGACGGCTCCGAGCTCACCGGAGCCGTCTCGCCCGACCGCCGGCACGCCGTCTACCGACTGGCGCGCTCGAGCACCGGAGAGGACGCGGTGCCTCCGGCCACCCGGCTCGTCGGGCTCGACCCGTCGTTGCGCTACCGGGTGCGGGTGGTCGACGAGCTCGCTCCCGAGCGCTTCCTCGACGCAGTGCCGCCCGAGTGGACGCGCCGCGGCGAGGTCGTGCTGCCGGGCTCGCTGCTCGCCGAGGTGGGCCTGCGGACACCGCTGCTCGCGCCGTCCTCCGCCCTCGTGCTCGAGGTGGAGGCCCTCGATGGCTGCTGACACCGCGGTGCGTCTCGCCGCCGAGCTCGAGGAGCGCGCCCGCGAGCTGCTGCCCTGGTTCGTCGCCGAGTACTACGGGGCGGTCGCCGGAGGGGCGCTCGAGCGCGATGCCGACCTCGCGGCCTGGGACGCGGTGCGCTTCCGCCCCGCCGCCCTGCACGGAGAGCCCGACGCCTCGATCGCCACGACCGTCCTCGGCACCCCGATCGCCGGCCCGGTGATGATCGCGCCGATGGCGCAGCAGGTGGCCGCCGACCCGCGCGGCGAGGTCGCGACGGCGGCGGCGGCGGCCCGCGCCGGCACGCTGCTGGGCGTCTCGACCAACACGGCCGTGCCCTTCGAGCGCGTCACCGCCGAGGGCGCGCCCTGGTGGTTCCAGGTCTACCTCCTCGCCGACCGCGACGTGACCCGCGCCCTCGTCGAGCGGGCCGCCGCCGCGGGCGCCCGCGCGCTGATGCTCACCGTCGAGACGCCGGTGCTCCGGGAGGAGCGACCGGGGACCGAGCCGCTCAGCTGGCCCGACGTGCCCGGCCGCGCGCGCCTGGGCAACCTGACCGCCGCCGAGCGCGAGCGGGTGCTGCACCGCCCGGTCCCGCATCCGGGGCTCGCCGACATCGCGTGGCTCGCCGAGGTCTCCGGACTCCCCGTCGTCGTGAAGGGCGTGCTGCGCGGCGACGACGCCCGCCGCGCGGTCGACGCGGGCGCCTCCGGGGTCGTCGTCTCGACGCACGGGGGCCGGCGGATGGACGGCTCGATCACCGCCGTCGCCGCTCTCGCCGAGGTGGTCGAGGCGGTCGGCCGAGACGTCGAGGTCTTCGCGGACAGCGGCGTCCGTTCGGGGAGGCACGTGCTCGCGGCACTCGCGCTCGGCGCCCGCGCGGTGTTCGTCGGCCGCCCGGTGATGTGGGCGCTCGCCGCGGGAGGGGCGGACGAGGTCGTCCGCTACCTCGCGGTCCTCGACGCCGAGTTCCGCACGATGCTGCGGCAGTCGGGCGCCGCGTCGATCAGGGACCTCGGCGGACTCGCCGTGCCGCCGCTCGAGTGGCGGCGCTGACCGCGGTTCAGCGCTCGGGGACCCGCACGAGCAGCGAGCCCGGATCCACCCGGATCCGCACGGCCGAGGCCAGCCCGAAGCCGTCGCCGTCCAGCTGGATCTCCTGCGGCTCTTCGACCCGGATGCGCACGTCCTCGCCCTTGAGGTAGATCACGTCGCGGGCGTCCTCGCGCAGGTCGATGAGCTTGCGGCCCGCGGCGGAGCGGCGCAGCACGCCGTTCTCCCACGTGATCGTGTTCCACACCTTGAGCCAGCCCAGCGGGCCGCGCGGCCGCAGCGCCACGATGTCGAGCACCCCGTCGTCCGGCTCCGCGTCCGGGATCAGCAGGATCCCGCCGGGCAGCACCCCGCAGTTCCCGACCATGACCGAGTGCACCGAGACCGTGCGCGACGCCGCGCCGTCGATCGAGTAGCGCAGCTTCACCGGCTGGAGCTCGGCCAGCGCGCGGACGCCGCCGTCGACGTACGCGAGCCAGCCCACCGCCTTCTTCAGCGCCGTGTTGGTCTTCGCGATCATCTTCGCGTCGATGCCGAGGCCCGCCATCACCAGGAACACGTTCTCGATCCGCTCGCCGTCAGGCCGCTCGAGCTCGACGACGCCGGTGTCGATCCGGCGCTCGCCGCCGCCGAACGCGACCCGCACCGCCTCCTCGAAGCCCAGGGGCAGGCCGAGGTTCCGCACGAGCAGGTTGCCCGTGCCGAACGGCAGCACGGCGAGGGCGGTGCCGGAGCCGCGCAGCCCCTCCGCGACCGAGCGCACCGTGCCGTCGCCTCCCGCGGCGAGCACGACGTCGACCCCGGAGGCGGTCGCCGCGCGGGCCTGCGTCGCTCCGGGCTCCGACGGGGTCGTCTCGAACCAGACGGTGGGCGCCCAGCCGTGCTCCTGCTCGGCCGTCGCCACGAGGTGCCGCAGCCGCGCCTGGTCGCCCTTCGAGGGGTTCACGACGACCGCCGCGCGCCTGGATCCGGTCTCCGTCATGGAGGAACGGTAGCGGGCGGCGGCGTCGCTCCGGCTGGGAGGGCTACACCCCGGCGGTGGTGCGGGCGCGACGGGCGCGCTGGCGGTCGTGCTCGGCGCCGAGCAGCGCTCGCGTCTGCGGCGTCCCGAGGAGCTCGATCAGCACGTCGACCTCCTCCTCGAGGCGTTCGGCGTGCACGAGCGGATCGGTGCGCAGCAGCCGCTTCGTCGCGGCGGCCACGTGGGCGGGACGCGCGGCCAGGGCGCTGACGCGCTCGTCGATCCGACCCGCGAGATCGGCGCGCGGCACGATCTCGGTGACGAGCTGCCACTCCAGCGCCTCGATCGCGCGGACCGGACGCCCGGAGAGGGTGAAGTCGAGCGCGCGGCGGCGGCCGATCGTGCGGGGGAGCGAGACCGTCACTCCGCAGTCGGGGACGAGCCCCACGTCGCCGTAGGCGCTGAGGAACACCGCGCCCGGAGTCGCGACGACGATGTCGGCCGCGAGGGCGAACGCGATGCCGGCGCCGGCCGTCATCCCGTCGACGGCGCAGACCACCACGGCGTCCGTCTGCTCCAGCACGCGGAAGACCTCGGCCGACACCGTGGCCAGCTCGCGGAGGTAGAGCTCGGGCTCGGCGGCCCCCATGATCGCCGAGACGTCGCCGCCGGTGCAGAACGCGCGACCGGCAGCCTCGATCACGATCACCGTGCAGTCGGGATCGGCGTCGAGCTCGAGGACCGTCTCGAGCAGCAGCGAGGCGAAGCCGAGGTCGATCGAGTTGAGGGCGCCGGGGCGGTTCAGCACGACGCGGGCGATCGGGCCGTCGCGGGCGACGAGGACGGGAGCGGTCGGGTCGGTCATGCGGCGGTTCCGTTCGGGGGCGGGGCGGGGGAGGGGACTCACAAGATTCGCAGCACTGCCCCCGATCGGATGCCACTGCTCGGGCGATCCCCAGGTGGGGAGGGCACGATGCGCGCCCCGGCTAAACTGCCGGGGTGATTGATCCCGTACTTCTCCGCGAGAACCCGGACGTCCTCAAGCGCTCGCAGGAGGCGCGCGGCGACTCCGTCGAGCTCGTCGACGAGGCCCTCGAGGCCGACCGCGTGCGGCGCGCGGCGATCACCGAGGCCGAGCGGCTGCGCGCCGAGCAGAACGCCTTCGGCAAGACCGTCGCGAAGGCCCCGAAGGACGAGAAGGCCGCCCTCGTGCAGGAGGCGCAGCGCCTCGCCGCCGGCGCCAAGCAGGCTCAGCAGGAGGCGGCCGAGGCGGATGAGCGCTTCACCTCGCTCGTGAAGCGCATCGCCAACCCGATCATCGAGGGCGTGCCCGCCGGCGGCGAGGAGGCGTTCGAGCTCGTCAAGACGGTCGGCGAGCGCCCCGTCTTCGACTTCGAGCCGCGCGACCACCTCGAGATCGGCGAGCTCCTCGACGGCATCGACATGCAGCGCGGTGCGAAGGTCAGCGGCGCGCGCTTCTACTTCCTCAAGGGCCTCGTCGCCCGCCTCGAGATCGCCCTGATGAACCTGGGCCTGGAGCGCGCGCTCGAGGCCGGGTTCATCCCGCTGATCACCCCCACGCTCGTGCGCCCCGAGATCATGGACGGCACCGGGTTCCTCGGCGAGCACGACGACGAGGTCTACCGACTCCGCGACGACGACCTCTACCTCACCGGCACCAGCGAGGTCGCGCTCGCCGGCTACCACAGCGACGAGATCCTCGACCTCGCCGGCGGAGCCAAGCGCTACGCCGGCTGGAGCACCTGCTACCGCCGCGAGGCCGGCTCGGGCGGTCGCGACACCCGCGGCATCATCCGCGTGCACCAGTTCAACAAGCTCGAGATGTTCGTCTACACGCTCCCCGAGGACGCGGAGGCCGAGCACGAGCGCCTCCTCTCCTACCAGGAGGGCATGCTGCAGAGCCTCGGCCTGCACTACCGCGTGATCGACACCGCCGCCGGCGACCTCGGCCAGAGCGCCGCGCGCAAGTTCGACGTCGAAGCGTGGGTGCCCACTCAGGACGCCTACCGCGAGCTCACGTCGACCTCGAACTGCACCACGTTCCAGGCCCGCCGCCTCGACACCCGCTACCGCACCGAGTCCGGCAAGACCGCTCCCGTCGCCACCCTGAACGGCACTCTCGCGACCACCCGCTGGATCGTCGCCCTGCTCGAGACGCACCAGCGCGCCGACGGCTCGGTCGTGGTCCCGGAGGCGCTCCGCCCGCACCTCGGGGGCCTCGAGGTCCTCGAGCCGGTCGCCACGGCATGAGCGCCGCCTCCGGTCGTCGCCTCGTCGCGCTCGACATCGACGGCACCGTCATGCACGAGGACGGCACCATCACCGACGCCGTGATCGACGAGATCCTGCGCGTCCAGCGCCAGGGCGACGAGGTCATGCTCGCCACGGGCCGCTCGCCCGCGTCGACGCTACCCGTCGTGGCGCGCCTGGGCATCGCTCCGGAGTACGTGATCTGCTGCAACGGAGCCGTCACCCTGCGCCGCGACGAGGGCGTCGAGGGCGGCTACCGCCCCGAGATCGTCAAGACCTTCGACCCCACCGAGGTGCTGCAGAACATCTTCCGCTTCCTCCCCGAGGCGCACTACGCCGTCGAGGACGAGCACGGCGCCTTCTTCTACACCGAGGCGTTCCCCGGAGGCGCGGTGATGGGCGTCGAGACCACCCACGTCCCGTTCGAGGAGCTCCTGGGCCGCCTCTGCACCCGCGTCGTCGTCATCTCGCCCGAGACCGGCATCGACGAGTTCTCCGGCCTCGTCGAGAAGATGGGCCTGCACCAGGTCAGCTACGCGATCGGCTGGACGGCGTGGCTCGACATCGCTCCTCACGGAGTGAACAAGTCGACCGCCCTCGAGGTCGTCCGCGAGGAGCTCGGCATCGACCGCTCCGATGTCGTCGCCCTGGGCGACGGCCGCAACGACATCGAGATGCTCACCTGGGCCGCCGAGCACGGAGCCGGCCTGGCCATGGGTCAGGCGCCCGACGAGGTCCGCGCGGTCGCTTCGGCCGTCGTGCCCCCCGTCGAGGAGGACGGCGTGGCCGCCGCCCTCTCGGCCCTACGCTGACCCGCGCCGTCCCGAACCGAGGTCGGGAGCGCCCGCCAGCGGCCCTCAGCGTCGCCGCGACGCTCCCGTCCTCGGTTCCGAACGCGGTCCCCGCCCGCGGGACGCCCGTCGGTTACCATCGACTGTCGCGCCCCTCGGGAGCGCGGCCGGGAGGGCTGTCCGAGCGGCCGATGGAGCCAGTCTTGAAAACTGGTGGGCAGAGATGTCTCGTGGGTTCGAATCCCACGCCCTCCGCCACCGGCCGGACGAGTGCGTCGACGTCCTCCCTCCGCCGTCCGAACCGTGCCCCTCAGGCCCCGCAGCCTCCCAGCTGGAAGGTGTCGGAGTCGGACAGCGAGATGGAGTCGACGAGGTCGGAGGCGGCGTCGACGAGGAAGAACAGGTTGCGCCCGGAATCCCCCGCGAGCACGTACACGCGGTAGGACGAGATCGGGTCCGCCTCGTTGATCGTCGGGTACGCGGCCAGGAGCTCGGCGCCGGTCGAGCCGGCAGTGATGCCCGCGGCCGTGCGGGGGAGGACCGCGGGTTCCTGCACGCCGTCCCGCACGTAGTTGGAGACGGCCAGGAGCCCCGACCCGACGCCGTTCCCGTCGACGTCGACCGAGATCGACGCGTCGGCGTTGCCCGGGACTCTCCGAAGATCCGACCGGCAGTCTTCGACGTTCCAGTCGAACGGGATCAGGTCGGTCGTGTCGAGGGCTGCGGCGGCCGCGTCCATCGTGCCGCCGAACGCGATCGGGCCGATCCCGTCGAAGCCGATGATCCAGGTGCCGACGTCCACGGTGGTCGGAGTCGGAGTCGGAGTCGGAGTCGGAGTCGGAGTCGGCTCGGGCTCCGGCGGTGCGACCGGCGGAGCGGTGGCGGTCGTGGTGGGCGTCGGCGCGGGAGTGGAAGTCTCGACCGGAGCGGGTGCGGAGACCGGGCCGGGGAGGACGCCGGTCAACGCGAGTGCGACTCCGCCGCCCGAGACGAGCAGTGCGGCGACGACGAGGCCGATGAGCAGCGACGCGCGGCCGCGCAGCGACGGCCGGGCGCTCCCGGCGCGGGCGTTCTCGACGATCATCGCGCGGAAGGCGCGATCGCGAGCGGGATCGATGACGGGCTTATCGTTCATCGGGCACCTCCATCGGTGGCGGCGTCGGCGGTGAGGTCGGCGATCAGGGCGGCGAGCTTCGCCTTGGAGCGGGAGAGGCGGGATTTCACAGTCCCGACGGGGACGCCGAGCACCGCGGCGGCCTCGGCGACGGGCATCTCAGCGACGACGCAGAGCGAGAGCACGTCCTGATCTCGCCGGGAGAGCCCGGCGAAGGCGTGGCGGATCGCCTCGCGGAGCGGCGCGTCGTCCATCCGCCGGTCCGAGTCGTCGGTGAATTCGCCGTACTCCTCGTGCAGGGGGAGCCGGCTCAGCGCGATCCGGTGCCGGCGACGAGAGCGGTCCACGTTGCGGGCGACGTTGTTCGTCGTGGCGAGCAGCCATGGCAGCGGCGACCCGTCGACCAGACGGATGCCTGCGCGCTTGCGCCAGGCCTCCAGGAAGACGAGAGCGGCGATGTCCTCGGCGTCGTGCAGGGCGCCGGTGTGCCGCAGCGCGTGCCAGAAGACGCGGTGCCGGAAGGTGTCGTAGAGCCGGCCGAAGCCGTCCGGGTCGCCCGCGAGCACGGAGGCCCAGCTGGACCCGGCGGTGTCCCGCGGCGGTGAGGAGGTGGTCATGTCCAGGTATGTCCGTTCGCCGGGATCGGTTCCACGCTAGCGGCGTGTCGCGGTCCGCTGTCGCCCGTCGGGTCGCAGGATCCCGCCTCCCCGACCGTTCCGGGGCCCGCCGGTTACTATGTCCCGATGCGCACACGCCGGTGGCACCCCGCCCGGCTGCGGCGCGCAGGAATCAGGCAGCACCCAGCACGCGAACGGGAGACGGATGCTCAGGACGCGCCCTTCGACGGATCGATCCGCCGCGGACGAGTCGGCGCGGTCCCCGCGTCCGTACGTGCGGCACGGTCGGCAGAAGCGGCACAGCGTCCCCCGCACCCTCGTGAAGGCCGCCGCCGCGGTCTCCGGAGTGGGCATCGCCGCCTCGATCTCCGTCGTCGCGATCGCCGCGACCCTCCTCGTGCAGTCGGCGCAGCCCTCCGTCGACCTGCACCCCGTCGCCGCCGGGTCGAGCGTCGGGGCCGCCGGAGCGGCACCCGAGATCGGAGCCCTCGAGGGTGGCTTCAACGTCCTCGTCGTCGGCAGCGACTCCCGGCAGGGGCAGGGCGACGCCTACGGCGACCCCGACCAGGAGACGAGCGTCCTGAACGACGTGAACATGCTCCTGCACGTCTCCGCCGACCACACCAACGCCACGGTCGTCTCGTTCCCCCGCGACATGTACGTCGACATCCCCTCCTGCGTGAACGCGGCGACCGGAGAGACGATCCCCGAGCGGTTCGACACCAAGATCAACGAGGCGATGGGCAAGGACGTCAGCCTGGGCTGCGTCGCCGGAGTGGTCGAGGACCTCATGGGCGTCCGCGTCGACTACGGAGCGGTCGTGCAGTTCAACGGCGTCATCGAGATGTCGAACGCGGTCGGCGGAGTCGAGGTCTGCGTCGCCACCGAGATCGCCGATCCGTACACCAACACCTACCTCACGCCCGGCACCCACTCGCTGGAGGGCATGGCCGCGCTGCAGTTCCTCCGCAGCCGCCACGGCATCGGCGACGGCAGCGACCTGACCCGCATCAGCAACCAGCAGGTCTTCCTGTCCTCGCTGGTGCGCGAGATCAAGAGCGCCGACACCCTCCTGAACCCCGTCGCCCTCTACGGGCTCGCGAAGGCGGCGCTGGGCAACATGACGCTCTCGACCGAGTTCAACAACGTCAACACGATGGTGCAGATGGGCCTCGCCCTCAGCGACGTGGACCTCGCCGACGTGGTGTTCGCGCAGTACCCGACGGCCGAGACCTACGGCGGAGTCGTTCCCGAGCGCACCGCGGGCGACGTGCTCGCCACCGCGCTGCAGACCGACCAGCCGATCGCGATCACCGGGGGCACCGGCGGCGGCGCCGTCGTCGAGGGAGCGCCCGCCGCTCCGGCGCCCGCGCAGTCCGAGATCCCGGCGGGTCCCGCGACGGCCGAGCCGCTCGCGACGGCGGAGGCGACCCCGGGGACCCCGGTGCCGGCTCCCGCGGGCGAATCCAAGGTTGCGCTGCCAGACTCGGTGACCGGCCAGAGCGCCGACCAGCAGACCTGCTCGGTCGGATTCTTCGGCTGAGCCGAGGCGGGCCCGGTCTCCGGGAGACGCCCCTCCTCGAGCGCCCGACCGCCGGGGAGGAGCACGGAGCGACTCCCGCGGCGACACCGAGAGGAAGACCCATCCGATGAGCGAAGCCCCGTCGCGCAGGACCGCCGCCCGCCACGGTCGGCTGCGCCCGCAGAGCGGTCTGCGCCGGCTCGGCCGGATCCTCGCCGCCTGCGTCGGCGTCGGCGTGCTCAGCACGGTCTGCATCATCGCGATCGCCGCGTCGATGATCGTCGCCAGCGCCCGTCCTTCCGTCGACCTGGAGGCCGGCAGTCCGGTCCCCGAGATCGGCGCGATCGAGGGCGGCGTCAACATCCTCCTGGCCGGCAGCGACAGCGCCGAGGGGTCCGAGGCGGGCGCGTTCGGCGACCGCACCGAGAACCTCAACGACGTGACGATGCTGCTGCACATCTCCGAGGACCACTCCTCGGTCGAGGTGGTCAGCTTCCCGCGCGACCTGTACGTGCCCATCCCGTCGTGCACCGACCCCGAGACGGGCGCGGTGACCGAGGCGGTGAGCTCCGAGAAGATCAACCAGTCGCTGGAGTCCGGCGGGCTCGCCTGCACCGTGCAGACGGTCGAGCAGCTGACCGGTCTCGAGATCCCGTACGCGGCCCTGATTCAGTTCGACGGCGTCATCGAGATGTCGAACGCGGTGGGCGGAGTCGACGTCTGCGTCGCCACCCCGCTCGAGGACGAGTACACCGGGCTGACGCTCGCGGCCGGCACGCACACGCTCGTCGGGGCCGAGGCCCTGGCGTTCCTCCGGACCCGCCACGGCGTGGGCGACGGCAGCGACCTCACCCGCATCTCGAGCCAGCAGGTGTACCTCTCGTCGCTCGTGCGCAAGGTGAAGAGCGCGTCGACGCTCTCGAACCCGGTCGCCCTCTACGGCCTCGCGAAGGCCGCCGTCTCGAACATGCAGCTGTCCACGTCGCTCGAGAACGTCAACACGATGGTCTCGATCGGCCTCGCCGTGAAGGACGTCGACCTCGCCGATGTGGTCTTCGTGCAGTACCCCACCTTCATCGAGGGCAACGGCGTCTACCCGAGCGAGGAGGCGGCGGCGACGCTGACCGCGGCGCTGCAGGCCGATCGGCCGATCGCGCTGACCGGCACGACCGGCGGCGGCTCGGAGGCGGCCGGCGGGTCCACGCCAGCCCCGTCCGACCCGGCGTCCGAGGCCCCCGTGGCGGAGGAGCCGACCGGGGTCGCCTCCGACACCCCGGCGCCGGAAGGGAGCGCCGTCGCGCTGCCGAGCGACGTCACCGGCCAGACCGCGCAGCAGGAGACGTGCACCGTCGGCCGCACCCTCGACGAGCAGTAGCCCGCGCCCGCGGTGTCGTCCCGGTGCGCCGCGTACGGTTATGATGGTCGTCGTGCGTTCGCCCAGCGGGCGCTCGGGAGTCGTCGCATAGTCCGGTCGAGTGCACCACCCTGCTAAGGTGGAGAACCCTTTATTGGGTTCCGTGGGTTCAAATCCCACCGACTCCGCACCTCTCGAAAGCCCTGCTCCGGCGGGGCTTTCGTCGTTCCGGGGCACCCTCCCCGAGGCGGCGCCGGTCGGCGGGCTACCCTGATCGGATGCAGATCCTCGACGCCCTCGCCTCCGCTCCCGCCCGCCGCGACGTGCAGTCGATCCGGGGAGCGCTCGCCGAGATCGGCGTCGGCGACGACGTGCGGATGCTCATCCGCTCGCCCCGCTACGGCCTCTACGGCATCGAGGGCGTCGTCGGCCGCGCGGTGGGCGGCGAGCTCGTCGTCGCCGACGTGTTCCTCGGCACCGGCACCGAGGTGCAGAGCCTGGCGCTGGCGGCGGCGCCCGAAACGCCGGCGGGGGAGCGGTCGGTCGACGGGCTGCAGCACGGCGATCCCGTGCGCGTGACGTTCTCGACTCCGACGCTCGGCACCTTCACCGTCAGCGGGCCGCTGACGGCCGGGCAGGACGAGCTGCTGCTGGTCGGCAGCTGGATCGTCGCGAACAGCGGAGTGGTCGCGCCGCGCGTCGAGTCGGTCGAGCGGCTCCAGCTGTCCGTCCACAGCGCGCACGTGCCGTCCCCGCGCGCGGCGAAGGCGGAGTAGCACCCTGCGGCGTGCCCGTGGGAGGGGGAGAGCGGCCCCGACCGCACGGGACGACCGGCGAGTGCGCGGTCGATCGGGGGTGCCGGTCAGTCGGTCTCGGTGAGGCGCACCGTCACGACCGAGGTCGCGGATCCGCCGGGCGTGGTCACCGTGATGGTGAGGACGGCCTCGGCGGGCCGCTCGCTCGACGACAGGTTCTGCGTGTTGACGGCGAACAGGGCGACGCCGGTCGCGCCGGTCGTGATCGTCGCGGACGGGTGCGGACTGCTCTCGGGTCCGCCGTTCGACGGTGCCGGAGAGGCGTAGACGCCGAGGAGGTCGCCGTCGCGGTTGCGTCCGGTCGCGACGACGGTGACGGTCGCGTTCGCGACGGCGGCGCCGGACGCGTCGGTGACGGCTACGGGCAGATCGTAGGAGCGCCGCTTGGAGTTCGAGTTGCCGCTGCCGTAGTGGTGATCGCCCTTCCAGGTGGTGATCACGGTGCCGTTCGCGGGCGAGACGGACGGAGTGCCGCCGGATGCGGCGGCCAGAGGTGCGGCGATCGCGACCGCGATCGTGGGGACGGTCCAGGTCGCTCCGACGAGGACCGTCCGGCGGTGGATCGTGGCGGGAGTGGCGTGTGAGGGGGGTCGGGTCATGGTGGTCTCGCTCTCGTGCTCTCGGGTAGGGCCACACAAGAATGGGTTCCCGGGAGCGACTCGCCTCGTCGGGCGAGGACACTGGCGTGACCGAGCCGGAGAGCTGGCGCGATGCATCGACGAAGGACCCCGGATCGAGATGATCTGCGAGGGAGATGAGTGATGCTCAGGTATCAGGATGCCCGAGTGAGGGGAGCTCCGTCCCCTGAGGCGCGATCCGCACCGGGATCGGCCGGAGACGCCCGCCCCGGGGCGGCGCGGACCCTCAGCTCTGGCAGTGCGGGCACCAGTAGGTGACCCGCAGCTGCAGCTCGCTGTCGCCGAGCTCGCCCTGCCTGATCGGCGTGCCGCAGCGCCGACAGGGCCTGCGGTCGCGCCCGTANCCCCATGCTCCTTCTCGGCAGTGAAAAAAGCGCGACAAGCACCTGCTTCTCTGTCGGTTCTGTCGGGGTCGGTCAGTTCTGGCAGTGCGGGCACCAGTAGGTGACCCGCAGCTGCAGCTCGCTGTCGCCGAGCTCGCCCTGCCTGATCGGCGTGCCGCAGCGCCGACAGGGCCTGCGGTCGCGCCCGTAACCCCGGAGCTGCTGACCCGGGCGGAGGTTGCCGGTCGTGGTGCGCTCGATGCGCTCGCGGTTGACCGTGATCAGCCTCTTCGCCAGGTGCTGCGGGCGTGCTGGCCCGCAGCACGTTCGGTGCGGCCTCGAGGTGAAATCCCGACCGTTCCCCTGTCTCTCGCCCGTCCCTGCCGACCGCGAAGGCAGAGTCTCACCCTCGGGTTCGGCAGGGCGGGTGCTCGTCGACAGCGAACTCGAGACCTGTGAGGATCGGTGAACGGAAGTCCAGGTCCGCTGTCCTCAGTGACGAGTGATGGAGCCGCTACGGCCTGGTGACCGTCCGCGCCAGCTCGCTGTAGCTCCACTTGAGGACGGGCGAGTCGGCTTGCGATCGTTGGGTCGATTCCGCCGGCGCCGGCAGGGGAGTCGGCCCGGACTTCTCGGTGCTCTCGCCGCTGAGACGATAGGGATTCGTTTTACCGGGATTGGTGAGTGCGTAGGTCACCCATCGCGGACACTTCTCGATGCCATTGTTGTCACAATAGGCGGTCACCATGCCCAATTTGCCATTGACCGGCCAGCCATGATAGCTGGTATAGGTCGTCGGATCGAAAATCGCGTGAACGAGCATCTGTTCTCTCAGGGTGCAGTTCCACTGGTCCTTGCAATCGTATTTGCCGACGTACGTCCGAAGATCGAAGTTGCCATCCGATTGTTTTTTGTTATTCGTGGAGCCGAGGAGCACCTTCTGGGCTGCACGGGAGGTCAATGCGTGCTTGTGCCACGCCTTATCCATCCCGAATCCTCGCTGAATGTCCGCGTCCCCGAAGCCGCGACGCAGGAGAATCTTGCCCAACCGAGGATTTTCAACTGTCGCCATCACTTGGTCGGTCTGGTATCCCTTCGGGGGCGGGGCTGCTTCTGCCGGTGCTGCTGCACCGACGAGCAGGCCGAGGTTGGTGAGTACGACGCCGATGCCCCGTGAGATCGTCTGTTTCATTGTGCTCCTCATGCTAGTATTGAGCAAAGCTCATTGCCAGGAGGTATGTTGCACGAAACAGACTTGGCTCAGAGGATTTTGACGTTGTTCTTCGACTTCGTGGCGCGGGACATCGGGCCTGATGACCGAACCCCCGAAATTCTTGCTGCGTGGGTGGATGGGGCAGCGCACCTCGCCGTCATCTATCGGAGTAGCTTCGACCCTGATCTCGTCCTCGGCCTACGCCGATTCTTCGACGCCGACTTGGGAATCGATGCCCGTTCAGGAGCGGCGGAGATTCAGGAGAGCATCTCAGAGCCTCTCGGCGACGGAATTAACTTCACCAGTAGGTGACCCGCAGCTGCAGCTCGCTGTCGCCGAGCTCGCCCTGCCTGATCGGCGTGCCGCAGCGCCGACAGGGCCTGCGGTCGCGCCCGTACACCCAGAGCTGCTGACCCGGGCGGAGGTTGCCGGTCGTGGTGCGCTCGATGCGCTCGCGGTTGACCGTGATCAGCTTCTTCGCCAGGGCGATCATCCGCACGAGGTCGCCGGACTCGCCGACCGGGCGGGTCGGCAGCACACCGCGGAGGAAGCAGAGCTCGGCGCGGTAGACGTTGCCGAGGCCGGCCATGATCCGCTGGTCGAGCAGCGCCAGCCCGATCGGCCGATCGGGGTCGGCCGAGAGGCGGCGCAGCGCCTCGTCCGGATCCCAGTCCGGCCCGAGCAGGTCGGGACCGAGGTAGCCCACGACGTCCTCCTCGGCCGACAGGGGGACGATCTCGAGGAGCCCCAGCTCGAAGCCGACGGCCTGCCACTGCGCGGTCTCGAGCACGATCCGCGCCTGGAACGCGGGGCGGTGCCACTTCGGCCGCGGGCCGCCGAGCGGGTAGAGGTGCCAGCTGCCCTCCATCTTGAGGTGCGAGTGGATCAGCGCCTCGCCCACGCGCATCAGCAGGTGCTTGCCGCGCGGGACGACCGAGTCGATCGTCTCGCCGGAGAGGTCGACGGTCGCGTACTTCGGCACGCGGACGTCGCAGGTCGTCAGAACCTGGCCGTCGAGCGCCTCGGCCAGGTTGTGCGCCGATCGGTAGACGGTGTCACCCTCGGGCACGGGTGCTCCTCCCGGCGCTCACGCGCGCATCCTGAGTCCGCGCGGGTTCGCCACGAAGCCGGCCGCGACGAGGGCGTCGCCCAATGCGGTGCCGAGGGAGAACTCGCCGTCCACCTTCTCGACGGTGAGCTTCTCGACTCCGCGGGAGCGCACGAGCTGCGCGAACGCGCCGGCCGCGTCGGCGAGCGCGGTCTCGTCGCTCGTGAAGGTGAGCGCCGTCTTGCCGCCGCGCTCGAGGTAGACGGCGAGCTCGCCGTCGACGATCGCGACGAGCGCGCCGGCCTTGCGTCCGGGCCGGTGCCCCTCGCCCTGCGGCCACGGCAGGGCCGCGCCGAACGGGTTCGCGGGGTCGGTCGCCGCGAGGGCCAGCACCGGCCGGGGCCGGTCGCGCGCGTCGTCCTGCGGCACGAAGGTGCGCAGCCGGTCGACGCTGCCCGCGGTGCCGAACTGGGCGGCTCCGAGCTTCTCGATGAAGTAGCCCCGGCGGGCGCGGCCCTGCTGCTCGAAGCCGCTGAGCACCTTGTAGGCGAGCGCGAAGCCGCCGAGCACGCCCTCCGCCTGCACGGAGCCGCGAGTGACGATGCCGTACCGCTCGAGCAGCACCTCGCCGAGCGCGTGACCGCGGATGGTGGGATCGGACTCGGCGAGCGGCACGATCGACCAGCGCCCGCCCGCGGTCGGCGGGCCGACCCGGGTCTGCATCGTCGGCCGGGTCATCATGCGGCCGCGGGGCGCGCGGGCCCGGGCCGGTGCGCGCGGCTGGCGGTGCGCTCCTCCGCTGGTGCCGACGAGGGTGCGCAGCGGAGCCAGCGTGTCGTTGGTGAGCAGCCCCGCCCAGACGAGCTCCCAGAGCGCGTCGACCAGGGCGGAGTCGTCGGTCGAGCCGACCGCATCGGACAGCTGACGGAAGAAGTAGCCGCCGCCGGAGCCGAGGACCCCGACGATCTCCTGCTGCAGCTCCCCGAGCGGCAGCGTCTCTCCGGGCACGGGCAGGGTGAGCCCGGCCGTCTCGGCGAGGTGCAGGCTCACCCAGCCGTCGTTGCCGGGCAGTGTGCCGGCGCCGGCCCAGAGCACCTCGCCGGTGGCGGTGAGCTCGTCGAGCAGGGCGGGGGAGTAGTCGCGGACGCGGGAGGGCAGGATCAGCGTCTCCCAGGCCGACGCGGGGATCGGCGCTCCGGCGAGCTGGTCGATGACGGAGGCGACGCCGTCGATGCCGCGGAGCGACCCGCCGACGTGCTGCCAGGCCGGCAGGAACCGCCCGTAGGTCGCGCCGTCGACCGGCTCGACCTCCTTGCGGAGCGCCGCGAGCGAACGGCTCCGGAGCCGGCGGAGCACCTCGGCGTCGCACCACTCGCTGCCCGTGCCGTTCGGCCGGAACTCGCCCTCGGTGACCCGCCGCTCGCCCGAGAGGCGGCGGAGCGTGTCGGTGACGACCGCGACGCCGAGGCCGAGCCTCGTCGCGACGGCGGCGGCGATGAAGGGGCCGTGGGTGCGCGCGTAGCGGGCGACGAGGTCGCCGAGCGGATCGCGCACCGGGTCGATGAACGCGACCGGCACGCCGATCGGCAGGGGTACGCCGAGGGCGTCGCGGAGCCTCGCCGCATCCTCCATCGCCGCGTAGCGCTGCTCGCCGCCGAGGCCGACGGGCAGGACGCGCTTCGCCTTCACGAGTTGGGCGACGACCGCCTCGAGCGTCTCGCGCCCGATCGGAGGAGCGGCCGCGACGTCCGCCGATGCGACGGACTCCTCGACGAGGCGCTCGCCCAGCTCGTCCATCGTCAGAGGACCGAGCAGGCGGAGCAGGTCGGCCGCGCCCTCGAGCCCGCGCAGACGCCGCTCCGGTTCGACGCGCTGCAGCTCGCGCTCGATCTGCGCGAGGACGACCGGGTCGAGCAGCTCGCGCAGCTCGGCGCGGCCGAGCAGCTCGCCCAGGAGCGCCGCATCGACCGACAGCGCGGCGGCCCGGCGCTCGGCGAGCGGACTGTCGCCCTCGTACATGAACGCCGCGACGTAGCCGAAGAGCATCGACCGGGCGAACGGGCTCGCGGTCGGCGTCTCGACCTCGAGGATCCGCAGCTCGCGCCCGTCGAGCCGCGCGGCCAGGCGCAGCAGCGCGGGCAGGTCGTAGACGTCCTGGAGGCACTCGCGCACGGTCTCGAGGATGATCGGGAAGGTCGGGTAGGTGCGCGCGACGTCGAGGAGCTGCGCGGCGCGCTGACGCTGCTGCCAGAGCGGTGAGCGCTTGCCGGGGTTGTAGCGGGGCAGGAGCAGCGCCCGCGCCGCGCACTCGCGGAAGCGGGCGGCGAAGAGGGCCGACCCGCCGACCTCGCTCGTCACGAGCGACTCGAGCTCGTCGCGCTCGAACAGGAAAAGCTCGGCGCCGGGGGGTTCCGACTCGGTGTCGGGGATGCGGACGACGATGCCGTCGTCGCCGGCCATCGCCGCTCCGTCGACCCCGTGCCGCTCGCGCACGCGCGCGCCGACGGCGAGGGCCCACGGGGAGTGCACCTGCATGCCGTACGGCGAGTGGAGCACGAGCCGCCAGTCGCCCAGTTCGTCGCGGAAGCGCTCGAGCACCAGCGTGCGGTCGTCCGGGATCTGCCCGGTGGCGATCCGCTGCTCGTCGAGGAACGACAGCAGGTTGTTCGTGGCGTACTCGTCCAGGCCCGCCTCCGCGCAGCGCGCCCGCGCCGGATCGGCGGCCGACCCGCCCAGCTCGCGGGTGAACGCGCCGATCGCCTCGCCGAGCTCGGCGGGCCGGCCCTGGGAGTCGCCCTTCCAGAACGGGAGGCGGCCCGGCTCGCCGAACGCGGGCGTCACGATCACGCGGTCGTAGGTGATCTCCTGGATCCGCCAGCTCGTCGCTCCGAGTGCGAAGACGTCGCCGACGCGCGACTCGTAGACCATCTCCTCGTCGAGCTCGCCGACGCGGTTGCCGGTGGAGCCGGGCTCGCCGACCATGAAGACGCCGAAGAGCCCGCGGTCGGGGATCGTGCCGCCGCTCGTGACGGCCAGGCGCTGCGCACCGGGCCGTCCGGTCAGCGTGTTGGCGTCCCGGTCCCAGACGAGCCGGGGCCGCAGCTCCGCGAACTGGTCGGAGGGATACCGGCCGGACAGCAGATCGAGCGTCGCCTCGTAGGCGGAGCGGGGCAGCGACACGAACGGCGCGCTGCGGCGGACGGTGTCGAACCAGTCGTCGACGTCGAGCGCCTCGAGCGCCGTGGCGGCGACGGTCTGCTGCGCGAGGATGTCGAGCGGGTTCGCGGGGACCTGGATCGCCTCGATCAGCCCGGAGCGCATCCGCTCGGTGGTGACCGCGGAGTGCAGCAGGTCGGCCCGGTGCTTGGGGTAGAAGGCGCCGCGCGACACCTCGCCGACCTGGTGGCCGGCGCGTCCGACGCGCTGGAGGGCACTCGCGACCGACGGCGGCGTCTCGACCTGCACGACGAGGTCGACCGCGCCCATGTCGATCCCGAGCTCGAGGCTCGACGTGGCGACGACGCAGCGGAGGCGGCCGGACTTCAGGTCGTCCTCGATGATCGCCCGCTGCTCCTTGCTGACGGAGCCGTGGTGCGCGCGGGCGAGCAGCGGCTCGTCGTCGGGGGCGGACTGCCCGGAGCCGCTCGTGCCGCCGGCCGCGCCCATGAGCTCGGCCGGGGCCCGGCGGGACGCCCCCGTGGCCATCGACCCGATCGCCTCGTCGACGAGGGCCCCGACGGCGACGGGCTCGGCCGTCGCGCGGGCCCGCTCGAGGTCGGCCTCGCGGCGGTCCGCGTAGATCTCGTTCAGCCGGGCGGTGAGCCGCTCGGCGAGCCGACGCGAGTTGGCGAAGACGATGGAGGAGGTGTGCGCGAGCACGCGGTCGACGATCGACTCCTCGACGTGCGGCCAGATCGATCCGCTCTGCGGGCCGGTCGCCCCCATGGTCGAGCCCTCCTGCGGAGCGGCCGCCCCGAGCTCGGACATGTCCTCGACCGGCACGACGACCGTCAGGTCCCACTGCTTCTCGGACACCGGCGCCACGATCGACACCGGCGAGCGGCCCGCCAGGAACCGGGCGACCTCCTCGCGCGGGCGCACCGTCGCCGAGAGGCCGATGCGCTGGACCGGCTTCGGCAGCAGGGCGTCGAGGCGCTCGAGCGAGACCGCGAGGTGCGCCCCGCGCTTGGTCGAGGCGACGGCGTGCACCTCGTCGACGATCACGGTCTCGACGCCGCGCAGCGACTCGCGCGCGGCGGAGGTGAGCATCAGGTAGAGCGACTCGGGCGTGGTGATGAGGATGTCGGGCGGCGTCTTCTGCAGCACGCGCCGCTCGGCGGCGGGGGTGTCCCCGGAGCGGACGCCGACCGTGACGGTCGACGGAGCGACTCCGATGCCCTCGGCGTTCAGGCGCAGCGCCGTCTGCGTGACCCCGACGAGCGGGGAGCGGAGGTTGCGCTCGACGTCGACGCCGAGCGCCTTCAGCGGCGAGACGTAGAGGACGCGGGTGCGGTGCTGCGGATCCTCCGGCGGGGGGCCCTGCACGAGGCGGTCGATCGCCCAGAGGAACGCCGACAGCGTCTTGCCCGAACCGGTCGGAGCGACCACGAGCGCGTGCGAGCCCGACGAGATCGCCGACCAGGCCCCCTCCTGCGCCGCGGTGGGCGCTGGGAAGGCGCCCTGGAACCAGGCGCGGGTGGCGGGGGAGAAGCGCTCGAGAGCGCTGCCGCCGAGATCGGTGGGCATGATTCCAT
The DNA here is from genome assembly GCF_001423055.1 of Rathayibacter sp. Leaf299. Lineage (NCBI taxonomy): Bacteria > Bacillati > Actinomycetota > Actinomycetes > Micrococcales > Microbacteriaceae > Rathayibacter > Rathayibacter sp. Leaf299. Next base: position 963,632 of record NZ_LMNT01000001.1, read on the forward strand.
CCTCCCTGCCACCACCGACACTGGCCGCGGCGTCCGCCACGGGCAAACCCTTGACGCGGCGCCCGCCGTCGGCGGCTCAGCCGAACGCGCGGCGGATGAAGGCGCTCACGTCGGCGATCTCGGCCTGGCTCACTCCGTGCGCCACGCCCTCGTAGACGCGCGAGTCGAGCTCGGTGTGCGCCGGGAACCACGCGTCGCCCTCCGTCACCGCCCTCTCCGGGATGACCGTGTCCAGCGTCCCGCGACCGCGGAACACGAGGGGGCGCTCCCGCGCGAGGCGCTCATCCGCGTCATCGCCCTCGGGCAGCGGCACGACGAACCCCGAGAGGGCGACCGCGAACGCGAAGCGGCCCGGGGCGCGCCGGAGCAGCTGCACCGCCAGCGCCGCCCCCTGGGAGAAGCCCAGGAGTCCGATCGGGCCCGGGTGGTCGAGCGCTTCCAGCCAGTCGAGGACGTCCTGAGTCGGCTGCTCGACCTCGGCCGGATCGGTACGCGACTCCTCCGGATCCATGGGCAGCCGCAGCGGCCACCACGCGTTCGCCCGCCCGTCCAGGGCGAGCGGGGCGCGCAGCGACGCGAGCACCGGCTCCAGCGGCAGGTACGCGCCGAGCGAGAAGAGGTCGCCCTCGTGCGAGCCGTAGCCGTGCAGGAGCACCAGCAGCGGGCGTCCCACCCGGTCCTTCTCGGAGGAGGACCACAGCACGGCGTTCGGATCGATTCCCATGACTCCATCATCGCCGCCGGCCCCGCCGCGCCCGCTGCGAAACCGGACCGACATGAACGTCGGGTAAGAATGGCTCCATGAGCGTGCGTACCCCTGACCCCAACTCCGGGTGGCTGTCCGACGACGAACTCGCCGAGATCCGCCGTCGGCTCCCGCTGCTGTACGTCGAGGCGGTGCCCGTGCGCGTCGACGGGCTCGGCCAGGTCACGGAGGTGGGCGTGCTGCTGCGCGCGACGGCGTCGGGCCAGATCACGCGCACGATCGTGTCGGGTCGGGTGATGTACGGAGAGACGCTGCGCGACGCCCTCTTCCGGCACCTCGAGAAGGACCTCGGCCCCATGGCGTTCCCGCTGCTGCCGGCGAGCCCGCTGCCCTTCCACGTCGCCGAGTACTTCCCCATGCCCGGCATGGGCCCCTTCACGGACGAGCGCCAGCACGCAGTGTCCCTCGCCTACGTCGTCCCCGTGACCGGCACCTGCGACCCTCGCCAGGACGCCCTCGAGCTCACCTGGATGACCCCCGACGAGGCCTGCTCCGACGCCGTCTCCGCCGAGATGGAGGGCGGACGCGGCGCCCTGGTCCGCGCGGCCCTGGCATCGGTCGGAAGGCTGAGTTGAACTGTGCGCCGCGTGGCGGCGCACCGCAGTGGGCTTCCAGGGGTGGTCGCGTTCCGTGGAGCGTCGTGCGTTCCGCCTAGCGCGATCCGCTGACACGCGGATCGCGCGTTCGGCTTCGCCGTGCGCTTCGGCGCCTCACTTCGGAGGGGAAGCGCTGCTGCGACTTCCGTCGGAGGCGGCCGCGTTCCGTGGAGAGTGGTGCGTTCCGCCTAGCGCGATCCGCTGGCACGCGGATCGCGCGTTCGGCTCCGCGGTGTTCGTCTTGCGCGCCGCGGGGCGGCGCACCGCGGTCGGCTTTCCGGGGTGGTCGCGTTCCACGGAGCGTGGTGCGTTCCGCCTAGCGCGATCCGCTGGCACGCGGATCGCGCGTTCGGCTCCGCGGTGTTCGTCTTGCGCGCCGCGGGGCGGCGCANCGGAGCGTGGTGCGTTCCGCCTAGCGCGATCCGCTGGCACGCGGATCGCGCGTTCGGCTCCGCGGTGTTCGTCTTGCGCGCCGCGGGGCGGCGCACCGCGGTCGGCTTCCAGGAGTGGTCGCGTTCCATGGAGCGTCCTGCGTTCCGCCTAGCGCGATCCGCTCGCACGCGGATCGCGCGTTCGGCTCCGCGGTGTTCGTCTTGTGCGCCGCGTGGCGGCGCACCGCGGTCGGCTTCCAGGAGTGGTCGCGTTCCGTGGAGCGTCCTGCGTTCCGCCTAGCGCGATCCGCTGGCACGCGGATCGCGCGTTCGGCTCCGCCGCGCGCTTCGGCGCCTCCCTCCGGAGAGGAAGCGCTGCCGCGACTTCCGCCCGACGGGGGCGCGTGCCGCGGGGCGTGGTGCATCCCGCCTGAGGGGATCGCCTGGCCCGCGGACCGGGCGTCCCGCTGCGTGGCGTGGCGTGTTGCTTCGCTGGGGGGAGAGGAGCTGTCGCAACCACTGTGGAAGCAGAACCTCAGCTGAGAGCACCCGTCAGCGGCGATGGTGGCTGAGCTGACGTCCTGGCCGACGTTCTGCTCGTCCTTCGGCGTGCGGAACGGCGGTCCGCGTCGGAAGCGCACTCCGTTCGGCTCGCTCCTGCTGACCGGGTCCGTTCGTCTTCGAGAACGAGGACCGCTGGGCCGGCAGTATCGGGCCCGGAGCTCGGTTGCGAACATCGACCGCGGCGAACACCGTTCCGGGCACTACACGCTGTCGACGACTCGAGGCACCCCGTCACCGGGACCCACTTTTCAGTCGGACCGTACCCACGCACGCCCCCCCCAGCAACGACGAAGGCCGGGACCCCCTCCCACGGATGACTCCGCAGGAGGAACTCCCGGCCTTCTGTAGGTTCAGCGCGCCCACTTCACCCGCACATGCCGCCGAAGCAGCACCCACGAGGCGAACCGTCGATCCGCGTGCGAGCGGATCGGCGTAGCCGTTCGCGACACGCTCTGCGAATCGCGACCACCTCAGAGAGCCGACCGCGGTGCGCCGCCCCGCGGCGCACCAAGAAGCTCAGCCCTGCGCGCGTCGTCCGCCGCGGCGGGCGCCGCCGCCGGAGCCCTCGCGGGCGGGTGCGGCCGAGGAGGCGCCGCCGGTCGCGGTGCTGTAGAACGAGCGCGAGCCGCCCGAGGTCGACGCGGGGGCCGCGGAGCGGGTGCGTCCGCCGCGGGCGCCGCCGCGAGCGGCTCCGTCGGAGCCGGCGGTGCGGTCGCGACGGGGACGGTCGGAGCCGCCGGCGGGGGCCGCCGAGCGCTCTCCGCGTCCGCCGCGGGGGGCGGAGCCGGTGCCGTCGGTGCGGGCCGCGCGCTTGCGCTGCGCGTTCGCGCCCTGCGAGCGTCCGCCCTGCGACTGCCCGCGGGCGGGCTCGACGACGGCCGAGGGGGTCACGTACGCCGCGACGTCCCCGACGAGCTTCGCGACGGCGGCCGAGTCGGCCGTGACCTGCTGGGGCTGGACCTGGATGGCGGCCTTGCGCAGGAGCGTCTTCACGTCGCCGCGCTGCGTGGGCAGCACGACGGTGACGACGTCGCCCTCCGAGCCGGCGCGGGCGGTGCGGCCCGAGCGGTGCAGGTACGCCTTGTGCTCCATGGGCGGGTCGACGTGGATGACGAGCTCGACGTCGTCGACGTGGACGCCGCGGGCGGCGACGTCGGTCGCGACGAGCACCTTCACGTCGCCGGCGCCGAACGCCGCGAGGTTGCGGTCGCGGGCGACCTGGGAGAGGTTGCCGTGCAGGTCGACGGCGGGGATGCCCTGGCCGGTGAGCTGCTTGGCGAGCTTCTTCGCGTGGTGCTTGGTGCGCATGAAGAGGATGCGGCGGCCGGTGCCGGACGCGAGGGTCTTCACGAGGGCGTTCTTGGAGTCGAGGCCGTCGACCTCGAACACGTGGTGGGTCATCAGCGCGACGGGCGAGTTGGCCTCGTCGACCGAGTGGAGCACCTCGTTCTGCAGGTACTTCTTGACGAGCTTGTCCACGCCGTTGTCGAGCGTGGCCGAGAACAGCAGGCGCTGACCGCCGCGCGGCGTCTTGTCGAGGATGCGCGTGACCACGGGAAGGAAGCCCAGGTCGGCCATGTGGTCGGCCTCGTCGAGCACGGTGATCTCGACGGCGTCGAGGTTGACGAAGCCCTGCTTCATCAGGTCCTCGAGGCGGCCGGGGCAGGCCACGACGATGTCGACGCCCTGCTTGAGGGCCGCGACCTGGCGCTGCTGCGAGACGCCGCCGAAGATCGTCGTGGTGACGATGCCGTAGGCGTCGGCGAGGGGCTGCATGGCCGCGGTGATCTGGGTGGCGAGCTCGCGGGTCGGCGCGAGGACGAGTCCGAGCGGGCGGCCCGGGCGGCGGCGGCCGCCGGCGAGCGATCCGCCGAGGCGGGCGATCATCGGGATCGAGAAGGCGAGGGTCTTGCCCGAGCCGGTCTTGCCGCGTCCGAGGACGTCGCGGCCGTTGAGGGTATCGGGCAGCGTGTCGACCTGGATCGGGAACGGCTCGGTGATGCCGTTCGCGGTCAGGGCCGAGACGAGGGGAGCGGGGACGCCGAGAGCGGCGAAGGTGGGGATGGACGACATGGATGGTGCCTTTCGGGGCATCATGCCGATCCGACAGCGCAGGCGTACGGCCGGGCGCGGGTGATCGGCTTTCGGGCGAAGGTGACGGTGGTCACATCCGTTCGCCGTACGAAGCTGTGCGCGCGGCCGGAGGCCTCATGCACGGTGCGCCAGATGGTCGGGACGAGGTCCTCGACGGTCAGAGTCCTCAGGGGACAAGGGGCGTTCTACGACGCGGGGGAGCGCAGACTTCGCGCTCGCACCCCACAAGCCTAGCGGACTCCGGTCGCTCGCCGCATCGGAGCCCGCCTTCCGGGCGCGTCTCAGCCCTTGTAGCGCTCGCCCACCGGCACCTCGACGGCGAGCGTGTTGCCGGCCTGCGCGAGCGGGCACGCCCATGCCGGGTCGTACGCGCAGGAGGGGTTGTAGGCGAAGTTGAAGTCGAGCACCAGGGTCGACGGGGCGCTCCCGGGGCCGAGGTCGGCGCCCTTCACGGTGTCGAGCAGGTAGCGTCCGCCGCCGTACGTGCCGCCGGGGGTCCCGGCCAGCGCGTCCTTGACCGGCAGGAAGAGCCCGCCGCCGTAGGAGCCGAGCCGCCAGACGTCGAGCATCCCGGCGCGGGGGATCTCGACGGTGCCGATCAGCTCGAACGGCACGGTCCCGTCCGTCCCGGTCTCCACGTCCATCCTCCGCGGCTCCTCGGCCGGGGCGACCTCGAGCTCGAACCGCCACGAGGCGTCGTAGGGAGCGATGGCGAGGGAGCGGAAGTGAGCGCGGTCCGCCGGCAGGAGCGGAGTGGAGGGGTGGCGCGCGAAGAGCGCGTTGCGCCCGCGGATCCACGAGGCGTGCGCCGAGAGCAGGTCCACGTTGGAGAGGCGGCGGACCTCGGCGTAGAGGGCGTGCACGTGGCGTCGCCAGTCGGCGACCTCGATCGCCGACACGAGTCTGCGGCGGGGCGAGACCTCGTCCGACTCGTCCGACTCGTCCTCCGCCGAGGGCCACTGGAAGCGGATCAGCTCGGCGCGGGAGAGCTCGACCTCCTCCTCCGCGGTGCCGTCGGGGCTCACTCCGCCGCCTCCCCGCGGGGGCGCGCATCCGCGCCCACGTCGTGACGCCAGGTCGGTGCCAGCGAGCGGATGCGGATGCCGCGCCACTGCCAGAACGCCCACATCGACGGCCACAGCGCGGGTGAGGCGAGCCCGGCGCTGAACTCGAGCTTGTCGCGGAATAGCGTGCGCCCGTCCGGGAGCGGAGCGACCGCCATCCGGTGGTCCCAGGCGGTGATCAGCCGCAGAGCGCCCGAGAGCGGAGCGCCGCTGTCGCGCAGGATCCGCACGTCCGGCATCGACGGCACGCGCCGGTACGAGAGGTCGATCTCCTGCGCGCCCATCGGCACGATCCCGAGCGCGTCCATCGCGACGTCGTGCGGGCCCAGCCCCCACGTCGGCCGGAAGCCGCCCTCGTCCAGCGACGCGGCGGTCAGGAGGGGGGACATCACCTCGCGGAACACGGCCGGGCTCTGCAGAGCGCGCCAGGCGGAGTCCACGTCGGTGTCGAGCACGTGCTTCAGCATCACCTTCACGACGCCCATCCTCCTCCGCAGGGCCCTGTGCCGTCACCGGGTGCGCGGGAGCGCTCGGCCGTGTATGCGCCCGGTACCGTGTCAGGGTGAACGCCGCGTCCTCCGCCCACGACCAGTCGACCTACCAGATCCGCTTCGACTGGGGTCCGCGGGCGCTGCGCGTCCTCGCCCCCGCGCACATCACCGTCGTCGTCGACGCGCTGCCCGGCGGCCGGGAGCTGCCCCTCGACGGCGTCGAGGGCCGCGTCGTGCGGGCCGGACTCGCCGACCGCACCGCCGTCGCCCGGTGGATCCTCGAGCGCCAGCACGAGAACGGCGGCCGCACCAGCGTCAACGTGGTCGCCGCGGGCGACGTCGACGAGGACGGGGCCGCGCGCTTCACTCTCGAGGACCAGCTCGCCGCGGGCGCGCTCATCGACGCCCTCATCACGCTCGGGATCGACCACACCTCGCCCGACGCGGCGGTCGCGTCCGCCTCGTTCGCCGGGCTCCGCCGCGCCTGCTCCCACCTGCTGTCGGCGTCGCCGTCGGGTCGTGCGCTGAAGGAGTCGGGACGGGCCGACGAGGTCGCCGCCGCGGCCCGTCTCGACTCGGTCGCCGACGTCACCGTCCTGCGCTGAGGGCCCCCTCGACCGCCGGCCCCGGAGCGGCGTAGCGTTCGCACGGAGCGCTCCCGCTCGCACCGCCCCCGCGACCGAACCCGAAAGCTGGCCCGCATGAAAGCCGTCCTCCACGACGTCGTCCTCGCCGACGCCCCCGACTCCGACCTCATCTCGATCGAGGGCAACTGGTACTTCCCGCCCTCGAGCGTCGCGACCGACCTGCTCGAGCCGAGCGACACCCCCTACACCTGCCCGTGGAAGGGCGAGTGCCAGTACTTCTCGGTGAAGTCCGACGACGGTCTGCTGAAGGACCGCGCCTGGTCCTACCCGACTCCGTACCCCACCGCGTTCGACCGCGTCGGCAAGGACTTCTCGGGCTACGTCGCGTTCTGGAAGGAAGTCCGGGTCATCGACTAGCGGCCGGCCGCGCGCGCCGCGCTCCGACTGCGGTGCGCGCGGACCTTCGCCCGGTTGCCGCAGCGCTGCATCGAGCACCAGCGGCGCGTGCCCGCCCGCGACGTGTCCAGGTAGAGCATCCGGCAGTCCTCGGCGTCGCAGCGGCGGAGTCGCCCCGCGCCCGAGCCGCCCAGCAGCTCGACCCCCTCCCGCGCGATCGTCGAGAGCGCCTGGCGGGCCGCGGCGGTCGCCCGGCCGGCCCGCCGCGATCCGCCCGACAGCATCGGCGGGATGTCCGGCATCGCCGCGAAGAGGTTGAGCACGTCGACGTCCCCCGGCTCCCCGGAGCCGCCCTGCTCGGCGGCCTCCGCCAGCCGCGCGATCGCGTCCCGCAGCATCAGAGCGTCGGCCAGGTCGGCCTCGCGTCCGCCCTCGTCCAGCGCGTCGAACCGCTCGGCGAGCCAAGCCCCCAGGGCCTCGCCCGAGGGCAGCCGCTCACCGGGGGCGCCGCGCATCGCGCCGGTGAACGCGAAGTCGAGCGCGAGGCTGCCGGAGTCGAACCACCAGCGCCGGCCGTCGGCCTCCTCGAGCCACTGCCCCGTGCTGGGCGCGCGACCGCGGATCGCGCGCGGCTCGCCGGTCGCGCTCACGCCGCCGGGACCGGGCGCCGGCGCCACTGGATCGCGTTCGCCGCCTCGAAGCGCCGGGCGCAGCGTCCGCACGCCAGGGGGCGGGACGGCCGGCGGTGCCGGTAGAAGAGGTGTCCGCTCGGGCAGGTGCCCACCCACGGCGCCAGCTCGTCGGCGGTCGGGTTGCTGTGCGTGCGCGAGCCGGTGTACCCCAGGCGAGCGGCGATGCCGCGCCACGCGGCTCCGTGCCCGGCGGTCGGGCCGGCGAGCGCGTGCGCGACCTCGTGCAGGAGGGTCTGCCGCACCTCCTCGTCGCTCCAGCGGGCGGCGAGGTGACGCGAGAGGGTGATCCGCCGGTCACTCCAGTGGCAGGCGCCGCCCCGCGTGCGCGCGTGATCGAAGCCGAAGCTCCAGGAGTCGTCGAGGTGCTCGACGAGGAGCTCCTCGGCCCACGCCCGGACCTGCTCCAGCTCGGCCACGCGTCCGCCGTCCCGTCGGGGGAGCCGTCAGGCCTGGTCGGCGCTCTCGGCGCCGTCGGAGTCGTCGGTCGCCGCGGCGTCCTTGGCGCCGTCGGCCCGGCGGCGCCCGCGGACGGTGCCCTCGGTCCGCTCGCGCGTCGAGCCGCCCTGGAACTCGGTCGCGGCGGCGAAGCCCACCCGTGCGATCTCGAGCTCCTCCTCCGGGACGCCCACGCGCTCGCCGAGCACGGTCGCGGCGTCGAAGTCGCGCGCGGCGCGGCCGTACTCGCCGAGCTCGAAGGACGCGAGGCCCCGGTGCTTGAGCGCGAAGGAGTGCTCGAGGTGCCACTCGTGGGTGCGCGCCTCCTCGACGCACAGCGCGAGCTCCGAGAGCGCCTCGTCGGGGCGCCCGCGCAGCTGCATGAGCCGGGCCCGGCGGACGCGCGCGGTCAGCAGCTCGGCGCGGTCGCCCGAGAAGCGGGTGCGGCGGACGGCCTCGTTGGCCAGGTCCCAGGCCTCGTCGAGCCGGCCGAGCAGGCGCAGCAGCTCGGCCTTCTCGGTGAGAGCGGCGAGGGAGCGGAGCGCGCCGATCTCCTCGAGGCGCTCCTGGGCGGCGTCGACGTCGATCTCCTCGCGGAGCGTCGCGGGATCGTGGCGGATGATGATGCTCAGAGCAGTGCTTCCTCGTGGGGTGCGGATCCGGTGCGTCGCGGGTCGTGTGCGACGAGCGGGCGGCCGCTCGGGCCGGCCCAGTTTACGGGGCGGAGCGCACGGCTCTCCTCCGGACGCGCCCATCCGACGAGGGTCAGCCGCGCCGCACCTGGAAGATGCTGCGGGCCGGCAGCGGCGAGGGCGTGGCCGTGTCGTCCGTGACGGCGGAGGCGCCCGCGACGAAGTTGTCGAGCTCGCGGCCCTGCACGAGCTTCGCGGGCGCGGGGTCGGAGGCCAGGCGCCGCGGCAGTGCGTCGACCGGCAGCGGCGCGGCGGAGGCGAGCATCACCACGTTCCCGAACCGCTTCGCCTTGAGCATCTGCGTGTCGGTCATGATCGCGGTGTGCGCGAAGACGGAGGAGAGGGTCGCCGCCTGCGCGCGGGCGAACGCGAGCGCCCCTCCGTCGGCCACGTTGACGGCGACGACGCCCCCGGGCGCGAGCAGCGGGGCGATCGCGGAGTAGAACTGCGTGCTCGTCACGTGCGCCGGCGTCCTGGCCCCCGAGAAGACGTCGACGACGACGACGTCGATGCTGCCGAGGAGTCCGGGCGGGAGCTTGCCGAGCACCTCGCGGGCGTCGCCCTGGCGGATGCGGATCTGGGCTCCCCGGGGCAGCGGCAGCGCCTCCCGCACCAGCTCGACCAGCGCGCCCTCGATCTCGACGACCTGCTGGCGCGAGCCCGGTCGGGTCGCGGCGACGTAGCGGGGGAGGGTGAGTGCCCCGGCGCCCAGGTGCAGCGCGGTGACGGCCTCGCCCTCGGGGGCGAGCAGATCGATGGCGTGACCGATGCGGCGCACGTACTCGAAGGACAGGTGCGTCGGATCGGCCAGGTCGACGTGCGACTGCGGCGTCCCGTCGACCACGAGTGTCGCGGCGTCGGGGGAGTGCCGGTCGGGCTCGATCTGCGCGAGGTAGCCGCTGGAGAGCACCGCGCGGGGGTGCTCGGCGTCGTCGCCGCGTCGGCGTCCGGTTCGTTCCTGCATCCCCTCAGTCTGAGGGACGCGGCACCCCGACGGCGGCCTGCCCGGGGCGTATACCGGACCCCGCGACACGACGCAAGGATCTGCACTTGCGCGGCGTGGCGCGATGCATCTATATTTGTACTTTGCGCTCCCGAGTACCCACGCCCTCATATTGCGGTCGGCAGGTCACCGGAACCCGGCATCAGATGGTGGATGCCGATGCCACACTCTAGCCCCCACCCCGAAGACCGTGTCGAAACGGTCCCTGCGGCGTGTGGAGGGCGGGTGTCGGCCCGCCCGGCGGGAGCCCACTCCACACATCCCACAGATTGAGACCCGCGAGGGTCTACGGAGGTTCCTTCCTTGGCTGCTGCGCCCAACGCAACCACCACCTCACCCAAGAACGGACGCGCCGCATCGCGTCTCTCGTTCGCCAAGATCAGCGACACCCTGACGGTTCCGGATCTGCTCGCACTGCAGACCGAGAGCTTCGACTGGCTCGTCGGCTCGGAGGCGTGGAAGACCCGCGTCGCCGAGGCGAAGGCCGCCGGCCGGGAGGACCTCCCCGCCAACTCCGGTCTGGACGAGATCTTCGAGGAGATCTCCCCGATCGAGGACCTCAGCGAGACGATGCAGCTGAGCTTCACGAACCCGTACCTCGAGCCCGAGAAGTACACGATCGAGGAGTGCAAGGAGCGCGGCAAGACCTACGCCGCTCCTCTGTACGTCGAGGCCGAGTTCATGAACCACCTCACGGGTGAGATCAAGACCCAGACGGTCTTCATGGGCGACTTCCCGCTCATGACCGAGAAGGGCACGTTCATCATCAACGGCACCGAGCGTGTCGTCGTGTCCCAGCTCGTCCGCTCGCCGGGCGTGTACTTCGAGCGCCAGCAGGAGAAGACGTCCGACAAGGACATCTACTCCGCCCGCGTCATCCCGAGCCGCGGTGCGTGGCTCGAGTTCGAGATCGACAAGCGCGACCAGGTCGGCGTGCGCATCGACCGCAAGCGCAAGCAGTCGGTCACCGTCTTCCTGAAGGCCCTCGGCCTCACCAGCGAGGAGATCCTCGAGCAGTTCGCCGGCTACGAGTCGATCGAGCTGACGCTCGAGAAGGACAACATCCTCACCAAGGAGGACGCTCTCCGCGACATCTACCGCAAGCTCCGTCCGGGCGAGCAGGTCGCCGCCGAGGCCGCCCGCGCGCTGCTGGACAACTTCTACTTCAACTCCAAGCGCTACGACCTCGCGAAGGTCGGCCGCTACAAGATCAACCGCAAGCTCGGCATCGACAAGGCGCTGTCCGACTCGGTCCTGACGGTCGAGGACATCATCGCGACCATCAAGTACCTGGTCGCGCTGCACGACGGCCGCACCACGCTGCCGGGTGTCCGCGAGGGCGCTCCTGTCGACCTGCGCCTGGACGTCGACGACATCGACCACTTCGGCAACCGCCGCATCCGCGCGGTCGGCGAGCTGATCCAGAACCAGGTCCGCACCGGCCTGTCCCGCATGGAGCGCGTCGTCCGCGAGCGCATGACCACGCAGGACATCGAGGCGATCACGCCGCAGACCCTGATCAACGTCCGCCCCGTCGTGGCCGCGATCAAGGAGTTCTTCGGAACGTCGCAGCTGTCGCAGTTCATGGACCAGAACAACCCGCTCGCGGGTCTGACCCACAAGCGCCGCCTGTCGGCGCTGGGCCCCGGCGGCCTCTCCCGTGAGCGCGCCGGCGTCGAGGTCCGCGACGTCCACCCGTCGCACTACGGCCGCATGTGCCCGATCGAGACCCCGGAAGGCCCGAACATCGGCCTGATCGGCTCGCTCGCGTCCTTCGCGCGCATCAACTCGTTCGGCTTCATCGAGACCCCGTACCGCAAGGTCGTCGCGGGTCGCGTCACCGAGCAGATCGACTACCTCACCGCGTCCGAGGAGGACGAGTACCTGGTCGCCCAGGCGAACGCCCCCCTCACCAAGGACTTCCACTTCGCCGAGGGCAAGGTCCTGGTCCGCCCCAAGGGCGGAGAGGTCGAGCTCGTCGACGCCGACCGCGTCGACTACATGGACGTCTCCCCGCGTCAGATGGTGTCGGTCGCGACCTCGCTGATCCCGTTCCTCGAGCACGACGACGCGAACCGCGCGCTCATGGGCGCGAACATGCAGCGCCAGGCCGTCCCGCTGCTGCGCAGCGAGTCGCCCGTGGTCGGAACCGGCATGGAGGGCTTCGCGGCCATCGACGCCGGCGACGTGATCACCGCCGACAAGGCGGGCGTGGTCCAGGAGGTCTCCGCCGACTCCGTCACCGTCCAGCTGGACGAGGGCGGAACGCAGACCTACTTCCTGCGCAAGTTCGACCGCTCCAACCAGGGCACCTCGTACAACAACCGCGTGGTCGTCTCGGCCGGCGAGCGCATCGAGGTCGGCGAGATCGTCGCCGACGGCCCCGCCACCGAGAACGGCGAGCTCGCGCTGGGCAAGAACCTGCTCGTCGCGTTCATGCCGTGGGAGGGTCACAACTTCGAGGACGCGATCATCCTCAGCCAGAACCTGGTGAAGGACGACGTCCTCTCCTCGATCCACATCGAGGAGTACGAGGTCGACGCCCGCGACACCAAGCTCGGCAAGGAGGAGATCACCCGCGACCTCCCCAACGTCAGCCCGGAGCTCCTGGCCGACCTGGACGAGCGCGGCATCATCCGCATCGGCGCCGAGGTCCGCCCCGGCGACATCCTCGTCGGCAAGGTCACGCCCAAGGGCGAGACCGAGCTCTCGGCCGAGGAGCGCCTGCTCCGCGCGATCTTCAACGAGAAGAGCCGCGAGGTCCGCGACACGTCGCTGAAGGTGCCCCACGGCGAGCAGGGCACGATCATCGGCGTCAAGGTGTTCGACGCGCAGGACGGAGACGACGAGCTCGGCTCGGGCGTCAACCAGCGCGTGGTCGTCTACATCGCCCAGAAGCGCAAGATCACCGAGGGCGACAAGCTCGCCGGCCGCCACGGCAACAAGGGCGTCATCTCGAAGATCCTGCCGGTCGAGGACATGCCGTTCCTCGCCGACGGCACCCCGGTCGACATCGTCCTCAACCCGCTCGGCGTCCCCGGCCGCATGAACTTCGGCCAGGTCCTCGAGATCCACCTCGGGTGGATCGCGAAGCAGGGCTGGAAGGTCGACGGCGAGCCCGAGTGGGCCGCGCGCCTGCCCGAGCACGCCCGCGAGGCGGCGCCCGGCACCAAGGTCGCGACCCCCGTGTTCGACGGCGCGGCGGAGGAGGAGCTCGCAGGGCTCCTCGACTCCACCACCCCGACGCGCGACGGTGAGCGCCTGATCGGCTCGTCCGGCAAGACGCAGCTGTTCGACGGACGCTCCGGGGAGCCCTTCCCGGACCCGGTCTCGGTCGGCTACATGTACATCCTGAAGCTGCACCACCTCGTCGACGACAAGATCCACGCGCGCTCGACGGGCCCGTACTCGATGATCACCCAGCAGCCGCTCGGTGGTAAGGCGCAGTTCGGTGGACAGCGCTTCGGCGAGATGGAGGTGTGGGCCCTCGAGGCCTACGGTGCCGCCTACGCGCTGCAGGAGCTCCTCACCATCAAGTCGGACGACATCCTCGGCCGCGTGAAGGTGTACGAGGCCATCGTCAAGGGTGAGAACATCCAGGAGCCGGGCATCCCCGAGTCCTTCAAGGTCCTCATCAAGGAGATGCAGTCGCTGTGCCTGAACGTCGAGGTCCTCTCGGCCGACGGCACCGCGGTCAGCCTGCGCGACACCGATGACGAGGTCTACCGCGCCGCGGAAGAGCTCGGCATCAACATCTCCTCCCGGTTCGAGTCGTCCTCCGTCGACGACATCTGATCCCGCGCCAGCATCTGACGACCTCCCGTCTCTGACGAGACACCTGTTTTCCGACAAGGAGAAAACATTGCTCGACGTAACAACTTTTGACGAGCTGCGCATCGGCCTCGCGACGGCCGATGACATCCGTCGCTGGTCGCACGGTGAAGTGAAGAAGCCCGAGACCATCAACTACCGCACCCTCAAGCCCGAGAAGGACGGCCTGTTCGGAGAGCAGATCTTCGGACCGTCCCGCGACTGGGAGTGCTCCTGCGGCAAGTACAAGCGAGTCCGCTTCAAGGGCATCGTCTGCGAGCGCTGCGGCGTCGAGGTCACCAAGTCCTCGGTCCGCCGCGAGCGGATGGGCCACATCGAGCTCGCCGCCCCCGTCACCCACATCTGGTACTTCAAGGGCGTCCCCTCGCGCCTCGGATACCTGCTGGACATGGCGCCGAAGGACCTCGAGAAGGTCATCTACTTCGCGGCGTACATGATCATCGACGTGGACGACGACGGCCGTCACGCCGACATGCCCGGCCTCGAGAACGAGCTCCGGCTCGAGATCAAGACCCTCTCCGACCAGCGCGACTCCCGCATCGCGGACCGCCTGGCCCGTCTCGAGACCGACCTCGCCGCCCTGGAGGCGGAGGGCGCCAAGAGCGACCAGAAGCGCCGCACCAAGGACGGCGCCGAGAAGGAGATGTCGCAGATCCGCAAGTCCTTCGACGAGGACATCGCGCGTCTCGAGAGCGTGTGGGAGCAGTTCCGCACCCTCAAGGTCGGCGACCTCAAGCCCGAGGACGCGGTCTTCAACGAGCTCGTCGACCGCTACGGCGTCTACTTCGAGGCCTACATGGGCGCCGAGGCGATCAAGAAGCGCCTCGAGCAGTTCGACCTCCAGGCCGAGGCCGAGACGCTGCACCTGCAGATCGCCGAGGGCAAGGGTCAGAAGAAGATCCGCGCCATCAAGCGACTGCGCGTCGTCAACTCGTTCCTCGCCACCGGCAACTCGCCGGCCGCGATGGTGCTCGACGTCGTCCCGGTGATCCCGCCGGAGCTGCGCCCGATGGTGCAGCTCGACGGAGGCCGGTTCGCGACGAGCGACCTGAACGACCTCTACCGCCGCGTGATCAACCGCAACAACCGACTCCGCCGCCTGCTCGACCTCGGTGCCCCCGAGATCATCGTGAACAACGAGAAGCGCATGCTGCAGGAGGCCGTCGACGCCCTGTTCGACAACGGCCGCCGCGGTCGCCCCGTCACCGGAACCGGCAACCGCGCCCTGAAGTCCCTGAGCGACATGCTCAAGGGGAAGCAGGGCCGCTTCCGCCAGAACCTGCTGGGCAAGCGCGTCGACTACTCGGGCCGCTCGGTGATCATCGTCGGACCGCAGCTCAAGCTGCACCAGTGCGGTCTGCCCAAGCAGATGGCGCTGGAGCTGTTCAAGCCGTTCGTCATCAAGCGCCTGATCGACCTGTCGCACGCGCAGAACATCAAGGCCGCCAAGCGCATGGTGGAGCGTTCGCGCCCCCAGGTGTGGGACGTGCTCGAGGAGATCATCCGCGAGCGCCCCGTCCTGCTCAACCGCGCGCCCACGCTGCACCGACTCGGCATCCAGGCCTTCGAGCCCCAGCTGGTCGAGGGCAAGGCGATCCAGCTGCACCCGCTCGTCTGCGCCGCGTTCAACGCGGACTTCGACGGCGACCAGATGGCCGTCCACCTGCCGCTGTCCGTCGAGGCCCAGGCCGAGGCGCGCATCCTGATGCTCGCGTCGAACAACATCCTCAAGCCCTCCGACGGCCGTCCGGTCACCCTGCCCACGCAGGACATGATCATCGGCCTCCACCACCTGACGACCATCCGCGAGGGTGCCGCCGGTGAGGGACGCGCGTTCTCCTCGGTCTCCGAGGCGATCCTCGCGAAGGACCAGGGCTCGCTGCACCTGAACTCGAAGGTGAAGATCCGCATGTCGGACGTCTTCTTCGCGCAGGGCACGGCACCCGAGGGCGTCGAGCTCGACGAGAGCGGCAAGGTCACCGCGCCGATCCTGCTCGACACGACGCTCGGCCGCGCGCTCTTCAACGAGGCGCTGCCGGTCGACTACCCCTACTTCGAGCAGGTCGCCGACAAGACGACCATCTCCGGGATCGTCAACGATCTCGCGGAGCGCTACCCGAAGGTGGAGGTCGCCGCCTCGCTCGACCGCATCAAGGACGCCGGCTTCTACTGGGCCACCCGGTCCGGTGTGACGGTCGCCCTGTCGGACATCCTCACGCCCCCCTCGAAGCCCGAGATCATCGCGGGCTACGAGAAGAAGGCCGCGAAGGTCGAGACCGAGTACGACAAGGGTCTGACCACCCAGGCGGAGCGTCGCCAGGAGCTCGTGAAGATCTGGACCGAGGCGACCGACGAGGTCGCGAAGGCCATGCGCGCGAACTTCCCGACCGACAACACCATCAACCGGATGGTCACGTCCGGCGCCCGTGGCAACTGGCTGCAGGTCCGCAACATCGCGGGCATGCGAGGCCTGGTGAACAACCCGAAGGGCGAGATCATCGCCCGACCGATCATCTCCTCGTACCGCGAGGGACTGTCGGTCGCCGAGTACTTCATCGCCACGCACGGTGCCCGCAAGGGTCTGGCCGACACCGCGCTCCGCACCGCGGACTCGGGCTACCTGACGCGTCGACTCGTCGACGTCTCGCAGGACGTCATCATCCGCGAGGACGACTGCGGCACCACCAAGGGCCTCGAGCTGCCGATCATGCTCCAGGACGCCACCGGCGCCTGGTCGCAGGACTCCAACGTCGAGAACTCCGTCTACGCCCGCTCGCTCGCCACCCCGGCGACGAACGAGGCCGGCGAGGTCATCGCGGAGGCCGGAGAGGACGTCGGAGACGTCCTCATCGAGAAGCTGGTCGGAGCCGAGGTGCGCCACATCAAGGTGCGCTCGGTCCTGACCTGCGAGTCCGCCGTCGGCGTCTGCGCGGCCTGCTACGGCCGTTCGCTCGCCACCGGCAAGCTCGTCGACATCGGAGAGGCCGTCGGCATCATCGCGGCCCAGTCGATCGGCGAGCCCGGCACGCAGCTCACGATGCGCACCTTCCACACCGGTGGATCGGCCTCGGCCGACGACATCACGCAGGGTCTGCCCCGCGTGCAGGAGCTCTTCGAGGCCCGCACCCCCAAGGGTGCGTCGCCGATCGCGGAGGCCGCCGGTCGCATCACGATCGAGGACACCGACCGGGCCCGACGACTCATCCTCCAGCCGGACAACGGCGACGAGGCGGTCATCTACCCGGTGCTCAAGCGCTCGCAGCTCCTCGTCGAGGACGGCCAGTCGGTCGTGCTCGGTCAGCAGCTGCACGTGGGAACGGTCGACCCCAAGGAGGTCCTGCGCGTGCTGGGCGTCCGCGAGGTCCAGAAGCACCTGGTCGGCGGCGTCCAGGGCGTCTACCGCTCGCAGGGTGTGCCGATCCACGACAAGCACATCGAGGTCATCGTCCGTCAGATGCTCCGCAAGGTCACCGTGGTCGACCACGGCGACACGGATCTGCTGCCGGGCGAGCTCGTCGACCGGTCGCGCTACAGCGAGGTCAACCGTGCGGCTCTGACCGAGGGCAAGCGGACCGCGTCCGCGCGCCAGGAGGTCATGGGAATCACCAAGGCCTCGCTCGCGACCGAGTCGTGGCTGTCGGCCGCGTCCTTCCAGGAGACCACCCGCGTCCTGACGCAGGCGGCCATGGAGGGCAAGCGCGACCCGCTGCTGGGCCTGAAGGAGAACGTGATCATCGGAAAGCTGATCCCGGCCGGTACCGGACTCCCGAAGTACCGCAACGTGTCCGTCGAGGCGACCGAGGAGGCGAAGGCCGAGCGGTACCCCAACCGCATCTTCGCCGACGACGCCGCGTTCAGCGACGCCGACCTGTCGTTCGTCGACTTCGACTCGTTCTCGAGTGACGGATACGAGCCCGGCAACTACAGCTGAGCTCCGACCGAGTGATCGAAGGCCCCGCCGGGTTCCCGGCGGGGCCTTCGTCGTTCCCGGAGCGTCCCGCCACGCCGGTTGCCCACCGCAAGGGGGGTGAGTGGGGGTCGCCCGGGAAGCGCACGGCCCCTGCGTCGGTGATTGACTCGAGGGACGTTCGACGGGGTACCGCCCCGCGCCCGTCCGGTCGGGGTCGCAGCGGTGAGGATACGCGCGGATGAGAGTCGTGGTCGTCGCGCTGGCCGCCCTTCTCGTGGCGGTCGGTGCCGTCGTGCTGCCCGCAGCGCCCGCCGTCGCAGCGCCGTCCGTCCCCGCCGCGTGCGGAGTCGCGCAGCTCGCTCCCGTGCTGCAGGACGACGAGGTCGACGCGACTCCCTCCGCCGAGAACGTGCCGATCGTCGTCGTGCACGGCTGGCTCGGCACCTCGACGCACGACGAGGCCCGCACCGGCGCCTTCTCGCACCTCGTCGACCTGGTCGCCGGCGCCGACACGGACCCCCCGGGCGCCGAGGCGGATCAGCCGGGCGCCGACGCGGATCAGCCGGGAGTCGTCGCCGAGCGCTCCGTCATCGGCACGCTGCAGGACATCGAGGGCTCCCTCGTCTACACGTTCGACTACCGCGACCTCTCGGCGCGCTGGGTGACGGATCCGGGCATCAGCGACGCACTCGCCTCCTCCCTCGCCTGCCTGGTCTCGGCGACCGGCAACAGGGCGATCGTGGTGGCGCACTCGATGGGCGGCCTCGCCGCTCGCCAGGCGCTCAGCCAGGAGGTCGACGGGGTGAGCGTCGAGTCGATGGTCTCGGACGTCATCACCTTCGGCACGCCGAACACGGGCTCGGACCTCGCGGCCCGCCTGGGCGAGATGATCGAGTCGACCGGCTCTGTCAGCCCCGCGGTCGTCGCCGGGCTCGAGCCGCAGTCCCGGCTCGGGGTCTCGGCCCTCCTCGCGTCCTGCGGCGAGGCGGCGTCCGAGGACGCGGCGCGGGCGGGGGAGTGCACGGGGATGCCGATGATCGACGCCCTCTCCTCCCAGGCCGGCATCGCGATGCGCACGGGCTCGTCGGAGCTGAGCCGGCTCCCGCCCTGGCCGGCCGGAGTGCACGTCGTGGCTCTCGCGGGGGACATCCGCGTGACGCTGGTGTCCGTCCTCGGGGCGCGCACTCGCGACCTCGATCTGGGCGACGTCATCGTCGGCGCGCGATCGGCCGAGGCGGGCGTGGACGAGTACGCGGTCTCGACGTGCCGCTACACGCTGATGTCGCTGCCGGACGTCCCGTCCGTCCTCGCGGAGCTCAACCCGCTCGCGCGAGTGGGGGACGCGATGCGCCTCGCCTCCGTCGTGACGAGGATCGCCGCGAGCCCCTGCCACCACGCGTGGCTGATGCGCAACGCGGCGCTGGCCGAGCGGGCCGGAGCGGAGGCGGCCGACGCAGTGACCGCCTCCCTCGCGCACTCCCGCGGCGAGGCGCCGACGCCCCCGGCCGTGTCCGATCTCCCGCCGTCGGAGGACCCGCGTCGCCGTCCGGTCCGCTGACGACGTCCTCAGACCCGCCCCCCGGTGCGACGCGACATGATGTCCCGATGTTTTGACTCCGCGTCCGGACTGCGCTTACCGTGGGCGAGGCCGATGGGGCGGCCACCAGGGGGACAGGCAGCGCGGCCCGCTCGGCTCACGGGCCGGCAGCGGGCCGCGCCCGTCCCGACGACGGTGGGACACGCGCTACGCTCCCAGCACCGGGGGCCGACGACGGCGCCTCCGCCTTCCCGCCGGAGGCCGCATGAGCCAGACCCCCGTCCCGCCCGCGACACCCGCGCGCGCACCCCGACTGACGCGTGAGCAGGTGCGCTCCCGCCTCGTGGACGCCGGACTCGACGTCGTGCGCAGCGACGGCCTGAGGGTGGGCGTCTCCCACCTCCCGCTGGAGGACCTCATCCGCACGGCCGGGGTCCCGCGGAGCACGGTCTACCGGATCTGGCCGAGCCGCCAGGACTTCTTCGACGAACTGCTCGCCAGGATCCCCGACCGGCTCCTCTCGACCCGCCTCGACGAGCCGGCGCTGCAGGTGGGCGCGACCTATCTGCAGCGGAACACGGACGCCGAGGCCCCGGCCGACGAGCGGCGCGCGACCCTCGTCGCCTCCGTGGCCGTCGCCATCGAGGCCAACTACGAGAACACCTTCGCGTCGCAGCACTGGCGCAACTTCGTCTCGCTGGCCGGCACCGTCGAGTCGCACGACGAGCCCGTCCGGGGAGTGGTCCACGACGCCCTCCGCAAGCGCCAGCAGCACTTCATCGAGAACATGGCCAAGTACTACCGCTACACCCTGACCGAGGCGGGGCTGCGGCTGCGCCCGGGCTTCGGCGACGAGTACACGTCGCTCGCGTCCGCGATCTCGGCGTACATCGAAGGACTCTGCGTCGCGAGGATCGCGGCGCCGGAGCTGGTCACCGGACCGCTCGTCCCCGAGCGGCCCGAGTCGCCGAGCCTCGTCGTCGCCGGAGTGATGATGCTGATCGACGGGTTCTGCGAGCCGATCCCGGAGGGCTAGTCCTCGGTGGGGGGCTCGAGCATGCCCTCGACGATCGAGCGGATGGTCCAGGCGGCCAGATTCCACTCCACCGGCTCGCCGTCCAGGCCCGGAGCGGTGATCGTCGCGTCGAGCTCCTCGTCGATCAGCCGGCTGCGGTGCGCCAGCCCGTCGATCACGATCGCGGTGAGGTGGGCGAGCTGCAGCGTCGTGAATCCGGGGCGCATGCTCCCGTGGAACACGTCGAGCATCTCCTGGTAGAAGGTCTGCATCCGGTGCGTGAGCATCGTCTCGATGCGCTTCGCGGTGGCGCGGACCGCCTCGCGGGCCGGTCCCTCCTCCATCGAGAACGTGCAGGCGAGCAGGGCGTTGTAGGAGGACCAGTCGACGGAGCGGCGCAGGTTCGCCATGTTGGCGTTCGCCCCGATCCGGATCATCTCCCACGCGACCGCCCGGCGGCCGCGGGACGTGGACAGGCGGTCGCCGTGCCGTTCGTAGACCTCACGCATGAGCTCCTGCGCCTCGGGGTCGGTGCCCCCGGCGTAGCGGTCGCGCACGAAGACCTCGCCGATCAGATCGGCGACGAACTCCTCGCGGGTGCTCCAGATGCGGTAGACGGAGCTGCGCGGGACCTCCGCGAGCCGGATGTACTCCTCCATCGGGAGGTGCGCGAAGCCGACCGTCAGGCCGTTCTCCGCGATCACCCCGCGGGCGGCGTGCAGCATCCGCTCCCGCACCTCCTCGGCCGGGAGCCTCTTGGCGCGGGGGGTCGAGGTGTCGAGGCGGTCCATCCGGCAGACACTAGCCCGCGCAGGGCGTCCCGCGCACTGGGGACACCCCGAGAGGCGCCGAGGTCGCGGGAAGCCCGGGAGCCGGTCCCGGTGGAGACAGTGTGTCCCAAGATCTGGTCCACGGGCTCCGAGGGCGCTACGGTGCCCCCGGGGCGGCTCCCGACCGCGCCCACGAGGAGTCCCTGTGCCCGAGACCGAGCCTCTCGCCCTGACCGTCGTCGACGGTCTCGCGATCGACCGCGCCGCCCTGCTCGCCCTCCTGGGTGCGGCCCTTCCGCAGTTCGACGTGCAGGACGCGTCGAGCCGTGCCGACACCGGCACCGTCGCCGTGGTCGACCTCGACGGCGTCGCCACCGGCGACCTCGTCCGCACCCTGCAGGGTCTCGTCGGCCGGTACCGCGGAGTCGTGGCCCTCTCGACGATGCTCGGGCTCGAGACCGTGCGCGCCGTGCTCCGCTTCGAGCGCTCGGCGTTCGTCTGGAAGGGCGACGACCCCGGTGACCTCGCCGCGGCCGTGGTGTCGGTCTCATCCGGCCGCACCTGGATCTCCGAGGCGGCCCGCGGCCGCTTCCTGATGACCGAGGAGGACCGCCGCCCGGTCCTCAGCCCGCAGGAGAGCCGCGTCATGCGCTCCTACGGGGCCGGCACCGCGGTCAAGACGGTCGCGGTGGAGATGCGGATCGCCGAGCACACCGTCCGCACCTACATCAAGCGGATCAGGGTGAAGTACCTCGACGCGGGCATCGCGCTCGAGTCACGGGTCGACTTCTACCGCAACCTCGACGGGCACGACGTGGCGCTGCGCAGCGGCGGCGACCGGATGAGGACCCGCGGCCAGCAGCTGGACGGCGACCTCAGCGGCGACGGCGCCGCGTGAGGCGAGCAGGATCGCATTGCCGGACGATCGCCCGCGGGCGAACGACTCCGCTCCGATCGCCTCGGTGACCGGCAGCAGCGGCTCCACCGCCGCGCGGATCCGGTCGAGGCGGCGATGGTCGGCGTCGTCGGCGACGTTCACGGCCAGCAGGCCCTCGCCGACGCGGTCGGCGATCCGGGCCAGCGCCACCGCGCCGAAGAACGCCTCCGGGATCTCGTCGCCGTCATAGGCGTCCAGGACGACCAGGTCGACGGTGCCGCGGGGGAGGGAGGCTGAGGCGTCGGCCGTGACGACGCGCAGGCGGGTGCCCGGCGGGAGCGGAGCGTGCTCGACGACGAAGTCGACCAGTCCCTCCTCGACGTCGACGACGGTCTGGTCGGATCCCGGCCGCGTCCACTGCGTGTAGCGCGCGAGCGAGAGGGCGCCCGCGCCCAGGTGCAGCACGCGCACGGCCCGACGGGGCGGTGCGAGGGCGTCCACGACCGCTCCGAGCCGAGCGGTGTACTCGAGGTCGAGGGCACCCGGGTCGGACGGGTCGATCAGCGACTGCTCGACGCCGTCGATCGTCAGCACGAGCGAGCCCGTCCTGACCGCGTCCGGCTCGAGCGCGACCGTGCGACCGCCGGGCAGTCGAACGGAGGGAGGCATCCCGCCACGCTACGGCCTCTCGCGGCACCCGGGTGCCGCGGCTACGGTGGCAGGCATGGCCGCGCTCATCCTCCTCGACGTCGACGGCGTCCTGAATCCGTCCGTCGTGAGCGATCGGGCTGCGGGCGGCCACCGGCTGGTGCTCGACGCCGACCGCGCCGCGCTGGTCGCCCGCCTCGCCGCCGTCGGCACGATCGTCTGGGCGACCACCTGGCCGCCCGAGCTCACCTCGGTACTCGCCCGCGATCTGGGCCTGCCCGAGGGGACGGAGGCGATCGTGTTCCGCGGGGGCCTTCCGCGCGACGCGCGCTTCCCGGGCGGCACGGGCAAGCTGCAGCCCGTCGCGCTGTGGCTCGAGCGGGCGCGTGCCACCGGGCCGTTCGACGCCGTGGTCTGGATCGACGACAACCTCCGCGAGGACGCCTATGCCTGGGCGCGCGAGCAGGACACCCCGCTCCACCTCGTCCGTCCGGAGTCGGCCGAGGGCCTCACCGCCGACGGTATGTCGGGAGCGGAGGAGTTCCTCGCCGCGCTCGCGCCGTCATCCGGGGACATCGGGGAATAGGCCGCCCCCTCCCGGTGGTTATGGTCACTCCGGGCGGCCGCGGATCCGGTCCGCGCCGTCCCGCTCCCGGAGCCCCCGCTCGGGAACCCGCGCCGACCACCGGCGCGACCACATCGTGAAGCACCGAAGGACACCCACCGTGACGCACCTCCCCGCCCGCACCCCTCTGCGCGTCCTGCTCGGCACCGCCGCAGCCGCCACCGCCCTCGTCCTCGCCGGCTGCGCGCCGGCCTCCACCGAGGACGCCGTCTCCGGCTCCACCGACGAGGGGACCACCGCGGCGAACTCGGGCCTCACCCTCGCCGAGGTGCAGGACGCGGGCGTGCTGACCATCGGCACCGAGGGCACCTACCAGCCGTTCTCGTTCCACGCCGACGGCGGCACGGGCGAGCTCACGGGCTACGACGTCGAGATCATCACGGCCGTGGCCGAGAAGCTGGGCGTCGAGCCCGAGTTCGAGGAGACGCAGTGGGACGCGATGTTCGCGGGCCTGGACGGGGGCCGCTTCGACGTCATCGCGAACCAGGTCTCGATCAACGACGAGCGCAGCGCCCGCTACGACTTCTCCGAGCCCTACGCCGTGAGCCCCGGAGTGGTGGTCGTCCCGACCGCCGACACCGAGATCACCTCGCTCGACTCGCTCGCGGGCAAGACGACCGCGCAGTCCCTCTCGAGCAACTGGTACGAGCTGGCGCAGGACGCCGGCGCGCAGGTCGAGGGCGTCGAGGGCTGGGCGCAGGCAGTCGCCCTCGTCGAGCAGGGTCGCGTCGACGCGACCATCAACGACCGCCTCACCTGGCTCGACTGGTCGACGAACTTCCCGGACCAGGCCGCGGGCCTCAAGGTCGCGGTGACCACCGACGACAGCTCCGAGAGCGCCTTCACCTTCCCGAAGGGCTCGGACGACCTCGTCGCCGCGGTCGACGACGCGCTCGACGAGCTCCGCGCCGACGGCACGCTGACCGAGATCTCCGAGCGCTACTTCGGAGCCGACGTCTCCGAGTAGGACCGCACAGGAGGGGGTCGGCCGCTCGCGCCGGCTCCCTCCCGTCGTCCACGGCGCCTCCCACGCGGGTCGGCTCCGTGGCAACCTCCCGCGTCCGTCCCGGATGCGTGACAGCATCCCAGGGGAGCGACGCGCACCGTCCGACCGCCCGCACCGCCCATCGCCCCGGCGAGAGGAGACCACATGGACCTCGACCTCGTCCTGCGGTCGTTCTGGCCGATCCTGTCCGGCGGCCTCGTGGGCACGATCCCGCTCGCTCTCGCCAGCTTCGTGCTCGGACTGGTCCTCGCTCTGGCCGTCGCGCTGATGAGGCTCTCGAAGGTCCGGATCCTCGCGTGGATCGCCCGCGTCTACATCTCCGTGATCCGCGGCACCCCGCTCCTGGTGCAGCTCTTCGTCATCTTCTACGGCCTGCCCAGCCTGGGCGTGCGGATCGACCCGTGGCCCAGCGCCATCATCGCGTTCGCCCTGAACGTCGGCGGCTACGCGGCCGAGGTCATCCGGGCCGCGATCCTCAGCGTGCCCAAGGGGCAGTGGGAGGCGGCGCACACGATCGGCATGGGCCGGGGACTGGCCCTGCGGCGGATCATCCTCCCGCAGGCCGCTCGCGTGTCTGTGCCGCCGCTCTCGAACACGTTCATCTCGCTGGTGAAGGACACCTCGCTCGCCTCGCTGATCCTAGTGACCGAGCTCTTCCGCCAGGCGCAGAAGATCGCCACGGCGTCGAGCGAGTTCATGCTTCTCTACCTCGAGGCGGCCCTGATCTACTGGCTCATCTGCCTCGTGCTCTCGAGCGGGCAGAGCATCCTCGAGAAGCGATTGGACCGCTATGTCGCCCGTTGACGCCCCGCAGGACGCGCGCCCCGTGCTCTCCGTCCGGGGCCTGCGCAAGTCGTTCGGCTCCGTCGAGGTCCTCCGCGGCATCGACCTCGACATCCGCCGCGGCGAGGTCATCGCCCTGATCGGCCCGTCCGGCTCGGGCAAGACCACCGTGCTGCGCTCGCTCAACAGCCTCGAGGTGCCCGACGCGGGTGTGGTCGTGCTCTCGGACGGCACCTCGCTCGACTTCGCCGCGGGCGTCGGCCGACGCCCGCTCACGGCGCTCCGCGACCGCTCGGCCATGGTCTTCCAGCACTTCAACCTGTTCCCGCACCTCAGCGTGCTCGAGAACGTGACGGAGGGACCGCTGCGGGTGCAGCGCCGCCCGGCGTCCGAGGTGGTCCCCGAGGCCGAGGCGCTGCTCGAGCGGGTGGGCCTGGGCGGCCGCGGCGGCGCCTACCCCTTCGAGCTCTCGGGCGGGCAGCAGCAGCGCGTCGGGATCGTGCGCGCGCTCGCGCTGCGTCCGGAGCTCCTGCTCTTCGACGAGCCGACCTCGGCGCTCGATCCCGAGCTGGTCGGCGACGTGCTGTCGCTGATGCGCGAGCTCGCGGCCGAGGGCTGGACCATGCTCGTCGTCACGCACGAGCTGGAGTTCGCGCGGAGGGTCGCCTCCGAGGTGGTCTTCATGGCCGACGGAGTGGTCGTCGAGCGGGGCGCGCCCGCCGGGATCCTCCGCGAGCCGCGGGAGCCGCGGACCCGGCAGTTCCTCCACCGCCTGCTGAACCCGCTGGAGTGAGGCTGTCGTGCCACCCTTCTGCGGGTGGCCGCGCGCCTGACCGCTCCCGCGCGGGCGTGTGCCTATCCTGACCGGGTGACCTGGAGAAGCGACGCCGAGACCGAGCGCATGCCGTCCGCGCCCGAGGGGTCCGGCACTGCGACCGGGCCGCAGAAGACCCGCGAGTACGTGTGGCCCGAGCCGCTGACCGGCGGGGCGCCCGCCACGGCGCCCGCGGCCGCCGGGCCCGCCGAGCGCTCGCCGCTGGGGCCGGTGGAGCCCGAGCCCGCGCCGCCGCGCCGGAAGGGGAACCGGATCGCCGGCCTCGCCGTCGCCCTGCTGGCCACCGCCGTCTTCGCGGCCCTGCTGCTGGCGTGCCTCACGGCGATCCGCCTCGTCGTGGACGCCGCGCAGGGGGACCCGCTCTCCGTCGCCCTCGCGCAGGGTCCCACCGCCGCGTTCCTGGCGCCCGTCGCCGCGTTCCTGATCGGTCTCGCCCTCCTCGTCCTCGCCGTGAACCGCGCCGGATGGTGGGCGTACGTCCTCGGCGGCTTCTTCATCGCCTTGCTCGCCGGAGCGGCGGCGCTCGCCGGCGCCTGGTACGACATCGGGGGAGCCGTTCCGCCCGCCGACCGCACCGAGCTCGTGGAGTTCCTGAGCGACCCGGCCGTCCTCCTCCAAGGCGCCGCGGCTGCGGTGCTCGGCCGCGAGGTGAGCGTCTGGGGCGGCGCCCTCATCGCCGCCCGCGCTCGCGGCGTGAAGCGCCGCAACGCCCAGCGGGAAGCCGCCTCGCAGTCGTGACCTCGCCGGGGGAGCAGGGCAGGGGAGCGGGACTGGGCTACGGCATCGCCCTGGCCGCGTTCGCCGCGTTCCTCTACCTCGCCCTGGTCGTCTGCGCGTTCGGGGTGCTGAGCCTCCTGCTCGACCAGGACGTCGTGCCCGAGCGCGACGCCGGCCCGCTCCTGGGCCCGGTGGCGGTCGGCGCGTGCGTCGTGGCGGTCCTGCTCTCGATGATCACCCTCGCCGCGCGCCCGTCGGTCACCCGCGTGCTCGGGCCGTCGCTGCTCGCCGGAGTCGTCGTCTACCTCCTCTTCCTGCTCGTCGGCGGCGCGATCTACGGTCTCGGACTCCAGCAGCCGGCCGAGATCCTGGGCTACGCGCTCGACCACGCCGGCACGGCCTTCGCGATCGCGACCGGGGTGCTGGCGGCGGCCGTCCACCTCGTCTTCCTGCTGCTCCTGGCACGTCGGGACGCCGGCGGAGGCACGCCCCACTGGGGCTGGGAGGGGGACGAGCGGGAGTAGCCCGCCCGCCGCCCTGCTCGCTGACGGCGGACGCCGTCCGGTTGACCGGCCCCGTCACTCCCCGTAATATTCTTTGGGTGTGCGCTTTGCCGTGCGCTCGTGTCGTGCCTCCGGGTCGATCGGGTGCCGCGCTTCGCTCCACCGGGTCCGCAAGGGTCCGCGGGTTCGTCCGATCGGACGGCCCCCACGGCATACCCGTCCTCCTCCCCTCTACGCCGCTCGCCGGTGCAGGCGGGTGCGTCGGGTCCAGATGAACTCGGCCGCGTCCGGCGACGGACAGGCCGAATGTCGACCATCGATCCGCTGTCACCGTGCAGCATTCAAGGAGCAAATCAGTGCCAACGATTCAGCAGTTGGTCCGAAAGGGACGCTCGCCCAAGGTCACCAAGACCAAGGCGCCCGCCCTGAAGGCCAACCCCCAGCAGCGCGGCGTCTGCACGCGCGTCTACACGACCACGCCCAAGAAGCCGAACTCGGCCCTCCGCAAGGTGGCCCGCGTGAAGCTCTCCAACGGCACCGAGGTCACCGCCTACATCCCCGGCGAGGGCCACAACCTGCAGGAGCACTCGATGGTGCTCGTGCGCGGCGGTCGTGTGAAGGACCTCCCCGGTGTCCGCTACAAGATCGTTCGCGGCGCCCTGGACACCCAGGCCGTCAAGAACCGCAAGCAGGCTCGCAGCCGGTACGGCGCGAAGATGGAGAAGAAGTAATGCCTCGTAAGGGCCCCGCTCCCAAGCGCCCCGTCGTCGCAGACCCCGTCTACGGCGCACCGGTCGTCAGCCAGCTCGTGAACAAGATCCTCCTGGACGGCAAGAAGGGACTCGCCGAGCGCATCGTCTACGGTGCCCTCGAGGGAGTCTCCGCCAAGAACGGCCAGGACGCCGTCGTCACGCTCAAGAAGGCGCTCGACAACGTCCGTCCGACCCTCGAGGTCCGCAGCCGCCGCGTCGGCGGCTCGACCTACCAGGTCCCGGTCGAGGTCAAGCCCCACCGCGCCAACACCCTCGCGCTCCGCTGGCTCACCAGCTACGCGAAGGCCCGTCGCGAGAAGACGATGACCGAGCGTCTCATGAACGAGATCCTCGACGCGTCGAACGGTCTCGGCGCCGCTGTGAAGCGTCGCGAGGACACCCACAAGATGGCCGAGTCGAACAAGGCCTTCGCGCACTACCGCTGGTAGCGCGTCCCGCGGCCGCTCCGCAGCGTCCGCGCTGCGGACCCGGCCCGGCGGCTGATCGCCCGATCCCCGCGGTCGGGCGATCGTCCCACCTGAACCCCAGCCGATCGGCCATGAGCCCGTTGCGCTGGCTCCATCACTCATCGGAGGAACTCCGTGGCACAAGATGTGCTCACCGACCTGAACAAGGTCCGCAACATCGGCATCATGGCCCACATCGATGCCGGCAAGACCACCACCACCGAGCGCATCCTGTTCTACACGGGTATCACGCACAAGATCGGTGAGGTCCACGACGGCGCCGCCACGATGGACTGGATGGCGCAGGAGCAGGAGCGCGGCATCACGATCACGTCCGCCGCGACGACCTGCTTCTGGAACAAGAACCAGATCAACATCATCGACACCCCGGGTCACGTCGACTTCACCGTCGAGGTGGAGCGCTCGCTCCGCGTCCTCGACGGCGCCGTCGCCGTCTTCGACGGCAAGGAGGGCGTCGAGCCCCAGTCGGAGACCGTCTGGCGCCAGGCCGACAAGTACGACGTCCCGCGCATCTGCTTCGTCAACAAGATGGACAAGCTCGGCGCCGACTTCTACTACACGGTCGACACCATCGTGAACCGCCTCGGCGCGAAGCCGCTGGTCATCCAGCTCCCGATCGGCGCCGAGTCGTCCTTCGAGGGCGTCATCGACCTGGTCGAGATGCGCGCGCTCACGTGGCGCGGCGACTCCAAGGGAGACGTCCAGCTCGGTGCGAAGTACGAGATCGAGGAGATCCCGGCCGACCTCGCCGACAAGGCCGCCGAGTACCGCCAGAAGCTGCTCGAGACCGTCGCCGAGACCTCGGACGAGCTGCTCGAGAAGTACTTCGGCGGCGAGGAGCTGACCGTGGCCGAGGTCAAGGCCGCGATCCGCAAGCTGACCGTCAACTCCGAGATCTACCCCGTGCTCTGCGGCTCCGCGTTCAAGAACCGCGGCGTCCAGCCCATGCTCGACGCGGTCGTCGACTACCTCCCCTCCCCGCTCGACGTCCCCGCCATCGAGGCGCACGACGTCCGCGATGAGGAGAAGGTCATCATGCGCCACGCCGACTCGACCGAGCCCTTCTCGGCGCTCGCGTTCAAGGTCGCCGTGCACCCGTTCTTCGGTCGCCTGACCTACGTCCGCGTCTACTCGGGCAAGCTCGACTCCGGCGCCCAGGTCATCAACTCGACCAAGGGCAAGAAGGAGCGCATCGGCAAGATCTTCCAGATGCACTCCAACAAGGAGAACCCGGTCGACTCGGTCACCGCCGGCCACATCTACGCGGTCATCGGCCTGAAGGACACCACCACCGGTGACACCCTCAGCGACCCGCAGGCGCAGGTCGTCCTCGAGTCGATGACTTTCCCGGAGCCCGTCATCGAGGTCGCCATCGAGCCCAAGACGAAGGCCGACCAGGAGAAGCTCGGCACCGCGATCCAGAAGCTCGCGGAGGAGGACCCCACCTTCCGCACCGAGCAGAACCAGGAGACCGGTCAGACGGTCATCAAGGGAATGGGCGAGCTGCACCTCGACATCCTGGTGGACCGCATGAAGCGCGAGTTCAACGTCGAGGCCAACGTCGGCAAGCCGCAGGTGGCCTACCGCGAGACGATCCGCCGCACCGTCGAGAAGTACGACTACACCCACAAGAAGCAGACGGGTGGATCGGGTCAGTTCGCGAAGGTCCAGATCACCATCGAGCCGATGGAGGTCGAGGCCGACAAGACCTACGAGTTCGTCAACGGCGTCTCGGGCGGACGCGTCCCCCGCGAGTACATCCCGTCGGTCGACGCGGGCATCCGCGACGCCATGCAGGTCGGCGTGCTCGCCGGCTACCCGATGGTGGGCGTCAAGGCGACCCTGGTCGACGGTGCCGCGCACGACGTCGACTCCTCCGAGATGGCGTTCAAGATCGCCGGCTCGATCGCGTTCAAGGAGGCCTCGCGCAAGGCGCAGCCCGTCCTCCTCGAGCCGCTCATGGCCGTCGAGGTCCGCACTCCCGAGGAGTACATGGGCGACGTCATCGGCGACCTCAACTCGCGTCGCGGGATGATCCAGTCGATGGAGGACGCCACCGGCATCAAGGTCATCCGCGCCAACGTGCCGCTGTCCGAGATGTTCGGCTACA
Source organism: Rathayibacter sp. Leaf299 (assembly GCF_001423055.1). Classification (NCBI taxonomy): domain Bacteria; kingdom Bacillati; phylum Actinomycetota; class Actinomycetes; order Micrococcales; family Microbacteriaceae; genus Rathayibacter; species Rathayibacter sp. Leaf299. The sequence continues at coordinate 993,790 of NZ_LMNT01000001.1, forward strand.
TCGGCGACCTGCGCTCGAAGACCTCGGGCCGCGCCGTCTACTCGATGACGTTCGAGACCTACAGCGAGGTCCCCAAGGCCGTCGCCGAGGAGATCGTCCAGAAGAACAAGGGCGAGTAACTCCGCCCCCTCCCCCCGCCGTTCGACCGGACGGCGGGGGACTGGTAGTGTCGTGCGGGTTTGCTGCCGCTTACGCGCGTGGAAACCCGCACGACCTCTGCCGGTAACATAAGTACACAAAACCCCCGCAAGCCCTCATGTCCTCGTGCCGCCCCGTGCGGCGTCGGATGCGGATGCTTGCACCTAAGTCCTGAGGAGGACCCACAGTGGCTAAGGCCAAGTTCGAGCGGACCAAGCCGCACGTCAACATCGGAACCATCGGTCACGTCGACCACGGAAAGACCACGCTGACCGCGGCGATCTCCAAGGTTCTCGCTGACAAGTTCCCGTCCGCGACCAACGTTCAGCGCGACTTCGCGTCGATCGACTCCGCTCCCGAGGAGCGCCAGCGCGGCATCACGATCAACATCTCGCACGTCGAGTACGAGACGCCGAAGCGCCACTACGCGCACGTCGACGCCCCGGGTCACGCCGACTACATCAAGAACATGATCACCGGCGCGGCGCAGATGGACGGCGCGATCCTCGTGGTCGCCGCCACCGACGGCCCCATGGCTCAGACCCGTGAGCACGTCCTCCTCGCCAAGCAGGTCGGCGTCCCCTACCTCCTCGTCGCCCTGAACAAGGCCGACATGGTGGACGACGAGGAGATCCTGGAGCTCGTCGAGCTCGAGGTCCGCGAGCTGCTCTCGTCGCAGGGCTTCCCCGGCGACGACGCGCCCGTCGTGCGCGTCTCCGGTCTCAAGGCCCTCGAGGGCGACGAGGCCTGGACCCAGTCGATCATCGACCTGATGGACGCCGTCGACGAGTCCATCCCGGACCCGATCCGCGACAAGGACAAGCCGTTCCTCATGCCGATCGAGGACGTCTTCACGATCACCGGTCGTGGAACCGTCGTCACCGGCCGTGCGGAGCGTGGAACCCTCGCTCTGAACTCCGAGGTCGAGATCGTCGGCATCCGCCCGACGCAGAAGACCACGGTCACCGGTATCGAGATGTTCCACAAGCAGCTCGACGAGGCCTGGGCCGGCGAGAACTGCGGTCTGCTCCTCCGCGGCACCAAGCGCGAGGACGTCGAGCGCGGCCAGGTCGTCGTCAAGCCGGGTTCGGTCACGCCGCACACCGACTTCGAGGGCACCGCGTACATCCTGTCCAAGGATGAGGGTGGGCGTCACAACCCGTTCTACGCGAACTACCGCCCGCAGTTCTACTTCCGCACCACCGACGTCACCGGCGTCATCACGCTGCCCGAGGGTACCGAGATGGTCATGCCCGGCGACACCACCGACATGACGGTCGCGCTGATCCAGCCGATCGCCATGGAGGAGGGCCTCGGCTTCGCCATCCGTGAGGGTGGACGCACCGTGGGTGCCGGAACGGTCACCAAGATCGTCAAGTAGGTCCGCCTGCTCGATCTCTCGAGAGGGGTCGTCCGCTTCGTGCGGGCGGCCCCTTCCGTGTGTCCGGGCGGGGTCACGGAGCGCGGGCTACCGTGATCTCCATGTCCTTCGTCAAGAGCGATCCGTCCGCGGCCCCGCGGTTCTTCGAGTGGGAGGCGGCGGGCCTGGAGTGGCTGCGGGAGGCGGAGGCGTCCGGCGGCGCGTCGTGCGTCGAGGTCCTCTCCGTCGGCTCGGGCCGCATCGAGCTGGAGGAGCTCGAGTCCATCCGTCCCGATCCGGGCGCTGCGCGGGCCTTCGGCCGAGCCCTGGCCCGGACGCACGACGCGGGAGCCGCGGCGTTCGGTGCAGCCCCGGACGGCTGGGACGGCCCCGCGTACATCGGCCGCCGGCGGATGCCCTGCAGCCCCGAGGAGTCGTGGGGCGTCTTCTACGCCGAGCAGCGTGTCCGTCCGTTCCTCCCCGTCGCGGTCCGGGAGGGGAACCTGTCGCGATCCGATGCCGGGACCGTCGAGCAGGCGCTCGATCGTGTCGCGGCGGGGGAGTTCGACGGCGAGGAGCGGCCCTCCCGCCTGCACGGAGACCTCTGGACGGGGAACGTGCTCTGGTCCGGCTCCGGCGCCGTGCTGATCGATCCTGCCGCGCACGGCGGCCACCGCGAGACCGACCTCGCCATGCTGGCGCTCTTCGGTGCGCCTCACCTCGACGAGATCCTCCGGGGTTACGACGAGGCGCACGCTCTCGCCGACGGCTGGCAGGAGCGCGTCCCGCTGCACCAGCTGCACCCGCTCGCGGTGCACGCCGCCGGCCACGGACCCTCCTACGGTCGCGCCCTCGCCGAGGCTGCGGCCCGGGTCCTCGCCCTCTAGCGCCCCACCGTTCGTCCAGCCCCGCCCGCCACACTGGCTCGGCGCGGATCGCCGCGCCCTCGAACAAGGAGCAGTCATGGTGGATCTCGGGAAGCTCGGACGTCAGGCAGCGGAGCTGCTGAAGAGCCAGAAGGCGCAGGAGGCGCTGCGCAGCGAGAAGGCGGAGCGCGTCTCCGACCAGGTGCTCGAGAAGACGGGCGACATCGCCAGCAGGCTCACCAAGGGCAAGTACGACGAGCGCATCGAGGACCTCAAGCGCCAGGCCGACAAGCGCCTCGGCAACGAGTAGCGGCCCCTCCTGGCTCGTTCTGCACCCTCCCGTCAAGCGGGTGCAGAGCGGACGGAGCCCGGCCTAGGGTCGGGCCGATGGCTGAGACGCGTGCGCAGAGACTCCGCAGGACCGATTCGAGCAGTCGCGGGTACACCCGCGTCCGCGCCGGCTCCGGATTCAGCTACCGCGACCCGAAGGGCGTGACGGTCACCGACCCCGAGCTCCGGGCCCGCTTCGATGCGCTGGGCATCCCCCCGGCGTGGAAGGACGTCTGGATCGCGCCGTACCCCAACGGTCACATCCAGGCGATGGGCGTCGATGCGGCCGGCCGTCGGCAGTACATCTACCATCCGACCTGGCGCGAGCAGAAGGACCGGATCAAGTTCGACCGCGCACTCCGTCTGGCCGAGTCGCTGCCGAGCGCGCGCCGCGCGGTGACGATGGACCTCCGTCGCGACGGCTACGGCCGCGAGCGTGCTCTCGCAACCGCGTTCCGGATGCTCGACACGGGCTCCCTCCGCGTGGGGAGCGAGCGCTACGCCAAGGAGCACGGCAGCATCGGCCTGTCGACGCTGCTGTGCTCGCACGCGACGACCCACGGCGATCGCGTCGCCCTCGCCTTCCCGGGCAAGAGCCATCAGGCCTGGACGAGCGAGATCCTCGACCACGACCTGGCGAGCGTCGTGCGCTCGCTGAAGCGCCGCGGCCCGAACGCCCGCCTGCTCGCGTGGAAGGACGGGCGGGAGTGGCGGCCGCTGTCCGCTCCCGAGATCAACGACTACGTCCGGGAGAAGGCGGGCGACGACTTCACCGCGAAGGACTTCCGCACTCTCCACGGCACCGTCGCCGCCGCGCTCAGCCTTGCGCGCACGGGACCGAAGCCGACGCAGCGGGCCCGGAACTCCGCCATCGCGCAGGCCATGCGCGACGCCTCCGAGGTGCTCGGCAACACCCCGACGGTGGCGCGCGCCAGCTACGTGGACCCGCGGGTCCTCGACCACTACCGCGCGGGTGAGACGATCGACCCTGCCCGTCCGAACTCCGCCGAGACGACCCTCCGCGCCCTCCTCTACGAATGAGGCGCCGCCCCGGAATCCCGGGCGAGGAGGGGTCCCCGATCCGCGACACGCCCGGGTTGCACGGGTGCCCGTTCTGTGGGAGACTCTTCTAGTTCAAAATTTCTGCCGAAGCAGCGTGCTGCGACCGGTGGAACACTGCCAGGCAGTGCCGAGACGGCACCGCTGAGGCTCGACCCGAGAGGGCGGCCCAGCCGGTGCGACGTCGAGGCGGCGGGTAGCAGAACGAAACAACCGACAACTCAACGGGCTCTCCGTGCGTCGTGCGTTCTGCACGTCGCTGGAGCGCCCCGAGCGCGGTGCTTTTGACAGAAGAACACTGGTGCACTCCCCGGTTCCCCGGAGTTCCTTCGCGAGCGCGTCCAATGCGACGCGGGCCCACGGGTCCGCAGCGTACGACGCAATAACAAGAGAGTGAGAGATCACACATGGCGGGACAGAAGATCCGCATCCGACTGAAGTCGTACGACCACGAGGTCATCGACACGTCGGCGCGCAAGATCGTCGACACGGTCACCCGTGCCGGAGCAACGGTCGTCGGCCCCGTGCCGCTTCCGACCGAGAAGAACGTGGTCTGCGTGATCCGTTCTCCCCACAAGTACAAGGACAGCCGCGAGCACTTCGAGATGCGCACCCACAAGCGCCTCATCGACATCATCGACCCGACGCCCAAGGCCGTCGACTCGCTGATGCGCCTCGACCTCCCGGCCGACGTCAACATCGAGATCAAGCTCTAAGGGGAGGGGTAACACATGTCTGTCGCCACCAAGACCTCCAAGGGCCTCCTCGGCACCAAGCTCGGCATGACCCAGGTCTGGGACGCCGAGAACAAGCTCGTCCCGGTCACCGTCATCGAGATCAGCCCGAACGTCGTGACCCAGATCCGCACCGAGGCGAAGGACGGCTACTCGGCCGTCCAGATCGCCGCCGGAGCGATCGACCCGCGCAAGGTGAACAAGCCCGCCGCCGGTCACTTCGACGCCGCGGGAGTCACCCCCCGCCGCCACCTCACCGAGGTCCGCACCGCCGACGCCGCCGAGTACTCGGCCGGCCAGGAGCTGACCGTCGACGCCGTCTTCGAAGCCGGCACCAAGGTCGACGTCGTCGGCACCAGCAAGGGCAAGGGCTTTGCCGGTGTCATGAAGCGTCACAACTTCAAGGGCGTCTCGGCTTCGCACGGTTCGCACCGCAACCACCGCAAGCCCGGCTCCATCGGAGCCTCCTCGACCCCCAGCCGTGTCTTCAAGGGCATGCGCATGGCCGGTCGCATGGGTGGCGAGCGCGTCACCGTGCTCAACCTCAAGGTGCACTCCGTCGACGCCGAGAAGGGCCTGCTGCTCGTCAAGGGCGCCGTCCCCGGTGCGCGCGGTCGCCTCGTGTTCGTTCGCAACGCCGTGAAGGGAGCGTAGTTCCATGGCTACCTCTATCGACATCCTCGACGTCAAGGGCCAGAAGGCGAGCTCGTTCGAGCTCCCCGCCGAGCTCTTCGACGTGCAGACCAACATCCCCCTCATCCACCAGGTCGTCGTGGCCCAGCTCGCCGCGGCGCGCCAGGGTACCCACAAGACGAAGAACCGTGGCGAGGTCTCCGGAGCCGGTCGCAAGCCGTTCAAGCAGAAGGGAACCGGTCGCGCTCGTCAGGGCTCGATCCGCGCCCCGCACATGACCGGTGGTGGCGTCGTCCACGGACCGACCCCCCGCAGCTACGCGCAGCGCACCCCCAAGAAGATGATCGCCGCAGCCCTGCTCGGTGCTCTCTCCGACCGCGCCCGCGGCGGCCGCATCCACGCGGTCGAGTCCCTCGCCCTCGGCGAGACCCCGAAGACCAAGGACGTCCTCGTCCTGCTCGACGCCCTCTCGGTGTCGCGCAACGTCCTCGTGGTCCTCGAGCGCGACGACTTCATCGCCGAGCTGTCCCTCCGCAACGTGCCGTTCGTGCACATCCTGCCGTTCGACCAGCTCAACGCGTACGACGTGCTCGTCTCGGACGACATCGTCTTCTCGCAGGCTGCTCTCGAGGGCTTCGTCGCCCTCAAGACCGGCGCCGAGTCCAAGAAGGAAGAGGTGAACGCATGAGCCAGTCCGCCGCGTTCAACAAGGACCCCCGCGACGTGATCATCTCCCCGGTGGTCTCCGAGAAGTCCTACGGCCTGATCGACCAGGGCAAGTACACCTTCGTGGTGGACCCCCGCTCGAACAAGACCGAGATCAAGCTCGCCATCGAGAAGATCTTCGGAGTCGAGGTCGCGTCGATCAACACGCTGAACCGCCAGGGCAAGACCCGTCGGACCAAGTTCGGCACCGGCAAGCGCAAGGACACCAAGCGCGCGATCGTGACGCTGAAGTCCGGCTCCATCGACATCTTCACGAACGTCGGCTGAGCCGAAGAAGCGTAGAGGAAACAGACAATGGCTATTCGTAAGTACAAGCCCACGACCCCTGGTCGCCGCGGCTCCAGCGTTGCCGACTTCGCCGAGATCACCCGCTCGACGCCCGAGAAGTCGCTCCTTCGCCCGCTGTCCAAGACCGGTGGCCGCAACAACTCCGGCCGCATCACGACGCGTCACATCGGTGGTGGCCACAAGCGCCAGTACCGTCTGATCGACTTCCGTCGCAACGACAAGGACGGCGTCAACGCCAAGGTCGCTCACATCGAGTACGACCCCAACCGCACCGCGCGCATCGCGCTGCTCCACTTCGTGGACGGCACCAAGCGCTACATCCTGGCTCCGAACAAGCTCTCGCAGGGCGACATCGTGGAGTCGGGCGCCGGCGCCGACATCAAGCCCGGCAACAACCTGCCGCTGCGCAACATCCCGACCGGTACGGTCATCCACGCCATCGAGATCAAGCCCGGTGGGGGAGCGAAGCTCGCCCGCTCGGCCGGCACCTCGGTCCGCCTCGTCGCCAAGGACGGCCCCTACGCGCAGCTCCGTCTGCCGTCGGGCGAGATCCGCAACGTCGACGCGCGCTGCCGCGCCACGATCGGCGAGGTCGGCAACGCCGAGCAGTCGAACATCAACTGGGGCAAGGCCGGCCGCATGCGCTGGAAGGGCGTCCGCCCGACCGTCCGCGGTGTCGCGATGAACCCGGTCGACCACCCGCACGGTGGTGGAGAGGGCAAGACCTCCGGTGGACGCCACCCGGTCAGCCCCTGGGGACAGTCCGAGGGACGCACCCGTCGCCCCAACAAGGAGAGCGACAAGCTCATCGTCCGCCGCCGCACCGCCGGTAAGAAGCGCAAGTAGGAGTTGTAGAAGATGCCTCGCAGTCTCAAGAAGGGCCCCTTCGTTGACGACCACCTGCTCCGCAAGGTGTTCACGGCCAACGAAGCCGGCAACAAGAACGTCATCAAGACCTGGTCGCGCCGTTCGATGATCATCCCGGCGATGCTGGGTCACACCATCGCGGTCCACGACGGTCGCAAGCACATCCCCGTGTTCGTGACCGAGACCATGGTCGGCCACAAGCTCGGCGAGTTCGCCCCCACTCGGACCTTCCGCGGTCACGAGAAGGACGACAAGAAGGGCCGTCGCCGCTAAGCGGCGACGAGAAGGAGGAGAGAAATGGTGGAGTCGATCGCACGCGTGCGACACATCCGCGTCACCCCCCAGAAGGCTCGCCGTGTCGTGAACCTGATCCGCGGCAAGCAGGCTCAGGAGGCACTGGCCATCCTGAAGTTCGCGCCGCAGGGCGCGTCCGAGCCCGTCTACAAGCTCGTCGCCTCGGCGATGGCCAACGCTCGCGTCAAGGCCGATGCCTCGAACGAGTACCTCGACGACCAGGACCTGTTCGTGTCCCGCGCCTTCGTCGATGAGGGAACCACCCTCAAGCGATTCCAGCCCCGTGCTCAGGGTCGTGCCTTCCGCATCAACAAGCGCACCAGCCACATCACCGTCGTGCTGGCCACTCCTGAGGAGGGGACCAAGTAATGGGTCAGAAAGTAAACCCCTACGGTTTCCGTCTGGGAATCACCACCGACCACGTGTCGCGCTGGTTCTCCGACAGCACCAAGAAGGGCCAGCGGTACAGCGACTACCTCGCCGAGGACGTCAAGATCCGCCGCCTGCTCGCCACGCAGCTCGACCGTGCGGGCGTCGCCCGCATCGAGATCGAGCGCACCCGTGACCGCGTCCGCGTCGACATCCACACCGCCCGTCCGGGCATCGTGATCGGTCGTCGCGGCGCCGAAGCCGAGCGCATCCGCGCCGACCTCGAGAAGCTCACCGGCAAGCAGATCCAGCTCAACATCCTCGAGGTCAAGAACCCCGAGGCCGAGGCCCAGCTCGTCGCGCAGGGCATCGCCGAGCAGCTCTCCGCCCGCGTGGCCTTCCGCCGCGCGATGCGCAAGGGTCTGCAGGGCGCGCAGCGCGCCGGCGCCAAGGGCGTCCGCATCCAGGTCTCCGGCCGCCTCGGCGGCGCCGAGATGAGCCGTTCGGAGTTCTACCGCGAAGGCCGTGTGCCCCTGCACACCCTCCGCGCGAACATCGACTACGGCTTCTACGAGGCCAAGACCACCTTCGGCCGCATCGGCGTGAAGGTCTGGATCTACAAGGGCGACATCACGAACAAGGAGCTCGCGCGGGAGCAGGCGAACAGCAAGTCGTCGCGCCCCGAGCGCAGCGACCGACCGCGTCGCGCCCCCCGCCAGCAGGGCGAGGCGCCCGTCGCAGCAGGAGTTGAGGCATAACCATGTTGATTCCCCGTCGAGTCAAGCACCGCAAGCAGCACCACCCCGGCCGCTCGGGCCAGGCCACCGGTGGCACCAAGGTGTCGTTCGGTGACTTCGGTATCCAGGCGCTCACCCCGGCCTACGTGACCAACCGTCAGATCGAGTCCGCTCGTATCGCCATGACGCGTCACATCAAGCGCGGTGGAAAGGTGTGGATCAACATCTACCCCGACCGCCCGCTGACCAAGAAGCCCGCCGAGACCCGCATGGGTTCCGGTAAGGGCTCGCCCGAGTGGTGGGTCGCCAACGTCAAGCCGGGTCGGGTCCTCTTCGAGGTCGCCGGCGTCGAGGAGAAGCTCGCTCGCGAAGCTATGACTCGTGCCATCCACAAGCTGCCCCTGAAGGCACGCATCATCAAGCGCGAGGAGGGAGACGCGTAATGGCGATCGGATCCAAGGAGCTCGCCCCCGCCGAGCTCGACACCTTCGAGGACGAGCGTCTCGTCACCGAGCTGAAGAAGGCCAAGGAGGAGCTGTTCAACCTCCGCTTCCAGTCGGCCACCGGACAGCTCGACACCAACGGCCGCCTGCGTGCCGTCAAGCGCGACATCGCCCGCATCTACACGGTCATCCGTGAGCGCGAGCTGGGCATCCGCGCCACCCCCGCACCCGTCGAGGCCCCGGCCAAGGCGGAGAAGAAGCCGAAGACCACCAAGAAGGCCGCCAAGGCCGAGGTCGCGGCGACCGAGTCGAATGAGGAGGCCAAGTAATGGCAACGGCCAACGAGACCGCCGGCCACGAGTCGGCCGCCCACGACGTCAAGGAGGCGGGCACTCGCGGATACCGCAAGACCCGCCGCGGATACGTCACCAGCGACAAGATGGACAAGACCGTCGTCGTCGAGGTCGAGGACCGCGTGAAGCACCCGCTCTACGGCAAGGTCATCCGCCGCACGTCCAAGGTGAAGGCTCACGACGAGCTCAACTCCGCGGGCATCGGCGACCTCGTCGTCATCAGCGAGACCCGTCCCCTCAGCGCCACGAAGCGCTGGCGCCTGGTCGAGATCCTCGAGAAGGCCAAGTAGGCCGCGGCCTACTTGAGTTAGCAGGAGAGAGACATGCTTCAGCAAGAATCCCGAGTGAAGGTCGCCGACAACACCGGCGCCAAGGAACTCCTCACGATCCGCGTCCTCGGTGGCTCCGGCCGCCGCTACGCCGGTCTCGGTGACATCATCGTCGCCACCGTCAAGGACGCGATCCCCGGTGGCAACGTCAAGAAGGGCGACGTCGTCAAGGCGGTCATCGTCCGCACCGTCAAGCAGACCCGTCGTCCCGACGGTTCGTACATCAAGTTCGACGAGAACGCCGCCGTCATCCTCAAGAACGACGGGGACCCCCGCGGCACCCGCATCTTCGGACCGGTCGGTCGCGAGCTCCGCGACAAGAAGTTCATGAAGATCGTCTCGCTGGCACCGGAGGTTATCTAGTCATGGCCAAGATCAAGAAGGGTGACCTCGTCCAGGTCATCTCGGGCGCTACCCAGGCCCGCGGCGGAGACCGCGGCAAGCAGGGCAAGGTTCTCGAGGTCCTGGTCGAGAAGAACCGTGTCGTCGTCGAGGGCGTGAACTTCGTCAAGAAGCACGTCCGCGTCGGCCAGACGCAGCGCGGCTCCAAGGAGGGTGGCATCGAGACCGTCGAGGCCTCGATCCACATCTCGAACATCGCGCTCGTCGACCCGAAGACCAAGAAGCCGACCCGGGTCGGGCACCGCAACGTGTCCGTCACCAAGGACGGCGTGACCAAGACCGTTCGCGTTCGCTACGCGAAGGCGTCGGGTGAGGAACTCTGATGACTGACACCACCGCAGCGGCTGCGAAGGTTCAGCCGCGGCTCAAGGCCAAGTACCAGGCCGACATCGTCCCGGCGCTCAAGGAGCAGTTCGGCTTCGGCAACATCCACCAGGTCCCCGGCCTGGTCAAGGTCGTCGTGAACACCGGTGTCGGCGAGGCCGCCCGCGACGGCAAGATCATCGACGGCGCGATCAAGGACCTCACGGCCATCACCGGCCAGAAGCCCCAGGTCACGAAGGCCCGCAAGTCCATCGCCCAGTTCAAGCTGCGCGAGGGCCAGGCCATCGGTGCTCACGTCACGCTCCGCGGCGACCGCGCCTGGGAGTTCCTGGACCGCCTGGTCACGGTGGCGCTGCCGCGCATCCGCGACTTCCGCGGTCTGTCGGACCGCCAGTTCGACGGCAACGGCAACTACACCTTCGGCATCACGGAGCAGTCGATCTTCCACGAGATCGACCAGGACCGCATCGACCGCGTCCGCGGCTTCGACGTGACCGTCGTGACCACCGCGAAGACCGACGACGAGGGTCGCGCGCTGCTCAAGCAGCTCGGGTTCCCGTTCAAGTCGGCGGACAACGCGTAGTCAGAACCTCCGAGGTCGGAGGGTGGTGAGAACCGCCCTCCGACCTCGTTGCACGTCCGCGTGCAGCGAGGCGCCGCTCTCCGCAGGGGGACGCGGCGAGAATCGGCCCTCGACCGCCGGCCCCGCGCCATGTAGCATGGCTCGTTGGCCTGCGTTCGCGCGGCCGCATGGGCGTCGACGTCGTCGGCGCCGTCCCACACCACAGGTCGTCACTCTTGTAAAGGGTGCCGAAACCAGGCGAGAAAGGCACCATCAGCCATGACCATGACTGATCCGGTCGCAGATCTGCTGACCAGAATCCGTAACGCGAACTCCGCGCACCACGACTCCATCACCCTCCCGGGCTCGAAGCTCAAGGCGCACATCGCCGAGATCCTCAAGCTCGAGGGCTACATCGCCGACTGGAAGGTCGAGGAGGCGCGCGTCGGCACGACGCTCTCCATCTCCCTCAAGTACGGCCCGAACCGCGAGCGCTCGATCGCCGGCATCAAGCGCGTCTCGAAGCCGGGACTGCGCGTCTACGCGAAGTCCACCGAGATCCCGACCGTCCTCGGCGGCCTCGGCGTCGCCATCCTGTCCACCTCGAGCGGTCTGCTGACCGACCGCCAGGCCGAGAAGAAGGGCGTGGGTGGGGAAGTCCTCGCCTACGTGTGGTAACCCCTCATGTCGCGTATTGGAAGACTCCCCATCGAGATCCCGGCGGGCGTCGACGTCTCCGTCGCCGGGTCCGTCGTGACCGTCAAGGGCCCCAAGGGCGAGCTGACCGTCCCGGTCGCCAGCCCCATCCAGGTCTCCGTCGAGAACAGCCAGGTGCTGGTCTCGCGTCCCGATGACGAGCGCGAGTCGCGCTCGCTCCACGGCCTCACCCGGACGCTCATCGCGAACGACATCATCGGTGTCACGCAGGGCTACTCCAAGGGCCTCGAGGTCGTCGGAACCGGTTACCGCGTCGTCGCCAAGGGCTCGGACATCGAGTTCGCGCTCGGCTTCTCGCACCCGGTCGTCGTCACCCCGCCTGCGGGGATCTCGTTCACGGTCGAGGGCAACAACAAGCTCACCGTGCACGGCATCTCGAAGCAGGCCGTCGGTGAGGTGGCCGCCAACATTCGTAAGATCCGCAAGCCCGAGCCCTACAAGGGCAAGGGCGTGCGCTACGCCGGCGAGGTCGTTCGCCGCAAGGCCGGAAAGAGCGGTAAGTAATCATGGGTCTCGGAACCAGAGGAAAGAGCAAGTCCGCCGCTCGCGGTCGTCGTCACGACCGCCTGCGCAAGAAGGTCGTCGGATCCGCCGAGCGCCCCCGCCTCGTCGTCAACCGCTCGGCCCGCCACGTCTTCGTGCAGATCGTCGACGACGCGCAGGGTCGTACCCTCGCGTCGGCGTCCACGCTCGAGGCCGACCTGCGCGTGTTCGACGGTGACAAGACCGCCAAGGCCCGCAAGGTCGGCGAGCTCGTCGCCGAGCGCGCCAAGAACGCCGGTGTCGAGGCGGTCGTCTTCGACCGCGGAGGCAACAAGTACGCCGGTCGCGTCGCCGCGATCGCCGATGGAGCACGAGAGGCAGGGCTCAACCTGTGAGCGCCGCAGAGAACAAGGAACCCGAGGTCGCCGCCGTGTCGGAGGCCCCCGTCGAGACCGCTGCGTCCACGCAGCCGCAGCAGGAGGCTCGCGAGCCCCGCCGCGGCGGCCGTGACCGCAACCAGGGTGGCCGCGACCGCGGTGGCCGTGACGCCGAGAAGAGCCAGTTCCTCGAGCGCGTCGTGACCATCAACCGCGTGTCGAAGGTCGTCAAGGGCGGTCGTCGCTTCAGCTTCACCGCTCTCGTCGTCGTCGGCGACGGCAACGGACTGGTGGGCGTCGGCTACGGCAAGGCCCGCGAGGTCCCGACCGCCATCTCCAAGGGCGTCGAGGAGGCGAAGAAGAACTTCTTCCGCGTCCCGCGCGTCGGCTCGACCATCCCCCACCCCGTCCAGGGTGAGGCCGCGGCAGGTGTGGTGCTCCTGCGCCCCGCCGCCGCCGGTACCGGTGTCATCGCCGGTGGTCCCGTCCGCGCCGTGCTCGAGTGCGCCGGCATCCACGACGTCCTGAGCAAGTCGCTCGGCTCGTCGAACACCATCAACATCGTCCACGCGACCGTCGAGGCTCTTCAGCAGCTCGAGGAGCCGCGCGCCGTTGCCGCCCGTCGTGGTCTCGACTTCGACCAGGTCGCTCCGGCCCGTCTCGTCCGTGCCGAGGCCGATGCCCTCGCCGCCGCGTCCAGCGCGAAGGCAGGCAAGTGATGGCCCAGCTCAAGGTGACCCAGATCAAGTCGAAGATCAGCGAGAAGCAGTACCAGCGCGACACGCTGCGCTCGCTCGGTCTCAGGAAGATCGGTCAGAGCGTCGTCCGCGAGGACAACTCTCAGAACCGCGGATACGTGAAGACCGTCGCCCACCTGGTGAAGGTCGAGGAGATTGACTAATGGCTGACAAGAACCAGGCCGTCGCGACGGAGTCCACGACTCCCGCGAAGACCTCCACGAAGGGCGCGGCCGCGGCCGACGCTCCGGCGACCAAGGAGCACGTGCTCAAGGTCCACCACCTGCGTCCCGCCACGGGAGCCAAGAAGGCCAAGACCCGCGTCGGTCGCGGTGAGGGCTCGAAGGGCAAGACCGCCGGTCGCGGCACCAAGGGCACCAAGGCCCGCTACACGGTGCGCATCGGCTTCGAGGGTGGGCAGATGCCGCTGCACATGCGCACCCCGAAGCTGCGCGGGTTCAAGAACCCGTTCCGCGTCGAGTACCAGGTCGTGAACCTGTCGGCTCTCGCCGACCTCTACCCTCAGGGCGGTGACGTCACCATCAGCGACCTCGTCGCGAAGGGTGCCGTTCGCAAGAACGAGAAGGTCAAGGTTCTCGGCGACGGGGACATTGCGGTTAAGCTGAACGTCGCGGTCGACAAGGTCTCCAGCTCCGCTGAGCAGAAGATCGTCGCTGCGGGCGGATCCATCAAGTAGCACCAGCAGCTTGTCGGTCGAGCTTGTCACGCCGACTCCCTCCGGGGAGCGCGTGGCAAGCTCGACCTGTATCCCGCACCAAGAACTGAGCAGGAGACCTTAGGTAGTGTTTGGCGCAATCGCGCGGATCTTCCGCACCCCCGACCTCCGCCGCAAGATCGGCTTCACTCTCGCGATCGTGGCGATCTTCCGGCTGGGATCCTTCATCCCTGCTCCGTTCGTCAGCTTCAGCGCCGTTCAGGCCTGTCTCGCCGGCAACCAGGGGACCTCCGGTCTCTACGAGCTCGTGAACCTCTTCAGCGGTGGAGCCCTGCTCCAGCTGTCGATCTTCGCGCTCGGCATCATGCCGTACATCACGGCGTCGATCATCGTGCAGCTGCTGCGCGTGGTCATCCCTCACTTCGAGACCCTCTACAAGGAGGGCCAGTCCGGCCAGGGCCGGCTGACGCAGTACACGCGCTACCTGACGATCGCGCTCGGTGTTCTGCAGTCGACCACGCTGATCACCGTCGCCCGCTCCGGCGCGCTGTTCGGATCCTCCGGCGTCCCCGAGTGCTCGCAGCTGATCACGACCGACGCCTGGTACTCGATCCTGCTCATGGTCATCACCATGACCGCCGGCACCGGCATCATCATGTGGATGGGCGAGCTCATCACCGAGCGCGGCATCGGCAACGGCATGTCGCTGCTGATCTTCACGTCGATCGCCGCCCAGTTCCCGACCTCGCTCTGGTCCATCGCGCAGTCGCGCGGCTTCGAGACCTTCCTCCTCGTCCTCGGCGTCGGCCTGCTCCTCGTCGTCGCCGTCGTCTTCGTCGAGCAGTCGCAGCGTCGCGTCCCGGTGCAGTACGCCAAGCGGATGGTCGGTCGTCGCACCTACGGCGGCAACAACACCTACATCCCGATCAAGGTGAACATGGCCGGCGTCGTGCCCGTCATCTTCGCGTCGTCGCTGCTGTACCTGCCCGCGCTGATCGCTCAGTTCAACCAGCCCGCAGCGGGCCAGGAGGCACCCGCGTGGGTGACCTGGATCACCAACTACCTCACGCAGGGCGACCACCCCCTCTACATGGCGCTCTACTTCCTCCTGATCGTCGGCTTCACCTACTTCTACGTCGCCATCACGTTCAACCCGGACGAGGTCGCCGACAACATGAAGCGCTACGGCGGGTTCATCCCCGGCATCCGTGCCGGACGACCCACGGCCGAGTACCTGAACTACGTGCTCACCCGCGTGACGCTGCCCGGCTCGATCTACCTCGGTCTGATCGCGCTCGTGCCGCTCGTCGCCCTGGCGCTCGTCGGCGCGAACCAGAACTTCCCGTTCGGCGGCACGTCGATCCTGATCATCGTCGGAGTCGGGCTGGAGACCGTGAAGCAGATCGACTCGCAGCTGCAGCAGCGCCACTACGAAGGGCTCCTCCGATGACCTCGACCCCGGTGGTGGGCTTCCGTCTCCTGCTGATCGGCCCTCCCGGCGCCGGCAAGGGGACCCAGGCCTCGCGGCTCTCCGAGATCCTGAGCGTGCCGGCCATCTCGACCGGCGACATCTTCCGGATGAACGTGGCGAACGAGACCGAGCTGGGCCTCCAGGCGAAGGCGTTCCTCGACGCGGGGCGCTACGTCCCCGATGAGCTGACGAACGCGATCGTCCACGACCGCCTCCAGGAGGCCGACGTCTCAACGGGTTTCCTGCTCGACGGCTACCCGCGCACCACGGAGCAGGTCGACGAGCTCGACCGCATCCTCGCCGCCGACGGCAACAGCCTCGACGCCGTCGTGCAGCTCACGGCAGACCCCGACGAGGTCGTCTCGCGTCTCCTCAAGCGCTCGCACGAGCAGGGGCGCAGCGACGACACCGAGGACGTCATCCGTCGCCGTCTCGCGCTCTACGAGGAGCAGACGGCGCCGCTGATCGATGTCTACGCCGGCCGCGGACTCGTCGTGATCGTCGACGGCCTCGGGCCGGTCGAAGAGGTCACCGACCGCATCGTCGTCGCGCTCGAAGGCCACCGCGTGGGTCGTCTGGTCGACGACCCGTCGGCCGCCTGACGCCGTGGGATTCCGCTCCTCCCTGTACAAGACGCCCGCCCAGCTGCGATCGATGATCGCTCCCGGGCTCGCGACCGCCGCCTCCCTCGACGCCGTGCGGGCCGCGATCCGTCCCGGGATCACGACTCTCGAGCTCGACGCCGTCGCCGAGGCGGCGATCGTCGCGCTCGGCGGGCACTCGAACTTCAAGCTCGTGCCGGGCTACCGGCACACGGTCTGCGCCTCGGTGAACGAGGAGGTCGTGCACGGCATCCCCGGCGGCCGCGTGCTGGCTCCGGGCGACATCGTGTCGATCGACAGCGGCGCCGAGATCGACGGCTGGAACGGCGACTCGGCGATGACGCTGGTACTGCCCGACGCGTCGCGTCCCGATGAGGTCGCGGCGCGGGAGGAGCTCTCCCGGGTCACCGAGGGTTCCCTCTGGCGGGGCATCGCGGCCCTCTCCTCCGCACGGCACCTGAACGAGGTCGGTGCAGCGATCGAGGAGTACATCGAGGACGAGGCCGAGAAGTCGGGACGCGTCTACGGGATCCTCACCGACTACATCGGCCACGGGATCGGCCGCACGATGCACGAGGCTCCGCCCGTCTTCAACTACCGGGTGCGCCAGCGCGGGCCCGAGGTGAAGCCCGGACTCGTCGTCGCGATCGAGCCGATGGTCACGGCGGGCAGCGCCGAGACCTCGGTCCTCGAGGACGAGTGGACCGTGGCGACCGTCGACGGCAGCATGGCGGCGCACTGGGAGCACTCGGTGGCGGTGCACCGCGACGGGATCTGGGTGACGACGCTCGCCGACGGGGGAGCCGCCGGGCTCGCTCCGTACGGGATCGTGCCCACGCCGATCGCCTGAGTTTCCAGGTCGAGAGCGCCGCCGCAGAGCGTCCGACCCGCTGACGGTCCGCGTGGCGGCGGCGCTGAGCGGTGACCGGATCGGGTGGGGTGCCTCGTCACGGCTCCCTCCCGAGCGCCTGCGGCGCTCCCGCCAGACCCGAGCCAGGAGCCGTGACGAGGCACCCCACCCGCTCCTCGAGTTCAGGAGGGGATCCTTCTTCTGGAGGGGACGACGGCACCCTCCCGATCCCCTCCGGAAGGCCAGCGGAGGGGGGTCAGCTGTCGAAGACGCGGACGAGTTCCTCGATGAACGCGCCGAAGTCGGTGGAGCGGCGGATGAGCCGCTGCACCTCCGCCCGCTCCGAGAAGACCTCGACGAACTGGTCGAAGACCGACTGGAAGGTGCTGCGGCCGGCCGACGCGAACGCGATCATGGCGATGACGTTCACCCGCTGCTCGCCCCACTGCATGGGCACGTCGTTGACGACGATCGCGATCGAGGTGCGCCGCGCGCTCATCGCCATGGCGTGCGGCACGGCGAGGTTGTCGGTGAAAGCCGTGGAGCTCATCCGCTCGCGCTCGATCGCGCCCTCGACGTAGGCGTCGTCGATGATGCCCTGCTCGGTCATCCGCTCGCCGAGGAGGCGGATCATCGCCGACTCGTCGCGCGCGTGGAGATTGCGGAAGAAGAGCGACTCGTCGAAGAACTGCAGCAGCTCGTCCTTGATCTGCGCCCGACGGCGATGACGCCGGACGCCCGCGATCGCGCGGCGCACCGCCTCCACGTCGTGATCGGTGAGGAACGGCTGCACCACGACGACGTCGTCGGCGTAGGGGCGCTCGTCGATCGTGGTGATGACGAGATCGGCGGTCAGTCGGTCCCAGTCGACGTCGCTCCGGGTGATCAGGGATCGCACCTCCACCTCGGTGCCGAGGGAGCGCTCGACCCGGAGCCGCAGCATGTGCGCGAGGTCGTAGTAGTTGGGGCAGACGATGACGCACGACAGCCGTTCCTCGCGCCGAGACACCCGCTCGAGGAACGAGCCGACGTGCAGAGCGATGTAGGCGATCTCGTCCTCGTTCACGAGGATCCCGCGGCGGCGCTGCAGCCCCGAGGCGAGGAAGACGGCGATCTCGTACGTCATCGGGAAGCTGGTCTTGATCGAGCGGGTCAGCGGGTTGCGGGAGTAGCCGCCCTCGGACGCGCGGGCGATCAGGTTCCGCACGTGCAGGGCCAGGCGCACGATGAAGCCCTCGTCGTCGAGGTCGACGAGGTACTCGCGGTTGACGTCGGCGACGAGCGCGCGGACGACCGCGAGGTCCTCGGGGTCGACGTAGTTCTCGACGACGGCGGCCACCGGCTCGTTCTGGCCGGGGGTCGCCACGCGGGTGGTCATCAGGATCGCGAGCTGCGCGAGCTCCGCGTCGGTCAGCCGCGTGGCGAAGTGGCGCTCGACGAGGTCGGCGAGGAGTGCCGCCAGCTCTCCGTGCCGACCGGGGGAGGGGCGGGAACCGGAGGCGTCCCCGATGCCGCGGGAGACCCGGTCGACCGCGATCGCGATGTGCAGCAGCACGCTGTTCACGCCGTAGTCGTTGATGTAGTAGCCGCGCTCCTCGAGCGCCGCGAGCAGCTCGGTCTTGAACGCGCCGAGGCCGGGGGAGGCGAACTCGCGCTGGACGTCGTCGAGGGTGAAGACGCCCTGGGCGCTCTCGTCGCGGAACATCCGCGAGATGAGGCGGCGCCGGGCCTCCTCGCTGCCCTCCAGTCGGACGGAGGAACCGCTGCGGGCGAGGGCGAGCCCGGCCTCGTCGGCCAGCGTCTTCACCCGGCGGAGGTCCGCCTCGACCGTCGACTCGCTGACCGAGAGGTCGTCGGCGAGGGCGAACAGGTCGAGCCCGTCGTCGGAGTCGACGAGCCGCCGGACCACGGCGTAGAGCCGATCGCGGGGGGTGTCGGGCTCGGTGTCGCGGCTGCGCTGCGCCTCCAGGAACGCGGCGTAGACGTCGCGGGCGAGGCGGTAGCCGTTCGCGGAGGACTCGACCGGCTCGAGCGGCGCGGCCTGCGTCTTGACGGCGGTGACGTAGCTGCGGACGCTGCGGGTCGTCACTCCCAGCCGGTCGGCGAGCTCGTGCGCCGTCACCCAGCCGTCCGCGCGGGAGAGGTACTCCAGCAGGCGTTCGCGGTTGTCAGGCATCCAGGGGGCTCCAGGCGCGAAGGGGGATCTCGGAGAGCGCTTCCGCCCCGCCGCGGGCCCGCTCGTCGCGAGGTCGGCGAGTCGTCGGTCCTCGCAGTCAACCATCTGCGGGGCGGCCCGGGAAATCCCCGCGCCGACGCCGTGGAAGCGCTCTTCCGGCCCCGCGGAAGATTCTCTGCTGGAGCCCTCCGCCCCCGGACGGGGATGATTCACTGAAGTACGACACGGGCGCGAGGAGGCGGATCACGTGCGGAAGATCCTGATCGTCTGCGGTGCGGGAGCGTCGAGCACGTTCCTGGCGCACCGCTTGCGAGCGGGCGCGAAGGAGCGCGGCATGGACGCCTCGTTCCGGTCGGAGACCCTCACCGGTCTCGCGGACTCCCTCCCGGAGGCCGACGTCCTCCTGGTGGGTCCGCACCTCGAGTCGCAGTTCGACCGACTCCGCCTGCGTGCGGAGCGAGTCGGAGCCGCGGCCGCCCTCCTCCCGCACGACGTCTTCGGAGTGCACGGTGCCGCCACCGTGCTCGACACCCTCCCGATCCTCTTCGCCGCTCGCGCGGTCGGGGCGGGGGCGGACGGGGATCCCTCCGTCCGACCGGCACCGGGCACCGAGCCCGACGCCGGCCACCACTGACGCAGCCACCGCTGCAGATCCCAAGGAGAAACGTTCATGGTCGAGCGCACTGTTCAGGTCGCATCGTCGAAGGGCCTCCACGCCCGCCCCGCCTCGCTCTTCAGCCAGGCCGCGGCGAAGTCGGGGCAGAAGGTCCTCGTCAAGAAGGGCGACGCGACCGCGGTCAACGCCGCGTCGATCCTCGGGATCATCTCCCTCGGCATCGAGCACGGCGACGACCTGACCCTCACGGTCGAGGGCGACAACGAGCAGGCCGTCCTCGACGAGCTGGCGACGTTCTTGACGACGGACCACGACGCCTAGGCCCCACCCGCACCCCCCACTCGATCACCCCCGCTCTCTCACCGACGAGAGCACGACAGGAACCGAGCACTCATGACGCTGTCCACTCCCCACACCGCCTACGCCTCCGCGAAGCTCCAGGGCACCGGAGTCGGCCGCGGACTCGCCCTCGGGCCGGTCCTGCGCATGCCCGAGCCGCTGCCCGAGCCGGAGGACGTCGCGAGCACTCGCACGCCGGTCCAGGAGGAGGAGCGCGCCGTGTCGTCGCTGTCCGCGACCGCTGCGACCATCCGCCACCGCGGTGAGCGCGCCGGCGGGTCGGCCAAGGACGTGCTGGACGCGCAGGCGCTGATGGCGGAGGACCCGTCGCTCGCCGACGACGTGAAGGCGCGCATCGGGAACGGCAAGACCGCGGAGCGCGCAGTGCACGAGGCGTTCGCGGGCTTCCGTGATCTGCTCGTCGCGATGGGCGGCTACATGGCCGAGCGCGCGACCGACCTCGACGACGTCTCGCAGCGCGTCGTGGCGCACCTGCGCGGAGTGGCCGCCCCCGGCGTGCCCGAGTCGGACGAGCCCTTCGTGCTCGTCGCTCGCGACCTCGCGCCGGCCGACACCGCTCTGCTGGATCTCGACAAGGTCCTCGGACTCGTCACGAGCGACGGAGGCCCCACGTCGCACACCGCGATCCTCGCCCGCGAGAAGTCGATCACCGCCATCGTGGGCACCACCGGCGCACTCGATCTCCGCGACGGACAGCTCGTGATCCTCGACGCGACGACCGGCGTCGTCACGGTGAACCCCTCGGACGCCGAGATCACCGAGGCGAAGGGCGCGATCACGGAGCGCGCCGAGCGTCTCGCCGCTCCCGTCGTCCCCGGCGCGCTGGCCGACGGCCACGCCGTGCCGCTGCTCGCCAACCTCGGCTCGGCCGACGGCGCGCAGGGAGCCGTCGAGCTCGGCGCGGAGGGCGTGGGCCTGTTCCGCACCGAGTTCCTCTTCCTCGATGCGAAGGAGGCGCCGACCGTCGCCGACCAGGCCGAGCAGTACACCCGTCTGCTCGCCGCGTTCCCCGGCAAGAAGGTCGTCGTCCGCGCGCTGGACGCCGGTGCCGACAAGCCGCTGAGCTTCCTCAACGACGACCACGAGGAGAACCCCGCCCTGGGACTCCGCGGACTGCGCGCGCTCCGTGCCAGCGAGCAGATCCTCCGCGACCAGCTCACCGCCCTCGCGCAGGCCGACGCCGCGACGGACGCCGACCTCTGGGTCATGGCGCCGATGGTCGCGACCGTCGACGAGACGCGCTATTTCACCTCGATGGCGCGGGAGCTCGGCATCCGCACCGCGGGCGTGATGGTGGAGGTCCCCTCCTCCGCCCTGCTCGCCGATCGGATCCTCGGAGTCGCGGACTTCGCCTCCATCGGGACGAACGACCTCACCCAGTACACGCTGGCCGCCGACCGGATGCTGGGCACCGTCTCGGCCTACCAGGATCCGTGGCACCCGGCCGTCCTCCGCCTCGTCGGCGAGGTCGGGCGCGCGGGAGCCGCACTGGGCAAGCCCGTCGGCATCTGCGGCGAGGCCGCCGCCGACCCCCTGCTCGCCGTGGTCCTCGTGGGCCTCGGCGCGACGACCCTCTCGATGTCGCCGTCGGCCCTCGCCGACGTGCGGGCCGAGCTGGCCGAGCACACCCTCGAGGACGCGAAGCGGTTCGCCGAACTCGCCCTCGCGACGGACAGCGCCGCCGCGGCGCGGTCCGCCGTCACCGAGGCGATCGCCGCCTCCTGATCCCCGGCCTCCGGGCCGCCCGCCACGCACCACCTCCCCCTCTCACCACCCCCTCATCACGACCCGCCCGCAGGGACCCGGCCGCCTCAGGAACGACCGGGACCCCGCACCAAGAATCGGAGAACACCACATGACAACGACGTCAGCGACGTCGACGCGCGGTGGAGCGCGCGTCCACGTCCAGCGTTTCGGCACCTTCCTCTCGGGGATGGTCATGCCGAACATCGCGGCCTTCATCGCCTGGGGCTTCATCACGGCCCTCTTCATCGAGACCGGATGGCTCCCGCTGCTCGGTGTCGACGCCACCTGGGTCCAGCAGTTCGGCGGCTGGAGCAGCGACCCCGACGTCGTGAACACCGGCCTCGTCGGCCCGATGATCACGTACCTCCTCCCGCTGCTCATCGCGAACACCGGTGGCCGCATGGTCTACGGCGCCCGAGGCGGAGTCGTCGGCACCATCGCGACCATGGGCGTCATCGTCGGCGCCGGCATCCCGATGTTCATCGGCGCCATGATCATGGGCCCGCTCTCGGCCTGGCTCATGAAGAAGGTCGACGCGATCTGGGACGGCAAGATCAAGCCCGGCTTCGAGATGCTCGTCAACAACTTCTCGGCCGGGATCCTCGGCCTCCTGCTGGCGCTCGTCGCGTTCGCCGGTGTCGCTCCGCTCGTCGAGGGCCTCTCGGCGATTCTCGGCGCCGGAGTCGAGTGGCTGGTCGGCGCGGGCCTGCTCCCGCTGACGAGCCTCTTCATCGAGCCCGCCAAGATCCTGTTCCTCAACAACGCGATCAACCACGGCGTGCTCACCCCGCTCGGCGTGCAGCAGGCGGAGGAGACCGGCAAGTCCTTCCTCTTCCTCCTCGAGGCGAACCCCGGCCCCGGCCTGGGCGTGCTCCTCGCCTTCGCGATCTTCGGAGTCGGCGCCGCCCGCGCCTCCGCTCCCGGCGCCGCGGTCATCCACTTCATCGGCGGCATCCACGAGATCTACTTCCCGTACGTGCTGATGAAGCCGGCCCTCCTCGCCGCCGTCATCCTCGGCGGCGCGACCGGTGTCGCCACGAACGTCGCCTTCAACTCGGGCCTTCGCGCCCCGGCGTCGCCCGGCTCGATCATCGCGGTGCTCCTGCAGACCGCGAACGACAGCTTCATCGGCGTGATCCTGTCGGTCATCCTCGCGGCCGCCGTCTCGTTCGCCGTCGCCTCGGTGATCATCCGGGCCGGCCGCAAGAGCGACCTCGCCGCAGCGCAGGAGGGCGACGACAAGCTCGCCGCCGCCGTCGCCGCGAACCAGGCCAACAAGGGCAAGGACAGCGCCGTCGGCTCGCTCATCAACGCCGGCGGAGCCAACACCCCGCAGGACTCCAGCGGTGCCTCGGTCGCGGGAGCCACGGCCACCGCCACCCAGGTCCGCAACATCGTGTTCGCCTGCGATGCCGGGATGGGATCGTCCGCCATGGGCGCCTCCGTCCTGCGCAACAAGATGAAGAAGGCGGGCTTCGAGGACGTCACGGTCACCAACAAGGCGATCGCGGCCCTCGAGGACGACGTCGACCTGGTCATCACCCAGGCCGAGCTGACCGAGCGCGCCCGCCAGCGCACGCCCGGCGCGATCCACGTCTCCGTCGACAACTTCATGAACAGCCCGAAGTACGACGAGGTCGTTTCCCTGGTCCGCGAGCAGCACGGCCAGTAGCCCGAGCGGCCATCCAGTAAGCACGACGAGGGAGCCCGTAGGGTGCGACGAGGCGGACACGCTCCGCTCGCCCCCGCGGGCTCCCTCGCCTGTTCCCACCATCGGAAGGACTGAAGCCATGAGCGAAGTGCTCACCATCGGACAGATCAACGCCTCCGGCACCGCCACCACGAAGGAGGCCGCCATCAAGGAGGCCGCCGACATGCTCGTGGGAGTCGGCGCGGTGACGCCCGCCTACCACGAGGCCATGCTCGCCCGCGAGGCGACCGTCTCCACCTACATGGGCAACCTGCTCGCGATCCCGCACGGCACCAACGATGCGAAGGACGAGATCCGCTCCTCCGCGCTGTCGTTCGTCCGCTACGGACAGCCGATCGACTGGGACGGCAACGAGGTCCGCTTCGTCGTCGGCATCGCCGGCGTGAACAACGAGCACCTCGAGATCCTCTCCAAGATCGCCATCATCTTCTCGGAGGAGGACGAGGTGCAGAAGCTCCTCGACGCCCCCGACGCGCAGGCGCTCTACGGGCTCCTCGGGGAGGTCAACTCCTGATGCCCAAGGCCGTCCACTTCGGCGCCGGCAACATCGGCCGCGGCTTCGTCGGGCTGATCCTGCACGGGGCCGGCTACGAGATCGTCTTCGCCGACGTCAACGCCGCCCTGATCGACCAGCTCGCCGCCGCCGACAGCTACGAGGTGCACGAGGTGGGGGAGGAGTCGGTCACGCACGTGGTCGACCGCTTCCGCGCGATCAACTCGGCCTCCGACGAGGAGGCGCTCGTGCGCGAGATCGCGACGGCCGATGTCGTCACCACGGCGGTCGGCCCGAACATCCTGCGCTTCGTCGCTCCGGTGATCGCCAAGGGCCTGGCCGCCCGAGCGGAGTCGGCGCCGCGGCTGAGCGTGATGGCCTGCGAGAACGCGATCAACGCGACCCGCCTGCTGCAGACCGAGGTCGCCGCGAACCTCGGCGCGGACGAGTGGGAGACGCTGCGGTCCCGCGCGGTCTTCGCCGACACGGCCGTCGACCGCATCGTGCCGAACCAGGAGCCGGGGCAGGGCCTGGACGTCACGGTCGAGAGCTTCTTCGAGTGGGTCATCGACCGCACGCCCTTCGAGGGCGGCGAGCCGGAGCTCCCGGGAGCGACCTACGTCGACGACCTCGAGCCCTTCATCGAGCGCAAGCTCTTCACGGTCAACACCGGGCACGCGACGGCGGCCTACGTCGGCTTCGCCGCCGGAGCGCACAAGCTCTCGGACGCTCTCGCGATCCCGGCGGTGCACGACGCGGTGAAGGCGGCGCTGGAGGACACGAAGGCGCTCATCGTCGCGAAGCACGGCTTCAGCGACGAGGAGCAGCAGGCCTACCTCGAGAAGACGCTCAAGCGCTTCGGCAACCCGTACCTGACCGACACCGTCGACCGGGTCGGCCGCCAGCCGCTGCGCAAGCTCTCGAGGCACGAGCGCTTCATCGGCCCGGCCGCCGAGCTCGCCGAGCGCGGGCTCGTCCCGTCGGGACTGCTCACCGCCGTCGGAGCCGCACTGCGCTTCGACGTGCCGGAGGATCCGCAGAGCGTCGAGCTGCGCGAGAAGCTCGCGTCACTGTCGCCGGAGGAGTTCGTCGCCGACGTGACCGGGCTCGCTCCCGAGCACCCGCTGTTCCCGCAGCTGGTCGAGGTCGTGCGCGCCTAGCGTGCTTCCGCCGGGACTCCGCGAGTCCCGCACCCGCGACGAGATCCCCTGCCACGGCGGGGGATCTCGTCCGTTCGGGCCCGAGGGTCAGAAGAGGCGCCAGCGGGTGAGCGGCCACGCGACCGCGAACACGCGCCCGACGACCCGCTCGACGGGCACCGTCTTCACGCACGAGTCGATCGGCCCGAGTGCGCCGCGGCACAGCCCTAGGGAGTCGTTCGAGTTCGACCGGTGGTCGCCCAGGACGAAGAGCGTCCCCTCGGGCACCGTGTACTCGTCGAAGCACCGCGTCGACCGGACCTCGGTCGTGCAGGTCGCGCCGTCCCCGAACGGGAAGTCCTCGAACACGTAGTCCTCGTCGAGCGGCTCCCCGTCGACCAGCACGCGCCCCTCGGCGTCGCAGCAGGACACGGTCTGCCCACCGGTGGCGATCACGCGCTTCACGAGGAACTCCTCGTGCGACGGGCCGATGCTGGTCACGTCGCCGAAGTACTTCACCGCCTCGGGGAGCGGGCTCCCGACGGTGTCGGTGGCACCCCACTCCTCGTCGCGCGAGAAGACGACGATGCGGCCGGTCGTCGGATCGCCCTGCAGCGCCGCCGTACGGTCCACCAGGATCCGGTCGCCCCAGAAGCCCCCGCCCTGCAGGGTGCGCTCCATCGAGCCGGTCGGCACGGTGTACACCTTCACGAAGAAGGTCTGGACCAGCGCGATGACGACGATCGCGCCCAGCACCGTCACCAGGGGATGCGAGTACCAGCGTCGCCGCTCGTGCTCCGACGACTCCCGATTGCGCGCCATCCGCGCTCCCTCCGCTCGACTGCAGTCAGCCTAGGCGGCGGGCCGGCGGAGTCCGGCTGAGGCGCGTACCGGTGGGCGTCCGGAGGAGGGAGGCCGCGACACGCCCGAGGTGGCGGAGGAGGCCGGAATCGCGTAGCATCGACCCTTGGTGTTTTGCGCGTGCTCCGGCACGCCCGCACACCGCATCCCGGGCACTCGCCCGGGGGAGGTTCGTCGCGGAAACATTCGCACGACCAGTACACACACTACTTCCGAACGACAGTGAGGCTATGGCCAAAAAAGACGGTGTCATCGAAATCGAAGGTGCGGTTGTCGAGGCGCTCCCCAACGCGATGTTCCGCGTGGAGCTGACCAACGGACACAAAGTTCTCGCCCACATCTCGGGCAAGATGCGTCAGCACTACATCCGGATCCTCCCCGAGGACCGCGTGATCGTGGAGCTGAGCCCTTACGACCTGACCCGCGGCCGGATCGTCTACCGCTACAAGTAGGCGTTCGCCCCGCTCCGTTCGCGACGTGCGTGTCCTGTAAGGAACGGCCCCGGCATCCGCCGGGAGCACGACGCCAGCGAAATCAAGGAACAGAACCATGAAGGTCAACCCCAGCGTCAAGCGCATCTGCGACCACTGCAAGATCATCCGCCGCCACGGCAACGTGATGGTCATCTGCAGCAGCAACCCCCGCCACAAGCAGCGCCAGGGCTAGTCCCGACCGCTGCTCCCCGCAGGGAGCGCCGGGGCGGTCCGCCGCCCCACGACAGAACCACAGAACCGCAACGTCACCAATCGCGCTGCATCCCCGCTCCGGCGGCGGATGAACGGCGAGGACACCCCCGGTGGAGGCCGGGGCACCGACGTTGCATCACACCTCCACTCACTCAACAGGAGAAGCCACAATGGCACGTCTGGCAGGAGTAGACATCCCGCGCGAGAAGCGCGTGGAGGTCGCACTGACCTACATCTACGGTGTCGGCCGCACTCGGGCGCTCGCGACCCTCAGCGACACCGGGATCGACGGCAACATCCGCGTCAAGGACCTCAGCGACGACCAGCTCGTCGCCCTCCGCGACCACATCGAGGGCAACTACAAGGTGGAGGGAGACCTCCGCCGCGAGGTCGCCGCCGACATCCGCCGCAAGGTCGAGATCGGCTCGTACGAGGGCCTCCGCCACCGTCGCGGCCTCCCGGTCCGTGGACAGCGCACCAAGACGAACGCGCGCACCCGTAAGGGCCCGAAGCGCACCGTCGCCGGCAAGAAGAAGGCCGGCCGCAAGTAACGCGGGCGACACGGACCTAGAGGAGATACACATTGGCTACCCCCAAGTCGGCCGCTCGTAAGCCGCGCCGCAAGGAGAAGAAGAACATCGCCGTGGGCCAGGCCCACATCAAGTCGACGTTCAACAACACGATCGTCTCGATCACCGACCCCTCCGGGGCCGTCATCAGCTGGGCCTCGTCCGGTGGAGTCGGCTTCAAGGGCTCGCGCAAGTCGACGCCGTTCGCCGCTCAGCTCGCCGCCGAGTCGGCCGCGCGCCAGGCTCAGGAGCACGGCATGAAGAAGGTCGACGTCTTCGTGAAGGGCCCGGGCTCGGGTCGCGAGACGGCGATCCGCTCCCTCCAGGCCGCAGGCCTCGAGGTCGGCTCGATCAACGACGTCACGCCCCAGGCGCACAACGGGTGCCGCCCGCCCAAGCGCCGTCGCGTCTAGCACCAGCACTCGCAGCCGCCGGTCGGCCGGCCCCGTCCTCCGCGGCGGGGGCCGGTCGACCGGCGGATCGCGCATTTCTTTCACAACTTCATACCTCGCAAACGCACGTGTCATATAGCGGACACGTGATCGAAAGGAATCAACAGTGCTTATCGCACAGCGTCCGACGCTCACCGAGGAGAACATCTCGGAGTTCCGTTCCCGCTTCGTCATCGAGCCCCTCGAGCCCGGCTTCGGCTACACGCTCGGCAACTCGCTGCGTCGCACCCTGCTGTCCTCCATCCCGGGCGCCGCTGTCACCAGCATCCGGATCGACGGAGTCCTGCACGAGTTCACGACGGTCCCGGGCGTCCGCGAGGACGTCACCGAGATCATCCTGAACATCAAGGGCCTGGTCGTCTCCTCGGAGCACGACGAGCCGATCACCGCCTACCTGCGCAAGCAGGGCGCCGGCCAGGTCACCGCCGCCGACATCTCGGCTCCGGCCGGTGTCGAGATCCACAACCCGGAGCTCGTCATCGCCACACTGAACGACAAGGCGAAGTTCGAGCTGGAGCTCACGATCGAGCGCGGCCGCGGCTACGTCTCGGCGACCCAGAACCGCAGCGAGTTCTCCGAGGCCGGCCAGATCCCGGTCGACTCGATCTACTCGCCCGTGCTCAAGGTCACCTACCGCGTCGAGGCCACCCGTGCCGGCGAGCGCACCGACTTCGACCGCCTGGTCGTGGACGTCGAGAGCAAGCCGGCCATCACGCCGCGCGACGCGATCGCCTCCGCCGGTCGCACGCTTACCGAGCTGTTCGGACTCGCCCGCGAGCTGAACAACGCGGCCGAGGGCATCGAGATCGGCCCCGCGCCGGTCGACGCCGTCCTCTCGACCGAGCTGTCGATGCCCATCGAGGACCTCGACCTCTCGGTGCGCAGCTACAACTGCCTGAAGCGCGAGGGCATCAACAACGTCAATGAGCTCGTCGCCCTCTCGGAGACGCAGCTCATGAACATCCGCAACTTCGGTCAGAAGTCGGTGGATGAGGTCAAGGAGAAGCTGACGGAGCTCGGCCTGTCGCTCAAGGACTCGGTCCCCGGGTTCGACGG
Source organism: Rathayibacter sp. Leaf299 (assembly GCF_001423055.1). Classification (NCBI taxonomy): domain Bacteria; kingdom Bacillati; phylum Actinomycetota; class Actinomycetes; order Micrococcales; family Microbacteriaceae; genus Rathayibacter; species Rathayibacter sp. Leaf299. The sequence continues at coordinate 1,022,382 of NZ_LMNT01000001.1, forward strand.
CGCCCACTTCTACAGCTACGACGACGAGAGCATCTAGGTCTCCGCTTCCGGAGCCTGCGGCTCTTCGCGACCGACCTGCTGACACCCCTTTAGTACTGGAGTAAACCCATGCCCAAGCCCACCAAGGGCCCCCGCCTCGGAGGCGGTCCCGCACACGAGCGTCTGCTCCTCGCGAACCTGGCCGCGGCCCTGTTCACGCACAAGAGCATCAAGACGACGGAGACCAAGGCCAAGCGCCTGCGTCCGCTCGCCGAGCGTCTCGTGACGTTCGCCAAGCGCGGCGACCTGCACGCCCGTCGTCGCGTCCTCGCGACGATCGGCGACAAGTCCGTCGTCCACGAGCTCTTCACCGAGATCGCTCCGCTCGTCGCCGAGCGCGAGGGCGGCTACACCCGCATCACGAAGATCGGCCCGCGCAAGGGCGACAACGCCCCCATGGCGGTCATCGAGCTCGTCCTCGAGCCCGTGACCCCGAAGGCGAAGAAGTCCCGCACCGCGACGGCGCCCGTGGCGGCTCCCGTCGAGGACGCGCCCGTCGAGGAGACCGACGTCCAGGACGCTCCGGCCGAGGAGGCCGCGCCCGCCCAGGACGCTCCCGTCGAGGACGCCCCGGTCGAGGAGACCAGCGAGACCAAGTAGTCCCGCGCGATCCGCGAGAGCCCTCCGTCCTCCGGGACGGGGGGCTCTCGTCGTCTCCGCTGGTGGCGCGGAACGTCGCATACGATGGCGTGATCGCGCCGGTTCGGCGCTACCGCGCCACAGGGCGCGGCCGCCGCCGCTCCGGTGGAGGTCCGGAAGGAGATCCGTGCGCTCGCGCCTCTGGCCACCGGTCGCCCTGGCCTGCGTCCTCGGACTCGCCGGATGCTCCTCGCAGCCGGTCGTCGACGTCCCCGCGACGGCGGGAGCGGGAGCGACGCTCACTCCGACTCCGATCGCCACCCGGGACTCGACGCCGTCGTCCGCCGGCCCTGCTCTGGACTGCGCGGTCGTGCTGCCCGGGTCGAGGATCGAGCAGGACCTCGGCCTGCCGAGCGGCGCAGCGGCCCTCGCGGACGACGGCTCGAGCTGCTCCTACGCCATCGCGGGCAACCCCGAGGCGGTCGTCGTCACGCTCACGCCGGCCCGGCTCCTCGAGACGTTCCGCGGAGCGGGGGAGGCGGTCGGAGCCGTGTCCGTACCTCTGGGGGAGGCGGCGTACCAACGCACTGCGCCGGAGGGCGGGACCGAGCCGTCCGAGCTCGCTGTCCTCGCCGGCGGGTACGAGCTGCGCATCGTCTCCTACGTCGGCGACTCCGCCGTCTCGGTGCAGTGGGCCCAGACCGTGTTCGCCTCGGTGGACGTCCGCCTGGTGGTCTGAGGGTCGTCCGACCCCATCGGGGCACGGCACCTAGACTCGTCGGGTGCTTCACCGCGTCCGCCTCGACCTGGCCTACGACGGCTCCCACTTCTCGGGCTGGGCCCTCCAGCCCGGACTCCGCACGGTGCAGGGGGTGCTCGAGGACGCGCTGTCGAAGGTGCTCCGGACTCCCGAGCGCACCACCGTCACCGTCGCGGGTCGGACGGACGTCGGGGTGCACGCGAGCGCCCAGGTCGCGCACGCGGACCTCACCGAGGAGCAGTGGACCCGCTTGAGCGGCGGGCGGCGCGCGGGGGAGGGCGTCCTGCCGCAGGAGGCGGTGCTGGAACGGCGGCTCCGGGGGATCCTGGGTCAGTACTCCGACCTCAGCGTGCACCGCGTCTCGCGAGCGCCCGACGGCTTCGACGCGCGCTTCTCGGCGCGCTGGCGGCGCTACGAGTACCGCCTGGCCGACGCCTCCTCCCTCCGCCACCCGCTCGAGCGCGCGTACACGACCTGGATCACGGAGTCGGTGGACGAGGCCGCGATGAACCGTGCGGCGCAGTCCCTCCTGGGGCTGCACGACTACGCGTCGTTCTGCCGAGCGCGGGTCGGCGCCACGACGATCCGCACGCTGCTCGACTTCGACTGGGAGCGCGATCGCGACGGGGTGCTGCACGCGCACCTGAGGGCCGACGCGTTCTGCCACAGCATGGTGCGCGCGCTCGTGGGCGCGTGCGTCGCGGTGGGGAACGGACGCCTCGCCGAGCGCGACGTCGAGCCGCTGCGCGACGCCGTCGCCCGCACGAACGCCTTCGCCGTGATGCCGGCGCGGGGGCTCGTCCTGCGCGAGGTCGACTATCCTGAGGACTCCTCGCTCGCCGAGCGCGCCGTCCTGACGCGCATGCGCCGGACCCTGCCGGTCGTCGAGCCCGTGCCGGAGGACCCGTCATGATCCGCTCCCCGCGTCTCGCGCTGCCCGCTGCCGCACTGGTGCTCGCTCTCGCGGGCTGCTCCGGAGGTGCGGTCGACATCCCGGAGTCGTCGCAGCCGACGATCGCGACGCAGGAGCCTGGCGCCTCCGTCGCGCCCGTCGCGCCGCAGCAGACCGACGAACCCGTCGTGCCGTCCCCGACGATCGAGACCCTCGACTGCGAGGCGGTCCTGCCCGTCGAGACGATCGAGTCCGTGCTCGAGCTGCCGAGCGGATTCGCGACACCCGGAGAGCAGCCCGTCGGCTGCGCCTGGACCATGGCGGGGAACCCCTCGGCCCTGCTGCTGCAGACCGCGACGGGGGCGACGCTCGCCGAGGTGTCGACGCGGCAGGCCGCGACGCCCGGTGCGCTCGCCAGCGATCTCGGAGAGGCCGCGTTCTTCCGGCCGGCGGACGCCGCGCTCGATCCGGCGTCGACGCTCACGGTGCTGTCCGGGGACCGGCTGCTGTCGCTCCGATCCTCGGTGGGGGATCAGGCGGCGCTCGAGTCACTGGCGGAGGACGTGATCGCGGCGCTCGACGCCGAGGAGTGACTCCGACGCGTGGCTGCGATGAGTGGCTGCGACCTCCGCGCTACCGCTGACGGCGTCCTTGCTGTAATGTCGACCCTTGGTGTTTTCGGCCGTGTGCCGAGCGCCCGAAGTTGAGCCCTCCACCGGATCGGTTCGCCCCCTCGCGGGGCGAACGGCCACGGAGCGGGATTCACGAACACCTCACTCCGACCAGAAAGCAGCACTCACGTGACTCGCACTTTTTCTCCGAAGCCGGCTGACGTCCAGCACGACTGGATCGTCATCGACGCGTCCGACGTCGTGCTCGGCCGTCTCGCCACCCACGCCGCGGCGCTCCTGCGCGGCAAGCACAAGGCCACCTTCGCGCCGCACATGGACATGGGCGACTTCGTCATCATCGTCAACGCCGAGAAGGTCGCCCTCACCGGTCAGAAGCTCCTCCAGAAGAAGGCGTACCGCCACTCCGGCTACCCGGGCGGCCTCTCGGCCACCACGTACGCCGAGCTCCTCGAGAAGAACCCGATCCGCGCCGTCGAGAAGGCCATCCGCGGAATGCTCCCCAAGAACTCCCTCGGTCGTGCGCAGCTGCGCAAGCTGAAGGTCTACACGGGCACCGAGCACCCCCACGCGGCGCAGCAGCCCAAGGCGTACGCCTTCACCCAGGTCGCCCAGTAGGCTCCGGCCCTCCCCGACACCTCAGACTTCGAAGACAAAGGATCACCTACACCGTGGCGAAGATCGCAGACCAGATCGACGTGGCTCCCGAGAGCTACTCCACCGAAAGCGCGGCCACCGAGGCGTCCTCGACGCCCCGCGCCGTCCTCAACGTCTCCGGCGCAGCCGTGGGCCGACGCAAGCAGGCCATCGCCCGCGTGCGCCTGGTCCCGGGCTCCGGCAGCCTGACCGTGAACGCCCGCGAGTTCGCGGAGTACTTCCCCAACAAGCTGCACCAGCAGCTGATCACCGACCCCTTCAAGGTGCTCGACCTCGTCGGCTCGTACGACGTGGTCGCGAAGATCACCGGCGGCGGCCCCTCCGGCCAGGCCGGCGCGCTGCGCCTCGCCATCGCGCGTGCGCTCAACGAGATCGACCGCGAGAACAACCGCGCGATCCTCAAGAAGGCGGGCTTCCTGACCCGCGACGCTCGCGTCATCGAGCGCAAGAAGGCCGGTCTCAAGAAGGCCCGCAAGGCGTCGCAGTTCTCGAAGCGCTAGTCGGTGCGGCCCGACGGGCCGCTCGATCAGTAGCTCGAGAAGTGGACTGCGCACTATGACGCGCCTGTTCGGAACCGACGGCGTCCGTGGCCTCGCTAATCGCGAGGTCACGGCCGACCTGGCTCTCGGCCTCGCCCAGGCGGCCGCCCGTGTACTCGGTGCGGCCGCCCGTGCGGAGGGTCGACGCCCCCTCGCGGTACTCGCCCGCGACCCCAGAATCTCCGGTCAGTTCATCGGCGCCGCTGTCGCCGCCGGACTCGCCAGTGCGGGAGTCGACGTCCTCGACGCCGGCGTCATCCCGACCCCTGCCACCGCGTACCTGATCGCGGACGAGCAGGCGGACTTCGGCGTGATGATCTCGGCCTCGCACAACCCCGCCGCCGACAACGGCATCAAGTTCTTCGCCGCGGGCGGGCGCAAGCTCCCCGACGAGCTCGAGAACCGCATCGAGGCGGCTCTCGGCGTTCCCCCGCTGACCCCGACCGGTGCCGACGTCGGCCGCATCCGCCGCTTCTCCGACGCGGAGGACCGCTACGTGGTCCACCTCCTCGGCTCGCTCGGCAGCACCCGCCTCGACGGGCTCCACGTGGTCATCGACTGCGCCCACGGCGCGGCCGCCGGCATCTCGCCCGAGGTCTTCACGGACGCGGGCGCCACGGTCACCGTCATCGGCAACGACCCCGACGGCCTCAACATCAACGACGGCGTCGGCTCGACCCACCTCGAGCACGTCGCCGAGGCGGTCGTCGCGGCCGGAGCGGATCTCGGCATCGCCCACGACGGCGACGCGGACCGCTGCCTCGCGGTGGACGCCACCGGCCGGACGATCGACGGCGATCAGATCATGGCGATCCTCGCTACATCGATGGCCCGCCGCGGCGTGCTGCGCGACAACGTGCTCGTCGCGACCGTGATGAGCAACCTCGGTCTGAAGCTCGCGATGGCCGACGCGGGCATCCGCGTCATCGAGACCGCCGTCGGCGACCGCTACGTCCTCGAGGCGATGAACGACGGCGGCTACTCGCTCGGCGGCGAGCAGTCCGGCCACGTCATCATGAGCCGCTTCGCCACCACCGGCGACGGCGTGCTCACCGCGCTCCAGCTCGCCGCCGAGATGGCCCGGACCGGCAGGAGCATCGCCGATCTGGCCGCGGTCATGAGCGTGTTCCCGCAGACCCTCGTCAACGTCCGCGGTGTCGACCGCGAGGGCGTGCACGCCGACGAGGTCATCGCGGCGGCCGTCGCCGACGCGTCGGCCGAGCTCGGCACCGACGGCCGCGTCCTGCTCCGCCCCTCGGGCACCGAGCCGATGGTGCGCGTGATGGTCGAGGCGAAGACGCAGGAGACGGCGGATCGTCTCGCGCAGTCCCTGGCCGACGTCGTGCTGGAGCAGCTGCGCACGTAGCGGTCGGCGCTCCGGCGCTGGTGGATCTCGAGACGCCCGCTGCGCGTGCTACTCGATCAGCAAGCAGCGGAAGACCTCCTCGGAGGAGATCCGCCATCGTCTGCTGGTCGAGTAGCCCCGGAGGGGTGTATCGAGACCTACGGACTCCAGGAAGACCGTGTCCACCCTGCGTCAGATCTTGCGGAGCAGCACCGACGACACGGCGTGGTCGGACTGCTTGCGCAGCACCAGGCTCGCGCGGCTGCGGGTCGGACGCACGTTCTGCACGAGGTTCGGCTCGTTGATCGCGGTCCAGATGCTCCGTGCCCGCTCGCGGGCCTCGTCGGGCGTGAGCGACGCGTAGCGGTGGAAGTACGAGTTCGGGTTCGCGAACGCGCCCTGCTGCAGAGCGAGGAAGCGCTCCTCGTACCAGCGGGCGATGTCGCCGGTGCGCGCGTCGACGTAGACGGTGAAGTCGAACAGGTCGCTGACCGCGAGGCCGTGGCCCGGGACCGGAGGCTGCAGCACGTTCAGGCCCTCGACGATCAGCACGTCGGGTCGGCGCACCACGATCTCGGCGTCGGGGACGATGTCGTACGAGAGGTGCGAGTAGAAGGGCGCGCGCACCTCTGCCGCCCCGCCCTTCACCTCCGAGACGAAGCGGAGCAGCGCGCGGCGGTCGTACGACTCCGGGAACCCCTTGCGGCTCATCAGCCCGCGCCGCTCGAGCTCGCTGTTGGGCAGGAGGAACCCGTCGGTGGTCACCAGCTCGACCCGGGGAGTGTCCTCCCAGCGGGCGAGGAGCTCGCGCAGCAGTCTCGCGATCGTGGACTTGCCGACGGCGACGGAGCCGGCGACTCCGATGACGAAGGGCGTGGGCTGGGCGCGCTCGCCGAGGAAGGTGCTGGTCGCCCGGTGCAGGTGGCGGGCACCGGCCGCGTAGAGGGCGAGGAGCCGCGAGAGGGGGAGGTACACCTCGGCGACCTCGGTGAGGCTCAGCCGGTCGCCGAGTCCGCGCAGCTGCACGACCTCGGTCTCGGTCAGCGGGAGCTCCGTCGACCGGGCGAGCTCGGCCCAGTCGGAGCGGACGATCTCGACGAACGGGGAGGGCTGCGCCTCTCGCCCGGGTTCGCGAGCTGACGACGGCACAATCACCGATCCTAGCGGCCGGCGACCCTGCGGCCCGGCCGCCGCGATCCGCCCCTCCTGCGCCGTTAGGATCGAGCGCATGTGTGGAATCGTGGGATACGTCGGCGCGCGTGACAGCCTGGCCGTGCTGCTCGGGGGCCTGAAGCGACTGGAGTACCGCGGGTACGACTCCGCGGGCGTGGCCGTGATCGACGCCGATGGCGTGATCGACAGCCGCAAGCGCTCGGGCAAGCTCAGCGTCCTGGTCGACGACCTCGAAGCGCACCCGCTGGCGCAGGGCACGACCGGCATCGGTCACACCCGGTGGGCGACCCACGGTGGGCCGACCGACCGCAACGCCCACCCGCACCTCGCCGACGACGGCAAGCTGGCCGTCATCCACAACGGCATCATCGAGAACTTCCAGCCGCTGAAGGAGGAGCTCGCCGCCGAGGGCGTCGTCTTCGAGAGCGAGACCGACACCGAGGTCGCCGCTCACCTCATCGCCCGCGAGTACCGCCGGACCGGGGACCTCGTGCTCGCGTTCCAGGCGATCGTCGCGCGGCTCGAGGGCGCCTTCACGCTGCTCGCCCTGCACCAGGACCAGCCGGGCGTCGTCGTCGGCGCGCGGCGCAACTCCCCGCTGGTGATCGGCCTGGGCGACGGCGAGAACTTCCTCGGCTCCGACGTCGCGGCGTTCGTCGAGTTCACCCGCCGCGCCGTCGCGATCGGGCAGGACCAGATCGTCACGATCACCCCGGACCTCGTCACGGTCACCGACTTCTTCGGGCAGCCGGTCGAGACCGAGCCGTTCGAGATCGCCTGGGACGCCTCCGCCTCCGAGAAGGGCGGCTGGTCGAGCTTCATGGCGAAGGAGATCACCGAGGGTCCCGAGGCCGTCGCGAACACCCTGCGCGGCCGGATCGCCGACGGCACGATCACCCTCCCCGAGCTCGAGGGCCTGGACCCCGTCCTGACGGAGATCGACCGGATCACGATCATCGGCTGCGGCACCGCCGCCTACTCCGGCATGGTCGCCAAGTACGCGATCGAGAAGTGGGCCCGCGTCCCCGTCGAGGTCGAGCTCAGCCACGAGTTCCGCTACCGCGACCCGGTGCTCACGCCCCGCACGCTCGTCGTCTCGATCAGCCAGTCGGGCGAGACCATGGACACGCTCATGGCGGTCAAGTACGCGCGCGAGAAGGGCGCGAAGACGCTCTCGGTCTGCAACACCCAGGGCGCGACGATCCCACGCGAGTCCGACGCGGTCCTCTACACGCACGCCGGCCCGGAGGTGGCGGTCGCGTCGACCAAGGCCTTCGTCGCGCAGATCGCGGCCCTCTACCTCTTCGGTCTGCACCTCGCGACGCTGCGCGGAGCCTCCTCCGCCGAGGTCGTCGCGTCGCAGGCCGCCGAGCTGGCGGCGATCCCCGAGAAGCTCTCGAAGGTGCTCGACGCCTCGGACGCCATCGTCCAGCTCGCCGGCTGGATGGCCGACACCCGCGCGGTGCTGTTCCTGGGCCGCCACGTCGGCTACCCGGTCGCGCTCGAGGGTGCGCTCAAGCTCAAGGAGCTGGCCTACATCCACGCCGAGGGCTTCGCGGCCGGGGAGCTCAAGCACGGGCCGATCGCGCTCATCGAGCCGGGCCAAGTCGTCTTCGTGATCGTGCCGAGCCCGAGCGAGTCGTACGAGCTGCAGCGCAAGGTGATCTCGAACATCCAGGAGATCAAGGCGCGCGGCGCCCGCGTCATCGCGATCGCCGAGCAGGGCGACACCGCGGCGATCCAGATCGCCGACGAGGTAGTGCCGATCCCGCTCGCCGACCCGCTGTTCGAGCCGCTGCTCGCCGTCACTCCGCTGCAGATGTTCGCGATGGAGCTCGCGACCGCGAAGGGCCTGGACGTCGACCAGCCGCGCAATCTCGCCAAGTCGGTCACGGTCGAGTGACCCTGCCGTGATCGTGGGGATCGGCGTGGACGTCGTGGACCTCGCCCGGTTCGGCCGGGCGATCGACCGCACCCCGCGGTTGCGCGACCGTCTGTTCGCCCCCAGCGAACGCGACCTGCCGATCGCCTCCCTCGCCGGGCGGTTCGCGGCGAAGGAGGCGTTCATCAAGGCCCTCGGCGACTCGGCGGGTGCGCGCTGGCACGACATGGTCGTGGAGCGCGACGAGCACGGGAACCCCTCCTTCGCCCTGCACGGAGCGGCCCGGACCGCCGCCGATGCCCGCGGCATCACGCGGGTGCACCTGTCGATGAGCCACGACGCGGGCATCGCGACGGCGTTCGTGGTGGCCGAGTCGTGACCGCTCCGCTGTTCTTCCGCGAAGCGCTGATCGATGCCGACGCGATCCGGAGGAACGTCTCCCGGCTCCGCGAGCTGACCGGCGCCCGGCGCCTCATGGCCGTCGTCAAGGCGAACGGCTACGGCCACGGCGCCGTGACAGCGGCCCAGGCCGCGCTCGCGGGCGGAGCCGACGCTCTCGGCACCGCCGACCTCCAGGAGGCCGTGGCGCTGCGCGAGGCCGGCGTCCTCGCTCCGCTGCTCTGCTGGCTGCACGACCCCGGCGAGGACTTCGACGCGGCCATCGAGCATGGGATCGACGTGGCGGTCTCGTCGCTCACCCAGCTGGAGGCCGTGGCCCAGGCCGCCGAGGACCGCGGCGGCCGGGCGGCCGTGCAGCTCAAGCTCGACACGGGGCTCAGCCGCAACGGCGCTCCCGAGCAGGAGTGGCCGCTGCTCGTCGAGGCGCTCGTGCGCCACGTGGAGCGCGGCACCGTGCACCTGACGGGCGTGCTCTCGCACCTCTCGAACACCTCGCGCACCGAGGACCTCGCGCAGGTCGCGCTCCTGTCCCGGGGGGAGGAGCTCCTGCGGGCGAGCGGCGTCCCCGCCCCGATCGTGCATCTGGCGGCCACCGCCGGTGCGCTGAGGATCCCGGAGGCGCGCCGCGACATGGTGCGCGCCGGCATCGGCGTCTACGGACTCTCGCCGTTCGACGACGAGACGTCGCTCGAGCTCGGCCTCGTCCCCGCGATGACGCTGCACGGACGCGTCGCGGGGGTGCGCCGCGTCGATCGGGGCACGGGTGTCAGCTACGACTACACCTACCGGGCCGAGGGGGAGACCGGCCTCGCGCTCGTCCCGTTCGGCTACGCCGATGGCATCCCGCGCAGCGCCTCCGGAGTCGCCGAGGTGACGATCCGGGGGAGGCGGCATCGCATTGCGGGCCGGGTCGCGATGGACCAGTTCGTCGTCGAGGTGGGCGACGCCCCGATCGAGGTCGGCGACGCCGTGACCCTCTGGGGCGACCCGACGACGGGCGTCCCCTCGGTCGACGAGTGGGCGCGCTGGTGCGGCACGATCAACTACGAGCTCGTGACGCGGATCGGACCGCGAGTGCAGCGCCGGGTGTTGGGCGGCGATCGTGGCTGAGCGCGCCCGCTTCGCCGATCTGACGGTGGAGGTCCCGGACACCGAGGCGATGGAGGAGCTCGGTCGCGAGCTCGGCCGCACTCTGCGGGCCGGGGACCTGCTCGTCCTCACCGGCCCTCTCGGAGCGGGCAAGACGACGTTCACCCGGGGGCTGGGAGAGGGGCTCGACGTGCGCGGCCCCGTGACCAGCCCGACCTTCGTGATCGCGCGCACCCATCCTCCGCTGCACGACGGCCCCCCGCTCGTGCACGTCGACGCCTACCGGGTCGGCTCGGCGGTCGAGCTGGACGACCTCGATCTCGACCTCGAGCACTCGGTCGTGGTGGTGGAGTGGGGCGCGGGGCTCCTGGACGGAGTCGCCGACTCCTGGCTCGACATCGTGATCGAGCGGCCGACCGCCGGATCCGACGCGGCGGAGGGCGAGGAGCCGATCGAGCCGCGGACGGTCCGCTTCCGCGGCACCCGTTGGGCCTGAGCCGGCCCGCCGCGCGCGGGTAGCCTGTCAGGGTGCTGCTCGCGATCGACACCTCCTCCGGAACCTCCGTCGCCGTCGTCGACGACGCGGGCGGAGTCCGCTCGGACCGCGTCGAGACCGACACCATGCGGCACGCCGAGGTCGTCGGCCGCCTGATCGCCGAAGCGCTGGAGGAGGCGGGGGTCGCTCCCGCCGGGATCGACGCCGTCGCCGTGGGGATGGGTCCGGGGCCCTTCACCGGGCTCCGCGTCGGCATCGCCGCGGCCCGCGCCTTCGCCTTCGGCCGCGGGATCCCGACGCTCCCCGTCGTGTCCCACGACGCCGTCGCACTGGCCGCGCTGCTCGACGGCCGCGACGCCGGGTTCCTGGTGGTCACCGACGCGCGTCGTCGCGAGCTCTACTGGAGCGCCTACGACGGTCTCGACGGACAGGGTCTGCCCGTCCGTCGGAGCGGCCCCGGCCTCGACAAGCCCGACGCCCTGCCTTTCCCCGAGCTTCCGCGGCTGGAGGCGTCCACCGTCTCGGCAGCAGCGCTGGGAGTCGTCGCCGCACTCGCCCGCGCCGCCGGCCGCTCCCTGCCCGCCGACGAGCCGCTCTACCTCCGTTCGCCCGACGTGACGCTCTCGGCCGGCCCCAAGCGGGTGACCGCGTGAGCGTCCTCCGAGAGGCGACCCCCGCCGATCTCGACGCGATCATGGCGATCGAGGAGTCGGAGTTCACGAGCGACGCCTGGTCGAGCCGGATGATGGCGGAGGAGATCCGGAGCGTGCACACCCGCTACCTCGTGGCGGAGGAGGACGGCGTCGTGCTCGGCTACGCGGGGCTGCTCTGCCCTCGCGGCGCGCACGAGGCCGACGTGCAGACGATCGCCGTGCTCGCCTCCGCGCGCCGTCGCGGCACCGGCCGGCGCCTCCTGCGGGAACTGCTCGAGGAGGCCGCCCGGCGCGGGGCCCGCGAGGTGTTCCTCGAAGTGCGCGCCGACAACCCCGGCGCGCAGACCCTCTACCGTTCGGAGGGCTTCGAGGAGATCGGAGTCCGTCCCGCCTACTACCAGCCCGACGGGGTGGACGCGATCGTCATGCGCGCGCCACTTCCGCAGGCGTCGGAGGAGACCGCATGAGCGACGGACCGCTCGTCCTCGGGATCGAGACCAGCTGCGACGAGACCGGCATCGGCGTCGTCCGCGGCACGACGCTCCTCGCCAACACCATCGCCTCGTCGATGGACGAGCACGCGCGCTACGGAGGCGTGGTGCCGGAGGTCGCGGCCCGCGCGCACCTCGAGGCGCTCGAGCCGGCGCTGCGCGCAGCGCTCGCCGACGCCGGAGTCGCGCTCGAGGAGCTCGACGCGATCGCCGTCACGAGCGGTCCCGGCCTCTCGGGCGCCCTGATGGTCGGCGTCGGCGCGGCCAAGGCCCTCGCCGTCTCGCTCGGGAAGCCCCTCTACGCGGTGAACCACCTCGTCGGCCACGTCGGCGCCGACGTGCTCCGGGCCGACGGGAGCGAGGGGAGCCCGGTCGAGGTGCCCACGATCGCGCTGCTCGTCTCGGGCGGGCACACGTCGCTCCTGCACGTGCGCGACCTGGTCTCGGACGTCGAGCTGCTCGGCGAGACCATCGACGACGCGGCCGGGGAGGCCTTCGACAAGGTCGCGCGCGTCCTCGGGCTGCCCTATCCCGGCGGTCCGCAGATCGACAGGGTGGCGGCCGACGGCGATCCCCGCGCGATCCGGTTCCCGCGCGGATTGAGCCTGCCGAAGGACCTCGAGCGTCACCGCTACGACTTCTCGTTCTCGGGGCTGAAGACCGCCGTGGCGCGGTGGGTGGAGAAGCGCCAGGACGCCGGCGAGGAGGTACCGGTCGCGGACGTGGCCGCGAGCTTCCGCGAGGCCGTGGCCGACGTGCTGCTCACGAAGGCGGTGGCGGCGTGCCGCGACCGCGGGGTGCCGAGACTGCTGCTGGGCGGCGGAGTGGTCGCCAATGCACGGGTGCGGGCGCTCGCGGAGGAGCGGTGCGCGGCCGCGGGGATCGCGCTGCGGATCCCGGCGCTCTCGCTCTGCACCGACAACGGCGCGATGATCGCGGCGCTCGCCGCTCAGCTCATCGAGGCGGGGCACCCGCCGTCGAGCCTCGACTTCAGCGCGGACTCCACGCTCCCGGTGACCGAGATCCAGGTCCGCTAGCCGACGTCTCGGGGCGACACAAGCGTCGCTCAGCCTTTTGACAGTGTGCAGCGCCGACTGCCACGCTGGCGTCTCCTGTTCCGATCAAGGGGGATCCCATGACGACTCCGTACACGCCCACCACCGACCGCTACAACATCCTGGCGATCATCGGCTTCATCGCCTCGTTCTTCGTCTCCGTCGTGGGCATCGTGCTGGGCTTCATCGCCCTGTCGCAGATCAAGCGTACGGGGGAGAAGGGCCGCGGCCTCGCGATCGCCGCGATCGTCATCGGGTTCGTCGCGATCATCGTCTACACGATCGTCGGCGTCCTGTTCTTCGCCGCCCTGGCCACCGTCCCCTCCACGGGGTACTGAGCCGACCGGTCCCGCCGGGGACCGTAGGCTGGAGCCAGCTGTGCGAGGGGAGAGCGCGTGAACGACGAATCGGCGATCGATCGGTCCGCCGGGACGCCGGTGCCCCCGCCTCCCGCTCCCGACGCGGTCGACCCGTCGGCGGCCTACCCGCCGCCGACGGGTCCCGCGCACCCGGACGAGTACTCGCCCAACGCTCCGGCGCTCCGCCCGCCTCTCGAGGGTCTCGCGGTCGCCGCCCTCCTCTGCGGGATCCTCGGGCTCGCGCCGGCCGCGATCGTCCTCGGTCACGTGGGGCTGTTCCGGGCCCGCCGGTCCGGCCGCCGCGGCGGAGGCTTCGCGATCGCCGGCTTCGTGCTCGGCTACCTCGTCGTCGTCCTGGCGGTCCTGGGCTTCCTGGCGTACACCGCCTTCGTGGGGGACCTGCGGACCGACGGGTACCTCCCGAGCTGAGACCGGCCGCTGGCTAGACTCTGCCGCATGAGCGACAGCACCGCGCCCGGCTCCGAGGAGCGTCCGGGTCCCGCCCCCGTCCCGCCCGCGCCTCCGGCTCCGCCCGTGCCGCCGGCTCCGCCTGCTCCGCCCGCGACGCCCGCGTCCGGGTACCAAGCTCCGGCCTCGGCGCCCGCGCCCGGATACGGGGCTCCGCGCACGGACGCCCCGTCCTACGGGACGCCGACGCCTCCGGGCACCGCGCCGGCGTACGCCTCCGCACCGCCGGCCCCGGCCCCGCCCAGGACCCTCAGCCTGACGGGCATGATCCTCGGCATCGCCGGCCTCGTGATCACGATCTTCGCGTGGGGCTTCGGATTCCTGCTGTCCGCTCCGGCCGTCGTCCTCGGGTTCCTCGGGCGTCGTCGCGAGCCCGGAGCGCGCGGGTTCGCCCTGACCGCGATCATCACGGGCTTCGCGGGGATCGTGATCTCGCTGATCTACCTGGCGATCACCGTTGTCATCTTCGTGGTGGCGATCCAGTCGGCCAACTACTAAACGCCCGCCTGCGCCACCCGCTCGGCCAGCAGGGCGCGGTGGCGCCCCTGCACCCGCGTCAGGATCAGCACGGCGCTGCCCCGGCCGGACAGTCCCAGCTTCTTGCGGAACCGCGCGGGGTCGACGTCTACCCCGCGCTTCTTGATCTCGAGCACGCCGATGCCGCGTCCGCGCAGCTCCTTCGCGAGCGTCCGCTCGTCGAGGGGGAGTTCGGCGAGGACGCGGAAGCTGCGCAGGAACGGCGAGGCGGACGGCTCGTCTCCCGTGAGGTAGGCGATGCCGGGCGAGAGCATCCGCGAACCGCTCGAGCGCGCCAGCTCGCCGAGCAATCGCGCCCGGATGGCGGACCCGTCCGGCTCGTGCACGTAGGCGCCGAGCTCGCCGACCTCCTCGTCGTCGGCGTCCGAGTCGGCGGTCAGCTCGGCGGCGCCGTGCGCACCGAGCAGCAGAGCGGAGCGGCGGACACCGGGCCGGGCGAGCGACCCGAACCAGAGTCCGGTCTCGACCAGGTCGCCCTCGACGGACACCCACTGCGCCTCGGCGTCGGCCGGGATCCGCTCGCGGTCGAAGCCCGGCCCGACCTTGACGCCCACGGGCAGGCGCGCGGCCAGGCCGAAGGCGAAGTCGAGCGACGGGGAGTAGTCGTCGGGATCGTCCAGGCGCCGCGTCTCGCGGTGACCGGCGGTGCGCCGAGCCGGATCCAGGTAGACGGCGTCGTAGCCGTCGAGGTCGAACGACTCCGCATCGCCGTGCACGGCGCGAGCGGAGGGGAACGGGGCGAGGTTGAAGCTCGCGAGCGTCGCGGTGATCTCGTCGGCGTCGACGGCGGTCACCTCGAGGTCGATCGCGGCGAGAGCGAGTGCGTCGCCGCCGATCCCGCTGCCCAGGTCCGCGACCCTCCTGGTGCCCGCTGCCGCGAAGCGGCCCGCGTGCAGTGCGGCGACACGGAGCCGCGTGGCCTGCTCGAGGCCGGCGTCGGTGAAGAGCATCGAGCGGGCGAACTCGCCGAACTTGCCCTGCGCCTTCTCGCGCAGTCGCGACTGGGTGAGCACGGCGGCGACCAGCGCGGGGGAGTGACCTGCGGACCGGAGCCGGGCGACGGCCCGCACGAGGTCGTCCGAGCGGTATCCGTCGAGGGAGTCGAGGAGCCGGAGCCCCTCCGGGGAGAGGAGCTCGACCAGCTCGTCGCGATGCATCCGGCCATGGTAGGCCACGGCGTCCGCGCCGCTCCGACGTCGTTCCGCGACGCTCCGCTTGGCACTCTGATTGCACGAGTGCCAGCACAGCCTCTACAGTGGATCTAGCACTCTCGGAGCGTGTGTGCCAGAACCGCGCTCCGCCACATCGTCGTCAAGAAAGAGGTCAACCGTGTCGGTGTCCATCAAGCCGCTCGAAGATCGCATCGTCATCAAGCAGGTCGAGGCGGAGCAGGTGACCGCTTCCGGTCTCGTCATCCCCGACACCGCCAAGGAGAAGCCGCAGGAGGGTGAAGTCGTCGCCGTGGGCCCCGGCCGCATCGACGACAACGGCAACCGCGTCCCCCTCGACGTGGCCGTGGGTGACAAGGTCATCTACTCCAAGTACGGCGGAACCGAGGTCAAGTTCTCGGGCGAGGACCTGCTGGTCCTCTCCGCTCGCGACGTCCTCGCGGTCGTCGTCCGCTAGGACGCGTCCCGAGAAGGGCCCGGCGACCCAGGTCGCCGGGCCCTTCGTCGTCCCGGGCCGGTCCTCCTGGCGACGGGTGGCCTGATCCGGCCCTCCGATGACCGTTCCGAGCCGATCAGCGGGTGCCCGCGTGCGTAGCATCGGACGGGTGTCCGCCTCCCGCACCCCTTCCGAGCCCGACCTGACCGGTACCGCGGCCGCCGAGGGCGAGGGCGTCGAGGCCCTCGCCGAGTCGCGGGCGCGCGGCGGTGCGATGTCCTCGACCGGATTGTGGTTCGGCTTCGGCGCCTACCTCCTGTGGGGCGCGATGCCGCTCTACTTCATCGCGATGGCACCGGCCTCGCCGTTCGAGATCGTCGCGTTCCGGGTGATGTTCTCGCTCGTCTTCTGCCTGATCCTGCTCACCGTGACGCGCAGCTGGGCGGGCTTCCTCGGCCTCTTCCGCGAGCCGCGGCTGCTGGGGGCGATGGCTCTCGCCGGCGCCCTGATCTACGTGAACTGGCAGGTCTACGTCATCGCGACGACCACCGGGCACGTCATCGAGGCTGCGCTGGGCTACTTCATGAACCCGCTCGTCACGGTGCTGCTGGGCGTGCTCGTGCTGCGGGAGCGGCTCCGACCGGCCCAGTGGATCGCGATGGCGATCAGCGCGGTCGCAGTGCTCGTCATCGCCGTCGGCTACGGCTCGTTCCCGTGGGTCTCGCTCGCGCTGGCCTTCTCCTTCGGGTTCTACGGACTCGTGAAGAGCCGGGTGGGCGGCCGGATCGACGCGGTGTCGGGACTGACGCTGGAGACGCTCTGGCTCACTCCGCTCGCGATCGTGCAGCTCGCCGTGGTGGGCTCGCTGGTCGGTCTGACCTTCGGGACGGAGGGCACGGGGCACGCCCTGATCCTGGCGTCGGCCGGTATCGTCACCGCCGTCCCGCTGCTGCTGTTCGCGGGAGCCGCCCGTCGGCTGCCGCTCTCGATCGTCGGCTTCATCCAGTACCTGACGCCGTTCCTGCAGTTCCTGGTGGGCGCGTTCGTGCTCCACGAGGCGATGCCGCCCGAGCGCTGGCTCGGCTTCGCGCTGGTGTGGACCGCGCTGGTGATCTTCTCAGTCGACCTCGTCGCGGCCGAGCGCAGAAGGCGCCGTATCCTGGCGTGAAGTGCGGATCGCGTCGCTGAGAGCGGTTGCTGCTGCCGGAAGTAACGATCCGGTCGCGAAATCCGTTCATTGCGCGATAGCGGCGTGTTGACGCGGGTCGAGTTCGGTGCCGAGCGTCAGGCGGTCGCAGCGTGAACGCGACTCAATCGCTCACCGCGACGATCGCGCGCCTCGAGACCGAGCGTCTGCGTGCGGCCGAGGCCTACGTCGCCGGTGTGCTCGATTACTGCGGCTTCTACGTCCACAGCCCGCTGACGGCGGCGGTCCAGCGCCTCGCGGACGAGTACGGGTGGGACGCCTTCGAGGATGAGCGGATCGGCGAGGCGGACATCTGGCCGGCGCTCGACGCGTGCGGCGTGGAGACGTCTGCGAGGTAGGCAGAGCCGGGCTTTCTGTCTATTCAACACATGTCGCCGTAATGCCCAGAGCTGGGGGTGAGTCGTTGCCCCCTGTGCGGGGGTAGCTTCGGTTCTCCCAACGGCAAGCCCCAGCCCCTGACGAACTGCACAGGAGACCCGAAATGCTCAACCCGTACCGCAATCACCTCATCCAGACCCGGCGCAGCGAAGGCACCATCCGCGTCCGGATGACGTACGCCCGCGAGCTCCACCGGCACTTCCCGAACCCTCTGTCCTGCACCCCTCAGGACCTGCAGCGGTTCCTCGCCGCCCACCCGCACTGGAAGCCGTCGACGTACAACGTCGCCGTCGTCAGCCTCCGCAGCTACTACGGCTGGGCGCACGTCAGCGGACACATCACCGACAACCCCACGGTGTTCCTGCAGACGCTGCACGTCGACCGTGCACGCCGGCCGATCGCGCTCGACGTCGACGCGGAGATGGCGATAGTGCACGCCTCGCCGGAGGAGCGGGCGATCATCCTCCTCGGCATGGAGGCCGGCCTGCGTCGCTCGGAGATCGTCTCGCTGCACACGCGAGCTCGAGACGGCGAGTGGCTGTACATCACCGGGAAGGGCGGCCGCACCCGGCGCATGCACGCGACGCCGTCGATCCTCTCGGCGCTCGACGCGATCACGCCCGAGGACGGGGGCTACTACTTCCCGGGTCGTGTCGGCGGGCACATGCACCCGTCGACCGTCTGGCTGATCACGAAGCGGCTGCTGGACGTGAACCCGCACGCGATGCGCCACCGCGCGGGGACGACCGTCTACCGGAACACGGGAGACCTGCGGGTGACGCAGGAGTTCCTCGGCCACGCGAATCCGAACACGACGGCCATCTACGTGCATATCGAGTCGGAGGACATGCGGCGCGCGTCGACGGCCGCTGCGCTCGGCGGACCGACCGCACTGCCCTCGGCGGCGTAGGGAACCACGAAACGCCCCCGGCCTACTCCACGAGGGAGGGCCGGGGGCGTTTCTGTGCGCAGTAGTCGAAGAGGACGCGGGCGGCGTCCGGGAGGGTGTCGCCGCCACCGATGACCCACTCGTCGCGGGTGACGGAGACGTAGGTGTCGACGCCATCGACCCGGACGAGGCGGATCCATCCGAGGTGCTCGTGCTTGTCGGCCATCCGCCACTCACGAGGCGTGACTGAGCGGGAGACCATGCTCATCGGGGTCCAGTGGTGCGACATGTCGGTGAGGCTAGACGGCCCCACCGACACCAGCTCAGGCCTTCGCGGGCGTAGGAGAGATGGCGCGCTGCCACCGGCCCGGCATCCGGAACGCGAAACGCAACGGGGTGCGGAGGGCGAGGCGGTAGATCACGAGGCACAGGACGGCGATCACGGCGGGGCCGACGATCGGCGCGGCCGCCGCGGTTGCGGGAGACTCGAGCACAGTCGTCCAGTCGATGAACGACGCGGCGACCATCACGAGCGGGAAGTGGAGGACGTAGATCGGCAGCGTGCTCCGGCCCACCCGAGAGAGCACCCGTCGGACCGGCGCCACACGGCAGAGGAGCACGACAGCCAAGAGCCCAGCGCTCAGGGCGGCGGCGTCCCGCGCGACGAAGAGCACGGCGTTCGCGAGCGGAACCTCGACTACCTGCTCGAGCACGAAGAAGACCGTGAAGACCCCGCCCGACACGACTGTCCGGAGCGGCGTCGCTCGGCCCGCTTGCTGCTCGATCAGTGGCCGGAGGTAGACGCCGGCCGCGAAGAAGAGGAAGTAGTAGGGCACGCGGGCCCACAGCTCGAAGCCGAGGACTGCCTGCGCGGTAATCGAGAGGACAGCCAGCATGGCGAGAACGTAGGCGGGCCGAGCGCGGGGGAGTGAGCAAAGGACGGCGGTGTAGACGGCCAGCGCGAGGATGAACCAGAGCGGCGTATCGGGGATGAGGAGCTGACCGAGGAAGTCACCCGGGCTCGTGATCCTGTCGGTGTTGACGGCGAGCGGGATGAGCGAGATGAGGCCGTAGGCGACCAGCCAGACCACGTAGAGGTAGTAGGAGCTCGCGACGCGTGCGGCATTCGATCGGTCGCCCCGCCCCGCTCGGACCCGGCGGGCGACGACGAAGCCCGACACGGCGAAGAGGAGCGGCATGCGGAATGCCGCGAGTGCCGCGCCGAAGAGAGACCACCCGGTCGTGACCGGTCCGGCAGGGGCGGCCGGTTCGAAGATCACGATGATGAAGTGGAACATGACGACGGCGAGGACGCATCCGCCGCGGGCTGCGTCGATCCACGGGATCCGCTTGCTTGCTGTCTGGTTCCCGCTCATAGTGCTGAACGATAGCTGTCGGGTACGTCCCCCGCCACCAACGACGAAAAGCCCCCACCCGGCCGCCGAAGCGGAGGGTGGGGGCTTTGCCGTGTTGTCAGGCAGCTCGCATGACGACCAGCGGAGCGACGTCCGTGAGGCCGCCGGGCGCGAAGGTCGAGTTGAACGGCAGCGTGAAGCCGTTCACCTCGATCCCGGTCGTGTACGTCGCCGAGGAGAGCATCGTGTCGATGTCCGTGGAGCGGAAGCCGAGGAACGGCGTTCTCCCCAGCGCCGTCCCGGCTCGAATGACCGGCAGCGTGGCCGGGCCGGACGGGACGACGCCGCCGACGTAGAAGCGCTGCCCCTCACGGACGCGGAAGTTCGCCGCTAGGCTCTTCGTGCCCGTGGTCGAGCAGTCGACTGCCGCCGACGCGAAGTGCGGGACGAGCTTGTCGCCCTCGTACCGCAGCACCATGACGTAGAACGTGGCCGACGAGGAGCCCGCCGTCGTCACCGAGATCGAGACCTGGTCGATGAGCCCGGACGCAGGTGCGACCCATTCGAGGCCACGGAACCGATCCACAGCGGACGCTGCCACCAGCGTGGTGCGGGTCGACGCGCCCGGCATGTAGAGCCGGCCGGCCAGCAGACTTCCCGACTGGTTCCCGTCCGCGCGCAGAGATTCGATTTGACCCGTGACCGACGCCACCTTGCCCGCCGTAGAGCCGTGCTGCCGCTCGAGCGCCGACAGCCGTGAGTCGACCGTCGCGGTCCGGGCTGCGACGAACGCCTGCATCGCGGCCAGCCGATCCTTCTGCGGAACGGCGAGCACGTCCGCGGCGAGCGGCAGCCAGACGCTGCTGTCCTCCGCACCCTGCGCCTGCACCCACTCGGCCGCCTGCTCGAGCTTCTGCGGCTGCTCGTAGGCGATCTCCCCGCCGGGTGCGAGAGCGATCACGTTGCGGTACAGGTTGAGGCCCTCGGGCACCGAGTAGTTCGTGTTCCCGAACCGTCGGGCGAAGACGTGGCGGGTAGCTCCGACGAAGGTGTTGTCGAAGATGTTGAGGTCGTGCCCGCCGGGGACCGGGTCGAAGTCGTAGGACAGGATGTCCGCGGACTTGTAGTCGGCGCCCCACGAGTAGCCGGCGAAGTAGACCGTGTTGTCGTGGATGTTGACCCGCTGGTAGCCGACGAGGGTGCCGCCCTGCTCGGTGTTGAACCAGTGCTCGAACCCCTGGGCCGCGCGGACGATCGTGTTTCCGGCGACCTCGACGTCCTGCCAGCCGTTCGATCCGCCGGGGTACGACTTGCCCTGAGCGGTCCAGCCGACGTCGAACACGTCTTCGGCGTAGTTGTTGAGCACGGCGATGCGCGATCCGGAGATGTAGGCCTGCCACGCGTTGCCGGCGCGGGTGCCTGGTCCGTGCTCGGCGCCGCCGATGCGTCGGAGGACGAGCCCGACGGTCGACCAGTCGTTGCGTTCGATGGCGGAGACGCCCATGCCGCCGGCGCCGACGATCTCGAGGTTGGTGAAGGTGGTGTTCACGCCGGGTTCGATGCCGTTGCAGTTGACGGAGATGCGCAGGTCGTCGGTGATGCTGGCCGGGTTCCCGTCCGCGCGCACGTAGGCGTACGTGGCGTCGCAGGCGTACGACCAGAGGCGCTGGTTGCCGAGCTCGCCGATCGTGTACACGCTGCGGTGGCCCTTGAGCTGTCCGTCGACGTAGAGGTGTGCGACGTTGGTCGAGGGCTCGGAGGAGTTGCCGGTGATGCCGGGCGCGCCTGCGGTGATGTTCGCCTTCCACACTCCGGCGGCATGCGGTGTCCACGAGGCGGGGTCGTTCGCGATCTTGTAGAGGTCGAAGACAGGCATGCTGTCGCCCCACTGGTCGAAGACCAGCCGGGTCGTGCCGCGCAGGGCCACCGGCGTCGCAGCCTTGATCCCTCCCGGGATGTGGACGTCGCCGCGGCCGGCTGCGACCACCAGGTCGCCGCGGCCGATCTTCCCTGCGGCGATCAGCGCGTTCACCGGTGCGACGGTCTTGAACGGGAAGTAGATCGACGTTCCGACGTTCGTGTCCGAACCGGCGAGTGGGTCGATGCGGTAGATGCTCACAGTGCGCTCCACTTCTTCGGCAGGACGGCCGCCAGGCCGAGCATGCTCATGCTGAGCGGCGAGCTCGCAGGCGCGGGCAGCTGGGCAGCCGGAATGCGCGCGTCGGCGTCGAGACCGGCGACACCGTTGGGCTCGCCGATCATGTCGGGCGGGATCGCTCGGAAGGTCTCGGTCATGACGTCGCTCCGATCGTGATGGTGAGGAAGCCGTCGAGGTCTCGCCTCACGGTGAACCCGCCGGACGCCGCCTGCTCGGCCGCATCCCGTGCCTGATCGCGGTAGGCGCGAGCGGCATCCCGCGCGTCGATCGCGTCCTGCGCGGACGGGAGGAACGTGAGGTCCTTCGCGCCGACCTCGCCGGACCGGACCAGGTCAGTGACCGCGACTCGCCGGTCGTCGGGGATGACGGGCGGCAGCCGGTACAGCCCCTCCTCCGACGTTGCCCCGGGGATGTCGAGCTCGGTGTGGAACCCTGCGGATCCTGGCGGGATCTCGAGGGTCACTTCGCTGACCTCTTCGTTCCCGAGCAGCCACCTTCCGCGTTCGATCCGCAGCACGGTTGGCGCTCGGGTGACGATGCGGTCCTGGTTCGGGAAGGTGACGCGCTGGGAGATCGAGTAGCGGCCGTTGCTGACCTTCTGCTTCGTCGCGTCCACGTACCCACCCGGCGGCAGGAGCAACGTGATGGTGCCCGTGTACGTCTCTGCCGGCGCGGTGATGAAGATCGCGCGCGGCGCCGAGTCCGCCCAGTTGCCGCGAGAGTCGGTCGCGCGAACGACGAACTGCAGGGTGTAGTCGTCGCCGGTGATCGCCGCGAGGAGCGTGTCGCGCGGGATGTCGACGAACCAGCCGCCGCCCGGGTTGAGCGGCTCCATCGCGACGATGAGGCGCTTGCTGTCAGCGTCCCGAACCTCGACCGAGGAGACGGGCGAGGAGGCGTCGTAGGCGCTGGCAGTGACTCGGAGGAAATCCGGCACCACCGTGCCCTCGTTCGGCTCCACGATGACGACCACGGGCGGCGTGATGTCATCGCCGACGACGGGCGCGATCGACACCTCGATGGGTTCCGACCAGGACACGTTGCCGGTCCAGTCGACGGCGCGGATCCGGTACGACAGCAGCCCGATCGCGCGGAGCCGCTCGAGGTCGATGTCGACGCCCCACAGGTCACCGCCGAGGGGGCTGGCCGCCTCGATGGGGGTCTCGCCCCAGTAGATCGATGCGGCCGCGACTCCGGACTCGGAGTCGGACACGTCGAACCGGAACGCGACCATCGGCCCGACCAGCTCGCCCGCCTGAGGCGTTCCGGGGACGATGGTCGGCGCAGCGCCATCGCGGAGAGTCGATGCGGTGACGGGCGCGGACGGCTGCGAGAAGGTCCCGTCACTGCCCTTCGCGATGACGTAGCCGGTGTGCGTGCTGCCCGGCGCGGTCGCGAGCTCGTACGAGCTGCCGTCCACCTCGATCGCCGGCTGGTTGTCGATGACCAGGAGGTAGCCGTCGATGCTGCCGGTCGCACCGAACCAGGAGAACGTGATCGTCGTGTAGGTGACGGTCGGCGCTGCCATGTTCGGAGGCGTCACGGTGACGGGCGGGGTGCCCGAGACTTCGTAGACCTGCGTCCCGACGAGGAACAGGTCTCCGACTGCGGCGTCTTCGGGGATGGCGTCCACGGAGGCGAGCTTCCGCAGGGGAGGCTCGCCTCCGGAGATGTGACCGAACGCCCCCGTCGACATCGTCAGGACGAGGTCTCCGGGCGCCAGGGTGGCGGGTATCTCGTCGACGGTGTCGGCGACGACGACGGGGATGTCGGTCACGGTCAGCTCCTCACTAGGCGGCGACCCACGAGGAGCCGTTGTACTTCTTGGACGAGAAGCCGTTGCTGGTGTCGTCCCAGCGGTCGCCGGTCAGCGGCGGCTTCGGCTCGGTGGAGCCGACGGAGTGCCACGGGGGCGAGCCGATGAGGCGCAGCATGGTGAGCGTTCCGCCGTTGCCGTGGTAGGGAAGCTCGGCGGTGGACCCGTGCACGATCGGCTTCGGTCCGCGTCGGATCGACGGGGAACCCGACTTGAGGTGGATCAGTCCGGCGGGCGAGTTGTCCTGCTCGTAGACGGTCACCTTCCCGATGTGCAAGTAGTTCTGCCCGAACGAGGCGTTCGTGCCGGAGGATGCGCCCTGCACCCAGATGCCGCGAGCGAGCAGGCCCGACGAGGGCGCGCCGGATCCGCGGTAGTCGAACACGACGTCGTCGATCAGGTACTCGGCCGACGAGCCGGACCCGCGCGGCAGCGAGTTGATTCCGATCGCCGCGAAGTTCATGCCCTTCAGGGTGAGGCGTCGGAGGTCCGCGTTGTGCCCGGCCGTGCTCACGCCGACTTGGTCGAATCCGTTCGGTCGGAACGTCTCGGCCGCCTCGTCGATGGTGTTCTGCTCGAGCGTGGCGAACTCGATGCGGAGGTCCTCGACGACGGACGAGAACCGGGTCGAGTCCGACGGGTAGGTCTCGCCGAGGTCGACACCCACCTTCTGGATCCCGATCATCGTGCCCTGACGCACGATCGACCGAGAGTGCAGTCCGTCGTAGGTGTAGCCCTTCTCGGAGATCTGCACCCCCACCGCGGCACCGATGATCGTGAAGCGCTCGATGATCGTGCTGGTCCCGCGGGACGAGATGCCCTTCGACGGCGAGTCCTTCCGGCCGGCCGCGCCGGAGAAGTCGACGGTGATGTCGGAGAAGTGGGCGCCGTGCACGCCGGGGTGCGTGTCGTAGGGGTGAGCCCACGTTCCGGAGGCGTCGCCGTGGATCTTCGGGAAGCGGCCCTTGCCCGCCGAGGCGAGGTACGAGTAGGCGTCCGCGACCGCGTAGTTCCCCATCGACCCGTAGATGTACGAGTTGGTGGTGAACAGGTGTCGGGCGTTCGTCCCGCCGATGCGGAACTTCCCCTTGTAGGAGCCGGCGCCGTACTCGTAGTTGTAGCCGTACGCGCCCTGCTGGTCGTAGCCGTTGTCGCCCTGAGTGGCGTCGTTCGGCTGCAGGATCGTGTTCGACTCGACATCCGCGTTCGCCATCGCGACACCGATGACGCCCGCCTGGTAGGAGCCGCGGACGGTGTACCGCAGGCGAGCGTTCGGTCGGCCTCCGAGGATGATCGACGGTCGGCGCTGCGCCTGATCGATCATCGCGTCGGGGTTGGTCGACGCAGGAAGGGTGTCGAGGGTGATGCCCTCGATCTCGGTGACGCGCTCCTTGTAGATGTCGAGGAACAGGTTCGCCGTGGTGAACGTGTCCTCGAACAGGTCCTTCAGGAGGATCGCGCCCGAGTCCGCGATCGTGCCGGCCGTCGGGGCGGTCGAGGACTTCGACCCGACGCGGATCTCCTCGCCCTTCGTGAAAGCGCCCGTGAGGCTCTTCAGGACCATCTTCCCGGCGGTGAGCGTGTCGGGCGCGTACGCGGCGACGTGGCCGATGGCGCCGGAGGTGACGCCGTAGATCATGTCGCCCTCGCGCGGCCCGTTCCCGCCCTTCGTGACCGGGTAGTAGACGCCGAGGAACTGCGTGCCCGAGCCCTTCAGGGGGCCCTGAGAGTCGGAGGACACGGTCTTCCACGTGTACCGCTGCGATGAGGAGTAGACGCGGCCGTAGGCGCCGACCTTGATCTTCGCGAGCGTCGTCTGCGCGGTGGGAACGAGGACGGTGAGCAGCTGCTTCCCGGAAGGGTTGCGCTCGAGACCCTGCACGAACGCGGACGTCACCGAGGACAGCGCGTACCGGTCGGGGAGCTCGACGGCGGAGAGCACCGGGGTCGCACCGACCGAGTCGTAGAGCGTCGCGTTGCCGTACCAGCGGATGTCCTGCCCCCGAGCGGAGACGCCGGACGCGCAGTTGAAGTGCCCGTTCAGCACGACGGGCAGTCCGCGCTCGGACGCGTAGTCCTGCGCGGCCTGGATGGCGGCGGACGCATCCTTGCTGAGGTCCGCGAGCGAACCGGTGGCGCCGAACTGCTGCGGCGTGACGAAGCCGTACGCAGAAGCGAGGCCCGCCCAGTCGTAGTCGGCGGTCGCGGCCGACCCCTTCATGAGGAACTGCTTGCTCGTGCCGCCGGAGGGGACGTTTCCGGTCGCGCCGCCGACGTTGCGCCAGACGCCGTCCTCGAAGAGAACCTTCGTCGTGCTGCCGGCGGTGGCGCCGGTGCCAAGCTGACTCGGCGGCACGAGGCCGTTCACCTTGTCTGCCTTGCCGCCGGCGAGGGCAGCGAGACCGGTGACCTTGGACGAGTCGACCTCGGAGATCTGCGCGCTGGTGATCGTGTTGTCGGCGATCTTCGCCCCAGTCACTGCCTTCGCCTGCAGGTGGCTGGTCTGCACGGACCCGTCGGTCAGCCCGGTGCCGGTGCCGCCCGTGCCGTCGGCCCCCTTCGGGATGCCGAAGCTGATCGTGTAGACGTTGTCGACGCTCGTCGCGGAGGCAGTGGCCTGGGTGCCGGCAGCGAGGGTGGCGACCGTGCCGATCTGGATGGTGGGGGTGGCCCCGTCGTCGCCGGATTCGCCGTCCTCGCCCTTGAGCGAGGCGATGAACTCGGCTTCCGTGCCCGTGAAGAGCCCGAGGCGGACGGCGATGTCGTAGGCGGAGGGACCCTTGAGGTCCGCGAGTGTGGTGGTGCTGACGGCCATGAGGGCTCCTTCGGAGAAGCGGGTACGCAAAAGCCCCCGCCTGTTTGGGCGGGGGCCGGAGGGGTAGTGGAGGGGTGCGCTACTCGGCGCGGTGGCGGCCGATGGACTGCAGCGCGGACGACGTGCCGGTCGGCTTCCAGAGCCCGTAGTGGAGGCCCACAGCGACGAGGAACGTCGCGACGCCCGAGAACACACCGGCGGCGAGGTCGTAGCTGACACCCGCGTTCAGCGCCGCGAGGAGCTCGGTGCCGAGGCCGGAAGCGAACGCGAGGACCGCGAGGAGGAGCGCCTTCGCCGACGCCGAGGTGGCGCGGGTCGTGACGAGGCCGACGAGCAGCGGCAGGACGATGGACACGAGGAGGCTGAGCAGCTGCGGCCAGGTGGGGTCGAACGTGATCACGAGGTAGTTCCTTCCGAGGTGGTGGAGAGCCGAGTGGGTGGGCGAACGCGCCAGTGAGGGCGCTCAGGCGGTCCGGGTGGGTTGGGGATCAGCGGCTCGAGCAGCTGGATGTGGCGGTTCTGCTCGTCGATGACGTCGCCGAGGTAGTCCATGCGCTCGGCCTGATCGCGGAGTTGCTTCTCCTGACGGTCACGGATGTCGTTCGACCGGCGGAGCTCCTCACGGAGATCGACGAGGAGCTGGTTGCCGATGCGCTCGACAATCTCCTCGCGGGAGAGGCCCATCTCGTCGATCTTGCGAGCGGCCGCGGCGCGCTCTTCCTCGGCGGCTCGGACGAGCGCGGCGTCCTCGAGCTTCACTTTCCGCTTCCAGGTGCGCCAGACGACGATGCCGCCGGACACGGTGACGAGGGCGCCGATCGCGGAGACCGCGGTGCCCGCCACGCGGAGGATTTCGTCGAGGGTCACCGGTCGCTCACCATCGCCGCAGCGTCGCGCGCTGCCTGGCGCTTCTGCTTCTTGAGCGCGGTCTCTTTCGCCCACTTGTTGATGAGGTCGGGGAACCGCTTGATGACGACGGCGATCGGGATGATGACCCCGCCGACGACGTAGAGCCGGCCGCCGCCGACGTCGTCACCGAATTCGGCGAAGACGAGGATCAGGAGCGTGAGCTCGTAGGCGATGAGGCCACCGCCGATGAACAGCTTCGCGATCATCTCGAGCGGCCACAGCTTCGGGATTACGACGCCGACGAGGGCGACCGCGCCGAGCGTGATGAGCGCGTAGCAGAGCAGGTCGACCATCCACGGAGGGAGGATCTCTTCGAGCGCGGGGACTGACCCGATGGCGCCGCCGATGCCGACGAGCATGAACGCGAAGTCGACGACGACGAGGTCCCAGCGGAGTGGTTCACGGGGCTGGACGGGGGTCTCCGTCATGGGTCCTCCTCTCAGAGGTGAGGAGGGGCTACTCGATACCGTCGGTGACGCCGAGCTGCTTCGCGAGCACGCGCGTGTTGTTCAGCGCCATCTGCGAGGACCGCAGCGCGGCGACGAGGACCGTTGCGAGGGTGACCTCGCCGCCGTCCTCGAGCGTCACGGGCGCGCCGTCGAAGTCGCGGACGATGTCGAGGGTCTCCTGCACGCCACGGAGCGTGTTGGCGAGGACGGTCTCGGCGGGCTGGGAGCCGCCGTTCCAGGGGATCTGCACGGGGATCTCGCTTTCGTTGTTGGTGGCGGGGGTGCTGTTCGCTCCTCCGCCCGAGGTGGCGGTGAGGTAGAGAGCGGGGTCGACCTGGCGGCCGTTCTTCCGCAGCTCCTGGTGGCAGTGCACGTACTTGGTGCCGGTGTTGCCCATGACGCCGATCTCTTCGGCCTGCTCGACCTGATCGCCGTACTCCGCGATGTACTCGGAGAGGTGAGCGATGAGGGTCTCCCAGTGGTCGCCGTTCTCGTCGCGGCCGTGGTCGATGACGATTCGGTTCCCGTAGGTCCCGTACCAGCCGGCGACGGTAACCTTCCCGGCGGCGGGTGCGACGATCCGCAGGTCGTCCTCCGTCGCGTTGCCGTGCCCCCAGTCGACGCCGCCGTGCGACTTCACGTTCGCGCCCGGGACGTTCTTCGCTCCGAACGGGCTGGTCATGCGGCCTCGAGCCGCCTTGATGATGCGCATGCGCGACTCCTCGGTGGTCGTGGGAAGAAATGGGAGGTCAGGCGAGCGCGCCCGGCGCCGAGACCCCGCGGATCCAGCGCGCCCTAACCTGCGACGACGCGAGGAGGCTGACGGTCCCGGACCCGCCGCGGAACTGCAGCGAGACGCTGAGTACGCCGCCGGGGTGGTCGACGTACGCGGTCAGGTGGGTGGGGCGTGCGGAGTAGATGTGGTCCGAGCGCACCTTCTCGACGTCCGTGCCGTTGACGACGAGTACTGTCTCGCCTGTGGACGCGGTGTTCACCTCCGCGGTCCCCGCGACGCCGTTCGCGCTGATCGCGTACAGCCCGCGTGCCTGGAAGTCGCGCTTGAAGCCGACGTACTCGCCCGTCCCGCCGGGGGCCACGTTGTCGGGGTTCGTGCGCGTCGCGTCGAGGTTGCCGTCCCACGCGAACAGGTCGGTGGGGAAGCCGTCAGCCATGACCGTCAGCGAGATCGTCCGCATCGCCGTGAACGCGTACGAGGCCCACACCCACCCGAGCGGCACATCGAACAGCAGGCCCGCTTCCCGGTTCAGGGTCGGGAACCGCAGCGGCGGCCGCTCGGGCATCTTGTCGGCCGTGAACTGCCCGGTCGTCTCGCTCGCGATCAGCGGGTACGTGACGGTGCGCGCGCTCCAGTTGAACCGCGCGACACCGAGGAACCACTGCCCCCTCCCCGATGCAGGGGTGGGGACGTCGATCGTCACGGAGTCGGCCACTCCCTCGCGCTGCACGATGACGCCGCACGCGGACAGCCCGCCCGCGGAGAGCTGCAGGCGACGGTTGCCGCCGAGCGCTGTGAGGACGAACGACTGCCGGGTGAGGACATGACCCGTGTCGCCGGCGGCGAAGAACATGCGCGCCATCTCGCGCTCGTTGATCCGGGTGACCCTGTCGCCCTGCGTGAATCCGGTGTAGGTGACCATCTACCTGCTCTTCTCTCTGCGCGCGTTCGCTGCCGCGAGGGCGTCGATCGCGTCGCTCGTCTCGCGTGCGGGGTCGTCGACGTAGCCGCCGACGGTCGGGGTGATCACGCGCCCGTCGCGTTCGGTGATCTCAAGGCGCACCTCGGTGATGTGGTCACGGATTGGCTCGCCCGCGCCGGCGACGATCGCTATGCGCTCTCCGCGGAGGAACCCGCGGACGCCGTCGCGGTAGCCGTAGTAGAAGCTGCCCGCCTCCGCGAGCTCCGCGGACACACCCGCGGTCGGGCGGCCCTCGGCGAGCTTCTTCTGTCCGGCGGTCCCGAGAGACGTGGAGAGCTCGGCGTTCGACTCCGCGGTGACATCGGCGCGGAGGGGCGCGTACTTCGCGACCTTCTCCGACTCGTCGAGATCCTTCGGCCACTCCGGAGTCGAACCGGTCGCAGACGTGAACGTCTCGCCGATGAATCCCCAGTCGCGCTCGAGGCCGGTCTCGTCGCGGTACTCGGCGAAGACGCGCGCGGCGTCCTCTCCGGGCCCGCCGACGATCACGCGTGTCGCGGTGGGGGCGTCGCGGGTCCAGCTGCCGGAGACGAGGATCCCGGACTGCGCGTCGATGACGGGTGCGTACTCGCCGCACTCGTAGACGTCGATGTTGATGAGGGGGCTGCCGGGCTCGAGCCAGATGGACAGGCCGAGGCCTGCCGCGTCGAGGATCGGGACGACCGTCTCCTCGAGCGTCGCGAACCGGCCGACGGCGGGGAGGGCGATGGTGCCACCGCGGCCGAGGTCCTCGCGGATCGCGACCGGCAGGCCGAGGCGCTGCACCAGGTTTGCGCCGAGCAGCCACTTCACGGCGGACTCGACAGGCATCTGAGACGCCGGCCACACCATCACGCCCGACTGCCCCTCGACCGTGCCGCGGCGTAGCGCGCCGGTCACGACGGACTGCGCGGGATCGTCGAGGGACGTCGGGACGAGCGGCCCGTCCGGGACGATCCACGCGAGCGCGTTGCTCAGCATCGCCCAGTCGTCGCCGACCGTGTAGCGGACAGCTCCGCCGGCGAGCAGCTGCCCACCGACCGAGGTCACGGGCCCGGAGTGGAAGTGCTTCCCATCGAGGCGGCACACCACCCGAGCGCCAGGCGCCTGCAGGAGGCCCGAAGCGGGCGCGTCGTCGTCCAGGACCAGCTCGAGCGTTCCGGCCGCCAGATGACGAACCGTGCCGTCCAGGGCCTGGAAGTGGGGGACCGGTGCAACCCGGCGGCGGTTCCGGTCCCAGACGGTGATGTCGAGGCCGTAGTCGGCCGCGTCGACGATCACCCGCGGGCCTGCCGGTACTGCGGCGTCCATTCGAGACGCGCCGACCCGGTGCCCTCACGCTCGATCGACACGGTCGAAGTGCGGCCCGGAGCGAGACGGGCGAAGCCCCAGGAGGTCAGCTCACGCCACATGTCGATCACCTCCGCGCCGGTGTCCAGCAGTGCCGTGTTCGAGTCGGAGTCGATGCGGAGCGTCTGCCCCTCCGGGATGATGAACTTCCCGCCCACGGACCGGCCGTCGATGATCGTGTCGAACCCGTTGATCGGGCCCGTCAGGATCCACCGCACCGGAGCCGGCACGTTCCCCGGGTTCCGCAGCAGCTTCACGATCGGCAGATACGCCGGCGACAGCCACCAGTCGGGCGCACCCTCCTGGCCGTGAACCTCGTCGCGGCCGAAGAAGTCCGCGTCGGGCTCGTTCGACGCGAAGTCGTATGTCTGAAGCGGCCCCCGCCAGAGCGGGTCGTCGGCGATGACGTCGACGGTCGCTTCGTAGACGTGTCGGCGGTCCGGGTTCTGGACGAAGTCGAGGTCGCCGCCGTCGAAGAATAGGTCGAGGTAGCGGGGCTGCTCGCCCTTCGTCGTGACCTCGAGCGTCGCCGGCTGGTCGTAGGACCACGCCGACGCCCAGCCTCGCTCGACGGAGATGAGCTCGCTCTGCTTCCCGGCGATGTTGACGTACACCGTGATCGAGCCCGGGCGCTTCCGCAGGACTGTCGAGGTGCGCTGCTGGCCAGCGCGCGTCACGCCCTGCCGTGCACGGACCACGGGCGCAGGAGCCCCGAAGAGCCCCTGCACCCCCTCGGGTGCGACCCGCACGTCCCCGGTGAGGAGGTCACGGATCACGCCATCTGCGCCGATGAGCTTCAGGTGCATGCCGTCACCCCCTCCTCGACGTGACCAGGGCCTTCGCCCGGCGGGTGGACTGCGCAGTCGTTGAGCGAGAGATGCTCTCGACCCTCGCCTCGAAGTACTCCCCGTCGCCCCAGGGGCTCTGTACGAGGACGGTCATCGGGCCCGCGCTCTGCTGCGACAGCCGCGAGTTCGTCTCGGTGATCATGCGGTTGACGGCGCCGGTGTCGACGATCGACTCCGGCTTGCCCGCCTCCGCGACGCGCACGATGGTTCCGCCCGGTGTCGGGAGGATCGTGCCGCCCGTCGCCATGTCGGGCGGAGAGCCGACGCCCTTCGCGGGACCCCCGCCGCCGCCTACGACGGACTGCGCAGCAGCCAGCGCGTTCCGGACGACAGCGACCGCTGCCGCCACGGCCCGGCCCGCCGCAGACTGAATGCCGGCGATGAGCCCGCCGATCAGAGCAGCACCGACGCCGACCAGTGCCCCGCTGAGATTGCCCATCGCGCCGATGAGGTCACCGACGAGACGAGCCCCAGCAGCTACGGGCTTCTGCGAGAAGGTCGACCAGAACGCCGTCCATGCGGCGCCGACCTGCGCGACGAAGCGAGCGATCGCAGCGATGCCGTCCCGCGCAAAGGCCGCGATCGCTGTCGCTGCGCTTGTGAACGCGTCGCGGGCGATGTCCACCAGGTTCGCGAGTACCCGCAAGGCAGGAGCGGCGACCGTGGCGATGGTGCTGATCAGGGTGATCATCGTGCCGTTGAAGCCGGTCATCTTGCCGCCGAGCTGCTCGACGCTGGCCGAATTCCCGTTGAAGAAGTCGGTCAGGGCGGACGCCGCAGCCCCGGCCTCCCCGAACTTCTGCACCACCGGTGCGAGGAAGTCCGCGAGCGGCCCGATCAGGGACGACAGCAGCGCGACCGCGTCGACGAGTCCCACGATGAGGTCGAGCGCCGCAGGGCCCTTCTCGATGAGCGAGTCGAGCGCGGCGGGCAGCTTCTCGAGGATCTCCTGCAGCGCGGCCGCGAGATCGGGCAGTCGCGCGGAGATGTCGTCGAGCAGCTGCGTGATGAGCGGCAGGAGCTCGGTGAGTCCCTTGCCGAGCGTTTCACCGAGCTCGACGGCGAGAGTGCCTGCGAGAGCGCCGAGGCTGCGCACGAACTCACCGAAGGCGGCGGGGTCGAGGTTCTCGAACAGCGAAATGATGCCGTCACGGAGGCCCGCGATGAACAGCAGGAGGCCCTGGCCGACGGCGGGCTGGTTGAGGAGGTCGGACACTCCGCCGAGGAGCTCGCCGAAGGCTTGGCCGCCGACCGCGAGGAACGTCGAGAGGTCGGCGGAGCGGTCGGCGAGCATCTGCCCGAAGCGGGCGAGGCCGCCGTTGACTCCGTCGAGGGCGGCGTTCGCTCCCCGGAACAGGCCGGTGAGGCCCGTCTGGAAGGCGGGCGCCGAGAGAGCGTCTGCCGCGCGGGACAGGCCGCTCGCCATCGTGGCGAGGCCGTCCCCGCCGGCGGCGGTCGCCGCTCGGGAGATGGCGGCGATGATGCGCACCGTGTCCGCGAGCACGGACCCGAGGAGCTTCGCCGACTCGATCCCGGCGTCGATCCAGCCCTTGAGGCGTCCGTCTGCGGCGGCCGCGCCGACGAAGTTGTCGAAGCGCTCGGTGAGGTTTGCGATCCACTGTGCGAGGCGGGGGAGGTAGTCGGAGCCGACGAGGCCGAGGTTGACGAGCGCGGACGCGAAGGAGTCGGTGCCACCTGCCGCGATGTCGATGGACTCGACGAGCCGGTCGAACATGCGGCCGACTCGCTCGCCCGTCAGGGCGGTGCGGAACCCGTCAGCCAGTGAAGCGGTCCACTGCCCGAGAGCGGTCGACGTGCGACCCAGGCCCTCGAGCATGGACGGGAAGAGGTCCTTGACGAGCCGCCTGATGGGCGCCTCAGCCTCGCCCCAGAAGTTGTCGCCGATGCGGGTCTTCAGCCGGTCCCAGAGCGGAATCAGGTCGTCGAGCCGATCGCCGACCTGCGACAGCGCGACCATGAGTACGGCGATGGAGACGCCAGCGCCAGCGATGAGAGCGGGAGCGAGCGCGGAGATCGCGAGAATGGACGACAGCGATGCGGCGAGGGTGGCGAGGCCACCAGCTGCAGCGATCGCCGCGGCCGCGAGCGACGCGATGCCGCTGACCATGGCGGCCATGCGGGGGAGGCTGCGGTCGAGGTTCAGGATCCCCTCGCCGAGACGCTTCCCCAAGTCGGTGAACATCCGTCCACCGGACAGGGCCGCGATCGCCGCTCCCACTTTCGCGATTGACGCCTTCGTGACCTCGAGGTTCAGCGGGACGACGCGAGGACGGGCGGCTTGCGCGATCCTGGCGTTGCTGAGCGAGGCGCCGTTGACGTCGACGCTGAGGTGGATCTCCTCACCGGACCAACGATCGATGAACCGCTTGATCGTGCGCTCCGCCGGCCGCATGTTCGCGTCGACGTCGATCTTCAGGATGTTGTTCTTCTCGATGCGTTCGAGTGTCTTCTTCAGGTCCTCGCGGAACCGGGTTGCGTCGGGGACCACGCGGATGGTGACTCGTCCGACGGACTTCCCTCCGCGTCCTGCAGGTCCGGCCATGGCGTCTCCTCAGGGTTAGCCCGCGAGCAGGCGCATGAATCCGTCGACGTCGAAGTCGCCAATCGAGGGGACGATCGGTTCCTCTTCCGCGACTCGAGAGCGGGGGAACGCGTAGTCCGGGTCCCACTCGGGCACCTTGAGTGCCGTCAGGCGGTCGAAGAGCAGCTCAAGCGCGACTCGCGTGGGTGTCCGCCCGTACTCCGAGGGGTCCTTCAGCACCGCGGCGCGGAACCGCGACCACGGGTGCTGCAGCAGCCCCTGCACGTACAGGAGAACAGTCCTCGCCGGGACGATGCCCGTCCACACGTCGTCGACGCTGCAGGAGTACAGCTCGCGGAGGTCCGCGGTCAGCTCGACCTCGTACTTCCCGAGGAGATCGAGCAGCTCGTCTATTCCCCCACTGCGCTCGCGTAGCGGTTGAGGATCGCCATGAAGTGGTCGTTCTGCGCGTCGACTGCCCAGGCGATGTAGGCCTCCTTGTCGAGCGCGATGGACTCGGCGAAGTCGTCGACGTCTGCCAGGACATCGAGGAGCACACCGACGCGGGGGTCGTCCGGCTTGAGGTCGAGGCCCTTGCCGCCGTCACCCACGAAGGGCTGCAGCGAAACCGCGATGCGAAGGATCGCGTTGCGGTGTCGGAGGCGCAGCTGGTGCGGCGGACGGAGCGCCGGCATGTCGGCGAGGAGCTCGTCCTGCTCAGCGTCGCTCTCGCGCCGCTCGGCGGCCGTGGGGGCCTTGGACTTGTGGTCGTCGGGAACTCGCGTCTGAGCCATGATCTTGCCTTCCTGTGGCGGGTGGAGCGGGTGGGGTCCTGCCTGGCCGACCCGCTCGGCAGCCAGGCAGGACGTCGAGGGGTTACGAGCGCGCGAAGGTGAATGCGTCGCTCTGGCCCGAGTCGTTGGTGATCCGGATGTTCGCCGTGCCCGATGCGCCGGCGGGCACGACGGCGTCGATGCGGGTGTCCGACTTCACGACGTGGTCGGCGACGTCGTTGCCGAACTTCACCTCGGTCGCGAACGTGAAGTTCCGGCCGGTGATCTGCACCGTGGCGGCGGCGGCCGCGCTGGCCGGAGTCGGGGCGGTGATGAGCGGCAGACCGAGGCCGGTCTTGTAGAGCTTCATGATGCCGGCGCGGCCGTCGTCGGTCGCCGGGATCTTCGCGGAGTCCGCGGACCGGATCGACGCGGTCAGCGGCATCTCGAAGAAGTTCGCGGTGTCGATCGAGGGCGCGTCACCGCCCGTGATCGACGCGTTCTCCGACCAGAAGCCGAGCTTCCCCGTGTTGTCCTGCATCAGCAGGAAGAACTGCTTCTCGAGGCCGTTGTTCATGCTCGGGATGACGTAGCCGCCGTCGGCGTCGAGGAACCCGCCGAAGGACAGGTCCAGGGTCGGCTTGTCAATCTGCAGCGCGTTGATGCCGAGCGCCCACGCGACCGACGAGTAGATCGTGTCGACGTTGTCCTCGAGCCAGGTGCCGAGGGACTCGGCCTCACCGCCCTCGCGGGTGAACGCGGCGGTGTTCGCCTTCGACGTGTGGCCGAGGCGCTCCCACCCGACCGGGATGGTGCCGGACAGGCCGAACGCGGAGAGCGGGTTGGTGGGGAACGTGGCGGATCGGTCAGCGGTGAACATCGTGCCGTAGCCGGGGATGACCAGCTTCTTGCGGTCGACCATGGTGTGCCTCCTCAGGCATGGTGAAGTGAGCCGGCACCGGGTCCCGGGCGGCGAAGCGGGGGCAGCTACAGAGAGCTGACGAGCAGCCCGAACGAGCTGCTGTACTGCGCGAGGTCGTTGTCCGGGATCAGCGGCGCCGCGACCCGCGATGGGAGGCGGATGTCTGTGACGATGTCCACGCCGGCGGCGAGGTCCTCGATCACTCCAAGCCCGGGGATCTCCCACGTGTGCACGTGGTCGTAGAGGCGGTGGGCGAACCCGCGCGCCTCGGTTTTCGTCGAGGCGAAGATCTGCACGTCGAGGACCAGTGAGTACGCCGGCCCGTTCGACTGCTGCCCGTCGCCGTCCACCGAGTAGACGCCGTACGGCAGCGCAAACGGATCTGCCGATGCCGCGTCGACCTCGTCGAGGATCGTGAGGCCCTCGATTGCCCCGTCGAGCAACTGGAACATGAGCGCGTCGACGTCAATCACTCGGTCACCTCCGGCATGTCCCTCAGGGCGTTGCGCATGATGTGCTTCCCGGGAACGTGGGTCACGCTCGCCGACGCGCGGCGCCCACCCCTAGACCGACTGATCTTGAGGATGGAATGCCCGAACTCGATCGACAGAGCGCCCTCGCCTTCCATGACGACGAGGCGGTCGGTGACGCCGTTGCGCCCCCTCGCGTCCTCGACCTGGATGCCAGCGAGAGTCGCGCCAGTGTCCCGAGCGCGGGCGGCGTTCATTTTGGCCTTGCCTGCTAGTACCGCCGCGGCGAAGTCCATTGCGGGAGCCCGTCCAGCCATGCGCGCGACCGTGATGCCGGCGCTCTTGTACACCTGCGCCATCAGCCGACCCGCAGCTTCAGGACGACCTCGCGGTGCGCGGTGCCAGGAGACATGTCGAACTCCTGGACTCCGACGAAGTCCCACCGGCGGCCGTCACTCGTGGTGACGATCGAGTGGGCGTCGCCCGGCCACAGCTCCTTCGTGTTGAGCTGCTGCGAGACGACCTCCTGCAAGCCGTACGCGCGCGACCCGTCAGCAGACATCGGGTGCAGGTTGCCCCGCACGATGACCGGATCTCCGTCGGGCTCGTACTCGTAGCCGGCGGACTTCTTGACCCGCTTCTGCAGCTGCACAGTCACCGCATGACGTGGAGTGTCGAGTAGCCCCATCAGTGGATCCTCTGGTCTAGCGACATGCGGACCGTGCCGGGGATCATGCCCGACGCGGACCCGGTGAGCCGCTCCCGGTCGCTGTCCGTGAAGAACAGCGACCCGGACGCGACATCGGCGCGCTTCCCGTAGCCGTACGACCCGTCGTTCTCCGACGTGTACCCCTCAGGGTTCCGGAGGACGCGGAGCACGGCGTCGGCGATCACGCGCTTGTACCGGTTCGCGGTGAGGCGACCCGACGTGAGGCGCTCCTCGATCTTCGAGCCCCACAGCCCGTCGGCGTCGTCGACGGCGTCCGTGATCTGCGTCTCCACCTGCGCCTTGGTGAATCGGGAGCCGAGGTCGAACCCGAGGGCCCGGGTCTCGACGTCGTCGTACGACACAGTCACGGACGCCATGCGACTACTCCTTGGTGTTGTCGGAGCCGCCGGCCGCCTTGTCGCGGTCGTCGGCCTCGAGACGGGCGATCAGGTCGTCCTTCTTGCCCTCGATGTCGAGCCCGCGGTGCACGAGCTCGGCCTTCAGGTCATCGACCTTGCCGGTGTACGGCGCGACGAGGGGGACGTACTCCCCGCCGACCGAGGGCGACGCCTCGGCGGCGGGGATCGGCTCCACAGTGCCCGGCAGCGTGACCCACGCCTTCGGGTTCGGGATGAGCTCGGTGAGCTCCTCCGTCTCGACCGTGCCGGCCGGGTACAGAGTTGCGCCGATGACGCCCGGAACGTGAACGTCGGTGGCCAGGATCCGGCCGGCCATCAGAGCACGTCCACCGCGAGCGTGGCGTTCGCGTTCGTGAACGTCGGGAGGACGATCGCGGACACGAGGACGTTGTGGCCCTCGGGGTCGTCGGAGTCGATGTCGGCCGCGAAGATGCCGGGGCGCTCGGAGTCGGCGATCCCGTACTTCTGGTTGATTGCCTCGGCGGGGATGCCCCACTCGGTGGTTCCGAGCGAGCCCTGGCCGTCGAGGTCGGCGGCGGTGCTGTTCGGCTCCGGGAGGAAGAGAAGCTTGTCGGCGGACACGACGCGGGTCGCGGCGCCGCCCACGCGCACCTGGTCGTCGTTGATGACGATCCGGCCGAAGCCGTAGGTGTCGAAGACGCTGCGCACTGCGTCGATCGAGATGATCGACGGCAGGTCGCTGCCGCGCCCGAGGGCCGCCTTGATGATCGACGTGTTCTTCTGGTACGCCGACAGGATCGCCGTCGACAGCATGGCGACCGCGGGCGGGTAGCCGTTCGTCGCGACGAACACGGCTCGCGCGGTGTTCAGGTCCGCGAGCGCGTCGGCGGTGATCGTCGAGTGCGGGGTCGACACGGTGATGCTGTGCCCGCCGGCGCGGCCGAAGTCGATCGTGAAGTTGAGCTTGTTCTCGACGATCGTGATCGTGCCGGTCTCGGCGCCCTGGCCCTGCGCGAGCGCGACGCGAGCCGCGATCTGTCCGCCGAGGCGACGGGCGTAGGTGTCGAACATGTTGCCGATCGCGTCGCTCTGTCCCATGAGGCTGAGCGTGTCGAACTCGGTGACCCGCAGCTTGCGGCTGATCGGGGGGAGCTTGCCGCTCTTCGACTGCGTCCCGGGGACCGACCCGAAGGGCGCCTCGGTGTCGAACGCGCGGTAGGTGGCCGCGTCGGTCAGGCTCAGCGCGTTCACGTCGAAGTCGAACGAGAGACCGTAGTTCTCGCGCGACGGCAGCCACGCCGCGAGCTGGAAGCCGCCGAGGAGGATCTCAGCGGCCGCACGCGCCTCAGCGGTGAGCTGAGCGGCGGTGCGGAAGGTGGAGTTGTAAGGCATCGGTGCTCCTAGCTCTCGAAGACGAAGTCGCCGGAGGTGGCGCCCGTCGTCACGTCGGACGCTCCGCCGGCGCGCTGCGCGGCGACGGGGAGCGCGGGGGTGTTGATGATGGCGTGGCGGACCACGGCGACGGCGACCTTCGCGGACGTCGCACCGTTGGCGAGCAGCAGCGGCACCTCGACGGCGGTGAAGCTGTCGTAGGCGGTCTGCCGTCCGTCGGTCGCGGTCGTGTCGTACGGGCCGTACAGCCCGCCGGCGGTGATCTTCGCGATCGCGATGCCCGACTTGAGCACCTTGGTGGCGGCGTCGTAGTGGACTCCGGAGACGAACTTGGTGACGTCGAGGGTGCGGGGCAGAGCGTTGCTGAGCCCGTGGTCGGACGCGAGCCAGGTCTTGTCCGAGCCGCCCGTCGACGTCGAGGTGATGCTGAGATCCATGAGGGATTCCTTCTCTCGATGTGTAGGTGGTTACTTCTTCGCGGTGAGCGCTTCGCGCCGCTGACGCTGCATCTCCCTGATGGATCCGCTGCCGCCACCGGCCTGCTGCTGACGCTGCCGTTCGAGCGCTTCCATGACGGGGTTGCTCGGGGGGATGGGGGTGGTCTGCTTCGTGCCGAAGGTGCCCGCGAACGCCGCGAGGGCGTCCGTGTTGATCGAGCCGTCCTGGCCCGTGAAGGTCGCGACGTCGACGTGCGCGAAGGCCGTGGCGGCCTCCTCGTCGGTCTTCCCGGTGAGGCCAATGAATCGGGCGATCACCGCGTCGCGGAGGTAGCGCTGGGCGCCGAGGTTCTCGCCGTCGCGGCGAGCTTCCTCGAGCGCCTTCTCCTGGTCCGTCTGGCCCTCGGCGCGGATGCGTGCGAGCTCCTCGGAGTCGGCCTTCAGCTGGTCGTAGTCGCCGCGGGACTTGACCGTGGCCTCGTGCCGGCGGGCGTAGTGCCTCCAGTACGCCTCCCGCTGCTCGACAGTCATCTGTTCGAGCGCGGTGTCCTTCGGGAAGCCGAGGTCCGGGCCCTGGTCCTCGTTGCCGCCCTCAGGCGGGTCGATGAACCGGAGTCCGGGGTTGCGGTAGATGCGGCGCCCGAAGGCATCGAGTACGAACATGAGCGGGTGATCCTCCGTGTCGGATGGGTGCGCCGGCCGCCGTGGCAGCGGCTGGCAGGGTCACGCGGACGCGATCTGACGATCGAGAGCCGCGAGGTAGTCGCGCAGCCGCTTGGTGGCTACGAAGAGTCGGGTCCGTTCCGGGGTTCCGGTCGCGGATGCGTCGGGGTTGTCTGCGTCGTAGGCGACCAGAGCCGCCTCAGCGCCGGTGAGAGCGTCGCTCGCGACCTCTCGAGCGCGTCGCCGTTCGTCTGCGAGTGCGTCCTCGGTCGGGGCCTTGTACGGCTTCCTACCGACGTCGCTCGGGTCTCGGAACTTGTCGCCCTGCTTCACGAGAACGGGCCCGAGTTCGCCGTGCTCCGTGACGGTGGCGCGCGTGTTCAGCAGTTCCCCGGCGGAGTTGCCGCCAGCCGCCGCGTAGACCGTCTTGAGGTCCTCCGCGTTGAGCCGGAACCCGGGGTCGTCCGAGGCCGTCACGGGGAGCGTGTCGCAGTTGCAGCCCTGGTGGAGTGGCAGCAACTCGTCCGTCGAGTAGAGGTTCGCCGCGGCGACCACGCACAGGCCGCACGTGCCCGACCGCGACAGTTCCGGGTGGATCACCCGTCGGTACGCGGAGACCCGCGCGGCCGCCTCGTACACGCGCATCGCCTCGTCGCGTTCCGCGAGGCGCACATCGGTCTCGACCAGATCCGCGAGGCGCTGCTCAGCGACCTGCTGGGCTTCCTCGACCGTCGCGCCCTGCGAGAGCGCGTACCCGTACTGCTCGACCGGCCGGCGGTACACCTCGAGAGGCGACACTCCCGACCGAGGGTAGAAGTCGAGCAGCGGCGGGAGCGCCTCGGGCAGAGCGTCGACCTCGCGGAGCGCCGACTGCAGGTACGACCGCTCGAGCCGCCTGGTGCGGGTGAGCGCGGACATCATCCGAGTCGCGGTGAGTGCCGCCTGCCCGTTGAGGAGCGGCTCGCTCCGCCACTGGTCGAACGGCCCCCACGCGCCGAGGAGGAGCTTCAGGAGCTCGACGATCAGCGACTGCCGCTTCGCCGCGTGCTGCTCCGTCAGGCGGGCGAGCTTCGCGTCGGCCACGACCTACGCCACTGCCGGCTCGAGGAAGGCCTCATCCGAGTCGTCCTGCTGCGCCTGCTCGATCTCGTCCGGGGTCAGCTGGTAGATCTTCTCCCGGATCATCCGCTTCGGCATTGTGTCCTTCGCCTGCGAAGCTGCAGAGGAGCGCTCGGTCCAGGACGCCCGCTCGAATCCGGCCCAGATGGTCTTGATGCGCGCGGCGTCGCTTCGAACGTCGTCGCCGATCGCGCGGAACGCGAGCGCATGGACGAGCGCGAATGCTCCCGCGAACCGGTCTGCGAGTTCCTCGACGGCGAAGATGTTCGTCTCCCGCGCGAGTGAGGCGCCCTCCGCGCTACCCGCAGACGCGTCTGGCGCGAGGACGTAAAGCGGAGTCGCAGAGACTGCAGCGAGGTGCCGAATGTCTCGATCCTCAGCGGTCAGCACCGGAGTGATGTCGGTCGTCGCGGACTCCCACACCTTCGCGCCTGCGGGGATTCGCCAGAGCGCAGCCGGCCCGGCCTTGAAGATGCTGTTGTAGTCGATGCGCGTCCCGCGAAGCGCCTCGTCCTCATAGTCGTCCGGGTAGAACTCAGGGAGGTCGCCCTCGATAGCACGCTGCCGGAAGGCCTGCATCGCGATGATCGTGGTGCGGTCGAGGATTGTGCCGTTGATGCGGTCGAGCGTGTCGAGGTGCGGCTCGAAGGCGCCCTTTCCGTCCCGCGCGGCGACCCGCACGATGGGCGTGTCCTGCGTGTAGGCGAGGGGGATCGGATCTCCAGCCCAGGACCAGCCACTCCCGGGCGACCACGGGGTGCCGTCTGTCGGGAACGACGACACCTTCGCGCGCCGGGTGAGGAGCCGCATGTAGCCCCGGCGGTACAGGGTGATGATGTCGACACCCATCACCGGATCGTGCCCGAAGGTTGCGGCCGACTCGGTGATCCACGGTCGGGCGCGGTACTGCTCGGTGACGGTCGACCAGCCATCGGAGCCGAGGAAGAACACCTCGCCGTCGACGGTGGGGACGTCGGGGCCGGCGACGGTGACGAACGCCTCGCCGTAGTCGGCGACTGCCGACGCCAGATCGCGGAACCCGACCGTCATGTTCGATCGGTCCCACGGCACCATGGCGAGGGCGTCTCCGTTCTTGTCGCCGGCGACCGCCGTGCGAAACCCGAGCGGACGGAGCCGGTTCGTCCGGCTGCTCGCGATGAGCTCCGCCAGGTTGAGGCGGCACCGGTTCACGAACGCGAGGTACGCCTCACGGACGGGGCCAGAAGCGAAGACGGGGACCATCACGGTGCCGTCGCGGTAGGACCGGAGCTTCCCCAGGCGGGGGAGGCCACGGCCCCACTTCGTCGCTAGACGCTGGACGACCCAGTCGTCAGAACCGGGGACGCTCGACTCGGGGAGCATGGCGACCGTCCTTTCACATCATCGGATCGCGAACGGCACAGACGCCTGCTTCGCGGGTTGGCTCTTCGCCGCGTAGTCCGCGGCCGCCTCGAACGCGAGCGCGGCAGCCACCGCGGCGTCGATCTTCTTCGGCGAGTTCTTCTTCTCCTTGCCGATGACCGTCCCGCCGCGCCGCGACCAGCGCCGCGCGTTCAGGACGTGCCGGGTGAGCGCGCGGCCGAGGTCGGTCAGGTCCTCGTGCGCCATCGTCCCCAGCGCGACCGCAGTATGCAGACGCTCGAGTGCGAGCGCCATCTGCACGTCGCGCTTCGTCCACCAGCCGACCGAGTGCTTCCCTGACGCGTGCACCTTCAGCTGGGAGCCGTACTCCTTGGCCCACGCGTCCACGTAGTCCTGCCACAGCGGCGGGTCCGCGTAGAACCCGACCACCGTGTACTTCGCGAACGCTCGAGCGACAGCAGCATCGACCGACGGCCGGTCGACCTCCCAGTCGTCGTGCCCCGGCATGTCCGGCTTCTCCTCGATCAGCAGCGGGAACAGGTACCGGTCGGACACGCGACACGCGATGAGCGCGGTCGCGTCATTCGTCCCGGAACCGTCGAACCCGAGCGTGACCACGTCGCCGCGCTTGAGCGGCTCGGGCGGCATCCGATCGACGGCGAGCCGACCGTGACCGCGCGACTTCCACGCCTCGATCTCGATCCACGCGTTCTCACCCTCCGTCACGGAGTTCAGCCGCATCCGCCGAGTGCGAGCGACCGGCCGGCGCGGGTCGTACGCCCGGTTCAGAAGCATCTCGACGGGGTTCCACGCGAGCGAGTCCCCGTACGCCTCCCGGAACGCGTCAGCGAGCTTGTCCTCGTCGCGCCAGTCCTCGTGCGAGATCTCGCCGTAGCGGTGATCGAACAGCAGCCGCGACCGGCGGGCCTTGCCCTCCGCGA
Source organism: Rathayibacter sp. Leaf299 (assembly GCF_001423055.1). NCBI lineage: Bacteria > Bacillati > Actinomycetota > Actinomycetes > Micrococcales > Microbacteriaceae > Rathayibacter > Rathayibacter sp. Leaf299. The sequence goes on from NZ_LMNT01000001.1 coordinate 1,065,610, forward strand.
TCGCGTCCGCGAGCTCGTACGTGCCCTCAGCCACCGACTCCTCGCCGGGACCGAACATCGTCGTCGTCTCGAGGTACCACGGCTCCGCATCCCCGGCACGCTTGCCGAGGTTGTCGGTCACCGTCTGGTACATCGCCCGCAGCTGCGGCGTCACGTACAGGTGCGTCTCGTCGAACACGACGAACGTCTCGAGGCCACCATCCTTCGACGCGGCGCCCGACGTCGACCGGACGATCTGCCCGCCGCCGGGGATCACGATCTTCGACAGGCCCGGCTGCACACCCCACGCGAGCAGGTCGAACAGTGGCGCGCGCGAGTCGGTCAGGTTGAAGTAGATCGTCCCGAAGGTGTTCCCGGTCTGCTCCTCCTCGGTCGCGAGGATCCGCACCATCGGCGCCGTGATCGTTCGTCCCATCGGCTCACCCCGGGAGTAGGTGTAGACGCGGCCGAGGTACTCGTACGTCTCCCCGCCCTCAGCCCAGCCGTCGAAGCGGCACGGACCGAACGCCTCGAGCAGCGACAGCTTCGCCGCGAGCCCGGACTTGTCGCAGCCCTTCGGCCGCGAGAAGAACGCCGAGTCGTACAGCCGCCGCCCGTCACCGTCGAGCGCGTACACGTCCAGAACGAACCCGTACTGCTCATCGTTCAGCTGCACCCGCTGGCCCGTCATCGCGCCCGCCCCGTGCAGGGTGAACGTCTCGAGCCACCACGTGCCCAGATGACCGAGCGACCGCTCCCGGCTGTGCCCCGGGGCCGTGATCAGCCGGCGCGGCATCAGCCAGCAGCCGACGAGACCCGCTTGCGCCGGTCAGCATCGATCGACGTCACGTTCCCCGCCGTGGCCGCGACCGTCGACCCAGGAGTCGCGCCAGGAAGGCCCGTCCCGATCTCGACACGCAGACGCGACCGGTCCTCCGGCGTCGCACCGAACTTCGCCTCGCGAAGCCGCAGCTCAGCCGCGAGCTCCCACCGACCCGACGTCCAGAACTCGTGATGCACCCGAGCCGTCACCAGCAGGTACTCCCAGTCCGGAGCCGTCATCATCCGCAGCGCCTGAGGCGACGTCCTCCACGACGCCCACCACTTCCGCGTCTGCGGATGCCACGGCACCAGCTTCCCGTTCATCCGCAGCTGCGGCAGGTTCGGGCCCCGCTTCTTCCCGTCCGAGACGAGCTGCGTCGTCTGCTTGTCGTTCCTCGAGCGAGTGTGCGACTCGGCGGGAGCGGGACCACGTCCGGGCATCAGGGCCTCCATGTCGGTGGCGAGACGCAGCCATGACGGCACGCCTCAGACGGTCAAACGGCGCACCCCCACAGAGCACCCTCTGAGAGCCAGTGATCGGCGTCCTGACGGGCGCAAACCGCCCCCAGGTACCCGCGGGCGCAAAACCCCTCAGACTCCTGCGCACCGCGTCCAGCAGAACGCGAAGCGGGCGCCCATTGACCCCCCGGGGAGGGGTGGAGGCCGGGGGGTGCTTTGGGGGTGGTGGGTCAGCCGTGGAGTCGGCGTTCTTCGTCGACGGCGATCTGCTTGGTGATGGCTTGGTGCAGGTCGGTGGTGGTGTAGCCGAGGGCGCGGGTGGTGGCCATGGTGGCGTCGACGAGGGTGTGCAGGTCGCCGCGGTTGGGGATGGTGTCGCCTGCCCAGGTGGTGACGTCGTCGGACTCGACCTTGATCTCGACCTCGGTGGCGCCGGTGACGGTGCGGATGGTGGTCGCCATGGTCAGGCCGCCTCGTAGGTGGCGGCGAAGATGTCGGGCTTGCAGGGGTAGAACTCGCCCTGCACGCCGCGGATGATCCAGTCGCCCGAGTCCGCCGCCATCGCGCCTTCGAGCGTCTCGATGACTACGGTCCAGTCGTCGGTGCCCTTCTTGCGCGCGGCGAGCGTGGAGCCGAGGGTGAGCGGGTCAGCCCAGGCGAGCACGGCGCGCGCTGACTCCTCGGTGCCGTCGTGCTGCATGGCGTCGATGACGACGGGCTTCTTGCGGTACTTCGCGGGCTGGGACATGAGCGGGTGCCCTTCGTGTAGCGGGTGGGTGTGGATCTCGTCATCACGGGCGGTTAGCCCGTGAGCGATCCGGTTGTTCGAGGCGCGTCCGACTGTCGGGATGCGCTGCCGAGGTAGAAGCTCAGGGCTTCTATCCGCCCGTTATCAGCTGTGGGCTGATCAGAACGGGTGCGGCCCGGGTCCTGCGGGGCGATGCCAGCGCTGCTCCGTCTCGGTGAGGAGCCCGGGGTGTTGAGGTTGGGCTGCGTCTCGCTTGGCGCGGCGTGCAGCGCCGGAGGCGTAGCCGGCTTCCCGGTTGGTCTTCTCGTCGTGGTGGTGGCTGCACTTCGCTGCGAGGTTCTCGGGGCGGTGGTCGTTGCGGTCGCCGAGGTGGTCGCAGTCGGTGGCGTGCGCGCCGCAGATGCGGCCGGTGTCGTAGCGGATGTGCTGGCAGCGGTGGCCGTCGCGTTCGAGGACGTGGCGGCGGATGGTGGGCCAGCCGGGTGGGAGTGTCTGCTTGCGGGTGGAGCCGCGCCATCCGGTGGGCATCAGCGGGTGATGAGGCCTAGGCGGTACAGGTGGGCGATGACGTCTGCGCTGATGTCGCCGATCGCGTAGGCGAGAGGCTCGTTGTCGCCCATGAGGTACGGGCGGGCCCTCGAGTCCCAGCCGCGGATGTAGTCCATGAAGAAGAGGATGGTCGCGGCGTGTGTGGCCTCGTGCGCGATCGTCCTGGTGGTGAGCTGGCCCGTCCAGAGGCGCATGACGATGACGGGCCCGGGCTGCGGGCTAGGCCAGTGGAAGCCCTGCTGGCAGACGACGCCCCCGTGGATGTCGTTGTCGGGGTCGTAGGGCATGTCGCGTGCAGTGGTGTGCGCACGCGCCATCTCCTGGCGGTCCTCGTAGACATGCACCCAGACCTGCCGACGGGTAGCCGTGGCCGTGGTGGCGACGCGGAAGCGTTGGAAGGTCACTGTGCCTCCTCGGGCTTCTAGTCGGCGGCGTTGAGCACTTGGCGCGCGAGAGTGCGGAGTGCTGCCGCGGTTGCCGGGTCGACGCGGTCCTGTAGCTGGAAGCCGTAGCCGCGGGAGGGCTCGTAGATGCCGACCATGTGCTCGACGTCCTGGGGTGTCGGCATCAGCCGCGCCCGAGCGGGTTCTTGCCCTTGCGCTCGCCCGGCCAGATCCCGGTCACATCGTGAAACCACTGAGCGACCACGTTGTCGAGGTAGGAGGCGGGGATGTACTTCCGCAGGTGACGCTTCAGCGCGGTGTACGGGTGCGGCGAGCTGGCCCACTTCGCGAGGCCAGGGCCCTTGGTCCAGTACCACTTCAGGTAGCCGCGGCTGCCGGGTCTCGGGTCGGCGACGGCGTCAGGCTTGATCGTGGCCATCGGCGTCCTCCTCGGGGTCGTGAATTGACCCGTGCGCGCCGGTGAGCTGCGCCCAGGTCAGCACTTCTCGGCCAGAGGCCCAGTAGCCGCCGCGACGTGTCCAGAGGCGCCCGTCTGTGCTTCGAACCATGCGCCCGTCGATGTGTCCGTTGTCGGCCGGTTCGTCGGTCAGCTGGTGTCGGTAGAGCGGGGCGCCCATGGCGTCGTAGCCGATCGGGGTGAGGTCCATCGGGTCCTCCGTTCATGCGGAACGCCCCCGGCCTGGTGTGGTCGAGGGCGTCCGTGGTGGCGCTGGTGCGGCTACCAGATGGTGCCGGCGCCGGTGAAGATCAGGAGCACGGTGAGGCAGCCGAGGATGAGGCCGATGGTCGCTGGTGCTGCGCCTCGTCCGGCGGCGTGTGCTCGGTTGAGGCTGATGATGCCGAGGATGATCGCGAGGACTGCTGGGGGTCCGCCGAGGAGCAGCCCGATGAAGAACGGGATCGGGATGAGGAACAGACCGATGCATCCGAGGATGAGTGCTGCGATCGCCATGCCGTTGGTGGGCCGTGGCGGGGCGAGGGGTGCTCGTTGCTCGGTCCAGGCGGTGCCGTCCCAGTATCGCTGGGTGGCGGGCTGTGTCGGGTCCGGGTACCAGCCGGGCGCGGCGTTCGTCATGTCCGGAGTCTTTCAGGGTGGGCGCACGTCCGCCACCGTCGGCGCGACGTTGCAGCCGGTTCGGTGGGGTGCCGTGCGGGTCAGCGAGGAGTCACGATGCGGGCGACCTGAGCGCGATGCTCGGCAGCGTGCGCTTCGGCGACCGATCGGATGGCGGCGTGGTCTCGGCTGTGCCACTCGCGCCCGCAGGGGCAGCGCCAGTAGTACCCGGACTCGCGCACAGCCAGCTCCTCGGTGGTGGGTGGTCCCGGCCTCGGCTGCGCTCTGGACACAGTGGGCTCGGTGGTCAGCGGGCCGGGACGTTGCAGCGTTGGTGACCCAGTCGCATCCCTGGGCTTCCACGTCGGGGCGTGGGACGGTGGCGCGAGTGGGCGCCGCTCGAACGACGAAACCCACCGGGCCGCTGTGCGGTGGTGGGTTTCGTGTCGATCATCAAGGTAGATGGCGAAAACGATGGTCCGTCAAGCTTTTCGGCCGGATTCGTGTCGGATTGGCTTGGAGCTTGGTTCGGAACCAGAGGAGGAGCACGTCTTCGTCGATCTCGACGCGGTGGGTTCCGAGGCGTCGGTGGGGCATTCCGTCTCTGAGCCAGTACTGGATGGCGCGTCGGGTGCGGTGCACTCGTCGTGCTGCACCGCGAACCGAGTACACCCCCTCGGTCACGCGATCGTTTCGATTCCGACCGCGACCAGGACCACCGCGCCGATGACGCCCGCTCCGAGCGCAGCAACCCCTACGACGAACAGCGTCCCGTAGAGGGCGTATCCGATGACGTTCTGGAGATAGTCAGCGACGGTGAACCCTACGCGGGTGAGGACGATCGCCCCGAGGATGCCGAGAAAGAGCGACAGCAGCGCGGCGAAGAGGTAGAGGACGATCATGGCTGCTCCTGGATCTCGTGGGGGTAGTGGTCGAGGACGGCGACAGTCCGGCGCCCGTTCTGGGTGTCCCATCGGACGCGGACCTTCGTCTTCAGGTGGTGGGTGACCTGACCCACCCAGTGGACGGTGACGGTGTGCTTCCCGCCGCGGGTCGTGGTGCGGGTAACACGAGAGCCGATCGGTGGGAACGGTGGGGCGAGGTGCTCGGCCAGCATCCGGAGGACGTCGCTCCGGGTGCGGCCCTGCAGCAGCACGTCGCCCGCCATCGGCTCGCCCGACCACAGCTGGCGGATGCGGTAGACGAGCCCGATGCTCTTGCCGGTCGAGCGGGAGTAGACCCGGCCGTCGCGCTTCACGAGGAAGTCAGCCGGGGTTGTCACTGTCCGGCCTCCTCGGGGGTGGGCGGGACGGGCTCGGGTGATGCCACTGCAAATCCGGCTCGGAACGCCTGCAAGTGGGTGCTCATCATCTCGTCGTGATTGTCTCTGTACGCCTTCCAGGCGGTCCAGACACGGTCTTTCCACTCCTCCGCCGTCTCTACGGTGCGCCGGGGATGCGCGAGAGCGGTGCGCGCGAGCCGCCGCCAGTACTCGCGGTCCTCGTAGTCGCTCCCGGGGTCGTTGTCGCGATGGGCTTCACGCTCCCATTCCTCCTGCGACTCCCACTCGCGGATGCGGTCGAAGCATCCATCGCCGCCGTTGCCGTCATCGGTGTTGGCGAGAGCCTCGGCTAGCGCGTCGAGGTCGGTGTCCTCTCGCGGCTCGGGGAGGCGGCCGTGGAACAGGGCAGCCTCCCGCTCCTTGAACACGGCGAGGGTGGCAGCGGCTTCCCTGATGTTCGCTTCGATGCTCGGCTGGGTGCACCGATTCGCGTCCTGCTCGAGTTGCGCGATCAGTGCGCGCAGGTGGTCCAGGTCGGTCACGGCTGGTTCTCCTTCGTGGTGTGGGTGATGCCGGGGTCGCCGGCCGCGATGTGGAAGCCGACGATCGCGGCCCCAGCGGTCAGGACCGCGGCGAGGACGAGCAGGACGGGCCTCATGCGTCTTCCCACCATTCGGCGCCGCACTCGCGGCACACGTGCTGGACAGTCGTCTCGTCCTCGAAGACGCACTCGGGGTCGTGGTCCCATTCCCAGCCGCACCCGCTCTGCTCGTCATCGGTCACCTGCTCGTCCTCGGTCATGCCGCGTTCCTCTCGGTGTGGCAGTCGCACTCGCACGGCGCCAGGTGGTCGTTCTCGTAGCTCCACGCCTCTCCAAAGCAGAGACGGTGCAGCCCGGCGAGGCAGTCGCCGTTCACGGGGCGGGGGAAGCCGGTCACGACGCCACCTGCCGGTACCGCTTCGCCAGCTGGTCCTCACCGATCGACGACTTGTTCCCGATCGCCGTAGGGACGGCCGGGTGGTTGACGACCTCGACACGGAACGCGGGGTAGTAGCGCCCCCACGGGTCCTTCTTCTCGAACGCGGCGACGATGCGGATGCGGCGTCCGGCCATGCGGGAGTCGCGGTCCTCGTGGATCTCGCCGATGCGGTCGGTGATGGTGGTCATGCTGCTGCTCCTTCGGTGATGACGTGCACGATGTCCTCGCCCTCCCAGGTCTGGTTGCAGCCCGACCCGGTCTCGTGGGTGGACGAGCGGACCCCGCACATCAGGTACGGGTGGTCGGTGCCCGCGTCGTGCAGGTAGACGCGGGCAGCGCCGCAGGTGGGGCAGACGAGGCCCGGCATGCGGCGGGGGCGGGGCGGGTCCATGGGGAACTGTCCGCGGACGCGGCGGAGGAGGTCGTCGAGCTCGTCAACCCACACGCCCGCGGTGGGGAGTGCGGCGATCGCGACGGCGTGGCCCTTCTCCCATGCGATGACCTCCCCGAGGTACGCCTCCACCTCCCGGACGCTGCCGGTGCCGGTCGGGAACCGGTACACGTCCAGGTCCCGCACCCACGCCCGGACGAGGATCCCCGGAGGGGTGACGGCCAGTTCGGTCGCGTGGTTCTTGACCATGTCGCACAGCTGCCCGTACGCGAGGTCCACCGTCTCCCGGGCGTTCTCGTTCCATGGGAGCCGCCACTCCTGCGACGCGTCGACCCGTTCGCCGGCGGCTCTCGTGATCGACGGGCGGATGAGCGTCCATCCGTGGGCGACGTGCTCGCCGATGCGGGGGAGACCTTCGAGGGCGACGTGGTAGCAGCGGTCGCAGAGACGACCGACACGGGCGGGCGCGGGGGCGCATCCGGTGCACACCTCGAGCTGATTCACGTCCGCGACGGTCGAGTCGCAGTCGTCGAGGTGGCGGCCCCAAAGGGCGTGCCCACGGATGCACGGGACGGCCTGCTCCTCCCGGGTGAGGAGGGCGAGCTGCTGGGCGGTGGTCATCGGGTCTCCTCCGGGTGGGTGAGTCGTCGGTATCGGTCGGGCTGGCAGTCCCGACAGATGCACAGCGGCAACGAGTCGGGGTGGTCGGTCATCGAACCGACGAAGCCGTGGCACTTGTCGTGGTCGCCCACCGCGCAGTGGCGGCAGGGGAAGCCGGGATGCTGGCCCATCGGCTAAAACGGGGTCTCGGTGTCGTCGTTGCGCGCCCAGACGTTGCCGCCGCTCTGCGCCCCTGAGAAGCCCTGAGACTGCCCACCCCCTCCGGGAGTGCCAGGACCACCCGAACGGCCGCCACGCGCTCCATCACCGGCTGCCCGGGTGACCTGCGCGGTGGCGTATCGGAGCGACGGACCGATCTCGTCGATCTCCAGCTCGATGGACGTGCGCTTCTCGCCCTCCTTCGTCTCGTACGAGCGCTGCTTCAGGCGGCCCGTCGCGATGACGCGCATGCCCTTCGCGAGCGTCGTTCGCCTGACGGTCGAAGGTGCGCGGAGTGGAGGCGATGGTGAAGTTCGCGACCGCGAGCCCGTTCTGCGTGTAGCGCAGCTCGGGGTCGGAGGTCAGGTTGCCGATGACGGTCAGAATCGTTTCTCCGGCCATGGTCAGGCCTCCTTCGTGGTGGGGTCAGCGGTGAGCTGACGGATGTAGATGGCGACTGCGGCGGCCGCCCGGATGACGCCTCGCTCCGCCTGATCCCGACTGGCACCTTCGGAAGGGAAAGTGGCTCGGCTCTCTCGGGCGGCGCCGAAGCGCTGGATCAGAACTTCGAGGGCTTCCGCCTCGCTCGGGGTGATGGGCACGTCAGGCTCCTTCGGTGGTGGGTGTGTCGAGGCAGTAGGCGGTCAGGCCGTCTTCCGCCCACGGGTGGGTGTCGTCGTACTCGGCCTGTCCCTGGTGCAGGCGGGCCTCTCTCGGCCAGTCCTCGCCGGGGATGTCGGTCTCGGCCATGTCGTTGGTCCAGTGGCCGCAGAGCTCCGCGTCGAGGAAGCGGGGCGCGCGAGGCGGCATCACTGCTCGCCCTTGTGGTCGGCGCAGCAGTCGTCGGGGCACTGATCCGTGCAACCCGTCCAGAACTCGTCGTCCGGGTCCGTGATGTTGCCCCCGGTCATGGTCAAGCTCCTTCGTCGTAGGCGATGGCGGTCAGGGGGAGGTCGTCGTACGCGACCGGGTGCAGCTGCACAGGTGCGGCGGGAGGCGGCTCCTCCGACTGGTCGGCCGCGTCGAGCAGCTCCTGCGCCAACTGGCGGGCCTCCGCCGGCGCGAGGTCCACGACCCGCACGTTCAGCTCGAGCCGCACCAACTCCGGGGCGACCGCCCACGTCTGCGCGACGGTCTCGGTCTTCTGTCGTTCGATCACTGGGGTCCTCCTCTGACCACGAACGGGAACTCCGCCTTGTCGGCGTTGCCCCTCCACATCTCTGTCGGCCAGTCGCGACGCTCGCGACCGCCTCTCCACGGCTTGACGTAGTACTTCGGCAGGGCCTTGTCCGCGATGACGCCGAGCCCGAACTCCGGCCAGCCCATGACCGCCGACGACCCGCGAGGCCGCATGTCCCGCTGCTTCTCGTCGTTCAGGCCGTGCCCCGCGTGAGCTTCGATGAGCATCGCCACGCCCCGGTCGCGGAACTCGTCCAGTGCCGCGAGGACACCTGCCGCGTCCTCCTCCTTCGTCACGCCCTTCGCGATCCGGTAGAGCGGGCCGATGAACAGCAGGTCCGGCTTCAGCCGGTCGAGCAGCCGGTGGATGGCGCCGATCGTCCGCGGCTCCGACACGTCGAACCGGCCCGGCGTGATCACCGTCAGCGCGTCCTGCGGATCCCGCTGCCCCTGCTCGGCCGCGAATCGCACGATCCGCTTCGCCGTCCGAGCCCACTGCGTCTGCGTGTTCTCCGCATCGATCGCCAGCGCCCGCACCGGCGGGATCTTGTCGAGCGTGAACGGGTGCAGCCCCGCCGCCGGAAGGATCAGCATCTGCCGCATGAGGGTCGTCTTCCCGACGCCCTCCGCGGCCGTCACCATCAGCCGCTCGTGCTTCTCGAGCAGCCCCGGCACGACCCACTCGTGCTCGACCTTCGTCGCCATGACCTCCCGCAGCGACAACGGAAGGAACCGGTCGCGGGTCGTCGCGGACACCTCGAGCTCGCTGCGAAGCTTCGTGATCGTCGTCTCCGGATCCGCGCCCGGGTCGTTCAGGTCGGCCCGGGCACGGGTGACGGCGTCGATGGAGCGGCGACGGATCGCGTTCGTCCTCACGACTCGCGCGTGCCTGCCGGCGTTCCCCGCGAAGACCGTGCCCGACGGGAGCTCGAAGATGTCCTCAAAGCCGAGCCCACGCACCTCCCACTCGCGCAGGTGGTCGATGACCGACACCTTCGACACCTCGCCGCCCGAGTCGAGGATCCGGCCGACGCCATCCCAGATGAGGCCGAGGCGCGGGTCCTCGAAATCGTCACCGTCGACCTCGTCCCGCGACAGCGGGTAGAGGCGGGAATCGGTCAGCACGGCGCCGAGCAGCTCACGCTCTGCGGCGCTCACAGCAGCGCCCAGTTCTTCGCGGGCGCGGTCGTGGCGGGCTGCCAGCCGCGCTCGACGTTCCACCGGTGCTGACGTCGGACGTGGTTCCTCCACGTCGCGGACCAGTCGAGCTTGATGCCCTTCTGGCCGGGGACCGCGAGCCAGTAGTCCCTGAAGGACGCGACCTCGACAGTGACGTCCAAAGACGGCCCGTCGGTGAGGAGGAAGTCGAGGTCCTCAGTCGACGGCGACCAGTCAGAGGTCATCCTCGAGCCCTTCGAGGGAGCCTTAGATACGTCTCTACGTGTAAGAGAGGAGCGAGGTGACAGATCCGACGTCTTTTCGGTCGCGGATGTCACTTCGCGAGGTGACAGATTGGCACTTCGCGTCTCCTCCGCCCACGGCACGAGGACCCGGTAGTCGTTCGTCCCCGTCCTCTCCTGACGGGTCACGCTGACGAGCTCGGAATCGATGAGCGACCGGACCGTGCGGATGAACGTCCGCACCGAGACGCAGCACTTCTCCGACCACGCGGCCTGCGAGTTCTCCGCCTCCGACGAGTAGTAGACGCAGCGGCCGTTGTCGTCCGCGACGTCCGCGAGCGCGATGAGCACGAGCAGCTCGGTCGCATTCAGCTGCACGCCGCCGTGGTCGTGCCACACCCAGCTGCTGACCTTGACGCTCACGCGGCATCACCTCCGAGGTCGAAGGCCTGCTGGCCGAGGCGAAGTGCGGCGAGCTCGCAGTAGCGCTCGTCCGACTCCACCCCAACAGCGCGTCTTCCCTCGTCGGCGGCGGCACGGAGCGTCGTGCCTGACCCTGCGAACGGGTCGAGGATCACGTCGCCAGGCTTGGTGAACGACCGGACCCACTGACGGATCATGGCGATCGGCTTCTGAGTGGGGTGGCCACTGCCCTGAGACGTGGGCCCGACGTAGTTGATCGTCTTGCCCCCGCCATTCCAGGCGGGCTTCTGGTCGTCGCGGTGCAGGCAGACGATCGGCTCCCAGCCGAGAGCAGGACGGTCCGCTGACATGATCGGCATCGGGTTCGTCTTCACCCAGACGCCCACTCGGAGGCACCGCAGTCCCTGCGGCGGCTCGAGCTCGAACTGGAACGCCGTCGACGTCGCCAGGCTGCTCACCACCCACCCACGAGTGATCTGTCCGAGGTCCACGAACAGCTGCTCGTGGACCTCGTGCGTGAACGACACGAAGGCCCCCTTCGAGCCCGACAGCGCTCGCCCTCCGGCGGGCACCTTCGAGTTGTTCGATCGCGCCATCGCGTGCGTGCGGTCGTCGAACGGGGGATCCGTGATCACCGCGTCGAACGAGCGCGGCTCGAGACCTGCCAGATACTCGAACGCGTCTCCGTGGTAGAGCGTGACCGCGTCGTCTTCGTAGTAGATCTTCATGACGCCATCTCCTCTCTGATGTATCCGGCGGCCACCATCACGGCGACCGCTTCCCGCTCCGGCACGAACGCCTTCCCCTCGGACCCGTCGATCAGCCGTACCCACACACGCCCCACGGTCGGGTCCTCGACCTGGATCGGGACATCCGACGGGGTCGGGCAGGCGAAGAACAGGTCGAAGCCGCGCGCCTGCGCTTCTTCGCTGTGCGACTCGATGTGCTGGTGGCAGCCGGTGGTCGCGCTGCCGCAGACGAACACGAGGTTCCCCTCGGCGTTCGCCTCCGGCCGGCGCGTGCCGCCCGACTGGCGAGCGCGACGGTGCTGGAGCGAGTAGTGCTCGTACTCGACGTCGACCTGACGGCCGCACCACTGGCAGCAGTCCGCGTCCCGGCTGCGGACCCTCGCCCGCACCGTCGGACTGACGCCCTTACTCATGACGCCACCGGAGCCGGTGTGCTTTCGTCTGCCGCGTCCGCAGTCTCCGAGTGAGTCGCTGGGGCGGTCTTCACCTTCGCGAGCCCCAGGGAGCGCCACAGCCAGTCCATGGTCCAGTCGCCGGGGAGCGCGGTGCGCTCGGGCAGCTGGTAGATGACGGACCGGGCCCCGACGAGCTCGGCCTGCCCGCGGGCAGGCATCTCCACGATCAGGTCGACGTCGTACGGGAGCGCCTTCTGCGACTTGACCTTCTCGGTCTTCGCCGTCGTCGGGCGGCCAGCGTCCGACATGACCGTCGTCGTCTCGAGACGGGCCGTGATGATGACCGGGCCGTCCCACGCCTTCACCTCGGACAGGAGCCGCTTCCACTGGAAGTTCGCCTTGTTCCACAGGTCGGTGCCGACGATGAGCTCGCCGTTCCGGTCGCGGGATCCGCGCTTCTCGGCCGCGTTGCTGGCCTCGCGGGACAGCTGGTCCCACAGGAGGGTCGCGGAGTCGATGACGAGGAGGTTCGGCTTGTCCTTCGACTTCGGCGCCGACGTGCGCAGCCACTGGATCGTCGCCTCGATGTCGGCCACGGTCCCGTCGTGCGGTGCGATCGCGAACCGGGCGCCGGGGATCGCGCCGTACTCGTCCGGGTCCTTCTCTCCGATCGACACCCAGTAGGTGTCGTTGATCAGGTCGGACGCCGACGCGAGCGCGGACTGGTAGGACTTGCCCGACTTCTCCCGGCCCGCAATCAGCGCGATCGGCCAGGAGGGCTTGCCAGTCGGGCGGCGGAGTGTGCGGTTCATGCGACTCTCGATTCCATGTACTCGTTGATCAGCCACATCGGCGGCATGATCGGATCTGCCTTGGGGAGGCCCGGCCACTCGCCGGCCTCCGTGCACGCCGCGAACCGTGCGATCGCCCGGCGCACGTACGCCTCCCCGATCTCCACGAACTCGTCCGCGAGGGAGTGCACCGCGACGAGGTACGGCGGCTCCTTCTCGACGACGACGAAGGACATCCGCGGCGCGTTCCCCTCGATGAGGGAGAGCACGAGGCCGTAGAACGCCTCGGACAGGAAGTAGCCGTACTTCGCGGCCGTGCGCTGGAAGCCGTCGCGGGAGGCGTCGTCGGTGGTCTTCACATCCACGATCGCCGTCCGGTCGTCGGGGAGCCGGTCGAACCGGGCACGCAGATCGACGCCCGTGACGGGCTCCACCGCGAACGCCGACAGCTCCGACTTCCCGGGCGACTCGAGGATGCTGCGCGCCTCATCGTGAGCGAGGACCGCCTCGGTCATCGCCTCGACCTGCGCGGCCTCCGCGGCCTTCACCGGCGTCAGCCCAGCAGCGCGCGTCTGCGCCATCCACTCCTTCGCGTCCTTCGTGGACGCCGCCCCGTTCGCGCCGAGGAGCTCTGGCGGGATGACCGCGTAGTGCGCGCCGGCGCCGAGGATCCGGGCGTGAGCCGCGGAGCCGATGTCGAACGCCTTCGTATCCGCGCGGGGGTGCTCACGCACCCAGTCGAAGACGCGCGCGGCCTTCAGTAGCTGCTTCGCACCGGTCGAGGACAGCGCGGGGTCCGCGTGGTAGGCGCGCTCGTCGAGGTCCTCGACCAGCCGCCCGGTCACAGCTCGACCTCGAAGCGGCGGGCGATGCCCTCGAGCTGATGGCGCACGACGGACGAGACACCGGCCGACGTGAGGAACGCCTCGGGGGCGAGCAGCGCGCCGACTTCCGCGAGGACGCTCTGCGCGGCTGCGTCCCAGCCGGTCGTGAACGCGTCGCGCTCGGTGACCTCCGAAGTCGCGTTGTACTTCGGCGGGAGGTCGAGGTAGGTGTCGGCCGCGTTCTCTGCCCGGACGGAACGGGCCTTGTCGGCGGCGAGCTGCACGAACTCGCCGTCCTGGGTTCTGACGTTCTCGCTGTTCACGAGGGGTCTCCTTCGTAGATCCCGACGCGGATGAGCGCGCCGGGAGTAGGGGCGTAGGCCTTCGTCGCGTGGACGTCGACCACTCGGGAGTCATCGGCCCAGACCTCGGCGTCCGTGAGCGCGTCGAAGACGGAGCGGACGAGCTTGTCGAGGTCGGGGATGACGGTGGGGTGTGCTCGGCGGACCGTCTTCGGCCGCTCGAAGCGGAACTTGATCGACACCTGCAGGGGGCCGTCGAGGGGAGGTGCGCCGTCCATGGCCGCGACGCCGGCGGCTTTCACGGTCCGGCGCCAGGGCTTCAGCGTCTTCGCGTTGTCGTCGACGGCGCGGTTCTTGTAGACGCGTTTCGAGCCCTGGGGGATCGGCTTCCCGTCGACGCGGATGACGAGCGGGGCGGTCATCGCTTCAGGGGGTGGATGCACGCGAGCGCCCACAGGTCGTTCTCGACGTGCAGGCATGTGCGGCACTGGAACGCACCGGCCGTGATCGTGTTGAGCTCGATCAGCCGGCGCACGTGCGCTTCGCAGCCGAGCGACACGTCGTCGCAGAACCGGCAGAGCACTGAGAAGTCGGCGGCCTCGTCGCAGTCCTCCACGGAGCACGGCAGATCGAAGTCCAGGTGCTCGATCGTCTCGACGACGACCCGCTCCTGCACGTCGCTCATGCGGTCGCGTCGATCCACGCGAACACCGCGCCGGCGAGGAGGAACAGAACGAGCGCCACCGTCCCGTCGACGAGCGGGATCTGCGGGAGCCCGGCGAGCGCGAGCGCCGTGTGCACGGCGAGCTTGATGACGATCAGGATCAGCACCGCCGCGAGGAGCACGACGATCGGCCCGCGGTTCTTCATCGGAGCGCGACCCTCCGCCTCGAGCGAGCGGACGTAGCCCGTCGGCGTCGAGCCGGTCAGCCAGGCGTCGTACGCCGCCTCGACGGAGTAGCCGTCCGTGACCTCGTCGCCGTCCAGGTGATGCCCGGCGGTGTCCTCGGCGGCGGCGTACCACTCCTGCCACGGCATCGGCGTGAACGTGGAGTCGGAGGCGGCCCTGCGGTCGCTGTCAGTGGTGCTCATGATCAGTTCCTTCCGGCGGCTTCAGAGCGCGCCGATCAGCGCCCCCCGGAGGGCGCATTGAGTACGGGAGAGGAGTGCGGACGCTTCGAGCGCTCAGGCTCGAGGTCCAGCGGGGGAGTGGTGGAGACGGACGGCTAGGCGGCTGAGCGCCGCTCCAGCGTCTGTTTCACTCGGGCGATTTCGGATCGGTAGAACCAGCGGGGACCGCGGATGCCTTTCCCCTCAACTGCTGCTCGGACCTTGCCCGCCTTCACCCAGCGGGAGAGGGTCGGGAGGCTGATGTTCAGTTCAGAGGCGGCTTCTGCGGAGCTGATGAGCTTCGCGTTTGCTGTCATGGGAGGTAAGCATTGGTGATGTCACAACGTTTAGCAACACCACAACGTTGGTGTTGTCCCACACATGGGGTGTTCTGGCCCGGAATGGCGGGGCAAAAAGAATTTGAAGATGAAAAAGGTTGTGTCATACTCAACCCATGAGCATCGCTACCTCGACGCACAACGATCGTCTTGCCTTCACCCTCGGTGACCGTCTCGCCAAGGCCATGCGCATCGCCGGGACCACCCGCGAGCAGATGGCGACCGCGCTCGACGTCTCCCCGAACACCATCGGCAACTACACGTCCGACCGAACGAAGCCGTCGAAGCTGCAGGTCAAGGAGTGGGCGGTGAAGACCGGGGTGCCCGTCCAGTGGCTCCTGACGGGCGATGCGTCAGAGAACGACGGGGGACCGGACGACGGCGGCGTTACCGAACCGATGCGCCGCGAAATCCGTTCGTAACACCCCCGTATTGTTCACGGCCCCCTCGAAGGTTACGTTTGCCGAGCGGTTGCCTCCGGCACCGCTCTGACGACAATCACTCTCAAGGAGCAACATGGGCGTTTACGCGAAGGCCGGTTCGGCTCGCGCACGGTCCCTCCGGGCAACCCTCGGCGGTGTCGCCATCCTGGGCGCCAGCGCACTCGTCCTCGCCGGCTGCGCCGGTGGCGGCGAGACCGACGCGGGCACGGACAGCGGCGCATCCGGTGACCTCTCCCTCAAGATCGGCGCGATCCTGCCGCAGACGGGAACGCTGGCCGTCCTCGGCCCGCCCGAGTTCGCCGGTGTCGACCTCGCGGTCGCCGACATCAACGAGGCCGCCGCGGGCATCACGATCGAGGCGGAGCCGAAGGACTCGGGCGACACGTCGACCGACATCGCGACGCAGTCCGCCACGGCGCTGATCGCCGACGGCGTGTCCGCCATCATCGGCGCCGCGTCGTCCGGTGTCTCGAAGACCTTCATCGACCAGGTGACCCAGGCGGGCGTCGTGCAGATCTCGCCGGCCAACACCTCGCCCGACTTCACCACCTACGAGGACGACGGCTACTACTGGCGCACCGCTCCCTCGGACGTGCTGCAGGGCCGCATCCTCGGCAACAAGATCCTGGGCGACGGCAAGACCAACGTCTCGATCCTGTACATGAACGACGCGTACGGCACCGGTCTCGAGAAGAACATCAAGGAGACCCTCGAGGCCGGCGGAGCCACCGTCGCCGCGGAGGAGATCTTCGAGCCCGCCTCGACGGACTTCAACTCGGCGCTGACCACGGTGCTGGCCCCGAACCCCGACGCGCTCGTCGTGATCTCGTTCGACGAGATCAAGACGATCGCGGAGCAGCTCGCGGCCAAGGGCTTCGACTTCTCGAAGCTCTACGGCACGGACGGCAACTACGGCGTCATCACCGAGGCCGACACCAACGTCGACATCGCCGGCGCCCAGTTCACCAACCCGGGCGTGCAGGCGTCGGAGGACTTCCAGTCGAACCTCCAGGCCCTCGTCGAGGAGCAGGGCAACGACCCGCTGACGGTGTTCAGCTACGCTCCCGAGTCCTACGACGCCACCGTCCTGCTCGCCCTCGCGGCGCTGCAGGGTGGAGCGACGGACGGCGCGACCCTCCGCGACAACCTCGAGAGCGTCTCGAAGGACGGCACGGAGTGCACCACCTTCGCCGACTGCGCGGCTCTGCTCGCCGACGACGAGGACATCGACTACAACGGTCTCTCCGGCCCGATCTCGTTCGACGAGAACGGCGACCCGAGCGAGGCCTCCGTGTCGATCTACAAGTACTCGGAAGGCAACGTCACCTCGTTCGAGGAGACCGTCGACGGCTCGCTCGAGTAACGACCACACCGTGACGCGACCTCGGTCGTGACACCGGAAGGGGCTCGGTCTTCGGACCGGGCCCCTTCTGCGTGCCTGGGGAGGGGCGGCGGGTCCGCCTCCGATCCGACGGTCGGAGGGATGCTTGTGCGATCTGCAGGGGATCCTCGTCGTGCGTGCCTCGTCGATGCGGCGGAAAGCAGTTTCCGGCCCGCAGTGCCTGCAGATGGTGCGGATACCTGCAGACGGTGCGGATGCCTGCAGATGGTTTGCAGGCCTGCGGACGGTGCGGATGCCTGCAGATCGTGCGGATACCTGCAGACGGTGCGGACGGTGCGGATGCCTGCGGATGGTGCGTGCGCCTCGGGTCGGTCCGGGGACGGCGGATCGCACCCCGGACGACACGAGGGCGCCCTCCGGACCGAGGTCCGAGGGGCGCCCCCGTGAGCGTCGCGCGTCAGCGGGGCCGGCGCACGACCCGCACCGCACCCGCCGGCACCGTCAGGGTCCCCGACGTCTCCGCTCCCGTCAGCAGCTCCACACCCGTCGCGTCGACGAGCACGTCGTCGGCGGAGTGGTTCAGGAAGAACGCGAAGTCGGCCTCGTCGCCCTCGCGGGTCACCGTCTCGAGGCCCTCGGGGGAGAGGTCGGCCTCGATGCCTGCATCGCGCAGGGCGTCCTCGACGACCGAGCCGAGGTCGTCGCCCGAGAGGCGGGTGGAGACGTACCAGGAGCGGCCCTCTCCGTAGCCGTGGCGTGTGACCGCCGGTCCGCCCGCGGCCGGCCCGCCGACGTACTCCGCCACCGCGTCCGCGCCCTCGAGCACGAGCTCCTCGGCCCAGCCGGACGCCGAGGCGCCGGTGCTCAGCGCGACGGTCTCGTCGGCGTGCAGCGGCAGGAACTCGGGCACCGCCACTCCGAGCACCTCGCGGAAGGCGCCGGGGGCGCCACCGGCGTGCACCGCGTCGTTCTCGTCGACCACGCCCGAGAAGTAGGAGGCCAGGAAGGTGCCGCCCCGTCGCACGTAGTCCTCGACGTTCGCCTTCGACGTCGCGTCGACCAGGTAGAGCGCGGGGGCGAGCACGATGTCGTAGGAGGAGAGGTCGGCGTGCGGATGCGCGAAGTCGACGCTCACCCCGCGGCGCCAGAGCTCGGTGTAGTACGCGATGACGCGCTCGCGGTGCTCGAGCTCGACGGACGGGCGCCACTCGAGGTCCTGGGCCCAGAACGACTCCCAGTCCCAGAGGATCGCGGCGCGGGCGTGCACCCGGGAGCCGAGCACCTCGGCGAGCCCGGCGAGCTCGTCGCCCAGGGCCACGACCTCCTTCCAGATCCTGCTGCCGACGCCGGCGTGCGGCAGCATCGCCGAGTGGAACTTCTCGGCTCCGTAGCGCGAGGCGCGGAACTGGAAGTAGAGGATCGCGTCGGCGCCGCGGGCGAGGTGGCTCATGCTGTTGCGGGCCAGCTCACCGGGCCGCTTGGCGATGTTGCGCGGCTGCCAGTTGACGGCCGAGGTGGAGTGCTCCATCAGGATCCACGGGGCACCGCCGGCCAGGGATCGGGTGAGGTCGGCGTCGAGGGCGAGGAGGACGTGGTTGTCGGAGCGCTCGGCCACGAGGTAGTGGTCGTTGGCGACGAGGTCGACCTCGTCCCGCCACTTCCACAGGTCGACCGACGGGCAGTTGGTCGCCATGAAGTTGGTGGTCACCGGCGTATCGGGGGCGAAGCGCTTGATCGCGTCGCGCTCGGCGCGGAAGCACTCGAGCAGGGCGTCCGAGGTGAAGCGCGCGAAGTCGAGGCGCTGCGTCTGGTTCACCACGCTCGCCGACACGCGCGGTGCGTCGATCTCGTCCCACTCGCCGTAGACCTGGCCCCAGAAGAGCGTGCCCCAGGCGCTGTTGAGCGCGTCGAGGGAAGAGTAGCGGCGCTGCAGCCAGGCGCGGAACGCGCGGACGCTGTGGTCGGAGTAGTCGTCGCTGATCGGAGCGCCGTACTCGTTGTGGACGTGCCAGAGGACGACCGCGGGGTGGGAGCCGTAGCGCTCGGCGAGCCGTTCCGTCAGGGCGACGCAGGCGGCGCGGTACTCGGGTGAGCTCGGGCTCACCATGCCGCGCGATCCCCAGCCGAGGGTGACGCCCTCGCGGGTGACGGGGCGCGAATCCGGGTACTTCCTCCAGAACCAGGCGGGGGGAGCCGCGGTCGGAGTGGCGAGGTCGACGTCGATGCCCGCGCCGTGCAGCAGGGCGATCAGCTCGTCGAGGAACGAGAAGTCGTACTCGCCCTCGCGCGGCTCGAGCAGCGCCCACGAGAAGATGCCGATGCTGACAAGGTTCACCCCGGCGCTGCGCATGAGGGCGATGTCCTCGTCCCACACCTCGCGCGGCCACTGCTCGGGGTTGTAGTCGCCGCCGTAGCGGATCTCGGAGCGGCCGCCGAGCAGCGCCCGGCCGGGGCGGCCGACGACGGCGGTGCGCGGGGTCTCCGCGACCGCGTCGGCGACGGGGGAGCTGAGGTCGGTGGTCATGCGGAGATCTCCTTCGAACTGTGTGCGCTCCCAGTTCTAGCACGGGATATCCGCGCAGCCGGAAGCAGTGACGGCCTGAGAGCCGCCTGGATCCGCGCATTCCGTCGAGTTGACAGCCCTCGGTCCCGTGTGTGTAACTGTAACCGCTCACAGGTACACCGTCGTCCATCCCTCGTCGGAGCGCCCGTGCACCACCACCACACAGCACTTCGACAAGGAGGACGAATGCGCACATCACTCCGCAGGGCCGCCATCGCGACCGCGGCCGCCGCCGCCCTGACCCTCACCGGCTGCACCGCATCCGGAGACGCCGGCGAGTCCGGCACCGTGAACCTCAACTACTGGGCCTGGGCGCCGAACCTCGAGCAGGTCGTCGACATCTGGAACGAGCAGAACCCGGACATCCAGGTCACCGTGAACAAGCAGGACGGCGGCGACCCCGCCATCACCAAGCTGCTCACGGCGATCAAGGCCGGTAGCGGCGCTCCCGACCTCATCCAGGCCGAGTACCAGAAGATCCCGACCCTGGTCTCCTCCGACGCGCTCGCCGACATCTCCGGCTCCGTCTCGGACGACCTGGCCGGCGAGTACTCCGAGGGCGTCTGGAACTCGGTCACCCTCGGCGGTGACGCGGTCTACGCGATCCCGCAGGACTCGGGCCCGATGATGGCCTACTACCGCACCGACATCCTCGACAGCCTCGGCCTCGCCGTCCCGACCACCTGGGACGAGTACGCCGAGGTGGCGCGCGCCGTCCACGCGGCCGACCCGACGAAGTACCTCGGCACCTTCTCGGCCAACGACGCGGGCTGGTTCACCGGTCTCGCGCAGCAGGCCGGAGCCTCCTGGTGGTCCATCGACGACCAGAGCTGGGGCGTCGACATCGACGCCGGTCCGACCGAGCAGGTCGCCGAGTACTGGGGCGGACTCGTCGAGGAGGGTGCCATCGACAACAAGCCGATGTACACGCCCGAGTGGAACGCCGGACTCAACGACGGCTCGCAGGTCGGCTGGATCAGCTCGGTCTGGGCGCCCGGCGTCCTCGGCGGCAACGCCCCCGACACCGCCGGTCTCTGGACCGCGGCGACGCTCCCGCAGTGGGACGCCTCCGCACCCTCGAACGGCAACTGGGGCGGCTCGAGCACGGCCGTCACCACCCAGTCCGACCACGTCGAGGCGGCCGTCGAGTTCGCCACCTGGCTGAACAGCGACCCCGAGGCCGTCGCCGCTCTGGCCGACATCTCGGGCGTCTACCCGGCCGCGACCGAGGCCGCCGCCGACGCGCTGACGACCTCTCCCGAGTTCTTCAGCCAGCAGGCCGACTTCTACGACATCGCGTCGGAGGCGGCGGGCTCCGTGTCGAGCTTCACCTACGGACCGAACGTGAACGTCGCGTTCAGCGCCTACAACGACGAGTTCGCCAAGGCCGCCGACGCGAGGACCCGCCAGGCCTTCGTCGACGCGGTCGCCGAGATGCAGTCGATCACCACGGACGACCTGGTCTCCAGCGGCTTCTCCGTGAACTGACGGTGATGGAGGCGGGGTCCCCCGGCCCCGCCTCCGCACCGTCCCCTCCCGTGCAGCGGCATCCCTCCTGCACGCGCAGACCACCCCAGCAAGCAGGACGAGGACCAGCGATGACCGCTCCCACGATCACCCGAGCACCGGACGGCTCCGTCTCGTCGAACCGCTCGAGCCGCCCCGCCGCCCGCCGCTCCGGCCGCTCCGGCTGGCGCTCGCGGGTCGGCATCCCCTACGCGATGCTCGCCCCCGGCATCGTGCTCTTCGTCGCGTTCATGGCGGCGCCCATCGTCTACACGCTCTTCCTCAGCTTCCAGAAGCGCCAGGTCACCGGCCTGGGCCTCGGGTCCGGAGCCCAGACGCAGGTCTTCGCCGGCGTCGAGAACTACGTGTCGGCCCTGTCCGACCCCGAGTTCGGGGCGAGCGTCGGCCGGGTCCTGCTCTACGGCCTCATCCTCATCCCGTGCATGCTCGGCCTCGCGCTGCTGTTCGCGCTGCTGCTCGACTCGCAGCGCACCCGCGCGGTCGGCTTCTCGCGGATCTCGATCTTCCTGCCCTACGCGGTGCCCGCCGTGATCAGCTCGCTGCTCTGGGGCTTCCTCTACCTGCCCGCGGTCAGCCCCTTCTACTACGTGTTCGAGCGGCTGGGCTGGGACGCCCCGAGCCTGCTCTCCTCCGGCGCCGTCCTCTTCGGCATCGCGAACATCGCTCTCTGGGGCGGCGTCGGCTTCAACATGATCGTCATCTACACCTCCCTCAAGGCGGTGCCGTCGGACATCTACGAGGCGGCCCGGATCGACGGCGCCAGCGAGGTGCAGATCGCCCTGCGCATCAAGATCCCGATCCTCGCGCCGGCCCTGGTGATGACCGCGCTGTTCTCGATGGTCGCGACGCTCCAGGTGTTCGCCGAGCCGACCACCCTGCGCCCGCTGACCAACAGCCTCTCGACGAGCTGGTCACCGCTCATGCTCGTCTACCGCGACGCGTTCACCCGCGACGACATCTACTCCGCCGCGGCGACCTCCGTCGTGATCGCCCTGGCCACCTTCATCGTCTCCTTCCTCTTCCTCCGGGTCGTGCAGAAGCGAGCCTTCGGACAGGAGGACTGATCCATGACCGCTCTCGCCCCCCGCCTCGGCACCGCCGCTCCCTCGCGGCGCCCGTCCCGCTCGCCCCTCGCCCGTCGCGAGCGGCCGAGCATCCTCTCGACCGGGATCCTCCTGGTCGGCGCGGTCTACTGCCTCTTCCCCGTCTTCTGGGTGCTGATGGCGTCCACGAAGGACGGCGGCGAGCTGTTCTCGACGTTCACCCTCGCCCCCAGCACGCACCTCGTCGACAACATCGTCGCGCTGACCTCGTACCGTGACGGGCTCTTCTGGCGCTGGATGCTGAACACCGCGCTCTACGCGGGGCTCGGCGCGATCGCCTCGACCTGGATCTCGGCGCTCTCGGGCTACGTGCTCGCGAAGTTCGAGTTCCCGGGCAAGAAGGTCGTCTTCAACGTCCTGCTGATGGGCGTGCTCGTCCCGGGCGTGATCCTCGCCATCCCGCAGTACTTCCTGCTCGCCAACGTGGGCCTGACCAACACCTTCTGGGGCGTGCTGCTCCCGCAGATCATCAGCCCCTACGGCATCTACCTGGCCCGGATCTACGCCGCGGCGGCCGTGCCGACCGACGTGATCGAGGCGGCCCGGACCGAGGGCGCGGGGGAGATGTACATCTTCACCCGCATCGCGACGCCGATGCTGCTCCCGGGACTCGTGACGATCTTCCTGTTCCAGTTCGTCGCGATCTGGAACAACTTCATGCTGCCGTACATCATGCTCGGCAACGACGAGCTGTTCCCGCTCACCGTGGGTCTGAACGGCCTGCTGAACCAGGGTGCGTCGGCGCCCTCGCTCTACACGCTGGTGATCACCGGAGCCCTGCTCTCGGTCATCCCGCTGATCGCGATCTTCCTGGTCCTGCAGCGGTTCTGGAAGGTCGATCTCGCCGCCGGCGCGGTGAAGGCGTGATCTCCGGCGAGCCGCGGGCGGCGGACGGCCCGAGCCCTAAGCTGGCCGGGTGACCACCGCCTCCGGCCGCCAGAGACCGACGATCGAGCACGTCGCGCTGGAGGCGGGAGTCTCCCGCGGCACCGTCTCGCGCGTCCTCAACGGCGGCAAGTGGGTCAGTCCGGATGCGAAGACCGCCGTCGAGACGGCGATCAAGAAGACCGGCTACCGGGTGAACCCCCACGCCCGCAGCCTCGCGACGAACCGCACGAACTCGGTGGCGTTCCTCCTGACCGAGGAGCACCAGCTGCTGTTCGAGGACCCGAACTTCTCGACGCTGCTGACCGGCACCGCCGCGGCGCTCGCCGACCGCGACGTCTCGCTCGTGCTGATCATGGCGGGCAACGTGTCCGAGCAGAAGCGGGCTCTCGCCTACCTCGGCGCGGGGCACGTCGACGGCGTGCTGCTCGTCTCGGCGCACGGCGGCCAGGGGCTGCTGCGCGAGATCCAGGACCTCGCGGTCCCGGCGATCGCGTGCGGCATCCCGCTGGGCTACGAGAAGCGGATGGGCTACGTCGCCGCGGACGACGAGGAGGGCGCGCGCGAGATGGTCGCGTACCTCCGCTCCCGCGGCCGCTCGCGCGTCGCGACGATCGCCGGCCCGCCCGACATGCCGGGCGGCCTCGTGCGCCTGGCCGGCTACCGCCGCGAGCTGGGCGAGGAGTACGACGAGGGCCTCGTGCGCTACGGCGACTACAGCCGGGCGAGCGGCGACCGCGCGATGACGGAGCTCCTCCGCGACCGCCCCGACGTCGACGCCGTCTTCGCGGCGAACGACCGGATGGCGGCGGGAGCGATCGACGCGCTGCTGCGCTCCGGACGGCGGGTACCGGAGGACGTCGCCGTGGGCGGCTTCGACGACTCGAGCGTCGCGGTGTCGACCGAGCCCGCGCTGACCACGATGCGCCAGCCGTTCGGCCGCATCAGCGCCGAGATGGTCCGGCTGCTCCTGCAGAGCATCGCGGGGGAGAAGCCCGCCGCGATCATCCTGCCCACCGAACTGATCGAGCGCGCGTCCGCCTGACGGGGACGCGCGCTCGAGGGGTGTACGGCAGGCGCTAGGAGGCGCGCAGCAGCTCAGCCTCCTGGGCGAGGCGGTACGTCACGAACGAGCGGCTGTAGCTGCTCCGCTTGCCGCCGCGGGTCTCGGCGATGACGACCTGGGCGTACACGCCGACGACCGACCAGCGCTCGTAGTCGCCGATCGCTCCGGTGCCGAAGACGGCGCCGAGGGCGACGGGGGCGGGGGTGTAGCTCTTCATGCGCGGCTCCTTCGAACGGGGTCGAGCGGCGGGGGCCACCGCCCGGGCGGTGTCGTCCGTCGGGCTGCGACCGGAAGCTGCCTCCCATCAGGAGGAACGTGCTCGGTGCACCCCGCCGGGGTGACGTCTCGTGTCCCCAAAATTACGGCACGGGCCCTGCCGATCCGGCCCTCCGATGAGGGGTGCCGCGGCGGAGAGATCCTCGTCTGTCGCGGATCGACGGTGCGGCGAGGATCAGCTCCAGTCGCAGAAGTCCGAGGCGATGAACTCGTACAGCTCGCCGCGCACGTCGTCGCTCACGCCGATCGGCACGACGCCCTCGGCGCTGCCCTCCAGAGCGACGACGACCGGGAAGAAGGTGCCGCGCTTGTCCTCGGCGACGGTGTGGGTGCTGCAGTTCACGGGCACGATCGCGAGATCCAGCACGAGCGGGTCCGAGTCGGCGTCGAGTCGCGCGTCCACCGGCCACACGTCACCGGAAGCGGGACGGAGCAGGATCGTGCCGCGCACCTCCGGGATCCGCACCGCCCCCGGAGCGCCGGTCGGCGTCATCGTCAGGGCGAGGTGCGCGACGGGTCCGCCGGGTTCCTGTGAGACGGTCACCTCGTCGGCGGCCTCGATCGTCACCACCTCGGCGAGCCGCTGGGCGAGGCAGTCCTCGTCGTGCACCCGGGCGAGGGTGCCGAACGGGTCCTCGGGCTCGACGACGGCGGTCCCCGAGGCGTCCGCGGTCGTCCAGGCGAGGCGGATGCGGCCCTCGGAGTCGTCGCCGGTGCAGTCCGGCTCGGGCAGTTGGAGGCGCAGAGCCGTTGTCGTGCCCGCCCGCACGCGGGTGGGCCGCGGCGTCCAGGCGGGATCGACGAAGGCGGGGGAGTCCAGACGTGCCTCCCAGACCTCCAGTGCCTCGTCGCCGTCGTTGGCCACGAGCACCTCGAGCCGTCTCGGGCCGTAGTCGTCCCGGTTCTGGCGGATGCTCACCGAGACGCCGTCGGGCAGTGCGGGGGTGGGAGCGGGCCCGCATCCCGTGAGCAGCGTCGCGAGCAGCGCGGTCGTCACGGCCGCGGCGGTGCGTCTCATCCGGTGCCTCCTCGCAGGGGGACGACGAGGGCCCGCCGCCGCCTCGCGGCGGACGACGGGCCCTCGGCTGGGCGGAGGGCGTCAGCCTCCGACGGTCGGCGTGCTCGTGGTGACCTCGTTGGTCGTCGCGAGCGTGCCCAGGTAGAGCTCGATCACCTTGGGGTCGTTCATGAGCTCGCGTCCCGCGCCCTCGTAGGCGTCGCGGCCCTGATCGAGCACGTAGCCGCGGTCGCAGATCTGCAGCGCCCGGCGCGCGTTCTGCTCGACGATCATGATCGAGACGCCCGCGCGGTTGATCCGCTGGACGTTCACGAACGTCTCGTCCTGGCGCATCGGCGACAGCCCTGCGCTCGGCTCGTCCAGGAGCAGCATCGACGGGTCCATCATCAGGGCCCGCGACATCGCCACCATCTGGCGCTCACCGCCCGAGAGCGATCCCGAGCGCTGCTTGAGACGCTTGGACAGCTCCGGGAACAGCTCCGTGACGAACTCGAGGCGCTGGCGGTACATCTTCGGCTTCTGGTACATGCCCATCTCGAGGTTCTCCTCGATGGTGAGCGACGGGAAGACGTTGTTGTTCTGCGGCACGAAGCCGACGCCCTTCGAGACCAGCTTGTCGGCCTTCATGCCGGTGATGTCCTCGCCGTTGAGCAGCACCGTGCCCTGGCGGATGTTCACCAGCCCGAACATCGCCTTCAGGAGCGTCGACTTGCCCGCGCCGTTCGGGCCGATGATGCCGACCAGCTCGCCCTTCTTCACGTAGACGTTCGAGCCGTTGAGGATGTTGACTCCCGGCACGTACCCCGCGTGGAGGTCGTGCGTCTCGAGGGTGTTGCCGGTCACTTGTCGTCCTTTCCGAAGTCGACGGCGGGCGCGTCCGTGGTGGGCGCGACGCTCGTCGGAGCGACGTCCGCGGCGTGCGCGACGTCCGCGACGTCCGCGGCGTGCGCGATGGTGGCGGAGCCGGTGGCCGGGGCTGCGGCGGGAGGGGTGGGCGGCACGAGACCGGCCTCCTCCGCCTGCTTCTCGACGTCCTCGCGGACGAGGTCCGACTCCATCTCCTCCGCGATCACGAGCTGGCCCTCGACGGTGCCGAGGTCGGTGTCGTGGTGGGCGCCGAGGTACGCGTCGATGACGGCCGGATCGTTCATCACGGTGGAGGGCGGGCCCTCCGCTACGACCTTGCCCTCGGCCATCACGATCACCCAGTCGGCGATCGTGTTGACCATGTGCATGTCGTGCTCGACGAAGAGGACGGTCATGCCCTCGTCCTTCAGGTTCACGATGTGCCCCAGGAGCGACTGGGTCAGCGCCGGGTTCACGCCCGCCATCGGCTCGTCGAGCATGACCAGCTCGGGCTCGGACATGAGCGCCCGCGCCATCTCGAGGAGCTTCTTCTGACCGCCCGAGAGGCTCGACGCGTAGTCGTCCTTCTTGGTGTCCAGCTTGAACTTCTCGAGCAGGCTGATCGCGCGCGCCTCGATCGTGTCCTCCTCCTTCGACCACAGCGGCCGGATGAGCGACGTGAAGATGTTCTCGCCCTTCTGCCCCTTGGCCCCGAGGAGCATGTTCTCGAGCACCGTCATGCCGCCGAGGGCCTTGGTGAGCTGGAAGGTGCGCACCATGCCCATCCGGGACACCCGGTACGCGGGGACGTTCGCGAGGTTCTTGCCCTTGAAGTTCCAGCGCCCGGTGTTGGGCTTGTCGAAGCCCGTCAGCAGGTTGAAGAACGTGGTCTTGCCGGCTCCGTTGGGGCCGATCAGGGCGGTGATGGAGCCGCGGGGGATCTCGACGTGCGCGACGTCGACCGCGGTCAGGCCGCCGAAGCGCCGGCTGACGCTGTCGGCGACCAGGATGGGGTCCTTCTTCTTGACCCCGGGGACGATGGTGTCCTCGGTGATGTCCGAGACCGGCGTTTTAGGCAAAGTGCAGATCCTTCTTCTTGCCGAAGATCCCCTGTGGTCGGAAGATCACCAGGAGCATGAGCGCGACCCCCACCACGATGAACCGGATGGGTCCGGTCTGCACCGTCGTGAGGCGGATGATGTCGTTGCTGAGGACACCGGTGTCGATCCCCAGGGTGAGCAGTCCGTCGGTGAGACCGAGGACGACCCAGAAGATGATCGACCCGGCCACGGGCCCGAACACCGTGGCGGCGCCGCCCAGCAGCATGATCGTGTAGAGGAAGAACGTCAGCTGGGTGCCGTAGTTGTCGGGCTGCAGCGAGCGGGGCAGGATGAACAGCGCTCCGGCCAGGCCGCCCAGCACGCCGCCGAGGACCAGCGCCTGGATCTTGTACGAGAAGACGTTCTTGCCGAGCGAGCGCACGGCGTCCTCGTCCTCGCGGATGCCCTTGATGACGCGGCCCCAGGGGCTGCGCATCAGGAGGAACACGAGGAGGCAGGCCAGGCCCACGAGGCCCCAGCCCACGATGCGCACCCACCACTGGTCCTGGTTGTAGGTCAGGATCCCGATGCCCCAGCGCCCCTCCGGGAGCGGGTTGAGGTCGTTGAAGGCGCGGGCGGCGCCGTTGATGCCCTCCGAGCCTCCGGTGATCGCCGAGAACTCGGGCGTCTTGACCGAGAGCCGGATGATCTCTGCCGCCGCGATCGTCACGATCGACAGGTAGTCGGCGCGCAGTCGCAGTGTCGGGATGCCCAGGATCAGGGCGAAGACGGTCGCCGCGACGATGGTCGCGAGGAACGAGCCCCAGACGGGCCACTCGAACTTGACCGACGTGATGGCGAAGGCGTACCCGCCCACCGCCATGAAGCCGGCCTGTCCGAAGTTGAGGAGGCCGGTGAATCCGAAGTGGATGACCAGGCCGACCGTCGCGAGGGCGTACGCCGCGACGGTGGGATCGACGATCTGCCCGATCGCCAGCCAGATGAAGTTGAGGTTCATGGTGTCCTAGCCGATCCGTTCCTTGCGGCCCAGGATTCCCTGCGGCCTGACCAGGAGGATGATGATCATGAGGATGAGCGGAGCCACGTACTTGAGGTTCTCCGGGATCCACACGGTCGAGATGTTCATCATGAGTCCGATGATGAGCGAGCCGACCAGCGCGCCGTAGGCGGAGCCGAGGCCTCCCAGCGTGATCGCCGCGAAGATCAGCAGCAGGATCGACGCTCCGGTGTCCCAGCGCAGCGACTGGTAGTAGCCGATGTAGACGCCGGCGAGAGCGGCCAGCGCGCCCGAGAGCACCCAGACCACGCGGATGACGCGCTCGACGTTGATGCCGGAGGCGGAGGCGAGGGCCCGGTTGTCGGACACCGCGCGCATCGCCTTGCCGATCTTGGTCTTCGTCAGCACGAGGGCGACTCCGACGATGCAGATGATGCCGACGACGGCGCCGACGATGTCGGTGAACTTCAGGCTGATCCCGAGCGCCTCGACCGTGAAGAACGGCGCGGTGCTGTTGGGGAGGGAGAGGCGGTCGGCTCCGAAGAAGAAGACGTAGACGTAGCGCAGGGCCAGCGAGAGGCCGATCGTGACGATCATCAGCGGGATGAGCTGGATCCCCTTCTTCCGCAGCGGCTTCCAGAGCAGGCCGTCCTGCACGTAGCCGAACGCCCCGCCCAGGATCACCGCGATCGGGATCGCCACCAGCGCCGGGAGGCCGAAGACTCCGGAGAAGAGGTACGCCATCAGCGCGCCGAAGGTGACGAGCTCGCCGTGCGCGAAGTTGTTCAGTCCGGTGACGCCGTAGATCAGTGAGGCTCCGATCGCCGCCAGGGCGATCAGGAGGCCGAAGATCAGACCGGTGACGACCTTGGGCCAGAAGGTGATCCAGAAGGTGTCGGCCGAGACCGGCGGGGTCGTCGTGCTCGAGGTGCCGTCGGGGTTCGTCGCCGTGTTGCCGGTCGTGCCCTCGGTCGCCGGGGAGGTCGGACCTGCGGAATCCGTGGGGACGGGGGCCGTCGCTCCGGTGCCGATCGGGTTCGCCGTCGAGACGATGAAGTTCACGATCTGGTTCTGCGAGCCGACGATGGTCACCTCCTTCGGGTTCTGACCCGCGGCGGGGTAGCCCTTGTCGGCGGGGAGGGTGGCCTCGTCGACGGTGATGGTGAAGGTGCCGGGCTCGTCGAGCGGGAAGACCGCGCGGCCGTCCGCGCCGGTGGTGAGCGTCGCGGAGGAGTCGCCCTCGATCGCGATCGAGACGCCGGCGAGGTTCTCGTTGGTGCCCTGGACGCGGACCCAGGCGATGATCGACTGGTCGGCGGTCGTCGCGGCCGTCGCGGCGGGAGCCGCTGCCGCGAGACCGGTCAGGGTCGCGGCGAGCAGGCCGACGGCCAGGAGTCGGCGGCGGAGTGCGCCGAACCGGGGGCCTGTGCGCGACGGCCGTGCGCGGGAGGGGCTAGCTGTCGCCACGGGGCGCCTCCCTGTCCGTCGGGTGCGGGGTCGTCGAGCGCTTGTGGCGCGTCGACCGGGGAGCTGTGAGCAAGACGTTTACCTCTCGTCAGGGTGCACAGACGGAAACTGACTCCGGGCACGCCCGAACAGCCGTCGTCAAACAACGTTGGTTGACCATACGTTCCGCATGTGTCGGCGGTGTTTCACCGGCGGCACATCCGCGTGACCACATTATGCGGGGCGGAGAGCGCTCCAGCGGACTCGAACGGGTGACAGAGTCGGCGGCGGCGCCTCCCGGACGGGCGACAGGGCCCCGAGAGGCAGGAATAGAGGAGCGCCTCCGACGCTTAAGATCGAGTATCCGGGGGCTCCCGGACCGGATGCCCCACCTCACGCCGGGCACCCGCTGTCGACCTGTTAGGGGCATTGATGGACCAGCCGGATCCCTTCGGATTCCTCGGACTCACCTACGACGACGTCATGCTCCTGCCGGGGCACACCGACGTCATCCCGAGCGAGGCCGACACGACCTCCCGGCTCACCAAGCGCATCACCGTCGCGACGCCGCTCCTCTCGGCCGCCATGGACACGGTGACCGAGGCGCGGATGGCGATCGCCATGGCCCGCCAGGGCGGCCTGGGCGTCCTGCACCGCAACCTCTCCATCGCCGACCAGGCCGACCAGGTCGACCGCGTCAAGCGCAGCGAGTCGGGCATGGTCTCCAACCCCGTCACCACGACCCCCGACGCCACCGTCGCGCAGGTCGACGAGCTGTGCGGGCAGTACCGGATCAGCGGCCTCCCCGTCGTCGACTCCACCGGGGTCCTCGTCGGCATCATCACGAACCGCGACATGCGCTTCGTCTCGCCGTTCGAGAAGGCCTCGACCCTCGTCCGCGACGTCATGACCAGCTCCGGCCTCATCACCGGCCGCGTCGGCATCCCCGACAGCGAGGTCATCGCGCTCTTCGCCCAGCACAAGATCGAGAAGCTGCCGCTGGTCGACGAGCAGGGCAAGCTCGCCGGGCTCATCACCGTCAAGGACTTCGACAAGTCCGAGCAGTACCCCAACGCCACCAAGGACGGCGAGGGGCGCCTGCGCGTCGGCGCCGCGATCGGCTTCTTCGGCGACGCCTGGCAGCGCGCGACCGCGCTCCTCGAGGCCGGAGTCGACGTCATCGTCGTCGACACCGCCAACGGCGACTCCGCCGGCGTCCTCGACATCATCCGCCGCCTCAAGTCCGACTCGGCCTTCGCCGGAGTCGACGTCATCGGCGGCAACGTCGCCACCCGCTCCGGCGCCCAGGCGCTCGTCGACGCGGGCGCCGACGCCATCAAGGTCGGAGTCGGCCCCGGCTCCATCTGCACCACCCGCGTCGTCGCCGGCGTCGGCGTGCCCCAGGTCACCGCCGTCTACGAGGCCTCCCTCGCCGCCCGCGAATCCGGCGTGCCCGTGATCGCCGACGGCGGCCTGCAGTACTCGGGCGACATCGCCAAGGCCCTCGTCGCCGGCGCCGACACCGTCATGCTCGGCTCGCTGCTCGCCGGCTGCGAGGAGAGCCCCGGCGACCTCGTCTTCCAGAACGGCAAGCAGTTCAAGACGTACCGCGGCATGGGCTCGCTCGGAGCGCTGCAGACCCGCGGGGAGCGCACCTCCTACTCGAAGGACCGCTACTTCCAGTCCGACGTGCCCACCGACGACAAGCTCATCGCCGAGGGCATCGAGGGCCAGGTGCCCTACCGCGGACCCCTCGCGAACGTGGCCTACCAACTCGCCGGCGGACTCCGGCAGTCGATGTTCTACGTCGGCGCGCGCACCATCACCGAGCTCAAGGAGCGCGGGAAGTTCGTGCGGATCACGGCGGCGGGGCTGAAGGAATCGCATCCGCACGATGTTCAGATGGTGGTGGAGGCGCCGAACTACCGGCGCTGAGTGCTGCTGGTGGCGTGGGTCGGCGTCGGATCGCGATGGCGGCCCCTCTGCCCGATGGGCCTGCGGCCCATACGCCCACCACACCGGAGGGGCCGCCATCCCGATCCGCCGCCGACCCCGTCCCGGGAGTCGGCGGCGGTTCTGCGTGAGGCGGAACGCCGGACGCAGCGCGAGCGGCGCGGGGCGCCGCCGCGGCTGCGCCGGGAGGGTGGGGCAGCGCGAGCGGCGCGGGGCGCCGCCGCGGCTGCGCCGGGAGGGGCTTGCGGGGGGGCTCCGGGGAGGGGCCGCTCGTGTGAGGGGACCGGGGGCGGGAGATGAGCGGGGCGAGGCGCCCGGCTAAAGTGGCACGGTGACTGAGATCGAGATCGGCCGCGCCAAGCGCGCTCGCCGCGCGTACGCCTTCGACGACATCGCGGTCGTGCCCAGCCGCCGCACCCGCGATCCCGAGGTGGTCTCGGTCGACTGGACGATCGACGCGTACCGGTTCAGGACGCCGATCCTCGCGGCTCCGATGGACTCGGTGGTGTCGCCGGCGACGGCGATCACGCTCGGACGTCTCGGCGCGCTCGGAGTGCTCGACCTCGAGGGTCTGTGGACCCGTTACGAGGACCCGGAGCCGCTCCTCGCCGAGATCCGCGAGCTGCCCGCCGAGCGGGCGACCGAGCGCATGCAGGAGATCTACTCCGAGCCGATCAAGCCCGAGCTGGTGACCGCGCGCCTGGCCGAGATCCGCGCCGCGGGCGTCACCGTCGCCGGAGCGCTCTCGCCGCAGCGCACGGCCGAGCTGTACCAGACCGTCGTCGATGCGGGCGTCGACCTGTTCGTCATCCGCGGCACCACCGTCTCGGCCGAGCACGTCTCGCGTGACACCGAGCCGCTGAACCTCAAGAAGTTCATCTACGAGCTCGACGTCCCCGTCATCGTGGGAGGCGCCTCCACCTACACCGCGGCGCTGCACCTCATGCGCACCGGGGCCGCGGGGGTGCTCGTCGGCTTCGGCGGGGGAGCGGCGTCGACGACGCGCGCGACCCTCGGCATCCAGGCGCCGATGGCGACCGCCGTGGCCGATGTCGCCGGCGCTCGCCGCGACTACCTCGACGAATCGGGCGGACGCTACGTGCACGTGATCGCCGACGGCGGCCTCGGCACCTCCGGCGACATCGTGAAGGCCGTGGCGGTCGGCGCCGACGCCGTCATGCTCGGCTCCGCGCTCGCCCGCGCGACCGACGCCCCGGGCGGCGGCTGGCACTGGGGCCAGGAGGCGCACCACCCGCAGCTGCCGCGCGGCCGCCGCGTGCAGGTCGGCACGGTCGGCACCCTCGAGCAGGTCCTCTACGGCCCCGCGACCGGCGCCGACGGCACCGCGAACCTCATCGGCGCGCTCCGCCGCTCCATGGCGACCACCGGCTACTCGGACCTCAAGGAGTTCCAGCGCGTCGAGGTCGTCGTCGCCCCCTACCAGCCCAGCTGACCCTCGGCCCGTCGCGCGAGGGAACCCCGGACGGTCGAGGGAGCCCGCACCGGCTGGTTCCCTCGACGGTCCGGGGTTCCCTCGATACGCCTGACACCGGCACGGGCCAGGCGGACGAGCAGGGGCCGGGTGTCGTAGGCGTCGCGCCAGGACCAGCGGGCGAAGCCGCGCACGCACGACCGGAGGCGATCCTCCCGACGCTTCTCGGCGAGGAGCACCTCCTCGGGCGTGCGGCCGAGGAGGAACGCCGGGTCGGCGTACTTGTGATCGCCGTCCGCTTCACCGACCACAGCCGCGTCCTCGAAGAAGAAGTCCACCACTCCGGCCCGCCCTCCGAGGTCGTGGATCGGATGCTGCAGCACCGGCGCCGGCAGCCCGCCCACGTGCATCGCCACGCGGCTGATCGACTCGAGCGGTGTCTCCGAGGCGGGGTCCGCGAACGCGATGACGGCGGCGCTCGCGGTCCGGCCGCGCGAGCCGGGCGGCAGGTCGGCGTGCCGCTCGAGCAGCTCCTCGCGCCGGAGAAGGAAACGGCCGTCGTCGTCGACCAGACGCAGGGCGTGGCCGGCGGCGACGACGGCGCGACGGAAGGACGAGAACCGAGTGAGGTCGAACACCGTCTGGGCGAGATCCGAGACGGCGAGGCCGTCGACCACTGCGAGCGTCGGGAAGCGAGCGCTGCGGTGCTCGGCCACCCCGTTGCGCGTGCGACTGCCGACGTCCGTGGCTCCCTCGACGTGGACGGTCGTGCTGAGCGGCTCGACCAGGGGGAGCCCCCAGATCGCAGCGGCCGACTCGCGGAGGAAGAAGGGCGACGACCACGTCGCCGCGATCGCGTCGATGCGCGCCCGATGCCTCTCGTCGACCGAGGCCTGCGCCCACACATCCGCTCGCGCGTACACGCCCCTGCGCAGCCGGACGAACTCGTCCGACCGTCCGCACGTCCTGTCCCGGAGCAACTCCACCGCACTCATCCGCCCACCCTGGCTCACTGCATCGCCCCGTGGTCCTCTCCTGCACCTCCCTGTGGAGACCCGGCCGGCCCCTGTGGACAGTGAGGGAACCCCGGACCGTCGAGGGAGCCCGGAAGGGCTGGTTCCCTCGACGGTCCGGGGTTCCCTCGGCGGCCGGGCGGCGTCCGACGTTCCCCCGGGGGCGAACGGAGGGAGGGAGGGGAGCGGGCGCGCCTAAACTGGACGCATCCCGAGTCAGGAGCGCCGCAGGGCGCGGATGGAGCACGCATGGTCGAGGTCCGCAGGGTCAAGCTGCCCGGTGTCGGAGTGCTGCACACGTTCCTCACCGCCGACGGCGGCAAGGTCGGCGTCATCGCGCACCGCTCCGGCCACAGCGACCTCATCACGTTCGCCGAGGGCGACCAGGACGGCGCCAAGGTCTCCCTCCGCCTGAGCGACGACGAGGCGCACACCCTCGCCGAGCTGCTCGGCGGCACGCAGATCACCGAGTCGCTCACCGCGCTGGATCAGATCCCCGGCCTCTCGATCGACTGGTTCACCGTCGACTACGACGACCACATCGCCGGGCAGCAGCTCGGCAAGCCCGCCGACCGCGGCATCGTCGGACTGACGGTCGTCGCCGTCGTGCGCGGGGACGCCGCGAACCCGGCGCCCGCACCCGACTTCCGCGTCTTCCCGGGCGACACACTGGTGGTCGCCGGCAGTCCCGAGAAGGTCGCCAAGGCGTTCGCCTTCTTCCGCACGGGAGCGTTCCACAAGACGGCCGACGCGCCCGGAGCCTGAGGATGCACCACGGTGAAGACCTCATCGTCCTCGGGATCCTGTTCGTCGTCGCCTACGTGCTCGGCCGTCTCGGCCGGACGATCGGCCTCCCGGCGATCCCCATCTACATGGTCGTGGGGCTCCTCGCGAGCCCGAACTTCCACTGGTTCCCCCTCGATTTCGAGTCCACCTACATCGAGCTGACGGCCGTCTTCGGCCTGATCCTGCTGCTGTTCAACCTGGGCCTGGAGTTCGATCAGGACGAGTTCTTCGGCAACGCCGGGCGCCTGATCCTGTCGGGCGGCACCTACATCGGCGTGAACATGGCCGTGGGCCTGGGCTTCGGCTTCCTGCTGGGCTGGGGGAGCCAGGAGGCGCTCATCGTCGCCGGCATCACGGCGACGAGCTCGAGCGCGATCGTGACCAAGCTCCTGATCGAGCTCAAGCGCCTGGCCAACCCCGAGACTCCGATGATCCTCGGGGTCACCGTGGTCGAGGACATCTTCATCGCGATCTACCTGGCCATCGTCTCGGTGGTGCTCTCGGGCGAGACCGAGCCGTGGCCCGTGATCCTGAAGCTGCTCATCGCGTTCGCGTTCCTGGTCGTCATGTTCTCGATCGCTCGCTGGGGCGGCCGCGTGGTGTCCCGCCTGTTCCGCACCCGCGACGACGAGCTCTTCACGATCCTGTTCTTCGGTCTGGCGCTGCTGTTCGGCGGCATCGGCGAGGTCCTCGGAGTGACGGACGCGATCGGCGCGTTCCTCATCGGCCTCGTGATCGGCGCCACCCGCTACCGCGCCCGGGTCGAGCACATCGCGATCCCGCTCCGCGACGTCTTCGGGGCCTTCTTCTTCGTGAACTTCGGTCTGGGCCTGGATCCGAGCGCGTTCCCGGAGGTGGTCCTCCCCGTCCTCGCGGCGGCCGTCATGACCATCGTCCTCAACCTCGGAGCGGGCCAGTTCGTGGCCTGGCTCAACAAGCTCGGGCCGCGGGCGGGACTCAACGCGGCGTTCATCCTGCACAACCGCGGCGAGTTCGCGCTGATCCTCGCGACCCTCTCGCTGTCGGCCGGGCTCGACGACCGGATCCAGCCGTTCGCGGGTCTGTACGTGCTGATCATGGCGATCGTCGGTCCGATCCTGGCGTCGCGGTCCGAGAGCATCGGGCAGTTCCTGTCGGAGCGGCGCCGCCGGCCGTCCCGAGCGCCGGCGAAGCGCGGTGCGCTCGAGGAGGAGGAGTTCGCGCTGGTCGAGGCGGCGATGGCCGATACTCCGGAGGCGACCCGGACCGGGCCGACGCGGACAGAACCCGCGCGGACCGACCCCGAGTCCGTCGACGCCCCGCCCCGGCGGGA
This sequence comes from Rathayibacter sp. Leaf299, assembly GCF_001423055.1. Classification (NCBI taxonomy): domain Bacteria; kingdom Bacillati; phylum Actinomycetota; class Actinomycetes; order Micrococcales; family Microbacteriaceae; genus Rathayibacter; species Rathayibacter sp. Leaf299. The sequence goes on from NZ_LMNT01000001.1 coordinate 1,101,677, forward strand.
GCCCGAGCACGACGAGCTCGACGACGAGTTCCCCGACCCGATGCGCCAGGCGCTGATCGATCAGGCGATGCAGCAGTCGGACGGCGCGGAGGACCGGCGCCCGCGCCGGCCCGTCGAGCCCGACTACTGATCCCGGGGAGCTCCCACGGTCACCGGTTAGGCTCGACGGGTCCACCGGCGGCCCCGCTGGGCTGCCGGGACCCCGCACGAACGAGGAGCGCATGACGCAGAGCACCGTCTGGCAGGTCGCCCGGCGCCCGCGCTGGATCGGTGCGCTGGTGCTCGCCCTCGTGATCGCCGGTCTCTTCGCCGCCCTCGGCCAGTGGCAGGTCGGTCGCGCGATCGACGCGGCCGAGCCCGACGGAGGCGCGTCGGAGACGATCGTCCCGCTCGACGCCGCAGCCGCTCCCTCCGCCCCCGTCACGGCGACGGCCGACGGCCAGCGGGTCGAGGCCGCGTCGGCGCTCGTCCCCGGCGGCGCCGAGGTGATCGGCGGGCGCCTCAACGCCGGCGAGCCCGGCTGGTGGGTCTTCGCCCGGACCCGCACGAGCACCGCCGACCTCGTCGTCGCCTACGGCTGGACGGCCGACGAGGGCGAGGCGCGCGCCGTCGCCGAGCGCCTGAACTCCGGCGAGGAGGTGCCTCCGGCGTCCTACACGGGCCGGCTGGTCGCCAACGAGGCGGCCGAAGCGCCGGAGGAGGGCGTGGATCCGCAGACCCTCACCGCGCTCTCGATCCCCGCGCTGATCAACCGCTGGCCCGACCCTCCGGCCGACGTCTACCAGGGCTACATCGTCGTGGACGAGCCGCTCGAGGGCCTCGAGGCCATCGACTCGCCCGCCCGCCAGCAGGACCTCTCGCTGAACTGGCTCAACGTGTTCTACGCGATCGAGTGGGTCGTCTTCGCCGGCTTCGCGCTCTACCTCTGGTACCGCCTCGTCCGCGACGCGTGGGAGCGCGAGGTCGAGGAGGCGCTCGACGCGGAGCAGTCGGCCCGCGCCCCCACCCCCTCCGCCGCACCGTAAACTGGACCTCATGCCCCTCGAGCCCAAGCCCGCGCAGTTCCCTGCGATCCGGAGCGCTCTGCGCTTCTACCGGGTGACCTCGATCATCACGGGCGTCATGCTCCTGCTGCTGTGCGCCGAGATGCTGCTGAAGTACGTGTTCCACCTCGAGCTCTTCGCCTTCGGGCAGCAGGGCGTGCTGAACCTCGCGCCGATGTACGAGGTCCCGGGCGGTGAGTACGAGTCCAGCGGCACGGGAGCGAACCTCTCGACCGGCATCCTGATCGCGCACGGCTGGTTCTACGTCGTCTACCTCTTCGCCGACTTCCGCCTGTGGAGCCTGATGCGCTGGCCCTTCAGCCGCTTCGTGCTCATCGCGCTCGGCGGCGTGATCCCCACCCTCTCCTTCTTCGTCGAGGGGCGCATCGCGCGCGAGGTCGAGCAGTACCTCGCGCGCCGCACCGCCGGCGTCGATCCGAAAGCCCCGACCGACTCCGTGGAGGCCCCCCATTAGCGAGCAGCCCAGCGCCCCTTCGACCCCGCAGCTGGCCTCCCAGCCGGTGCTCGTCGTCGACTTCGGCGCGCAGTACGCGCAGCTGATCGCGCGTCGCGTCCGCGAGGCGAACGTCTACTCCGAGATCGTGCCGTCGAACGTCACCGCGGCCGAGATCGCCGCGAAGTCACCGGTCGGCATCATCCTCTCGGGCGGCCCGTCCAGCGTGTACGAGGAGGGCGCCCCGCAGCTCGACCCCGCGATCTTCGATCTCGGAGTGCCGGTGCTGGGCATCTGCTACGGCTTCCAGGTGATGGCCAAGGCGCTCGGCGGAGAGGTCGCGAACACCGGCCTCCGCGAGTACGGAGCGACCGACGCCGCGATCTCGACCGACGGCGGCGTGCTCCTCGGCGAGCAGCCGGCCGACCAGACGGTCTGGATGAGCCACGGCGATTCGGTCGCGAAGGCGCCCGAGGGCTTCGACGTCCTCGCCTCGACCACCTCCACCCCCGTCGCCGCCTTCGGGAGCGACGCGCGCCGCCTCTACGGCGTGCAGTGGCACCCCGAGGTGAAGCACTCGACCCACGGCCAGGCCGTCATCGAGAACTTCCTGCACCGCGCCGCAGGGATCCCGAACGACTGGAACTCCTCGAACGTCATCGAGGACCAGGTCGCCCTCATCCGCGAGCAGGTCGGCTCGGGCCGCGTCATCTGCGGCCTCTCCGGAGGAGTGGACTCGGCCGTCGCCGCGGCGATCGTGCACCGCGCGGTGGGCGATCAGCTGACCTGCGTCTTCGTCGACCACGGACTCCTCCGCAAGGACGAGCGCCGCCAGGTCGAGGAGGACTACGTCGCCGCGACGGGTGTCCGCCTGGTGACGGTCGACGTGCGCGAGCAGTTCCTCGACGCGCTCGCCGGCGTCAGCGACCCGGAGCAGAAGCGCAAGATCATCGGGCGCGAGTTCATCCGCACCTTCGAGGCGGCCGCCGAGGCGCTCGTCCTCGAGGCGCAGGGCGAGGGTGCGTCGATCGACTTCCTCGTGCAGGGGACCCTCTACCCCGACGTGGTCGAGTCCGGCGGCGGCACGGGCACCGCGAACATCAAGTCGCACCACAACGTCGGCGGACTGCCGGAGGACCTCCAGTTCACGCTGGTCGAGCCGTTGCGCACCCTCTTCAAGGACGAGGTCCGCGCCATCGGCCGCGAGCTCGGCCTGCCCGAGGTCATCGTCGGCCGTCAGCCGTTCCCCGGCCCCGGCCTCGGCATCCGCATCGTCGGCGAGGTCACCCAGGAGCGGCTCGACCTGCTCCAGGAGGCCGACGCCATCGTCCGCGCCGAGCTGACCGCCGCCGGCCTCGACTCCGAGATCTGGCAGTGCCCGGTCGTGCTGCTCGCCGACGTCCGCTCGGTCGGCGTCCAGGGCGACGGCCGCACCTACGGCCACCCGATCGTCCTGCGCCCCGTCTCCTCCGAGGACGCGATGACCGCCGACTGGACGCGCCTGCCGTACGACCTGCTGGCGCGCATCTCGAACCGCATCACCAACGAGGTCGCCGGAGTCAACCGCGTCGTGCTCGACGTCACGTCGAAGCCGCCGGGCACCATCGAATGGGAGTGACGCCGCGGGCCTCCGCACGGCCATCTGCGGCGTTGTCGTCGGGCGCGGTACCGCCGGTACCGCTTCCTCCTCCGCCTTGCAGCTGACCGCGCGGAGGCCCGCGGTGAGACAGCGATGGACGGGCTCCCGAGGGGGCCCGTTCGGCGTTTCCGGACGGGGTCAGGCGGGGCTGTCGACGACGCCGACGAAGCGGGTGCCGATGCCGTCGTACTCGTCGCGGCGGTGACCGTCGGGGTGGTGCGGCCACTCCTCGAGGGAGTGGTCCTCGCAGACGAGGAAGGTGAAGTCGGGCCACCACTTCTTGGGGCGCGCGGCCTCCGAGCGGCCGCAGACGGTGCAGTCGAGGGTCACCCAGACCGGGCGCTTGCCGGTGCGGTTCTCGCGGGACTGGACCAGCCACGGCGGCGGCTCCTGCTCCAGGGCCGCGAACTCCTCCTCCGAGAGGCGGGCGGCGAGGCCGTGGCGGGCCGCCATCTCGACGGGGATGTCGAGGCGCTGAGCGGCCTCGCGTCGCGTGATCATCGGGCCACCCTAGCCCAGCGTCCGGACACGGGACCGGCTGGTCGGGCGCAGCGAGGCCCGTGCCAGGAGCCACTCGAGCGGACCCTGGCCGATGTACTGGCGCCAGAGCATCGCGAAGGCGATCGAGCCGAGGGCGAAGTACAGCAGGATGTCCCAGCCGCGCCACGCGTCGAAGTCGAACGGCTCGAAGGGGATGAGGTAGAGGGCGAGGAGGACGATCTGCAGCGAGTAGATCGTCAGGGGCATCGCTCCGACGGCCTCGAGCGGAGCAGCGAGGCGGCGGAAGGCGCCCGAGCGCTGCCCCAGCGCGGTCAGGAAGCCGATCGCGATCGCGGCGACTCCGCCGGCGCCGAGAAGCTCGGCCGTGGTGCTCGCGTGGGCCTCCACCGTCTCGGGTCCGCCGAACAGCAGCCCTCCGCCGTAGCCGATCAGGGCCGAGGCGGCACCGCCGATCACGAGCCAGCGCTGGGTGGTCGCCGAGCGGACGTCGCAGCGGGCGACGAGGAGGCCGAGGACCACGTAGGCGAGCCAGGACGGCACCGGGTAGTACTGCGTGAGCCAGGTGAGGGGCTGCCGCGCGATGAGCGCCTCATCGGGCGGGAGGAGCGCCAGCCACGGTGTGCTCCGGAGCACGAGCTCGTCGACGACGATCGGCCCGGCGACCGCGAAGACCGCGACGAGCACGGCCAGGACTGCTCTCGGGAGGAACAGCAGCAGCGCGGCGACGAAGAACATCAGCCCGTAGTGCGACAGGATCACCGCGATCGGCGTCCCGAGGACGGTGAGAGCGACGCCGATCGCGAGGAGGTAGAGACCGCGCAGCAGGATCGACGCCGTGTCGAGCCAGGGTCGCGTCGACCTCCCCGCGCCGCCCGTCACGAGTCCGATCGAGACGCCCGCGAGGACGGCGAACAGGACGGAGCTGCGCCCGTCCCACGGCATCTCACGGCCGGTGGGGGCCAGATGCGCCGCGAACATGCCGAGGACGGCGAGCCCCCGGGCGACGTCGAGGCCGACGATCCGGGCGGGGGAGGAGGCGGTCACGACTCCATGGTGCCAGGCGCGCCTGGCACGGCGCCGGAACGACGACGGGCGCCCGACCCGGAGGTCGAGCGCCCGTGCGGACGTGGTGCGGTGACTACTCGCGGAAGATCGCGACGAGTCGCAGGATCTCGAGGTACATCCAGACGACGGTGACGAGGACGCCGTAGGCGCCCGTCCAGCCGTAGATGCGCGGGGCGCGGTTGCGCACGCCCTGCTGGATGAACTCGAAGTCCATCACGAGCGAGTAGGTCGCCAGGGCGATGGCGATGAGGCCGATCACGATGCCGATGAAGCCGGTGCGCAGACCGAAGCCGCCGCCGACGCCGAAGAGGCCGAGGCCCAGGTTCACGAGCGAGAAGACCGCGTAGCTGATCATGCCGATGAAGAAGATCTTGTTCAGCTTCGGCGAGGTGCGGATCTTGCCGTTCATGAACAGCGCCAGGGTGACGCCGATCACGATGACGGTCGCGAGGAGGGCCTGCACGACCGCTCCCTCGTAGACGTTCTCGAAGATGCCCGAGATGGCGCCGACTGCGACGCCCTGGGTCGCGGCGTAACCGAGGATCAGAGCGGGGCTCGGCACCTTCTTGAAGGCGTTGACGATGCCCAGGACCAGCGCGATGAGGACGGCCGGGAGCATGAGCCCGGGGACGAACCAGCCCACGGCCGCGCCCGCCAGGAGCACGACGAACGCGAGCGCCGTCTTCGCGAGGGTGTCCTCGACGGTCATCCGGTCGGTCTCGAGCGAGCTCGCGGCCGGACGGTTGTACATCTGGTCGAGCGTGTCGGACGAGACGTCGGGGAGGTCCTGCACGCGGCCGGCGTAGCCGCGGTTGCTGAACTCCGGACGCCCGAAGGCCGGATTGCTGCTTGCCATGGTTCCTCTTCTCTCAGGTGCGCTGGTGTCCGGTGGATCAACGGAGCTGAGTCGCGGTGTGGTCGGGATGCTGTGGTGCCGCCGGGTCCTCCGAGAGGACTCCGACGATGTGGTCCACAGTATCTGAGAACAGCTCTCAGAGTCTGGCTATTCCCCACGAGGAGACCGAGTCCTCGCCCGTAGGATCGCGGCATGTCCGACCGACTCCGACCGCTCGTCATCGGCCATCGAGGGGCGAGCGGGTACCGCCCCGAGCACACCCGCTCCGCCTACGACCTCGCCATCGCCCTGGGAGCCGACGCCGTGGAGCCGGACCTGGTCGCCACCCGGGACGGAGTGCTCGTCCTGCGCCACGAGAACGAGATCTCGGGCACCACCGACATCGAGCGCCGTCCGGAGTTCGCCGACCGGCGCACCACGAAGCGCCTCGAGGGGAAGGACGTCACCGGCTGGTTCACCGAGGACTTCACCTGGGCCGAGCTCTCCGAGCTGCGGGCGCGGGAGCGGGTGCCCGCCGTCCGCCCGTCCAGCGCCACCTTCGACGGCCAGTTCCCGCTCCTGCGCTTCTCGGACCTGCTCGCGCTGCTCGACCGGGCGGGCGAGGACGCGGCCGGCGCGCCTCCCGGCCTCGTCGCCGAGATCAAGCACGCCGACTACTTCGACTCGATCGGCCTGCCGCTGGACGTGCTGCTCGAGCAGGAGCTCGCCGCCGCCGGCTGGGGGCCGCGGGATCCGCGCCTGACGATCGAGAGCTTCGAGAAGACGGTGCTCGAGCGTCTCGCCGTCCGGGGCGTCGGCGCGAAGCGGGTGTACCTGATCGAGGCCGCCGGCACCGCTCCCGACCTCGTGGCCGCGCACGGTGCGCACGCGACCCCCTACGCCGACTTCGTCACCCCGGCGGGCCTGCGGGGTCTCTCCGGCACCGTCGACGGGGTGAGCGTCGACAAGCGGATGCTCTTCGCGCGCGACTCGGCCGGGCGCGCGGTCGGGCCGAACGACCTGGTCGCCCACGCGCACGCCGTCGGCCTCGAGGTCTACTGCTGGACCCTCCGGCCGGAGAACCGGTTCCTCGAGAAGGCGCACCGGCGCGGCAAGGACCCGGCCGCGTTCGGCGCGTGGCAGGACGAGTTCCGGATGATCCTGGCGACGGGCCTGGACGGCGTCTTCGCCGACCACCCCGACCTGGCGCTCGAGATCGTGGCCGCCGGAGCCTGATCCGGAGCCTCGCGGCGAGGATGGAGGGAACGGGGAGCGTCGACTGCCATCATCGGAGCCCGGCGGTCGACCCCCGCCGATCGCCCCGTGTCGAGAGGAGGAGCCCCGTGTCCACCCGCGCCCGCATCACCCGCCGCTGGCTCACCTCCGCCGTGCTCGCCGCCCTCGGGGTCGCGCTCGTCTACTGGATCGCCGTGCTCACGCCGCAGGGCCAGGCGGCCGAGAACTCCGGGCTCCGCGGGGCGGACCTCGTCTTCGGGCGGGCGACCGGCGCGGCCGCCGGCGCGCTGGCCGACGTCACTCCGGTGTCGATGATCGCCGGAGCGCTCCTGGCCGCGTCGATCGCGCTGATCCGCCGGCGCCCCGCCCTGGCGATCGCCTCCGTCGGCTCGATCGTGCTGACCGCCGGGCTCACTCAGCTGCTGAAGAACATCGTCCTCGAGCGGCCGCTCCTCGTCGAGACGGACGCCTGGTACACCGGCGGGAGCTTCCCGAGCGGGCACACGGCCGCCGCGGTCTCGGTCGTCTTCGCGTTGGCGATGGTGCTGCCGGCGCGCGGGCGCACGGTCGTGCTGCTGCTGGGAGGCGCGGTCGTGATCCTGGTCGGCAACCTCACCATGGCGGCGTCCTGGCACCGCGCGAGCGACGTGCTGGGCGCCGACCTCGTGGCGCTCGCCTCCGCCTCGGTCGCCTGCGCCTGGCTCTCGACGCGGGCGCAGCTCGGCCGGGCGCCGCGCCGCAGCACGCGCCGGGGGGTGAACCGGCTGCTGCTCGTCTGCTCGGCGGTCGTGGTGGTGGTCCTCGCCGGACTCGCGGTGCAGGGCATCCAGTACTACCCCGACGACACGAAGGACCTCACCGCGTTCGCGCTGCAGCAGCTGCTCGCGGTGTCGACCTCGACGATCGCCCTCGTGGGCTTCTCGCTCGCCTGGCGCGGGCTGGACGTGGGCGGTTCGCTGACGGCGTCGACGGCCCGCCCCCGGGCGGTCTGACCCGGCCCCGGGTGTCGGAGGGTCGATCTACACTCGGAGGGACATGAGCTTCCTCTTCGATCCGAGCGATTCCCGAGCCACCCCGGTCGTCCTCGCCGCACCCGGCCGCGACGGCGCCTCCTTCAGCGATCCGGCGCACGAGCAGCTCGTCGCGGGGCTCAACCCGCAGCAGCGCGAGGCGGTCGAGTACCGCGGCGACGCGCTGCTGATCGTCGCGGGCGCGGGCTCCGGCAAGACCAGCGTGCTGACCCGTCGCATCGCGAGCCTCCTCGGCAACGGCGAGGCCTGGCCGAGCCAGATCCTCGCGATCACGTTCACCAACAAGGCCGCGGCCGAGATGCGCGAGCGCGTCGAGAAGCTCGTCGGGCAGAGCGCCGAGGGGATGTGGATCTCGACCTTCCACTCCGCGTGCGTGCGGATCCTGCGGCGCGAGGCCGAGAACTTCGGCATGACGAAGTCGTTCACCATCTACGACTCGGGCGATCAGCGCGCGCTGCTCAAGCGGATCGTGAAGGACCTCGAGGCCGACTCGCTCGGCATCACGGTCGCGAGCGCCTCCTCGAAGATCTCGAAGCTCAAGAACGAGCTCGCCGACGTCGACTCCTACGCGCGCACCGCGAACATGAGCGACCCCAACGAGGAGATGTTCCTCCAGGTCTTCCGGGCGTACTCGCGGGCGCTCGAGAGCGCGAACGCGTTCGACTTCGACGACCTCATCGCGCAGACGGTCTACCTCTTCCGCGCGTTCCCGCACGTCGCCGCGAAGTACCAGCGGCGCTTCCGCCACGTGCTGGTCGACGAGTACCAGGACACCAACCACGCGCAGTACTCGCTGATCCACGAGCTGACCCGCCCGGTGCCGCGGGCGACGATCGACGCCGCGCAGTTCGACCGTCCGTACCGCGGCCCCGTCACGGCCGACGGGTCGATCCCCGGCGCCTCCCTCACGGTGGTCGGCGACTCCGACCAGTCGATCTACGCGTTCCGCGGCGCCGACATCCGCAACATCGTCGAGTTCGAGCGCGACTTCCCCGGCTGCCGGGTGATCCTGCTCGAGCAGAACTACCGCTCGACCCAGAACATCCTCTCGGCCGCCAACGCGGTCATCTCGAACAACTTCGACCGCCGCGCGAAGAACCTCTGGTCCTCCAGCGGCGACGGCGAGAAGATCATCGGCTACACGGGCTACTCCGGGCACGACGAGGCGCAGTTCGTCGTCGACGAGATCGCCCGGCTGCACGCGGCCGGCACGGGGTACGACGAGATCGCCGTGTTCTACCGCACCAACGCGCAGACCCGCGCGCTGGAGGAGATCTTCATCCGCTCGGCCCTGCCCTACCGGATCCTCGGCGGCACCAAGTTCTACGAGCGCGCCGAGATCAAGGACGCGCTCGCCTACCTCATCACCGTCGCCAACCCCGCCGACGTGCTGGCGCTGCGGCGGATCATGAACACCCCCAAGCGCGGCATCGGCCCGGCGACGGAGGCGCAGCTGCAGTCGTTCGCCGACACCAACGGAGTGACCCTCCGCGAATCGATGCGCAACGCCGGGTCGCTCGGCATGGGTCCGAAGGTCACGAAGGCGATCGTCGATCTGGCGACGCTGCTCGACGAGTGCGCCATGATGCTCGACCCCGGCCGCCCCGAGGGCGAGGCGAAGGTGCACGAGGTGCTCACGGCGCTCCTGACGCGCAGCGGCTACCTCGACATGCTGCGGGCGAGCCGCGATCCGCAGGACGAGGCGCGCGCCGAGAACGTCGACGAGCTCATCGCCGTGACCAAGGAGTTCGCGCGCAACAACCCCGACGGCGGCCTGGTCGACTTCCTCACCGAGGTGTCGCTCGTCGCCGCGGCGGACGACCTCGAGGACGACTCGGGCACCGTCTCGCTGATGACGCTGCACACCGCGAAGGGCCTCGAGTACGACGCCGTGTTCCTCACCGGGATCGAGGAGGACCTCCTCCCGCACCGCATCTCGGCGAACGAGCCCGGCGGTCCGGCCGAGGAGCGGCGGCTGTTCTACGTCGGCATCACCCGCGCGCGCAAGCGGCTCTACCTCTCGCTGGCGATGACGCGCGCGCAGTACGGCGAGACGTCGGTCGCGATGCCGAGCCGCTTCCTCCAGGAGATCCCCGGGGAGCTGATCGAGTGGCGGCAGTCGCCCGGCGCGGCGACCTCGCGCGGAGGTACCCAGCCGCGGGCTCTGAACGCGCAGCGCCCCGGCTTCGGCCGCTCCCGCTCGAACTCCGAGTTCCGCGAGGCGCTCGCCGCGGCGCCGAAGGCCAAGGCCGAGTTCCCCAACCGCATCACGGGCATGGTCCGCGACAACGGCGACCTCGAGCTGATCGCGGGCGACCGCATCCGGCACACCGATTTCGGCGAGGGCCGCGTGAACGCGGTCACCGGCGAGGGCACCAAGCGCGTCGCGCACGTGCTGTTCGACCAGGTCGGCGCGAAGAAGCTGCTGATCAAGGTCGCTCCGATCGAGAAGCTGTGAGGCGCGCCGACTCGTGAGGCCGCCGGTCGGCCGCCGGGCCAGGAGCGACGCCGCGGCGCGGTTCGCGACCGAGGCGTTCTCGCCGGCGGTGCTCGCGGTCGTCGTGCCGATCGCGGTCGGGGCGCGGGTCGCGGATCCGCCCCTCCTGGGAGTGGCATGGGGCGCGCTCGCGGCGCTGTTCGTCGGCGTCCTGCCGTACCTCGCGATCCGGCTGCTGCTGCGCGCCGGGCGGATCACGGGCGACCACCACGTCCCGGAGCGACGCGAGCGCGCTCTGCCGATCGCCCTGGCGCTCGTGTCGATCGTGGTCGGCCTCGTGCTGCTCGCGGCACTCGGGGCTCCCGCCGCAGTGACGACCTTCGGCCTCGTCACCGTCGCGGTCGTCGTGGCGGTCGGAGTGGTCAACCTCGCGTGGAAGCTGTCCGGCCACGCCGCGGTCGTCGCGACCTGCGCCGTCGTGGTGCTGATCGCCTACGGACCGTGGTCGCTGCTCGTGTCGGCGCCCGTCCTGCTCTGGACCGGCTGGTCGCGCGTGCGGCTCGGCGCGCACACCCCGGCGCAGGTCGTGGCGGGCGCGGCGACCGGCGCGGTGCTCGCCTCCGTCGTCTGGTCGCTGCTCGGCTGAGCCCAGCCCCCCCCCCCGCTGCGAGATGCCACTACGGTGCGCGACACGCCGCGAGGGGCGTACCGGAGTGGCATCTCGCGCGACGGTCAGGAGTAGCGGGCGACCAGTTCGCGCTTGAGCACCTTCCCGCTCGGGCCCAGCGGCAGGGCGTCGACGAACTCGATGCGGCGGGGGAACTTGAAGGCGGCGAGGTGCTCGTTCGCGAAGGCGATCAGCTCGTCGGCGCCGACCTCGGCCGACGGGGTGAGAACCACAGCGGCGACGATCTCCTGGCCGTGCTTCTCGTCCGCGACTCCGAAGACCGCCGCATTGGCGACGGAGGGGTGGCCGATCAGCACCTCCTCCACCTCGCGCGGGTACACGTTGTAGCCGTTGCGGATGATCATGTCCTTCGTGCGGTCCAGGATCCGCACGTAGTCCTCGTCGTCCTTCGTGCCGAGATCGCCGGTGCGGAACCAGCCGTCGACGACGGCCTCGGCGCTCGCCGCCGCGTTGCCGAGGTAGCCCTTCATCAGGTTGTGGCCGCGCACGACGATCTCGCCGAGCTCGCCGCGGGGGAGCAGCTCGATCCGATCGGTCACCTCGGGCCGGGCGACCTCGACCTCGACACCCCAGATCGGAGTGCCGACGGTGCCGGCGCGCGGCGGGACCCCCACGTGGTTGAAGGTGGCGACGGGGGAGGTCTCGGTGAGCCCGTAGCCCTCGTAGATCTCGACCCCGAACACCTCGCGGAACCGCTCGATGACCGCGAGCGGCAGCGACGCTCCTCCGGAGACCGCGTAGCGCAGCGGCGGACGGTCGGGTCGCCTGGTCGCGGCGTCGAGCAGCGCCACGTACATGGTCGGCACACCCTCGAACACCGTGCACTCGTGCGCGATCATCGCCTCGAGAGCGGCGTCGCCGTCGAACTTGGGCACCAGCACCACCGTCGCCGCCGTGCGGAAGGCCGTGTTCATCGCGCAGACCTGCCCGAAGGTGTGGAACAGGGGCAGCGCGCCGAGCACGACGTCCCCGCGGTGCAGGTCGAAGGTGTTCATCAGCAGCACGTCCGACTGCGACACGATCGCGAAGTGAGTCCCCTCCGCTCCCTTCGGACGGCCCGTCGTGCCGCTCGTGTAGAGGATCGTCGCGGTGTCGGAGGGCTCGCGCGGGACGTATCCGTCGATCGGAGCGGCCTCGGCTGCGAGGTCCTCGAGACGAGGGAACGGCGACCCGGTGCCGTCGGGCACCATCACGCTGAGCACGGGGACGTCGACGAGAGCGGCCCCGGCCGCCCCCTCGGGCAGGAGCGGCGCGGCGCAGATCAGCGCCGAGGCGCCGGAGTCGCGGAGCACGTACGCGATCTCGTCGTGCTTGAGGAGGGCGTGCACCGGCACGACCACCGCCCCGAGCGCGAGGACGGCGAAGTAGCCTCGCGGAAAATCGGGCACGTTGGGCACGAGCAGCGCGACGCGATCGCCGGGCCCGATCCCGTGGGCGCGCAGGGCTCCGGCGTAGGCCCGGGTCTGGTCCCAGAGCGTGGCGTAGTCGACGGCGAGCGGACCCACCCGGATCGCGATAGTGGTCGGCGTCCTCCGCGCCGCCTCCGCGAGGATCGCGGCGACCGAGAGGGTGCCGAAGCCGGTCGGGGCGGGCGGAGCCGCGGGAGCCTCCGCAGGTCGTGGTTCGGCGATGCTCATGGGTGCTCCCGTCGTCGTCGACAGCCGCGGCGGATGCCGGGTGGTTCACCGTAGGACCGGCGCGTGCCCCGTTCAAGGGATCCCATCGGATGCTCAGCGCGTCAGTGCGCGATGGCGGAGGATCACGAGGGGACCCGGCACGGTCAGTGCGAGGCTGTGGCTGACGGAGCCGAGCAGCAGCCGCAGGAACGCGCCGCGTCCGTGGCTGCCGACGACCAGCAGCCGCGCTTCCGCGGCGACCTCGCTCAGCTTCTCGACGGGGTTGCCGCGCACGAGCAGGTGCCGGATCTCGAGGTCGGGGCAGCTCTCGCCGAGGCCGACGAGGGACTCCGCGAGCACGAGGTCCTCGTCCTCCTCGATCGCGTCGATGACGCGGCGCTCGACCGGCACCGAGTCGGCCCACGCTCCGGGCAGCTGCCAGGCGTGGAGGGCGAGCAGGGGCTCGCCGAGCCGGTCGGCCTCCTTCGCCGCGAGCCTGATCGCCTCGAGCGAGACCTCGGATCCGTCGACGCCGACCGCGACTCCGCTGCGCCCCGTCGAGGCGGGCCCGGGGATGAGCGCCACCGCCGACCGCGATGCGGCGGCGACCCGGACGGCGACCGGCGCGGCCACCGAGAGACCGCGCCGGGAGAGCGGATGCGCGCCCAGCACCAGCAGGGCGCCGGCGGGCGCGGCATCGGCGAGCACGTGCACGGGATCGCCGTCGAGCAGCCTCACCCGTACGGGGACCCCGGCGTACTCCCGCTCGGCGAGGGCCCGCGCCTCCTCGAGCACCGCGCCCGCCGCGCGGCGCTGCTCGGCGGCCGCCTCGGCGATCCGGCCGCGCGCCGGCTCGACGACGCTCACGAGTTCCGCGGGCAGCCGATGGCCCCGCGCGTAATCGAGCGCCCAGCGCAGGGCGTCCGTGCTCCGATCCGATCCGCTGACTCCGACCACGACCGCGTCCATGCTGCGCCTCCTCATCGAGTGCTGCTCCGAGCCGCATTCTCCTCCACCGCAGGCCTCGGCGGGAGTGCTGGAGCCGGATCCGAGGGGCGCCGTAGGGTCGTGGCATGCGAGGCGAGGCGACCCTGTACACGGATGCGATCGCGACGGCTCCGTTCGCCCTCGCGGTCATCGCGGAGGCGACCGGGTCGCGGGTGATCGGAGCGCGCACCGCGGACGCGCACGTCCCCCTCTACAGCGGGCCGACGAGCGCCCGGGTCTCGGTCGCGGGCTTCGGCGACAGCGTGCCGATCGCCGTCGACGTGCGCGACGAGCGGGGCGTCGAGGAGGCGCGGGCCGCCGCGCAGGCACTGGGTCTCGAGCTCGCCGCCTATGCGGGCTGGAGCATCACGGCAGGGTTCTAGAGAGAGGACTCGCGGCGCACCTGCGCCAGGTACAAGCGACTCGGCGACGTCCGCACGACCGCCGGGAGCCGACGGTAGACGGCGAAGGTGACCCCGAGCGCCCGGTCGAAGCGCCGCTGCTGCCGCTCGCTCCAGCGGAAGCCGAACGGCTCCCGCAGCGCCGGCGGGAGGAGCCCCGCGGTGATCAGACGGAGGTACGGGCCGAGTGGGCGCAGGTACCACGCGGCGATCGCTCCACCGAGGAGGTCGTGCGCGACGCGGCGCGCGTCGGGCGTGACGCGCAGGCGCGTCACCTGCTCGTCCCAGTAGGCGTCGAACGCCGCCCGGTCGGCCGGCCACGCCGCGTCCGCCATCTGCAGCGAGGTGCCGACCACGCGTGAGCGGTCGACGAGATCGTCCGCCTGCTCCCGGGTCATCGGCCCGAACGCGCCCTCGTACAGCTGCAGCATCGACTGCGTGAGGGTCGCCGCGACCCAGCGCTGCAGCTCCGGATCGAAGGCGCTGTACCCGGGGCCGCGGACCGGGCCGTGCGCGCGGTTCACCCGGCGGCGCACCGCACGGACGTCGTCCGGGGAGCCGTAGTGCAGCGCGTAGAGGTAGGAGAGGGTGCCGTGCAGGCGCCCCAGCGCCCGGTGCACGAAGTCGGAGTGCTCGGCGACGCCCGCGCCGACAGCGGGGTGCGCGATCTGCAGCAGGATCGCGCGGGCGCCGGCGATCAGGAAGACGCCCTCGCGGAACACGTCGCGCTCCGGGCGGGAGCGGCTTCTCGAGGGCATGCGACCACGCTACGCGGCGCGGGAAGCGCTCAGTGCGTGCGGAGTAGAGTTGTCGCGGCCCAGGACTGTGCCGAGACTCCGGCGCAGACGGGCCGCATCGGACTCGAAACGCAAGCGCGCTCGGCGCGGAATGGGAATGCAGCGTGGATCTCTTCGAATACCAGGCCCGTGATCTGTTCGAGAAGTACGGCGTCCCCGTGCTCCCCGGCATCGTCGCCGATACGCCCGAGGAGGTGCGCGCCGCGGCCGAGAAGCTCGGCGGCGTGACCGTCGTCAAGGCGCAGGTGAAGATCGGCGGACGCGGCAAGGCCGGCGGAGTCAAGGTCGCCAAGACCGCCGACGACGCCGAGGAGGCCGCGAAGTCGATCCTCGGCCTCGACATCAAGGGCCACGTCGTCAAGCGCGTCATGGTCGCCGGTGGCGCCCGCATCGCCCAGGAGTTCTACTTCTCGGTGCTGCTGGACCGCGCCAACCGCTCCTACCTCTCGCTCACGTCCTACGAGGGCGGCATGGAGATCGAGCAGCTCGCCGTCGAGCGTCCCGAGGCGCTCGCGCGCGTCGAGGTCGTCGCCGGCCAGGGCATCGACCTCGCCAAGGCCGAGGAGATCGCCCGCGCGGCGAAGTTCCCCGAGGAGCTGATCGGCAAGGTCGCCCCGGTCCTCGTGAAGCTCTACGACGTCTACACCGGCGAGGACGCGACCCTCGTCGAGGTGAACCCGCTCGTCCTCACCGAGGAGGGCGACATCGTCGCGCTCGACGGCAAGGTCTCGCTCGACGAGAACGCCGGCTTCCGCCACCCCGAGCACGCTGCGCTCGAGGACAAGGACGCCGCCGACCCGCTCGAGGCGAAGGCCAAGGAGAACGACCTCAACTACGTGAAGCTCGACGGCGAGGTCGGCATCATCGGCAACGGCGCGGGCCTGGTCATGTCGACCCTCGACGTGGTCGCCTACGCGGGCGAGCGCCACGGCGGCGTGAAGCCCGCCAACTTCCTCGACATCGGAGGCGGAGCGTCCGCCCAGGTCATGGCGAACGGCCTCGACGTGATCCTCGGCGACGAGCAGGTCAAGAGCGTCTTCGTCAACGTCTTCGGCGGCATCACCGCGTGCGACGCCGTCGCCAACGGCATCCTGCAGGCGCTCGAGATCCTCGGCGACACCGCGACCAAGCCGCTCGTCGTCCGCCTGGACGGCAACAAGGTGGAGGAGGGCCGCGCGATCCTGCAGGCCGCCGCCAACCCGCTCATCACGCTCGCCGCGACCATGGACGAGGGCGCCGACAAGGCCGCCGAACTCGCCGCCGCGTAACGGACCCGACGACTCAAGGAATCAGAGAACAAGCATGTCGATCTTCCTCACCAAGGACTCCAAGGTCATCGTCCAGGGCATCACCGGCGGCGAGGGCACCAAGCACACCGCGCTGATGCTCAAGGCCGGGACCAACATCGTCGGCGGCGTGAACGCGCGCAAGGCCGGCACGACCGTCACCCACGGCGACGTCGAGCTGCCCGTCTTCGGCACCGTCAAGGAGGCCATCGAGGCCACCGGTGCCGACGTCTCCATCGCGTTCGTCCCGCCCGCCTTCTCGAAGGACGCCGTCATCGAGGCGATCGACGCCGAGATCGGCCTCCTCGTCGTCATCACCGAGGGCATCCCGGTGCAGGACTCGGCCGAGTTCTGGGCGTACGCGCAGGAGAAGGGGAACAAGACCCGCATCATCGGCCCGAACTGCCCCGGCATCATCACGCCGGGCGAGTCGCTCGTGGGCATCACCCCCGCGACGATCACGGGCAAGGGCCCCATCGGCCTCGTCTCGAAGTCGGGCACCCTGACCTACCAGATGATGTACGAGCTGCGCGACCTCGGCTTCTCGACCGCCATCGGCATCGGCGGCGACCCGATCATCGGCACGACGCACATCGATGCGCTCGCCGCGTTCGAGGCCGACCCCGAGACCAAGGCGATCGTCATGATCGGCGAGATCGGCGGCGACGCCGAGGAGCGCGCGGCCGACTTCATCAAGGCGAACGTCACCAAGCCGGTCGTCGGCTACGTGGCGGGCTTCACGGCTCCCGAGGGCAAGACGATGGGCCACGCCGGCGCCATCGTCTCGGGCTCCGCGGGCACCGCGCAGGCCAAGAAGGAGGCCCTCGAGGCCGCGGGCGTGAAGGTCGGCAAGACGCCGTCCGAGACCGCCGCGCTGCTGCGCGAGGTCTACGCGTCGCTGTAGCCACTGGCGCATCCGAACGGGCGGGATCCGCTGCTCCGGCAGCGATCCCGCCCGTTCGCGCGTTCCGGGGTACCGTCGCGGTGTGACCCGCAGACTCGGCCTCGACTTCCTCACCTTCGTCCCGTATCCGGAGGGCCCCGAGCAGCCCGGCGACGCCGCGCGCAGCCTGGAGGACGGGCTCGCCCTCTTCGAGCTCGCCGAGGAGCTGGGCTACGGCACCGGCTGGGTGCGGGTGCGCCACTTCGAGCGCTTCCTGGCCTCGCCGATGACCTTCTTCGCGGCCGCCTCGCAGCGCACGCGGCGCCTCCACCTGGGCACCGCCGTCATCGGCGCGCGCTACGAGGCGCCGATCCGCCTCGCCGAGGACGCGGCGACCGTCGACCTGCTGTCGGGCGGCCGCCTCGATCTGGGGGTGAGCAGCGGATTCGCGCACCTCGCGTCGGTCTTCGACGGGGTCTTCGGGCAGGGCGAGGGCGAGTTCCGCGCCGAGGCTCAGGAGCGGATCCGCCGGCTGCGCGAGGCCCTCTCGGGCGAGGTGCTCGGGATCGCGGAGTCGGCGCTGATGTCGGTGCCGGTCGGCGATCCGCTCATCCAGCATCCGCACGCCCCGGGACTCGCGGACCGGATCTGGTACGGCGCCGGCACCGTCTCCTCCGCGGTGCGCGCCGGCGAGCAGGGCATGCACCTGCAGGTCTCCACCCTCAACACGGAGGAGACCGGTCTGCCGTTCGCCGAGCAGCAGGCGGTGCAGATCCGCGCCTACCGCGAGGCGTTCCGCGCCGCGCATCCCGAGCGGACCTCGCGCGTCACCGCGGGCCGCATCGTGCTGCCGCTCCTGGACGACGCCGACGAGCGGGCCCATCGCGCCTTCATCGACGGCTACCTCGCGCGGATGAACGACGACGGCACACCGCGCACGGCCGACCGCTCGATCATCGCGGCTCCCATGCGCTTCAGCCCGCTGCACCTCGGCTCGCCGGAGGAGATCGTCGCGTCGCTCGCCGCCGATCCGGCCCTCGCGGAGGCGGACTCGCTGACGCTGACGCTCCCCGCGGTGGGAGGGGTGGAGTCGCACCGCCGGATCCTGCGGACGGTGGCCGAGCGGATCGCACCCGAGCTGGGCTGGGCACCCGAGCGCTAGCCGGCGGGACGCCTCCGCTCGAGCAGGACCTGCACCGGCCGCTGCAGCAGCAGGACCAGCAGCCACCAGAGCGAGGGCGCCGCCATCGCGAGCGCGAACGCGAGCACCAGCAGACCGAACGGCACGAGCGCCCGGCGCAGGGGCGCTCCGGCGACGCCCTCCCGCAGCAGCTCCGGGCGTCGCTCCAGGTGCCTCTCGATCAGCACGAGCGCGCCGCTCATCACGACCATGGTCCCGACGTAGAGGCCGATCGTCCCGCGGGAGTCGGGGAGCAGCGCGATCACGCCCGTGGCGAAGGGGAAGAACGCCACGGCGGCGAGCCAGAGCAGATCGAGCCAGGCCAGCGGGCCGTCGTAGTCGTCGGCACGCTCGAAGACGCGGTGGTGGGGGATCCAGAACACGGCGATCAGGACGAACGACAGAGCGAAGGCGAGCACCTGGTCGAGGTGGTCGTCGAGGAGCGCCGCCACGCCTCCTCCGCCCTCGGCGATCTCCGGAGCGAGCTGCACGAGCGGCAGCACCAGGAGGGTGATGGCGATCGCGACGGTCGCGTCCGAGAAGTTGACGAGGCGGTCCAGTCCCCGAGGGGTGCGGACGGGACGGGCAGAGGCCCGAGGACGCCTGCGCCTCGCCCATCGGTCCAGCGGCTCCAGGAGCAGGAGCAGCAGCAGCCAGAGCATGTTCACCGCGGGCACTGCCACCGCGAGGACGAGCGCGACGCCGAGCAGCCCGAGGACGATCAGCGGGCGGGACAGCGGCTGCGGGGCTCCGGCGCCGAGCGCGGGGTCCCGGCGCAGCAGCAGCCGCATGCCGAGGGTGGCGGCGCTCGCCGCGATGACCACTCCGATGTAGAGGGCGAAGACGGACGGATCGTCGGTGAACACGGTCGAGAGCAGGTTCGCCGCGAACGGCAGGAGGACGATCGCCGCGAGCCAGACGAAGTTCACCGCGACGAGCGCGGGGGAGTAGCCGCGCACCTCCTCGAAGACCGCGTGCTGCACCAGCCACAGGCGTCCGATGACCGCGAAGGTCACGACGAACGCCGCCAGCGTGCCGGAGTGGTCCGCGAGCAGCGGGCCGAGGTCGCCGTACCCGCCCTCCTCGACGACGTCGACGAGCGGCAGCACCAGGAACGTGATCGCGATCGCCGTGACGGCGTCGCTGAAGTTCACGAGCCTGTCCAGGCCGCGCTCGGTCCGCTCCGCCGGTGTCCTCGTCACGAGTCGACAGTAGGGCGTGGCGGCGCGCGCGGCAGGAGGGCGGGAGGCCGCGCGCCGCGCCGCGACCGGACGCGGACCCGCCGGTAGGCTCGTCGCGCCTATGAACCGGATCACCGTCGCCCTCCTCGCCGCCTTCGACGCCGCGCTCTCGGCTCTCCTGGGCATCGCGATCACGCTCGTCCCGCTCACCGTCCTCTGGGCGGTGCAGTACGACACGGCCGTCGACTGGGCCGTGTTCTGGCGCCTCGCGGCCGACGCCTGGCTGATGGGCCACGGTGCCGACCTGCGGGCGAGCCTCGCCCCCGACTCGGCGCTCGCTCTGGGGCTGCCCGGCGGCACGGACGCCTTCACCGTCACGATCGCGCCCCTCGCCTTCGCGCTGCTCGCGATCCTCCTCGGCGCCCGCACCGGTCGACGGGCGCAGGAGTCGCCGTTCCGCTTCATCGGGTTCACCGCGGCGATCGCCACCTACTTCGCCATCGCGTTCCTGGTGACGCTCGGGTCCGCCACGGAGTCGGCGACGATCGCCCCCGTGCAGGGTGCCGTCCTGCCGCCGCTCGTGTTCGGTCTCGGTGTCGCGATCGGGGCGGTCCTCCACTCCGCCCGCAGCGGAGAGAGGGACCGGCTCGGCGAGCTGGTCTCGGACGCGGCGGCCCGGCTGCCGGAGCCCGCGCTCCCGCTCGTGCTCACGTCGCTGCGAGCCGGAGCGCTGGCGGCAGCCGGCGTCGTCGGCGCTGCCGCGGTGCTCGTCGCCGTGCTCCTCGTCGTCGGGTACACCTCGGTCGTCGCGCTCTACGAGGGTCTGGGCTCGGAGGCGCTCGGCGGGCTCGTGCTGACGCTGGGGCAGCTGGCCTTCGTGCCCGACCTCGTGATCTGGGCGGCGAGCTGGCTGATCGGGCCGGGCTTCGCCCTCGGCGCGGGCTCGTCGGTCGGACCGGCCGGGACCCTGCTCGGGCCCGTGCCGTCGATCCCGTTCCTCGGAGCCCTGCCGCAGGGGGACCTGCCGTTCGGGTTCCTCGGACTCCTCGTCCCGATCCTCGCCGGGTTCCTCGCGGGCTGGCGGGTCCGCCGCCCGCTGATCGAGGCGCTCGACGGCCGCTCGCTCCTGCGCTGGGGCGCGGTCGCGGCGGCCGGCACCGGAGTGGTCGGGGGCGTCGTCCTCGGGCTGCTCGCCTGGGCGGCGGCGGGCTCCGCCGGGCCGGGGCGGCTCGCGGTCGTGGGGCCGGATCCGCTCGTCGTCGGCGCGATCGCCGCGCTGGAACTGGCCCTCGCCGCCGGGCTCGGTCTCGCCGCGGGCAGGCCCCCGCGCGACTGAGCGCGGTGGTCCGGGGCGGAGGCCTCCCCCTAGACTTGCGCAGTGCTGAAGCTCGTCGTACTGATCTCCGGCGGCGGTTCCAACCTCCGCGCCCTCCTGGAGGCGACCCGGGACGACCGCTTCCCGGCGCGCGTGGTCGCCGTCGGCAGCGACACCGACGCCGAGGGGCTGCGGCACGCGGAGGCGTTCGACGTCCCCTCCTTCACCGTCACCCCGCACGCCTTCGCCTCCCGCGATGCGTGGGGCGAGGAGCTGCTCGCGAGCATCCGCGAGTGGGAGCCCGACCTCGTGGTCTGCGCGGGATTCATGCGGATCCTGCCTCCCGTCGTCGTCGACGCCCTCAGCCCGCGGATGATCAACACCCACCCCGCCCTGCTCCCGCTGTTCCCCGGTGCCCACGCCGTGCGCGACGCGCTCGCGGCCGGCGCGACCGAGACCGGCGTCACCGTGCACGTGATCGACACCGGAGTCGACACCGGCCCGGTGATCGCCCAGGAGAGCCTCGCCGTGCTCCCCGGCGAGAGCGAGCACGCTCTGCACGAGCGCATCAAGACCATCGAGCGTCGCCTGCTGGTGCAGACGGTGCTCGACATCGCCCACGGAACCGTCGATCTCGAGGAGCTCGCCCGAGCATGAGCATCACCGCCCACGACCCCAGCAGCTACGACGACCGCGACGTCGTCCCCGTCCGCCGAGCGCTGATCTCGGTCAGCGACAAGACCGGGCTCCTCGAGCTCGCGGCGGCGCTCGCCGCCTCCGGTGTCGAGCTCGTCTCGACCGGATCGACGGCCGCGACGATCCGCGACGCGGGCCACGAGGTGACCGACGTCTCCTCCGTCACCGGCTTCCCGGAGTCGCTCGACGGCCGCGTGAAGACGCTGCACCCCGCCGTGCACGCCGGCATCCTCGCCGACCTCCGCCTCGCCTCGCACCGTGAGCAGCTCGAGCAGCTCGACATCGCCGCGTTCGAGCTCGTCGTCGTCAACCTGTACCCGTTCCGCGAGACGGTCGCCGGCGGAGCGGACCCCGCGACCGTCGTCGAGAACATCGACATCGGCGGACCCGCGCTCGTCCGCGCGTCGGCGAAGAACCACGCGAACGTGGCGATCGTCGTCGACCCGGCCGACTACTCCGGAGTCGTCGCCGCCCTGGCCGACGGCGGCACCACCCTCGCCGCCCGCCGCACCCTCGCGGCCCGCGCCTTCGCGCACACCGCCTCGTACGACTCCGCCGTCGCCGCTTGGTTCGCCGGGCAGGAGGGCGACGGATCGGAGTTCGGCGGCGCCGTCGAGATCCGCGGCACACTGAAGCAGGTCCTCCGCTACGGCGAGAACTCGCACCAGAAGGCCGCGCTCTACGTGTCGCCCGACGGCACCGGCATCGCCCAGGCCGAGCAGCTGCACGGCAAGGAGATGTCGTACAACAACTTCGTCGACGCCGACGCGGCCGTCCGCGCGGCCTACGACTTCGTGCTCCCCGCCGTCGCGATCATCAAGCACGCGAACCCCTGCGGCATCGCGATCGCGAGCACGAAGGCCCTCGACCCCATCGCCTCCGCGCACCGCCGGGCCCACGAGTGCGACCCGGTGTCGGCCTTCGGAGGCGTCATCGCCGCGAACCGCCCCGTCACCCTCGCCATGGCCGAGACGGTCAAGGAGATCTTCACCGAGGTGCTGGTCGCCCCCGCCTTCGAGCCCGAAGCGCTCGAGGTGCTCAAGACCAAGAAGAACCTGCGGCTGCTGCAGCTCCCCTCCTTCTACGCGCCGGTCGAGACCGAGTTCAAGCAGATCTCGGGCGGCGTCCTCATCCAGGAGCCCGACCGCTTCACGGGAGGCCCGGGCGAGGTCAGCTCCGGCTGGGAGCTCGTCGCCGGCGAGCCCGCCGACGCCGACACGCTCCTCGACCTCGAGTTCGCCTGGAAGGCCTGCCGCGCCGTGAAGTCCAACGCGATCCTCCTCGCCAAGGGCGGCGCCTCCGTCGGCGTCGGCATGGGCCAGGTCAACCGCGTCGACTCCTGCCACCTCGCCGTCACCCGCGCCGGCGACCGCGCCCCCGGCTCCGTCGCCGCCTCCGACGCCTTCTTCCCCTTCGCCGACGGCCTCGAGGTCCTCCTCGCCGCCGGCGTGAAGGCCGTCGTCCAGCCCGGCGGCTCCGTCCGCGACGCCGAGGTCATCGACGCGGCGAAGCGCGCGGGGATCACGATGTACACGACGGGGGAGCGGCACTTCTTTCACTGAGCGCTTCGCGCTCAGTGAGTGCGTTCTTCCACGCCGCTCCTCGCGCGGCGTGGCGCGGTCGGGTTCGCGACGGGGTGCGTTGCAGAGAGCGGGGTGCGTCGCCCGCCGCGGGAATCGCTTGGCACGCGATTCCCGCTGAGCGGGCTCGCCCTTCGGGCATCAACCTATCCAGGACTCGGAGCCTGCCGGGAGTCGGGGTGTGCCTCGCCCTGTGGGCGTCGAGTTCTCGTGTCCTCGCCCTGCGGGCGTCGAGTTGTGGTGTCCTCGCCCTGTGGGCGTCGAGTTGTGGTGTCCTCGCCCTGTGGGCGTCGAGCTGACGTGTGCCTCGCTCCGAGGGCGCCGGGTTCCTCAACGCCCGGCTTCGAGGGTGTCGAGTGCTGCGGCGGCGGACGGCGCTGTCGAGCAGTGAGTGGTCGCGATCCGGACGCAGGCCGGTGGGTGGAGAGCGTTTCGCGTCCAGTCGGAGGCGGACGCGGGGGTGACTGGTCGTGAAGCGGTGCTCGGGCGGGGGCGGGGGCCCGGCGCGCGCCCAGTCGTGAGGCACGGGCAGGACGGTGCTTCGTGCGGCAGTCGCGGCGGCGCGCCTGAGAGGTGTCGAGGGGGCGGTCGGGGAGGGGCGGAGGAGAGCGCGTAGGGTCGGCGGGTGCCTACCGACTCGACGCCCGACATC
This sequence comes from Rathayibacter sp. Leaf299, assembly GCF_001423055.1. NCBI lineage: Bacteria > Bacillati > Actinomycetota > Actinomycetes > Micrococcales > Microbacteriaceae > Rathayibacter > Rathayibacter sp. Leaf299. Next base: position 1,125,180 of record NZ_LMNT01000001.1, read on the forward strand.
GTGACCGCCCCCACGCTCGGACGGAGGGTGCTGCCGGCGATCGCCGCGGCGGCGGCGACGGCGGTCGCGGCGCACACGGCGAATCTGCTCGCGTTCTTCGTCGGCAACCAGCTGCAACCCTCGTCGCTGGCGCAGGTGAACGCCTACTTCCTGCTCTCGACCGTCCTGGCCTTCGTGGTGCTGGCGGTCCTGGCGGTCGCCGGACTGCTCGCGCGGCGGTGGACCGCGGCGATCGCGGGACTGCTCGCGGGAGTGGTCGGCGCGCTCTCCGGCACGCTCGTGCAGGCGTCCGCGAGCGGCGCTCCGATCGACGGGACCGTCTGGATGTCGATCCTGGCGACGCTGGGCGGTCTGAACCTCCTCTTCCTGGTGGCGTTCACCGTCGCGGCCGCCACGCTCGGCCGCCGGATCGCCCTGTCGCTGGCGCCCGCCCGCGAGGAGCGGGAGGCGCCCGCGCGCCGCATCGCGATCATCCGCCTGCCGACCCCGAATCTCGGCGACGGGGAGCTCACCCACCTCGAGCGCGTGCCGGTCGACCAGGTGGCCGCCGAGGCGCAGTACGAAGAGTACGTCGACGCCCTCGAGGACGCGGGGTGGGAGATCGTCCAGGCCGCGTTCGCGCCGGAGCACCCCGACTCCGTCTTCGTCGAGGACGCGGTGGTCGTGTTCGGCTCGCACGCCGTCCTCGCCCGCTCGGGTGCCGAGTCGCGCCGGGGCGAGAGCGCCGGTGCCGAGGAGGCGGCGCGGGCCCTCGACCTCACCGTGCACCGCCTGGAGGCCCCCGCCACCCTCGACGGCGGGGACGTGCTGAAGATCGGCCGGACCGTGTACGTGGGCCGCGGCGGGCGGACGAACGCCGAGGGAGTCGCGGCGCTGCGCTCGATCCTCCGCCCGCTGGGATGGACGGTGGTCGCGGTGCCGCTCACGAAAGCGCTGCACCTCAAGAGCGCGGTCACGGCTCTGCCGGACGGCACGGTCATCGGCTGGGAGCCCGTCGTCGACGAGCCGCGGCTCTTCCCCTCCTTCCTGCCGATGCCGGAGGAGCCCGGCGCGCACGTCGTCGTGCTCGACGACGACACCCTGCTGATGGCGGCCTCGGCGCCCCGCAGCGCCGAGCTCCTCCGCGGGCTCGGCTACACCGTCGTCGCGGTCGACATCTCGGAGTTCGAGAAGCTGGAGGGCTGCGTGACCTGCCTGTCGGTGCGCGTGCGCTGACACGGCGGGGAGCGGTGGCCCGGTGCGGGAAGCGGGCCGACCTGCCGAGGACGCCATCCCGCGACAGCGTCCCCCGGCCCGGGTGGACACCTCCGCGAGACCGGGTATAGCCTGCAAGGCTGCCCGGAGCCGGACTCCGCGGCACTCGTCCTCTCCGGCGCCCGACAGCGCCCTCCGCTCCTCGCCGCGAAAGCACTCCTGTGTCCGCACCCTCCTCCCCGTCCGCACCGTCGTCCCCGACAGCCCAACGCCCCAGCACGCTGACGGTGCTGCTGCGCCTGTTGCCGTTCGTCGGCGACACCCTGCCGCGCCTCAGCCTCGGCATCGTGGTCGCCCTCGTGGCGAGCCTCGTCTCGCTGGCCATCCCGATCGTCCTCCAGCGACTCGTCGACGGGCCGCTGACCGACGGAGCGAGCTCCGGTGATCTCGGTCCGCTGATCGGACCCGTGCTGCTGGTCCTCGGCCTCGGCGTGCTCGAAGCGGTCGCGATCGCCCTCCGCCGCCGGATGGTGCTGACCCCGAGCACGCGGGTCGAGGCCCGGATGCGCACCGCGCTCTACCAGCGCCTGCAGGACCTGCCCGTCTCGTTCCACGACCGCTGGCAGAGCGGCCAGCTGCTGTCCCGCGCCGTGAGCGACCTGAGCCTCATCCGCCGCTGGATCGCCTTCGGCTTCGTGCTGCTGGTCGTGAACGCCCTGACGATCCTCGTCGGCTTCGGCGTGCTGGTGTACTGGAACCCGATCCTCGGCGTCCTCTTCATCGTCTGCTCGATCCCCGTCTGGATCTACGGCTTCCTCTTCGAGAAGCGCTACTCGAGCATCGCCCGTCGCAGCCAGGACCAGGCCGGCGATCTCGCGACCACTGTCGAGCAGTCGGTGCACGGCATCCGCGTGCTGAAGGCGTTCGGCCGCGGCAAGCACGCCCTCGAGGGCTTCGCCGATCAGGCGGAGCTGCTGCGCGGCACCGAGATCGCCAAGGCCAAGGCCATCGCGGGGATCTGGCTGATCCTCCTGCTCGTGCCCGATGTGGCGTTCGCGCTGTGCCTGCTCGGCGGAGTGTTCCTCGCCGCCGACGGTCAGCTGAGCGTCGGCGAGCTGTTCGCCTTCTTCGCCACAGCCACGGTGCTGCGCTGGCCGGTGGAGTCGATCGGGTTCCTCCTGTCGATGACCTTCGACACGCGCACCGCCGTCGACCGCTACTTCGAGGTGATGGACAGTCGCAACACGATCACCGATCCGGAGGCGCCCCAGACGATCGCCCGGCCGCGCGGCCGGGTCGTGTTCCGCGACGTCCACTTCCGCTACCAGGACGCACCCGACAGCACCGCCGACCTGCTCGACGGCGTCGACCTCGAGGTCGAGCCGGGCGAGACGATGGCCCTGGTCGGAGTGACGGGGTCGGGCAAGACGACGCTGACCGCGCTCCTTCCGCGCCTCTACGACGTGACCGCCGGCTCGATCGAGATCGACGGAGTGGACGTGCGCCGCTTGCGCCGCGAGGAGCTCCGCTCGCACGTGGGCATGGCTTTCGAGGACGCCACGCTCTTCTCGACGTCCGTCCGCGAGAACGTGCTCCTCGGGCGTCCCGAGGCGAGCGAGGAGGAGCTGCTCGAGGCGCTCGAGATCGCCCAGGCCGATTTCGTGCACTCCCTCCCCGACGGCCTCGACACCACGGTCGGCGAGGAGGGGATGAGCCTCTCCGGCGGGCAGCGGCAGAGGCTGGCCCTCGCCCGGGCGATCGCCGCGCGGCCGTCGGTGCTGGTGCTCGACGACCCGCTGTCGGCGCTCGACGTCGACACCGAGGCCCGGGTCGAGGCGGGCCTGCGCCGCGTCCTCGGCGACACGACCGCCCTGATCGTCGCCCACCGTCCGTCCACGGTCGCGCTCGCCGACCGCGTCGCGCTCCTCGAGGAGGGGCGCGTCACCGCCGTCGGCACCCACAGCGAGCTGCTGGCGACGAGCCCCCACTACCGCTTCGTCGTCTCGAGCCTCGAGGAGGACGAGCAGTCCAGGGCGCCCGGCGCCGAGCGCGTCGGCTCCCGGCCCGCCCCGATCGATCAGGAGAGCACCTCATGAGCACGCTCGGCTCCCTCGAGGAGCGCGACGACCTCACGCGCGCCGAGTCCGCGGCGATGCGCCGCCGCTCGCTGCGACTCCTCGGGTCGCTGCTGCGGCCGCTGCGGGTGCGACTGATCCTGACCGCGGTGGTGGTCGTGGTCTCCACCGCGGCGCAGGTCGCCGGACCTGCGCTCATCGCGGCCGGGATCGACAACGGCCTGCCCGCGGTGCTCGACGGCGATGCGACTCCGCTGCTGCTCGCCGTCGGGGCGTACATCCTCACCGGGCTCACCGGCGCCCTCCTGGTCGCCTGGTACACGGTGCTGTCGGCGCGGGTGAGCCAGGCGATCCTCCTGGACCTCCGCAAGCGCGTGTTCCTGCACACGCAGCGGCTCAGCCTCGAGTTCCACGAGAACTACACCTCGGGCCGCATCATCTCGCGGCAGACGAGCGACCTCGACTCGATCCGCGAGCTGCTCGACTCGGGCATCAACCAGCTCGTCCAGGGCGCGCTCTACATGGGCTTCGTGGCGATCGCGCTCGTCTCGCTCGACCCGCCGAGCGGTCTCGTGCTCGCCGGCGCACTCGTCCCGCTAGCGATCCTGACCCGCTGGTTCCAGAAGCGGTCGCAGGCGCTGTTCCGCGGCACCCGCGTCGCGTCGTCGCGGCTGATCGTGCAGTTCGTCGAGACGATGACCGGCATCCGCGCCGTGCAGGCCTTCCGCACCGAGACGCGCAACGAGTCGGTGTTCGGCGAGCTCGTCGAGCGCTACCGCGTCACCTACAAGCGCGTGTTCGCGCTCTTCGGGACCTTCGATCCCGGCCTCGTGCTGATCGGCAACGTGACCGTCGCGGTCGTCCTGCTGCTGGGCGGCATCCGCGTGCTCGACGGCGGGCTCGAGATCGGGGCCCTGCTCGCGGTCCTGCTCTACACGCGCCGCTTCTTCGACCCGATGGAGGAGATGGCGATGTTCTACAACTCCTACCAGTCGGCCGCCGCGGCCCTCGAGAAGATCTCGGGCGTGCTGGCGGAGGAGCCGAGCGTGCCGGATCCCGCGCGACCGGTCGACCTCTACGAGGCACGGGGGCGCATCGGGTTCGAGGGCGTGCGCTTCGCGTACACGGCCGATCGGGAGATCCTGCCGCGCTTCGACCTCGACATTCCCGCCGGGCAGACGATCGCCCTCGTCGGATCGACCGGTGCGGGCAAGTCGACCCTGGCGAAGCTGCTCTCGCGCTTCTACGACCCGACCGACGGAGTGGTGACCCTCGACGGCGTCGACCTGCGGCAGCTGCACCCGAAGGACCTCCGCCGCGCAATCGTGATGGTGACGCAGGAGGCGTACCTCTTCTCGGGCTCCGTCGCCGACAACATCGCGATCGGCCGGCCCTCGGCCACCTACGACGAGATCGTGGGCGCTGCGAAGGCGGTCGGGGCGCACGAGTTCATCGTGTCGCTGCCGGACGGCTACGACACCGACGTGAACAAGCGCGGCGGCCGCGTCTCGGCCGGGCAGCGCCAGCTGATCTCGTTCGCGCGCGCGTTCCTCGCGGACCCGGCGGTGCTCATCCTCGACGAGGCGACGTCCTCGCTCGACATCCCGAGCGAGCGGCTCGTGCAGCAGGGCCTGCAGACGCTGCTCGCCGATCGGACCGCGGTGATCATCGCGCACCGGCTGTCGACGGTCGCGATCGCCGACCGGGTGCTGGTGATGGAGCACGGGCGCATCGTCGAGGACGGGACTCCGGCCGACCTGATCGCCGGGGAGGGCCGCTTCGCCGTGCTGCACGCCGCCTGGCGGGACTCGCTGGTCTAGGCGCCGGCGGACGGACCGCTCCAGCGAGCGGTCCGCACGTCGACGCGGTAGCCGCTCGGCGTCTCGACCAGCGGGGTGCCCTCCCGCTCGTACTCCGCCCGGGCGCGGTCCTCGTGGCCGATCGGAGGAGCGCCGCCGGAGCGGACGACGCGCCACCACGCGGTGCCGGAGCCGTATCGGGCCATCACGGTGCCGACCGCCCGGGCGGCACGGGTCCCGAGGACCGCGGCGACGTCTCCGTAGGCCATCACGTGCCCGCGAGGGATCGACTCGACGACGGCCAGCACGGCCGTGACGAAGTCGGGTGCGCCTCCGGCTCCTGGGTCGATCCGGTCGGACGATCCGTCCCGGAGGTCCCGAGGGGTCAGAGCTTCAGAGCCCCGATGTTCTCGCCGTACGGGGTCTCGCCGACGACCTCGAAGCCGACCCAGCGGAAGAACTGGTCGGGACCGTCCTCGCCGGACTCCCAGATCACGGTGAGGGTGTCGAAGCCCCGGCTGCGCGCCTCGTCGGCGGCGGCGCGGACGGCGAAGGTGCCGACTCCGCGGCCCTGCTTCGCCGCGTCGATGTTGATGCGCCAGATGCAGCTGCGGAACTCCTCCGCGGCGTTCTCGTCGAAGTGCGCGTGGAGGAATCCGACGAGCTCGTCGCCGTCGAGGATCGCGCGCTGCCAGGCGGCTCCGGGATCGATCACGGCCGCGGCGGCGGAGTAGGAGACGGGCGCGACGAACTGCTCCTGGCCGGGTTTGAGGCTCAGGCCGTTGACGGCGGAGATGTTCGAGGCCGACAGCTCTTCCAGACGCAGTGCACTCATGCGGTCAATCTAGCGGGCCGGTCGGCGGGCGGCATCCTCCCGGCGGACGACGCATCGCCCGGCGACCCGGCCGCTCCCCGGAACTCTCTCGACGTCGAGACAGTTGGCCCCTCGGGTAAGCTGGTTGAGGCCGTGTGACGCGGCCGAGAGCCGCCCGTCCCGCGCAGAGGCGGGGCGCTTCACGAGACCATGGGAGAGCAATGTCCAAGATCAAGGTTGAGGGAACCGTCGTCGAGCTCGACGGCGACGAGATGACGCGGATCATCTGGCAGAAGATCAAGGACACCCTCATCCACCCGTACCTCGACGTGAATCTCGAGTACTACGACCTCGGCATGGAGCACCGCGACGCGACCGACGACCAGGTCACGATCGACGCGGCGCACGCCATCCAGAAGCACGGCGTGGGCGTCAAGTGCGCGACCATCACGCCCGACGAGGCGCGGGTCGAGGAGTTCGGCCTGAAGAAGATGTGGAAGTCGCCCAACGGCACGATCCGCAACATCCTCGGCGGCGTGATCTTCCGCGAGCCGATCATCATCTCGAACATCCCGCGCCTCGTGCCGGGCTGGAACAAGCCGATCATCATCGGCCGCCACGCCTTCGGCGACCAGTACCGCGCCACGGACTTCGTCTTCAAGGGGAAGGGCACGCTCACCGTCGAGTTCACCCCCGAGGACGGCTCCGAGCCGATGAAGTTCGAGGTCTACAAGGCGCCCGACGACGGCATCGCGCAGGTCCAGTACAACCAGGACGCGTCGATCCGCGACTTCGCGCGCTCGTCGCTGAACTACGGGCTGACCCGCAACTACCCGGTCTACCTCTCGACGAAGAACACGATCCTGAAGGCCTACGACGGCCGCTTCAAGGACATCTTCGAGGAGATCTTCCAGACCGAGTTCAAGGAGCGCTTCGACGCTGCCGGCCTGACCTACGAGCACCGCCTCATCGACGACATGGTCGCCTCGGCCATGAAGTGGGAGGGCGGCTACGTCTGGGCCTGCAAGAACTACGACGGCGATGTGCAGTCCGACACCGTGGCGCAGGGCTTCGGCTCGCTGGGCCTCATGACCTCGGTCCTCTCGACGCCCGACGGCTCCGTCGTCGAGGCCGAGGCGGCGCACGGCACGGTCACGCGCCACTACCGCCAGCACCAGGCGGGCAAGCCCACCTCGACGAACCCGATCGCCTCGATCTACGCCTGGACGCGCGGCCTCGCGCACCGCGGCAAGCTCGACGGCAACCAGGAGCTCATCGACTTCTCGCTCGCGCTCGAGGACGTCGTCATCAAGACGGTCGAGTCCGGCAAGATGACGAAGGACCTCGCGTTGCTCGTCGGCCCCGACCAGGGCTGGCAGACGACGGAGGAGTTCCTCGCGACGCTCGACGAGAACCTCAAGGCGCGCATGTCGGCGTAGCCCGCCTCCGGCTCGCAGAGCACGCTTCGGCCCGCAGGATCCTCGGATCCCGCGGGCCGACCGCGTTCCCGGGGTCCGGAGGTGCTCAGAGCACGCGGGCGAGCCGATCCAGAGCCGCCATCGCGTCCGGCCCCGAGGGCATGAGCACGACGCTCGCGGCGCCGGCGTCGTGGAGCTGCGCGATCCGCGCGCGGGCAGCCGAGGGGGTGCCGACGACCGCCAGCTGGTCGACCCACTCGTCGGGCAGGTCGCGGACGAAGGCGGCGCGATCGGCGCTCCGCTCGCGCAGGGCGCGGAACTCGGCCGCGAAGGGCAGCGGGTCGATGTGCGGCGCCCAGTCCGGCTCGCCGATCCACTCGAGGCCGGGGCGGACGCGGTCGCGCGCCGCCGAGGCGTCGTCGTCGACGGCGGCCACGTTGTAGGCGACCACGCGGCCCCCCGTGCCGAGGTGCCCGCGGGCGGTGGCGAGGTACTCCGGAGTGACCGGCTCGGCGAGCACGACGCCGTCGGCGATGCGGCCGGCCAGCTCGAGCGAGCGGGGTCCGCGGACGCCGGCGAGCAGCGGCGGGAGCACCGTCGGCGGGGTCTCGAGACGGAGCGAGTCGACCGCGACGTAGCGGCCGTCGCGCGTCGTCTCCTCGCCCGAGAGCAGGGAGCGGACGGCGTCGAACTGCTCCTCGAGGAGCGTGAGGGGGCTGGCCGGCCAGATGCGCAAGCCGCGCATCCAGTGCGGCATGCCGTGCCCGATGCCGGCGTGCACGCGGCCGGGGAACAGCTCGGCGAGCGTGCCCAGCTCCATGGCGGTGAACGCGGCGGCGCGGGCGGCGGCGGGCAGGATGCCGATGCCCACGACGATCCGCTCGGTCGCGGCGAGGACGGCCGCGGCCTGGGCGATGCCGCCGCGGAAGCCGAGGTCCTCGACGACCCAGAGCTCGTCGAAGCCCGCGGCCTCGGCGCGGCGGGCGTAGGGGAGGACCTGCGAGGCGGTGAGATCACGGGGGAGCAGGAGTCCGACGGCGGCGTCGGGAGTCGTGGCGCGCATGGTGCCAGCGTACGGCGGTGCCGCCGCACGCGACGGCGGGGCGGCCGCTCGCGCGCGCCGCCCCGCCGGAGGGTCCGAGCTACTCCGAGTGCGCCTCGCTCAGCTGCACCTGCTCGGGGTGCGAGGTCGAGACGACCTCGATCTTGCGGGAGCGCGCCTTCTCGGACACGGGGATCGTGACCGACAGCACGCCGTTGTCGTACGACGCCGAGATGCGCTCGGTGTCGACGCCCTGGCCCAGGCTCAGCTGGCGCACGAAGGTGGCCGACTGGCGCTCCCGAGTGATCCAGGTGACTCCGTCCCCGCTCGAGACGGTGCGCTGCGCGCGGATCGTGAGCAGCTGCCCGTCGACGTCCACATCGACGGATCCGGGGTCGATGCCCGGCAGGTCGGCGGTGAGCACGTAGTGGTCACCGTCGCGGTACAGGTCGATCGGCATGCGGCGGGGGCCCTGGCCCGAGCCGAAGAGGGCGGAGGCGAAGCGGTCGAGCTCGCGGACGGGGTCGTAGGTGACGGCCATGGGAATCACTCCATTCGGTCTGGCAACGGATGAGTCTCGAGTTGAGCCGACTCGACTCAACTGCCTCGAATTTAGCACTCGACCCCGGAGAGTGCCAACGGGAGGCGTCACCCTTTCAGGTACTTCGTTACCTGTTCGTAACAGAGCCCGGCAATCGAGTTCGTAGGGTCGTTTCTATGCGGGAACCGATCCGGTTCTCAGCGACTGCGAGTAGAGGACATCGTTTGCCGATCCAGCCCTTCCACCCACCGAGAGTCCGACGCGCGGAGAGGCGGATCCTCGCGGGTCTGGCCGCCCTCGGCGTCGCCGCCTCCGCCGCCTTCGCCGCCACGGGCGCCAGCGCCGCCCCCGTGATCGGGAGCGCCTCCCTCGTCGGCGGCCTCTCGTCGCTGCAGAACTTCGACGACGGCGACTACGTCGTCACCCTCGTCGAGCCGTCCGCCGCGACCTACGAGGGCACCGATGCCCGCTTCGCCCGCACCGCACCCGACGCCGGGGCGCAGCTGCAGGCCCGCTCCGCTCCGGTGGAGGACTACGCCGAGCACCTGGAGAAGCGCCAGGACGCCGTCGCCGCCGCGGTCGACGCGCGGATCGGCTACCACTACACGGTGGCCCTCAACGGCTTCTCGGCCACCCTCACCGGCGCGCAGGCGAGCGTCCTCGCGAACCGCAAGGACGTCGCGCAGGTGCGCGAGATCGAGGACCTCACCCTCGACCGGGCTCGCGGAGCCGCTCAGACCGCTCCGCTGGTCACGGCGGAGCCGGGCGCCGGCACTCCCGTGCCCGACACCGGGCAGCAGCGCTCGACCGACTTCCTCGGCCTCGAGGGCGAGGACGGCGTCTGGAACGCGGTCGGCGGCGTCGACGCCGCGGGAGCGGGCATCGTCGTCGGTGTCATCGACTCCGGCATCGCGCCCGAGAACGCCTCGTTCGACGGACCGCCCCTGGCCACGTCGCCGGGAGCCGCGCCGTACACGGACGGCGAGACCATCACCTACCGCAAGTCCGACGGCGGCGAGTTCGTCGGCGCGTGCGAGACCGGCTCCGACTCCTCCCAGCAGTGGGACGGCGACGAGTGCAGCCAGAAGCTGATCGGCGCGCGCTGGTTCCTCGGCGACTCCGAGAAGGTCGGCTCGGACGACAACCCCGAGTTCCTGTCTCCCCGCGACGCCGACGGGCACGGCTCGCACACCGCGAGCACCGCCGCCGGCAACGTCGACGTCGAGGCGAGCGTCGACGGTTACGACTACGGCACCATCTCGGGTGTCGCCCCGGCGGCGAAGGTCGCGGCCTACAAGGTCTGCTGGAACGGCGACGTCGAGGGCACGGACGACGACGACTTCTGCTCCGGCCCCGGCATCCTCGGCGCGATCGAGGCGGCCGTGACGGACGGCGTCGACGTGATCAACTTCTCGATCGGCGGCGGCTCCGCGACCTCCACGCTCACCCTCTACGACGAGGCGTTCCTGAACGCCGCGGCGGCGGGCGTCTTCGTGGCGGCCTCCGCGGGCAACTCGGGCCCCGACGCCTCGACCCTCGACCACGCCTCGCCGTGGTACACCACGGTCGCCGCGTCCTCGATCCCGTCGTACACGGCGACCGCCACCCTGGGTGACGGTCAGGCGTTCGTCGGCGGCTCCATCTCGGTCCACGAGGACCTGGAGGCTCCGCTGGTGAACAGCGCCGACGTCGTTCGCTCCGGCACCGAGACGCCCGAGATCTGCGCGCCCGGCACGCTGGACCCCGACAAGGTGAAGGGCGCCGTCGTGGCCTGCACCGCGGGCACCACCGCGCGCGTCTCCAAGTCGGCCGAGGTCGAGCGGGCCGGCGGCGTCGGCATGCTGCTGCTGAACCCGACCCCCAACGCGCTGCACGTCGACGACCACTCGGTCCCGTCCATCCAGATCGACTCCCAGGCCTACGAGGCGATCACCGAGTACGCCTCCACCGACGGCGCGACCGTCGAGCTCAGCGAGGGCAACCTCACGGGCGCCGAGATCCCCGTCCCGCAGGTCGCCGGCTTCTCGTCGCGCGGCCCTGCCGAGGCCGACGGCACCGACGTGCTCAAGCCCGACCTCACGGCTCCCGGAGTCGCGATCCTCGCCGACTCCTTCAACGAGGAGGGCGACGACCCGGCCTTCGCGTTCGAGTCGGGGACCTCGATGTCCTCGCCGCACGTGGCGGGCCTCGCGGCGCTGATCCTCGGCGTCTCTCCGACCGCCTCCCCGTCGGCCGTGAAGTCGGCCATGATGACGACCGCGTACGACAGCGTCGACCAGGCGGGGAACCCCTCCACCGACGTCTTCGCGCAGGGCGCCGGACACGTCGACCCGACCGCGTTCCTGGACCCGGGACTGCTCTACGAGAGCGGCCCGACCGACTGGATCGCGTTCCTCAAGGGCGCGGGCTACGTGTTCGACCCCGACTTCGCGGTCGACGCCATCGACCCGTCCGACCTGAACCAGCCCTCGATCGCCATCGGCTCGCTCGCGGGCACGCAGACGGTCACGCGCACGGTCACCGCGACCGGTCCCGGCGTGTACACCGCCTCGATCGACGTGCCCGGGATCGATGCCGTCGTCTCGCCCCAGACCCTGACCTTCGGGGCGGCGGGCGAGAGCGCCGAGTACACGGTCACCTTCACGACCGAGGACGCCGGGCTCGCCGAGTTCGCGACGGGCTACCTCACCTGGACGAGCGCCGAGCACGAGGTGCGCAGCCCCGTGGCCGTGCGCCCGGTGCTGCTCGACGCGCCGTTCGAGGTCTCGGGGTCCGGTTCGACCGGATCCACGACCGCCACGATCACGCCCGGCATCGACGGCGCGCTGCCGCTCTCGCCGAGCGGACTCGCCCGGGGAGTGCTGGCCGAGGACGAGTCGGCCGAGGACGGCCACTCGGGCGTCCTGCCCGCGGGGGAGACGTTCGTGACGAGCGTCGAGGTGCCCGAGGGTGCGACCTTCGCGCGCTTCGACCTCGATGCGATCGACGACACGTCCGACCTGGACCTGTACGTCGAGCTGCTGGACGCCGACGGTGAGCCCGCAGGCGAGGCCGTCTCGGCCACCGCCTCCGCCGACGAGCGGGTCGACCTCGACTCGCCGGACGCGGGCACCTACCGGGTGACCGCCGACATCTACGCGGTCGGATCCGACGACACCGTCGCCTTCGACCTGCGCAGCTTCGTCGTCACCGAGGAGGGCGGCCTCGGCTCGCTCACGACCGAGCCCGAGACCGTGGACGCCGTGCTCGGCGAGCCCACGTCGTACTCGGTCTCATGGTCGGACCTGGCGGGCCCCGCGCAGTACCTCGGGCGCATCGCCTACGCGGACTCGGGACTCGCGACGCTCGTGAGCGTCGACGTGACCGAGGACGTCTCGCCCGGACCGCAGCCGACCGCGACGCCCACGGCCGAGCCGACCGCGACCCCGACCGCGGAGCCGACCGCGACGCCCGCGCCGACCGGTGCACCGGAGCCGACCGCGACTCCGACCGCCGGACCGACCGCCGGCCCCGCGCCGACGTCGTCGCCGACCTCCGGACCGGGCCTGCCCGGCACCGGCGGACCGGGTCACCTGCCCTCGACGGGCTTCCAGGGAGGGCTCCTCGGAGCCGCCGCGCTGGCGCTGATCGGCGCCGGAGCGGTCATCACCGGAGTCCGACGCCGCGCCGTGGCGCTGCGTGAGGAGACCGCGGCGGAGTAGTCGCCCGCTCGACACGACGGCCGTCCTGCTCGCTCCTCCGGGAGCGGCGGGGCGGCCGTCCGTCGTCGGTGGCGCTTCCGGGAGATCGAGCGCCGTCGCTGGCGCTGCTACGAGATCGAGCGGCGCCCGGCGATGACGCCCGAGACGATCGCGACGACGCCGAACGCGATCGCGACGACCGGCTGCCCGAGATCGAGCCAGGCGAGCGCCGCGGCTCCGAAGACGAGGAGCTCGATCAGGGAGCGGCCGTAGACGTCGATCGCGAGGACGGCGCGCGGCGAGAGGAAGAGCGCCCAGACGAGAGCGGCGAGAACGGGAGCGCCGATGCCGACGACGATGTTCAGTGGCACGTCGAAGCTGCTGAAGCCCCAGAGGCCGAACGTGATCAGCGCGAACAGCTCGAGCACGAAGCGCACGACGGCGTTCGGGCCGATCCGGGGGTCGCGGTCCGCTGCGGTCGCTCTCGCTGGATTCACGCCGACCATGCTAACCGGCCCGCCCCGGCGGAGCCCGAGAGTCTCTTGCCCGCTCGGAAAGTCTCTGCAAGACTTTCCACTATGGAAAACGACGACATCCTCCGCGAGCTGTCCGCCGACCGTGCCCGTCTGGCCGACCGCGTCCGCACCCCCTGGTGGCTCGCAGTCGGCTTCGGCCTGGTCGCCGCACTCTTCGTGGTGCGCCCCGCCGCCGGCGAGGACCTGCCCGGCGGGATCCTGCCCGCGCTCGCCCTCGGCGCCGTGCTGCTCTGGGCCTACCGTCGCGCGACCGGCGTCGCGCTCGGACGCCTCGGCGCGATGCCGTGGCTGCTCACCGGCGCGGCACTCGTCCTGGTGCTCGCGCTCTACAGCGTCGCCCTCGGGTTCGCCTCGTTCGATCTGCACGGCTGGGTGGCCCTGCCGACGGCGGTGGCGTTCGCGGTCGGAGTCGGCGCCACCTCCGCCTTCACCGCCTCGGCCCGCGAGCGGATGCGCCGTGTCCGCTGACGCGCGGTTCGACGAGGTCATCCACGCGCCGCTCCGGCTGCGCATCTGCGGCCTGCTGCGGGCCGGCGACGGAGTCGACTTCGGCGTCCTGCGCGACACCCTCGGAGTGAGCGACGCGACGCTCTCGAAGCATCTGAAGGTCCTCGCCGACGCCGGCTTCACGAGCAGTCTCAAGAGTTCGTCCTCCGCCCGGAGCGACTCGCGGCGCGTGACGTGGGTGTCGCTGACCCGACCCGGAGCCGCCGCGTTCGACTCGCACGTCCGGGCCCTCCGAGCCATCACCCTGGGGGAGTGACGCCTCCGCCGTCGCCCGGGCTTCCCATACTCTCGACCGGAGAGTATTCTCGTGATCATGACACCTCCGCTCCCGCCGACGGCGTTCTGGATCCTCACCGTGCTGTCGCGGGGGAGGAGGCACGGCTACGCGATCCTGGCTGAGGCCCGCGAGCTCTCGTCGGGAGACGCGGTGCTGAAGGTGCCGACGCTCTACTCCGCCCTCGAGCGCCTCGCGGCAGACGGCCTCGTGGCGGTCGACGGCGAGGAGGTGTCGGACGGACGGCTGCGGCGGTTCTTCCGGCTGACCGGCGCCGGGGCCGCGGCCCTCGCCGCGGAACTCGGCCGGCTCGAGACGATGGTCGAGCAGGCGCGGGCGGGTCTGTCCGCGCGGCCCGAGGGAGTGACGGCATGAGCGCCGAGCGGAGCTACCGCCGTCTCCTCCGCTGGTACCCGGAAGACTGGCGACGCGAGCACGGCGATGTGGTGCTCGGGATGCTCCTCGACGACGCGGAGGCCCACGGCCGCGAGCACCCCGCTCGCGGTGAGGCTCTGCACCTCGTGATCGACGGCATCGCGCATCACTCCTGGCGTCGGAGCGACCGTCGGAGGACGACGGCCGCAGCACTCGTCGTTGCGGCGGTGCTCGCCCTCCTCTACGCGGTCACGGTCACGTGGAGCGACGGCCGCGTCGCCGGGGGCTTCCTCGGCCCCTTCTCGAATCCGACGGTCCTCGTCGCGGCGGGTCTCTCGGTCGCCGCCGGTCTGGCCGTGACGGGGCGGACGGCAGCGGCTCGCCTCCTGGCACTCGCCTGCGTCGTCGGCCTCGTGGTCCTCGTCGCGGCGGCGACGACGAACGGGTGGAGGGGACCCGGTGCGCCGGTCCTCGCTGTCCTCGCTCCGCCCGCACTGTGCGGCGCGTTCCCGTCCCGCGGCGTCGCCGGCGTGGCACGGGACACGGTCGCGGCCCTCGTCCTCGCCGCAGCTCTGGTCCTTGCAGGGGCCGCAGCGAGCTACTCGGTCGTGATCGTCGCGATGGTGGCCCCGGAGCTCGTGCTGTCCTTCGTCGCCCCGGACCAGCGTGCCGTCGAGCTCGCGGTCCTGGCCGTCCTCGCGATCCCCCTGGCGCTCGCCGCGAGGCTGCCGCTGCGCCGGGCCGCGCCCGCCGTATCGGCAGCGGCCGCGGGCGCCGCTACTTGAAGATGATCGTGCGCGCCCCGTCGAGCAGCACGCGGTCCTCCGCGAACCACTTGACCGCCTGGGTGAGGGTGCGGCTCTCCTCGTCCTGACCGATCGCGACGAGCTGCGCGGGGGAGTGCGAGTGGTCGACGCGCACGACGTTCTGCTCGATGATCGGACCCTCGTCGAGGTCGCTCGTGACGAAGTGGGCGGTCGCGCCGATCAGCTTCACGCCGCGCGCGTGCGCCTGCTTGTAGGGGTTCGCGCCCTTGAAGCCGGGCAGGAACGAGTGATGGATGTTGATGGCGCGGCCGGCCAGGCGCGCGCAGAGCTCGGGGGAGAGGATCTGCATGTAGCGCGCGAGCACGACGAGCTCGATGTCGTGCTGCTCGACGACCTCGACGACCCGCTCCTCGAACTCCCGCTTCGACTCCGGCGACACGACCGGGCGCGACTCGAACGGCACTCCGTAGAACTCCGCGAGATCGCGCAGCACTCCGTGGTTCGACAGGATCAGCGGCACGTCCACGGCCAGCTGACCGGCGCGCTGGCGGAACAGCAGGTCGTTGACGCAGTGCGCCGCGGTCGAGGCCAGCACCAGGGTCCGCAGGGGACGCCCGACGACGTCCAGCCGCCAGGTCATCCCGTAGTGCTCGGTGATGGGCTGGAGCGCCCGTTCGAACTCCTCGCGGGTCACCGGCGACTCGACCTGCAGGCGCATGAAGAAGCGGCCGGTGTCAGCGCTCGAGAACTGCTGGCTCTCGGTGATGTTGCCGCGCGCGTGCACGACCGCGCCCGAGACGGCGTGGACGATGCCGGGCAGGTCCGGGCACGCGAACGTGAGGGTCCAGTGGTTGCCGGGACCTCCGTCGCCGACCCCGGTGAACTCGGTGCCGGTGGGCACGGGCCGGTCGGAGGCGGGCGCTGCGGGGTCGGACTGCATCCGCCCAGGATAACGGCCGGGAGCCGTCCGTCCTGGACCCCTCCCCACGCCCGCGGGTAGGCTGGCAGCGGTCGTCGGCACTCCCCGCGGCCCCGGGCGCGCACGACGGCGCGCAGCCGATCCTCCGCCCTCGGGCCGCCACCGCCTCGAGCGGAGCCGCCGCCGCGGCAGGACTCGCCTCTCGGAGCACTCCGATGTCCTCACCCGTCCTCCCCGTCCGCACCGCGCCGCCGACCGCCCGCGACCGCTTCCCCTGGCCGCCGCTCCTCGTCCTCTCGAGCGTGATCTTCCTGTCCGTGACCGCCGAGATGATGCCCACCGGGCTGCTGCCGGAGCTCGGTGCGTCGTTCGGCGTCTCCCCGGCGCAGGCGGGTCTGCTCGTCACCGTCTTCGCGTTCACCGTGGTGCTCTCGAGCACTCCGCTGGCGCTGCTCACCCGCCGCGTGCCCCGGCGCACCCTCCTGCTCGCGGTCCTCGTCGTGCTCACGCTGGGCACGGTCGCGACGGCGCTCGCGCCCAGCTACCCCCTCCTCATCGCGGCCCGGATCGTCGGCGGCGCGGGGCACGGGCTCTTTTGGGCGGTCGTCGGCGCCTACTCCGCCCGCCTCGTCCGCCCGCGCGATCTCGGGCGGGCGGTGGCGGTCACCTTCGCGGGCGGCACGCTCGCCTTCGTCCTCGGCGTGCCGCTGGGCACGGCGCTCGGGCAGCTCGTCGGCTGGCGGGTGTCGTTCCTGATCGTGGCCGGGCTGATGGCGGTGGGGGTCCTGCTGGTCCTCCGCGTGCTCCCGAGCGTCGAGACCCCCGTCCCGACCACCACCACGGGCTCGATCCAGGCGCTGCGGCCCGGCCGCGGCGTCGGCGCGGTCGCCGTGCTCTGCGTCGCGGTCGCCGTCGCGATGACCGGCCACTACGCCTTCACCACCTACCTCGTCCCCTTCGCGACCGAGCGGATGGAGGCGCCCGCCGGGGCGGTGTCGCCGCTGCTCTTCGTCTACGGAGCCGCCGGAGCGGTCGGACTCGTCATCGCCGGCACGCGTGCGGTCACCCGCCGACCGGTCGCCGCCCTCCTGCTCGCGCTGAGCGTCGTCCTCGTCTCGTCCGTCGTGCTGAACCTGGCGCCGGCGCAGCCCCTCTTCGCGCTGCCCGCCTTCGCGATATGGGGAGTCGCGTTCGGGGTGCTGCCCTCGCTGCTGCAGACGCGACTGCTGCAGGTGGCGGATCCGCTGATCCGCGACATTGCGACGGCGGTCTACACGGCGTCGTTCAACGCCGGGATCGGAGCGGGAGCGCTGGTCGGCTCGGTCGTCTACGGGGCGTTCGGCCTCGAGAGCACCGCCGTGGTCTACGCGGCGGGACTCGTGCTGGCCGTGGCACTGCTGGCGGCCGCGTCCTGGAGGACCCGCACCCGCGTGGTCGCCTCGGCCCCGTAGCGGCCGTCCGAGGAGGCGTACCTCACGCCGACGCGGTGCTCGCCGGCGGCGAGGTCGAGTGAGACCGTGAATCCCGGGGCTCGTGCAGAGACACTGCGCCGGAGCACGCCGTCGACGAGCACGTCCACCTGTCCGGTCGCCGACAGCACGACGAGCGGGACCCCGTCGCCGGCGCTCGCCGTGGCCGGAGCGAGCGGTCGCGGAGCCTGCAGCCGGACGGTCACCGGGGCGCTGCGCCCGTCGGAGACGGCGACGATCGTCGTGGCGCCCGGAGGGAGGGGCAGCGGCTCGATCGACCAGGTGCCGTCGGCGTCGGCGCGGGTCGAGGCGCGGACCGCGCCGCCGGCCGCGTCCTCGACGGTCACCACCGCGCCCGGAGCGGCCGTGCCGTGCGCGTCGGGGAGGAGCCTCCCGGAGGGGTCCGCTGTCAGGGCGAGGGTCGGAGGTGCAGCCGTCGGGACGGCGGTCGGCGTCGGACTCGTCGGAGCGGGGGTCGGCGTCGACGGTGTCGGGGTCGGTGTCGGCGTTCTCGACGGGGTCGGTGCGGGGGTCGCCGGGAGCGAGGCCGTCGGTGTCGGCCGCGGCGAGTCCGTCGTCGTCGGGACGGGGGACGGGACGGCCGTCACGGGTGCGGTCGGACCGGGCTCCGGCACCACGGCGCTCGGCTCCGGCGCGGGGCGTGGGGCGGGTGCGGGCGCGGGTGCCGCGACCGGCTGCGGACCGAGCGCGACGGCGGTGGACGGCGACGCGCCGGCCGTGGCGGTCGGGGTCGGCGAGGCGACGGTGTCCGGCGTCGCCGCGAGGTCGGTCGGCGCCGACGCCTCGATGGTGACGGGGGCGACGGGTGCCACCGCGACCTGCTGCTCAGCGGGCGGTCCCGCCGGCGGCAGGAGCGCGGCGAGAGCGAGACCCGCGGTGACGACCCCCGTCACGGCCACTGCGGCGATGAGAGACGCGCTCGCTCCCGCGCCGGCCGACACTCCGACCACCGACGCACCCGCTCCGCTCGCGGACGCACCCGCTCCGCTCGCGGACGCCCCGGCCGCCGCACCCGCCGACGCCCCTGCAGCACCGCCCGCCGCGCCGTACGCCGCCGCCCCGCCGACTCCCGCCGCGAGAGGCAGCAGCAGCATCGCCAGCCGTGCGCCCGCTCCCGCCGCCTCGGCGAGGGCCGCGCGGCAGGACTCGCACGTCGCGAGATGAGCGTCCGCCCGCCGCCGGTCCCGGATCGGCAGCCGCCCGCGAGTGTGCGCGCCCGCTCGCTCGAGGACCCACCGGCACTCGCCGTCGGCCGCGCTCGCGGCCACGTGCTCCTGGATCCACGCCCCGCGCAGGCCCTCCCGGGCGCGGTGCCCGAGCGCGGCCACTCCGTTCGGTCGCAGGCCCAGCAGCGGTGCGGCCTCGGCCGGGCTCATCCCCTCGACCGCCGTGTACCAGAGCACCTCGCGCCAGCGGGCGGGTAGTGCGCGGAAGGCGCGCACGCCGAGATCGCGGTCCAGCGCTGCGAGGGCGCGCTCCTCCGGTCCGTCCTCGGGGGTCGCCACGTCGTCCTCGAGCGGCCGCTCCCGCGCTCCGCGCCGCCCCCAGCTGGACGCGACGTTGCGGACGGAGGTGAAGAGGTAGGGGCGGAAGGCGCCGTCGGGTCCGCCGCCGCGGGCGAGCGCGTCGAGGGTGCGGAGGAACGCCTCCGACACGAGGTCGTCGGCGTCGAGGGTGGACCACGCCCGTGCGACGGACCGAGCCGCGGGCGCGTGCCGTCGCCACAGCTCGGCCGAGGCCGCCGCGTCGCCCTCCCGCACCCGGTCGATCAGCTCGGCGTCGCCCGCCGAGCCGGCGTGGGAGCGGTCGGACCGCCCGAGCCGCGGGCCCGGAGTCGCCCTGTGCGCGTTCGCCACAGCACCCTCCTCCGCTCGTCGACCCGACGATCCTGCCAGCGAGCCGAGTGATCGTCGGGTTCTGTCGCGCAGTGGAGCGCGGCCTGCGCGTTGCTAAGCTGGCCGCGCCGCGACTGGCGTTCGGATGGGTGACCATCAGGGAGCGGCACCTCCTCCGGGGCGCGCTCCGGACACTTTTCCCGCCGCACGCCTGGGCTGGAACGGATACCGTAGTCCGGGTCGCCCGTACGCGCCGAGTCGCCTCGATGCACCGGCGCGGGCACCCTCCGTTTCCCAGTCAAGGAGCGTCCGTGTCCTCTTCCACCGCCCAGAGTCCCGCGACCACCGGTGCGTCCGGATCGTTCGACCAGCCCGTCTCGGTCGTCGATCCCGAGATCGCCGCCGTCCTGCAGCAGGAGCTCGACCGCCAGCGCGGCTACCTCGAGATGATCGCGAGCGAGAACTTCGTGCCGCGCGCGATCCTGGAGTCGCAGGGCTCGGTCCTGACCAACAAGTACGCCGAGGGCTACCCGGGCCGCCGCTACTACGGCGGCTGCGAGTTCGTCGACGTGGCCGAGCAGCTCGCGATCGACCGCGCCAAGGCCCTCTTCGGCGCCGAGTTCGCGAACGTGCAGCCCCACTCCGGTGCCACCGCGAACGCCGCAGCGCTCTCCGCGCTGATCCAGCCCGGCGACACGATCCTCGGGCTCGAGCTCGCCCACGGCGGTCATCTGACGCACGGCATGAAGCTCAACTTCTCGGGCAAGCTCTACAACGCGACCGCGTACGGCGTCGACCCGCAGTCGTTCCGCATCGACATGGACGTCGTGCGCGAGAAGGCCCTCGAGGTCCGCCCGCAGGTGCTGATCGCCGGCTGGTCGGCCTACCCGCGCCACCTCGACTTCGAGGCGTTCCGCGCCATCGCCGACGAGGTCGGCGCGAAGCTCTGGGTCGACATGGCGCACTTCGCCGGCCTCGTCGCAGCGGGCCTGCACCCCTCGCCCGTCCCGCACGCCGATGTGGTCACCACGACCGTGCACAAGACGCTGGCGGGCCCCCGCTCCGGCCTCATCCTGGCCAGGCAGGAGTACGCCAAGAAGCTCAACTCGGCCGTGTTCCCGGGCCAGCAGGGCGGCCCGCTGATGCACGTCATCGCGGCGAAGGCGACGGCCTTCAAGCTCGCCGGCGAGGCGGAGTTCGCCGAACGCCAGGCCCGCACGATCCGCGGCGCGCAGATCCTCGCCGAGCGCCTCACCGCGCCCGACGCGAAGGCCGAGGGCATCGACGTGCTCACCGGAGGCACCGACGTGCACCTGGTGCTCGCCGACCTCCGCAACTCCCCGCTCGACGGCCAGCAGGCGGAGGACCGGCTGCACGAGGTCGGCATCACCGTCAACCGCAACGCCGTGCCCTTCGACCCGCGTCCTCCGATGGTCACCTCGGGGCTCCGCATCGGCACGCCGGCGCTCGCCACGCGCGGCTTCGGCGAGAACGAGTTCATCGAGGTCGCCGACGTGATCGCCGAGGCGCTCAAGCCGTCCGCCGACCTGCAGGCCCTGCGCGCCCGCGTGGGTCGCCTCACGGACGACTTCCCGCTCTACCCCGGGCTCTGAGCCCCGATCCGCGGAGCCGCCCGGCTCCGCGGATCCCACCCGGGCCCCCTGGCCCTCCGCGTGCCGCGGTCGCCGGACGACACGTCCCCGGCGACCCGGTTCGCGCCGCTCGAACACGAGGAGTCATCCGATGACGGCACAGGTACTCGACGGAGTCGCCACGGCGACGGCGGTCAAGGCCGAGATCGCGGTGCGGGTCGCCGCGCTGCGCGAGAAGGGGATCGTGCCGGGGCTCGGCACGCTGCTGGTCGGCGACGACCCGGCCTCCCGCTCCTACGTCGCCGGCAAGCACCGCGACTGCGCCGAGGTCGGCATCGAGTCGATCCGGGTCGACCTGCCCGCGACGGCCTCGGCCGAGGACATCCGCAGCGCGATCCGCCAGCTGAACGAGTCCGCGGCGGTGACCGGCTACATCATCCAGCTGCCGCTGCCGAAGGGCATCGACGAGAACGCGATGCTCGAGCTGATGGACCCCGACAAGGACGCCGACGGGCTGCACCCGACGAATCTCGGCCGCCTGGTGCTCGGTGTCGAGGGCGAGCTCGACAGCCCGCTGCCCTGTACGCCCAACGGCGTCGTCGAGATGCTGCGACGGCACGACATCCCGCTCTCGGGCAAGCACGTCGTGGTGGTCGGGCGCGGTCTCACCGTCGGTCGGCCGCTCGGGCTGCTCCTGACGCGCAAGGGCCTCGACGCAACCGTCACCCTGACCCACTCGCGCACGACCGACCTCGCCGCGGAGGTGCGCCGCGCCGACATCGTGGTCGCCGCCGTCGGCGTCCCCGGGCTCATCGCCGCCGACTGGGTGAAGCCCGGCGCCGCCGTGCTGGACGTGGGCATCACCCGCGTCGAGAACCCGGAGACCGGCCGCGCGAAGCTCACCGGTGACGTCGCTCCCGGAGTGGCGGAGGTCGCGGGCTGGCTCTCGCCGGTTCCCGGCGGCGTCGGCCCGATGACCCGCGCCATGCTCATCCACAACGTGGTCACGGCTGCGGAGCGCGCCGCCCGCTGACCGCGCGGAAGCGCACCGGATCCCCTGGGGCGAGCTGGGCGAGGGCGTCGAGCGACGCGGAGTCGACGACGGCGACCACGGGGTAGCCGCCGGTCACCGGGTGGTCCGGTCCGAAGACGACGGGCAGTCCGGAGGGCGGCAGCTGCACCGAGCCGTGCAGCATCCCCTCGCTCGGCAGTTCGCCGCCGCGCCCCGTCGGCAGCGGTGCTCCGGTCAGCCGGAGTCCGACGCGGTCGGCGTCGCCGAGGTGCCAGGGAGTGTCGAGGAGCGCCCTCCAGGTGCCCGGCGGGAGCAGCTCGAGGCGCGGTCCCGGGTGCACGGCGAGCGTCGCTCCGTGGCCCGGCGCCGGGAAGGGCCACCAGTCGAGGGCGGCGACGCCGCCGGAGGCGCGTCCGATCGCCAGCACGTCCCCCGCCTGCAGCGGCTCGGGCCCGAGGGCCGCGAGGGTGTCGCGGGAGCGCGACCCGAGCACGGGCGGCACGTCGATCCCGCCCCGGACGGCGAGCGTGCGGCGGATCCCCGCGCGCAGCGGGCCCAGCCTCAGCACGGCTCCGGCCGGCAGCAGCACGGGGAGGACCCGGTCGACGCTCCGCCCGTCGATCCGCGCGTCCCCGTCGGCTCCGGTCAGGCTGATCCAGACGTCCGCGTCGGCGCTCACGGCGAAGCCCGCGCCGAGCAGCTCCAGGCCCGCGTCGTCGGCGCCCCCGCCCAGCAGCCGGTTCCCGAGGCGGAGGGCTCCGGCGTCCATCGCGCCCGAGCGGCCCACGCCGAGCGCGGCGAATCCCGGGCGGCCCGCGTCCTGCACGAGCGCGAGGGTGCCGGGGTCGAGGACGCGGAGGCTCACCGCACCTCCCGGAACCGCACCTCGTCGCCCGGCGCGAGGAGCGCCGGCGGCGTCCGCTCGACGTCCCAGAGCACCGCTGCGGTCGTCCCGATCAGCTGCCAGCCGCCGGGGGAGGAACGGGGGTAGATGCCGGAGTAGGGGCCCGCCAGCGCCACGGAACCCGCGGGCACGCGCGTCCGCGGCTCCGCCCGGCGCGGCACCTCCGGCCAGTCGCCGCGCGCGACGAGGTACGCGAAACCGGGGGCGAATCCGCCGAAGGCGGCCCGCCACCCTGTCGCCGTGTGGCGGCGCACCAGTTCGCCGACCGTCCAGCCGAGTGCGGTCGCGGTGTCTGCGAGGTCCGCGCCGTCGTACTCGACGTCCACGACGATCAGCCGTCCCGTCGTGCCCGCGGCGTCCGTGTCCGCCGAGGCGCAGACGGCCCGGATCCACAGGGCCGCCTCAGGCACCGGGATGACGCCGGGATCGACGACGACCAGCACGGTCCGGGCCGCGGGAACGAGATCGACGACGCCCTGCGGCCGCTCCGCCTCGAGGGCGAGCGCCAGCGCGAGTGCCTCGTCGAGACCGCCCGTCTCCACGAGCACCGCTCGATCCCCGGAGGGCAGCAGGCGCGCGGGGATCACGGCACCGCGGCCGCGAGGGCGACCCCGGCCCGGGCGAGAGCGTCCCGCACGGCCACCGCCATCGCGAGGGCGCCGGGGGAGTCGCCGTGCACGCACAGCGAGTCGACGTCGACGCGGAGGATCCCGCCGTCGCGGTCCACGACCGCCCCCTCCGTCGCCATCCGCACCGCACGAGCGGCGACGAGCGGCACGTCGATGAGGACGGCCCCCTCCTCGCCGCGCGGCACGAGGGTGCCGTCGGAGCGGTAGCCGCGGTCGACGAACGCCTCGCGGACGAAGGGCAGGCCCGCGTCCCCGGCGGCGCGCTCGATCGCGGAGGAGGCGAGCCCGAGGACGGGCAGGCCCGGTGCCGCGTCGTGCACAGCGGCCGCGACGGCTCCGGCCCGCACCTCGTCGTGCACGATGCGGTTGTAGAGGGCGCCGTGCGGCTTGACGTAGCGGACGTGCGTGCTGGTCGCCCGCGCGACGGCCTGCAGTGCTCCGATCTGGTAGACGACGTCGGCGTGGAGCTCGTCCGGGCCGACGGGCAGGTCGCGCCGCCCGAAGCCCGCCAGATCGCGGTACGAGACGTGCGCACCGACCGCGACTCCCCGCTCCGCCGCGAGCCGGCAGCGATCGAGCATGATCGAGGGATCGCCGGCGTGGAATCCGCACGCGATGCTCGCGCTCGACACCACCCGCAGGATCGCGTCGTCGTCTCCGAGCTCCCACACGCCGAAGCCCTCGCCGAGGTCGGCGTTGAGGTCGATCGCAGCGCGCATGCCCCGAGCCTACGGTTCCCGTCCAGACGACGCCGGTAGCGTTGCCGGGCGCACTCGCGTCCCCCACCCCCGTCGGACCCGTCTTCGAGTGCGCCCGCCCCACGAGGAGAACCCATGCGCACCGTATCCGCCTACGCCGCCCCGTCCGCCACCGAGCCGCTGATCCCGACCACCGTCGAGCGCCGCGACGTCGGCCCGCACGACGTGCTCATCGAGATCGCCTATTCCGGCATCTGCCACTCCGACATCCACACCGTGCGCGGGGAGTGGGGACCGGTCGCCTACCCGCTGACCGTCGGCCACGAGATCGTCGGCGTCGTCGCCGAGGTCGGCTCCGAAGTCTCGAAGCACTCCGTCGGAGACCGCGTCGGCGTGGGCTGCATGGTCAACTCCTGCCGCGAGTGCGAGAACTGCCTCGCGGGCGAGGAGCAGTACTGCCTGAAGGGCAACGTCGGCACCTACGCCGCCGTCGACCGCGACGGCACCATCACCCAGGGCGGCTATTCCACCCACGTCGTGGTCGTCGAGGACTTCGTGCTCCGCGTGCCGGAGTCGATCCCCTACGAGGCCGCCGCGCCGCTGCTGTGCGCCGGCATCACCACCTACTCGCCCCTGTCGCACTGGAACGCCGGCCCCGGCAAGAAGGTCGCCGTGGTCGGACTCGGCGGCCTGGGCCACATGGCCGTGCAGTTCGCGCACGCCATGGGCGCCGAGGTCACCGTGCTCTCGCAGACGCTCGGCAAGAAGGACGACGGCCTGCGCCTGGGCGCCGACCACTACTACGCGACGAAGGACGAGGAGACGTTCTCCACCCTCGCGAACACCTTCGACATCATCCTGAACACCGTCAGCGCCCCGCTCGACCTCGACGCCTACCTCGGCATGCTGCGCCTGAACGGCACCATGGTGAACGTCGGCGCGCCGGCCGAGGCCCTGCCGCTGCACGTCTTCACGCTCTTCGGCGCCCGCCGCTCCTTCGCGGGCTCGGGCATCGGAGGCATCCGCGAGACCCAGGAGATGCTGGACTTCTGCGCCGAGAAGGGCATCGCGAGCGAGGTCGAGGTCATCCCGGCCTCCGAGATCAACGCCGCCTACGAGCGCGTGCTCTCGTCCGACGTGCGGTACCGCTTCGTCATCGACATCGCGACGATGACGGAGTAGTCGCTAGCCTCGCGGCATGAGCGAACGGAGTCACCCCGCGGTCGACCGCGTCCTGCGCCGATCTCGCCGTGCACGGCGTTCATCCGCCCGTGCGCTGGCTCGACGAGGCCGCGTCGACCGCGGCACTCGCGGTAGCGGCGCTCGGCATCGAGCCGGGGCAGATCGCGAACTCACTGGTGTTCCTCCTCGATGGGGAGCCGCTGCTCGTGCTGACGAGCGGCGGCCACCGCGTCGACACGCAGTGGCTCGGCGGCGAGCTGGGCGGCACGATCGGCCGGGCGAGCGCGTCGGTCGTCAAAGCGGCCACGGGCCAGACCATCGGAGGCGTCGCGCCGGTCGGTCATCCCCGCGCGCTGCGCACCGTGGTCGACGAGGCGCTCGCGGAGTACGGCACGGTGTGGGCGGCGGCGGGACACGCGCACACGGTGTACCCGACCAGCGCCTCGGAGCTCGTGAGGGTCACCGGGGGAGTGCTGCGCGCGGTCGTCCCGCCCGCCTGAGGGCCACCGGACGCAGAGGGAGCCGGCACCCGCGCCGTCCGATCCACCGCAGTGGTCCGGAGGCCGGTGCCGGCTCCCTCGTCGTGCAGCGCTCAGCGCACCCGGCCCGCGCCGTCGGCGGCGGTGACCAGGAACAGCTCCGGCGCCCGGAAGCCCTTCGCGGCGAAGGCGGCGAGGACCGCGGCGCGGACCTCCTCCTCCTTCTCGACCGGCGTGAGGGCGATCGCGGAGCCGCCGAAGCCGCCCCCCGTCATGCGGGCGCCGATGGCTCCCGCACCCCGCGAGGCCTCGACGGCCGTGTCGAGTTCGGGAACCGAGATCTCGAAGTCGTCGCGGAGGGAGACGTGGCCCGCGTCGAGGAGCTCGCCGATGGCGCGGGGACCCTGCTCGCGAAGGGTCCGCACGGTCGCGAGGACACGCGCGTCCTCGGTCACCACGTGCTTCACGCGGCGGTAGGTGACGTCGTCGAGGAGCTCCTCGGCGCGCGGGAGATCGTCGACGGACAGCTCGCGCAGCGACTCCACGCCGAGCGTCGAGGCGCCCAGCTCGCAGGAGGCGCGCCGCTCGGCGTAGCCGCCCGTGGCGTGCGCGTGCTCGACCTTCGTGTCGATGACGAGGAGGACGAGGCCGGCCTCCTCGAAACCGAGCGGGATCACCTCGGTGTCCAGGCTCCGGCAGTCCAGGAACACGGCCGCGTCGCGCTGCCCGAAGAGGGAGGCGGACTCGTCCATGATCCCGGTCGGGGCGCCGACGGCGACGTTCTCGGCCCGGCGTCCGACCCGCGCGAGCGTCGCCTTGTCGAGGTCGAGCTCCCAGAGCTCGTTCAGCGCGACGGCCATGGCGCACATCAGCGCGGCGGAGCTCGACAGCCCCGCACCGACCGGGACGTCGGAGTCGACGAACGCGTCGAACCCGGTGCGGGCACCGAGGTCGACGCCGTACTCGGTGAGAGCCCAGACGACGCCGAGCGGGTAGGCCGACCAGCCCGCGATCGCGCCGGGAGCGAGATCGTCGAGCGAGATCTCGACGTGCTCGGGAGAGAAGGCGCTGGCGATGCGGATGACGCGGTCCTCGCGCGGCGCGACGGCCATCGCGGTCGCGCGGTCGATCGCGAACGGGAACACGAACCCGTCGTTGTAGTCGGTGTGCTCGCCGATCAGGTTCACGCGGCCGGGCCCTGCCCACACGCCCGCGGGGGCGTGGTCGTACTCGCGCTCGAAGTCGCGAGCGGCGCGCTCGGCGACGGCGTCGAGCGAGGGGGAGGCGGAGGTCATCGGGTCTCCTCGGTGTCGGAGGGGGTGTCGGGGAGGGAGGCGTCGGGGCGCTGCGCGACCTCGGCCTCGAGCGTCGCCGCGTCGGCGCGCTCGATCGCGGCGCGCAGGGCGGCGGCGCTGGTCTCGGGAGCGATGTCGCCGATCCAGGCGCCCATCGCGGCCTCGCTGCCGGCGAGGTACTTCAGCTTCGTCTCGGCGCGGCGCGGCGAGGTGATCTGCAGCATCAGGCGCACCTCGTCGCGGCGCTCGTGCACGGGCGCCTGGTGCCAGGCGGCGATGTACGGCGTCGGGGTGTCGTAGAGCGCGTCGATGCCGCGGAGCAGGCGCTGGTAGACCTTCGCGAGCTCGTCGCGCTCCTCCGGGGTCGTCTCGCTGATGTCGGCGACGTGGCGGTGCGGAAGGAGGTGCACCTCGACGGGCCAGCGCGCGGCGAACGGCACGAAGGCGGTGAAGTGCTCGCCGCGGATCAGCACGCGGTCGCCGGCCTGCTCGAACGCGAGGACGTCGGCGAACAGCGTCGGTCCGTAGGAGTCGAGCGACGCGAGGAGGCGGGTCGTGCGGGGCGTGACGTAGGGGTAGGAGTAGATCTGGCCGTGCGGGTGGTGGAGCGTCACTCCGATCGCCTCGCCGCGGTTCTCGAACGGGAAGACCTGCTGCACGCCGGGCAGGCCCGAGAGGGCGGCGACGCGGTCGGCCCAGGCCTCGACGACCGTGCGGGCGCGCGACGCCGAGAGCGTCGAGAACGAGCCCTCGTGCTCCGGGCTGAAGCAGACGACCTCGCAGCGGCCGACGCTGGTCAGCGTGCGGCCGAGGCCGAGGGTGCGCAGATCCTCGAGGGACGCGGGCGCGTCCTCGTCCTCGAGCAGCGGGCCGAACGACGGCGAGCGGTTCTCGAACACCGCGACGTCGTAGCGGCTCGGTACCTCCGACGGGTTGGTCGGCGAGGCCGGTGCGAGCGGGTCGAGCTCGGCCGGCGGGAGGAAGACGCGGTTCTGCCGCGAGGCGGCGATCGACACCCACTCCCCGGTGAGGACGTCCTGGCGCATGCGCGCCGTCGCGGGTCGCGGATCGAGGTCGCGGGCGTCGGCGCTGCGCTCGGGCGGCAGAGTCGTGTCGGCGTCGTCGAAGTAGAGGAGCTCTCGCCCGTCGGCGAGGGTGTGCGGGCGCTTGACGACGCCGGCGGAGAGGGGGATCGCTTCGTTCATGGCGGGACTCAGACTAGGGGCCGCTCTTCGAAAAGGAAAGCGCGGTTTCGCTTTGACAAGCCACCCCCGCCGGACCAGCATGGGCGCATGAGAGCAGACGGCGAGCACGACGGGCGCTCCGCTGTCGAGCGCCGACTCCGGATGCGACTGCTGGCCGAGCGCTCGGGCTTCGTCTCGGTCGCCGACCTGGCCGAGCGCCTCGGAGTCTCGGTGGTCACCGTCCGCTCCGACCTCGATCAGCTGGCGGGGGAGGGCTCGGTGCAGCGCGTGCGCGGCGGAGCGATCCCGTCGGCCGCCAGACCGGGCGAGCGCTCGCTCGAAGAGGGCCTGGCCGCCGCCGCCGAGGAGAAGGCGGCGATCGGGCGCGAGGCCGCCGCGTCCGTCTCCTCCGGCGAGAGCGTGATCCTCGATGTCGGCACGACTCCGCTCGCGATCGCGCACGCCCTCGTCGCCCGCGAGGAGCTCCGCGACATCACCGTCATCACGAACGGGCTCTCCACCGCCCTCGCCCTCGAGCCGGCGATCCCGCGGTTCACCGTCGTCGTCACCGGAGGCACGCTGCGCCCGCTCCAGCACTCGCTCGTCGAGCCGCTGGCCTCCGAGATGCTCGAGCGGATCCGCGCCGACGTCGTCTTCGTGGGCTGCACGGGCGTGCATCCGCGGGCCGGGGTGACCAACGTCAACCTCCCGGAGGCGACCCTCAAGCGCCGCATGCTGCAGGCCGCCGCCCGTCGCGTCGTCGTCGCCGACTCCCGCAAGCTCGGGGTCGTCGACCTCGGCCGCGTGGCCGGCGCCGACGAGTTCGACCTCCTGCTCACCGGCGGCGCGGCCGAGGCGGTCGTCGTCGCCGAGCTGGAGGAGTCGGGCCTGGCCGTCACGCGCTGCTGATCTCGCGGCGGCACCCGTCACCGGCATCGGTCCGTAGGATTCACGCATGGCCGACTTCACTCCCGCCCCCGCGACCGGGCGCCAGTACGCCCTCGACCTCACCGCCGAGGGCCGCACGCTCCACGCCGTCGTGACGGAGGTGGCAGCAGGGCTGCGCCACCTCTCCGTCGACGGCGTCGAGATCACCGCCGGATACCCCGAGACCACCGTGCCGCCCTTCGGGTCGGGCATCGTGCTGGTCCCCTGGCCGAACCGCGTGCGGGACGGCAAGTGGCACCACGCGGGGCGCACCCTCCAGCTCGACATCACCGAGCCGAAGTACCACAACGCGCTCCACGGGCTGCTGACCAGCACCTCCTACCGCCTCGTCGACCAGGGGCCCTCGTTCGTCGAGCTCGCCGCTCCGGTCGTCCCCCAGCGCGGCTGGCCGTTCCACCTCGAGACGACCGTGCGGTACGAGCTGCAGGCCGACGGGCTGAAGGTCGTGCACCGCGTGGTCAACGTCGGAGCCGAGGAGGCGCCGGTCGCGATCGGCACGCACCCCTTCCTCGCCATCGGCGACGTGCCGACCGACGAGCTCGAGATCACCGTCGACGCGGCCGTGCACATCGAGGTCGACGAGCGGCTGAACCCCACCGGTCAGAGCCCGGTCGAGGGCACCGAGTGGGACCTGCGCCGGGGCCGCCGGATCGGCGATCTCGAGCTCGACGACGCCTGGGCCGACGTCACCGTCGTCGACGGCGAGAGCGTCCACGGCCTGAGCGCCTCCGACGGGCGCCGCGTGCTGCTCTGGGCCGACGCCTCGCACAACTACATCCAGGTCTTCATCACCCGCATCTTCCCCGAGGGCGACGACGTCAAGACCGCGATCGCCGTCGAGCCGATGACCGCTCCCGCCGAGGCGCTCAACTCGGGTCAGGGCCTGCGCTGGCTGGAGCCGGGCGAGGAGTGGACCGTGGCCTGGGGCATCCGGCACGAGGGGTTCCCCTCCGCCTCATGACGGTGACCACCTCGACCGGGCGCGACGACGCCGCGAAGCGCGCCGCGCTCGTCCGGATGAAGCGCATCGCCACCGGCCTCCTGGTCGTGATGGCGATCGTCTTCGCGGTCTCGTTCGCGCTGCAGGACCGCTACCCGTGGCTCCAGTGGGTCAGGGCGGCGAGCGAGGGCGGCATGGTCGGCGCCCTCGCCGACTGGTTCGCGGTGACCGCGCTGTTCCGCCGGCCACTCGGGCTGCCCATCCCGCACACGGCGATCATCGCGACCAAGAAGGACGAGATCGGCACGAGCCTCGCGCAGTTCGTCGAGGAGAACTTCCTCCGCGGTGCGATCGTGCGCGAGAAGCTCGACTCGTTCGGCATCGCCCGGCGTGCGGGCGTGTGGCTCGCCGAGCCGGCCAACGCGCACCGCGTGGGCGACGAGAGCGCCGCCGCGGTCCGCGCGGCGATCGCCCTGCTCGACGACTCCCACGTGCAGGGCGTGATCGAGGCGCTCGCCCGCCGCCACCTGCTCGATCCACAGTGGGGGCCTCCGCTGGGGAAGCTCGTCGGCGGGATCGTCGAGGCCGGGCACCACCGCCGGCTCGTCGACACGCTGGTCGAGCAGGCGGAGGCGTGGCTCGCCGCGAATCCGCAGAGCTTCACCCGCATGGTCAGCGGCAGGCTGCCCACCTGGCTGCCCTCGGCGGTCAGCCGGGCCATCGACGAGCGGCTGTACCACGAGGCGCTCGTGTTCGTGCACGCGGTCAGGGAGGAGCAGGGGCACCCGCTCCGGCTCGCCATCGACGGCTACCTCGCGACCCTCGCCGAGGACCTCGGCACCGACCCCGATCTCGTCGCCCGGGTCGAGGAGATCAAGAACCAGGCGTTCGACAGCCCGCGCGTCCGCGAGCTGGCGGGCGACGTCTGGGAGTCGACGAAGTCGTCCCTCCTCGGCGCGATGGACGACCCGGAGAGCCCGCTGCGCGCGAGCCTGGAATCGATCGTCGTGGACCTCGGCCGCCGCCTCTCGACCGACGAGCGGCTCGCGAGCACGGTGGACGCCTGGATCGGCACGGTCGCCGCGAACCTGGTCGACCGCTACCGCGCCGACATCGCGAGCATCATCGGCGACACCATCCAGCGCTGGGACCCTCGCGAGACCTCCGACAAGCTCGAGCTCCAGGTGGGCAAGGACCTGCAGTTCATCCGGATCAACGGCACGGTGGTGGGCGCGCTCGCGGGCCTCGTGATCTTCACGGTCGCGCACGCCCTCCTCGGTTCCTGAGAAGCGGTCCGGGCCGAGCGGAGTCGTCGCCGCCGATCCGCAAGCCCTCGCCGCTGTCGGTGGTCGCGCGTACCGTCGCAGCATGAGCGACAACGACACCACAGGCCCCGACATCAAGACCGAGGGCGACGTCCTCGGAGCCCGCGCCGACGACGGCAGCGACACCAGCGCCAGCAAGGACCCGTCCGACTGGGTCACCGGCGACGAGCCGATGACCGGCCCGCAGCGCAGCTACCTCGACACCCTCGCCCGCGAGGCCGGCGAGACCCTCCCGGCCGACCTCACCAAGGCGCAGGCGTCCGAGCACATCGATCGCCTCCAGTCCTCGACCGGTCGCGGCGAGACGAGCAACGGGCACGACTGACCCCGGCACGACCCCGCGGGTGCGGCGCGACGGTGAGCATTGATGCCGTCGCGCGCCCCCGTGCGGGGTGCGCCGCTCGCCGCTCGGGCTCCCTAGGTTCGTGGCATGGCGATCTCTCGCACCACGCGGACGGCCCTCGACCTCATCGACTCGCTCCGCGTTCCGGGGGCGATCGATCCCCGTCTCGCCCGGCAGGTGGCCGACTCCCTCCGTCAGCTGCTGGAGGCGGGGACGTTCGGCCCCAGCGACAGGGTACTGCGTCGACGCTCGAGGCTGCTGCGCCGGGGATCCGCTCTCTACTGACCGCGACCGGTCCGCCTCGACGGGGCGTCCGGATCGTGATGGAAGCGCTCCCTCGACCCCTCCCCGGGGGGCCGGGAGCGGCGTAGGCTCGCCTCAGGCGTCCCGGCCTCTCGTCGCACCGTCGCGACGTCGGAGCGGGCGCCGGTGAGGACGACGATGTCTCAACGGGTCGCAACCCGCAGTTCTGTCAGCATCCGACTCGTGCGGTGGTACCGCACCGACGACGGATGGAGATCGGAGGTCGTGCACGGCCGCCTCCTCGAGCACCAGGCCGGAGTCTGGCGCCTGCTCGACGGCGACGAGGTGCACGACTACCCGGATTCGATCTGGTCGCTCTGCCACGAGTAGGCGCGCCGGTCACTCCTCGGCGCCGGTCACTCCTCGTCGCGCGCGAGCATCGACCACTCGTCGTAGTCCGCCACGGGCTCGGGCTGGTCCTCGGCCGTGACGTGCTCGACGCGCGGTTCCAGCGCGCCGCGGCGACGGTCGAGCTCTTCGAGGGTCGCCGCATCCGCTGCGGGATCCTCCGGCGAGTCGTCCTCGACGAGGAGGAGCTGGCTCGCGGGCCCGATCAGCAGCTCGGCCTGCTCGCGCTCGCCGTCGGGCGTCGTCCCTGCCACGACGATCGTGTCGGCGATGCCGCGCAGTCCCAGCTCGCGGGCGTAGCCGAGGATCGCGTGTGCCACGGCGTCCCCGACGAGCAGCGAACCACCGGCGTAATGAAGGCGCTTCATGCTCTCCATCGTCACCGCGCTCCCGAGTCCGCACAGGGGGATTCCGTTCGAGGGGCGGCGTCGCTAACGGTCCGGAGGGCGCCCCGCGAGCGGGGGGCTTCCCTGAAAGGGCATCGTCTGTCTACCCCGAGGGCGAATATCCGTGCCCCTGGGAAAATCTTTTCCATGGGTCAGCTCATCTACGGTTCCTCCGACGTCTAAGAGTTCGACGACCGCGTCCTGGCCCACGTGCAGGTCGTCGTCGGCCGCAAGCTCCGCCGGCACGAGACCTTCTACCTGAGCTGGGTGAAGCCCGTCGAGAGCGGATCCGGCCGCGTCACCGTCTGGATCTCCCCGCACATCCCGCTGCAGTTCCACTTCGTCGGCGGTCGTCCGCCCCGGCTCAACGACAGTTGGCTGCGCGAGATGCTCGCGACGTCCCACGGCGACCGCGGCCTCGTGGTGACCCGCGAGCCCGAGTCGCTCCCGCTGGCGGAGCCGCCGAAGCCGTAGTGCCGTGCGGCGGGAGAGGGAGTGGGCCCCGTCGGGCTCGAACCGACGACCCGCGGATTAAAAGTCCGCTGCTCTGCCAACTGAGCTAGAGGCCCGCGAATCCAGGGTAGCGCGCCCGGCGGACCGACCCGACGGCACCCGGACCGGGGCATATCCGGCGGCCCGCAGGCGTTACCCTCCTCGAACCCCTTCACTCCCGAGCGGACGCCTGCGCCCGCTCTCCCGACCGCGGAAGGCGGCCCCATGACAGACGGCTTCCACAAGCCGACCAAGTTCCCCTCCCACGTCTTCGAGGCGTTCCAGGGAGGCGAGGACCCGGCGCAGATCACCCGGGTGGCGCACGAGACGGCGATCGCCCTGCTCAGCCGGGTCCGGGACGACCCCGATCCGGTGATCATCGACCGCCTGGTCGAGTACACCGACCACAACGGCATCGACGCGCTCGCCGAGCTGTGGGCGCGCTCGAGCGCCTCGAGCCTGCCCGGCGCCCTCTGGCGCATCTACCTGCTCCGGCTCGTCATCCGGCAGGATCCGCAGAGCACGAGCTTCCTCTATCAGCGCGGCGTGGAGCTCTCCTCGACCATCGACCCGGTGGTGGCGGGCGCTAGCACCCCC
The DNA here is from genome assembly GCF_001423055.1 of Rathayibacter sp. Leaf299. Taxonomy (NCBI): domain Bacteria; kingdom Bacillati; phylum Actinomycetota; class Actinomycetes; order Micrococcales; family Microbacteriaceae; genus Rathayibacter; species Rathayibacter sp. Leaf299. The sequence continues at coordinate 1,159,103 of NZ_LMNT01000001.1, forward strand.
ACCGGACCCGCCGAGATCACCGAGCTCGCCGACCGGATCCTGCGCGGCGTCTTCGACGGCGACTTCGCCGTGGCGCTGGACCGCGCCGCCGCGTTCTGCCGCGTGAGCGCCTCCGGAGCGGCCTCGGTCGCCGACGACGTCGAGCTGATCGACGGACCGCGCGCCAGCGAGCTGACCACGCGGGCCCTCCGCCTCTCGACCACCGCCTCCGAGCTCGCCGGCTGCGCGCGGCTGTGGCGGAGCGACTCCCTGGAGTAGGCGCTGCAGCGCAAGGCCGTTCACCCACCGCGAACGCGCCTCGCGACCACCCCCGGGGCAGTGGTTAGACTGGGCGAGGCCGGATCGCAGTAACCCCGGGCTCCACTTGTAGCCGCTTCGAGCGGCCTCGCGCCGAGAGGCGTTCTGCGGTCCGGCCCCTTTCTTCCCCGCAGAACCGCACGGGAGCGAGGGCCCAGTGGCGGGTGGTCGGAGGCGGGCCGCCCCGCACCGCACGTCCGAGTCCTCGACAGACAGGCGCCACCCCGATGAAGAACCGCATCGCGTTCCGACGGGGCGCGCGGTGGTGGGCCGGCATCGGCCTGCTGGTCGCCGCAGCCCTCTACCTCCTCGGCGCTCCGCAGGTCGACGACGCCGACGGCGCACTCCTCGGCGGAGGCGTCACCGTGTCGCAGGGCGTGGTGATGCGCTCCCTGGCGGTGCTGGACGTGATCGCCGGTCTCTGGGTCCTCATCCGACCCCGGACCTACCCCGCCCTGACCGCGGCGGCCGCAGGCCTGATCGCCCTCTGGCTCTCGCCCCGGCTCAAGGATCCGGCGCTCGTCGACATCGGCGGATTCGCACTCGACATCCGCTTCGTGGTCCACCCCCTCGAGGTGGTCGTGATCGTCGCGGCGGTCGCCGTCGTCGTCTCCGCGGTGAGCGCCGGCTTCCAGAAGCGGGCCCGGACGGGGCAGCGACGATGAGCGACGACACCACGACCGACCTCGGTTCGCTCCTCGAGCGCATCGCCGCCGCCGATCAGGCGGCGTTCTCGGAGCTGTACGACCTCACCGCGTCCCGCGTCCTCGGACTCGTCACCCGCGTGCTGGTCGACCGCGCTCAGTCCGAGGAGGTGACCCAGGAGGTGTTCCTCGAGATCTGGCAAACCGCTGGACGCTTCGCTCCGAATAAAGGAAGCGCGACGACCTGGATCCTCACGATGGCACACCGCAGGGCCATCGATCGGGTACGCGCGGCTCAAGCGGGCCGCGACCGGGACGTGCGCATCGGAATCCGGGATCTGGGTCGTGACTACGACCAGGTCGCCGAACAGGCGGAGGTGTCTCTTGAGCACGAGAAGGTCGCAGCCGCCATGGGCAGGCTGACCGAGCTGCAGCGGCAGGCGCTGCAGCTGGCGTACTACGGCGGGTACTCGCACAGCGAGATCGCGGGGATCCTGCAGTGCCCCGTCGGTACCGTCAAGACGCGCCTGCGCGATGGAATGATCAGACTTCGAGAAGAGATGGGGGTGACCCGGTGACCGACGTGAATCGACCCGACGACCCTCGCGAGCTCGCCGCGGGCCACGCCCTCGGCATCCTGACTCCCGAGGAGCAGGCGAGGTACGAGCGGTTCCTCGCCGAGCACCCGGAGGCGCGTGCCGAGGCCGACGGGTTCGCCGCAGTGGCCGACGCCCTCGCCGAGGACGCGGCACCGGTGGCTCCGTCCCCGCGCCTGAAGGCCGATCTCATGGCCCTCATCGCGACGACGCCGCAACTGCCGCGGGACGAGCCGGCCCAGCCGGTCGAGACCCCGCGACTGCACGCCGTCGAGGCGGAGGTGCCTCCCGTCGCTCGCCCCGGCGCGGACGAGACGGTCGCGCCGTCCACCGCGCGGCACAGCGCCGAGGCGAAGGCTCGCGGCCGCTGGTTCACCCGACCCGCCGTCTACCTCTCGGCCGCCGCCGCGGCCGCCGTGATCGTGGTCGGCGGAGTGACGCTGCCCCAGGTGCTCGCGCCCGGCTCCGGTCAGACCCAGGAGCTCACGGCGCTGGAGGAGATCCGCAACGCCCCTGACGCGCAGGAGGCCGTCGCCACCGTCGCCTCGGGCGAGACCGCGACGCTGGTCTGGTCGGGGTCGCTCGGCCGCTCGGCGCTCGTCGTCGACGACCTCGCTCCGCTGCCCGACGGCAAGACGTACGAGCTCTGGTACATCGACTCCACCGGGCCCGTGGCCGCAGGCCTCTTCGAGGGAGGCGACGGGCGCACCGTTGCTCCTCTCGAGGGCACCATGGCCGAGGGCGCCGTCGTCGCGGTGACGATCGAGGACGAGGGCGGGTCGGACACTCCGACGACCGATCCCATCCTCGCCATCGAGACCGCCTGACCGTACGGACCACGCGAACGAGAAGAGCCGCACCCCCGAGGGGAGTGCGGCTCTTCTGGTTCGAGGGCGCGGGATCAGCCGAAGCGGCCCGAGACGTAGTCCTCGGTCGCCTGGACGGACGGGCGCGAGAACATCGTCGCGGTGTCGTCGTACTCGATGAGCTTGCCCGGCTTGCCGGTGCCCGCGATGTTGAAGAACGCGGTGCGGTCCGAGACGCGCGATGCCTGCTGCATGTTGTGGGTCACGATCACGATCGTGTACTCGTTCTTGAGCTCCTCGATCAGGTCCTCGATCGCGAGCGTCGAGATCGGGTCGAGCGCCGAGCAGGGCTCGTCCATCAGCAGGACGTCGGGAGAGACCGCGATCGCGCGGGCGATGCACAGACGCTGCTGCTGACCGCCGGAGAGACCGGAGCCCGGCTTGTCGAGGCGGTCCTTCACCTCGTTCCAGAGGTTCGCGCCCTGGAGCGACTTCTCGACCAGGTCGTCCGCGTCGGACTTGCTGATGCGGCGGTTGTTGAGCTTCACGCCGGCCAGCACGTTGTCGCGGATCGACATCGTCGGGAACGGGTTCGGACGCTGGAAGACCATGCCCACCTGGCGGCGGACGAGCACCGGGTCGACGCCGGGGCCGTAGAGGTTGTTCCCGTCGATCAGCACCTCGCCGTCGACGTAGGCGCCGGGGATGACCTCGTGCATGCGGTTGAGCGTGCGGAGGAAGGTCGACTTGCCGCAGCCGGACGGGCCGATGAAGGCGGTGACGGTGCGGGGCTCGATGGTGAGCCCGACTCCCTCGACCGCGAGGAACTTGCTGTAGTAGACGTTGAGGTCGTTGACTTCGATGCGCTTGGACAACGGAGATCCTTCGGGTTAGCGGCCGAGCTTGGGGGCGAAGATGCGCGCGACCATGCGTGCGAGCAGGTTGAGGAGCATGACGATCAGGATGAGGACCAGCGCGCCGGTCCAGGCCCGGTCGATGTACGCGGCGGCGTCGGAGCCCTGGTCCGCGTACTGGCGGAAGACGAAGACCGGGAGGGTCATCATCCGGTCGTCGAACGGGTTGTAGTTCATCGACTGCGTGAAGCCGGCGACGATGAGCAGCGGAGCCGTCTCGCCGATGACGCGGGCGATCGAGAGCATGACGCCCGTGACGATGCCGGCGATCGAGGTGGGGAGGACGATCTTGACGACGGTCAGCCACTTGGGCACGCCGAGTGCGAAGGACGCCTCGCGGAGCTCGTTCGGGACCAGCCGCAGCATCTCCTCCGTCGAGCGGACGACCACGGGGATCATCAGCACCGAGAGCGCGACCGCGCCGCCGATGCCCATCCGGACGCCCGGTCCGAAGAACAGGACGAGGAGGGCGTAGGCGAAGAGGCCGGCGACGATGGAGGGGATGCCGGTCATGACGTCCACGAAGAACGTGATGCCGCGGGCCAGGGGGCCGCGGCCGTACTCGACGAGGTAGATCGCCGTCATCAGGCCGATCGGGATCGAGATGACCGCCGCGAGCGCGGTGATGATCAGCGTGCCCATGATCGCGTGCAGCGCTCCGCCTCCCTCGCCGACGACGTTGCGCATCGAGGAGGTGAAGAAGGTGATGTCGAAGCGCGCGGCTCCCGCGGTGATCGCGGTGTACATCAGCGAGATCAGCGGGATCAGCGCGACGACGAACGCCGCGGTGACCAGGGTCGTCACGACCCGGTCGGTGGCCCGTCGGGCGCCCTCGACCAGTCGTGCCAGCACGAACACCGAGACCGTGTAGAGCACGGCGCCGAAGAAGACGGTGCCGACGATGTCGAAGCCGGCGGTCACCCCGCTGACGGCGAGGAGCGCGTAGACGACGGCCATCAGCGCGAGGCTGCCGCCGAGGAGGGCGAGGGGGGCCCACTTGGGCAGCTGCCCGCTCGTGAGCGTGTTCGTCACCGCGGGAGCGGCGTCCTCGACGCGGCGGCGCTGGCGAGGAGGAGTCGTCATGGTGACCATCAGTTCGCTCCCGAGAAGGCCTTGCGGCGGTTGATGATGTAGCGGGCGAGCATGTTCACGACGAGCGTGATGGCGAAGAGCATCAGGCCGGAGGCGATCAGCTCGTTGACCTTGAGGCCGTAGGCCTCGGGGAAGCTCAGGGCGATGTTGGCGGCGACCGTGTTGGAGTTCGTCGACTGCAGCAGCGCGAAGTTCACGACGAACGACGGCGAGAGGACGATCGCGACGGCCATGGTCTCGCCCAGTGCGCGGCCGAGGCCGAGCATGGAGGCCGAGATGATGCCGGGGCGGCCGAAGGGCAGGACCGCCGTGCGGACCATCTCCCAGCGGGTCGCGCCGAGGGCGAGCGCCGCCTCCTCGTGCAGGGTCGGCGTCTGGAGGAAGACCTCGCGGGAGATCGCCGTGACGATGGGCAGGATCATGACCGCCAGCACGAGGGCCACGGTGAGGATCGTGCGTCCGGTGCCCGAGACGGGGCCGGAGAAGAGCGGGAACCAGCCGAACGCGTCGGTGAGGAACGTGTAGAAGGGCTGGACGAAGGGGGCGAGGACCGTGATGCCCCAGAGGCCGAAGACGACCGACGGCACGGCGGCCAGCAGGTCGATCACGTAGCCCAGGCCCTGCGCGAGACGGCGCGGGGCGTAGTGCGAGATGAAGAGCGCGATGCCGATCGAGATCGGCACGGCGATGACGAGGGCGAGCGCCGCGGCGTACACGGTGCCGAAGACGAGGGGGCCGACGTAGGCCCAGAAGCCGGCGCCACCTGAGATCTCGTCGCTCGGCGCGGTGAGCGCGGGGATCGACTGCACGACCAGGAAGAGGGCGACGGCGGCGAGGATGACGAGGATCAGCGTGCCGGAGGCCATCGCCGTCCCGGCGAAGATCCGGTCGGCCGGGCGCTGCTTCGCCTTGATGGCGCCGACGGGCCGCTCTGCGGTGCTCATGGATGGGTTCCCTGCGTTCGGAGTGGGGGACGGCCCCGGACCGGTGGGGGTCCGGGGCCGACTCGCGAGGGGGGATTACTTGATGGACTCGATCGCGGTGGCGACCTGAGCCGACAGCTCGGACGAGAGCGGGGCGGCGCCGGCGGAGGTCGCTGCCTCCTCCTGACCGGCCTCGCTGGTCACGTAGCCAAGGTACGCCTTGACGAGCTCGGCCGTCGCGGGGTCCTGGTACTCCTGGCAGGCGATGAGGTAGCTGACCAGGACGACCGGGTACACGCCCGACTCCTCGGTGGAGTAGTCGATCTCGTACACGATGTCGTTGTCGGGACGGTCGGTCGCCTCGGGCGAGGCGTCGACGATCGCGGCAGCGGCCTCGGGGGAGTACTCGACGAACTCCTCGCCGACCTTGATCTTCGCGGTGCCGAGCTCACCGGCGCGCGACGCGTCGGCGTAGCCGATGGTGTTGGTGCCGTTGGTCACGGTGTCGATGACGCCCGAGGTGCCCTGAGCGGCCTCGCCGCCCTCGTAGGGCCAGACTCCGTCCGGCTCCGCGTCCCAAACGTCCGGGGCGGTCGCGTTGAGGTACGCGGCGAAGTTCTCGGTGGTGCCCGAGTCGTCCGAGCGGTGCACCGCGGTGATGTTGGCGTCGGGGAGCGTCGCGTCGGGGTTGAGCGCGGCGATCTCGGGGGCGTTCCACTTGGTGATGGTGCCCTTGAAGATGCCCGCGGCGGTGGCCGCGTCGAGGTTGAGCTCGTCGACGCCGTCGATCTTGAAGACCAGGGCGATCGGGGAGATGTAGGCGGGGACGTCGATGGCGGAGGTGCCCTCGGCGCACTTGCCGAAGGAGCCGTCGAGCTCCTCGAGCTTGAGCGCGCGGTCCGAGCCGGCGAAGTCGGCGCCGCCGGCGATGAACGCCTCGCGGCCCGCGCCGGAGCCGTCGGGCGAGTAGTTGATGGTGACGCCGGGGTTCTCCGTCTGGAAGGCGGCGACCCAGGCCTCCTGGGCCGACCCCTGCGACGAGGCGCCGATGCCGTTGAGCGTGCCCTCGAGGCTGCTGGCAGCGCCGGAGGAGGAGTCGCCGGCCGGGGCCGTCGTTCCTTCGTTGGCTGCGCACGAGGTCAGAGTGATCGCTGCGACGGCGGCGACGACGGCCGCCTGGCCGAGACGCGAGATTCTCACAAGTATCCCTTTCGGGTAGGAAAGCATGGAAACAGAACAGGGCCTGGTGCAGCCCGCGAGCGAATGTACGAGGGGGTCGTGTCCGCCCACGGTCCGCTGGGTGAACGGGCGGTGAACGAGGCCCGTCGGGGCTTGCCGGGCGCGCCGAGGATCCGGATCGCTCCGGTCGGGCGGCCGTGCCGTGTCAGGCGAGCGGCGCGTGCGTCTCGATCGCCACGATCCCCGACCCGGGGTGCTCGCTCGAGAGGTGCACCACGGTGAATCCGCCCGTGGGCAGGTGCGAGGCCTCGTCGAGGTAGGCGCCGATCGGAGTCGCGGTCGCGAGGGCGATCTCGCGCAGGATCTCGGGGATGACCGGCCGGTGGCTGCAGAGCACCGCGGTCCTGCGGGCGCGCACGCGTTTGCCGACCAGCCCGCGGATGTCGGTGGTGCCGTGCTCGAACGCGTCCTGGCTGATGTCCTCCGACAGGCGGACGGGCTTCTTCACGAGGGAGGCGAGCGGGGCGATCGTCGAGCGGCATCGCTTCGCCGTGCTCGAGACGAGCCGGCGCGGGCGCCAGGCGGCGACGGCGCGGGCGGCTGCGGCGGCCTCGTCGGTCCCGCGCTTGTTGAGGCGGCGGGTGGAGTCGCGTCCGTCCCAGGAGTCGGCGGGCACGGCCTTCGCGTGCCGCAGCACGACGAGCGCGAACGTCTCGAGCCCGCCGCGGGCCGCGATCCGCGAGAACTCGTCCACGATCGCGACGTCGTGCGGGTAGGTGAGGTAGCCCCGCGCCCGCTTCGGCGTGACCCACTCCAGGGCCTCGACCTCGCGGTTGGGCAGGAAGTCGGAGTGCAGCACGGCCTTCTCGCTGACCCGCGCCGCCCAGTAGTGGACCGCCTTGGATCGTCCGTTCGGCAGGGTGTACTCGGTCGAGCCCAGCGGGACCCCGAGTCCGACCGCGAGCCCCGTCTCCTCGCGGATCTCGCGCACGGCCGTCTCGGGCAGCGATTCGCCCGGATCGACCTTGCCCTTGGGCAGGCTGACGTCCCTCCGGTGCGGTCGGTGGATCACGAGGATGTGCGGGCGGCCCTCGATGATCCGCCAGCACACCGCTCCGGCCGCGTAGACGGTCCCCGTCACGGCATCAGCGGGCGGAGGCCCGGGAGGCGGACCGCGACGCGATGCGCTTGCGGTGGGTGATGTGCGCCATGAGCCGGTTCTGCAGGTCCGAGAGCGGCGCGCCGTCCTCATCGAGGTGGTGCCGGGTCCAGACCCCGTCGGGACCGAGCCACCAGGAGGCGGTCTTCTCGTCCATCGCCCGGTCGAACATGTCGTCGATCTCGCTCAGGTGCGCGGGCTCGACGATCCGCACGAGCGCCTCGACGCGGCGGTCGAGGTTGCGGTGCATCATGTCGGCGCTGCCGATGTAGACGATCGGCTCGCCGTCGTTGACGAAGCTGAAGATGCGCGAGTGCTCGAGGTAGCGCCCCAGGATCGAGCGCACGCGGATCGTCTCCGAGAGGCCCTCCTGCCCTGGCTTGAGTCCGCAGATGCCGCGCACCCACACGTCGACCGGCACGCCGGCCTGGCTCGCCCGGTAGAGCGCGTCGATGACGGCTTCGTCGACGATCGAGTTCATCTTGATCCGGATGCCGGAGGGCTTGCCCGCCCTGGCGTTCTCGGTCTCGGCCTCGATGCGCTTCAGCAGGCCCTTCCTGAGGTGGCGCGGCGCGACGAGCAGGCGCTTGAACTTCTTCTCGATCGCGTAGCCCGAGAGCTCGTTGAACAGACGGGTGAGGTCCTTGCCCACCTCGTCGTCGGCGGTGAGCAGGCCGAGGTCCTCGTAGATGCGCGAGGTCTTCGGGTTGTAGTTGCCCGTGCCGATGTGGGAGTAGTGCCGCAGCACTCCGCCCTTCTCCTGGCGGATCACGAGCGCGAGCTTGCAGTGGGTCTTGAGGCCGACGAGGCCGTAGACGACGTGCACGCCCGCCTTCTCGAGCTTGCGCGCCCACGAGATGTTCGCCTGCTCGTCGAAGCGCGCCTTGATCTCGACCAGGGCGAGGACCTGCTTGCCCGACTCCGCCGCGTCGATGAGCGCCTCGACGATGGGGGAGTCGCCGGAGGTGCGGTACAGCGTCTGCTTGATCGCGAGCACGTCCGGATCCGCGGCCGCCTGCTCGAGGAACGACTGGACGCTGGTCGCGAAGGACTCGTACGGGTGGTGCAGCAGCACGTCGCCGCGCGAGACCGCCTTGAACACGTCCTGGCGCTGGTTCGGCTCGGAGGGCATGAGCTGCGCGGCCGTGGTCGGCACGTGGTTCGGGTACTTCAGGTCCGGGCGGTCGATCTTCTGCAGGCTGAAGAGCCCGCTGAGATCCAGCGGCGCCGGGAGCTTGTAGACCTCCTGCGTGGTGATGTCGAGCTCGCGCACGAGCAGCCCGAGCGTCTCGTCGTCCATGTCGTCGGTGACCTCGAGGCGGATGGGCGGGCCGAAGCGACGGCGCAGCAGTTCCTTCTCGAGTGCCTTGATGAGGTTCTCGGTCTCGTCCTCGTCGACCTCGACGTCCTCGTTGCGGGTCACGCGGAAGACGTGGTGGTCGAGGATCTCCATCCCGGGGAAGAGGTCGTCGAGCTGGTTCGCGATGAGGTCCTCGAGCGAGATGAAGCGCATCGGCTCGCCCGGAGCGGCGACGCCGGCGATCCGCACGAAGCGCGGCAGCATCTGCGGCACCTTGAGGCGCGCGAACTCGGTCTTCTGCGTCTTGGGGTTGCGGACCCGGACCGACAGGTTGAGCGAGAGCCCGGAGATGTACGGGAACGGGTGCGCCGGGTCGACTGCGAGCGGCATGAGCACCGGGAAGATCTGCGCCGAGAAGTAGTCGTCGAGCACCGAGCGCTCGGCGTCGTTGAGGTCGCTCCAGCGCACGACCTCGATGCCGGAGGCGCCGAGCGCCGGCTTGACGAGGTCCTGGTACGCGCGGGCGTGGCGCTGCTGCAGCTGGTGCGCCTTCTCGGAGATGTCGGTGAGCACGTCGACCGGCACGCGGCCTATGTTCGTCGTGAGCGCGAGCCCCGTGAGGATCCGGCGCTTGAGTCCGGCGACCCGCACCATGAAGAACTCGTCGAGGTTCGACGAGAAGATCGCGAGGAAGTTCGCCCGCTCGAGCACCGGCACCAGCGGATCCTCGGCCAGCTCGAGCACGCGCTGGTTGAACGCCAGCCAGCTCAGCTCGCGGTCGAGGTAGCGGTTGTCCGGGAGGAGCGGGTCCGGGAGCTCCTCCTCGTCGTCGAAGTCGTCGTCGAGGTCGTCGCTCAGGCCGTCTTCGAGAATGAGGTTGTCGCCGTCCATGCGACCATCCTGGCACCGCCCCCGCGTGCTCCGCGCCGCGGGTGGTGAATGCCGGGTGAACGCGGCCTGGGGAGGAGCGTCCGCGTCAGCGGACGGCCGGACGCCGCTGCAGGTACTGCACGTCGACCGACGCGTCGGTGAAGCCGAGGGAGCGGTAGAGAGCGACCGCCGAGCGGTTCTCGGCCTCCACGTAGAGGTCGGCGGCGGTGCAGCCTCGATCGGCCATGCGGGCGAGCCCGGCGCCGAGCAGAGCGCGACCGAGGCCGCGGCCCGCCTGCTCCGGAGCGATGCCGAGGACGTAGATCTCGCCCGTCGTCGATCCCGGCTCAATCTTCAGCCAGTCGTAGCCGGCGAGGGCACCGGAGGAGTCGCGCAGCAGGAGGAAGTCGCCCTCGTCGAACCACGGCTCGGCGCGGCGGGCGGCGAGGTCCTCCTCCGTGAGGCGGCCCTGCTCGGGGTGCGCGGCGAAGACCCGCGCGTTCAGCGCGACCCATTCCGCGGGATCGAGGTCGCGTGCATCGGAGAGCTGGTAGCCCTCGGGGACCGACACCTCGGGAGCGGCGAGCGGCTCGAGCTCGAGGTGGAGGAGGGTGCGCACCGGAGCGAACCCGTGCGACTGGGCGAGGGCGCGGGCGGCCGGGTGGTCGCCGTGCGCCCAGGCGAGGAGACCGGTGCGGCCGCTCGCGAGCACCTGCTCGAGGGTCGCGCGGCCGAAGCCGACGCCGCGCCACTCCGGATCGACGACGAACTCGAGCTCGCCCTGCCCCAGGACGGCTGCGGCCACGACCACGTCGGCCCGCAGGCCGATCAGGAGCGTCCGCGAGCCGTTCCGGGCGTCGACGAGGGTCTGGTCGCTGAACGGGGGCTGGTGGTCGAACCAGGTGGCACGACCGATCAGGTGCTCGAGGCCGGCCGACACCGCGGGGTCGGCCAGATCCTCAACCGAGAGGTTGAGCGACTCGCTCATTGTCCTCTTCGTAGACGTTGAAGCGGTATCCGACGTTGCGGACGGTTCCGATCAGCGACTCGAGATCGCCGAGCTTGGCGCGAAGGCGCCGCACGTGCACGTCGACCGTGCGGGTGCCGCCGAAGTAGTCGTAGCCCCAGACCTCGCTGAGCAGCTGCTCGCGGGTGAAGACCCGCGACGGGTGCGTGGCGAAGAAGCGCAGGAGCTCGAACTCCTTGAAAGTGAGGTCGAGCGGGCGGCCGTGCACCTTCGCCGAGTAGCTGGCCTCGTCGATCACGACGCCGGAGGCCTGGATCCGCGACGCCGACTGCTCCTGGGCGAGGCGCCCGATGACGAGTCGGATGCGGGCGTCGACCTCGGCAGGCCCGGCCGAGTCGAGGATGACGTCGTTCACGCCCCAGTCGGCCGAGACGGCGGTGAGCCCGCCCTCGGTGAGGATCAGGATGAGCGGGACGTTGATCCCCGTCGTCGTCAGGATCTTGCAGAGGGACTTGGCGCTGGCCAGGTCCTGACGCGCGTCGACGAAGATCAGATCGCAGCTCGGAGCGTTCACGAGCTGGGCCGGTTCGGCCGGGATCTGCCGGGTCCTGTGGCTGAGGAGCCCCAGAGCGGGCAGCACCTCGGTGCCCCCCGCAGAGGTCAGTATCAACAACTGCGCCACGGATCCTCCAGAAATGGTCTGCGGCAATACTAGCGGCGGGCCGGAAGGGCCGACCGCCTCGGGCATGATTGACGGATGAGCGGGGATCGGGTGGGCATCGGCGTCGTGTGGGCGCTCGCTCTCGTGGGCTCCGTCTTCTCACTCGTCGTGGCGCCGTCCGGATCGGCGCAGACCTGGCTCGCCCTCACCTTCGGCGGCTGCGTCCTCGCGACCTTCGCGGTCCAGCTGGCCGTGGCGCGCGCCTCCGGCTACCTGCTGCGGGCCATGACGAGCGTGGTCGGAGCGATGGTCGTCGTCGGCGTCGCGAGCGCGATCGCGGCCCTCGCCGGCCGCTGAGTGCCTCCGCTCCGGCGAGTGCCGCCCCACCCGCTCCGACGCCGTGCCGCCGGGTAGGATGGAGCCATGCTTCTCGCCCTCGAACTCTTCTATCTCGGACTGCTCGGGCTCGCCTCCCTCGCGATCGCGTGGGTCTCCGGCGTGGTCGTCTACAAGCTCTACCGCGGCCAGCGCTAGCCGCCGCGACAGAGCCGGAGTGATCTCCCTTCCGTCGGGCCTGCCGCCCGAGCTCGTCCCCCTCTCCTGGCTGCTCGGCGTCTGGGAGGGGTCCGGTGTCGTCGACTACGCCGTCGGCGACGACTCCGTGCAGGCCGAGTTCGGCCACCGCGTCAGCTTCAGCTACGACGGGCTGCCCTACCTCAACTACAGCTCCTACACCTGGCTGGTCGACGACGACCGCGAGATCGGGCACAGCCCGCTGGTGAGCGAGATGGGGTACTGGCGGCTCAGCCGTCCGTTGACCGACGCGGACGCGGGCCCCGCGATGCTCCCCGGGCGCGGCGCCCCCGCGTACCCCGATGCGGAGTCGGTCGAGACGCTCCGCAACGCCGCGGGCGGCTTCGACATCGAGGTCTCGCTCGTGCACCCCGACGGCGTGAGCGAGCTGTACCTCGGCCAGGTCAAGGGTCCGCGCGTCGATCTCGCGACCGACGCGGTCATGCGCACCGCCGCCGCGAAGGACTACGCCGCCGCGACGCGCCTCTACGGCCTCGTCGACGAGCACCTGCTGTGGGCGTGGGACATCGCCGCGCTCGGCCAGGGTCTGCGCACGCACGCCTCCGGACGGCTCGCGCGTGTCGACTGATCCCGTCTCGCCGCTGCTGGACCTCCCCGGTGCGGTGGCCACGGCGAGCACCGCCGAGCCCGGAGTGGCCGCGCACTACGGCGAGCCGTTCCGGGAGCAGAGGGCGCTCGCCGCGGGCACCGCGCTCGTCGACCTCTCCGGTCGTGGCGTCGTCACCGTCACCGGACCCGACCGCCTCACCTGGCTCGACTCGCTGACCAGCCAGGCGCTCAGGGGCCTCGCGCCCGGCGACTCGGCCGAGACGCTCCTCCTGGACCCGACCGGCCGCATCGAGCACGTCATCCGCGTGGTCGACGACGGCGAGACCGCTTGGCTCCTGCTCGACCGCGACGAGACCTCCGGCCTCGCCGCCTGGCTCGACCGGATGCGCTTCATGCTCCGCGTCGAGATCGCCGACCGCACGAGCGAGTACGCCACGCTGGCGACCCTCGGGGAGGGCCCGGCAGGCGTCCTCGCGCTCGAGCTGGCGGGCGAGGACGCCGTCAGCTGGGTCGATCCGTGGACCTCCGTCCAGCCCGGCGGCTGGCAGTACGCCCTCGCCGAGCACCCGGCGGCCGACTGGCACGCCCGCGAGACGCTCGTGCCCCGCTCCGTCCTCGAGGTGCTCCCGTCGGAGGCCACCCGGGCCGGAGTCTCGTTCGCGGGCGCCGATGCGCTCGAGGCGCTCCGCATCGCGGCCTGGCGCCCCCGGCACGCGACCGACGTCGACGAGCGGTCGATCCCGCACGAGCTCGATCTGCTCCGCTCCTCCGTGCACCTCGCCAAGGGCTGCTACCGCGGGCAGGAGACGGTCGCGAAGGTTCACAACCTCGGCCACCCGCCCCGCCGCCTCGTTCTTCTGCAGCTCGACGGCTCCGACTCCGCGCTCCCGTCCCACGGCGACGTCGTCACTGCTCCCAAGGGCGGCGAGGACGTCGAGGTCGGTCTCGTCACCTCCAGCGCCTGGCACTACGAGGACGGTCCGATCGCCCTGGCCGTGATCAAGCGCGCCGTCCCGGTCGACCTCGAACTCACGGTCCTCGCGGGCGAGGTCCGCGTCGCGGCGTCCCAGGAGGTCGTCGTCCCACCCGGAGCCGGTGCGGAGGCGGGAGTGCCCCGCCTGCCCCGGCTCGGGGCGAAGACCAGGTAGGCCACGCCGTGGTGGCCGCAGGACCCGCACGTCGGGATCGGGCGGCCGAGCGGATCCGGGGTCTCGTCCGCGGCGATCGCCTCCGCCCGTCCCGGGGACTGGCGCGCGCGGCGGCGTCGGCTCCCGCCGTGCTGCAGATCGTGCTCGCGGCGATCCTCGCCTACTCCGTGTCGCGGTTCGCGTTCGGGCACCCGGCGCCGGTGCTCTCGCTCACCGTCACCATCTCGAGCCTCGGCATCGCCCGCGACACCCGTCCCAAGCAGGTCGCCGAGACCGCGGCCGGGATGATCCTCGGCATCGCCCTGAGCGAGGTGCTGCTGATGCTCTGGGGCACCGGGGTCTGGCAGCTCGCGGTGGTGCTGGCCGTCGTCTTCACGGTCGGTCGCGCGCTCTCGCCGTCACCCGGGTTCGCGGTCGCGGCGGGCACCCAGGCGATGCTCGTGATGGTGCTGCCTGCGCCCGACGGTGGAGTGCTCACCCGCAGCCTCGACGGGCTCGTGGGCGGACTGGCCGCTCTGCTGTGCACCGCGATCGTCCCCCGCACGCCGCTCCGGGCGGCGCGGGCGGAGGCGCACCGGCTCGTGGAGGCGCTCGCCGGCACGATCGAGACGCTGGCGGACGCGCTCCGCCGGGGTGACGGCACGGCCTCCGCGGCGGCGCTCGAGCGGATCCGCGGAACGCAGCCCGTCATCGACGGCTGGTCGGCGGCACTCGACTCGGCGATCGGCGTCGCGCGGATCTCGCCCTTCCTCCGGCGGCATCGAGGGGAGCTGGACCGCCAGCGCACGATGCTCGGCGCTCTCGACCTCGCCACCCGGAACCTCCGGATCGTCGCCCGGCGCACCGACTTCCTGGTCGGCGACGCTGTGCCGCGTCCGGCCCTCGCCGACGCGGTGGCCGGCTTCGGCCCGGGGATCGCGCTTCTGGGCCGGTCGGTGGCCGATCCGTCGATGCTCGCCCTGGCGCGTCAGGACCTCGTCCTGCTGGCGACGACCCTCGATCCGCAGCGGATGATCCCGGAGGCGCGGCTCGCCGAGAAGACGCTGCTCGTGATCCTGCGCCCCCTGGCGGTCGACCTGCTGACGGCGACCGGGATGGACGCCGCGGACGCGAGAGCCGCGCTGCCGGAACTCGTCTGACAGCGCGGCTCCGGATCAGGCGTTGGTCGCGTCCTGCACCTCTCCGACGAGCTCCTCGATGATGTCCTCGAGGAACAGCACGCCGGTGGTGCGCCCGTCGCGGTCGACCACGCGGGCGATGTGGGCACCCGTGCGCCGCAGTGCCGCGAGGGCGTCCTCGAGCTCGTCCCCGCCCGAGACCGCCGCGAGACGGCGGATCCGCTTGGGCGGCACCGGGACGTCGGGGTCGGCGAGGTCCGAGACGTCCTTGAGGTGGAGGTACCCCGCCGGCAGACCGTCCGCGCCGGCGAGCAGGTAGCGGGAGTAGCCGTGCACGGCGACGGCGCGGCGGACGTCCGCGGGCGTCGACTCCCAGGACAGGAGCACCATCTCGGCGAGCGGCACGGCGACGTCCGACACCGTCTTGGTCGTGAACTCGAACGCGGCCGTGACGGTCCCGGAGGCGTCGACCAGCATCCCCTCGCGCGTGGACTGCCGCACGATCGCGGCGACCTCGTCGAGGGTGAACGCGCTGGTCGCCTCGTCCTTCGGCTCGACGCGGACGAGGCGGAGGATGCCGTTGGCGACCGAGTTCAGCGACCAGATCACCGGCTTCACCAGGCGCGACACGAGCACGAGCGGAGGTGCCAGCAGCAGCGCCGCGCGCGTCGGGACCGAGAACGCGAGGTTCTTCGGCACCATCTCGCCGAACACCACGTGCAGGAACGTCACCAGCAGCAGCGCGGCGATGAACGCGATCACGCCGATCGCCTCGGCCGAGAGCGAGGTCAGCCCGAGCGGGATCTCGAGCAGGTGGTGGATCGCCGGCTCCGAGACGTTGAGGATCACGAGGGAGCAGACGGTGATGCCGAGCTGGCTCGTCGCCAGCATCAGCGTCGCGTGCTCCATCGCGTAGAGCGTCGTCTTCGCGGCGCGGCTCCCGGCGTCGGCCTTCGGCTCGATCTGCGAGCGGCGGGCCGAGATGACCGCGAACTCGGCGCCGACGAAGAACGCGTTGACGACGAGGAGGACGACCAGCCAGGCGATCCCGGGCAGGTACTCACTCATGGACGGCTCCTTCGGCGCGCAGGGCCGCGACTCCGGTGGCGGTGCCGCCCTCGGTCTCGGGGGTGAAGCGGACGCGGTCCACCCGGTTGGCGGCGACGCGGTCGACGCGCAGCACGCCGGACTCCAGCGCGACCTCGTCGCCCAGCTCGGGCAGGCGGCCCAGCTGCGACGAGAGGAAGCCGGCGACGGTGTCGTAGTCCTCGCCCTCCGGCACCAGCACTCCGAGCCGCGCCGCGACCTCGTCGGGGCGCAGCTCGCCGCCGAAGGTGGCGGAGCGGCCGGTGCGGATCACTCCGGCACGGGTGCGGTCGTGCTCGTCCTCCAGCTCGCCGACGATCTCCTCGACGAGGTCCTCGAGCGTCACGACGCCGGCGGTTCCGCCGTACTCGTCGACGACCACCGCGATCGCGAGTCCGCTGCCGCGCAGCGGAGCCAGCAGTGCGTCGGCCCGCGCGGTCTCGGGGACGCGCATCGGCGCGACCATGAGCTCCTCGGCGCTCACCCTCCGCCGGCGCTCCGGCTCGAGGGCGAAGGCGTGCTTCACGTGCAGCACTCCGCGGATGTCGTCGGAGTCGCGGCCGAGCACCGGGAAGCGGGAGAAGCCGGTCCGGTTGGCCAGCTGCACGACGTCCTCCGCGCTGCTCTGCAGGGTGACCGAGGCCATCCGCACGCGCGGGGTCATCACGTCGGCGACGCTCCGGCTCGAGAAGAGCAGGGTGCGGTGCAGCAGGTCGGCGTGGTCGCGGTCGAGGGTGCCCTCGAGAGCGGAGCGGCGCACGAGCGAGCCGAGCTCGTCGGCGCTCCGGGCGCCCGACAGCTCCTCCTTGGGCTCGATCCCCATCGCGCGGATCAGCGCGTTCGCCGTGTTGTTGAAGAGGAGGATGACCGGCTTGAAGACCGTCGTGAACGCCACCTGGAACGGCACGACCACGCGCGCGGTGGCCAGCGGGAGGGCCAGGGCGAAGTTCTTGGGCACGAGCTCGCCGATCACCATCGAGAAGACGGTGGCGAGCAGGACGCCGATGACAGCGCCGATGCCGGGGACGATCCCGTCGGGGACGCCGACCGAGCGCAGCGGCTCGGCGAGCAGCGACGAGATGGCGGGCTCGAACGTGTAGCCGGTGAGCAGCGTGGTGAGCGTGATGCCCAGCTGCGCGCCGGAGAGGTGGGTGGAGGTGATCCGCAGGGCGGAGATCGTGGGGTCGAGGCGCTTCTCGCCGCGGGCGCGGCGCTCCTCGAGCTCGTTGCGGTCGAGATTGACCAGCGCGAACTCCGAGGCGACGAAGAGTCCGGTGCCGACGGTCAGGAGGAGGCCGATGACGATGCCGAGCCACTCAGGCACGCGCGTCACCGCCGATCAGAGGGGCGGGGGCGGTGGCGCGCACCGGTTCGTGAGCGGGCGCGTCTGAGGGAGGGTCGTCCATGAGGAGGAACGGTACCGTCCGCACATCTGAGAATGCTCACAGGACCCGGGTGGGCCGTGCGCGCCTCGACCCGCGCTCCCGATCAGCGGAGTGACGGGGTCGCGTCCGCGGGCGCCACCGCCTCCCACGCGACGGTCACCTCCCCGAGCCGCCAGCGCCGCGGCCCGCCGAGGATCGGCCAGTCCTCCTGCAGCGCCCGGACCGAGGCGATCCAGCGCTGACCGGGACCGTGGACGGCCAGCGGCGCGTTCACCGTCCACGCGCGCTCGAGTGCGAGCAGGAACGCGTGGACGCGCTCGCCGGGGACGTTGCGGTGGATCAGCGCTTTGGGCAGTCGCTCCGCAGCGATCATCGGCGACGGGATCGCGCCGAGCCGGAGGGAGAGGGTCAGCGAGCGCGGCCCGTCCGCCCCGATCTCGATCCAGGTGCAGATCCTGCCGATCTCGTCGCAGGTCCCCTCGATGAGGACCCCGTCCGGCTCCAGTCGATCGGTCATGATGCGCCAGGCTCCGGCGACCGCGTCCTCGTCGTACTGGCGCAGCACGTTGAACGCCCGGATCACGCTCGCGCGCCGACCGCGGGGGAGGGGGATCTCGAAGCCGCCGCGCTCGAACGTCACGCGCGCATCCGCGGGGAAGGCGGTCCCGCCTCCCCGGACCACCTCGAGCTGCTGCCGCGCCGTGGCCACGCGGGCCGGCTCGATCTCGAATCCGACGACCTCGACGTCGGGAACGGTCCGCACCAGCCGCCGGTGCAGCTCGAGTGTGGTGACCGCGCTCGCTCCGAACCCGAGGTCGACAACGAGGGGCCGGTCGGAGGAGCGCAGGACCGGCAGCTCGGACAGGTACCGGTCGACGCGGCGGAGGCGGTTCGTGCCCGTCGTCCCGCGGGTGACGGCTCCGATCGGCATGGGGATCAGCGTATCCGCGGGCGAGGGGGCCGCCTCTAAGCTGGACGCATGTCCGAGACCTACACTCTCATCCTCGTGCGCCACGGCAACAGCGAGTGGAACCAGAAGAACCTGTTCACCGGCTGGGTCGACGTGCGGCTCACCGAGCAGGGCGTCGCGGAGGCGACCCGCGCCGGCGAGCTCCTGACCGAGGCGGGGCTGCACCCCGACGTCGTCTACACGTCGCGTCAGACCCGAGCCATCCAGACCGCGAACATCGCGCTCGAGGTGGCCGACCGCCTCTGGATCGACGTCAAGCGCTCCTGGCGCCTGAACGAGCGCCACTACGGGGCACTGCAGGGCAAGGACAAGGCGCAGACCCTCGCCGAGTACGGCCCCGAGCAGTTCCAGACCTGGCGCCGCTCCTTCGACGTGCCGCCGCCCCCGCTCGACGACGACGACCAGTACTCGCAGGCGCACGACGAGCGCTACGCCGACCTCGGCGACGCCCTGCCGCGCACCGAGTCGCTGAAGCTCGTGATCGAGCGGATGCTCCCGTACTGGGAGTCGGACATCAAGCCGGATCTCGCCTCGGGCAAGACCGTCATGATCACCGCGCACGGCAACTCGCTCCGCGCCCTCGTCAAGACGCTCGACGGCATCTCGGACTCGGACATCGCGGAGCTCAACATCCCGACCGGCATCCCGCTCGTCTACAAGCTCGATGAGAACTTCGAGCCGATCGGCCCCGCCGAGTACCTCGACCCAAAGGCCGCCGCCGCCGGTGCCGCGGCCGTCGCCGCCCAGGGCGCCAAGAAGTAGGTCCCGCCACCGCGGAGGGCCCGCCGGATCCCCGATCCGCGCGGGCCTTCCGCGTCTCCGGACGCACCTCCGGCTCGCTGAATCGCGCTCGGCTCCCAGGAACGGCGACGTCTCGCGAGCCGAGCCGGTTCTCGCGAGCCGGAGTTCGTCCGGGACCTGCGCTCAGCGCCCGCGCTCGGATCACGCGGATCTCGATACGCGCGCTCCGCGCGCTACTCGATCAGCAGAGGAGACGGGAGTCCGCGCGACTCGCTGAGCGGAAGACGAGCGAGTATCCGTCCCCCGAATCGGCTCGGACGGAATCCCTGGTTCAACCGTGCAGACCGGCCGACCCCCTTAAAGGCGAACGGCCGAATCGCGTGCGAGCGATTCGGCCTAGCCGAACGCGGGACGCTCCTCGGAACGCAACCATTCCGAAGAGCCGACCGCGGCGAGGATCGCGCCGTGCGCGATCCGAGCACTCAGGCGTAATCGCCTGAGATCAAATACTGCACCTTCTTGGCGATCGAGACCGCGTGGTCGGCGAAGCGCTCGTGGTAGCGGCTGGCGAGGGTGGCGTCGACGGTGTCGGCGGCCTGCCCCTTCCACGCCTCGCTGAGCACCTTGTCGAAGACGCTGACGTGCAGTTCGTCGATCTTGTCGTCCTCGTCGCGGATCTCCTCGGCGATGCGGGGGTCCTGCGAGCGGAGCAGCTCCGTCAGCTTGTGGGCGACGACGACGTCCAGCCGGCCCATCTCGACGAAGGTCGGGCGCAGGCTCTTGGGCACGACCTTGTCGGGGAAGCGGTACCGCGACAGCTGCGCGATGTGCTCGGCGATGTCGCCCATCCGCTCGAGCGAGGCGCTGATCCGCAGGGCGGACACCACGATCCGCAGGTCGCGGGCGACCGGGTTCTGGCGGGCGAGGATGTCGATCGCGAGCTCGTCGAGGCTGATGGCCAGCTCGTCGATGCGGGCATCGCTCGCGATCACCTCCTCGGCGAGCGTGACATCGGAGTGGTTGAACGCCTGAGTCGCCTTCTCGATCGCGATCTCGACGAGTCCGGAGATCTCGACGAGGCGATCCTGGACCTCGGCCAGCTCCTGCTGGAATACTTCGCGCATCTTGTGATCGACCCTCTCTGCGGCACTCACGGCGAACGGTGCCGGGTATGCGTCGCGCACCACGCGCGACGCAGCACCTGTTCCTCGACGGCGCAGGCGCAGCAATGATGACGACGGCAGGTTAACGAACGGTGCCGCGGGTTTGAACAGTACTCGACCTGCTGTCCGTCGTCCGGCATCCGGTAGGGAGACGGCCGGTGGATGGTTAGCCTGGGTCCGTGGATTCGGGTGTGTTCGTGATTCTGGCGCTCGTCCTCGGCGTGGCGATCGGCGTCCTTCTGACGACCGTCTTCACCCTCGCGGCACGGCAGGGGCGCATCGCGGCCGAGGTCGTCTCCGTCACCCTCCCGGAGGGGATAGACGCGATCATCGACGCCGTCGGCGCGCCCGCGTTCGTGACGGATCCGTCGCACAACGTCCTCAAGGCGTCGACCCGCGCGATCGCCCTCGGTCTCGTGTCGCAGGACACGCTCCTCCACCCCGATCTGGTCGCGATCGTCGACCGGGTGCGCCGCTTCGGCGACGACATCGAGCAGGACCTCGAGCTGGCCACGAGCCCGCTCTCGGACCAGGCCGTCACCCTCGTCGTGCACGCGACCCGCCTGGGCTCCCGCTACGTGCTCGTGCTCGCTGAGGACCACACGGAGGCGCGCCGGCTCGAGGCCGTTCGCCGCGACTTCGTCGCCAACATCTCGCACGAGCTGAAGACCCCGATCGGAGCGGTGGGCCTGCTCGCGGAGGCGCTCGACTCCGCCGCCGACGACCCGGCGCAGGTGCGGCGCTTCGCCCGGCGCCTGACGCAGGAGTCGCACCGGCTCGCGAAGATCACCCGCGAGATCATCGAGCTCTCGCGCCTGCAGTCCGCCGACGTCGGCGCCTCCGCCGAGCTGGTCCGCGTCGACGACATCGTCACCTCCGCGCTCGAGACGACCCACGTGCTGGCCGAGTCGCACGACGTCACCCTGGTGAAGGGCGGCATGAAGAAGGCCTACGTCGCCGGGCAGGAGAAGATGCTCGTCTCGGCGCTGCACAACCTGCTCGCCAACGCCATCCAGTACTCCCCGCCCGGCTCGCGCGTCGGCATCGGCGTGCGCTCCACCGGCGGCGTCGTCGAGATCGCCGTCACCGACCAGGGCATCGGGATCCCGGAAGAGGACCTCGACCGGGTCTTCGAGCGCTTCTACCGCGTCGACCAGGCCCGCTCGCGCCACACCGGCGGCACCGGCCTCGGCTTGAGCATCGTCAAGCACGCCGTGCAGAACCACGGCGGCGACGTCCGCGTCTGGTCCAAGCCCGGACGCGGCTCCACCTTCACCATCCGACTCCCCGAAGCAGACCCGGCGAGGACGCCCTTCGCGTCCAGCGCCCCGATAGGAGACACCGCGTGACCAGCATCCTGCTCGTCGAGGACGAGAGCGCCCTCAGCGAACCCCTCAGCTACCTGCTCGAACGCGAGGGCTACGACGTCACCGTCGCCGAGGACGGGCTGCGCGCCGTCACCGCCTTCGACGAGGGCGACTACGACCTGATCCTCCTCGACCTGATGCTCCCCGGCATGCCCGGGACCGAGGTCTGCCGCGAGATCCGCACCCGATCGCAGATCCCCATCATCATGGTGACCGCGAAGGACTCCGAGGTCGACATCGTCGTCGGACTCGAACTCGGCGCCGACGACTACGTCACCAAGCCCTACTCCACCCGCGAACTGCTCGCCCGGATCCGCGCGGTCCTCCGCCGCCGCACCGAGGACCCGGGAGAGGAGCGCATCGTCACCGCCGGCCCCGTCCGCATGGACATCGAACGGCACACCGTCGAAGTCGACGGAGTCGAGACCCCCATGCCCCTCAAGGAGTTCGAACTCCTCGAGATGCTCCTCCGCAACGCCGGCCGCGTCCTCACCCGCGGCCAGCTCATCGACCGCGTCTGGGGCAGCGACTACTTCGGCGACACCAAGACCCTCGACGTCCACGTGAAGCGCATCCGCTCCAAGATCGAGAAGACGCCGAAGGAGCCGACGCTGCTCGTCACCGTCCGCGGCCTCGGCTACCGCTTCGACTCGTGACGCGGGGCCTGGCGGGGCCATCTGCGGCGTTGTCGTCGGTCGCGATACCGCCGGTATCGCTCCCTCCTCCGCCTTGCAGCTAACCCCACCAGGCCCCGCGGTGAACTCCAGAAGTAGGGCCGTCGCTGTGCGACGAGCCAGAGTCAGGGCCGTCGCTGCGCGACGAGCTGCTTCGGAGGGGCCGTCGCTGTGCGACGAGCCGCTGTGAGGGCCGTCGCTGCGCGACGAGCTGCTCCGGAGGGGGCGCGCCCCTTGCTGGTCGAGTAGCCGCGGAGCGGCGTATCGAGACCCACGTCGCCGAGGGAGGCGCATCCGCCGGCGCGGGTAGGCGGAGCCGGATCGAAACGACGACGGGCCGCCCACCGGAGTGGACGGCCCGTCGAAGAGGGGTGCGGGGCTACTCGCCGGCGGGGGGCTCGATCGAGTTGCCGGGCTCGGTGGTGGGGGTGGGGATCGCCGTGAAGGCGGGATCCGGCGTGGGGGTCGACGTCGGGGTGACCGACGGGGCCGGGGTGAGGGTCGAGTAGGACTCGAGGGCGTTCGTCAGGACCGGGACGAGGAGCTCCTTGCCCTCCTCGTCGCCGTACTGGAAGTACACCGGGAAGAGGCTGCCGGGGACGGTGTCGATGCCGGGCATCGTCACGGACTGGTCCTCGGTCGGGCCGATCCGGTTCGACCCGGGGACGATCGTCACCTGGCCGTCCGTGCGGCCCTCGGCCGACTCGTACTGCACCTCGAGCGTCTCGGTCTCGGCCGAGTCGTTGATCACGGTGACGACGAGGGTCCCCTCCTCGCCGTCGGTCGACACGATGAACGCATTGCGGATGGAGAGATCGCCGACCGTCGCACCGACTCCGTCACTCGGGTCGTAGATGGCCCGCGTCGCCTGGGGAGCGACGAGGTTGCAGCCGGCGGTAGCGAGGGCGACGCCGACCGCGAGAACGACGGATGCAGCGATACGCGCCTTCACAGGTTCCTCCAGATCGTCGGCCCTGCTCGCCCCGGACAGGGCGACTTCACGGTGCACGAGCCGGACACCAGATTAGCGTAGCGACCCCCCGCCGCCGGTCAGACCGAGGGGGTCCTCACCTCCCGACCCCTTTGGTACTCTGACCGCCGGCGACCGCCGGTGGAAGGACGTGCCCGATGACCCCCCTCTCCTCGGAGCCCCCCACCGTCGCCGTCGTCGTCGTCGCCGCCGGCAGCGGCACCCGGCTCGGCCGCGAGAGGCCCAAGGCCTATGTGGACTGCGCCGGCCGGACGATCCTGGAGCGCAGCCTCCGCACGATCCTCACGATCGCCGAGCCCGTGCAGGTGGTCGTGGTCGCCCCCGCCGCGCTCGTCGACGAGACGGTCTCCCTCTGCCGCGCCGCCTCCGGTTCCGACGACGTGGCGGTCACGGCCGGAGGAGCGACCCGGCAGGAGTCGGTCGGCCGCGGTCTGGCGCTCCTCGCCCCCTCCGTCGAGACGGTGCTCGTCCACGACGCCGCGCGCGCCCTCACTCCCGTCGACCAGTTCGAGCGCGTCATCGCGGCGGTCCGGTCGACCGGCGGGGGAGTGGTGCCGGGCCTGCCGGTCACGGACACGATCAAGCGGATCGGATCCGAGGGTGCGATCCTCGAGACGGTCGACCGCGCGCAGCTCGCGGCCGTGCAGACGCCGCAGGGCTTCCCCCGCGCCCTGCTCGACGCCGCGTACTCCGCCGCGGGCGCCGAGCACACCGACGACGCGGCGCTCCTCGCGGCGCACGGCCGCTGCTCCGTCGTCGTCGCCGGCGACCCCCTCGCCTTCAAGATCACCACGCCGTGGGATCTGTCGCGGGCGGAGCAGCTGCTCGCGCCGCCCGTGCCCGTCGCCGCTCCGCGGGTCGGCATCGGCACCGATGTGCACGCCTTCGACGACGCGTCGCCCCTCTGGCTCGCCGGACTCCACTGGCCCGGGGAGCGGGGGCTCTCGGGGCACAGCGACGGCGATCCCGTCGCCCACGCGATCTGCGACGCCCTCCTCGCCGCGGCCGGGCTGGGCGACATCGGCTCGCGCTTCGGCACCGCGGACCCGCGCTTCGCCGACGCGCACGGCGAGGTGTTCCTCCGAGCCACGCGCGAGCTCGTCGAGTCGGCGGGCTTCACGATCGGCAACGTCTCGGTGCAGCTGATCGGCAACCGGCCGAAGTTCTCGCCGCGCCGCGACGAGGCGCAGGAGCGGCTGTCGGCGATCCTCGGCGCGCCCGTGAGCGTCGCCGCGACGACCTCCGACGCCCTCGGCTTCACGGGGCGGGGCGAGGGAGTGGCGGCGACGGCGACCGCGCTCGTGCTCCCGACCGCGTCCTCGCGCTGATCCCGCCGCCCGGCCGCGGGCGACTCGCCCGGTAAACTCGCCCCGTGACTCTGCGACTGCATGACTCGAAGGCCCAGGCCCTCGTCGATTTCGTCCCCCTCCGCGCGAACGAGGTCGGGATGTACGTCTGCGGACCCACCGTGCAGTCCTCCCCGCACATCGGGCACCTGCGCTCCGCCCTCGTCTACGACCAGCTGCGGCGCTGGCTCCGCTACCGCGGTTTCCACGTCACCCTGGTGCGCAACGTCACCGACATCGACGACAAGATCCTCGCGATCGCCGAGGAGTCGCGACGAGCGGCCCCCGAGGGCGAGCCCTCCGAGCAGTGGTGGGCGCTGGCCTACCGCGTCGAGCTCGAGTTCACCGCCGCCTACAACGCCCTCGGCATCCTGCCGCCCACCTACGAGCCGCGGGCGACGGCGAGCATCGCCGAGATGATCGCTCTGGTGGAGCGCCTGATCGAGCTCGGTCACGCCTACCCCGCGCCCGACGAGTCCGGAGACGTCTACTTCGACACCCGCTCCTGGCCCGACTACGGCGCCCTCACGCACCAGCGCCTGGAGAGCATGGAGGCGGCGACCGACGCCGACCCGCGCGGCAAGCGCGATCCGCACGACTTCGCCCTGTGGAAGGGTGTCAAGCCCGAGGAGCCGGAGTCGGCGTCGTGGGCGTCCCCGTGGGGCCCGGGGCGTCCGGGCTGGCACATCGAGTGCTCGGCGATGTCGACGAAGTATCTCGGCACCCAGTTCGACATCCACGGCGGCGGTCTGGATCTCCGGTTCCCGCACCACGAGAACGAGCTCGCGCAGTCCAGCGCCGCGGGGCACGCCTTCGCCTCCTACTGGCTGCACAACGGGCTGGTCTCGGTGACGGGGCAGAAGATGAGCAAGTCGCTCGGCAACTCCGTCTTCGCGTCCGAGCTGCTCGACGCGGCTCGGCCCCTCGTCGTCCGCTACTACCTCGGCTCCGCGCACTACCGCTCCACCCTCGAGTTCCACGACGGTGCGCTCGACGAGGCCGAGGCCGCGCTCGAGCGGATCGAGGGCTTCCTCGACCGGTCGCGCCGTCGCCTCGAGGGCACCCGCTTCGCTTCCGTCGGCGAGCCCCTCGTCCCGGACGAGTTCGCCGAGGCGATGGACGACGACCTCTCCGTCCCGCAGGCCGTCGGCGTTCTGCACGAGACCGTCCGGGCCGGCAACGCCGCCCTCGACGCCGAGGATCTGGGCACCGTCGCGGCGTTGCGCACGCAGGTCCTCGCCATGGCGTCGGTGCTCGGCATCGACCCGGAGGCGCCCGAGTGGGCGCGCTCCGACGACGAGCCCTCCTACCGGGCCCTCAGCGTCCTCGTCGACCGTCTGGTCCTCGAGCGCCAGTCCGCGCGGGAGCAGCGCGACTGGGCGGCCGCCGACCGCATCCGAACCGATCTCGCCGCGGCGGGAATCACGATCGAAGACACCCAGACGGGTGCGCATTGGAGTCTCGATGGCGAATAAGCCCGGCCGCCCAGGAGCGGTCCGCAAGAAGAGCAAGGGCAAGGCCGTCGGTTCCGGCGGTCAGGGCCGTCAGGCCCTCGAGGGCAAGAAGCCCACGCCGAAGGCCGAGGATCGGCCGTACCACCCCGCAGGCAAGGCGAAGGCGGCGCGCGAGCGCTTCGTCGCCGCCGGCGGGAAGGGACGTCCCGGCAGCACGCTGTCGGCGGCCGCGCGCGGAGGATCGGGTCGGCCCGCTCCGTCGCGCAAGCCCAAGAGTGCGGACGAGTCCGAGATGGTGACCGGGCGCAACTCCGTCCTCGAGGCGCTGCGGGCCAAGATCCCCGCGACGACCCTCTACGTGGCGACGCGCATCGAGATGGACGAGCGGGTCAAGGAGGCGCTGAAGCTCGCCACCGCGCGCGGCCTGCCCGTCCTCGAGATCATGCGCCCCGAGCTCGACCGCCTCGCCGGCCCCGACTCGGTGCACCAGGGCCTCGTCCTCAAGGTGCCGCCGTACGAGTACGCCCACCCGAGCGACCTGCTGCAGCGCAGCATCTCGCGCGCGCAGACGCCGCTCTTCGTCGCGCTCGACGGCATCACCGACCCGCGCAACCTCGGCGCGATCATCCGCTCCGTCGCCGCGTTCGGCGGCCAGGGCGTCATCGTGCCGCAGCGCCGCTCGGTCGGGCTCAACTCGGCCGCGTGGAAGACCTCGGCCGGAGCCGCCGCGCGCGTCCCCGTCGCGATGGCGTCGAACCTGACCGCGATGATCAAGGACTTCAAGCGCGACGGCGTCTTCGTCATCGGCCTCGACGGCGGCGGCGACACGATGCTGCCGGGCCTCGAGCTCGCCGACCGGCCGCTCCTCGTGCTCGTCGGCAGCGAGGGCAAGGGCCTGTCCCGGCTCGTCACCGAGCAGTGCGACGCGATCGTCTCGATCCCGATCAGCTCGGCAGCCGAGTCGCTGAACGCCGGCATCGCGGCCTCGGTCGCCCTCTACGAGATCTCCAAGCTCCGGGCGTCACAGAAGTAGAAGCGTACGAATGACGAAGGGCCCGTGCGGAGCGATCCGCACGGGCCCTTCGTCGATCCGGGTCAGACGTTCTTGGTCCAGTCGACGTCGGCGTCCTCGTCGGTCAGCTCGGCGTCGCCCGCCTCGTCGATGACGAGGTTGGGCAGCGTCAGCGCCTCGGTCGGCGGGGCGATGATCGTCGCCTCGTCGCGGCGGTGGCGGAGGATGTCGTTCACATAGGCCGTGACCGCCTCGGCGAGGGGGACGTCGCGCGCCTGCTGCTGCGACATGAACCAGCGGTGCTCGAGGAGCTGATGGAACATCTCGGCCGGCTCCAGGCGCCCCTTGAGGTCGCGCGGGATCGAGCGGATGACCGGCTCGAACACCTGCGCCAGCCACTCGTGCGCGACCATCTCCTCGTCCAGGCCCTGCTTGCCGTAGGTCGCGGTGTACGAGTCGAGGTCGTTCAGGAGCCGTCGCGCCTGGTTCTCCTGGGCGTCGAGCCCGGTCAGGCGGAGGAGGCGGCGCTGGTGGTGACCGGCGTCGACGACCTTCGGCTGGATCCGCACGGTCGATCCGGCGTCGTCGGTCTTGATCGCCAGCTCCTCGATGTCGAAGCCGAGGTCGTTCAGGCGGTTCACCCGGTCGTTGATGCGCCAGCGCTCGGAGGTGGCGAACGACTCGACGCCGGTCAGCTCCTTCCAGAGGCTGCGGTACGCCGCGACGATCCCGTCCGACACCGTGATCGGATCGAGGTCCTCGTCGACGCGCCCACCGGCCTCGAGGTCGAGGAGCTCGCCGGCGATGTTGACGCGCGCGATCTCGAGGTCGTTCTCGCGCTGGCCGTTCGACAGCCCGCCCGAGTAGAGCTGACCGGTCTCGGCGTCGACCAGGTAGGCGGCGAACGCGCCGGCGTCGCGGCGGAAGAGCGTGTTCGAGAGTGACACGTCGCCCCAGAAGAAGCCGATGACGTGCAGCCGGACGAGCAGGAGCGCCAGGGCGTCGACGAGGCGGGTCGCCGTATCGGGCCGCAGCGTCTGCGAGAAGAGGGCGCGGTAGGGCAGCGAGAACTTGAGGTGGCGCGTCACCAGCACGGCGGGCAGCTCGCCGCCCTCGTCGTCGGTGCGGTTCGCGATGACGGCGCCGGGCACGACGCAGGGGACGTCGAGGCGCTGCAGCGTCTTGAGCATCTCGTACTCGCGGCGCGCCATCTCGGCGGTGGTCTCCTTGACGGCGACCACGTGGCCCGAGAGGTGGGCGAAACGCACCGTGTGACGGGAGATGCCCTTGGGCAGCGCGGCGATGTACTCGTCGGGCCAGTCGTTCAGGCGGAGGTTCCACGGGAGGTCGAGGAGGGCCGGGTCGACGGTGGCGGAGGTGATGTTCAGGGATCCGGACATGGAGCGCCGTTCGTGTCGGAGTCGGGCGGGGGAGGAGCGCTAACGAACGCTGCCGCCGTCCCGGAGGAGACGGCGGCAGCGTGTGCGCGGAGGGGGAGCCTCAGGAGAGGCGCTCGCCCGACTCCGCGTCGAAGATGTGCACGCGGTGGTTCGCGGTCACGTAGACGCGGTCGCCCGCGGTGGGGTGCACGCGGCCGTCGACGCGCGCGACGATGTCGGTGCGGCGTCCCTCGACCTCGGTGTGGCCGTAGAGGTAGCCGTCCGAGCCGAGTTCCTCGATCAGGTCGACCTCGATGGGGAGGCCGCCGGGCTGGGTGGAGACGGTGACGTCCTCGGGACGCACGCCGAGCGTGACGACCTTCTGGCTCGTCTTCGCGAGCGCCTCGCGGGCGATCGGGAGGACGGTGTCGCCGAACTTGACGCCGCCGTCGGTGACGTCCGCGTGGAACAGGTTCATCGCGGGCGAGCCGATGAAGCCGGCCACGAACACGTTGTTCGGGTTCTCGTACAGGTCGCGCGGGCTGCCGACCTGCTGGAGGAGGCCGTCCTTGAGGACCGCGATGCGGTCGCCCATGGTGAGCGCCTCGGTCTGGTCGTGGGTGACGTAGACCGTGGTGATGCCCAGGCGGCGCTGGAGGGTGCCGATCTGGGTGCGGGTCGAGACGCGCAGCTTGGCGTCGAGGTTCGACAGCGGCTCGTCCATGAGGAAGACCTGGGGCTTGCGGACGATGGCGCGGCCCATCGCGACACGCTGGCGCTGACCACCCGAGAGGGCCTTCGGCTTGCGGTTCAGGTAGGGCTCGAGGTCGAGCATCTTCGCGGCCTCGAGGACCCGCGCGGCGCGCTCGTCCTTGTTGATGCCGGCGATCTTGAGCGCGAAGCCCATGTTCTCGGCGACCGACATGTGCGGGTACAGCGCGTAGTTCTGGAAGACCATCGCGATGTCGCGGTCCTTCGGCGGCACGTCCGTGACGTTGCGGTCGCCGATCAGGATGCGTCCCTCGTTGACCTCTTCGAGGCCGGCGAGCATGCGCAGGGAGGTCGACTTTCCGCAGCCGGAGGGGCCGACGAGGACGAGGAACTCGCCGTCGCCCACCTCGAGGTTGAGCTTGTCGACGGAGGCACGCGTGGCCCCGGGGTAGACGCGGGACGCGTGGTCGAAAGTTACGGACGCCATTGTTCTTGCTCCTTCACCGGCAGGTACGTGCCGGACGATCCGAGTGAATGGAATTGATGATGGTCATCGTCGTGTGGACGACGTCGGCCAACCGTCACAGTATGCCACGCGTCGGGAACTCGCCACCGCGGGCCCGGTCGCCTCCGCGAGACCGTCGCGTATCCGCCGTTTGGGGGATTCCCAGGGCTCGCGCGTAGGATTCCGGCGAGTCGCGACCCGGCGACGACTTCCCCCTCTCTTTCTCGGAGTGTCCTTGTCATGACCAACGGCGGAGCCAACGACCGTCTCTCGAAGAACCAGCGTCGAGAGGCAGCGAGGGAGAAGGCCCGACGGCTCCGTGAGCAGCAGAAGCGCCGCGACCGCGCCGGCCGCCTGCTGCTGCAGGGAGGCCTCGCCGTCGTCGTGATCGCCGTCGTCGCGATCGTCGCCCTGGTCCTCGTTCCGAACCTCCGTCCCGCCGAGGTCGGCCCGGGCCCGGCGAACATGGCCAGCGACGGCCTCGTCGTCGGAGAGGGCCTGGTCGCGCAGACCTCCGACCCCGTCCCGGCGAGCGGCACTCCCAGCCCGAGCGCTCTCGACACCTCGACCGGCACCGTCGACATCCGCGTCTACGTCGACTACCTCTGCCCGTACTGCGGCGAGTTCGAAACGACCAACGGCGAGCAGATCGAGGAGTGGGTCGACAGCGGAGCCGCCACCGTCGAGATCCATCCGATCGCGATTCTGACTCCGCGCTCCAACGGCACCAAGTACTCGGAGCGCGCCGCGAACGCCGCCGCCTGCGTCGCCGACTCCTCGCCCGACTCCTTCCTCGACTTCAACTCCCTCCTCTTCGAGAACCAGCCCGCCGAGGGGACCGACGGGCTGTCCGACGACGAGCTCAAGGGCTACGCCGCCGAGGCCGGCGTCGAGGACACCGCCGCGGTCGACTCCTGCATCGACGACGGCTCCTTCACGAGCTGGGTGCAAGCGGCGACCGAGCGCGCCACCTCCGGACCGCTGCCGGGCTCCGAGGTCGAGAAGGTCTCGGGCACTCCGACCGTCCTCGTGAACGGCGAGGCGTACTCCGGCTCGCTGACCGACCCCGAGGCGTTCAGCTCGTTCGTGCTCGCCGCGGCGGCCGACACCTACTCCTCCGCGACGCCGACGCCGACTCCTGCCGCGGGCTGACCACAGGCGCACGAGAGAAGGGCACGCCCGGTTCGACCGGACGTGCCCTTCTCTCGTGCGCGCCGGTGACAGCGCGCGGATGCGCTGCGACAGCGGAACCGGAAGGCCGCACGGGAGGCGGGACGTGGAGCCGACGACGGGACTCGAACCCGTAACCGCCCGATTACAAGTCGGGTGCGCTACCAATTGCGCCACGTCGGCAGGTGCGCCCGGAGGCACCGGGACAGACTATCGCGGGCGCCGCACCGCGATCGGGACGGCGCCCGCGGGCGTCACGGCTGCAGGACGCTGAGGTGCTTCTCGGCGGGGGTGGGGCGCTTGGGTCCGCCGATCTTGCCGTCGGGCCGGCCGACGTAGAGCCAGCCGAGCAGCTCCTCGCCCTTCTCGAGGCGGTGCGCCTTCCGGACCGCCTTCGCGCGGGTGTAGGAGCCGGTGCGCCAGAAGACGCCCCAGCCCGCCTCGTCGAGCAGCAGGCTCAGCAGGTGCGCGACGCCCGAGGCGACCGCCTCCTGCTCCCAGTCCGGCACGCTCGACTTCTTCGTGCTCACCACGACGGCGAGCAGCAGGGAGGCGCGGTGCGTCTTCTCGATGTACTTCCGCGGGTCCTTCTTGGCCCCCGACGCCGCGGCGAAGCTGCGGCCGATCCGGTCGCGGGCGGCGCCCCGGATCTCGATGACCCGCCACGGCCGCAGCGAGCTGTGGTCGGCGAGACGCGACGCCGCCGAGACGTACGTCGCGATCTCGTCGTGGCCCGGTGCCTCCGCCGTCACCTTCGACCGCGATCGTCGCGCGAGGACGGCGTCGAGCACCGGGGTGGGCACGGTCACTCGCTCTCGGCCTGGAACTCGAGGGCGATCGAGTTCATGCAGTACCGGTCGCCGGTCGGGGTGCCGAAGCCGTCGGGGAACACGTGGCCCAGGTGCGAGCCGCAGTTCGCGCAGCGCACCTCGGTGCGCACCATGCCGAGGGTGCTGTCCTCGATCAGCTGAACGGCATCGGGGTTCACCGACTCGTAGAAGCTCGGCCATCCGCAGCCGGAGTCGAACTTGGTGCCGCTCTGGAAGAGCTCCGCGTGGCAGGCGGCACAGGTGTAGAGGCCGGAGCGGTGCTCGTCGAGCAGCTCGCCGGTCCACGGACGCTCGGTGGCTGCTTCGCGCAGGACGGCGTACTGCTCGCGGTCGAGCTCCTCGCGCCACTCGGCGTCGGTCTTGTTCACGGAATACGACGACATGGGTCTCCCTAGGATTCCTCGCCAGTTTACGGGGGAGGTCGCTCCCCTCCTCTCTCGTAAACTCCCAGCCGTGCAGGCGAATTCCGTGATCTCGAAAGCGTGGAGCGAACTCTCGACCGAGGAGGTGTACGCCTTCGCGCGGCTGCGGACCGACGTGTTCCTCCGGGAGCAGCGCGTCGACGACGACGAGCTGGACGGCCGCGATCTCGAGCCGACCGCACGGCACTGGTGGATCGCCGACGGGCGCGGGACCGCCGCCTACCTCCGCACCCTCGTCGACGCCGAGCCGGAGCACGCCGACGCGCACCGCGTCATCGGCCGCGTCGTCACCCGCGCCGACAGGAGGGGGGAGGGGCTCGCGCATGCGCTCGTACAGGCGGTGATCCGGCGCTACGGCGATGAGGCGATCCTCCTGCACGCCCAGTCGCACGTCGCCGGACTCTACGCGCGCTCGGGCTTCGTCGCGTTCGGCGACGAGTACCAGGAGGCGGGCATCACCCACGTGAGCATGTACCGGAGCGCCTCCGCGGAGACAGCGGCGGGCGTGCCTACCCTGGACGGATGAACGGGACGACGGGAACGGCGCGGAGCACGAGCGCGCCGAGTGCTCCCCTCTCCGAGCGCGACCGCGAGGTGCTCGACTTCGAGCGCGACTGGACCTCGCGCTCCGGGGACAAGGAGGACGCGATCCGATCCAGGTTCGGGCTCTCGGTCGCCCGCTACTATCAGGTCCTCGGCGCGGTCCTCGCCTCTCCCGCGGCCCTCGCCCACGACCCGATGCTCGTGAAGCGCCTCCTGCGCATCCGCGACGGGCGCTCCGGTGCCCGCGCCGCGCGGCGCCTCGGGCGGCCCGAGTAGACCCGCTGCTCGCGCAGACCGCAACGGAAGGCCGGCTCCGACCTCGATGTCGAACACGCACCCGAAGGACCGCTTCGACGAGATCCCCGCGACGGAGGGCCGCGTCGGCGCGCACCGTCGGCCGCCCGCTCCGCACGCCCGCCTCATCGCCCTCGCCTGGGCGGCGCTGGCCACCGGAGTGATCGTCCTCCTCGGCTTCATCGGTCTCCTCGTGATCGACGACCGGGTGCAGTTCGACGACGTCTTCACCGCTCCCACCGGCATCGCCGACGCGACGCCGGAGGTCGCTCCGACCGTGGATCCGTCCCTCGAGATCGCGGTGCTCAACGGCACCCCGACCGCCGGGCTCGCTGCCAGCGCCGGCGACGTGCTCACGACGGACGGCTGGACGGTGCCGACGGTCGCGAACGCCAGCTCCGAGGACCAGGCGGCGACCACCGTCTACTACTCCGATCCCGCGCTGCAGGGAGCCGCGCTCGGCCTGGTCGAGTCGCTCGGACTGGGGGCCCTGGTGCAGGGGGACGAGTTCGTCGAGACCGGCGATCTCGTCGTGGTCCTCGGCGCCGACTACCCCGTCGGCTGAGCCTCGGGATCTCGCTCGGACGCGGGCGAACCCCGCCGTCACCGGGTCTTCTGTTTCCGGCACGTTTAATCCGTGTTGAATCGCGGACAACTCTTTCCCGAACGCGCGATCGCGCCGTTTCCGGGCCCGTACCGCGGATTAGTATCTCGACTCGGAGGCACGCGCGCATCGCTCGTGTCGAGGGCAGCACAGTACTTGGGAGTGGAAATGGCGAACGGAACCGTCAAGTGGTTCAACGCTGAGAAGGGCTACGGCTTCATCACGGTCGACGGCGGCGGGCAGGACGTGTTCGTCCACTACTCCGCGATCGACATGTCGGGATACAAGGTCCTCGAGGAGGGCCAGCACGTCGCCTTCGAGGTCGGCACCGGATCGAAGGGACCCCAGGCGGAAGCGGTGCGCCTGGTCTGACCCGGCGCTCGTTCCAGGAGCCGTCGCCCGCCCCGTGCGGACGGCGGCTCCTGTCGTTCCTCCCCGCGTCGCGTCGCTTGCACTCGTCACCCGCGAGTGCCAGAATCGCTCTTGGCACTCGGTTCATCCGAGTGCCAGGAATGAAACTTTCTTGACGTCCGGGAGGGACGAGAAACACACATGGCCAAGATCATTGCTTTTGACGAAGAAGCCCGCCGCGGCCTCGAGCGTGGACTCAACACTCTGGCCGACGCGGTCAAGGTGACCCTCGGCCCGCGCGGCCGCAACGTCGTGCTCGAGAAGAAGTGGGGCGCTCCCACCATCACGAACGACGGCGTCTCGATCGCCAAGGAGATCGAGCTCGACGAGCCCTACGAGAAGATCGGCGCGGAGCTCGTCAAGGAGGTCGCCAAGAAGACCGACGACGTCGCCGGCGACGGAACCACCACGGCGACCGTCCTCGCCCAGGCCCTGGTCCGCGAAGGCCTGCGCAACGTCGCGGCCGGCGCCGACCCGATCACCCTGAAGAAGGGCATCGAGAAGGCCGTCAAGGCGGTCACCGCCGAGCTCATCGCCGGCGCCAAGGCGATCGAGACCAAGGACGAGATCGCGGCGACCGCCTCCATCTCGGCCGCGGACCCCGAGATCGGCGCGATCATCGCCGAGGCGATCGACAAGGTCGGCAAGGAGGGCGTCGTCACCGTCGAGGAGTCGAACACCTTCGGCACCGAGCTCGAGCTCACCGAGGGCATGCGCTTCGACAAGGGCTACCTGTCGCAGTACTTCGTGACCGACCCCGACCGCCAGGAGGCGGTGTTCGAGGACCCCTACATCCTCATCGTCAACTCCAAGGTCTCGAACATCAAGGACCTCCTCCCCGTCGTCGACAAGGTGATCCAGGCGGGCAAGCAGCTGCTGATCATCGCCGAGGACGTCGACGGTGAGGCGCTGGCGACCCTGGTCGTCAACAAGATCCGCGGCATCTTCAAGTCCGTCGCCGTCAAGGCCCCGGGCTTCGGCGACCGTCGCAAGGCCCAGCTCCAGGACATCGCGATCCTGACCGGCGGCCAGGTCATCTCCGAGGAGGTCGGCCTCAAGCTCGAGAACGTCACCCTCGACCTCCTCGGCTCGGCCCGCAAGGTCGTCATCACCAAGGACGAGACCACCATCGTCGAGGGCTCCGGCGACGCCGAGGCCATCGCCGGTCGCGTCGCGCAGATCCGCGCCGAGATCGAGAACACCGACAGCGACTACGACCGCGAGAAGCTCCAGGAGCGCCTCGCGAAGCTCGCCGGTGGAGTCGCGGTCATCAAGGCCGGAGCGGCGACCGAGGTCGAGCTCAAGGAGCGCAAGCACCGCATCGAGGACGCCGTCCGCAACGCGAAGGCCGCCGTCGAGGAGGGCATCGTCGCCGGTGGTGGCGTCGCCCTCATCCAGGCCGGCAAGCTCGCGTTCGACAAGCTCGAGCTCGTCGGAGACGAGGCGACCGGCGCGAACATCGTCAAGGTCGCCATCGAGGCGCCGCTCAAGCAGATCGCGCTCAACGCCGGTCTCGAGCCCGGTGTCGTCGCCGCCAAGGTCCGCGAGCTGCCTACCGGACACGGCCTCAACGCCGCGACCGGCGAGTACGTCGACCTGATCGCCGCTGGCATCATCGACCCGGTCAAGGTCACCCGCTCGGCGCTGCAGAACGCGGCGTCGATCGCCGGCCTCTTCCTCACCACCGAGGTCGTCGTCGCCGACAAGCCCGAGAAGAACCCGGTTCCGGCCGGTGACCCCACGGGCGGCATGGACTTCTAGTCCGACCCGCACCACACGCTGAAGGCGGTTCCCCTCCGGGGGAGCCGCCTTCCGTGCGTTCCGGGTGGCCCCGGCGGCGCGCGGACGACGGCTCCCTCGTGCTCGCCGCTCAGGGGCCGAAGAGACGCGCGTTGGCCTGCTCGGTGTCGGCGTACTGCTGTGCGGCCGTGCCGAGTGCGAGCGTGATCGTGGCCAGGCCCTCGTCGACCTGCGCCTGCGTCGACCGCCAGACTCCGACGACGCCCTGGAACGCGTTCGAGGCCTGGCCCTGCCAGACCGCCTCGAGCCCGGTCAGCTGCGCGAGCAGCCCCGACACCTCGGTCTGGATGCGGTCCATGTAGCCGTGCGCGGTGCCGGTCATCGTGATCATCGCGTCGATGTCGGTCTGGTAGCGGGTCATGGGGGAGTCCTCTCGTTCCGGTCAGCGCCGATCGGCGCGTGCGAGAACGGTAGGACTCGCGCCGTCTCGGCCGCGGGCCCTCAGACCGAGGCTGGGGAGGATTCGCCGTTCGGGCCGACGGTGAGGAGGGGCAGGGCGACGCGGAAGGTCGCTCCGCCGCCCGGGGTCTCGACGACGTCGACGCGGCCCTTGTGCGCGGCCACGATGGAGGAGACGATCGCCAGCCCCAGACCGCTGCCGCCTGTCTCGCGGGTGCGGGACGTGTCCGCGCGCCAGAAGCGCTGGAAGATCTTCTCGCGGATCTGCGGCGGGATGCCCTCGCCGTGGTCGATCACCTCGAGGAACGCCAGACGGCGCGCGCGGTCGACCGCGACTCCGATCTCGATGGGGGTGTCCTCGGGGGTGTACCGCACGGCGTTGCCGATGAGGTTCGTGAGCACCTGACGGATCTTGTTCTCCTCGGCCATGACCAGTGCGGGGAGTCCCGCCTCCTCGGGAGCGGGCTCGGCCGTCCCTGCGGCGATCTCCTCGGCCTTCACCCGGCTGGGGCGTCGGCGGAGTCGGGCGAGGCGGGCGCCGGCGGCGGCGATGGGACCGGTCAGGCCGGCGGCTGCCGTCTGCAGCGGCTGCGTCGCGGCTCCGGTGAGATCGTCGTCGTCGAGGGCCGGCGTCTCGAGGGGGGTGTCGTCACGGGTCTCGACGCCGAAGTCGCGGTCGGGCCAGGAGGCCATCGCGTCCATGGCGGCGTCGCGCGCGAGGGGCATCAAGTCGACGGGGGCGAGAGCGAGCGGCTTCGTCTCGTCGAGACGAGCGAGCTCGAGCAGGTCCTCGACGAGACCGCCCATGCGGATCGCCTCCTTCTCGATGCGCTCCATCGCCTGGCCGACGGCCTCGGGCGTCTGCAGGGCGCCCATCCGGTACAGCTCGGCGTAGCCGCGGACCGAGACCAGGGGCGTGCGCAGCTCGTGGCTGGCGTCGCCGACGAAGCGGCGCATCTGATCGATCGTGCGCGCACGGTCGCGGAACGCGGTGTCGATCCGGCCGAGCATGGCGTTGAGCGAGCGGTTCAGCCGCCCGACCTCGGTGTTGGGCGTGGTGCCGTCGAGCCGCTGGCTGAAGTCGCCGTCGGCGATGGCGGCGGCGGTGCGCTCCACCTCGCGCAGCGGCGCGAAGGTGGTGGTGACGAGCAGGCGCGTGAGCATCGCGCCGATCACGACGATCGCGACTCCGAACCCCAGGAAGATCGTGAGGTAGGCCGTCATCACGACATCGACACTCCGCGTCGAGGTGGCGAGCAGCAGCGTCGCGACCTGATTGCCCTTGGAGTAGGTCGTCGCTATGAAGTGATACTCGATCTTGCCGTTCTCGCTGCGAAGCTCCTTCGGCTTCCCGTCGTACTCGAGAGCTTCGTCGATTGCGAACGTCTCGGGGAAGTCAGGAGCATTCGGACCGATGGCTGTGGTGTTGTCCAGAATCCCGGCCGAGTCGTACACGGCACCGAAGTACGTCGTGTTCGAGTCGTTCAAGCCGGCCTCACCGATCGTGCCCAGCGACGTGGCCACGACCTGGGCCTGCTTCGCCAGGGAGTCGTCGAGCTGCGAGATGAGCTGCGGCTTCAGCATCGTCATGGTCCCGATGCCGGAGACGAGGAGCCCCAGCGTGAGCAGCAGGACCGTCACCGCGGTGATCTTGGTCCGCAGGGAGATGGAGTTCCACCGCTCGGCCAGGGTCTGGTGCATGGCGGTGGGACTCCCTCGATGGCGGAACGGCGGCCGCCCCGCGAGGGGGCGACCGCCGGGGTGCGGAGCTCCGGGCTCCGCGACGTCGATCAGGACCCGGAGGCTAGGCCTTCGCGACCTTCAGCATGTATCCGAATCCTCGCTTGGTCTGGATGAGCGATTCCTCCGAATGCGTGTCGAGCTTACGTCGGAGGTACGAGATGTAGGACTCGACGATGCCCGCATCGCCGTTGAAGTCGTACTCCCACACGTGGTCGAGGATCTGCGCCTTGCTGAGCACGCGGTTGGGGTTGAGCATCAGGTAGCGCAGCAGCTTGAACTCGGTGGGGCTGAGCTCGACCGGCTCGTCGCCGACCAGGACCTCGTGGGTGTCCTGGTCCATTGTCAGCTCGCCGGCGCGGATGACCGCGTCCTCTTCGGCGTGCATCGTGCGGCGGAGGATCGCCTTGATGCGCGCGACGATCTCGTCGAGGCTGAACGGCTTGGTGACGTAGTCGTCGCCGCCGACGGTGAGACCGGTGATCTTGTCCTCCGTGTCGTCCTTCGCCGTGAGGAAGAGGATGGGGGAGGTGTAGCCGGCCGAGCGCAAACGCTTCGTGACGCCGAACCCGTTCATGTCGGGGAGCATGACGTCGAGGATGATCAGGTCGGGCTCCTCCTCGAGGACGGCCGAGATGGCCTGCGCGCCGTTGCCCACCGCGCGCACGGCGAAGCCGGCGAAGCGGAGGCTCGTGGTGAGCAGGTCTCTGATGTTGGGCTCGTCGTCGACGATGAGAATGCGGGGTCCGTCCATGAGGACATCTTCTGCGCGTTGCCTGAACGGAATCTGGGAGCCGAGTGGTGGGTGGCTCGACACCGCCCCGGTGCCGTCGGTGCGATCAGGACGCGCGGCGTCGACGCACTCCGACGACCAGCATCGCGATCATCATCAGGAAGGCGATGGGCAGGCCGACGAGGGGGACCGCGAAGACGAACTGCCACAGCGGACCCTCGTACCGCTCGACTCCGAGGAGGGGCGCGAGGAGGATCGCGAGGAACGCGAGCACCGTCACGGCGATGATCGCGATGAACATGTAGGCGAGGGTGCGCTCGGCGCGTCCGATGCCCGCCGGCTGCTGTGGCTTCACCCCCCAAGGATAGGCCGCACCGGAGAGCCTCTAAACTGGTGGTTGCTTCGATTCCAGGAGGGGTTCTGCATGCCTACCGGCAAGGTCAAGTTCTACGACGAGGAGAAGGGCTTCGGCTTCATCAGCACTGATGACGGCCAGGAGGTCTTCCTGCACGCTTCCGCGCTGCCCTCGGGGACCGCGGTGAAGCCCGGCACACGCCTCGAGTTCGGCATCGCCGACGGTAAGCGCGGGGCCCAGGCCCTGACCGCCCGCGTCATCGAGGCGCCCCCCAGCATGGTGAAGATGAACCGCAAGTCGGCCGACGACATGTCGGTGATCGTCGAGGACACCGTCAAGCTGCTCGACGGCATCGGCACGGGCCTCAAGCGCGGTCGGTATCCCGACAAGGCCCACGGCCGCAAGATCGCGGCGCTGCTGCGCCGGGTGGCGGACGAGCTGGATGCCTGACGCCGACGGCACGACCGGCGACCTCGCGTCGTCCGAAGGGGCGGAGTCCCTCCTGCCAACCGACACCGCCGATGCTGCCGCGGACGACGTCACCGGCGCCGAGGGGGTCGACCTGTCGACCGTCGAGGCGGAGGCGTCGATCGTGATCGCGGAATCGTCCACCGAAGGGGATGTGCCGACTCCGGGAGCCGGTACCGAGCTCGATGAGCCTCGGGACGAGTCCGATGCGGAGTCCGGGCTCCCGGCCGCCGTGGAGGAGTCGGACGTCGAGAGCGCGACCGGGGGATCCGAGTCGGAGGCCGACGTCGTTGTCGACGGCTCCGAGCCGGGGAACGAGGACGTCGTCGAGGACGAGGCGGTCGAGCCCGTCTACGAGCTCGACGCCGTGCTCGCCGCTTGCGAGGAGCGGGCCCGCGAGGCGCTCGCCGACGTCGCT
Source organism: Rathayibacter sp. Leaf299 (assembly GCF_001423055.1). Taxonomy (NCBI): domain Bacteria; kingdom Bacillati; phylum Actinomycetota; class Actinomycetes; order Micrococcales; family Microbacteriaceae; genus Rathayibacter; species Rathayibacter sp. Leaf299. The sequence continues at coordinate 1,198,891 of NZ_LMNT01000001.1, forward strand.
CCGCCCGGAACGATCGGGCCGCTGGTCGCGACGCTGGCGCAGGGCGAGCACGTGGTCTCGCTCCAGTTCGCGAACCTCATGCGGGGCTACCCGGGATGGCTCTGGACGGCGACGCTGTCGCGCATCGACGAGACCGAGGACGTCAACGTGCTCGAGGTCGAGCTGCTGCCCGGCGAGGGAGCGGTGCTCGCTCCGGACTGGGTGCCGTGGACGGATCGCCTGGCGGACTACCGCGCGGCGCAGGACGCGGCAGGCGAGGAGTCGGACGACTCGGACGAGGACGACGCTGACGACGACGATGACGAGGCGGACGAGGACGCTCCGGATTCGGAGGACGAGTTCGACGATCAGGTCGTTCTCGACGACGACGATGACGACGAGTCGGATGACGACGACGAGTCGGATGACGACGACGAGTCGGATGACGACGACGAGTCGGATGACGACGACGAGTCGGATGACGACGACGACTCCGACGATGACGACGAGTCAGACGACGAGTCCGAGGACGACGACGACCGGGATGACGACGACCGCTGAGTCGGCGCCTCCCGTGGTGGCAGCGGGGGAGGGGGCGGCGTGATCGGCATCGACACGCTCGTCTCCTACCCCGACGGCGCCACCTCCTCCGAGGGGGAGATCGTCCACGTCGAGATACTGGAGGAGGGCCGTTGGGCGGTCGTCCTCGACGCGACGGCCGCTCATCCCGTCGATCCCACCTGGCCGGACCAGGGGCCCGACGAGGGCATCCTCGTGGCCGAAGGCGTGCGCTACCGCCTGCTCGACTGCCGCATCGCAGCGTGGGACGGGCGCACCCTGCACCTCGGCGACCGGCTCCCGGTCCGCCTCGGCACCGAGGGCTGGGTCTTCGTCGTCGCGCACGTCGTGGCCGACGCGTCCGCGCTCGCCGAGGGGCAGCGGATCCGCGTCGAGGTCGACCGCGCCCGCCGCGACGAGTTCTCGCGCGGGCACACGGCCTGCCATCTGGCCTCGCTCGCCCTGAACGCGGCGCTCGCCGACTTCTGGAGCAAGCCGGTGCGGACCGATTCGCTCGGCAGCCCCGACTTCGATCAGGCCGCGATCCAGTCGTCGCTGATCCGCCCCTCGGGCTCGACCGACGTCTACCGGCTCGGGAAGAGCCTGCGTCGCAGCGGCTTCGACACCGCCCGGCTGCAGGAGGCTCTGCCGGAGATCGAGGAGCGGATCGACGCCCTGCTGGCGGAGTGGACGGCGGAGGACGCCTCCGTCGCCGTCGAGCGCGAGGACGAGCTGCTCGGCTCCCGTCGGACCTGGCGGTGCCTGCTCGCCGCCGGCGAGGCGTCGATCCCGTGCGGAGGAACGCACGTCGCGAGCCTCGCGCAACTCGGCGCCGTCTCGGTGGAGCTGTCCGTCGATCCGGTCGCGGCGACGCTCACGATGGAGACGGACGCCTCCTGAGCCCTCAGCGGCGGTTGCGGCTGTAGAAGAGGCCGATGGTGCCGAGCACGACGCCGATCACGACGGTCGACAGCACGAGGGGAGGCACGTCGACGCCGACCGAGGCCGCCACGAGGACGCCGATCAGCGCCGCGACCCAGACGAGGCAGCCCACGAGCAGCGCCCGGGCGTCGTCGCTCGGGTAGGGCGGAGGGCTCGGTCGACGCTCCTCCTCGCGGAGCCACAACCGCATCCTCCGCCCGCCCCTCAGTCGGCCAGGCGCTCGATGACGTGGTCGATGCAGCTCAGCAGCGACCGGACGTCGTCGGGCTCGATCGCGGTGAAGGTGGCGATGCGCAGCTGGTTGCGCCCGAGCTTGCGGTACGGCTCGGTGTCGACGATGCCGTTGGCGCGGAGGATCTTCGCGATCAGCGCGGCGTCGATCGACGCGTCGAAGTCGACGGTGGCGACGACCTGCGAGCGGTGCTCGGGCACCTCGACGAAGGGGGTCGCGACGGACGAGGCCTCGGCCCAGTCGTAGATCGCGGACGAGGACTCGGCGGTGCGCGCCGACGCCCAGGCGAGGCCGCCGTTGCCGTTCATCCAGTCGAGCTGCGACTCCATCAGCAGGAGCGTCGCGAGCGCGGGCGTATTGAGCGTCTGGTTCAGGCGCGAGTTGTCGACGGCGTTCTTGAGGCTCAGGAACTCGGGGATGTAGCGCCCGCTCGCCGCGATGCGCTCGACGCGCTCGATCGCGGCGGGGGAGAAGAGGCCGAACCAGAGGCCGCCGTCGCTGGCGAAGTTCTTCTGCGGCGCGAAGTAGTAGACGTCGGCCTGCGAGGCGTCGAAGTCGATGCCGCCGGCGGCGCTCGTCGCGTCGATCACGGTGAGCGCGCCCTCGTCACCGTGGACGCGCGTGACGGGCGCCATCACTCCGGTCGAGGTCTCGTTGTGCGGCCAGGCGTAGACGTCGACGCCCTCGAGGACCTCGACCTCGCTCCGCGAGCCGGCCGCGGCCGAGATCACGTGCGCCGGCTCGAGGAACGGCGCGGACGCGGCCTTCGCGAACTTCTGGCCGAACTCGCCGAAGGTCAGGTTCTCGGCGCGGCGCTCGATGAGCGAGAAGGCGGCCGAATCCCAGAACGCGGTCGAGCCGCCGTTGCCGAGCAGGACCTCGTAGCCCTCGGGGACGTCGAACAGCGTCGCGAGGTGCTCGCGCACTCGGCCGACCAGGTTCTTGACCGGCGCCTGCCGATGCGACGTGCCGAGGAGGTGCGCGCCCTCGGTCGCGAGGTGCGCGAGCTGGTCGTGCCGCACCTTGGACGGGCCGCAGCCGAATCGTCCGTCGTGGGGGAGGAGCTCGCGAGGAATGGTGACGTCCGGCATGCGTTAATACTAGGGTTCCCGGCTCGCCCCCTCCTTCGAGTGACGAAGGCCTGGCGCCGTGCGGCTTCGCGGAAGTTGCGACACGGCGCCCAGTAAGGTTGAGCGCGCCGAGACGGGAAGGCTGAGATGACGGATCTGATCGACACCACCGAGATGTACCTGCGCACCATTCTGGAGCTCGAGGAGGAGAACATCATCCCCCTCCGTGCGCGCATCTCGGAGCGTCTGAGCCACTCGGGACCGACCGTCTCGCAGACCGTCGGACGCATGGAGCGCGACGGTCTCGTGGTCGTCTCCGGAGACCGCCACCTCGAGCTCACCACCGACGGGCGCCGCAAGGCGATCCACGTCATGCGCAAGCACCGCCTCGCCGAGCGGCTCCTCCACGACGTCATCAAGCTCGACTGGGAGTTCGTGCACGAGGAGGCCTGCCGCTGGGAGCACGTCATGAGCGAGCAGGTCGAGCGCCGACTCCTCGAGATGCTCGACCACCCGACCGAGTCGCCCTACGGCAACCCGATCCCGGGTCTCGACGAGCTCGGCGACACCCCGGCGTCGCGCTTCGCGGACGGCGTGATCAGCCTGCCCCGCTTCGTCGCCGGATCGACCGAGCCCAAGCGCGGAGTGGTGCGTCGTCTCGGTGAGCCGGCGCAGGTCGATCCCGAGCTGCTGCTCCAGTTGAAGCAGTCGGGCGTCATGCCGGGAGCAGAGGGCGAGTTCTCGGCCCTGAACGGCTACGTCCTCGTGCGCATCGACGGCGCGGAGGCGGGCATCGAGCTTCCCAACGAGGTCGCGGCGCACATCTTCCTCGTCGTCTGACGACGGATCACCGAGCGGCCCCTGGGCGAGCGCTGGATGCACTCCTAGCGCATCCCGGGACGGCTCGCACGCCGTTGTCGTGATCGGGCCGCGTCGAATGGTGACAAATCGGTAACGGTCGCATACGCTCTGGGGAGCCCTGCATCCGGACCCCGGTTCCAGGGCGCGGAATCCGACGTCCCCCTGCCCGTCTCGGACCACCGTGAACATCGATGCTTCGTGCATGAGACGGGACAGCCGCCTGGGCTGACGGGACGCGGAGGTCCACCCCTTTGGCCGAGAACGACACCACCGGCAGCCCCGACCGGTACCGCTCCACCCACCCGAACAGCCCCCGCAGCACCGCCTCCTTCGAGAACCAGCCGCCCGTCGTGCGCGCGCGGTTCCACTCCGAGGCTCCCGTCGCCCGCCGTGCGGTCCCGACCGCTCCGGCTCGCCAGCGCGACGTGACCGACTTCGTCCCGTCGCCCGCCGGCACCCCGCGCCGGCACCGCGGCCGGAAGCTCGGCAAGGTCGCGATCGTCGGGTTCGCCGGCGCGCTCGTCGCGACCATGGCGCTCCCCGCCTACGCGTTCTCCCCGGGGACCGACAGCGCGAGCCCGTTCGCGGCGTCGCAGGCCGACCTCCTCCGTCAGGGCGAGGCGCAGACCGTCGCCGTCGCGGGCAGCGTCGTGCAGGCCGCGATCGCGCGCGACGGCTTCTCGGCCGAGGCGGCTCCTCCGCCCCCGCCGCCCCCCGAGCCCGAGCCCGTCGTCGAGCCGGTCGCCGACACCTCGGACGTCGAGACCGCCCGCGCGGAGACCGCCGAGACGTTCAACTCGTACGACGGAGCGTCGGCCGCCGAGCTCGCCGCGTCGGCGCCGACCACCGGGTACAGCCTCTCGGCCGTGTACAACACCGCCCTGCAGTACCAGGGCGTGCCCTACGTCTTCGGCGGAGCGGACCCGAGCGGCTTCGACTGCTCCGGCCTCGTGATGTACGTCTTCGCGCAGTACGGCATCTCGATGCCGCACTCGGCCGCGGGTCAGGCCGCGATGGGCACTCGCATCCCGGTGTCGGAGGCGCAGCCCGGCGACCTCGTGATCATGCCCGGTCACGACGGCTTCTACGCGGGCAACGGCAACATCCTGCACGCGCCCTACGCCGGTGCGAGCGTCCGCGTGCAGCCGATCTGGACGTCGGACTACTACATCGTGCGCATCCCGGGCTGAGCCCGGACGCCCGTCGACGAGCCCGTTCCCTCTCCGGGGGCGGGCTCGTTCGCGTTCGCGGGGAACGCGGTGTGAAATGCGGATGACGAATTCCGGCGAACCTCTGGTGTTTCGCGCCGGAAGGAATACTCTGAACCCCACTCCGCCGTACCAGCGGAGCGGTTCGTCGAGGGACGGAGTGCCGGGATGACCGAGCGGAACGGGCACCACTGCGTGGGGCTGCGTTCGCGCGTGCGGCGGACCGACTCGATCCGGGCGGGGATCCTCTCCGCCTCGGTGCACTCCTCCGACACTCGGATACGCCACCACGACTCGACGCGGTGCTCAGCCGCGGCCCAGAAGGGCGCCGTCCACGCGACGGCGCCCTTCTTCGCGTCCGGGGTGCTGCCGAGGTGCGACGGACGACGTCTGTTCGGAGGTCCCTGATGCGCACTCTGGTTCTCAACGCCGGCTACGAGCCGCTCGCGGTCGTCTCGTTCAAGCGGGCACTCGTCCTGCTGATGACGGAGAAGGCGACCGTCATCGCGGCCGACGAGGACAATCCGGTGCACGGGGCGACCGGCGACTACGTGCGGCCGTCCGTGATCCTGTTGACCCGCTACGTGCGGATCCCGAGCTCGCGGACGGTGCCCGTCTCGCGGCGCGGGGTGCTGCGGCGCGACAACCACCGCTGCGGCTACTGCGGGATGCACGCGAACACCATCGACCACATCCAGCCGAAGTCGCGGGGCGGACGGGACACCTGGGAGAACCTCGTCGCCTGCTGCCACCGCTGCAACAACACCAAGAGCGACCGCACGCCCGCCGAGATGGGATGGCACCTGCGGACGGTACCGCGGGTGCCGCGGGCCGGCTCCTGGCTGGTGCGGGGTGCGGAGCGGATGGAACCCGAGTGGAACGGCTACTTGGCCCCTGCCGCCTGACGGGGCGAGGGCACTCCGCTCGCGGCGTTGTCGTCGGGCGCGATACCGCCGGTATCGCTTCCTCCTCCGCCTTGCGATCGAAGCACCCTCGCCCCGTCAGAAGACAGAGGGGGCGAGGGCACTCCGCTCGCGGCGTTGTCGTCGGGCGCGATACCGCCGGTATCGCTTCCTCCTCCGCCTTGCGATCGAAGCGCCCTCGCTTCGTCAGAAGACAGAGGCGACGAACTCCTACTCGTTGTCGCCGCCGGTGGCGGTGCTGGCGTTGCCGGAGCGCTCGCCGGACCAGGTCCAGTTGGCGACCTCGGGGAGGTCCTCGCCGAACTCGCGGGTGTAGGCGCGGGCGCGGATGCGGGCGTCCTGCATCTCCTGGCGGAGTCCGGCGGCGCGGGAGCCGAGTCCGGGGGTGCGGTCGATGACGTCGATCACCAGCGAGTAGCGGTCGAGGTCGTTCAGCATCACCATGTCGAACGGAGTGGTGGTGGTGCCGTTCTCCTTGTAGCCGCGCACGTGCAGGTTCTGGTGACCGGTGCGCTTGTAGGTCAGGCGGTGGATCAGCCACGGGTAGCCGTGGTACGCGAACACCACGGGGCGGTCGGGGGTGAAGACCGCGTCGAACTCGCGGTCCGAGAGGCCGTGCGGGTGCTCGGACTCGGACATCAGGCGCATGAGGTCGACGACGTTGACCGTGCGGATCGCGAGGTCCGGGAGCTTCTCGCGCAGGATGCTCACGGCGGCGAGGGTCTCGAGGGTCGGGACGTCGCCCGCGCAGGCGAGCACGACATCCGGCGACTCGCCCTGCCGCTCGCTGCTCGCCCACTCGAGGATGCCGAGGCCGCGGGTGCAGTGGGCGACGGCCTCGTCCATCGTCAGCCAGGCCGGGGCGGGCTGCTTGCCGGCGACGACGACGTTGACGTAGTCGACGCTGCGGAGGCAGTGGTCGTAGACCGAGAGCAGCGTGTTGGCGTCGAACGGCAGGTAGACGCGCACCACCTCCGGCTTCTTGTTGACGACGTGGTCGATGAAGCCCGGGTCCTGGTGGCTGAAGCCGTTGTGGTCCTGGCGCCAGACGTGGCTCGAGAGCAGGTAGTTGAGGCTCGCGATGGGGCGGCGCCACTCGATCTCGCGGGTGCCGTTCAGCCACTTCGCGTGCTGGTTGAACATCGAGTCGATGATGTGGATGAAGGCTTCGTAGCAGGTGAAGAGACCGTGGCGGCCGGTGAGGAGGTACCCCTCCAGCCAGCCCTGGCACTGGTGCTCGGAGAGGACCTCCATGACCCGGCCCGCGCGGGCCAGGTGGTCGTCGAGCGGGCTGAGCTCTCCCTCCCACTGCTTGTCGGTGGCGGCGTAGACGCTCTGCAGGCGGTTGCTCGCGACCTCGTCGGGTCCGAAGATCCGGAAGTTGGTGGGATTGGCGCGGATGACGTCGGCGAGCCACTCGCCGAGCACCTTCGTCGCCTCGGCGACCGTGCCGCCGGGGGACTCGACGACGACCTCGTAGCGGCGGAAGTCGGGCAGGTTCAGGGTCTGCCGCAGGAGGCCGCCGTTGGCGTGCGGCGTGGCGCTCATCCGCAGCTCGCCCTCGGGAGCGAGGGAGCGGACGCGCTCGGCGATCCCTCCGCTCTCCGTGAAGAGCTCCTCGGGGCGGTAGGAGCGGAGCCAGTCCTCGAGCAGGCGGGTGTGCTCCTCGGTGTCGCGGGCGTTGGCGAGCGGCACCTGGTGGGCGCGGTAGGTGCCCTCGACCTGCACGCCGTCGATCTCGGCGGGGCAGGTCCAGCCCTTCGGGGTCTTCAGGACGATCATGGGCCAGGCGGGCCGTGTCAGATCCCCAGCGGCGGCGCGCTCTTTGATCGCGGCGATGCGGTCGAGCACCGTGTCGAGCACCTCGGCGAAGCGCTCGTGCACGCGCATGGGGTCCTCGCCGTCGAAGCCGCCCTCGACGAGGAAGGGCTCGTGCCCGTAGCCGCGGAGGAGGCTCTCGAGCTCCTCGTACGGGATGCGAGCGAGGATCGTGGGGTTCGCGATCTTGTAGCCGTTCAGGTGCAGGATCGGCAGGACCACTCCGTCGGTGGCCGGGTTCACGAACTTGTTCGAGTGCCAGCTGGTGGCGAGCGGGCCCGTCTCGGCCTCGCCGTCGCCGACGACCGCGGCGACGAGCAGGTCGGGGTTGTCGAAGGCGGCTCCGTAGGCGTGGCTGAGCGCGTAGCCGAGCTCGCCGCCCTCGTGGATGCTGCCCGGGGTCTCGGGAGCGGCGTGGCTGGGGATGCCGCCGGGGAAGCTGAACTGGCGGAAGAGCGTGCGCAGCCCGTCCTCGGACTCGTCGATGTGCGAGTAGATCTCGCTGTAGGTGCCGTCGAGGTAGGCGTTCGCGACCATGCCGGGGCCGCCGTGGCCGGGACCGGTGATGTAGAGGGTCGACTGGCGGCGCTCGCGGATGGCGCGGTTGAGGTGCGCGTAGATCAGGTTGAGGCCGGGAGTCGTGCCCCAGTGACCGAGGAGGCGCGGCTTGATGTGATCGCGGGTGAGCGGCTCGGTGAGCAGCGGGTTCGCGAGGAGGTAGATCTGGCCGACGGCGAGGTAGTTGGCGGCGCGCCACCAGGCGTCGACGGTCTCGAGGGTCTCCGACGTCAGCGGGGCGTCCGCGTCGCGGGCGGCCCAGGTGTGCTCGGAGGCGGAGGGGAGCGCGGTGATCGAGGATGCGGCCATGACGCCACGCTCGCATCCGACCGCCCCGCGCGGTAGGGCCTTGCGGCGCTCGCGCTCGGGACGGTCGGATGCGGGGTGCCGTTCGGGAGCGCTCAGCCGCGGGGAGTGGCGCGGCGGAGGATCAGCCAGCCGCTGAGGGCCGCGATCGCGGTGGGCACGAGGAGCAGCGCGAATCCGCCGGTGGTGCCGACCGCCTCGAGGGCGAGCCAGACGGAGTCCCACGAGTCGGTGAGGCTGATCAGCGCGACCGCGGCGACGGCCAGCGCGGCCAGTCCGATCCAGAAGACCGTCATGCCGACTCCCCGCCAGCGCACGTAGACGGACGCCGTGGCGGCTCCGACGAAGAAGAAGAACAGGAACAGGACGAAGACCCCGAAGGCCCGCTCGACCCACGAGATGCCGCCGAAGTCGACGACCCGGAACAGGATCCCGCCCATGCCCCAGCCGTTCGTCGCCGACTCGATCGCGGCCATGACGGTGTAGAGCAGCGTCCAGGCCGCCGACAGGAGGACGAACGTGAGGGCGCTGCCCCAGTAGAAGTCGCGCCGCGTGGATCCGTAGCCCAGCGCCAGTCCGAAGGTGATGTTCACCGCCTGGATCGCGACGACGAGCATGTAGATGAAGATGAACGCGCCGGGACCTGAGACCTGCACGCCGGACTCGCCGCCGGCGCTGTCGACGCCGATCGTGCGGAGCACCACCCAGAAGATCGCGAGGCTGCCGAGGAAGATCGCGGCGAGGATGCCCAGCGGCGTGTAGAGCAGCGTCGCGGGGTTGGCGAAGTGCAGGCGGACGATGCGGAGCAGGCGGTCGGAGGTGCCGAGGCCGTGCGCAGGGGCGGTGGTGGTCATGAGGCGTCCTTCCCGGAGGGGGTGGTGCTCGTGAGCTGCACGACGAGCTGCTGGAGGGAGACGGGCTCGAGCTCGAGCCCGAAGGCGGCCGCCTCTGCGCGTCCGGAGGCGTCGAGGCGGGGGAGCGTCGCGGAGGCGAGGCCGCCTACTCCGCTGCGGGAGAGGACCTCGCGGTCGGCGGTGAAGGAGTCGACCGCGCTGCGGGTGCCGACGACGGTCGCGGCCGAGCCGCGCAGCTCCTCCGCATCGCTGTCGACGACGAGCCGGCCCTCGTCGATGACGAGGACGTGCTCGAGGAGGGAGCTGACCTCGTCGATCAGGTGCGTGGAGAGCACGACGGTGCGGGGGTGCTCGGCGAAGTCGGCGAGCAGGCGGTCGTAGAAGAGCTGGCGCGCGACCGCGTCCAGGCCCAGGTACGGCTCGTCGAAGAAGGTGAGCGGGGCGCGCGAGGCGAGGCCGACGATCACTCCGACCGCCGAGAGCTGCCCACGCGAGAGCTTCTTGACCCGCCGGTTCAGCGGCAGGCGGAAGTCGCTGACGAGCTCGCGTGCGAAGGCGTCGTCCCAGCCCTCGAAGAACCACGGGGCGCTGCGCAGGACGTGCTTCACCTGGAAGTCCTCGGGGTACTTCTGACTCTCCTTGATGAAGCAGGTGCGGGAAAGGACGCCGGCGTTCTCGACCGGAGGCGCCCCGAAGACGCGGATGTCGCCGGAGCTGGCGAACTCCTGACCCGTGAGCAACGACATGAGCGTCGTCTTGCCCGCGCCGTTGCGGCCGAGGAGGCCGTGGATCCGGTTCTCATCGAGCGCGAAGCTCACGTCGCGGACCGCGTGCATGCTGCCGTAGTGCTTGCTGAGGCCGGCGACCTCGATGACCGCGCTCATCGCGATCCCCCTTCGCTGATCATGGTGGCGAGCTCCTCGCGGGTGAGGCCGAGCTTGGCGGCCTCGGCGAGCAGCGGAGCGACGAACTGGTCGCGGAACTGGGTACGGCGCTTCTCGACCAGCCGGTCGCGGGCGCCCTCGGCGACGAACATCCCGATGCCTCTCCTCTTGTAGAGGACCCCGTCGTCGACGAGCAGGTTCACGCCTTTGCCGGCCGTGGCCGGGTTGATGCGGTGGAACGCGGCGAACTCGTTGGTCGAGGGGACCTGGGTCTCTTCGGGGAGCGCCCCCGCGATGATGTCGTTCTCGATCTGCTCGGCGATCTGCAGGAAGATCGGCCGGGAGTCGTCCATCGGTGCTCCTTCCTGCTGGGCGGTGGTTCGGTGGTTAGTTGGTGCAGTAACTAACCAAGCAGGTCTGTCGGGTGCTGTCAACCGCGGGCTGCGAGCTCGGCCCGGCCGACGGGTACACTGGCTCGGCCAGCCTCTGTAGCTCAATGGAAGAGCGACTCCGTCCTAAGGAGCAGGTTGGGGGTTCGAGTCCCTCCAGGGGCACCACAGCGTGATGTGCCCGTGGAGCGGAGCAGACGGTCCGCCCGACGGCATCAGCGTCCCCGGGCGGAGAACGGCGGGGGAGTGGACGAGCAGCGGGTGAAGCTCATCATCGGCGTCGTCGCGGTGGTGGTCGCGGTGATCCTGATCATCGAGCGGAAGGCGTACGCGCGGTGGAACGCACGAATGATCCGCCGGACGTGGGGGGCCGACTCGAAACGCTACGCGTCGGCGCAGACGCCCGGGTCGGTGCTCGTCACGGGGATCGGGCTGGCGTTCATCGGCGTCGTCTTCGTCGTGACCTCGATCGCCTCGCTCACGGGCTGACTCCGGTCGGCGCTCCGGAGAAACAGGCAGGAAACCTGCGGCGGGTATCGTCGGCGCATGAGACTCCGTGCAGCCCACGCGCTCGGCGCGCTGGTCGTGTCCTCGCTCCTCCTCGCTCCCGCCGCCGTTGCGGCGCCCTCATCGACGGCACGCGCCGTCGACGGCGGCACCAGCGCGGGCGACCCGTACTTCCCCGGCCTCGGCAGCACGGGGTTCGACGCCCTGAGCTACAGCCTCGTGCTGAAGTACGACCCGGCCACCCGCGCGCTCGGCGGGCGCGCGCTCGTGACGCTCGCTCCGACCCAGGATCTGCGGTCGCTGTCGTTCGACCTGACAGGGCTGACGGTGTCGAAGGTCACGGTGAACACGCGCTCGGCGGCGTTCGTGCAGAGGGGAGCCGAGCTGATCGTCACTCCGGTGCGCTCGCTGAAGAAGGGCGCGCCGACCCTCGTGAACATCGAGTACGCGGGCACGACCGGGAACCCCGTGGACAACACCGGCGCTCCGTTCGGCTGGTGGTCGACCAGCGACGGCGCGCTCGTCGCGAGCGAGCCGAACGGCGCGTCCACCTGGTACCCCGTCAACGACTCCCCGGCCGACAAGGCCCGCTACACCTTCACCATCACGGTCCCGGAGGGGCGGACCGTGGTCGCGAACGGCGTGCCGGTGGGGTCGCCCACCACTTCGAAGGGCTGGACCACGTCGAGCTGGGTCGAGACGAGCCCCATGGCGAGCTACCTCGCGATGGTGAACATCGGCGACTACGACCTGGTCCGCTCCACCCGCGGCGGCATCGTGACCATCGACGCGATCGATCGCGACATCACGGGCGACGTCCGGGCGGGGACCGAGGCCGCGCTGGCGAAGCAGGGTGACATCATCGACTACTTTTCGACCGTGTTCGGCCCGTACCCCTTCCGATCGGGCGGCGCGGTGGTCGACGACGAGGAGATCGGCTACGCGCTCGAGACCCAGGGGCGCTCGTTCTACTCCGGCGGGGCGGACGAGTCGACGGTGGCGCACGAGATCGCGCACCAGTGGTACGGGAACAGCGCCACTCCGGGCGTCTGGTCGGACATCTGGCTGAACGAGGGCTTCGCGACCTACGCGGAGTGGCTCTGGGAGGAGCACTCCGGCGGCACGAGTGTCGCGGACTCCGCGGCGCAGGTCGCCGCGATCCCGGCGGACGACCCGTTCTGGGCCACCGCGGTGGCGGACCCCGGGGCGACCGGACTGTTCGACGGCCCGGTCTACGCCCGCGGAGGGCTGACGCTCGTGGAGCTGCGCGAGGAGATCGGAGCGGAGGCGTTCGCCGTGCTGCTCAAGCGCTGGGCGACGGAGAACCGCTACTCGACGGTCAGCACCGCCGATCTGCAGGAGCTCGCGGAGGAGGTCTCGGGACAGGATCTGTCGGCCTTCTTCGAGGCGTGGCTCATCACTCCGGAGAAGCCGGCGGGTCTGTGAACTCGCGCCGTCGCGGCGGACGGAGGCGCTCACCGGGCCGGGAAGGCGGTGGACCGGACGTTGCGGTCGGCGGTCGCGACGTCCGGAGATCGGACGGGCGGCTCCAGCGTCACCGAGGTGCCTCGGACGCGGACGGCGACGAAGGACGCAGCGCAGCCGTCTCGATCCGGCGCTGATCCGGGCGTTCCCGACCTACTTCGCGAGTGAGAGCAGGCGCAGTGCGGTGCTCGTCGACGGCGTCAGCGAGGATCCGGACGGGCGGAACTCCGTCTGGACCGAGTGGAGTCCGAGGGGGAGCTTCGGCACGGTGAGCCGGACGGCGGGGGCGCCGGTGACCACCGTGCCGCTCCAGCGGACGACTCCGTCGATCTTCAGCGACAGCACGCCGGGCCCGGCACTGCCGTCGGCGGCTCGGACGGAGGTGAGGAGCGTCGTCGAGTTCGTCGGGAGCTGGAGGGGCGTGGAGAGCCGGGCCGTGGTGGTGGTCGGGACCGGCCGGCCGGTCCCGGTGGTCACCTCGACCACCGACGAGGTGCTCGCGCCGGCCCAGAGCACACCGGCGAGGTACGTCTGGTTCGGCGCGAGGCCCGACCAGCTCGCCGTGACCGTCGGGTTCGCGGCGGACACGGTCGCGGGGGACAGGGTGAGCGGCGCCTCGGGCTTCGCGGTCGTCGTCCGGACGTCGACGGGCACGCCCGCGGGGCCGGACACCTGGTAGACGTCGATCAGCCACAGGCCGTCGAAGGGTCGCGCGAGGTCGTAGCGGTCGCTCGTGCCGGGACCCTCGATGGTCGCGAAGTCGTAGGGGTCGAGATCGCGCGGCTCGATCCAGGTCAGCTCGGTGCGGAGCTGGACCGAGTCGTCGGCGGCCTCGACGTCGACCCGGAGGAGCGTGTCCCCGGCGATCTCGACCTGGCCCTGGACGACGACGTTCCCGTCTCCACTCGTGATGCCCGAACGACCGCCGTTCCCGGCCGGGAACCCCTGGAGGACCACCGTCGGTCGCCCCAGGCCGAGGCTGATCGGAGTGGCGGTCTCACCCGCGGACAGGACGGGAGTCAGCTGGACCGAACCGGTCGTCCCGCTGCCGGAGGCGGACGGCGGGGGCGTCAGCGCGACCGCCGCCCCGCTCGGCACGAGTGCCGCTCCGATCGCCACGACACCGACCAGCGCTGCGCTGAGTACCCGGGCACGAATCCGCTGCGTCATGAGACCGACTCCTTCGTCGCGGTCATCATCCCGCTGCGCGACTCCGGCGACAAGGGCACCAAGGGACCAGTCCTCGGACCTCGTGCCGGCAAGTCCATGTGGCCGGAGTGCTCGGCGGAGGCGGCAATGGGTGTCAGCGGCTCGGGAGGGCCGCGCCGGCGACGGCCGAGCTGCCGAGGTCGCTCCCCGCCAGCGCCGAACTGGAGGCCACAGCCGCGGTCCACTCCGCGGTCGTGCCGACCGCGGCGAAGTGGGAGTGCAGCAGCGCGAGCAGGGCGGTGTGCAGGGTCTCGGCGTCGACGGAGCCGGCCGCGTTCGAGATCGCGATGGCGCCGGTCGCGTCCGAGAGCACCTCCGCCGAGAGCCCGTGCGTCTCGGCCTCGGCGGCCGACGCGAGGATGCAGTTGTTGGTCATGTAGCCGACGAGGGTGATCGTGTCGACGTCGTGCTCGCGCAGCCAGGCGAGCAGGTCGGTGCCGGCGAACACCGTGCCGTACTGCTTGGTGATCGACTTCCAGTCGTCGCGGCGGCGACTCTCGATCTCGGGGTGCAGCTCGAAGGCCGCGGTACCGGGAGCGAAGGCCGGCGCGCCCTCGCCCGCGCTGTGCTGGACGGCGACGACGGGGATCCCGGCGTCGGTCGCGGCGTCCAGCGCTGCAGTGATGGCGCTGAGCGAGGAGGCGTGCGGGGGGAAGCGGATCTCGAGCGGTCCGGCGAAGTACTCCAGCTGGACGTCGACGAGGATCAGGGCGCGGCGGGGTGCGGTCATGGTGTCTCCTCCGGGAGATCGGATGCGGTGCTCCGATGCTGGCGCGCTCCGGCGTCCGCGGCCATTGGCACGCGGGCACCTTTACGATGGATCCGGGCCAACCGGTTCCGGAGGGAGGACCGTGCGGATCGCGATCCACGCCCTCGACGGCGTCACGATGTTCCACCTCGCGGTGCCGCAGATGGTCTTCGACGAGGTGAGCCGGCTCGGTCTCGCCCCGTGGCGGACGGTCCTCTTCGCGGAGGAGCCGGGCTCGGTGCGCACCGCCGAGGGCTACACGATCGGCGGCGTCCAGGGTCCGGAGGCGGCCGCGGCCGCTGACCTCGTCGTCGTCCCCTCCTGGATCGACGACGGACGGAGCCCCGGCCCCGTGCTCACCCGCGTGCTCCACGAGACGCACGACCGCGGGGCGGCGATCGCCGGCCTCTGCCTCGGCGCGCTCGTCGTCGCGGAGGTCGGACTGCTCGACGGGCGGGCGGCGGTGACGCACTGGCAGGCGGCCGAGGGCATGGCTGCGCGGCATCCGACGGTGTCGGTCGACCCCTCCGCGCTCTACCTCGATCTGGGCGACGTGCTCACCTCGGCCGGCACCGCGTCGGGTCTGGACGCGTGCCTGCACGTGGTCCGTGATCGCCTCGGCGCGGACGCGGCCACCAGGGTCGCCCGCAGTCTCGTCGTGGCCCCGCACCGCGAAGGAGGCCAGGCTCAGTACATCGAGCGGCCGGTGCCGCAGGAGCCCGCGGACGACCGGATCGCCCGCGCCTCCGCCTGGGCCCTCGCGCACCTGGGTGAGGAGCTCGGTGTCGATCGCCTCGCCGAGGCCGCCCGCATGAGCCGACGCTCGTTCGTGCGGGCCTTCCGCGACGCGACGGGCACCACTCCTGCCGCCTGGGTCCGCTCGCGGCGATTGGACGAGGCGAGACGGCTCCTCGAGACGACCGCCCTGCCGGTGGACCGGATCGCGGCCGACTGCGGTTTCGGGAACCCGGTCACGCTGCGGCAGAACTTCGGCCGGGTGTTCGGAAGCACGCCGTCCGGGTACCGGCGCCGCTTCGGCGCGCGGCCCGAGGCGACGTCGGCGTGACCGGTCAGGCGCCCTTGTGCACCGAGGTGCTGATCGGCGTCTCGTTCGCGAACAGGTCGAGAACGGGGCAGTGCGCGTCGACGGCGCTGCGGAGATGCTCGTAGCGCTCCTCGCTCTCCGGGCCGGTCAGCGTCACGGCGAGGCGGACGGCGGTGAATCCCGCGCGCACGCCCTCGTCCTTGCCGAAGAGGCGCGCGGCGTCGAGGTCGCCCTCCGCCCGCACGTCGATGGTGTCGAAGGGGATGCCCAGTGCGTGGGCGTAGAGGCGGAAGACGACCACCTGGCACGAGATCAGGGCGCCGAGCGCGATCTCGACCGGGCTCGCCGCGATGTCGTCGCCCGCGAGCGCGGCGGGCTCGTCGACGGGGAAGCTGTGGCGCCCGGCGGTGATCAAGCTGGCGACCGAGCCCTCGCCCGTGCCCTGCACGCGGTAGGTGAGGCGCGCGGAGGAGCGGTTCGCGTCGATCCGATCGCCCCAGGCCGCGCCGGCGGCGTCGAGGCGCTCGGCACGGAGCGCGGGGGAGGAGTCGAGGATGGAGGAGGTGGTGATCGTCATGCGGCCACCGTAGGCAGGACCTCGGCGCCGGTCGAACGGAGGGGACACATCGCGTCACACGACCGGCCGCGCCCGCCTCAGTGCCCCGCCTTCCAGTACCCGCAGAACGTGACGTGCCCCTTGGGCACCCGGCGCTCGCCGACGAGGTGGCGGCGCGCGCCCGTCGCGAGCGCGGACTCGCCGATCGCGAAGGCGTAGAGGCCGTCGGTCTCGAGGGTCATCGCCTCGAGATGCGCCAGCGCGAGCGTTCCCGGCGCGACTCCGGGTGCGCGGATCAGCAGGTGCAGCACGAGACCCGGAGGCAGGGTCAGCGCTGCCGCATCGGAGGCGTCGACCACCTCGAGCACCGCGTCGCCGACCGCGTCCGGCGGCAGCGAGCGGCCGATGCCCGCGAGCGCGGGGAGGCCCGTCTCGTCCGTGACGATCAGGTGGCGGCGGGTGCCGGCGGGCGGCACGAAGAGGATCCCCTCGTCGAGGATCGCGACCCGGTCGCCGACGCGGGCGTGCGCGGCCCAGCGGGACGCGAATCCGTCGTCGCCGTGGAGCGCGAAGTCGATGTCGAGCTCGGCCGCGGACCCGACGGACGCGGGCCGGAACGCGCTGACGGTGTAGTTGCGCAGCGCCGGGCGCTCGGCCTTGGGGATCGTCAGGAACCTCGCGTAGCCCAGCAGTCCGATGTTCCTCGGCAGGCGCATGTCGTCGTGGCCGGGCTGCGGGAGGAAGAGGCGGAACCACTGGTCGAAGCCGAGAGCCGTGAAGTGCTCGAGCGACTCCCCGGTGATCGTCACCCGCTGGAAGGAGGCGCTGACCTTCTCGGACGAGGCGACGTGGGCGAGGAGCATCGTCTTCTCGGACGGCTCGACGCGGCGCACCATGCCCCTAGCCACGGGCGGCTCCCGCCGTGCGCTGCGGGGCGGCGCTCGAGCGTCCCACTCCGGCGGCGCGCAGCCTCCGCGCGAGGATCAGCGCCAGCTGCACGAAGCCGAGTGAGACGACGGCGGTGAGCGCATAGAGCACGACGAGGAGCCACGGAACGCTCATCACGGCGTCGATGTAGACGAACCAGAGCGTCGAGAACGCGGTGATCAGCACGCCGTAGCCGACGAAGAACACCGGTGCGCTCCAGTTCCGGTAGAGGGTGATGAGGAACGGCAGCTCCGACAGCACGCCCGCCATGACGACCGTCGGCAGCTGGGCGAAGCCGAACGGAGTCAGCGGAGCGTTCACGAGGCCCGCCAGCAGCGCGATCAGGAACCCCGCCCCCGGACGCTGCAGCAGCGCGAGACCGGTCATCGACGGCAGGATCCACGCGCCGATCGTGACGGCGACGAACGCGGGGGCGAGGACGGACAGCGCCAGGCTCGCGTAGTTCATCCCGACGGTCAGCAGACCGCCGGCGACGCCCAGGACGGCGCAGGTGAGGAGGTAGCGCGTGCTCGCGCGGCGGCGGACGGTCATGGGACTCCGATCGTGAGGATCCCCGAGGAGGGGAGGGTGAGCAGGAGCGCGGCGGTGCCGGCCCAGAAGACGACGACGAAGACGACGTCCCGGGCCCGGAACGGCACCGGGTACCGCTGGGTCCGGGTCGGATGCGCCCCGAAGGCGCGCGAGTCCATCGAGAGGGCGACCCGCTCGGCGTGGCGGACCGCGCTCGCGAGCAGGGGGACGACGTACCCGAGCCACCGGCGCAGCAGGGCGACGGGCCCGCGTCCGGCGACGGTCCCGCGCACGCGGTGGGCGGCCCGGATGACGGCGAGCTCGTGGGCGAAGCGCGGCACGAAGCGGTAGGCGGCCAGCGCGGTCCAGCCGATCCGGTACGGGACGTGCAGCTGCTGCACGAGCGCGCGCACGAGATCCGGACCGGTGGTCGTCAGCCCGCCGAGGAGCGCGAGGCCGGACAGGCTCGCGAGGCGCAGCGCCGTGGCGAGCCCGATCTGCAGGGCCCCCGCGCGCACCTGCAGCCCGCCCACCTCGAGCAGCACGGCGGAGTCGTCGACGCGCGCGGGATCGACCCAGCCGGTGAAGCTGACGGTGAGGACGGCGACGGCGATCGGGAAGCCCAGGAGCACGGCGGTGACGGCCCGTCGGCTCATCCGGGCGCCGACGAGCAGGAGCGCGATCGCGACGAGGAGGAACGCCAGCGGAGTCGCGGCGTCGCGCACGACGACGAGCGCCACCATCGCGGGCAGCGGGGCGACGGCCTTGCTCAGCGGGTTCAGCCCGTGCAGGAAGCGCGCCCGGCTCGGGAGCGCGAGGGAGGGGCCGAGCGCTGCGGCGCTCATCCGGGGACCCCGGGCAGGTCGCGGAAGCGCGTGATCCCGCGCCACGCCGGGTGCCGCTCGAGACTCCGCATCGCGCGGGCGAGGGGCGGGCGGAGGAGGCCGGCCGACTCGAGCAGGCCGCTCGCGAGGACGTCCGCCGCGGGACCCTCGCCGAGGAGCCGCCCGCCGCCCATGACCGCGAGGCGGTCCGCGCGGTCGGCGACGAGCTGGAGGTCGTGGGTCACGACCAGCACGGTGGTGCCCTCGTCGCGCAGCTGCTCGAGCACGTCCAGCAGCTCGCCGGCGTGCGCCCTGTCCTGGCCGAACGTCGGCTCGTCGAGCGCGAGGACGGGGGCTCCGGTGATGAGCGCCGTGCCGACCGAGAGCCGGCGCTTCTGGCCGCCCGACAGCAGGAAGGGGTGCTGGTCGCGCAGGGCGAGGAGCCCGAAGCGGCGGAGCATCCCGTCGACGCGCTCGCGGGTCTCATCGACGTCGACGCCCCTGATCCGCAGGCCGTGCGCGAGCTCCAGGGCGACGGTGGGCTGGACGAACTGGTGCTCGGGGTTCTGGAAGACGAAGCCGACGGTCGCGGCCAGAGTGCGCGGGTCGGCGCGGGACGGGTCGAGCCCGGCGATCTCGACCGTCCGCCGGGGCGGCGGGACGACGCCCGCGATCGCCTGCAGGAGCGTGGTCTTGCCGGCGCCGTTCGTTCCGACGATCGCCAGCAGATCACCGGCGGCCACGTCGAGGTCGACCTCGCGCACCAACGTCGCTCCGCGCTTCACCACGGACAGGCCGCGGACCCGGAGGAGCGGCTCGGCGGCCGCGCGGGGCGGCGCGGCGGGGGCCGGCGCGGGAAGCGACTCCACCGCGTCGAGCGCCGCGGCGAGCTCGCGAGCTGTCAGCGGCAGCGGGGCGAGGCGCACTCCGGCCGACCGCAGCCGGAGCGCGGCGAGCGCGGCCGTCGGGAGCCAGACCCCGAGGGCGGCGAGCGTGTCGGCTCCGTCGCGGAGGACCTCGTCGACCGTGCCCTCCAGAGCCGGTCGCCCGTCGCGGTCGAGGACGAGCACCCGGTCGACGAGTTCCACCGCCGCATCGAGATCGTGCTCCACCAGGACGACCGCGACCGCCCTCTCCCGCACCAGCTCCGCGAGGATCGCGTAGACCTCCTCCGTGCCGACCGGATCGAGGTTGGCGGTCGGCTCGTCGAGCACCAGGACGGGGGAGCCGAGCGCCAGGGCGCACGCGATCGCGAGCCGCTGCCGTCCGCCGCCGGAGAGGCGGTCCGGGTCCTCCGCGCGCCGCTCCCACAGCCCCACGCGTCGCAGCGCCCGCTCGGCCCGCTCGAGGACCTCGGCGGCGGGCACGAGCAGGTTCTCGGGTCCGAACGCGACCTCGTCGAGGACGGAGCCGGTGACGATCTGCGCGTCCGGATCCTGGAACACCATCGCCACGGTGCGGCTGGCCTCGGCGACCGGGAGATCGACGCTCGAGCGGCCTCCGATGGAGACGGTGCCGTCGAGTGCGGCCGGGACCGAGTGCGGCACGAGCCCGTTCAGCGCGAGCGTCAGGGTCGACTTGCCCGAGCCGGACGGGCCGAGGACGAGCAGCACCTCGCCGGGGCGGACGTCGAGATCGACGGCGCAGGGGGACGGGCGTTCGGCACCCTCGTGGGTGACGGCGAGCCCGCGGGTGCTGATCAGGGCGGGTCGGACGTCCGCGAGCGCCCGAGCGCGGTCACAGGACACGGAGCCTCCGGAGGACGGGGAGCAGGAGCGCCGCACAGCTTAGCCTTACCTAACCTACTCGTGCCAGAAGGTGATGGGTGCGCGACTGCGACCCCGTCAGAGACCCGATGTCCGGCGCCACAGGAATGGCTCCGGAGCGCCGCGCGTTGCTTCGGGAATGACGATCGAACCCGCAGTGCTCGAGGACGTCCTCTCCTCACTGGACGTGACGCTCGGCGAGCTCCGGCGGCGGACGCTCGCGCCGGGGGAGAGGCTCGTGCTCGCCGAGGGCGTCGTCGTGCTCGTCTACGTCGTCGACGGCGAGCTGACGGCCCTCGCCCCGGCCGGCGCCGCCTGCGAGCTCGACCTCGCGGCGGGCGACGCGGTGGCGGCCCCGCTGCCGCGCACTCTGCTGGCGGGCGACGCACTGCTGAGCTTCGGGCGGCGGGCGGCGGCGCTCGCGTCGACCTCGGGCGCCGGACTGATGGTCGTCGAGCTGCGGCTCGAGCCCGAGGCGTGCCTCCGGCCGCTGCCCGGTCTGGTGCTCGCCCCCGGTTTCGCCCGGCTCGAGCCCGCTGCGGCCGCCCTGGCGGCGCAGCTCGGCCCGCCCCGGGGCGGATCGGCGCGCTCGGGCGACCCGGTGATCTGCCGGCTGATGGTGCGGACGGTGCTGCTCTCGGTGGTGCGGGCGTGGGCGTCCGGCGAGGACGGCGGACCGCGTCCGCTCACCGGCGACGTCCACCTGGACCGGGTGGCTGCGGCCGTCGCCGACGACCCCGGGCGGGAGTGGACCGTCGACCGGCTGGCGAGCGCCGGAGCGATGTCGCGCACCGTTCTGACCGAGCGGTTCCGCGCCGCGTTCGGGAGGACTCCGGCCGACTACGTCGCCGACGTGCGCATGCGGCGCGCGAAGGAGCTGCTGGAGCAGGGACGGAGCGTGTCCGAGGCCGCCCGAGCGCTGGGCTACTCCTCGGACGACGGGTTCAGCCGGGCCTTCCGCCGTCACGCCGGCGTCGTGCCGTCGCTGTGGCGGGCGACCCGTCAGGAGGCCTGAGGCGCTCAGGCCTCGCGCCGGGCCGCCGAGCCGAAGAGGGCCGCTCCCACGAGGAGCAGCACCGCGCCGATCGCGTAGTCGGCCTCGATCCCGACCGAGTCCACGAGGACCCCGCCGAGTCCCGCCGCGACGACGATCGCGGCCTGGAACCCGACGACCACCAGGCTCCCGCCTGCCTCGAGCCGGTCGGTCATCCGGTGGCCGACCCATGCGTTCACGATGATCAGCCACGAGGCGAAGAAGAAGCCCCAGACGCCCACGGCCACCGCGATCGCGACGACGGACCCGGGGAGCAGCAGCACGCCTCCGACGGCGATCGCGATGGCCACGGGCGCTACGATCCCGAAGACCGCGAAGGTGCGGTCGATGACGGAGCCGATGACGATGTTGCCGAGCAGCCCCCCGACCCCGAAGAGCGCCAGCAGGCCGACGACGGTCGCCGCGTCGGCGTCGGTGCGCTCGAGAGCGAGGCGGATGTAGGTGTACGCGAGGAAGTGGCCGAGGACGACGAGGACGTGGCCCGCGAAGCCCTGCCGCACCCCCGGGCGGCGCACGGTGTCGAGCAGCACGCCCAGCCCGGCGGACGCGGCGGCGGGCACGCGGGGCAGGAGGAGTCGCAGCGGCAGGGCGAGCAGCGCGGTGAGCACGCCGATCACGACGAACGCCGCGCGCCAGTCGATCAGCTCGCTCAGGATCACGCCCAGCGGCACTCCGGCGACGGTCGCGAGCGACAGCCCCGCGCTCGTGAACATGGTCGCCCGGCCCACCCGCTCCGGTCCGGCGACGCGGGCGACGACCGTGATCGACATCGACCAGAACGCGCTGATGGCCGCTCCGAGCAGGATCCGCGAGAGGAGGACCAGGGGGAGGGTCGGCGCGAGGGCGGCGAGCACGCTCGACGCTCCGGCGGCGACGGCGGTCCAGACCAGGAGGGTGCGGCGGTCGAGCCCCGGGACGATCAAGCCGATGGTCGGGGCGACCAGGAGGCCCACGAACGCCGTCACGGTGACCGTCTGCCCGGCCTGACCTGGGGTGACGCCGAGACCGGCCGCCATCTCCGTGAGCACTCCGTTCGGCAGGAACTCGGCGGTGACGAGCAGGAAGCTGAGGAGCATCAGGACGACGAGGGGGATGACGGGGAGCCGCTGGGCCGTCGGCTCGGGGCGGACGACGGGGACGGAGGCGGTCGAGGTCATGAGGGAAGCATGGCGTGACGGCGCGCACGGCGCCCGACCGGACCACCGGGGG
Organism: Rathayibacter sp. Leaf299; assembly: GCF_001423055.1. NCBI lineage: Bacteria > Bacillati > Actinomycetota > Actinomycetes > Micrococcales > Microbacteriaceae > Rathayibacter > Rathayibacter sp. Leaf299. Next base: position 1,221,334 of record NZ_LMNT01000001.1, read on the forward strand.
TTCCGACCGATCAGCCGGGGCGTGCGATTCCGGGCTCGTCGAGAGCGTTCCCGGGGCCTTCGCTCAGGCGGCCCCGGGATGATCGAGGCTGACACCCGACGGAAGGTCTTCTGTGAGCACTCTCAAGCGCATCCTCAGCATGGCGTCGAAGGCGCTCGACTCGAAGAGCTCCTCGAGCTCCACCGCGCGCCCCGCGTCCTCGAGCGGAGGGACGGACTGGCGCGATCTGGTCCGCACCGCCGCCGACAAGGTGACCGGCGATTCCCGTCCGGCGCCGCAGTACGGCGCTCCCGAGCACCGTCCCTCCACGCGCCCGCAGGACGCGCGTCCCGGTCGGCCCGTGGTCACGGCGGAGGACCGCGCCGCCATCGCCCGCTACGACTACCTCCTCCGCACCGCCGACCCCGAGCAGCTCGAGCAGGTGCACCGTGACGCGTTCGCGAAGCTGACGCCCGAGCAGCGCTCGCAGGTCGAGGCGCGACTGCGCGACGAGCTGCCCGCGAACGAGCAGCCGCGCTCCTCCGCCCCGGACGACCTCGCCAGGGCCGCCACCCGCGGCGAGGCGCAGAACCCCGGATTCCTGAAGAAGATGTTCTCGAAGCCCGGCACGCGCGGGGCCCTCGCGGGCGCCGGTGTCGGAGCCGCGGCGGGCCTGAGCCTCGGAGCCGCGGGCGGACTGCTGGCCGCGGTCGCCGGCGGCGCCGTGCTCAGCAGCGTCGGCGGCTCGCTCCTGCAGGGCGTCGACCTCGACGGGCTCGCCGGCTTCGGCGACCTCGGCGAGTTCGGCGACATCACGGGATCGGCGGGCGACGTCGTGTCGGGCGTCGGCGAGCAGGTGTCCGGTCTCGGCGAGCAGGTCTCGGACTTCTCGATGCCCGACCTCGGCGACCTGGGGTCGTTCTTCGACCGCTGATCCTCAGCCGCGGGTGCGGCGCCGCACGAGCAGTGCGGTGGCCGCGCCCGCGATGCCGAGCAGCAGCAGCGCCGCGCCCGTGATCGCGACCGCCGTCGTCGACCAGTCCGGCAGGACCTCGATCACCGTGCCGTCGAGCAGCGTCCACTCGCACGAGGTGCCGAGCGGCCACCAGGACCACGCGCCGCGCAGAAGTTCGCCCTCCTCCGCGGGCACCCGCCCGACGCTCGCCCGGCAGACGGAGTCGAAGCCCGCGCCGGCCAGCGTCGCGTACTGCAGGGGCACGAGCGCCAGGAGCGCGAGTCCTACGAGCGCGACGACACCCGCCGCGAGGGCCGCGAGGCGTCGCGGAGTGAGACGGCGACGGGTGCTCGGGCGGTCTCGGGGCTCGCTCATCCTCCGATCGTGCCACGCACCGGCTGGGGAACCGGTGGCCCCCAGCCCCCGGGCACGTACCCTCTCAGCATGGGGTTTCTCTTCTCGCTTCTGACCGTCGTGCTGATGGTCCTGGCGCTCGTGGACGTCGTGCGCCAGCCGGACAACGTCGTCCGCAACCTGCCCAAGATCGCCTGGATCCTGCTGATCGTGTTCATCCCGTTGATCGGCGTCACGATCTGGTTCCTGCTCGGTCACGAGTGGAAGCGCGGGGAGGGCGGCTCCTTCATCCCTGGAGGTAGGGCCCCGCGTCAGCGCCGTCGACCCGCCTCCCCGCAGACGATCGTCGTGCGTCCGCCGCAGAAGTCGACGGAGGAGCAGCTCGCGGATCTCGAGCGCGAGGAGGCGCACTACGCGCGGCTCGCCGAGGAGCAGCGGCGCCGCCTCGAGGGCGAGCGCCCGCAGGACGGCTGAGCGCGGTCCGCTCAGCCGGTCGTCGCGAAGTTCGACGCGTTCCACTGGATCGAGGCGATCTTCGCCTGGCCGGCCACACTGGGGTGGAAGTAGTCGACCTTGCCGATCAGCGAGCTGGTGACGGGCGTGGCGGTCAGCGCGCCTCCGTCGTAGTCGCAGAGCGGACCGGCGGCGGTGCACGCGTTCTTGAGCGCCGTGTTGTACTGCGCCGTGCGGGTCTTCGCGGCGGCGGCCGAGGCCGCGGCGGCCGTCGTGCTCAAGCGCGCTCCCGTCGAGCTCACACCGCGGGTGGTGCGGCAGAGCTTGGCCGAGGACCACACGACCGCACCGACACCGCTGCGGACGACCGACCACTCCGAGGCCACGTTCGGCATCGACGACAGCACGATCTTCGCGGTCGGCCACGTGGTGCGGATCGTCGAGATCGCGGTGGTCGCCGAGGCGCTGAAGGTGGAGGCGGGGGTCATGGTGTACCCGTCGGCGGCGACCTTGTTGTCAGGGGAGCAGAGGTCGTTGCCGCCGATGAGCAGGGTGACGACGTCGGGCTTCACTCCGGCTGCGGCGGCCGCGGCGATGCGCGCGGGGACCTGAGCGATGACATCGCCGGTCTTCGCGAAGTTTGCCGAGGTCACGGTGGTGCCGGGCTTCGCCGCACGCAGCCGTGCGGTGAAGGAGTTGACCGAGGAGGAGGTGCCGGTCGACCAGTTGTTGCTCGGGCAGTCTCCGAGCGACCCGCAGGTGCCGTAGGCGCGCGTGATCGAGTCGCCGAGCGCGAGGACCTTGAGCGTGGGAGTCGCGGCGGTGGCGGCGCTCGCCGGCACGAGGGCGGCGGTCAGGGCGAGGACGGCACCGGCGGCCAGGGCGGCGAGGCGGCTCCGGCGGGCGGATCGGGGCGGACGGGGGAGGAAGTGGCGCGGCATGGGGATCGCTCTCGGTCGGAGGCGACGGGGGCCGCCGAGGTCGACGCTAGGTCCAGGGACCTCGGAAGCGTCATGCGGCCCTGACCCCAGAACGGCCGGAATGCACTTTCCTCAGCGCGTGGCAGGGATCCGGAGCACGTGCACGCGACTGACCGCCCAGGCCAGTGCACCCGCGAGCACGAACGCCACCGCGATCGCCGCCACGTAGGCGGCCACCGAGCCGTAGCCGTTCGCCGGGTCGAGGAAGGGGTACGGCACCCAGCCGTCGGTCGCTCCGCGCACGAGCACGACGACGAGCCAGACGATCGGATAGACGACTACGACCCAGAGGCGGCGCCAGGGCAGCGGCGGCCGGTCGCCGATCAGCAGCCAGTCGAGCACTCCGTAGAGCGGGAACAGCACGTGCATCACCGTGTTGGCCCACGGGAGGGTGACGCCGCCCGCCAGGCCCGCGAGCAGCAGGTTGTAGACGACTCCGACGATCGCGATGTAGCCGGTGGCCGCGCCGCGCGCGAGGACCAGGCCCGATCCCTGCGGCTGTCGCGCCAGCGAGAGCCCGGCGGTGATCAGCAGGATCACCGCGAGGAGGATGTTGCCCTGGATGGTGAAGAAGCCGAAGAAGTTGAGCGGGTTCAGCGGGGTCCGGGACGCGGTGTCGAGAGCGGTCGCGATGACGGCGGTCAGCACCGTGAGGGCGGCGAGGATCCGGACGACGGCGACGGCGGGTCTCATGGCGCTCCTTCGGGGGCGACGCGGCGCCGCTGGGGTCGAGGGTAGTCGTCCGAGGCAGGGTCCCGGTGAGCACGCGAGATCGTGGTCACCAGGCCCTAGCCTCGGGAGGTGCTCACGATCGGTGTCGACCTCGCGGCGGAGCCCGGCCGCACCGCCCGGGCCGCTGTGGAGTGGGCGGAGGGGCGCGCCGTCGTCCGCACCGTGGCGCTCGACTCCTCCGACGCCGACATCGTCGAGCTCTCGCGCGGAGCCCGTGCGGTCGGCATCGACTGCGCGTTCGGCTGGCCGCTCGAGTTCGCCGCGTTCGTGCAGGCGCACACCTGGCGCGAGGTCGCTCCGCGGACCCTCGCCGGCCGCGACTGGCGCCGCCGGCTCGCCTACCGCGAGACCGACCGCGCCGCACGCGAGGCGACCGGGCGCTGGCCGCTGAGCGTCTCGACCGACCGACTGGGCATGACAGCGATGCGCTGCGCCGAGCTGCTCGAGGCCTTCGAGGCCGCCGGCGAGGACGTCGACCGGTCGGGAGGCGGACGCCTCGTCGAGGTCTACCCGGCGGCGGCGCTGCGCCACTGGCGGATCGACACCACCGGCTACAAGACCCGCCCCGAGGCCGTGCCGGCGGCCGTCGCCGCCCTGCGCCGCGCGGCTCCGTGGCTCGAGGGGCCGGCGGACGCGTTCGCGCTGATGGAGCGGTCGAACGACGCACTCGATGCGGTCGTCGCGGCGCTGAACGCGCGCGCCCACGCGCTCGGCGCGACCCTGCCGATCCCTCCGGAGCACCGCGACGCCGCCCAGGCCGAGGGCTGGATCGCATTGCCGACCGGCGCCCTCGAGGACCTGGTCTAGGCCCCGAGATGGTCGAGCGCCGCGGCCAGCAGGGCCCGGTGCCCCGGCGAGCGGTACGACTCGGCCGTGTGGCCGAGGGCGTCGTAGACGGTGCGTCCGCCGCTCGGGCGCTCGAGGGCCCAGACGAGCGGATGCTCCACTCCGTCGTGCTCGTGCACGGCGAGCACCTCGGTGCCGTCCGCGACCTCGAGCCAGGAGTAGCGCTCGTCCTCCACGTCGAAGTCGGGCACGTCCTGCACCGCCGGCCGGTCGCGGCGCACCCGGATCCGCGCCGGGCCGAAGTCCGGGTGCATAGTGACGTCCGGCACCCAGCGGCCGCCGAGCAGCTCCGTCCACTCCGGTGCATCGGCGAAGCTCGTGGACGAGACGTGGAGGGCGAGGACCGGCAGGGTCGAGTCGCGCAGTCGGGCGAGACCGTCGTGCGCCGTCGTCGAGGAGGGAGAGGGGCTCCCGTCGCGGGGGAGGCCGACGTTCACGACGACGAGCCCCTGAAGCTCCTCCGCGAGAGCCTCCTCGACGTCCCCTCGAACCTCGACGCGGTGCCCGCGGGACGTCAGCAGGTCCGCGACGGCGGCGCTGGTCTCGCCGAATGCGTGCCAGGGGTCGCTGTAGCGGCCTTCCCCGCTCAGGAGCAGTGCGCGCACGGAGACGGGATCAGGCGGCCGGGATCTTCCGGCGGAGGGCGGAGGCCGCGATCTCGGCGGCGCGCTCGGCCTCCTCGACCGAGGCGAAGGGGCCGGTGGCGACGAAGGGGTCGGTGATGAGGCGGCGGTCGATCTCGAGCCGGAACCGGGGCAGCTCCGCCCCGGGGACGACGACGATCCGGACTCCGTTCCGGCTCCATCGCGCGGGTTGGATGATGGGTGTCTGTGTCATGGTGCTCTCCGCTTTCGCGTGTCGTAGCGCGTCCGGCTCTCGCCTCACCGCGCATGCCTCACGCTACGTCGGACGGCTGCGAGCTCCCACGGGCTTGACCTCTCGGGGCGCCCGGACTAGCAGCTCACTCCAGCCGGTCGAGCGTCTCGCTGATCGTGCGCAGGCACTGGATGAGGACGGCCATCTGCTTCGCGTCGAGGTCGGCGAGCACCTCGCCCTCGGCGTGCACCAGGTGCCGCATGGCCTCGTCGACGCGCTTCGTGCCGCGGGGCGTGAGCGACACGATCTTGCTCCGCGAGTCGGCGGCGTTCTGCTCGCGGACGAGGAGGCCGCGGGCTGCGAGCCGGTCGAGACGGTTCGCCAGGTTGCCGCTCGAGATGCCCAGGCGGGCGGCGAGCGCCGAGGGCGTGAGCCCGGACGCGCCGTTCTGCCGGAGCATCGAGAGCAGCTCGAACTCCCACGGCGCGAGGTCGCTGACCGCGAAGGCCTGGCGGCGGAACTCCTGCACCCGCGGGCTGAGGCGTCGGAGCCGGGAGACGACGTCGAGGGGCGCGAAGTCGAGGTCGGGCAGGGCCTCGGCCCAGGCGTCGATCACCAGGTCGACATCGTCGTCTTCACGCATCGCAGTCGATTATCCCCGGCTCTGAGCGGCAGGGCGACCCGGCGCTGCCGTCCCGCCCGATCGAGGTGATCCTCGCGTCGCCGTCCGAGCCGAGGTGCTCCCGCGTTCGAGGGAGGCGAGCGCGCCGGCGACGGACATCCCGACCGCGGTGGGGCCGGTGCGCGACGCCTCCCGCGATACTGGGCGGGTGCCGGTCGTGATCCGCCCCTACCGCTCCTCCGACGCCTCGGCGACGCTGCAGGTGTTCCTCGACGCGGTGACCCGGACGGCCTCCGCCGACTACTCGCCCGAGCAGATCGAGGCCTGGGCGCGCCGTGAGGATCGCGATCTTGTCGACTGGGATCGCGCGCGCAGTGCGCGGGCGACCGTGGTCGCGGTCGTCGGCGGGGAAGTGGCCGGGTTCTCGGACGTCGACGCCGAGGGCTGGATCGACATGCTGTTCGTGTCACCGGAGCACGGTCGGCGCGGACTCGCGGCAGCGCTTCTCGCTCACGTCGAGTCGCTCGCCCGCGGGGAGCGCGCCGTCGCGCTCGGCACCGACGCGAGCCTCACCGCGCAGCCCTTCTTCGAGCGGCACGGGTTCGTGGTCGTCGAGCGGCGTCATCCGGTGCGCCGTGGCGTGGTGCTCGTGAACCACCGGATGCGGAAGCCGCTGGGCTGAGGCGTCGCTCGGAGCCGCCGTCGGATCCCGATCGCGTCGCCGCTGCGGACGAGGACGTCGTCACCAGCCGGTCGTCAGCACCTCGTCGAGCTGGTCGGCGAAGAAGTCGGCGCTCTCGCGGGTGAAGCACAGCGGCGGCTTGATCTTCAGCACGCACTGGCGATCCGAGGTCGGCTGCACGATCACGCCCCGCTCGCGCAGGCGCTCGCAGATCGCGCGGGTCTCCTCCGTCGCCGGCTCGAGCGTCTCGCGGTCGCGCACGAGCTCGAGCCCGAGGTAGAGCCCGTGCCCGTGCACGGCGCCGATCAGCGGGTGCCGCTCGGCCAGTTCCTCGAGCCGGCCGCGGAGGTGCGCTCCGACCGTACGGGCGTTCTCCTGCAGTCCCTCGCCCTCGAGCACATCGAGGACGGCCGTCCCGACGACCGAGCTGACAGGACTGCCTCCCGCGGAGGAGAAGAAGTAGCCCTGCGAGCGGTAGCGCTCGGCGATCGCGCGCGTCGTGATCACGGCGCCGAGCGGATGCCCGTTGCCCATCGCCTTCGCGACGGCCACCACGTCGGGCACCACTCCCTGCTGCTCGAAGCCCCAGAACCACTCGCCGAGCCTGCCGTAGCCGACCTGCACCTCGTCGGCGATGCAGAGCCCGCCGTGCTCGCGGACGGCGGCGTAGACGGCGGCGAGGTAGCCGTCGGGCAGCGGGATGCCGCCTGCGTTGCCGTAGTAGGTCTCGGCGATGAGGGCCCCGGGCGCCGCTCCCTCGGCGGCGAGGGCGTGGATCCGCTCGACCGCCTCCTCGGCGTACCGGAACGCCTCGGCACCGCGGTGGACTCCGCGGTAGCTGTTGGGCGCATCGAGGGTGTGCACCCACGACGGCCGGGTCTCGAGGGCTCCCGGGTTGTCGGCGACGGAGGTGGAGACCGCGTCCGAGAGCGCGGTCCAGCCGTGGTACGCCTCGCGGACCGCGAGCACGTCGTCGCGACCCGACCACGCACGGCCCAGGCGCAGCGCGAGGTCGGCCGCCTCCGATCCGCTGTTCACGAGCAGGACGGTGTCGAGCCCGTCGGGGAGGAGGGCCGCCAGGCGCTCGGCGAAGACGCCGACCGAGGGGTAGGAGAAGCGCGAGTTGGTGTTCAGGAGGCGCCACTGGCGCTCGACGCGCTCGGCGAGCAGGGGGTGCCCGTGCCCGATCGAGGTCACGTTGTTGAGCACGTCGAGGTGCACGCGCGCGGAGTCCTCGACGAGGTGCTCGCGCCAGCCGCGGAGCATCGTCGGCGGCTCCTCGAAGTAGTGCTCCTGCACGTCGGCGAGGTGCGCGAGCCGGCGGGGGAGGACCTCGCGGTCCGGCTCGGGCACGGGGACGGCGTGCCCCAGGATCAGGGGCGTCGCGTCGAGCAGCACGTCGAGCCAGGCGTCGGCCCAGGCGGGGCGGGCGAAAAGCGGAGGCTCGACCCCGTCGAGCGCACGCGGCAGCGCCTGCGCCCGCACGGCCGAGGGGATCCGGCCGACCGGGTCGCCGGCCGCGACGAGGGTCCCGGTCGGAGGGGCGTCCTCGACGCCCTCGAGCAGCAGCCGCACCTCGGCGCCCCGCAGCACGAGGACGCCCGGAGGACCCGCCACGACCTCCGCGTCGAACGGAGCGACCGGGACGGCGGGCTCGGCGAGGTGCACCGCCACGTGCAGGGCGACCGTCTCGGGCTCGTGCGCCGAATGAGGCCGGGCCCGGGTCAGGCGGCGCTCGCCGTGGCGGAGGACCGCGGCCGGGGAGTTCCTCAGCGCTTCGCCGACCAGCGCCTCCTCGACGTCCGGCTCGAGCCACCGCCCGGCGTCGAGCAGCGGGCTCTCGGGCGAGAGGTCGAGGACGGCTGCGTCGATCGGCAGTGCCGGCGTGCTCACCGGAGTCTGCCCGGCCGGTCCGCCGCGCCCGAGGGAGCGCCGCACCAGCGCCTGCAGCACGGGCAGGGGCGCGGCGAGCGCCCGTTCGAGGATCAGCTGCTCGTGCTCGAGGTTCTCGGCGGCGTAGGAGTTGCCCGGGTCGCCCGCGAGCACTTCGTGAGCGCTGACGACGAGCACGGCCGCCCGCAGCACGACGAGCGGCCAGAGCACCTCGACCTCGGCGTCGGACAGGGGGCGCAGGGCATCGTAGGAGGCCGCGGCCCGCAGCACCGTCGTCGCGTCGGCGTCGGCGTGGTGCAGGAGCGAGGAGAGCGTGATCGCCAGCTCGCCCACCGCCCATCCGGCTCCCAGATCGCCGAAGTCGATCACACCGTCGGGCGCCCCGCCCTCGCCCGCCACGGTGTTGTCGTCGGTGAGGTCGCCGTGCACCAGCTGCACCGGCAGTTCCGCAGCGAGCGGCTCGACGACGGCGAGCGCCTGCTCGACCGCGGCGCGGATCACCCGGCCGGCGCGCCGGGGCACCCGCCCGATCAGGGCTTCGACCACCGCGCCGGCTCGCCGGAGGTCCCACTGACCGGGATCCTCCAGGCCCTCGAGCGGATGCTCGGCCAGCGCGGTGTCGACGCGCGCCGCGAGCGCGCCCATCGCCCGCACGACGGCGGGGGAGAGGTACCCGGATCCCGACAGGGTCCGACCGGGCACGAACTCGAGCACCCGCGCGGTGCACACCGCCTCGCCGAGCCGCAGCTCCTGCAAGGTCAGGCCGTCGCGGTCGGGCACCGCACGGGGCAGGCGCAGACCGGGCAGCTCCTCGACGAGCCGGGCGACCGCCTCCGTCTGCGCCGCGACCGTGGCGCGCGGGGTCGCGGGGTTCGCGACCTTGAGGAGCAGCCGGCTCCCGTCGCTCTCGACGAGCACGTTGCGGTCCTGGTTGCTCCCCAGATCGCGGAGCGAGCCTTCGACGCCGTACCGCTCGCGCAGCAGGTCGCGGGCGCGGCCGTGATCGAGCGCGGGAGGCGGCGGCGGGGCGACGGAGGAGGCGGGATCGACCGGCATGGCGGGGTCCTGTCGTGCGGAGGGATCGGGTGCGTCCATGATCCTCCCTCCGCCGCGGCACCCGCCGCATCGATCCCGCGGCTCGGTTCGCGCGCGGTCCCGATCAGGCGTGTGGAGGAGAGGGACGGACGTGCAGAACCTCCGCTGAGGACGACCCTCAGCCGCCATCGTGCGCGACGACCGTTCCCAGCCGAGGTTCCGCGCGAGCACCCTCAGCCCGCGTACGCCGCCGGGTCGAAGCGGCCGAGCTCCTCGCGGAACGCGAACGCGAAGTCCGGCCAGAGCAGCGTCAGCCGCCGCGACTCGGCGTCCACGTACCAGCTCTCGCAGCCGCCGTTCGTCCACACCGTGTCGGCGCTCAGCTCGTCGATCCGCGCGACGGAGGCGGCCTCCGCCTCGGCGCTGACCTCCAGCAGAGCGCCGCCCGAGCGGTCGCGGTGCTCGAGCGCGGCGAGCACGTAGGCGATCTGCGTCTCGATCATGTGCACGGCCGAGTTGTGGCCCAGGCTCGCGTTGGGGCCGTTCACGACGAACAGGTTCGGGAACCCGTGCACGGCCGTCGAGTCGCAGGCGCGCATCCCGTCGGCCCAGTGCTCGGCGAGCAGCAGGCCGCCGCGGCCGCGGATCCGCCGCGCGAACGGGGGCCGGGTGGAGTGGAAGCCCGTGGCGAAGACGAGCACGTCGACCTCGTGCGCCCGGCCGTCGTCGCCGATCGCCGCGGAGCCGTCGAGGCGGCGCAGCGGACTCGGCACGACGTGCACGTGGTCCTGCGCGAGCGCGGGGTAGTAGTCGTCCGAGAGCAGCACGCGCTTGCAGCCGATCTCGTAGTCGGGGGTGAGCACCGCGCGCAGGGCGGGATCCGCGACCTGCGCCGCGAGGTAGTCGAGCGCCTCGGCGCGCAGGCGGTCGATCGCCGCCGGGACGCCCACGCGACCGGCGAAGCCGAGTTCCGCCCGCCAGAACAGCTCCTCCCGGAGCCGCTGCACCGCCCCGGGCACGCGCGCCAGCGCCCGCCGTTCGGCGAGCGGGTACTCCCGGTTCCGCCGCGGCACCACGTAGGGCGCGGAGCGCTGGAACAGCACCACGTCGGACGCCCGCTCCGCGAGGTGCGGCAGGATCTGCACCGCGGAGGCACCCGACCCCACGAGTCCGACCCGCGCGCCGTCGAGCTCGACGTCGTCGCGCCAGCGGGCGGAGTGGAACGCCGTGCCAGGGAACGCGTCGAGCCCCGGGATCGCGGGCAGGCGCGGCTCCGACAGCCTGCCCGCGCAGACCACGAGCACGGCCGCCGACCAGTCGCCGCGCGACGTGTGCACCCGCCACCGCTCCGACTCCTCGTCGAAGTCCATCGCGAGCACGTCCGTGCCCAGCCGCAGGTGCGCCTCGAGGCGCTCGCGCGCCACCACCGCCTCGAGGTACGCCTGGATCTCGGCGCCGGGCGCGTACAGCGCCGACCAGTCCGGTTCCGGGGCGAACGAGTAGGAGTAGAGGTGCGAGGGGATGTCGCACGACACGTTCGGGTAGTGGTTGTCGCGCCAGGTCCCGCCGACCCGATCGGCGCGCTCGAGGACCGCGAACGACGTACCGCCGCGGCGGGCGAGCAGTGCTGCGGCTCCGATGCCGGCGAAGCCCGCCCCGACGACGAGGACGTCGACCTCCTCGGCCATCAGACGCTCCTCCGGGGCAGGACCGAGCCCGGGGCGTCGCCCGAGGGATCGGCGAGGAAGTGCTCGAGCAGGGCGAGCAGCTCGGCCGGGCGCTCGGCGAGCACCGCGTGCCCGGAGTCGACCTCGGCGAAGCGGGCGTCGTCGATCGTGCCGAGCAGGGCGTGCGCCCCCTCGATCCCGACGACGGAGTCGGCCGTGCAGCCGACGACGAGCACCGGCACCCGGAGGCGCGCGGCGGCGTCGGAGACGTCGGCGCGGACGGCCGCGGCCAGCAGGACGTCCGCCTCCGGCCCGAACGGCGGCGTCCGCTCCGGGCCCAGCTCCGCGAGCGAGCGCACGGCGAGCACGCGGGAGAGGTCGGCGCGCGCCGCCGCGTCGACGGACTCCCAGAGGCGCGCGCTCGTGATCAGCCGCTCGGTCGGAGCGGCCCACCCGGCGACCAGGGCCAGCGCACGGATCCGCGGATCGGACTCCGCTGCCCGCACGGCGACCGCCGCTCCCAGCGAGTGGCCGACGACGACCGCCTCCTCGACCTGCAGCAGATCGAGCACGGCCGCGACCGCCGCGGGTCCGTCCTCCCACGGATCGGCGAGGTCGGCGAGTTCCAGAGCGGCGATGCGGCGCCGGCGCGCCAGCATCGGCAGCAGCAGCGCCGTATCCGCCCGCGCGCCCCGGCCCGGACCGGTGAGCAGCAGCACGGCGGGCCCGCTCCCGGCCGTCCACACCCGCACCGTGCGCCCGCCGACGAGCACCGACGACTCCGCCACGAGCGACGCCTGCCGCTCGAGGAACGCCGCTCGACGGCTCATGAGTCCCGGCACGTCATGAGGCGCGTCGCGCCTCGCGCAGCGGGAGCCGGACCCGCACCGGTGCGCCGGCCGCCGGGGCGTCGAGGCGCACCGCGCGCGCCGGGTCGACGACGCCGTAGTCGGTGGTCCGCTGGCGCCAGCCGCGCCCGATCTCGCGCGTCACCCGGTCGACCGTCGCGATGTCGAGCGAGCGGTGCGCCTCGGCGCCCGACTCCGGTCGGAGCACGCTGTCCAGGAGCAGCCCGCCGAGGTCGTCCGCGCCGCCGCGGAGGAGCACCTGCGCCGTGTGCAGCCCGACCTTGGTCCACGCCGTCTGCACGTGGTGGATCCGACCGTGCAGGAGCAGCCGCGCGACCGCGTGCACCGCCCGCGTCTCGCGCAGGGACGGGCCGCCGCGGGTGAGCGCGACGACCGCGGGAGGCGCCTCCGCCGGCACGAACGGCATCGCGATGACCTCGGTGAATCCGCCGGTCTCGTCCTGGATCGCGGCGAGAGTGCGCAGGTGCGCGATCTGCTGCTGCGGAGTCTCGACGTGGCCGTAGACCATCGTCGCGGTGGAGCGCAGGCCGTGGCGGTGCGCGGTCGTGACCGACTCGCGCCACGCGGCGACGCTCGGATCCGTTCTTTCGCTGAGGACCGCGCGGACGCCGTCGTCGAGGATGCGCGCCGCGGTGCCCGGCACGCTCGCGACTCCGGCCTCGCGCAGCGCGTCGAGCATCTGGGGCACGGTGCGCCCGGTCCGCTCCGCGGCGTCGAGGATCTCGGCGGGGCGGAAGGCGTGCAGGTGCAGCGACGGCTGCCGCTCGTGCAGGGTCCGCGCGATGAGGAGGAGATCGTCCCCCGGGAGTCCCGGGGCGAGCGCCCCCTGGAGGCACAGTTCAGTGGCTCCGAACGAGACGGCCTCGTCGGCGAGCTCGCGCAGCGCCTCCTCGTCGAGGCCGGAGCGCCAGAGCGACGTGTCGATGTTCAGGTTCGCGACGACCGAGACGGTGTCGCCGACGACCGAGCGGCGCACGTCGTCGGCGAGAGCGGCGAGCGCGTCGAGGTCGTGGCCGTCCGCCGCGAGCAGCGCCAGGTAGTCGTCGTCCGACAGCCCCGCAGGATCCTCGGCGGCCCGCGCCAGGACCGGGGCGAGAGCGGAGGAGGGGACCGCGCGCGCGGGCGGATCCAACTCCTCGCGGTACGGCCGGGAGAGCACCGGCGCCGCCTCGTCGGCGAGCCACGACTCCGGATCGGCGAGGGCCCGCACGTACGGCGCCACCCGCGGGTCGATCCAGGTCGCCGCCTCCCGCAGGTACTGCGGATGCGCGGTGAGCCGCTCCCGGAGGCGGTACCCGGCCGCCGCGGTCAGCCGCGCGAGGTCGTCGATGTTCGGCCAGGGTCGCTCCGGATTCACGTGGTCCGCGGTCAGCGGGCTCACGCCGCCCCAGTCGTCGATGCCCGCGCGCACGAGCAGTCCGAGCTCCTGCTCGTCCGTGAGGTTCGGCGGCGCCTGGATCGTGGTGTCGGCGCCCATCACGAGCCGCGCGACGGCCACGTTCGCCACGTACTCCTGCAGCTCGAGGTCGACCTCGTTCTGCATCGCCGTCCGCGGCTTCGCGCGGAAGTTCTGCACGATGCACTCCTGCACGTGGCCCCACCGCTCGTGCGACTCGCGGATCGCGAACAGCGCGTCCGCCCGCTCCGCGTCGTCCTCGCCGATCCCCAGCAGCACGCCGGTGGTGAACGGCACGCGGCTGCGACCCGCGTCCTCGAGCACGCGGAGGCGCAGCGCCGGGTCCTTGTCCGGCGAGCCGTAGTGCACGCCGCCCTTCTCGGACCAGAGGCGCGTCGCGGTGGTCTCGAGCATCATGCCCATCGACGGGGCGACCGAGCGCAGACGCTGCAGCTCGGCCCACGACATCACTCCGGGGTTCAGGTGCGTGACCATGCCGGTCTCGCTCATCACCAGCACCGCCATCGCGCGGACGTACTCGAGGGTCGACGCGTAGCCGTGCTCGGCGAGCCAGGCGCGGGCGATCGGCCAGCGGTCCTCGGGCCGGTCGCCGAGGGTGAAGAGCGCCTCCTTGCAGCCCAGCGCCGCCCCCGCCCGCGCGACCTCGAGGATCTCCTCCGGCTCCATGAAGGTCGACTCGCGCTTGGCCGCGAGGCCGCCCGGCGTCTCGACGAACACGCAGTAGTGGCAGCGGTCGCGGCACAGCTTCGTCAGCGGCACGAACACCTTGCGCGAGTACGTGATCACTCCGGAGCGGCCTCGCCGGGCGAGCCCCTCGTCGCGCAGCGCGCCCGCGGCCGACAGCAGCAGCTCGAGGTCGTCGCCGCGCGCTCCGAGCAGGAGCTCGGCGCTCGCCCGGGTGATCGGCTCGCCGTGCGCGAGGCGGTCGAGGACGGTGGCCGTGGGGGAGGAGGTCATGCGGGTGGCGGCTCTTCCGGAGGGGTCGGCCGGCGCGGTGCCGGCGGGAGGGAGGGTGCTCAGAGCGCGCGCAGGCGCGGCGCGAGGTCGCGCTCGAACGCGTCGAAGAAGCGCTGCTGGTCGTCGCCGGGGGCGTGGAACACGAGGTGGGTGAAGCCCGCGTCGACGTAGGGCTTGATCTGCGCCACGGTCTCGTCGGGGTCGGAGCCCACGATCCAGCGCTTGGCGACCTGCTCGATCGGCAGCTCGTCGGCGGCGCGCTCCATGTCGACCGGATCGGTCAGCGAGTGCTTCTGCTCGGGAGTCAGCGAGAGCGGCGCCCAGAAGCGGGTGTTCTCGAGCGCGAGCGCCGGGTCGGGGTCGTAGGAGAGCTTGATCTCGATCATCCGGTCGATCGTCGAGGAGTCGCGTCCGCCGGCCGCCGCGCCCTCCTCGACGGCGGGCAGCAGCTTCTCGGTGTACAGCTCCATGCCCTTGCCGGACGTGCAGATGAAGCCGTCGCCGGCGCGTCCCGCGTACTTCGCGACGACCGGTCCGCCCGCGGCGATGTACACCGGCACTCCGCTCTCGGGCTTGTCGTAGATCGACGCCTCGTGGGTGGAGTAGTACTCGCCGTCGAACGAGACGCGGTCGCCCGCCCACAGCGCGCGCATCAGACGCACCGCCTCCCGCAGCCGCGCGAAGCGCTCCTTGAAGTCGGGCCAGGTCTGCTCGCCGGCGCCCTGGTAGCCGGTCGCGACCTCGTTCAGGGCCTCGCCCGTGCCGACGCCGAGCATGATGCGGTCGGGGTAGAGCACCCCGAGGGTGCCGAACGCCTGCGCGATCACGGCCGGGTTGTAGCGGTAGTGCGGTGTCATGACGGAGGTGCCGAGCCGGATGGTCGACGTCCGCTCGCCGGCCGCAGCGAGCCACGCGAGCGAGAACGGAGCGTGGCCGCCGGTGTGGCGCCACGGCTGGAAGTGGTCCGAGACCACCGCGCTCTCGAATCCGTGCCGTTCGGCGGCGACGGCGAGCTCGACGAGCTCCCGTGCTCCGAACTGCTCCGCCGACGCCTTGTACCCGAGCGTGATCGTCATCTGCAGCCTTCGTCAGTCAAGAGGGGACCGCTCTCGACCGGAGCCGAGCGGTCCCTCCATTCTGCGCCTGCGCGGAGGCCGATCGGGACGCTCAGTCCGACGCGGGCGAGATGTTGACCATCCACTCCACTCCGTAGCGGTCCACCAGCATGCCGAAGCGGTCGCCCCAGGGGGAGTCGGTGAGGGGCATCGGAGTCTCGCCGCCCTCGGCCAGCGCCGCGAACCAGCGGCTCAGCTCGGCGTCGTCCTCGCCGAAGAGAGCGATCTGGATCCGGCTGCCCTCCGACGCCGGCATGGCGCTCGGGCTGTCCGAGGCCATCAGCAGCAGGCCGTTGGGCAGAGTCAGCTGCGAGTGCATGAGGCGGTCCTGGTCGGCGGGGTCCTCGCTCGCCTGGAAGTCGGCGTACGTGCTGGCCTGCAGCTCGCCTCCGAACACGGAGCGGTAGAACTCCATCGCTTCGCGGGCGTTGCCGGCGAAGCCGATGTAGGGGCTGAGACTGGTGGCCACGGTGTCCTTCTTCCTGCTCGGGGTGCGATCGCGATCAGTCAATACCCGGCGGCGGAGGCGGGCAACGGTCAGACGAGCCCGATGCGGTCCGGAACGCTGAAGCGCACGTCCGGGAGCCACGACGCCGGGTCCGGGAACGGCCGCCCCTGGGGGAGCCGGCCCAGCAGCCGGCGGACGGCCCCGGGATCGGACGAGCTCGGCAGCACTCGCGCGGGCGCCGCGTGCGGGAGCACGCCCAGCCACCAGTGCTTCCAGTTCGCCGGCGCCGACTCCGGCTCGAGCACCACGTAGTAGTCGGGCAGGGCGGCCTCGCCGCGGCGGAAGACGCCGAGCGCGGTCTCGATCTCGACGTCGAGCGCGCCGTGCGTCGCCCGGTCCTCGAAGAACTCGATCCAGGCGTTCGCGACGTGCTCGAGCGGATCCGCGTCGTGCAGCAGGTAGGTGGAGGCGGACGGGTGCGCGCCCGGGCCGGTGCCCGGACGGGCGTCGACGTTGGGCAGGGCGTCGAGGTCGCGCAGCAGGCCGTCGGTCCCCGGACCGACGAGCAGGACGACCGTGGCGGTGGAGCTCGGTGCTGTTCCCATGTCCGAGTCTAGGAACAGCCCCCACCCCGCGCGGAAGACCCGTCGTGTGACGGGTCCGTGACGATCTACTCCGTCTCGGCCTCGGCGCGGGTGGGCGGGTTCGCCCCGGCGCGCGAGGTCGTGATGCCGGCGACCCGCGCCGCCCAGCGTCCGATCGCCCGCAGGGCGGGCTCGTCGAGCAGCATCCCGTTCGGCGCGCCGAGCCCCTGCCGGAACGCCTCGTCGAGGATCGCGCCCATCGCGGAGTCGCCGGCTCCGATCGTGTCGGCCACGACGATGCGGGCGGCCGGCACCGTCGCCCGGGCGACGGCGGACGCGAGGAGCAGTCCCTCCCCGCCGCGGGTGATGACGGCGAGCCGCGCGCCCAGGCCGAGGATCCGGGTGAGCACCTCGTCGAGCTGCACCGTGGGGTAGAGCCACTCGGCGTCCTCGTCGCTGAGCTTCACGATCTCGCACGAGGAGGCGACCCGCTCGAAGCGCGCGAGCGCCGCGGCGTGCGGGCCGACCAGGGCCGGGCGGATGTTCGCGTCCACGCTCGCGGTCGTGCCGGCCGGCAGCGCCTCCAGCAGGTCGAGGATCGCGGATCCGCCGGGCTCGAGGTAGACGGCGATCGAGCCGGTGTGCACGTGCCCGAAGGGCGTCGGGTCTGCGGCGGGCGGGTTCCACGACAGGTCGAACTCGTACTCCGCCGAGCCGTCGGGCCGGATCCGGGCCTTCGCGGTCGAGGTGCGGGGAGCGTCGCCGTGCACGACGCTCACCCCCGAGGCGCCGAGGTGCTCGCCGATGCGGCGTCCGCGCTCGTCGTCGGCGATGTCGGTGACGAGGGTCGCGTCGCGTCCGAGTCGCGCCAGGGTGAGCGCGACGTTGGCGGGCGAGCCGCCGACGTGCTCGCTGCTCGCGCCGTCGCGCTCGACGATGTCGATCAGCGCTTCGCCGACGACGAGGATCCGGGGTGCTGCCGACTCGCGGCCGTCCGTGCTGGGCATCCGCCCATCATGCCGGTAGACGGCGTCCGAGGCACAGCGGCGGTCGGGAGCGCCGCTCAGCTGCGTGCAATGCCCTCCGCGAGCACCTCGTCCACGGTCGTCAGCTCGATCAGCGGCGCGTAGAGCGCCATCGCGTCCAGCGCGCGCTGGTGGTCCGTCTCGGAGGCGCCCGCGCACGCGTCCTGGACGACGCGCACGCGCACCCCCGCGTCCGCCGCCGCCAGCGCCGTCGACAGCACGCAGCAGTCCGTCGACACCCCGGTCAGCACGATCTCGCGCGAGTCGTCGAGCAGCGCCTCGAGCTCGGGCCCCCACTTGCCGAACGTCCTCGCCGTGAGCACCCGGTGACCGTCGAAGCCGGGCACGAGGGCGTAGAGCGGATCGCCGTCCGGCACGAGCGCGAACGGCCAGTCCCGGTAGTACGGCACCCAGGCGCCCTGCGGCTCGGTCGGCGCCGTGAACCGGGTGGTCACGACCCGGTCGCCGAAGAGGGGGAGGAGCCGCGCCGTCCCGGCGGCCGCCCGCGCGAACTCCGACGACCCCCACGGCGAGTCCGCGTCGGCGAAGACGTGCTGCAGGTCGATCGCGACGAGCAGGCTCACGCGCGCGACTCCTGCCGGCGCACGCTCGCCGAGGACGAGACGAGAGCGCCGACGAACCCGATCACGAGCGCCGCGAGGACTCCGAGGTTGGCGTAGGCCCACTCGCCCTCGCGTCCGCCGATCGGCCCGAGCAGGTAGCCCTCCCAGCCGAAGCCGGGCGAGGAGTTGACCACGAGGCCCCAGCCGATCACCGAGCCGACCACCACGAGCAGCACCGGCGCGATCGAGACGCTGCCGTAGCGGCCCCGCGCGTCGTAGAGCGCCTCCTGGTCATAGTCGCGGCGACGGAGGAGGAGGTCGGCGAGGAACACGCCCAGCCACGCGGCGATCGGCACGCCCAGCGTGATCAGGAAGCCCTGGAACGGGCCGAGGAAGTCGCCCGCGACGAACACGACGTAGATCGCGCCGAGCACCATGAGCACCCCGTCGATGCCGGCGGCGACCGGTCGCGAGACCTTGAGCCCGGTGCTGAGCAGCGCGAGGCCCGAGGAGTAGATGTCCATCACCGCGCCGCCGATGAGTCCGAGCAGGGCCACGACGATGAACGGGAGGAGGAACCAGGTCGGCAGGATCGTCGCGAGCGCGCCGATCGGGTCGGCCGCGATCGCGTCCGACAGCTCCTGCGACGAGCCGGCGAGCAGGAGGCCCACCACGACGAGGACGACCGGGGCCACCGCGCCGCCGAGGGTCGTCCAGGCGATGACCCCGCCGGTCCCCGCCGTGCGCGGCAGGTAGCGGGAGTAGTCCGCCGCCGCGTTCACCCAGCCCAGTCCGAAGCCGGTCATCATGAACACCAGTCCGCCGATCACGGCCCCGGCCGAGCCGGAGGGCAGGCTCGCGACCGCGCCGAGGTCGATGTCGTCGAGCACGAGGGCGACGTAGACCACCGTGAGCACGCCGGTGGCGACGGTGATCGCGAGCTGGAGGCGCATGATCAGGCGGAAGCCCACGACCCCGGCGATCACGATCAGCGCGGCCACCACGATCAGCGCGACGACCTTCGTCAGCACTCCGCCGTCCCAGCCGAACTCCTCGAAGACGGTGGCGGTCGCGAGCACGGCGAGCGAGGCGAGCACGGTCTCCCAGCCCACAGTGAGCAGCCACGAGATCACCGAGACTAGTCGGTTGCCGTTCACCCCGAACGAGGCGCGGCTGAGCACCATCGTGGGTGCGGAGCCGCGCTTGCCCGCCACAGCGACGAACCCGCAGAAGAGGAAGGACACGACGATGCCGATGACGGCGACGGCGGTGGCCTGCGCGAAGGAGAGGCCGAATCCGAGCAGGAACGAGCCGTAACTCAGACCCAGCACCGACACGTTCGCCGCGAACCACGGCCAGAACAGGTCGCGCGGGCGGCCGTGCCGCTCCGACTCCTGGATCGTGTCGAGGCCGTTGAGCTCGATGCCGCCGGCGGGGCGGACGGGAGTCTGGTCGGGAGAGGTCATCGCATCCAACGTTCTCGCGCGGGCGACCGGCGCTCGCCGGGCTGCAACGAATCTAGAGCACGCTCAGTCGCCGGTGCGCTCCAGCAGTCCGCGGAGGGTCTCCAGATCGGCCGCGACGCGACCGCAGTCCTCGTCCCACTGCTCGAGCGTCATCCCCTCGTACCGGCGCACGGTGAAGGCCACTTCGGCTCCGTCCCCGTTCGCCAGGACCCGCAGCGGGTTGTCGAAGACGCGCCCCTCGGCGGTGATCACGCGGTGGTCCGCGACGCCGAAGGGGTTCCGCGGAGCGAAGACCACCTCCACGCGCCCCATCGGGGAGTCGGCGAACCAGTGCCCGTCGACCTCCTCGACGTCCGACTCCGCGAGCCCCGCGGCCCAGAGGGGCAGGTTCGAGGGATCGACGATGAAGGAGTAGACCTCGTCGGCGGGCGCGTCGATGACGATCCCGACCGGTCTCGATTCATGGATCACGGGAGTCGCTCCCCTTCCGCGGCGAAGCTCGCCACCAGCAGGGCGGCGAGGGTGGTGCGCTCGAGGATCCCCTCGATGCTCACCGACTCGCCGCGGGCGTGCGCCCCCGCTCCGGGGGCGCCGAGGCCGTCGAGCACCGGGATGCCGAGGGCCGCGATCAGGTTGCCGTCGCTCGCTCCGCCGACCGCGGTCTCGACGAGCGGCAGGTCCATGGAGCGGGCGAGGCGCTCGGCCCGGCGGAACAGGGCGCCGACGGCGGCGGTCCGCTCGAACACCGGGCGCTGCCACGATCCGCGGACCTCGATGCGGATCCGCTCGTCACTGGCCTGCAGGGCGTTCATCTCGGCCTCGACCCGAGCCGCCTCGGCCGAGTTCCGGATGCGCGCCTCGAGCTCGAGCCGCACCTTCGCGGTCGTCACGTTGACCCGGCTGCCGCCGCCGATCAGGCCGATGTTGACGGTGGTCCCCGCCTCGGGCCGCGCGATGCCGAGCACCCGGGGGATCAGGGCGCCGAGCTCGTGGATCGCGCTCGCGCCCTTCTCGGGCTCCACGCCGGCGTGAGCCTCGATGCCGACGACGTCGACGACGAAGTTGCCGATGCCCTTGCGAGCGGTCTTCACCGCGTCGCCGATGGCGCCCTCGAAGACGAGCGCGGCCTCGGCGCCCCGGCTCTGGTGCTCGAGGAACGAGCGCGAGACGAGGCTGCCGACCTCCTCGTCGCCGTTCATCACGAGTCGGATCGCGGGGTGCTCCAGGCGCGCGTGCCGCAGCGCCGCGACGACCCAGACCATCTGCACGAGCCCGACCTTCATGTCGTAGGTGCCCGGCCCGCTCAGCCGGTCGCCGTCGACCGCGAAGGGCCAGGCCCGGGTCGTGCCGAGCGGCCAGACCGTGTCGTAGTGGCCGAGCAGCGCCACGAACGGCCGCGACCCCCGCGGGCCCCGGCCCGGCGCGCTGCCCGGGAAGGTCCAGCTCGAGGCGCGCGGAGCGTCCTGCTCGCGCTGGTGCTCGATCTCGGCGGCGTGGCCGAGGCGCTCGCCGACCCAGTGCACGAGGTAGGCGTGCAGCTCGCCGAGGGCCTCGAGCGAGTCGCTCGGGCTCTCGATCATCACGAGGTGGCGGACGTCGGCGAGGATCTGCTCGCGGTTCTCGCGCAGGAACACGCGCACGCGGGCCGCATCGGCGGCGTCGGGGAAGGTCACCGTACCCGGAGTACCAGAGTGCGGCCGTCGGCGCGAACCGGGGCGTGGATGAACCGGACGGGCCGCCGTTACGTTGGACGGGTCAGAGGTGGTGCATGTCCGAGGATCAGGCCGAGCTGCTGCGTGCACTGCACGACGAGCACTCGGCGGCGCTGTGGAGGTTCGTCCTCCGGCTCACCGGCGACCGCCAGATGGCGGAGGACGTGGTGCAGGAGGCGCTGCTGCGCGCGTGGAAGAACCCCGCGATCCTCGCTCAGGGCGAGGCCGCGGCGCGCTCGTGGCTCTACACCGTCGCCCGCAACCTCGTGATCGACGACCGTCGCAGCGCCCGCTACGCCCGCGAGATCGGCACCGACGAGGTGCCGGAGCGCTCGTCGGCCGACCGCACCGACCAGGTGCTCGACGCGTGGCTGCTCTCGGACGCGCTCAGCGGCATCAGCCTCGAGCACCGCACGGTGATCGTGCACGCGTACTACGGCGGCCGGTCCGTCGCCGAGATCGCCGACCTGCTGGGCATCGCGCCCGGCACCGTGAAGTCGCGGATGCACTACGGCATGCGGGCGCTCAAGCTCGCACTGCAGGAGAGAGGAGTGACCGAGCTGTGAGCACCGATCCGCGTGACGACGCACCCGAGGGCGACGCCTTCCGGGACTGGGACGCCGCCTACCTGCTCGGATCGCTGTCGAGCGCCGACCGCCGCGCCTACGAGCAGCACCTCCGAGCCTGCCCCGCGTGCCGGGAGGGCCTCGGCGAGTTCGTGCCGCTGCCCGGTCTCCTCGCGCACCTGCCGGCCGAGGAGGCGCTGCGCTTGCTCGAGACCCCTCGGGAGCAGCCCGCCGAGACCGCGCCGCCCGCGCTCCTGTCCCGGCTCGCCGCGGCCACCGACTCCGTCCGGCGCCGCACGCGCGTGCGGGTCGCGGGCCTCGTGCTCGCGGCCGCCGGAGTCTCGGCCGCCGCCGCGATCGCGCTGCCGATGGTCGTCGGCGAGACCGCCGCGACCGTCGACACCACGGGCTACACGGTCTCGCTCGCGAGCGAGCCGGGAGTGCCCGTGGAGGCGACCGTCGAGTTCGTCGCCGAGGACTGGGGCACGCGGATCGACATGGACTGCAGCTGGGGCGAGAGCGCCGAGGGGTCCTCGCCCGGTGCGCGATCGGTCGGGTACGTGATGTACGTGACCGATACCTCGGGCGGCTCCGAGCCGATCGGATCGTGGACGAGCACGCCCGGCAGCTCGATGCACCCGACCCTCGCGACCGGCCTGCCGCTCGCCGACATCGCCTCGGTCGAGGTCCGCCTGCAGGAGTCCGGAGAGGTCGTCCTCACCGGCGCTCCCTGACCGCCCGGATCGACCACGCCGTCGGATTCCCAGGTGGAGCGCTCGGGCACTGAGTAGCTTCTCAGTCATGACGATCGCGACCCTCGCCCTCGCCCCTGCCTCTACGGCCTCCACCTCCTCCGACAGCATCGACCAGCTCTCCGGGCTCGTCGGCGTCGCTGCGCGGGTGATCGCCGCGCTCGGCGAGGTGGGCGTCGGACTGCTGACGCTCATCGAGACGGTGTTCCCGCCGATCCCGAGCGAGCTGGTGCTGCCGCTGGCGGGCTTCCTCGCCCAGCAGGGCCGGATGAACCTCGTGCTCGTCGTGATCACCGCGACCCTCGGCGCGTACCTGGGCGGGCTCGTCCTCTACTGGCTCGGCTACCGGATCGGCACCGAGCGCTCGATCCGCCTGCTCTCGAAGCTGCCGCTGGTCGACCGCGAGGACTTCGAGAAGGCGGTCGGCTGGTTCCGCCGTCACGGCACCTGGGCGGTGCTGTTCGGCCGGCTGATCCCGGGCGTGCGCAGCCTGATCTCGCTCCCGGCGGGTGCCGAGCGGATGAACCTCCTGCTGTTCTCGGCCCTCACGATCCTGGGCTCTGGCGTCTGGAACGGCCTGCTGATCGGCCTGGGTGCCGCACTCGGCACGCAGTACGAGCTCGTCGACCAGTACGCGGGGGTGCTCGACGCGATCATCTACGGCGCGATCGGGGTCCTGGTGCTGCTGCTCGTCGTCCGCAGCATCCGCCGTCACCGCGCGGCGGGGTCGTCGCCGAAGCACTGAGCTCGGGTCGGCCCGTTGCTGCGGCAGCGGCCCGCATCGGCGGACCGGGAATAGACCGCGCCTCCCTCCGTTGATACCCCCAGGGGGTATTGGAAGGAGAAGCGCATGACGCACGAGAAGGCTGCCGCGGTCGAGCACGAGCGCGACCGAGGAGACGACGCTCAGAGCCTCGCCGGGCACGGAGAGCAGGACCACTCCGGACATGAAGGGCACTCCGACCGCGGAGAGCAGGACCACGACGGCCACTCCGGCCACGGAGGAAACGGCCACGCCTGCCACGTCGCGATGTTCCGCCGCCTCTTCTGGTCGATGCTGGTCCTCGCCGTGCCCACGGTGCTGCTGAGCCCGATGTTCGCCGACCTCGTCGGCTACCGGCTCCCCTCCGCCTCCTGGATCGCGTGGGTCCCGCCCGTGCTCGGCACGGTGCTCTTCGTCCTCGGCGGCCGCCCGTTCCTCACGGGCGCGCTCGACGAGATCCGCTCCCGCACCCCCGGCATGATGCTGCTGATCGCCCTCGCGATCACCGTCGCCTTCGTGTCGTCGCTCGGCGCGAGCACCGGACTGCTGCCGCACAGCCTCGACTTCTGGTGGGAGCTCGCGCTCCTGATCGTGATCATGCTGCTGGGCCACTGGATCGAGATGCGCTCGCTCGCGCAGGCCTCCAGCGCCCTCGACTCGCTCGCCGCTCTCCTGCCCGACGAGGCCGAGCGCGAGACGCCCGACGGCGTCGAGCGGATCCGGCCCGAGGGCCTCGCGGTCGGCGACGTCGTCCTCGTCCGGCCCGGAGCCCGCGTCCCGGCCGACGGCGAGATCCTCGAGGGGTCCGCCGAGATCGACGAGTCGGTGCTGACGGGGGAGTCGCGCACCGTGGCGCGCACGGTCGGCGACCGCCTCGTCGCGGGCAGCGTCGCGACCGACGCCCGCCTGCGCCTCCGCGTCGATGCGACCGGCGACGACACCGCGCTCGCCGGCATCCGCCGCCTGGTCGCGCAGGCTCAGTCCTCCTCGTCGCGCGCGCAGAGGCTCGCCGACCGCTTCGCCGCGCTGCTCTTCTGGTTCGCGCTCGGCGCCGCCGTCGTCACCGCCGTGGTCTGGGTCGCGCTCGGGATGCCCGACACGGCTCTCGTGCGCACCGTCAGCGTCCTCGTCATCGCGTGCCCGCACGCGCTGGGTCTCGCGATCCCGCTCGTCGTGTCGATCGCGACCGAGAAGGCCGCCCGCGCCGGCATCCTGGTGACCGATCGCGCCGCGCTCGAGGCGATGCGCACCGTCGACACCGTGCTCTTCGACAAGACGGGCACCCTGACCCTGGGTCGTCCCGAGGTCGTCGACGTGCTCGGCGCCCCGGAGTCGCTCGCCCTCGCCGCCGCCGTCGAGCACGAGAGCGAGCACCCGCTGGCCGCGGCGATCGTCCGCGCGGCGGGCGGGTCGGAGCGGCGCGCCGAGGGCTTCCTCACGCGAGGGGGCATCGGAGTGGAGGCCGTCGTCGACGGCGCCCGGATCGCCGTCGGCGGCCCCGCGCTCCTCGCCGAGCGCGGCCTCGCCCCGCTTCCCGAGAGCGCCGGAGCAGCGGAGCGCGGCGCGACCGTGCTGCACGTCCTGCGCGAGGACGCCGTCCTCGGCGTCGTCGTGCTCGAGGACGCGGTGCGCCCGGAGTCCGCGGAGGCGGTGGCGGCGCTGCGCCGCGAGGGCGTGCGCGTGGCCCTGGTCACCGGCGATGCCGAGCCCGTCGCCCGACGGGTCGCCGCCGAGCTCGCCATCGACGAGGTCGTCGCGGGCGTCCTGCCCGGCGGCAAGAGCGACGTCGTCGCGCGGCTGCGGGCCGACGGCCGGCGCGTTGCGATGGTCGGGGACGGCGTGAACGACGCCCCCGCGCTCGCCGGAGCCGATGTCGGCATCGCGATCGGCGCGGGGACGGACGTGGCGATC
Organism: Rathayibacter sp. Leaf299; assembly: GCF_001423055.1. Taxonomy (NCBI): domain Bacteria; kingdom Bacillati; phylum Actinomycetota; class Actinomycetes; order Micrococcales; family Microbacteriaceae; genus Rathayibacter; species Rathayibacter sp. Leaf299. Next base: position 1,246,496 of record NZ_LMNT01000001.1, read on the forward strand.
GCCTCGGCCGGTCTGGTCCTCGCCTCCGACGACCTGCGGGGAGTGGTGCGGATCCTCACGCTCTCGCGTGCCTCCGCCGCGAAGATGCGGCAGAACCTCGCCTGGGGCGCCGGCTACAACCTGGCGGCCGTGCCGCTGGCGGCGGGAGTGCTCGCTCCGATCGGCTTCGTGCTGCCGATGGAGGTCGGCGCCCTGCTGATGAGCGCGAGCACCGTGATCGTCGCGCTCAACGCGCAGCTGCTGCGCCGTCTGCGCCTCTGACAGGCGAGCGGCGCGGGCGCAAGGCGGTGCGCGGCGCGGCGGACGTGCCCTAGCGTTCGAGGCGTCCACTCCCGATGCGAAGGAACACCATGTCCGAGAACGCCGCTCCCGCCCTGTCCCGCACCGCCGTCGAGCGGAGCTGGATCATCGGCGTCTCGCTGATCGCGATCGTGCTCGGAGTGATCGCTGTGCTCATCCCGGGGCCGACCCTGCTGACGGTCGCGATCGTCTTCGGCATCCACCTGATCGCAGCGGGCGTCTTCCGCCTCCTCCTCGCCTTCACCGCCTCCCGCCTGGAGGCGCGCGTGCGGTGGCTCGCGGGCCTGCTCGGCGCCCTCATCCTCGTGACCGGCATCCTGTGCCTCTCGAACCCGTTCGAGTCCCTCACCGTGCTGGGCCTCGTGATCGGCCTCGGCTGGATCCTCGACGGCGTCTCGAGCATCACGAGCGGCCGCACAGTGTCCGGCCCGGCCTGGCTGCCGATCGCGGCGGGGATCGCCTCGGTGATCGCCGGGATCCTGACGATCATCATGCCGGTGCTCGCGCTGACGTCCTTCGTCACGGTCGTCGCGATCCTGCTCATCGTCGTCGGCGTCTCGGGGCTGCTGCTGCTCCCCGGTCGCACGAAGACGCCGGAGGAGGCGCGCTGACGCTCCCGCCCGCCCTCGACGATCTGGGCGAGCGGATCTGCGTGATCGGCCCGACCACCAGCGGGAAGTCGACCCTGGCCGCCGCGCGCTTTCGCCGCGAGAACGGGCTGCCGGAGCACGCGCCCGCGACGCGGGCCGCCGTCAGAACAGGACGCCGTCGCTGACGAGCACGGTCGCGGGGATCGCGAAGGCGAACCACGAGACGGGAGCCAGCACCCAGTTGGCGAGGATCGCGCCCCGACCCGGTGCGTGGGCGCGCACCGCCTCCACCTCGGCCAGCGCGACCCGCGGCGAGTAGAGCAGGCGGGCGTTCGCCGCGATCGAGATCACAGCTCCGACGACCAGCGGACCGCCCAGCAGGAGGAACGCCCCCTCGGCGGTCGCCACCCAGAGCGCGGCCCAGACGAGCCAGAGCACGAGCAGCCAGACGGCGACGGCGAAGGTGATCCGCTGAGCGGGGCTCCGGCCGGTCGCGAAGAGGTCGTCGGCCTGCTCGTCGATCGGTCGGCGGAGCACGCGGATCCGCAGGGCGGCGGACACGAGGAGCGCCAGGACCGCATACGGCAGGCCGCCGACGACGAGGATCTGCACGGGGACGAACCCCAGCTGGGAGATCGCGAGCACCCCGAGGGTCCCGGCGACCGCCATCGTGATCGGCACCACCAGCAGGGCCGAGAGGGGGAACGCGGGCGGCGCCTGCCGCAGCGGCCACTCGTCGGAGGATCGCGGCTCGGTCATCACCTCACCCTACTGAGGAGGGGTGCCCGCCCGGTGCTGTGGCACCCTGTGCCGGTGAGCTCCGACGACCCCGACCTCGTGCCCGAGCTGCTGGTCGGGGATCTCGAGCGCAGCCTGGCCTTCTGGTGCGGCCCCTGCGGCTTCTCCGTCCGCTACTCCCGCCCCGAGGAGGGGTTCGCCTACCTCGTCCGCGGCGGCTCCCACGTCATGCTCGACCGCATCGGCGCGGGGCGTGACTGGATCACGGGCGCGCTCGAGCGTCCGCTCGGTCGCGGCCTGAACCTGCAGATCCGCGTCGACGACGCCGACGCCGTGGCGGTGGCGCTCCGGGAGGCGGGCGTCGCGCTCTTCCTCGAGCCCGAGACGCGCTGGTACCGGACGGGGGAGCGGGCTGCCGGCGTCCGCCAGCTGCTGGTCGTCGACCCCGACGGCTACCTCCTCCGCTTCCAGTCCCCGCTCGGATCGCGTCCGGCTCCGGCCTGACCGGCCCGCACGACCAGCCTCTCGGACCGCGACATCATGCTCGAGGACGATGTCGCGGTACCGCCGGGGCTGCTGTGATCGGTGGATGCCCGACCCCACCCTCACCGGCCTCGTCGACACCCTCTCGACCGGGACTCCTCCGAGCGACACCCCACCGGCGCCCGGGCGCCGCGGCGTCGTCCGCCCAGCCGACCTCGTCGCCGCTCTGACCGGCGTGGCCCTGGGCTTCTTCTCCCTCTTCGTCCACGCCCTCGCCGAGTGGCAGTACCTCGGCGCGTCGGTCGAGAGCGTCAGCGCGCTCGGCTGGCTCACCCCGGCGATCGCGGGGGCGCTGTGCATCGTCGTCGCGGCCGTGCCGGTCGTCGTCCGCTCCGTCCGTCGACGCCGCACGCGGGCCTCGTCGTGAGCCGGCTGCCCGCCGGTCCCGCCGTGCGGCTCGCGGAGGAGCTCCTCGCCCGCGCAGGATGCGCCGACTCCGCCCGTCCCTGGGTCCTGCGCACCCGCTCCGGCGGGCACCGGTCGATCGACTTCGCCGCGCTCGAGCGTCACGTGCACGCGCTGGATCTCTCTGAGGAGGCCGTCGCCCGCATCGCGCTGTCGCTGGCGACCGGGCTCCCGATCGACCTGCGCGCCGCCCTCGGCTACCTCACCCGTGATCACGCCGAGCTCGTGATGACGGTCGTCGCGTGCGTCGGCGGGCACGATCGTTCGGGCAGTCGCGTGCGCGTCTCCGCTGATCGCCGGAGCGTCGAGACCGTCCCGCCGCTCGGCTCCTGGGCGCTCTGAGACGGCTCCCGTTCGATCCGCCGCCCCCGTCCGGGCGTCCTCCGCGTCGCTACAGGCTTTCGCATGTGCCCGGTTTAGGGTGTCCGTGTGCAACGTGTCGACGATTTCCCAGGAGCCGGACCGGTGGCGACCTCACCCGAATCCGGTGACCCGCGGGAGGCGTCCGCTCTCCAGCTCTCCTCCACCACCACGTCCCCCGGACAGGTGACCAGTGGTGAGGCGGGCTACCGCAGCGGCAACGTCGCGGATCCGGTGTGGCAGTCGTGGCGTGACGAGCTGGCGAAGGTGGGCGGCCCGTCGCCGCTCCTGCACTTCGTCGACTCGCCCCGGACGCGGATCGAGCTGTCGACCACCCATCCGGGCGGCCTCCCTCCCTTCATCTCCGGCAAGACGACCCTCCTCTCCTCGCTCATCCGCGACGAGCTCGCCCTGCGGACCGCGAAGAACGCGGCCGCGGCGATCACCGACAAGGGCATCGAGCTGCGCTCGGTCCGCGGCATCGAGGGCGTCCACCTCGCGATCGGGCTGGCGCAGTGGCGCGCGGGCGAGACCGAGTTCACCGCTCCCGTCCTGCTGCGTCCGCTCGCGATCCGGCGCTACGGCCGCGACTTCGAGCTCAAGCTCAAGGGTCAACCGTTCTTCAACCCGCAGCTCGCGCGCGCCCTCAAGCAGCAGTTCGGGATCACCGTCGATCCCGCGCAGTTCGTCGAGCTCGCCGTGCAGAGCGGCGTCTTCAAGCCGCAGCCGGTCATCGACCAGCTCCGCGGACTGACGTCGCACCTGCCCTGGTTCGCCGTGCACCCCCGCCTCGTGGTCTCGAGCTTCGCCGACGTCGCGGGCGACATGCTCCGCGACGCCCGGATGCTCGAGCACCCGGTGCTGGACGCGGTCGCGGGCAACCCCGCTGCCAAGCGCTCGCTCCAGCAGTCGCAGAAGGTCGCCTCGATCATCCCGCAGGACGAGCGCCCGCCCGCGACCGACAACCTCCTGCTCGACGCCGATGCCGAGCAGGAGCAGGTCATCGCGAACATCGCGGCCGGCAACTCCCTCGTCGTCAAGACTCTGCCGGGCACCGGCGGCACCCAGACGATCGTCAACGCGATCGGCGCCCTCGCCGCGCAGCACAAGCGGGTGCTCGTGGTGGGCGCCCGCCGCTCGAGCCTCGACAGCATCCACCAGCGGCTCGTCTCGGCCGGCCTCGGCGGCATCGCCGTGGGCCCGCGCACGCTGCGCCGCGACCTCATCCAGTCGATCGGCCGCAACGAGAAGGCCGCGCGCCCCTCCGTGAGCGAGATCGACGACGCCCTGCTGCGCCTGCGCAAGGTGCTCCTCGACTACCGCGGCGCCCTCTCGCGTCGCGACGACAGCTTCGGCGTCTCGGCGCTGCAGGCCCTCGAGGAGCTCGCGCGCCTGTCGCAGCTGCGCACTCCTCCGTCGACCACCGCGCGCCTCGAGCGCCGTGCCGTGACCGCGCTCGCGCACAGCCGCCCCGAGGCCACGCGCATGCTGATCGAGTCGGCCCGGCTGGGGGAGTTCCGCTACGGTCCGGGCGACTCGCCGTGGTACGGCGCGCACTTCGATTCGACCAGCGAGGCGGAGGCGGCGCACGAGCTCGCCAAGCGCCTGCACCTGCGCGACCTGCCGCGACTGCTCGACCGCGCCCAGGACGTCATCGGCCAGACCCGGATGCGCCCGTTCGAGTCGGTCGCCGAGCTCGGCATCTACCTGCGCCTGCTCCAGGACGTCCGCGAGACCCTCGACAAGTTCCAGCCGGCCGTCTTCGACCGGTCGATCCAGGACCTCATCGTGGCGACCTCGCCGCGTCGGGACGCCGCCGAGATGTCCTCGACGAACCGACGCCGCCTGAAGAAGCTCGCCCGCGAGTACATGCGGCCCGGCGCGCACGTCACCGATCTCAACGCCTCGCTGCGCCGCGTGCAGCAGCAGCGCACCCTCTGGCAGCGCTACGCCGTCGCCGGCACGGTGCCCGAGGTGCCCGTCGGAGTCGCCGACGTGCAGGTCGCGTACCAGCAGGTCGCCGACGACCTGGGCCGGCTCGACGAGCCGCTCGGCCGCCGCGGCACCAACGTCCAGCTCGCCTCGCTCCCGCTGGCCGAGCTCGCCTCGATGGTCTCCGGGCTCGCCGAGGACAGCGAGGTCCTGGCCAACCTGCAGGAGCGCACCACGCTGCTCTCGACGCTGCGCGAGTGGGGCCTGGATCCGCTGCTCGCCGACCTCTCGCGCCGCCACGTGCCCGCCGAGCTGGTCGCGATCGAGCTCGACCTCGCCTGGTGGCGCTCGGCCCTCGAGATCATGCTGACCGACGAGCGCGCGCTGCTCGGCGGGAACACCTCCGTTCTCGACCGCCTCGAGGCCGACTTCAAGCTCGTCGACGAGGCGCACGCCGCCTCCAGCGCCGAGCTGCTGGCCTGGAAGCTGTCCGAGACCTGGAAGATCGGCCTCGTCGACTGGCCGCAGGAGCGCGACGCCCTGCGCGCGCTGCTGCGCACCGAGGCGGCGACGACTCCGCAGGAGCTGCAGAAGGCGGCTCCGCACCTGTCGCGCGTGCTCGCTCCGGCGTGGCTCGTGTCGCCCTACGAGGTGCACCGCATCGGCACCGAGACCACGTTCGACACGGTCTTCCTCGTCGACGCCGGTGCCACGACCCTCGCCGAGAACGTCGGAGCGATCCGCCGCGCGAAGCAGGTCGTCGCGTTCGGCGATCCGGTGACGCAGACGCCCACTCCGTTCGGCCTGCGCGTCGACGAGTCGGTCGAGTTCGGCAGCACCGCGACCCGCACCGACGTCGAGGCCCTGCACGCGCAGTCGGCGCTCGCGCGACTGGGCGAGCTGCTCAACACGGTCACGCTGACCCGGAGCTACCGGGCCGGCGGCGAGGACCTCGCCGAGCTGGTCAACCGCCGCTTCTACGGCGGCCGGATCGACTCCCTGCCCTGGGCCGGATCCTTCCTCGGCCACGACTCGCTCCGCTTCCACTACATCGCGAGCGGTCACGGCATGCCCGAGAACGACTCCGGAGCGGTCGAGTCCGTCGACGCCGAGGTCGCGAAGGTCGTCGAGCTGGTCCTCGAGCACGCGGTCATCCGCCCGCGTGAGTCGCTCATGGTGATCACCGCGAGCCCGCGTCACGCCGTGCGCGTGCAGCAGGCCGTGCTCACGGCGTTCGCCAAGCGCACCGATCTGAACGACTTCATCCTCGGCGACCGGCCCGAGCCGTTCACCGTCGTGACCCTCGAGCAGTCGGTCGCGCAGAGCCGCGACCGGGTCATCTTCTCGATCGGGTACGGCCGCACTCCGCACGGACGGCTGCTGTCGAACTTCGGCGCGCTGGCCGAGGCGGGCGGCGAGCGGCTGCTCGCGGTCGGCATGACCAGGGCCCGTCGCTCGATGGACATCGTCTCGTGCTTCCGGCCCGGCGACATCGACGAGTCGCGGATGCGGCACGGCATGGTGGCGCTCGCGCAGGTGCTGCAGGAGGCGGAGGACCGCGTCCAGCCGAGCGACCGCGACGACTACTCCGAGCCGATGCTGGTCGACCTGGCCGCACGCCTCGAGCGTCGCGGCCTGAGGGTGAACATCGGGCACAAGGGCAAGCTGGCGCTGGTGGCCGCGCACGGGACGCGGGCCGTCGTGGTCGAGACCGACCGCGACGTCAGCACGCAGAGCCTCCGGGTCTCGCTGCGGCTGCGTCCGGAGCTGCTGCGCCGTCTCGGCTGGCACTACCTGCGCGTGCACAACTTCGAGCTGTTCGCCGACCCCGAGGCCGTGGCCGCGCGGGTCGCGGGGCTGATCGGGGGTCCGGCCGACGAGGCTCCGGCACCCGAGCCCGAGACGCCGGCTCCCGCGGTCGTCGCGACGGCGGCGCCGGCGCCCGTGTCGAGCGAGACCCAGCCGATCGAGATCCAGCCGCGCGACGACGCGTGACCGAGGACCCGCCGACCGCCGCACCCGCCGGAGCCGATCGCCCGCTCCGGCGCTCGCGCGGCGGTCGGCGGGCGACCCTGCCCGCGAAGCCCGGCACGGACCCGTCGCCGCACGACGCCCCCGTGCCCGACCCCGAGGTGCCGCCTCTCCGGCCCGACACCGGCCCGAACGACTTCCGCCTCCGCCAGGACGTCCCGCCCCACTACTGAGCCGTGCGTCGACGTCCGGCGCCGCCTGTCCATCGAGCGGCACCCTCCGCGGCCGTGTCGGGATCTGCACGCGCGAGGACAGGTGGTGTCGTTACTCTGGCTGCTCGACCAGCGCGCTGCCACAGAAAAGCCTCCGGAGGGCGACCTCCGCAGGGTGCAGGTGTCGTCCGAAACGCGTGCGAGCGTTTCGGACGCACCGTCCGCACAACGCTCTGCGGAACGCGCCCACCTCGGGAAGCCGACCGCGGTTCTTCCTCGCCGCCGGCGAGGAAGAACAGAAGAACTCAGTCGACGTGCTTGCCCGAGTTGGCGGTCGTGGCGGTGCCGCCGTTGGCGAGCAGGTCGCGGATGTCAGCGAGGAGCTCGAGCTCGGTCGGCGCCTTGTCCTCGGCAGCGGGAGCGTCGTCCATCTTCTTCTTGAACGCCGCGTTCTTGAGGTGGTTGATCGGCAGGACGAAGGCGAAGTACAGCACGAACGCGACGATCACGAACTGGATGAGGGCCGAGAGGACGGCTCCGTAGGCGATGACCGTGTCGTCCTCGCCGCCGACGCCCTCGCGGATCGTCCAACCGAGCGCCTGCAGCGACGACGCGTCGAAGATCACTCCGATGAGCGGGTTGAAGATGCCCGTCACGATCGCGTTGACGATGGTGGTGAACGCCGCGCCGATGACCACGGCGACAGCCAGGTCGATGACGTTGCCGCGGAGGATGAACTCCTTGAAGCCGTTGATCATGGTCTGTTCCGTTTCTGCCGGCGGGCGGAGGGTCGTGCGCGGAGGTGTGTCGCCGAGTGCGAGACGCCGAGGTCAGCTCCCTGAGGACGACGACCCGGAGGAGGAGGAGGATCCGGAGGAGGAGCCCGAGGACGAGGATCCCGAGGAACCCGACGACGACGACGACCCTCCCGACGAGGAGCCTCCCGACGACGACCCGCCCGTGGACGCCGGCGCCGGCGTCGAGCCCCCCGACGACGACGAGTCCGACCCCGACGACGACCCCTTCGCTCCGGACGAGCGCGAGTCCGTGCGGTAGAACCCGGACCCGTTGAAGGTCACGCCGACCGCGCTGAAGACCTTGCGCAGCGCGCCCTGGCAGCTGGGGCACTCCGTCAGCGTGTCGTCCGTGAACTTCTGCTGGATGTCGAAGGCGTTGCCGCACTGCGTGCAGCGGTAGGAGTAGGTGGGCACTGGTGCTCCTGAAGCGAAGGGGGAGTGAGGAGGGGGAGGAGGAGGAGTGCGCTCAGCGCGCGATGTCGAGGACGCCGGAGGGCGTCACGACGCCGTCGACGGCCTGGTCGTGCACCTCGCTGGGCACATGGTCGACGAGCTCGCTGTCGAAGACGACCGCGTAGACCGGCGGGCACTTCTCCATCGAGCCGAGGGTCTTGTCGAAGTAGCCGCGGCCCCAGCCCATCCGCATGCCGGTCCGGTCGACGGAGGCGGCGGGGACGATGATCAGGTCGACGTCGTTGATCGCGATCGGTCCGAGGAGGGCGCCGACCGGCTCCGGCATCCCGAACAGGCCCTGCGTCTCGGTGTGCCCGTCGCCGACGGCCCAGTCGAGCAGCCCGTCCTGGCGGGAGATGGGGAAGAGGACCCGGATGCCGTGGCTCTCGGCCCAGCCGAGGAACGGGCGGGTGCTCGGCTCGTCGGGCGCCGACAGGTAGCACGCGATCGACCCGGCCCCGTGACGGGTGACCAGGTCGATGAGGTGTTCCGTGATGCGGGCCGTGGCCTGCTCGCGAGAGGTGGTCGTCTGCGTGCGTCGGCGCTCGCGCAGCTCGGCGCGCAGCGCCCGCTTCTCGTGAGTGGTGTCGGCTGGCATGCGCTCAGTCTAGATCGGGGGTGACCGGCGGGATCGGCGGTGGTGGGGCGCGCTGAGTGCCGCTCATCCGGGGGTGACCCAGAACAGGGGCCGACCGCCTGCTCCCCGGCTCTCCGCGAAACATCCGCGACCATCACCGCCGCTATAGTGACGCCCCATGGGCACTCGTATCCGCAAAGCCGTCATCCCTGCCGCCGGTCTCGGCACCCGCTTCCTGCCGGCGACCAAGGCCATCCCCAAGGAGATGCTGCCGGTCGTCGACAAGCCGGCGATCCAGTACGTGGTGGAGGAAGCGGCGGACGCCGGTCTCCAGGACGTCCTCGTCATCATCGGGCGCAACAAGAACGCGCTCGCCAACCACTTCGACTCGGTCCCCGAGCTCGAGCTCAACCTCAGCAAGAAGGCCGACGACGCCAAGCTGGCCCACGTCAAGTACGCGAGCGACCTGGCCGACGTGCACTTCGTCCGCCAGGGCGAGCCGAAGGGCCTCGGCCACGCCGTCTCCCGCGCGCAGCGCCACGTGGGTGACGAGCCCTTCGCCGTCCTCCTGGGCGACGATCTCATCGACGCCCGCGACCCCCTCCTGACCCGCATGATCGACGTCGCCGAGCAGCGCGACACGACCGTCGTGGCACTGCTCGAGGTCGATCCCGACCAGATCCACCTGTACGGCTGCGCCGCGGTCGAGGCCACCGACGAGGACGACGTGGTGCGCATCACCGGTCTCGTCGAGAAGCCCTCCAAGGAGGACGCGCCCTCCAACCTCGCGATCATCGGCCGCTACGTCCTCAAGCCGGACGTGTTCGGCGTGCTCGAGGAGACCCAGCCCGGCAAGGGCGGCGAGATCCAGCTGACCGACGCTCTCGAGCGCATGGCGCAGGACCCGGCCGAGTTCGGCGGCGTCTACGGCGTCGTGTTCCGCGGACGCCGCTACGACACGGGCGACAAGCTCGACTACATCAAGGCGATCGTGCAGCTCGCGTCCGACCGTCCCGACCTGGGCGAGGACCTCAAGCCGTGGCTGAAGGACTTCGTCAGCACGCTCTGACGACGAGGTCGCGCCTCGCGCAGCACCGACGGGATCCCCTGCTCCGGCGGGGGATCCCGTGCGTGCGGGCCGGATCCGCGGGCCCGGTGAGCCTTCCGACCGCTCCGGTCCACCCCTCTCCGCCCCTCGGATCGCGCAGTACAGTCGGGACATGCCGCTGCCAGTCCCGACGCTCTCCGAGGGTCGAGTCACCATCCGCCCGATCCGGGTCCGCGACGCCCGCCCGCTCGAGCGCGAGCTGATCGCCAACCGGGCCTGGCTGCGGCAGTGGGAGGCGTCCGATCCCCGCGGCGGCGCAGCGTTCGACGTGCGTGCGAGCATCCGCTCGCTGCAGCAGAACGCCCGCGCCGGGGGAGGGGTCCCGTTCCTGATCGAGTGGGACGGCGAGCTCGCCGGGCAGTTGAACATCTCGAACATCGGCTACGGCTCGCTCTCGTCGGGATCGATCGGCTACTGGGTGGCCGAGCGGTTCGCCGGCCGCAGCATCACTCCGATCGCCGTCGCCCTCGCCACCGACCACGCGTTCCTCGATCTGGGTCTGCACCGGATGGAGATCTGCATCCGACCCGAGAACCGCCCGAGCCTGCGCGTGGTCGAGAAGCTCGGCTACCGCTACGAGGGCCTCCGGCGCCGGTTCATCCACATCAACGGCGACTGGCGCGACCACTTCTGCTTCGCCCTCGTGGCGGAGGAAGTGCCGCGCGGCGTCCTGCGCCGCTACCTCGACGGCCAGGTGCCGCACGACGTGGGCACTCCGAGCGAGGCCGACCAGCGCGCGTCGCACCGTTCGGGTCTCTCCGGACCGCCGGACGGCGCGGGGATCCCCCGGACGGGGAGCCGCCTTCTCGGCGATCCGCGCGGACACACCTACCCGTAATGACGGACGGGACACCCTCCGACTCCTAGCGTGGGTCGCATGAGTAGCGACTGGCTGGGTGGTGGCGTCGTCTGGGCGCTCGCCGCCGTTCTGTGGGTCGCCTACCTGATCCCCACGTGGATGCGCCGACGGTCGTACAACGCGACCGAGCGCAACGCGGTGAGGCTGCAGCAGACGCTGCGGATCCTCGCCGAGACCGCGGAGGTGCCCGAGCACGTGCGTGCGGAGGCGACGGCCCGCGAGGTCGCGCTGCAGCAGCGCACCCTCCGGGCCACCGAGACACGACGACGAGCCGAAGAGAAGGCACAGGCGATGGAGCTGGCACAGGCGGAGAAGGCGGCGCGCGAGGCGCTGCGACGAGCATCCGCGACCACGGAGCAGAGCACTCGCACGGAGCCGGGTGTGCTGCGTTGGCGTCAGGGTGCGGCGGCGGCGGTCCTGGTCGGAATGGTCGCCGGCCTGGTCGGGCTCGTGATGCTGCCGTTCGGCGGCACCGCGGTGGTGCCCTCGCTCGGCGCACTGCTCCTCGTCGCAGGAGTCGCGACACTGCTGGTGCTGGCTCCCGGGCGCCGTCGTGCGGCGGCTCCCGCCGCGGAGGCGTCGACGTCGGTCCCCGTCTCGCGTCGCCCCGCCGAGGTCTTCGAGGCCGAGCTCGCGCAGGACGCGCCCGCGGAGGAGGAGTCGGCCGTCGCGGAGGAGGCGGCGAGCTGGACGCCCAAGCCGCTCCCGAAGCCGCTGTACCTCTCGCGGGGCACCGTGGCCGCGAGCGCCATGGCGTCCATCGACGCCGTCGAGCGCCTGCGCGCCGCAGCAGCGGAGGCGGAGCTGGCGCAGCGCGCCGCCGCCGCCGCTCCCGAGGTCGCCCCGATCCGCACCCCCCGCGCCACCGCTCCCGCGCCGGCTCCGGAGGCCCCTCGCCCCACCTCGCGCTTCGCGTCGATGGGCGTCGTGGACGGCGTCGACGCCATCGACCTCGACCGCGCTCTGCAGCGCCGACGGGGAGCCTGACGGCTCCGCTCGTCGATTCGGAGCCCGCTTCACGGCGTGCTAGTGTGGACGAGTTGTTCGGGCCGGTGACGGCTCGAAAGGCACGGGTCCGTGGCGCAGTTGGTAGCGCGCTTCGTTCGCAATGAAGAGGTCAGGGGTTCGAATCCCCTCGGATCCACCGGTACTGCAGAAGGCCCGCTCGAGAGAGCGGGCCTTCCGTGTTCCAGGCGCTTAGCGTTCGGATTCCGTCGGTATCAGCGGAGCGACGGATCCGGGTCGTCCCAGTTCTCGACCGTCTGGAGCACCCAGAACGCGGTGAAGAGGGCGAGGGCGGCGGCCTCGACCAGCAGGAGCCACTGCTTGCCGAGCAGCGCCTCCCCGGTTCCGCTCGCGACCAGCGCGACCAGGGCGAGATCGATCCCGGCGAGAAGAGCTGCGAGCACGGCGTAGACGATCGAGTAGCCCCGCGGCGTGCCCGGGCCGAGGACGCCTTCCGACCGCACAGCGTGCGCGTGCACGGCGGCGACCGCCGCCATCAGGAGGAAGAAGACCGCGGCGGCGGCGTAGTGGGCGACGGCGGCGAACACGGGGGTCGTGGCGCACACCGCCAGCGCGGCCAGGAGGGCGGCGGCGATCGCCACCTTCACGAGGGCGCCGCGGTCGAGTGCCCGATCGAGGGCGAGGAACACCGTGGAGGCGACGAGGACCGCTCCGGCCACGACCAGGTAGGCGAGCATCCCGGCGGCGATCTCGTCGGTCGCACCCGGCGGCAGGCACCGGACGATGCCCTCCGGGCAGCCCGCGCCGGTCAGTCGCGCGAGCTCGTCGGACCGCAGCGGCACGGGGACCAGCGCGATCAGGGGCGCGGTCATGCCGCCGAGCAGCAGGAGGTACCGCCGCAGACTCCGCCCGGCGAGCACGACGAGGCCCACCGCGACCGCGAACAGGGCACCGACGAAGACGGAGCGGACGGGCGTGTAGTACGCCGCGCTGATCGAGCGGAGGGGACCGACGGCTACAAGGTGCCACAGCACTGCGACCCCGAGCAGCAGGACGGCCGCGCAGAGCGAGACGCGGACGTAGCGATGGGTGCGCAGCGACGAGAGGGTGCCGTCGGCCCGCAGCGCGTCGGTCGAGCGCACGCGCGCTACCCGGCTCGCAGGCCCGAGGAGCCGAGTGCGAAGTCGACGTCGATGCGGATCGCGACCCGGAGGGGGTTCTCGCGGGGCACGCGGTAGCGGAGCGAGTAGAGGTCGACGGCGTGCGCGACGGCGTCGGGCTCCTCCTCGATCGAGGCGGGGCCGCCGAGGCTGAGCCAGCGGATGCCGTCGACCTGGCCGACGGTGGCGGTGCCTCCGCGGCGCACGTTCAGCACCTTCTGGCTCTCGCGCGAGGTGATCACGCGCACCACGCCGTCCTCGTAGGTGAAGCCGACGGCGACGACGTGCAGGCGCCCACCGCGGCCGGGAGTGGAGAGGGTGGCCAGGTGGCGCTCGGTCACGAACTCGAGGCCGTCGGGGCTGAGGATGCTCATGCCGCGAGCGTAGCCGGGGGTGCTGACAGGGCTGCGAAGGAGCGGGTCCGCGCAACGACGGCGATGCCCGAGCCGGTCCTCCACAGGGTCGATCTCCACTCCTGCTGCACCTCGCCGCGCGCCGAATGGCATACGGAGGTGGTATTCCGACATATCCTCATTCCGCGGGAACCGATCGGCGGTTCCGCACGGAGGAGGAGCACCATGTCCCTACGCACACGACGGATCGCAGCCACGGGAGCGGTCGTCGCCGCCCTGCTCACCGGGATCGTCGCCGCACCGGCCGACGCCGCCGGCTCGGGGCAGACGCGGGTCACCCCGGCACAGGGCTGCAACGCGGGCAACTACGCCTATCGGAGCTACGCCAGCAGTGGCCGCGCGGTCGCGTTCACCTCGTTCGACGGCTACTGCTGGGGCAACAAGTCCGCGGGAGCCCGTGCCATCGCCGGCTCGGCGGTGAGCACCTGGCAGTACAACTGGGCCTCGGTCACCGTGACGATCGCGAAGCCGGCGTCGGCGACCGTCTACGGCAACCACTCCATCAACGGCGGCTACGTCCGGAACACCTGATGAGGCTCTCGGTCCCTGCGCTCGCGGGTGCGGGCGCCCTCCTGATGCTCGTGCTCGCCGGCTGCTCGGGCGCGCCCGCGAACGAGTCCGCCTCCCACGAGCCGTTGTCGTCGGCGCAGATCGAGGCACTCGCGGATCAGGAGCGCGAAGCGGGTCACGAGGAGCAGGCCGCGTTCCTCGAGGACGGTCTCGTGACGTTCGAGGAGTACGACGCGTCGTTCGTGCTCTACGCCGACTGCCTCGCCGCGAAGGGGTTCACCGTCGAGGGTCCGCAGGTCAGCCCGGTGGACGGCGTGCGGTACGAGTCGACGACGGACATCGGCACGCGGGAGCAGTCGGCCGCCCTCGCGGACATCGACGAGTGCCACGCCGCGTACTCGACGAGCGTCGCTCAGGCATACGAGCTGTCGCAGCCCCAGGTCATGGATCCTCCTCTGGCGGAGGCGACCGCGGACTGCCTGACCGAGAAGGGGCTCTCGGTCTCGGGGGAGGAGACCGCTGTCGCGGACTTCGTCGACTCGGTCGGCGAGGGCGAGGACGACGAGGTGACGGCCTGCGTCCTGGACGAGGCGGCACGCCTCTACCCCGAGATGACCTCGCTGTCGGTGGGGTACTGAGATGGCACGGGGAGTGGTGCGGGGGCCGCTGATCGGCGCCGGTCGCGCGGTCCTCCGCGCCCTCCTCGTGCTCGGGCTGCTCGTCTGGGTCGCGCTGCCCGTCGCCGGATACCTGAAGCTGAACGAATCCACTCGGGCCGCGTCGCTCGCCCCGGCGGTCGACGTCTGGGCTCCGGTGCAGGCGAGCACGGTCCCGACGCGACGGACGATCGGAGTCGTCGTCGGGCGAGCACCAGTGGTCGAGCTCTACGCCCCGGCCTGGAGCGGGCTCGTCGAAGCGACGGACGTCGGGTCCGGCACGGTCCTCCACGAGGGGGACGTCCTGGCGACCGTGGGCGGCATCGATCGGATCGCGGTGACGTCCGAGCGTCCCTTCGGCCGGGAGCTGCACCGGGACGACGAGGGTTCCGACGTGGCGTCGCTGAACGCTCTGCTGTCCCGGCGCGGGCTCGTCGCTCCCGACTCCGACGAGTTCACGGCTCGGACGCTGGCCTCCGTGCGATCGCTGGCGAAGGAGCTGGGCGTTCCGCAGTCCGGCACGGTGGAGTCGTTCGATCCCGCCTGGGTCGTCTTCCTGCCACTGCCCGACGTCCGCGTCGCCGCGTCGGCACTCCACGTCGGAGCACCCGCACCCGCGGCGGGGGAGGTGATCGTCACGAGCCGTCCGCGACTGTCGAGCGCCCTGCTCGACGCGGTGGGCACCTCCGAGGCGGGCGAGGGCGACGAGGGCACGGTGCAGACCGCCGTCACTGCAGGCGAAGGCGAGCGGCTGGAGGTGGGCGGACGTGAGCTTCCGCTCGCGCCGGACCGCCTCGGTGTCGAGGTGAGCGGCTGGGACGCCCTCGACGGGATGATCGACCCCGCACGCTCCAGGATCGACGCGGTCCTGGTCGCCGAACCCGTGCCCGGGACGTGGATCGTCCCGGGTGCCGCCGTCGGCATCGACGAGACGGGAGCATCCTGCCTCGTCCGCCGTGGCGACGACGGGCCGAGCGAGCGCATCGCGGTCACCGTGGCGTCCAGCACGCTCGGTCGCAGCACCGTCTCGGGGCCGCTCGCCGACGGCGACGAAGTGCTCGTCTCCACCGCGACGGGAGGAGCGCCGTGCTCGTGACCCTCGCCGACGTCGGCGTCGTCCTCGGCGGCCGGACGGTCCTGCGCGACGTCTCCCTGACGATCGGCGCGGGGCAGACGGTCGCCCTCGTCGGGCCCTCCGGTGCGGGCAAATCGACTCTGCTGGGCGTGGTGGCCGGCGACCTCCGCCCGTCCAGCGGTGCGGTGCGCACCGTGCCGAAGGCGGGCTCCGCGTGGATCGTCCAGTCGACACCCGTGCTCACCCGGCGCACGGCTCTCGACAACGTGGCTCTCGGTGCGCTGTCGGCGGGCGCCTCGCGTCGGGCCGCGGAAGCCGACGCGCTCGCCGCGATGGCGGCACTCGGTGTCGAGGCGTTGGCCGATCAGACGGTGCACCGGCTCTCCGGCGGGGAGCGCCAGCGAGTCGCCGTCGCCCGCGCCATGGCGGCGCGCAGCACTCTCATCCTCGCCGACGAGCCGACCGCGGCACTCGACGCGGTGTCCCGCTCCCTCGTGGTGGCCGCTCTGGCGACGGCCGCAGAGTCGGGTGCGGCCGTCGTCGTCGCCACCCACGATCTCGTCGTCGCCGACTCCTGCGACCGCGTCGTGCGGATCGACTCCGGGCTCCTGGTCGAGTCAGGGGTTGACGCAGGCGTTCCCCTCGACACGCGGCGGGCACTCGGAACCCGAGGTGCGGAGTGACCGGCAGGAGGTTCCGGCTCGGGATCGTCGTGCAGGAGGCGGTGCGCACCGTCAGGGCCCACCCTGCCCTCGGGGTCCTCGCTGTCTCCGCGGCGATCCTGTCGGGCTTCCTTGTGCCCGCGCTCACGTCGGTCGAGGTCGGGGCCCTCGAGGCCGAGGCGAGGGAGCAGGTGCTCGCCGGCTCCACGGTGCTCACGGTCTCCGCGAAGGATCGCGTGCCGCTTCCGGCCGCCCGGTGCGACGCCCTTCGCGCTGTCGCGGGTGTCGTCGCCGCGGGCGGTGTGGTCGCGAGCGAGGACCTGCCCTCCGAGGGGGGCTCGTCCGTCACGCTCGTGCGCGCGACTCCGGGCTACGCGGACGTGGTCTGGCCGGCGGACGCACTCCGGCCCGACGAGCCGACCTCCGCCGTGGCGGGAGTGCTGCTCGGCTCACGCGCCGGAGTCAGCGGCCGCAGCACGCTCTCGGGTCTCCTCGTCGACGGGCGGAGCGAGTCGATCGCGCTCGACCAGGTGGCGGGAGCCTCGCCGCGGATCCCCTTCGTCGACCGGGCGGTCGTGATCGCGGAGCCCGCAGCGGGTTCCGTCGCCGAGTGCCTGATCGAGGCAGAGAGCGGGGCGGTGGCGGGCGTCGAGGCCGTCGCCCTCTCGTGGTTCCCCGCCGAGTACGAGACGACGACGGCTCCGTTCGCGCCCGCCGCCGACTCCGCCGGTGCGCTCGACGACCGACTCGCGACAAGGCTGTCGGCGTGGGGTCCTCCGCTCGGCGCCGTCCTCTGCGTCACCGGCTTGTCGACGTCCTGGCTGGCGCGGCGCCGCGATCTGGCGCTGTACCGCAGCCTCGGCCTCTCGAGCGGGCGCCTGCTCCTGTCCCTGACCGTCGAGACGGCCGTGCTGACAGGGCTGGGGGTGCTGACCGGAGCGGCCGCCGCGACGGTCCTGCTTCCGTGGACGCCGCTCGCACTCCAGCTGGCGGGGAGCGACGTGGGAGCGCTCGTCGCGCTGGTGACCCTGATCCCGCTCGCCGGGTTGGCTCTCGCTCCACGCGGCCGGGGCCTGGACGCGCTGCGCGGCCGATGATCCTCCGCTCAGACCCGCAGGAGCAGTGCCTCGCCCTGCCCGCCGCCGCCGCAGAGCGCGGCGACGCCGAGCCCTCCGCCTCGTCGCCGCAGCGCGAGCGCGAGGTGCAGGGCCAGCCGCGCGCCGGAGGCGCCGACCGGGTGACCGAGAGCGATGGCGCCTCCGTCGATGTTCACCGCCTCCGACGCAACGCCCAGGTCGTCCGCCGACTGCAGCACCACCGAGGCGAACGCCTCGTTGATCTCGATCACGTCGAGATCGGCCACCGCCGCTCCCCGGCGCGAGAGCGCCTGCCGGATCGCCGCGGACGGCTGGGAGTGCAGCGAGTTGTCGGGGCCGGCGACCTGCCCGTGCTCGGCGATCTCGGCGATCCAGGTCAGCCCTCTCGAGCGCGCCCAGCCCCGGCTCGCGACGACGAGCGCCGCGGCTCCGTCGCTGAGGGGGGAGGAGCTGCCGGCGGTGATCGTCCCCTCCGGAGAGAAGGCGGGTCGGAGGCCGGCGAGGATCTCCTCGCTCGTCTCCGGTCGGATCCCGTCGTCCTCCGAGACGACGACGTCCTCGCCCCGCCGCTGCGGCACGGCCACCGGCACGATCTCCTCCGCGAGGACCCCCGCCGCCCGGGCGGCCGAGGCCCGTCGGTGCGAGAGGGCGGCGTAGGCGTCCTGGCGATCCCGCCGGATGCCGCGCTCGGCGTTCCCGTCGTCGGTCACCCGGCCCATGATCCGCTGGTCGAACGGGTCGAGCAGCCCGTCGTGCAGAAGCGCGTCCTCGAGCGGCTGCGCACCGACCCCGACGCCGTCGCGGGCGCCGAGGAGCAGGTGCGGGGTACGCGTCATGGACTCCTGCCCACCGGCGACGACGACGGCCGCCTCGCCGGTCCGGATGAGCCGGGCCGCATCGATCACCGCGGTGAGACCCGAGAGGCAGAGCTTGTTGATCGTCACGGCGGGCACGTGCCAGCCCAGGCCTGCGAGGATCGCCGTCTGGCGCGCCGGCCCCTGCCCGGCCCCGGCCTGGATCACCTGGCCGAGGATCACCGCGTCGACGTCGGGCGCGTCCGCGCCCGAGCGCTCGAGGGCCGCGCGGACCGCGTGAGCACCGAGCTCCGTCGCGGACAGGGTGGCGAACGCACCGCCGAAGCGGGCGAAGGGGGTGCGCGCACCCCCGAGGATCACGGGGACGAGGTCGTCTGCGGCCACGGCGGGCTCCTTCTCGACGGTGAGAGCGGACGGTGCCGGTCAGGGCACCAGGAGGATCTTCCCGCGGACGTGCCCGTCCTCGCTCGCCCGGTGCGCCTCGACGACGTCCTCGAGGGCGAAGCGCGGCCCGAGCTCGACCGTGAAGCGGCCCTCGGCGAGCAGCCGGAGGGCGTGCGGGATCGCCTCGCGGCGGAGGGTCAGCTCCTCCGGGGTCAGCGGCACGGGGTTGCCGCCCGACCAGGCGCGGATGCCGAGCTCCGCGGCGCGCGCCCCCACGACGACGGTGCCCACGTGCTGCGGATCCTCGACCAGGGCGAGCGAGGCGGCGACGGCTTCGTCGGTGCCTGCGGCGTCGAGCACCCGGTCGACGCCGTCGGGAGCCGCTTCGCGCAACCGGGCCAGCAGGCCCGAGCCGTAAGCCACCGGCTCCGCCCCGAGCGCACGCAGCACCCCGTGGTTCGCCGGGCTCGCGGTCGCGATCACGCGGGCGCCCCGCTCCCGGGCGAATTGCACGGCGGCCTGCCCGACCGCCCCCGCGCCCGCATGCACGAGGAAGGTCGAGCCCTCGGCGACGCCGAGCGAGACGACGGCCTGGTAGGCGGTGCCGATCGGGATGCCGAGCGCGGCCGCCTGCTCGAACGAGACGGTCGGGGGCTTCGCATCGAGGTTCTCGGGACGGACCACGACAGAGGTGCCGTACGTGCCGGAGGCGCCCTGCACGACGACCTCGTCGCCGACGCGCCGGCCGTCGACTCCGGCGCCGATCGCGGTCACGACGCCGGCCCCGTCCGAGCCGAGCCGACGCGGTTCCGTGAGAGGGGGGCTCGGCCGCACCCCCGAGCGGATCTTCCACTCGATCGGATTCACGCCCGCAGCCCGGATCGCGACCACGAGGCCGCCCTCGGGAGCCTCGGGCTCGGGCACGTCGACGACCTCGAGCACTTCGGGCCCGCCGATCCGGCGGTACTGCACGATCCTCGCCACGTCGTCCTCCTCCGGGGTCCGTCAGCCCAGCAGCCGGTCGCGCACCTCGCGGCGCAGCACCTTGCCGATCAGCGAGGTCGGCAGCTCGTCGACCGGGACGACGCGCTTGGGCACCTTGTAGGCGGTGAGGTGCACGCGGCAGAAGTCGCGCAGCGCCTCGGGGTCCACGGCCGCGCCCGCCCGCAGCACGACGGCGGCCGCGACGCTCTCGCCGCCTTCCGGGCGGGGCAGCCCGACCACGGCCGCGCGCGACACGTCGGGGTGCGACTCGAGGACGCCCTCGACCTCGGACGGCGACACGTTGAACCCGCCCGTGATGATCAGCTCCTTGGCGCGGTCGACGATCGTCACGAAGCCGTCCGCCGACACCGTCGCGATGTCGCCCGTGCGGAGCCAGCCGTCGGCCAGCAGCGTCTCGCCGGTCTCGCCGGGGCGCCTCCAGTAGCCCTGGAACACCTGGGGCCCGCGCAGCAGCAGCTCACCCGATTCGCCGGGTCCGCGGTCGACGGAGGGGTCGGCCGGGTCGACGAGGCGGATCTCGGTGCTCGGGAACGGCACGCCCACGGTGCCCGGCCGCCGAGTCGGCCCCACCGGGTTGCCGATCGCGACGGGCGAGCTCTCGGTCATGCCGTAGCCCTCGACGAGGAGCCCGCGGCTCGCTCGCTCCCAGCGATCGACGGTCGCGACGGGGAGCCCCATCGCTCCGGAGATGGCGAAGCGGATGCCGCGCAGGTCGAGCTCGCCGCGCTCGGACGCCCGGGCCAGTGCGTCGTACACGGGAGGCACTGCAGGCAGGAACGTGGGCGGCGACGACTTCGCGGCCGCCTTCACGAGTCCCACGTCGAACGTCGGGAACAGCACGACCTTCGCCCCGATGCTGATCGCGAAGGTCAGGCAGAGCGTGAGTCCGTAGGCGTGGAAGAGGGGGAGGACCGCGTAGAACGTCTCGTCGCCCTCGCGGAGCCCCGGCACCCACGCCTGACCCTGCATCGCGTTCGCGCGCAGATTCGCGTGCGAGAGGATCGCGCCCTTCGGCGTGCCGGTGGTACCGCTCGTGTACTGCAGCAGTGCGGTGTCGCCGAGGGAGGGACGGGGGTGCGAGCGCGAGAGCCGGCGGCCGCCGAGCAGGCGGGAGAACGGGAGGACCGAGCGGGAGCGGGGCCGCCCCGTCAGCTTCGCGCGAGCCGCGCGGACCTTCGGCAGCGGCAGGCGCAGCGCCAGGCGCTTCGCCAGCGGGAACGACTCCGTCAGGTCGACCGCGACGACGCGCTCGACGCCGACATCGGCGGGCATCGCCGCGACCGTGTCGGCGACCTTGTCCCAGACCACCGCGATGCGCGCGCCGTGGTCCTCGAACTGCCGACGCAGCTCCCGCGGCGTGTAGAGCGGGTTGTGCTCGACCACGATCGCGCCCAGCCGCAGAACCGCGTAGAACGCGATCACATGCTCGGGGCAGTTGGGCAGCACGAGCGCGACGCGGTCGCCGGGGCGGACGCCCAGCCGGCGCAGCCCCTCCGCGGCCCGGGACACCTTCTCGCCGAGCTCGGCGTAGGTGGTGCCGGCGCCGAAGAACTCGAGGGCCGTGCCGCGGCGGTAGCGGGCGACCGAGTCCTCGAGGAGGTCGACGAGGGTCTGGGTGGGCGGATCGATCTCGCTCGGCACGCCCTCCGCGTAGGAGGTCAGCCACGGCTTCGTCGCCAGGTACGGGGTTCCGGGAGTCACGGAGCCACTATCGGGCATCAGCCTCCGGGGTTGCTCCGAGCCCGGGGCGAGGGGGTGACGGCGGAGGCGGGCCTCCGCGCAGACTGGAGCGATGAGCGCAGCCATCGACCTCCTCCGCGACGCCTTCGACCGGGTGCACCAGAACGTGCACGCGGTCCTCGACGACATCACTCCCGAGCAGCTCGGCTTCCGCGCCGATGCGCAGGCCAACTCGCCCGCCTGGCTGATCTGGCACCTGACGCGCGTGCAGGACGACCACCTCGCCCCGCTCGCGGGTCACGAGCAGGTCTGGACCGCCGAGGACTTCCACGGTCGCTCCGCTCTGCCCTTCGAGCCGGGTGCGAGCGGCTACGGGCAGGAGCCGTCCGAGGTGGCGGCGCTCGCCGCGGTTCCCACGCACCTGCTCGCCGAGTACCACGACGCCGTGCACACGAT
This sequence comes from Rathayibacter sp. Leaf299, assembly GCF_001423055.1. Classification (NCBI taxonomy): domain Bacteria; kingdom Bacillati; phylum Actinomycetota; class Actinomycetes; order Micrococcales; family Microbacteriaceae; genus Rathayibacter; species Rathayibacter sp. Leaf299. The sequence continues at coordinate 1,268,220 of NZ_LMNT01000001.1, forward strand.
GACGCTCGCCTACCTCGACACGCTCTCGGACGAGGACCTCGCCGAAGTCGTCGACCGCCAGTGGGACCCGCCGGTGACCCTCGGCGTGCGCCTGGTCTCGGTCGTCGACGACGACGCCCAGCACGTGGGCCAGGCCGCCTTCGCGAAGGGCCTCGCCGAGCGCGCCTGAGTCCCGTCCGACGTCGGCCGCACTCGCGATGCCGCTACCCTGGAGCCGGCACCGCCGCCCAGCGGCGGAGTCCGCGGAGCGAGGACCGCGCCACCGAGAGGACCACCACGTGACGTCGCCCGACACCACCACCGCCCCCGCCCCCCTGACGCGCAAGGGGCGCGACGTGCCCGCCGAGATCGCCCGCTCGTGGCTCCTCGTCAACGCCACGCGCACCGAGACCTTCGACGCCGCGCACGCGTCGCGCGCCGACCAGATCGTCCTCGACATCGAGGACGCGGTCGACCCGAAGGCGAAGCCCGCCGCTCGCGCCGATGTCGTCGAGTGGCTGAAGGGCGACAAGAAGGCCTGGGTCCGCATCAACGACCACTCCACTCCGTTCTGGTCGGACGACGTCGATGCGCTGAAGGGCCTGCCCGGCCTCGCCGGCGTCATGCTCGCCAAGACGGAGGCGGCGGAGCACGTCACCGAGACCTTCGACCGCCTCGGCGGCTCGACCCCGGTGCTCGCCCTCGTCGAATCGGCCCTCGGGATCGAGGAGGCGGTCTCCATCGCCCGCGCCCGCGGCTGCTTCCGGCTCGCGTTCGGCAGCGGCGACTACCGCCGCGACACCGGCACCAGCGCCGACGACCTGGCCATGGCCTACCCGCGCTCGCGCCTCGTCGTTGCCTCGCGCATCGGGGATCTGCCCGGCCCCATCGACGGTCCGACCGTCTCGAACAGCCACCCCGTGCTCCGCGAGCAGTCGGCTCTGACCGTGTCGCTCGGGCTCACCGGCAAGCTCTGCCTCGACACCGAGCAGCTCGCGGTCATCAACGAGGTCATCAGCCCCACCCCGTCCGACGTGGCGTGGGCGCGCGACTTCCTCGACGACTTCGAGGCGCGCGGTCGCGTGATCCGCGACGGCAGCGACCTGCCGCGCCTGGGCCGGGCCAAGAAGATCGACAAGCTCGCGACGGCGTTCGGAGTGAATCCGCTCTGATCCGCGGTCCGCGGCACGAGGACGAGGAGGCGCCCATGGGCGCAGTCAGCACCTTCCTGTGGTTCGACGACGCAGCGGGGGAGGCGGCGGCGTTCTACACGTCGCTCGTCCCGAACTCGCGGATCCTCGACAGCCGCGTGCTGCCCGAGGGGTCGCCGTCACCGGGAGCGCTGCTCTCGGTGGTGTTCGAGCTCGACGGGCAGCGGTTCCAGGCGATCAACGCGGGCCCGCGCTTCCCCTTCACCGAGGCGGTCTCGATCGTGGTGACCGTGGAGTCGCAGGCCGAGCTCGACCGGCTCTGGGACGCTCTCGCGGCCGACGGCGGTCAGGAGAGCCGGTGCGGGTGGCTCCGGGACCGATGGGGGCTGTCATGGCAGATCGTCCCGTCCGTCCTCGGCGATCTCCTCGGCGGAGCCGACGCCGAGGGCGCCTCCCGCGCCATGCAGGCGATGCTCGCGATGGACCGGCTCGACATACGCGCGCTCGAAGAGGCCTATGCCGGCGCGTAGGTCCGGGACGGCGCGCCGCTCCGTCTCCCTCCGGCGGGCCTACCTCCGCGACTACCGCTACGCCTACGGGTCGCGCTTCGCGCATCTGCGCGACGGCTGGGACGTCTCGCACTACTCCGACGGCGATCGCGCGCCGGTGCTGCTGATCCCGGGCGTCTACGAGACGTGGCAGTTCCTCCGACCCGTCGCGGACCGGCTGAACGGCGCCGGCCATCCGATCCACGTGCTGCCGGCGCTCGGCCACAACACGCGTCCGATCGTCGCCTCGGCGGCCCTCGGGCAGCAGTACCTCCGCGAGCACGACCTGCGCGACGTGGTCGTCGTCGCGCACAGCAAGGGCGGGCTGATCGGCAAGCACATGATGGTTGTCGACGACCTCCAGGAGCGGCGCATCGACCGCATGATCGCGGTCTCGACGCCCTTCTCCGGCTCGCCGCTCGCACGGATCGCACCCGCCCGCGCCCTGCGCGAGTTCGATCCGCACCGCCCGGTCATCCGGACCCTGCTCGCCGAGCGGGACGCCGATGCGCGCATCACGTCGATCTACGGCATGCGCGACCAGTACATCCCCGGCGGCAGCCGCCTGACCGGCGCGCGCGAGAACATCGCGGTGTCGGTCGTCGGGCACTTCGCGCTGCTGTCGCACCTGAAGGTGCTCGACCTCATCGCGTCGAGGGTCGATCCGGAGTGACGGGGCCGGGGCGCCGAGGCGCGCCCGGCCGATCGCGGGTCAGCTCCAGGGCGTGAGCAGCACGAGCGGGATCTCGCGCTCGGTCTTCGTCTGGTACTCCGCGTAGTCCGGCCAGGCCGCGACGGAGCGCTCCCACCACACCGCGCGCTCGTCGCCCTCGAGGACGCGCGCCGTGTAGTCCTTCTTCACGGGCCCGTCCTGGAGCTCGACGTGCGGCTCCTTCAGCATGTTGCCGTACCAGACGGGGTGCTCGGGGGCGCCGCCCTTGGAGGCGACGACGACGTACTCGCCGTCGTGCTCGACCCGCATGAGCGCGGTCTTGCGCAGCTTCCCGCTGCGCGATCCGACGGTGGTGAGGACGATGATCGGCTTGCCGCGGAGGAGGTTGCCCTCCGCGCCTCCGGTCGATTCGTAGAGCTCGGCCTGCTCGCGGGCCCAGGCGGACGTGCTCGGTTCGTATTCTCCGGTGAGGGGCATGCTCCGATCGTAGCCACGGGTGCGCGATCGCTTCCGGACGTGCACGAGGATGGAGCGGTGCAGGCTCCCGACCAGATCGACCGCGCGCTGATCGCGCGCCTCCGCGACGACCTCCTCCGCGCCCGCTACGGCGTCGACGCCGTCCGCGAGCTGTGGGGGGAGGCGGCCGCCGAGGCCCTCCACCGCGGCGACCGCGTGCCCGCGCGCCGAGCGCTCGAGCGCCGCTTCGATTCGTCGCCCGAGGAGCAGGCGCGCGCCGTCCTCGCGCGGCTCTTCCTGCTCGCCGATCCGGTGACCGCCGCGGAGGCCGGGGCGGCGTTCGCGTCGTTGGGACTCGAGGGAGCGATCGGCCTCGAGCTCGTCCGCGCGGAGGCCGGAGCCGTCGTCGTCGCCGCGTTGGATCTGCGGCCCTACGACCTCGTCGACCTGCACGGCGCCGCGTCCTGGTGGATCGCCTCCGATCTGGGCGAGCTGGCGCTGGGCCGCGCGCTGTCCGAGGACCACGTCCTCGGCGTCGGCGGCGCCAGTCTGACCCTGACCGGACTGATGATCCAGCGCCCGGTCGGCAGCGTCCTCGATCTCGGCACCGGCTGCGGCATCCAGGCGCTCCACGCGTCGCGGCACGCGGACCGGGTGGTGGCCACCGACATCTCGCACCGGGCGCTGGCGATCGCCGCCTTCAACGCGGAGCTGAACCGGATCGACTCGATCGAGTTCCGCCACGGCAGCCTGTACGAGCCGGTCGCCGGCGAGCGGTTCGATCACATCGTCACGAATCCGCCGTTCGTCATCACTCCGCGCAGTGCCAGCGTGCCGTCGTACGAGTACCGCGACGGCGGGCTCGAGGGCGACGAGATCGTGCGCCGCGTCGTGCTCGGCGCTGCCGAGCACCTGGCTCCGGGCGGCATCGCGCAGCTGCTCGGCAACTGGGAGTACCGCGCCACGGCCGACGCCTTCGACCGGGTGCGCGCGTGGCTGGCCGATGCGAGGGCTCCGCTCGAGCAGGCGCTAGAACCCGGTCGTGCGGGATTGGACGCGTGGATCGACGGCTCCGCGTCGCCGCTCGACGTCTGGGTGGTCGAGCGCGAGCAGCAGGACCCGGCGGTCTACGCCGAGACGTGGATCCGCGACGGAGGGACCACCCGCGGTGCGGAGTTCGACGCGCTGGTCGACGCCTGGCTCGAGGACTTCGAGCACCGCGGAGTGACGGGGGTCGGGTTCGGCTACGTCACCCTGCGGCTGCCCGCCCGTCCGCGGCCCCCGCTCCGCCGCCTCGAGCGGGTGGACGGCGCCCTCTCGACGGCGGGCCTGGGCGGCCATCTCGCGCACTGCCTCGATGCGCTCGAGCGGCTCGCCGACCTCGGCGACCGCGCGCTCGCCGGGCTGTCGCTCGTCGTCGCGCGCGATGTGACGGAGGAGCGCCACTACTGGCCGGGCAACGACGACCCGACCGTGCTGCGGCTGCGCCAGGGCGGCGGCTTCTCGCGCACCGAGGACGTCGACACGGCCCTCGCCGCGGTCGTCGGGGCCTGCGACGGCGAGCTCTCGCTCGCGGCGATCATCGCCGCCGTGGCGTCGATCCTGCAGGTCGAGGAGGAGGCGGTCAGCGCCTCCGTGCTGCCGGGAGTGCGGGAGCTGATCGCGACCGGGATGCTCGTCCTGCCCTGACCACGGCCGCTTCCGTGCGGATGCTCAGAACAGCGTCGCGGAAGAGTCCTCGACGGCCGTCGCGGACGGGGCGGCAGCGGGTGCGGCGCTCGGCCAGCCGGGTCCGGCATCGACGGGCTGCCTGCGCTGGAACGCCGTCGCGGCGGCGCGGGCGCGGACGTCCGCGGCCTCGTTCATCCGGTGGTTCGCGTGGCCCTTGACCCACTCGAACGTGACGGCGCGGCCCTGGAGGGCCTCGTCGAGGGCCTTGATGATCTCGACGTTCATCACCGGCTTGCCGTCGGCCTTGCGCCAGCCCTTCCGCTTCCAGCCGGGCAGCCACTCGGTGCACGCCTTGATGGCGTACTGGCTGTCGCAGAGGATGTGCAGCGGCCCGTCCTCGTGCGCGGTGGAGCGCAGCAGCTCGAGCACCGCGGTCAGCTCGCCGATGTTGTTCGTGCCGTGCGACCAGCCGCCCGCGGCCCAGCGCGCGTCGTCGACGTACCAGGCCCAGCCCGCGGGGCCGGGATTGCCCAGGGCGGATCCGTCTGCGGCGGCGATGATGCTCACGTACTGCTCCTCGTGCGGTCGGTGCACCCGCGCGGGCGCCCTTCGAGGGTAGTCGCCCAGACGGCTCGCCCCGGCGGTGAGCGCGGACCTCCGTGAGCGCAGCCGTCCGCGAGCGCAAGCCGGTGCCGGATGTCGGCGTTCGCCGCCAGAGTGGACGCATGACCAGCATCCCCACCCTCCCGCTCAACGACGGCACCTCGATCCCGCAGCTCGGCTTCGGCGTCTTCAAGGTCGACCCCGACGAGACGGAGCGCATCGTGTCCGAGGCGCTCGAGGCCGGCTACCGGCACATCGACACGGCCGCGATCTACGGCAACGAGGAGGGCGTCGGCCGTGCGATCGCCTCCTCCGGGCTCGCGCGCGACGAGCTCTACGTGACCACGAAGCTGTGGAACGGCGACCAGGGCCGCGACACCGCGCCGGGAGCCCTCGACCGCAGCCTCGAGAAGCTCGGCCTCGACTCCGTCGACCTCTACCTCATCCACTGGCCCAGCCCCGCGCAGGACCGCTACGTCGAGAGCTGGGAGGCGATGCAGGAGCTGCAGGCGGCCGGCCGCACCCGCTCGATCGGCGTCTCGAACTTCCTCGTGCCGCACCTGGAGCGCGTGCTCGCCGAGACCGAGGTGGTGCCCGCCGTCAACCAGATCGAGCTGCACCCGTACCACCAGCAGCCGACCGTGACGTCGTTCGGCGCGCAGCACGGCATCGCGACAGAGGCGTGGGGCCCGCTGGGGCAGGGCAAGTACCCGCTGCTGGAGCTGCCCGTGATCACCGGAGCCGCGGAGGCGCACGACGTGACTCCGGCCCAGGTCGTACTGCGCTGGCACCTCGACCGCGGGCACATCGTGTTCCCCAAGTCGTCGACGAGGGCGCGCATCGTCGAGAACATCGACGTCTTCGGCTTCGAGCTGACCGACGACGAGCGGGACGCCATCACGGCCCTCGAGCGGGCCGGCCGCGTGGGCGGCGACCCGAACGAGGTCGCGTAGGACCGGCAGAGCGGCGTCAGCCCGCGCGCCCCGCGAGCGTGACCCGGGTCGCGTAGGGCATCCCGACGCGGTCGCCCGGCAGCCCCTCCACCACTCCCGACACCGCGGCGAGCACCGCAGCCCGCTCCTCCTCCGGCAGGGCGATCACGTAGCTCCGCGAGGCGAACATGTCGAGCAGGGCGGCGCGCTCGAGCTCGAACGTCCAGTCGAACGCCGCGAAGGCCCGGCGCACCAGCGCAGGTCCCAGCGGCGGTTGCAGCGTCTCGAAGCGCTCCGCGGGGGAGGAGCCGGCCACCTCGCCGAGGCGGCGCACCCACGGCACGCTCTCGTCGCGGATGTTCCAGACGAGAGCCGCGACTCCGCCCGGCACGAGCACCCGCGCGATCTCCTCGCTCGTCCGGACGGGATCGACCCAGTGCCAGGCCTGCGCGATCGTCACGAGCTCGACCGATGCGCTCGCGAGCGGGATCTCCTCCGCAGTGCCGGGCAGCGCGGTCACCGAGGGCAGCGACTCCACCAGCCGCCCGCGCATCGCGCCGTCGGGCTCCACGGCGGTGACGTCGAGACCCCGCGCCACGAGGGACGCCGTGAACTTGCCGGTCCCCGCACCAAGGTCCAGCGCGCGCAGGCGATCGGAGGCGTCCGCCCCGGCGGCACGAGCGCGCTCCGGCAGACGAGCGCCCGGCGCCCGGGCCGGCGCGTGCGCCACGATCCAGTCGACCGCGTCGTCCGGGTAGCCGGGCCGCCCGCGGTCGTAGGCGTCGACGGCACTGCCGAAGGAACGGGCGGGATCCTGCTGTGTCATGCCTCCGAGGCTACGAGGCCGCGGTGCAGCACGTCGATCGCGTAGCCGTACCCCGCGATGCCGGCCCCGACGATCACGGCGACCGCGATGTCCGAGAGGTAGGAGCGGTGCCGGAACTCCTCGCGGCGGTTCACGTTGCTGATGTGCACCTCGACCATCGGGAGCTCGGTCGCCAGCACGGCGTCGCGGATCGCGATCGAGGTGTGGGTGTAGGCGCCCGCGTTGAGGACGACCCCCGAGCAGGTGCTGCGCGCCGCGTGGAGGCGGTCGATGATCGCGCCCTCCGAGTTCGCCTGGAAGAACTCCACGTCGAGGCCCAGGGCGCCGGCGCGATCGGTCGCGAGCGACTCGACGTCGGCGAGCGTCGCCGAGCCGTACAGCTCGGGCTCGCGCGTGCCGAGCAGATTCAGGTTCGGTCCGTTGACGACGAGGATCGGGAGGGTCACGCTCCGACCCTAGCGTCGAGGATCCTCACTCCACCGGAGCGAGCGCCGCGAGGTCCAGGGGGAGCGGCGGCAGCTCCGCGCGCAGGCGGATCAGCTCGAGGGCGTGGGCATCCAGTCGGCGGTCCTCGTCGGTCACCTGCTCGAGCCGCGGCACCGGCTCCGCGGTGCCGTCCGGTCCCGGCACCACGAAGACGCTCATGCACTGGGTCGTGAGCTCCAGCTCGCCGGTGCGCGGGTCGCCCGAGCGCACGTGGATCGCCAGGTGCATGCTCCGGCCGCCCGTGTGGATCAGTCGCGCCTCCACCTCCACGAGGTGCCCGATGCGGACCGGGCGGTAGAAGTGGATGCCGCCGGAGTAGACCGCGACGGCGTCGCGCCCGCTCCAGCGCTGCGCGACCGTGTCGGCCGCCTCGTCGATCCAGCGCATGACGATGCCGCCGTGCGCGTTGCCGCCCCAGTTGACATCGCCGGGGGCCGCGAGGAAGCGGAAGACGATCCGCGGTCCGGTGCCCTCGTCGGTGTACCGCTGCTCCCGCATCACCTCGTGCAGCGCGCGGCGACCGGCGATGCGGGCCGCGGCGCCCTCGGCGAGCGCGCCGTCCTCGATCGAGCGCGGCCGCCACTCCGGCACCGCGCGCGGCCGCTTCTCGCCGTCGACCGCCACGAAGATCAGGAGGCAGTGGGTGGCGGGCTCGTAGACGCCCGTGCGCGGATCCGCCTGGCCGACCCGGACGAGCACGTGCATGCTGCTGCGTCCCGTGTGGATCACCTGCGCGGTCGCCTCGATGAGGTTGCCCACGACGATCGGCCGCGTGAAATGCACGTTGCCGACGTAGGCGGTGACGCAGTACCCGCCGCTCCAGCCGACGGCGCAGGCGTAGCCCGCCTTGTCGATCCACTCGAGCACACGGCCGGCCTGGGCGCTGCGGCCGTCGGCGGTGGCGTCCTGCGGAGCGGCGAGGAAGCGGAGGGTGATGCGGTCGGTCATGTGCTCCAGTGTTCCTGCTCCGCGGCGATCCGCGGTTCTGAAGGACGTGGACCCGCGGAAGGGGGTGCGAGAAGGGGGATGCTCCTCCCGCGGGCCACAGGGTGCGCAGGCTCGGGGCCTGCGAGTCGGTCAGACCGCGGGCTCCGCGGTGAGCTCCTGCGCGAGCAGCCGGAAGCGCAGTCCCTCCAGCTCGGCGGTGAGCTCGGCGGGGAGCCGGTCGCCGAACTTCGCGAAGAACTCCTCGGTCAGCGCGCACTCGTCCAGCCACGCCTCGACCGGCACGGCGAACAGCTCGCGCTTCACGGCGTCCGACAGGTTCAGCCCGTGCGTGTCGATCTCAACGGGCAGGTCGCCCAGAGGGCTGCGCCGCGCGTCGGCGGCCCCCTCGAGCCGGCGCACCAGCCACTGGATCACCCGGGCGTTCTCCCCGAAGCCCGGCCAGAGGAAGGAGCTGTCGGCACCTTTGCGGAACCAGTTCACCTGGAAGATCGCGGGCGCCTTCGCGCCGAGGTCCTCGCCGATCGCGAGCCAGTGCGCGAAGTAGTCGGCCATGTTGTACCCGCAGAAGGGGAGCATCGCGAACGGATCGCGGCGCAGCTCGCCGACAGTCCCCTCCGCCGCCGCGGTCTTCTCGGAGGCGATGGTCGCGCCGAGGAACACGCCGTGCTGCCAGGAGGTGGCCTGCGTCACGAGCGGCACGTTCGTGGCGCGGCGGCCGCCGAAGACGATCGCGTCCAGCGGCACGCCCTCGAAGGCGTCCCAGTCGTCCGACAGCGACGGACACTGCAGCGCGGGCGCCGTGAAGCGGGCGTTCGGATGCGCGGCCGGCGTCGACGAGGCGGGCGTCCAGGGCTCGCCGCGCCAGTCGGTCAGGCGCTCGGGCACGTCGTCGGTGAGCCCCTCCCACCACACGTCGCCGTCCTCGCGCAGCGCGACGTTGGTGAAGATCGTGTTGCCCCAGAGGGTCTGCACAGCGTTGGGGTTCGAGGTCTGCCCGGTGCCGGGAGCCACGCCGAAGAACCCGGTCTCGGGGTTCATCGCCCAGAGCCTCCCGTCCTCGCCCTTCTTCATCCAGGTGATGTCGTCGCCCAGCGTCTCGACCCGCCAGCCGGGCAGGGCCGGCTGCATCATCGCCAGGTTCGTCTTGCCGCACGCGCTCGGGAACGCCGCCGCCACGTGGTAGCGACGGCCCTCGGGCGAGACGATGCGGATGAGGAGCATGTGCTCGGCGAGCCAGCCCTCCTCGCGGCCCATCGCCGAGGCGATGCGCAGCGCGAAGCACTTCTTGGCGAGCAGGGCGTTGCCGCCGTAGCCGGAGCCGAACGACCAGATCTCGCGGGTCTCGGGGAACTGCGTGATGTACTTCGTCTCGTTGCAGGGCCAGGCGACGTCCTCGCGGGTCGTGCCGTCGGCGTCCCGCAGCGGGAAGCCGACCGAGTGCACTCCGCGCACGAAGGCGGTGTCCTCGGTGAAGGCGGCGAGCGGAGCGGCGCCGACGCGCGCCATGATCCGCATGTTGAGCACCGCGTAGGCGGAGTCGGTGAGCTGCACGCCCAGCTGCGACAGCGGACCGCCGACCGGGCCCATCGAGAACGGGACGACGTACATCGTGCGGCCGCGCATCGAGCCCGCGAAGTACGGAGCGATCTCGGCCTTCATCGACGACGCCTCGCGCCAGTTGTTGGTCGGGCCCGCATCGGCCTCGTCGGTGGTGCAGATGAAGGTGCGGTCCTCGACGCGGGCGACGTCGTCGGGATCGGTGCGCGCCAGGAACGATCCGGGGCGCCACTCCGCGTTCAGAGCGATCAGCTTGCCCTCCTCGACCATGCGACCGGTCAGCCGGTACCACTCCTCGGGGGAGCCGTCGGTCCACTCGACCGCGTCGGGCTCGAGGATCGCGGCCATCTCGCGCACCCACCTGCGCAGAGCGAGGGGAGCGGGGGGTACGACCGGCGCGGGCGTCGCCGTGGGCGCGGTCAGGGTGTTCGGCTCGAGCCGCACGGTGTTGGTGAAGATGGTCATGGTCGCTCCGCTTTCTCGTGTGTCGTCGTCGACGGGTGGGGAGTCGGCCTCGATCAGTCGTCTGCGTCGAGGGGCGTCGTGTGGCGCCTGGAGCCAGAATGGAGGAGGATCGGGGTGTCTTGACGCGGTCCGACCCGTCAAGAACGGCCCTTTTTCTCCGTACGTCACAACCGATCGCAGGAGCTCGACGTGACAGACCCCTCCGCCGCCCCCACCGGGACCGACGCCGCGCTGCTCGGGCAGCGCATCCGCCACTTCCGCACCCGCCGGGGCCTGACCCTCGGTCAGCTCGCGGAGCACGTGGGCGTCTCGGGGAGTCAGCTCTCGCTCATCGAGACCGGTCGCCGGGAGCCGAGGCTCTCCTTGATGCAGGGGCTGGCCACGGCGCTCGGAGTCGAGCTGGCCGCTCTGCTCTCGGACGAGCCGCCGAGCGAGCGCGCCGCGCTCGAGATCGAGCTCGCCCGCGTGCAGAAGGGCTCGCTCTACCGCTCACTGGGGCTGCCCGAGTTCAAGGTCAACAAGGGGCTCACGACGCCCGTCCTCCAGGCGTTCCTCGGCGTCTACCGCGAGCTGGCGCGCCGCAGGAACGAGGCGAGTGCCACGCCGGAGGAGGCGCGGCGCGCCAACACGGCGCAGCGGCTGCAGCTGCGCGACAGCAACGCCTACCTGCCCGAGATCGAGACGGTCGCCGGCGAGATGCTGCGGACCGTCGGGCACCGCGGGGGAGCGCTGACGCACAGCTCGGTCTCGCGGATGGCGCGGCACCTCGGCTTCGAGATCATCCACGTCGGCGATCTGCCCCACTCCGCCCGGTCGGTGATCGACCTGGCCAACGGCCGCATCTACCTCCCTCCCGCCTCGATCCCCGGCGGCCACGGGCTGCGCGCGCTCGCGTTGCAGGCCATGGCGCACCGGCTGCTGGGGCACGAGCGCCCGGTGACCTACGCCGACTTCCTCCGCCAGCGCCTCGAGATCAACTACTTCGCCGCCGCCTGCCTCATGCCGCTCGAGCCGGCGGTCGCGTTCCTGCAGGAGGCGAAGCGCGGCCGCGACATCTCCGTCGAGGACTTCCGCGACGGCTTCGGCGTCACCCACGAGGCGGCCGCCCTGCGCTTCACGAACCTCCTGACCTCGCACCTCGACATCCGGATGCACTTCCTCCGCGTCCTCGGCGACGGGTCGATCCAGAAGGCGTACGAGAACGACGATCTGCCCTTGCCGACCGATGTGACGGGGGCGGTGGAGGGACAGGTGGTCTGCCGCTACTGGTCGGCCCGCTCCGCGTTCAGCCGCACCAACCGCACGACCGAGTACTACCAGTACGTCGACACCCCCGCCGGCACGTTCTGGTCGGCGTCGCAGACGGGCACGACGGCGACGGAGGAGTTCTCGATCACCGTCGGCGTGCCCTTCGCCGAGGCGCGCTTCTTCCGCGGTCGGGACACCGACCGCCGCGAGCAGTCCCGCTGCCCCGACGAGTCGTGCTGCCGCCGCGCACCGGCGGACCTCGCCGCCCGCTGGGACGGCAACGCCTGGCCGAGCGCGCGCCTGCACGCCCACGTGCTCGCTCCGTTGCCCTCCGGCACGTTCCCCGGCATCGACGACGCCGAGGTCTACGAGTTCCTGGACTCCCACGCCCGCGAATCCTGACCTCTCCGCCGTCGCGCGCCGCGAGAAGCCGCGGCGGACCGACCGGAGTGGCCTCTCGCGGGAGTCGCCGAGTCGCGTCAGTCCGCGATCAGCGCGCGCGCCGTGCCCTCGTCGAGGATCAGGTCGGTGATCAGCCCGGCCGCCAGCGCCCCGCGCAGACCCGGGAGCTTCGACGCCCCCGACACCACGCAGATCCGGCGCGCCGCGCGGCGCACCGTGGAGAGGTCCGGACCGCTTGCACGTTCGTTCATGGGGATGTCGTCCCACGTCCCGTCGGCACGGTAGAACACCGTCGCCACGTCGCCCACGACCCCCGACGCGCTCAGCGACGTGAAGTCGTCCGGCTCGAGGTAGCCGCCGATGTAGACCTTCGACGGCACCGCCGCGAACGGTGAGCCGAGGCCGAAGAGCGCCACGTCCATCCGCTGCTGCAGCTCGAGCACCCGCTTCGTCGACCGCTCGCGCCAGACCGCCTGCTTGGTCAGCGGGTCGTCGAAGAACGCCTGCACCGGGAACTGCTGCACCTTCGCCGCGTACGCGTCCCCGAAACGGCGGAGGATCTCGCTGGAGTAGTTGATGCCGGTCGTCTCGGTGTTGCCCGCGCCGTTCAGCTGCACGATCTGGGTGTTGTGGGTCTCCTTGGCGATGAGGTGGCGGCTGATGGCGCTCATCGTCGAGCCCCAGGCGATGCCGACGATCATGTTGGAGTCGATGAACTGGCCGAGGATCCGCGCCGCGGACAGGGCGACCCGCTCGAGCCGGTCGATCTCGCTCGTGTGGTCCGGTACCGGCACGATGTGCGCGGTGATGTCGAAGTGCGCGCGCACCTCCGCCGAGAGAGCGCTCGCGCGATCGAGCGGGGAGCGGATCTGGATGTCGACCAGTCCGGTCGCGCGGGCGTGCGACAGCAGCCGCGAGACCGACGAGCGCGACGTGTGCAGCTCGTGCGCGATGGCGTCCATCGTCAGGTCCTGCATGTAGTAGAGCTGGGCGGCGCGGAGCGCGTCCCGCGTCTTGTCGGGGTGGGTCGCGTGCGTCGTCTCGTCGAGTTCGACGACCGGTCGGACAGGGGTCACTGATGCTCCTTGCACGTATTTCCACCCGTCTTGACCGGATGTGTTCCCGGGTCAAGGATGGCTGTATTCCTTCGCGAAATCAATCGTCCACCTCGGGTGCCGAGACTGATGCGGAGGCTGGTCGAAGAACCACTGGACGAATCACACACGACACGAAGGCGAGTACGAAGTGGCACAGTCTGTCGGAACTCCCGGAACCCCCGCCATCCGCGAGAGCGTCGCCGCCCTGCGGGACACCCCCCGAGCGACCGTCCTCGTGATCGGCGGTGGCATCAACGGCATCGGAACCTTCCGCGAGCTCGCGCTCAACGGGGTCGACGTCGCGCTCGTCGAGCGCGGCGACTACGTCTCGGGCGCCTCCAGCGCCTCGAGCCACATGATCCACGGTGGCATCCGCTACCTCGAGAACGGCGAGTTCCGCCTCGTCAACGAGGGCGTGCACGAGCGCAACGGCCTGCTGAAGATCGCGCCGCATTACGTGAAGCCGCTGCAGACCACCATCCCCATCTACTCCACCTTCTCGGGCATCCTCGCGGCCCCGCTGCGCTTCCTGACGCACAAGTCGGGCAAGCCGCAGGAGCGCGGCGCGCTGCTGATCAAGGTCGGCCTCACGCTGTACGACTTCTTCTCGCGCGACGGAGGCGTCGTCCCGCGCCACCAGTTCCACGGGCGCAAGCGCTCGCTGAACGAGCTGCCGAAGCTCGATCCGAAGATCAAGTACACCGCCACCTACTTCGACGCCTCCGTGCACGAGCCGGAGCGCCTCGCGCTGGACGTCCTCCGCGACGGGCTCGTCGGCGGAGCGAAGGCCCGCGCGGCGAACTACGTCGAGGCCGTCGGCACCTCCGAGGGCGGCGTCCTGCTGCGCGACCGCGAGACCGGCGAGGAGTTCGCCTTCCAGGCCGACGTCGTCGTCAACGTCTCCGGCCCCTGGACCGACTTCACCAACACCGCGCTGGGCACCACCACGAAGTTCATGGGCGGCACCAAGGGCTCGCACATCGTCCTCGACAACCCCGAGCTGGTCGAGGCCTGCGAGGGCCGCGAGATGTTCTTCGAGCACAGCGACGGCCGCATCGTCCTCATCTACCCGCTCAAGGGCCGCGTGATGGTCGGCACCACCGACATCGAGGCCGACCCGAACGAGCCGTCGGTGTGCACGGAGGAGGAGATCGACTACTTCTTCGACCTCGTGAACCACGTGTTCCCCTCCATCCCGGTGACCCGCGAGCAGATCGTCTTCAAGTTCTCCGGCATCCGCCCGCTGCCGCGTCACGACGACGAGGCCCCCGGCTTCGTCTCCCGCGACTACCGCATCGAGCCCTCGACGCTGCCCGGCGGGAAGACCCCGGTCCTCAGCCTCGTCGGCGGCAAGTGGACGACGTTCCGCGCCCTCTCCGAGCACCTCGCCGACGAGGTCTTCACGAAGATCGGAGTGACGCGCCGCGTCTCGACCGTGAAGACGGCCATCGGAGGCGGCAAGGGCTTCCCCCGAACCGACGCGTCCCGCGCGCAGTGGATCAGCCAGCACCGCTCCGGCCTGTCCTCGGCCCGCACCGGCCAGCTGCTCGAGCGCTACGGCACCCGGGCGAAGGAGGTCATCGAGGCCCTGGCCGACGGCCACGACGAGGCGCTCGACTTCGACAAGGACTTCACCACCGGTGAGATCCGCTACCTGGCGCAGCGCGAGAGCGTCGTGCACCTGATCGACCTGGTCATGCGCCGCACCAACCACGCCTTCACCGGCGGTCTCAGCCGCGAGCTCCTCGAGGAGCTGGCCGAGCACACCGGAGCCGTCCTGGGCTGGGACGACGCGAAGCGCGCCGAGGAGGTCGACGCGACCATCTCGCACCTGAAGAAGTACAACGGCGTGGACGTCGGAGGCACCTCCGTCCAGACGCCGACCGCCGTCCCCGCGTCGTAAGCGGAGACAGGCGGAGCGAAGCGGAAGTCCCGGCACGAGCACGATCGCGCCGGGACTTCCGTGGTTTTACGCACGAACGTGCACGCGTCGCTCCTTGTCGGAGTGCCGGGGCGCGGATAACTTCACACACGTCGGGCATCGGTGCTCGACTCGGATGCGTGCGCGCGTCCGCTCGAATCGGAGGAAAAGGTCATCGTGGACAATCTCGGAGTGGTGTTCCTAGCGGAGCTGGTGGGGACGGCGTTGCTCGTCCTCCTGGGCTGCGGCGTCGTCGCCAACGTCGCGCTGGTGAAGAACAAGGGTTTCAACGGCGGGTTCCTGATGGTGAACATCGGATGGGGCTTCGCGGTCTTCTCCGGTGTGATCGTCTCGTACAACTCGGGCGCGCACCTCAACCCCGCGGTCACGCTCGGCCTCGTCGCGAGCGGCGCTGAGGAGTTCGGCTCCGGCGTCCCGGTCAACATCGTGTCGATCCTGTCGTACATCGCCGCGCAGCTGCTCGGTGCGATCCTCGGTGCCGTCTTCTGCTGGCTCGCGTACAAGCAGCACTTCGACGAGGAGCCCGACCCCGCCAACAAGCTCGGCGTCTTCTCGACCGGCCCGGCGATCCGCTCCTACGGCTGGAACTTCGTCACCGAGGTCATCGGCACCTTCGTGCTCGTCTTCGTCGTCATCGGATTCGGCGGCGGTCGTCAGGGCGACGGCGGACTCGCCGCGCTCGGCGCGCTGCCCGTCGCGATCCTGGTGATCGCGATCGGCGCCTCCCTCGGCGGCCCGACCGGCTACGCCATCAACCCGGCCCGTGACCTCGGCCCCCGCATCGCCCACGCGCTGCTCCCGATCAAGGGCAAGGGCTCGAGCGACTGGTCCTACTCGTGGGTGCCGATCGCCGGCCCGATCGTCGGTGGACTGCTCGCCGGCTGGTCCTCGCTGGTCCTGCTCCCCATCCTCTGACGCGCTCCGCGCCGCTTCCTCCCACACTCGTTACGAAGGAGTACTTGCACATGGCTGACTACGTCATCGCGATCGACCAGGGGACGACGTCGTCCCGCGCGATCATCTTCGACAAGAAGGGCTCGATCGTCTCCACCGGTCAGAAGGAGCACGAGCAGATCTTCCCCCGCGCGGGCTGGGTCGAGCACGACCCGATCGAGATCTGGAACAACGTCCGCGAGGTCATCGGCCAGGCGCTCTCCCGCGCCGACCTGACCCGCCACGACATCGCCTCGGTCGGCATCACCAACCAGCGCGAGACCGCGGTCGTCTGGGACAAGACCACCGGCAAGCCCGTCTACAACGCGATCGTGTGGCAGGACACCCGCACGCAGTCGATCGTCGACCGCCTCGCGGGCGACGAGGGAGCGGACCGCTTCAAGTCGATCGTCGGCCTCCCGCTCGCGACCTACTTCTCGGGCACCAAGATCGTCTGGATCCTCGAGAACGTCGAGGGTGCGCGCGAGAAGGCCGAGGCCGGCGACCTGATCTTCGGCACGACCGACACCTGGGTCCTCTGGAACCTGACCGGCGGCATCGACGGCGGCGTGCACAAGACCGACGTGACCAACGCGTCGCGCACGCTGTTCCTCGACCTCGAGACCCTCGAGTGGCGCGACGACATCCTCGAGGCGTTCGGCGTCCCGAAGTCGATGCTCCCCGAGGTCTGCTCCTCCTCCGAGGTGTACGGCCACGTCGAGTCCTCGTCGCTGCTGCGCGAGGTGCCCATCGCGGGCATCCTGGGCGACCAGCAGGCCGCGACCTTCGGCCAGGCGGCGTTCGATCCGGGCGAGGCGAAGAACACCTACGGCACCGGCAACTTCCTCATCTTCAACACCGGCACCGAGATCGTCCATTCCAAGAACGGCCTCCTCACCACCATCGGCTACAAGCTCGGCGACGGCGAGGTGCACTACGCACTCGAGGGCTCGATCGCGGTCTCCGGCTCGCTCATCCAGTGGCTGCGCGACAACCTGGGCCTCATCGGCTCGGCGCCCGAGGTCGAGGCACTCGCCGCGACCGTCGAGGACAACGGCGGCGCCTACTTCGTGCCGGCGTTCTCGGGTCTCTTCGCTCCGTACTGGCGGTCGGATGCGCGCGGTGCGCTCGTCGGCCTGACCCGTTACGTGAACAAGGGCCACATCGCCCGCGCCGCGCTCGAGGCGACCGCGTTCCAGACCCGCGAGGTGCTGGACGCCGTCAACGCCGACTCCGGTGTGCCCCTGCAGGAGCTCAAGGTCGACGGCGGCATGATCGCCAACAACCTGCTCATGCAGTTCCAGGCCGACATCCTCGGCGTCCCGGTCGTCCGCCCGGTCGTCGCCGAGACCACCGCGCTCGGAGCCGCGTACGCCGCGGGCCTCGCCGTCGGCTTCTGGGAGAACCTCGACGACCTGCGCCAGAACTGGCAGGAGGACTCGCGCTGGACCCCCTCCATGGACCAGGACGAGGCCGCCCGCCAGTACCGCCTCTGGAAGAAGGCCGTCACGAAGACCTTCGACTGGGTCGACGAGGACGTGTCGTAGCACCGCCGCACCGCTCGACGAGGGCCCGCGCACATCCCGTGCGCGGGCCCTCGCGTGTTCCGCGCCAATCTGCGCTGCTCGCAGTGCTGGTGGCGTTCTCGGGGGCGCTGGCCTTCGACTCGGTGGCCGGCACCGGGGGCCCGGGAGCCGGGCTCGTGGCCGCCTGCCGGACTCAGTGCCGGCGCGGGATTCTGGGGGCTCTCGGTCGGCGCGGTGATCGGGCTCCACATCCCGGCACTGTTCCTCGTTCCGACGCTGCTCGTCGCGTCGATGCCGTTCGCGGCGACCCAGCCGTGGGCGCGGTGGACTGCTCCGATCGTCGCCTGGCTGCTGGCGACCGGACGCGACCCGAGCGGCGCCACCGGGACGGGCGATCAGGGCATCGGCATCCTCGTCGGAGCCGGGTGGCTGATCGCGGCGGCGATGGTCTCGGCGGTCGTGGTGATGCGGAGGGACATCGCATGACTTCTCCAGCGCCAGAGCGGCACGAGCCATACTGGTATGGCAAGCTGGAACGCCAGAACAGTGTCCCGGAGGAGGTCGACAGGGTGGATGACAGCGACGACATCACAGTAGGCGGCACCCCTGCCGCTGTAGGGAGGGTGGCCGTCGGCGTCGCCGGGCCTGGAACCTGGTCCTCGGCATCGCCGTGAGCATCGGTGCCGTACTCGCGCTGACCGCTCCCCAGGCCACGCCGCACAGCGTGGGAACGGCCGTGATCTGCGACTCGTGCGCCCTGGTGGCCTTCATCGCGGCCGCCCGCGGCCGCTGACGGCTCGGAGGCGGTCGGTCGTCGGCAACGATCAGCGAAGGCGCTCGACCAGATCGTCGAGCCCGTCGAGTGAGCCGATGCGTCGGACGCCGAGTTCGACGGCGTCGGCGGGCAGCCCGCGGCCGTGCTCCGGCCCGCCCACCCGGTCGAGCCAGATCCCGTGGAGTCCCGCTCGCGCTGCGCCGATCGCGTCGGTGCCGAGGCGGTCGCCGACGTACAGCGCATCGGACGGAGCCACTCCGAACCGCTCGCAGGCGACCTGAAAGATCCGCGCATCCGGCTTCGTCACGCCGACCTCGCCCGACGCGATCAGGTGCTCGACGCGCTCCGACAGCGCGATCGCGTCCATCTTGCGCGTCTGGAACTCGAGGTCGCCGTTCGTGATCACGCCGATCCGGACGCCCGCCGCGTCGAGCCGGTCGAGGGCGGGCAGAGCGTCGTCGTGCAGCGTCCACGCGGCCACGTACTGCTCGAGGTAGGCGGCGAACCACTCGCTCGCCTCCTCCGGCGACAGCTCGACGCCCGCGTCGGCTGCGAAGGCCGTCGCACGGGCGCGCCGCTGCCCCTCGTAGTCGAGCTCGCCCGCCAGGTAGCGGTGGTAGTGCTCCTCCTCGAGGTCGTACCAGCGGCGCTGGATCTCACCCGCCTCGCCGGAGTACGCGTCGCCGAGCGCCGTCGCGTGCGCGACGATCCCCTTCCGGACCGCCCGGGCGTGCTGGAAGAGGGTGTCGTCGAGGTCGAAGAGCGCGAGCCGCAGCACGGCTCAGCGGGTGCGGCGGAGGAAGCCGATGCGGTCGTAGACGGTCGCGAGCGTCTTCTCCGCCGTCTCGGAGGCGCGGTCGGCCGCACGGGACAGCACGCGGTCGAGCTCGGCCGGGTCCGCCAGCAGCTCGGCCGTCCGGGCGCGGATCGGGTCGAACGTCGCGGCGACGACCTCGACGAGACCCTTCTTCAGGTCGCCGTAGCCGCGGCCGGCGTACTCCTGCTCGAGCGACTCGACCGTGCGGTCGGCCAGAACGGAGTAGATCGTGAGCAGGTTCGAGACGCCGGGCTTGGCGGCGCGGTCGAACCGCACCTCCGACTCCGTGTCGGTGACGGCCCGCATGATCTTCTTCGCGGTCGCCTTCGGTTCGTCGAGCACGCTCAGCAGGCCCGCGTCCGACTCCGCCGACTTCGACATCTTGGCGCCGGGGTTCTGCAGGTCGTAGATCTTCGCCGTCTCGCGGGCGATGTGCGGCTCCGGGATCGCGAAGGTCTCGCCGAAGCGCGTGTTGAAGCGCCCCGCGAGGTCGCGGGTGAGCTCGAGGTGCTGGCGCTGGTCCTCGCCGACGGGCACGGCGTCGGTCTGGTAGAGCAGGATGTCGGCCGCCATGAGGATCGGGTAGGTGAAGAGGCCGACCGAGGCGGCTTCGGTGCCCTGCTTCGCCGACTTGTCCTTGAACTGCGTCATGCGGCTCGCCTCGCCGAAGCCGGTCACCGTGTTCAGGATCCACGCCAGCTCGGCGTGCGCGGGCACGTGCGACTGGATGAACAGAGTCGAGCGCTCGGGGTCGATGCCGGCCGCGATGTACTGTGCAGCGGTCGCGCGCGTGCGCTCGCGCAGCTCGGCCGGGTCCTGCGGCACGGTGATCGCATGGAGGTCGACGACGCAGAAGTACGCGTCGAAGTCCTCCTGCATGGCGACCCACTGCGTGAGCGCGCCGATGTAGTTGCCGAGGTGCAGCGAGCCCGAGGAGGGCTGCATGCCCGAGAAGATGACGGGCTTCGCGCCCGGAGCGGTGGGGGTCATGGTGAGGCCTCAGTTGCGGTGCGGTGGCGCGGTGATCGCGCGGGGGAGTGGTGGAGGGTCAGAGCTCGTAGTCGACGACGACGGGGGCGTGGTCGGACCAGCGGGTGTCCCAGCTGTCGGCACGGTCGATCTCGTAGCTGCGCGCGAGCGCGGCGAGCTCGGGGGTGGCGAGCTGGTAGTCGATGCGCCAGCCGGTGTCGGTGTCGAAGGCCTGGCCGCGCTGCGACCACCAGGTGTAGGGCCCGGGGACCTCGCCCGCGAAGCGGCGGCCGAGGTCGATCCAGCCGAGCCCGGCACCGGCGTTGTAGCCCTCCTCGCCCTCGGCGCCGAGGAAGCGGTCGAAGTAGGCGCGCTCCTCGGGGAGGAAGCCGGCCTTCTTGACGTTGCCCTTCCAGTTCTTGATGTCGAGGGTGCGGTGGCCGACGTTGAGGTCGCCCATCACGACGGCGAGCGGATTGTGCGCCTGCAACTGGGGCAGCCGCTCGGTCATCGCGTCGAGGAACTTCACCTTCTCGTCCTGCTTCGGGGTGCCGACGCCACCGGAGTGGACGTAGGTCGACACGACGGTGATCGTGCGGTCGCCGACCTCGTAGTCGGCCTCGAGCCAGCGCCCGGCCGAGTCGAAGTCGTCGGCGCCCAGGGCGACCCGGTGGATCGTGGCGCGGTTGCGGGACGCGAGCGCCACTCCGGCGCGGCCCTTCGCGGTCGCCTCGTCGTGCAGCACGTCCCAGTCGTCGCCGAGGAGCCCGGTGAGGTCGTCGGTGGAGGCGCGCACCTCCTGCAGGGCGAGGATGTCGACGTCGCGCGCGGCGAGCCAGTCGCCCATGCCCTTGCGGAACGCGGCGCGGACCCCGTTGACGTTGACGGAGGCGATGCGGAGGAGCTTCTTGGTCACCGGAGCAGTCTATTCTCGGCCGCCGACACGGCCCTCCCGGGCGCCGCGTCTCTTCCCGCTGCGCAGAACGTCAGCCAGGAGGGCCGCTCAGCCACGATGGTGGCCGAGCACGCGTCACAGCTCAGGTTCTGGCCCCCGACCCCCCGACGGTCGGGGGCCATCCGCGGCGCACCCGGTGTCCTCACCTCCGCGTCGGCCCCGGCATCACAACCTCAGCTGTGACAGGGGTGAAACCGCTGACAGCCGGGATACCCCTCTCCGAGTTGAGGTTGCGCACGGCGAAACCGCCGCCGCCCGTCGAGGAGGCGCCCCGGGGAACAGCATGCCGGCGATTCGTCCTCGCCGTCCGTGCCTCGCCCTCGCTGACGCGCCCCACCGCTAAGCCACCCGCGCCGCGGCGGGCGGGGACCGCCGCCCGTGGTGACGGCGAACCGGCGAATCGCGTGTGAGCGATTCGCTGTAGACGTCCGCTGCCCGCTCCCGTAAACGGACCATGTCGCGAAGCCGACTGCGCCRCGGCGGGCGGGGACCGCTGCGCCACCGCTCAGGTGAACCGGCGGATCGCGTCCCAGCGATTCGTCGTAGCCGTCCGCGCCCCGCTCTCGGAAACGCGTCCCCGTCGCGAAGCCGACTGCGCCGCGGCGGGCGGGGACCGCCGCGGAAAAAGGAACAGCCCGCGTCCTGCGCCACCTTCCCTCGGAGAAGAAGAAGGCGGCGCAGGCGCGGGCTGTCGGAGAGACCGCTCAGGACGGTCGTTCGGGGGTCGGCGCGGGTCAGACCGCGGCGACGGGGCGAGCGGTGACGGGCTCGGGCACCTCGGCGACCACGGGGGCGCGCTTGATGCTCTTGGCGATGATGACGGCGATCGCGGTGACGACCATTCCGACGAGGATCGCGACGAGGTAGAGGATCGGCTGTCCGACGAGGCCGGTGACCCAGACTCCGCCGTGCGGGGCGCGGAGGGTCGAGCCGAACAGGGCGACGAGCGCGCCGGTGACGGCCGAGCCGATCATCGCGGAGGGGATCACGCGCAGCGGGTCGACCGCGGCGAACGGGATGGCCCCCTCCGAGATGAAGGACGCGCCGAGCAGGTAGGCGGCCTTGCCGTTCTGGCGCTCGGCGTCGGTGAAGAGGCGCTTGCGCAGCGTCGTCGCCAGGGCGAGACCCAGCGGCGGCGTCATGCCGGCGGCCATGACGATCGCCATCACCTTGAACTGCACCGAGTTCGGGTCGCCGTCGGCGGGGACGGAGGCGAGACCGGTGGTCGCGAAGGCGTAGGCCACCTTGTTGACCGGGCCACCCATGTCGAACGCCATCATCAGGCCGAGGATGACCCCCAGCACGATCAGGTTGCCGCCGGTGAGGCCGGAGAGCCAGGACGAGAGTCCCTCGCTCAGCGCGCGCAGCGGCGCTCCGAGGACGACGAACATCAGGAAGCCGGTGATGAAGGTCGCGATCAGGGGGATGATCACGACGGGCATCAGAGACTTGAAGGCCGCGGGCAGCTTGATCCGCGAGATGTACAGCGCCGCGTATCCGGCGATGAAGCCCGAGGCGAGTCCGCCGAGGAAGCCGGCTCCGACGGTCACGGCGACCGCGCCGCCGAGGAAGCCGGGGGCGATGCCGGGGCGGTCGGCGATGCCGAAGGCGATGAAGCCGGACAGCACGGGCACGAGGAACGCGAAGGTCGCTCCTCCGATCAGGAACATGATTCCGGCCCAGTCGGTGATGTTCACCGGGTTGAAGCCGTTGTCGATGATCTGCTGCGGAGTGAAGCTGACGATCTGGTACCCGCCGAACAGGAACGACAGGGCGATCAGCAGACCGCCAGCCGCGACGAACGGGATCATGTACGACACGCCGGTCATCAGGTTCTGGCGGATGCGCGTGCCGACGCCGACCTTCTTGGGGGCGGCGGCGGGAGCGGCGGCGGCCTGCGCGCGGGCAGGGGCGTCGGCGGGCTTCGCGCTGCGCAGGGCGAGTGCGCGGTCGAGCACCTCGTCCGGCTTGGCGAGCGCCTCGGCGACTCCGACCTGGAGGATCGGCTTGCCGGCGAAGCGGTCCTTGCCGCGGACCTCGAGGTCGGCGGCGAGGATGACGACGTCCGCGGCGGCGATGTCGCCCGCGGTCATCTCCTCGGAGCCGGCGGCGCCTTGGGTCTCGACGTGGATCGGGTAGCCGCGCTTCTTCGCGGCCTGCTCGAGCGCTTCCGCGGCCATGTAAGTGTGCGCGATGCCCGCGATACAGCTCGTGACGGCCACGAAGCGGGGGGCGTCGGAGGAGGTCGCATCAGCGGCGGGCGGTGCGGCCTGGGCGGTGGCGACCGCGCGGTCGATGACCTCCGAGGCCTTCGCGAGCGCCTCCGAGGTGCCGACTTCGAGGGTCGGCTTCCCGGCGAAGCGCTCCTTGCCGCGGACCTCGAGGTCGGCGGCGAGGATGACGACGTCGGCGTCGGCGATGGTCTGGTCCGACATCGGGTCGGAGCCCGCAGCGCCCTGGGTCTCGACCTGGATCTCGTACCCCTTCTTCTTCGCGGCCTGCTCCAGGGCCTCGGCGGCCATGTAGGTGTGCGCGATGCCGGCGATGCAGCTGGTGACGGCGACGATCCTCATGAGACGACGACCTCTCGGGCGATGATGTCGGCGACCTCCTGGCCGCTGGACGCGGCGCGGAGGGACCCGGTGAAGGACTCGTGGATCAGCTTGCGGGCGAGCTGGGCGAGGATCTTGAGGTGCGCCTGGTCGGCTCCGTCGGGGGCGGCGATCAGGAAGATCAGGTCGGCCGGTCCGTCGGGGGCGCCGAAGTCGACGCCCTGCTTCGCGATGCCGACGGCGACGCTGGGGGCGACGACGTGGGAGGAGCGGGCGTGGGGGATCCCGATGCCGCCGGGCATGCCGGTGGCCATCTGCGCCTCGCGGTCGCGGACGTCGGCGAGGAACCCGTCGAGGTCGGTGACGCGGCCCGCGTCGGCCAGCGTCTTCGCCAGCTGCGCGGTGGCCTCGTCCTTGGTGGCGGCGGTCAGGTCGACGATGACGGTCGAGGCCTCGGTGAGTGCAGTCATGCGCTCAGTTCTCCAATCGGGAGGTGGGGGTCGGGGGACGCGACGACGGTGACGTCGTCGAGTCGGAGGGAGTCGGGCCCCGGGGCTTCGCTGCCCGGGAGCCGGACGGCGGCGGTGCCCCACGCGACTGCTGTCGCGAGGCGCTCCGCCTCCGTGGCGTCGGTGGCCGAGAGGTAGCCCGCGAGGGTGCTGTCCCCGGCGCCGACGGTGCTGAGGGGCACGACGGCGGGTGCGCCCGCCCACCACGACGCGTCGGCCGTGACGAGGAGGGCGCCGTGCTCTCCGAGGCTCACGAGCGCTCGCGCGTCCGGGAGGCGGAGGAGTTCGCGTGCTCCGGCGACGACGTCTCCGACCGTCGGGAGCGAGCGGCCGAGGAGCTCCTCGAGCTCCTCGAGGTTGGGCTTCACCAGGGTCGCCGTGCCGGCCGCGATGATCGCGGTGAGCGGGGCTCCGGAGGTGTCGACGGCGAGCGGGACGCCGAAGTGCAGGGCGAGTCGGCCGAGCGACGCGTAGAAGTCGTCGCCGAGTCCCGGAGGGACGCTGCCGCACGCGACGAGCCAGCGCGGTGCGGCGACGACGTGGTCGCAGATGAGCTCCGAGAGCGCCTTCGCCTCCTCGGGGCTGATCGCCGGGCCGGGCTCGTTGATCTTGGTGGTGCGCCCCGAGGCGTCGTCGACGACGGTGATGTTGGTGCGGATCGGCTGCGCGATCGCGATGCTCGCGGACCGGACGCCCGCCGCCTCGAGCATCGACGAGAGGTCGAGCCCGGTCGAGGCGTCGGCGGGGTAGACAGCCGTGGCCTCGACTCCGTTGCGGGCGAGGGCGCGGGCGACGTTGACACCCTTCCCCGCCGGGTCGCGGCGCACGTCGTGCGCCCGGTTGACCTCGCCGACCGCGAAGCCGCTGGTCGAGAGGGTGACGTCGATGCTCGGGTTGGCGGTGACGGTGACGATCATGCGCGGACCACCTCGGGGCCGGCGGACTCGACGTCGTCGACGGTCTCGTCGTCGAGGCCGCTGTCCGTGATGACGGTGTCGATCGCGGACAGCGGAGCGACGTGCCCGAAGTCCTGCCGGCCGAACTTGGAGTGGTCGGCGAGGACGACGACGCGGCGTGCCGAGGTGATGAGGGCCGACTTGACCACGGCCTCGTCGAGGTCGGGGGTGGTGAGGCCCCGCTCGCGGCTGATGCCGTTGGTGCCGATGAAGGCGACGTCCACCGAGACGGAGGCGATCGCCTGGGCGGCCCACGGGCCGACGGCGGCCTGCGTCACTCCGCGGAGGTGACCGCCGAGCAGGTGCAGATCGATGTTGGGCCGGCCGACGAGCGCCATCGCGACGGGGAGGGAGTGGGTGACGACCGTCAGCCGGCGGTCCAGGGGGAGCAGCTCCGCGAGGCGGACGGTGGTGGTGCCCGCGTCGATGGCGAGCGACCCGCCGTCGGGCACTTCGGCGAGGGCTGCGGTGGCGATGCGGTCCTTCTCGGCGGCGAGGTGGCCCTCGCGGGCGGCGACCTCGGGCTCGATGCCCAGGCGCTCGACCGGGATCGCGCCGCCGTGCGCCCGGCGCAGCAGGCCGCGGCGCTCGAGGCTCGTGAGGTCGCGACGGATCGTCTCGGGCGTGACCGCGAGCGAGAGCGCGAGATCGCGGACCTCGACCCGCCCGTCGGTGCGGGCACGGTCCAGGATCGCCTGGTGGCGCTCCGGTGCGTACATGTCGACTCCGTCGTCTCGATCCAGTGGTGCTCGCGTTCCGCGGGGCGGATCTGCGTTTACATCTTTTTAGACCCGTTTACCCACGAAGTCAACAGAAACAAACATGTTCGACAAGCGTGGAGCAGCGCGCCCGCGGAGTGGGGCGGTCCTCGGATGCGCGGGTCAGGCCGAGAGCTCGGCGAGCTCCTCGTCGAGGCGCTCCAGGCTCTTCTCGATCCGCCGCCGCTTGAGCAGGGAGGCGTCGGCGAGGGCGGTCGTGAGACGCTGCCGCTCCACCTCTGCGAGCGTGCGGCGTGCGGCGCGCAGCTGCTCCTCCTGCTCCTTCTCGCGTTCCTCCGGGGTGAGCTTGCGAGCCGAGATGCCGGCGTCGCTCATCCCGACCGAGATCCACGAGGCGACGATCAGGATGACCTGGCAGACGAGGTTGAACCAGATCAGCAGACCGATGAGGACCGCGAAGGACGCGAGCAGCGGGTTGCGCGACGCGCCGCCGAGCAGCTGCGTCCCGAGGATCTTCAGGGCGCCGAGGGCGACGCCGCCCATCAGCGCTCCGACCCACAGGTTCTTCCACGGGATCGGGATGCCCGACAGGATCCGGAACGATCCGGCGAGGGTCGCGGTGTCGAGCGCGAGCATGATCAGGAGGCCGACCGCACCACCGGTGATGCGTCCGAGCTCCGAGTCGCTGCCGATACCGAGGAAGTCGAAGGCGACGTCGACGAACGTGGTCGAGAACACCGACAGGCCCGCGGAGACGAGCAGCACGGCTCCGAAGACGAGCGCGAGTCCGGCGTCCTTGAGCTTGAGCAGGACGAACAGCGTCGTCGGACCGGGCAGCGTGAAGAGGATCCGGACGGCCTGCCGGAGGCTCCCGAGGAAGTTCAGGGCCGTCCAGAGCAGGACCGCGGCGGCGATGACTCCGGTCCAGCCCAGGATCGACTGGTCCAGCAGCGTGTCGACGGAGACGAGGGAGCCCTTGCCGCCGATCAGTCCGGGGATCGAGCGCTGCACGAGCTCGATCAGCGAATCGCGCAGCGCGGTGTCCCCGCGGACCCAGAAGCCGAACACCGCGAAGAACACGAACAGCGCGCCGAAGACGGCGAAGAGCGCCTGGAACGCCAGGCCCGAGGCGAAGAGCGGCCCGCCGGTCTCGGAGTAGTGCAGGAAGACGCGGAGCGGTCGCGTGCGCAGCACCCGCTCGATCAGCGCCGGGATGCCGCGCGGAGTGTCTGTCGCCGCCTCCGTCATGCCTCCAAGGGTAGGGCCGGAGCGAGGCCGTCTCCTGCACCTCCGGCTCCACCTCCAGCTCCGGCTCGCGGTTCCGCGTTCGGCTCGTCGAACCCGCTTTGTTCCACGAGCCGAACCGAGTCGTGCGAGCCGAGAAGTCCCCACGATGGGCCCCGGCTCGACGGACCGAGGCGTCAGACGGGACGGCCCCGGGCGAGCACGGCGAGGATGCTGTCGAGGGTGCGCGGCCAGTCGTGCATGACGTCGGCATACGTCAAACGGAGGGACGTGTACCCGAGTGCCGCGGCGGCGCGGTCGCGTCGACGGTCCCGCTGGAACGAGCGCTCGTCATCGTGCCAGGCACGGCTGTCGACCTCGATGAGCACCCATCCGTCGACCACGAGATCGACGCGGCCGACACCGGGGACCTGGACCTGGACGTCGCAGGCGAGACCCTGCAGCACGAGACCGACGCGCGCCACCGATTCCGATCCGGACTCGGCCCGCGCGTCGACGAGCCGGACGACGCCCGAGAGTCGGGAGGGGAGGACGCCGACCACTGCAGCGAGGGCGTTCGGCGCTAGGAGACGGAGGCGAAGGCAGGAGTCGGCGACGGCGATCGTGAGAGGGCGCGGCTGACACTGGAAGACCTGTGCGAGGGCCTCCTCGCGAGTCGCCCGGATCGAGCGGTACTCCGCCTCCCGGACGCGATGGCTCCAGTGCGTCACGATTCGAGCATCGAGGACGGCCGGGCGGGGCCTCGAACTCGAGGTGATGGCGAGGGGCAGGCGCTCGTCCGGCGGGGCGGAACGCGCCCGCTTCGGCCAGGAGCGAGATGCAGCTGAGCGAGCCGCACGCGGCAGCGGCCTGCAGTTCGTCGGTGGTCGCGTTCGGCGCGGCGTACCAGCCTCAGCGGATGCGGCGGAGCGCTCCCGCCCTGACCGCGGTCGGAGTGTCGATCCCGATCGCTCGGAGGTACCCGATGTGGTGCACGCCGTACTTCATGCTCCGACACTCGTCGAGCCGCCGCGCAGCTCCGCCCGGCCTCGGCCGATCCTGGGAGAGGGTCGTGACGTCCGTCCCTGGGGAGGAACCTGCGGCCCACCTCCGGCTCGCGGAACGACGTTCGGCTCGCCGGATCCGAGGATTCCGACGAGCCGAACGAGTTCTCACGGCCCAAGCTCGCGGGGAAGTGCTCGTGCGATCAGGCGCGGCCGCGGATGACCGCCTGCTTGACCTCCGCGATCGCCTGAGTGATCTGGATGCCGCGGGGGCACGCCTCGGTGCAGTTGAAGGTCGTGCGGCAGCGCCACACGCCCTCCTTGTCGTTGAGGATGTCGAGACGGGCTCCGCCCGCGTCGTCGCGCGAGTCGAAGATGAAGCGGTGCGCGTTCACGATGGCGGCCGGGCCGAAGTACTGCCCGTCGGTCCAGAACACGGGGCACGACGAGGTGCACGCGGCGCAGAGGATGCACTTCGTGGTGTCGTCGAAGCGGGCGCGGTCGGCGACCGACTGCACGCGCTCCTTGCCCTTGGGCGCCGGGGTGTTGGCGATCAGGAACGGCTGCACCTCGCGGAACGAGGCGAAGAACGGCTCCATGTCGACGACGAGGTCCTTCTCGAGGGGCAGGCCCTTGATCGCCTCGATGTAGATCGGCTGCGAGATGTCGAGATCCTTGATCAGCGTCTTGCAGGCCAGGCGGTTGCGCCCGTTGATGCGCATCGCGTCCGAGCCGCAGATGCCGTGCGCGCAGGAACGGCGGAAGGTCAACGACCCGTCCTGGTCCCACTTGATGCGGTGCAGGGCGTCGAGGACGCGGTCGGTCGAGTACATCTCGACGTCGAAGTCCTGCCAGCGCGGCTCGGCGTCCACCTCGGGGTCGAAGCGGCGGATGATGAACGTGACGGTGAACGCCTCCGGGGCGGCGGGGGCCGCGGGGGGCTGCTCGAGGGTAGCGGTCGACATGGCTAGTACTTCCTCTCCATCGGCTGGTACCGGGTGATCACGACGGGCTTCCAGTCAAGCCGGATGTGGTCACCGGCATCGGAGGAGTGGGCGTCACCGGAGAGGTACGCCATCGTGTGCTGCATGTAGTTGTCGTCGTCGCGCTTGGGGAAGTCGTCGCGCATGTGACCGCCACGGCTCTCCTTGCGGTTGCGCGCCGAGAACACGACGACCTCAGCGAGGTCGAGGAGGAAGCCGAGCTCGACGGCCTCCAGGAGATCGGTGTTGAAGCGCTTGCCCTTGTCCTGCACCGAGATGTTGCGGAACCGGTCGCGCAGGCGCTGGATCGTGCCGGTGACCTGCTCGAGCGACTCGTCGGTGCGGAACACCTGGGCGTTCTTGTCCATCTCGTCCTGCAGCTCCTTGCGGATCGAGGCGATCCGCTCGGTGCCGGTCGCGTCGCGGAGCGAGGCGAGCATGTCGCGGATCGCTCCGGCCGGGTCGGCGGGCAGGGGAGTGAAGTCGACGGTCTTGGCGTAGTCGGCCGCGTTGTTGCCGCTGCGCTTGCCGAAGACGTTGATGTCGAGGAGGGAGTTGGTGCCGAGGCGGTTGGAGCCGTGCACCGACACGCAGGCGCACTCGCCGGCCGCGTACAGGCCCGGCACGACGGTGGTGTTGTCCGAGAGGACCTCGGCCTTCACGTTCGTCGGGATGCCGCCCATCGCGTAGTGCGCGGTCGGCATGACCGGCACCGGCTCGACGACCGGGTCGACACCGAGGTAAGTGCGGGCGAACTCGGTGATGTCCGGGAGCTTCGTCTCGAGGACCTCGGCGCCCAGATGCGTGCAGTCGAGCAGCACGTAGTCCTTGTGCGGACCGGCGCCGCGGCCCTCCGCGACCTCCTGGACCATGCACCGCGCGACGATGTCGCGGGGCGCGAGGTCCTTGATGGTCGGGGCGTAGCGCTCCATGAAGCGCTCGCCCGAGGCGTTGCGGAGGATCGCGCCCTCTCCTCGCGCTCCCTCGGTGAGGAGGATGCCGAGGCCGGCGAGGCCGGTCGGGTGGAACTGGAAGAACTCCATGTCCTCGAGGGGCAGGCCCTTGCGCCAGATGATGCCGACTCCGTCGCCGGTCAGCGTGTGCGCGTTCGAGGTGGTCTTGTAGATCTTGCCGAAGCCGCCGGTCGCGAAGATGATCGCCTTCGCCTGGAACACGTGCAGCTCGCCCGTCGCGAGCTCGTACGCCACGACTCCGGAGGGCTTGTCGACGCCGTCGACCTTCGTCATCACGAGGTCGAGCACGTAGAACTCGTTGTAGAAGTTGATGCCGAGGCGGACGCAGTTCTGGAACAGCGTCTGCAGGATCATGTGGCCGGTGCGGTCGGCCGCGTAGCAGGCGCGGCGCACGGGCGCCTTGCCGTGGTCGCGGGTGTGACCGCCGAAGCGGCGCTGGTCGATCTTGCCGTCCTCGGTGCGGTTGAAGGGGAGGCCCATGTTCTCGAGGTCGATGACCGCGTCGATGGCCTCCTTCGCGAGGATCTCGGCCGCGTCCTGGTCGACGAGGTAGTCGCCGCCCTTGACAGTGTCGAAGGTGTGCCACTCCCAGCTGTCCTCCTCGACGTTCGCGAGCGCGGCGGCCATGCCGCCCTGCGCCGCTCCGGTGTGCGAGCGCGTCGGGTAGAGCTTCGAGATCACGGCGGTCTTCGCCTTGGGGCCGGCCTCGATGGCCGCCCGCATGCCGGCGCCGCCGGCGCCGACGATCACCACGTCGAACTGGTGGTAGTGGACGCCGTCGGGTCCGACGGTCTGCGTGAAGGCGCTCTGGTCGCCGCCGGGGTGTACGTGGCCTGCTGTGCTCACTGGGTGGGTGCTCCGTTGTGCGGGTGAGGAGGACGGGGAGGGGTGCCGGACCCGGGAGGAGGCGCCGCGGTCGACCGCAGCGCCTCCTCCCGCATCAGCGGCGGTGCGTCAGGCGCCGCAGAACGACGGCAGGAACTCGGCCGCCGTGTTCGGCGGGCACGGGTCGAACGCGAAGACGACCCAGGTTCCGAGGACGATCAGGGAGACGACGGCCACGAGGATCCCGCCCTTGAAGGCGCGGGCCAGCAGCGGCGAGGTCGCGTAGTCGTTGACCAGCGTGCGCATGCCGTTCCCGCCGTGGATCAGGGCGAGCCACAGCATGAGGACGTCCCACCACTGCCAGAACGGGTTCGCGAGCTTGCCGCCGACGAAGCCGAAGTCGATGGCCTTGATGCCGTCGCCGAGCAGGAGGTTGTAGATCAGGTGCCCGAAGATCAGGACGATCAGCACGACGCCGGAGGCGCGCATGTAGATCCAGCCCCACTTCTCCCAGTTCGTCCCGGAGGAACGAGTCGGGGTGTGCGGCGTGCGGGGGGCGGCGACGGTGCTCATTCCCCTCCTCCCTCTCCGAAGACGAACATGAGGTGGCGCGGCGCGAAGCCGAGCATCAGCACGACCCAGAGGCCCATGACCACCCAGAAGAGCAGGCGCTGGTTGCGCGTCGCCCAGCTCCAGAAGTCGACCAGGATGATGCGCAGGCCGTTCAGGGCGTGGAACGCGATGGCGCCCACCAGCCCCGTCTCGCCCAGGCCCATGATCGGGTTCTTGTAGGTTCCGATCACCGCGTCGTACGCCTCCGGGCTCACGGCGATGAGGGCCGAGTCCAGGACGTGGACGAGGAGGAAGAAGAAGATGGCGACACCGGTGATGCGGTGGAGCACCCACGACCACATGCCTTCGCGACCGCGGTAGAGGGTTCCGGCCGGACGGCGGATCTTCCCCTGCTTCCGGGGTGCGAGGGTCTGAGCAGCTTGAACTGACACGGACAACCCTCCCTGGTTGTGCACTCCGACGGCCTGACCTGCTCCGCGTCTCGTGGACGCGGACGGGGCGGGGGAGCGACGAGATTCTCGCCCTTCGATTCTAAACGGCGTTCCGGGAGAGCGCGGCTAAGGCGAGCCTTAGCTGCGGTGCTCCACCACGGCGGGCACCCCGACGGCCGCGTAGTGGCCCAGCAGTTCGTCCGTGAGCGCGCTCCAGGTCCGGTGCAGCACGCGCCGCCGCCCCGCCTCGCCGAGGCGGGCGCGCAGGGCGGGGTCGCGGACGAGGCGCTCGACCTGACGGCGCAGATCGGAGTCGCTCTCGGGGGCGTAGAGGAGGCCGTCGACGCCGTGCTCGATCAGGTCGGTCGGTCCGCCCGCGTGCGGGGCGACGACCGCGGTCCCGGACGCCTGCGCCTCCTGGACCGTCTGGCCGAACGTCTCCTCCGTGCCCGTGTGCACGAAGACGTCGAGTGCGGCGTAGACGGCGGGCAGCCGCTCGCCGTCGAGCCGGCCGAGCATGCGGGCGCGAGACCCGACGGCCGCGGCGACCCGGGCGGAGGAGGGGCCGTAGCCGCCGACCACGAGCGCCGCGTCGGGGAGTGAGGCGAGTGCGGCGAGGCGCTCCACTCTCTTCTCGGGCGAGAGCCGGCCGATGTAGCCGACGAGCGCCTCGTCCGGAGCGAGCGGCGCGCGCACCTCGTGGGCGTAGGGGGAGGAGCGCATCCGGGGGTGGAAGCGGTCGCTCTGCACGCCGCGTCCCCAGAGCGCAGTGCGCTCGATCCCCGCGGCGGAGAGATCGTCGAGCGCGCTGCTGGAGGGGGCGAGAGTCAGGTCGGCACCCGCGTGGATCTGCCGGATGACCTTCCAGGCGAGCGCGCGCGCTCCCCGGATGCCGTACCGCGCGGCGAAGCGGGCGACGTCCGTCTGGTAGACGGCCACGCTCGGCACGCCCAGGCGGTTCGCCGAGGCGATGGCGCGTGCCCCCAGTAGGAAGGGCGAGGCGACGTGCACGACGTCGGGCGCGAAGTCCGCGAGCTCGCGCGTGAGGGCGAGGGTCGGGATGCCGACCGGGAAGTCGCGGTAGGCGATCGCGGGGTGCTCGACCACGCGGTGCCCGGCGTAGCGGGCCGGTGCTCCCGCGGCGGGGCAGACCACCAGGGCCTCGATGCCGCGGGCGGCGAACTCGTCGAGGACCCGCAGGACGCTCGTGGTCACGCCGTTCAACGACGGCAGGAAGCTCTCGGTGACGACCGCGACTCTCACGCCCCGGACGCTACGGCGCCCGCGTGAACGGCGCAGCGCCGCCCGGTGAACGGACGGTCGCGTCCGGACGCCCTTGTATCCTGCGGACATGACATCACCTGAGACCGATGGCCGCGCCCCGCTCGACCGCTTCTACAGCGTGATCCCCGCAGGTGGGATCGGCTCGAGGCTGTGGCCGCTCTCCCGGGCCGACGCCCCGAAGTTCCTGCACGACCTCACCGGCTCGGGCCAGACCCTCCTGCGCGACACGTGGGAGCGTCTCGCCCCGATCTCGGGCGCCGACCGGATCATGGTCGTCACCGGCCGGGCGCACCGCGCCGCCGTCGAGCGCCAGCTCGAGAAGCTCGAGGACGTCAACGTCGTGCTCGAGAGCGAGCCGCGCGACTCCTCCGCCGCGATCGGCCTGGCCGCCGCGATCCTCGAGCGCCGCGAGCCCGGAGTGATCATCGGCTCGTTCGCGGCCGACCACGTCATCAGCGGTCAGCACCTCTTCCACGACGCCGTCGCGGAGGCGGTCATCGCCGCCGACGCGGGCTACATCGCGACCATCGGCATCACGCCGACGGAGCCGGCGGTCGGATTCGGCTACATCAGGACCGGCGACCACCTCGGCATCGACGGTGCCGCGCACACCCTCGCCGTCGACTCCTTCGTCGAGAAGCCCGATGCGGACACCGCCCGCGAGTACGTCAGCAGCGGTCAGTACCTCTGGAACGCCGGCATGTTCATCGCCCGCGCCGACCGGCTCCTCGAGGAGCTCGGACGCTCCAAGCCGAAGCTGCTCGCCGGGCTCCTCGAGCTCGCCGAGGCGTGGGACACCCCCGAGCGCGGCGCGGTCGTCGACCGCATCTGGCCGGGGCTGGAGAAGATCGCGATCGACTACTCCGTGGCCGAGCCGGCCGCCGCGGAGGGCAAGCTCGCGGTCATCCCCGGTCACTTCTCCTGGGACGACGTCGGGGACTTCGCCTCCATCGCGAAGCTGCACGCGAGCGGTCTCCGCTCCGACCTCGCGATCCTGGGCGAGGACGCCCGCGTCCTGGCCGACTCCGCCACCGGAATCGTCGTCAGCGGCGGCAACCGCACCATCGCCCTCATCGGAGTGAAGGACATCGTCGTCGTGGACACCCCCGACGCCCTCCTCGTCACCACCACGGAGAACGCGCAGAAGGTCAAGGGCGTCGTCGACGCCCTCCGCCTCTCGGGCCGCACCGACGTCCTCTAGCCCCACCCTCCTCGAAGCGCGGCCTCCCCCGGGAGCGCCGCGCTTCGTCGTTCCCGCCTCGCACACCCCCGTCCTCGGCAGCGCGACCCTCCTGCTGTCCGTACTCGTCCCTCCTGCTGCCCGTGCCCGTCCGCGCGCAGCGCGCAGCTCTCCTGCTGTCCGTGCCCGTCCGCGCGCAGCGCGCAGTCCTCCTGCTGCCCGTGCTCGTCCGCGCGCAGTCACTCCGAACAGCTCGGAACCTCGAGCGCAAGGTGGAGGGCCGCGAGCGGAGATCGCGTGCCAGCGATGTCCGCCAGCCCGACGCACCCCGCTCTCGGAAACGCCCCACCTCTGCGAGCCGACCGCGGTGGAGGAGGCGCCCGCGCCTCCTCCACAAAATAAACACCGTGTAACGACTTCCGAACGCATCCCCCGGAAGCCCTGAGTGAATCGTCACATTGGGTA
Source organism: Rathayibacter sp. Leaf299 (assembly GCF_001423055.1). Lineage (NCBI taxonomy): Bacteria > Bacillati > Actinomycetota > Actinomycetes > Micrococcales > Microbacteriaceae > Rathayibacter > Rathayibacter sp. Leaf299. Next base: position 1,302,858 of record NZ_LMNT01000001.1, read on the forward strand.
ACGTGAGCGGATCGACGCCCTGCTGCGCACGACGCTCGGGCCGAATCCTGGAGGACGAATCTCTTGACTATCACCACGCGTAAGGCCGCGTTCGGCGGTCTCGCCGCTCTGGGCGTCACCGCGCTTCTCGCCGGTTGCGCCTCCGCTCCCGAGGAGGGCGACTCGGGCGCCGCCGCGACGAGCGACTTCCTGCCCTGCATGGTCTCGGACGCCGGTGGCTTCGACGACAAGTCCTTCAACGAGCTGGGCTACACCGGTCTCGTCGAGGCGTCGGAGGAGCTCGGTGTCGAGCCGGTCGACGTGACCTCCGAGTCCGAGACCGACTACGCCCCGAACCTCACGAGCCTCGTCGATCAGGGCTGCAACCTGATCATCACGGTCGGCTTCGCGCTCGCCGATGCGACCAAGGCCGCGGCCGAGGCGAACACCGACATCGACTTCGCGATCATCGACGACGCCTCGATCGACCTCGAGAACGTCAAGCCGATCACGTTCGACACCTCGCAGTCCGCGTTCCTCGCGGGCTACGCGGCGGCGTCGTACTCGAAGACCGGCGTCGTCGGCACCTTCGGCGGCCAGCCCTACCCGACCGTCACCATCTTCATGGACGGCTACGCGGACGGTGTCGCCTACTACAACGAGCAGAAGGGCACCGACGTGAAGGTCGTCGGCTGGGACGTCGCGTCGCAGAACGGCTCCTTCACCGGCGGGTTCGCGGCGGGCGTCGAGGCGAAGTCGGCGGCGCAGTCGCTGATCGACCAGAACGCCGACGTCATCCTCCCCGTGGGCGGCCCGATCTTCCAGTCGGCGATCGAGGCGATCCGCGACTCCGGCAAGGAGATCGCCATGGTCGGTGTCGACGCCGACCTGTACGAGACCTACCCGGACGGGTCGGACCTGTACCTGACCTCGATCCTCAAGGGCATCAAGGAGGGCACGTCCGACGTGACCGCCTCCGCCGGTGCCGGCGAGTTCGACGCCACGCCGTACGTGGGCACGCTCGAGAACGACGGAGTGGGCATCGCCCCGTTCCACGACTTCGAGTCGAAGGTCTCGCCGGACCTGCAGGGCGAGCTGGACGCGATCACCGAGGGCATCATCGACGGGTCGATCACCGTCGAGTCGCCGTCGGCTCCCGCCGCGTCCTAGTCGACGCGAAGAGGCCGGCCGGCCCCGGGGGATCCCGGAGCCGGCCGGCCTCTTTTCTCTGCCGCCGCCGGGTCCCCTCCGCGAAGGGGCGCAGCGGTGGCGCGGCACGTCCCCTCTCCGTCGCCGGACGTCCTCGTGCCCCGTCGACGCCGGGAGCCCGACCGAAAGTTAGATTGGTTCCATGAAGCTCGAACTGCGGGGCATCACGAAGCGCTTCGGCGCCCTCGTGGCCAACGACCACATCGATCTCACGGTCGAACCCGGCGAGATCCACTGCCTCCTGGGCGAGAACGGCGCGGGCAAGTCGACTCTGATGAACGTGCTCTACGGCCTCTACCAGGCCGAGGAGGGCGAGATCCTGCTCGACGACGCCGTCCAGCACTTCTCCGGGCCCGGCGACGCCATGAAGGCGGGCATCGGCATGGTGCACCAGCACTTCATGCTCGTGCCGGTCTTCTCGGTCGCCGAGAACGTGATGCTCGGTCACGAGCAGACGAAGTCCGGCGGTCGACTCGACCTCGCCGCGGCGCGCGCCCGGGTGCGGGAGATCTCGGACCGCTTCGGCTTCGACGTCGATCCCGACGCGATCGTGGAGGATCTGCCCGTCGGCGTGCAGCAGAGGGTCGAGATCATCAAGGCGCTCTCGCGCGACGCCCGCGTCCTCGTCTTCGACGAGCCCACGGCGGTGCTCACCCCGCAGGAGACGGACGAGCTCATCGCGATCATGCGCCAGCTGCGCGCGGCCGGCACCGCCATCGTCTTCATCACGCACAAGCTGCGCGAGGTGCGCGAGGTCGGCGACCGCATCACGGTCATCCGCCTCGGCAAGGTCGTCGGAGAGGCGTCGCCGACGGCGAGCAACGCCGAACTGGCGTCGCTGATGGTGGGTCGTGCCGTCGAGCTGACGGTGCGGAAGGAGCAGGCGCGCGCGGGCGACGAGGCCCTGGTCGTCAGCGGACTCACGGTCCGCGACGCGAACGGGCAGGCCGTCGTCGACGACGTCTCGTTCGAGGTCCGCCGCGGCGAGATCCTCGCCATCGCCGGCGTGCAGGGCAACGGGCAGACCGAGCTCACCGAGGCGATCATGGGGCTGCAGGAGCGGGTCGAGGGCACCGTGACCCTCGACGGCAAGCGGCTCGACGGGCTCTCCGTGCGCCGCGTCCTCGACTCCGGGGTCGGCTTCGTGCCCGAGGACCGCACCGAGGACGGCCTGGTCGCCGAGTTCACGATCGCCGAGAACCTCATGCTCGACCGCAGCGACGGAGGCCCGTTCGTGAAGGGCCTCACCCTCCGTCTGAAGGAGCTCGACCGCTTCGCCGAGGAGCGCGTGCGCGAGTTCGACGTCCGGGCGCAGGGCATCGGCACCCACGTGGGCCGCCTCTCCGGCGGCAACCAGCAGAAGGTCGTCCTGGCGCGCGAGCTGAGCCGGGAGCTGAGGCTCTTCATCGCGGCTCAGCCCACCCGCGGCATCGACGTCGGCTCGATCGAGTTCGTCCACAAGCGGATCGTCGAGACCCGCGACACCGGCGTGCCCGTGATCGTCGTCTCGACCGAGCTCGACGAGGTGGCCGCCCTGGCCGACCGCATCGCGGTCATGTACAAGGGCGGCATCATCGGCATCGTGCCCGCCGACACCCCCCGCGACGTGCTGGGGCTCATGATGGCAGGGCAGTCGCCCGCCGAGAAGGGAGCGGCGGCGTGAGCGACGCGCAACTGCCCGCGGTCGATCCCGACGCGGAGACCGAGAAGTCCACCGGCCTCGAGCCCGGCCAGAAGCCGGGTCAGGAGGCGCGCCCCGGCGCGATCGAGAGCGGCGCGTCCCGCGTGCTGCGCGAGATCCTCTCGGGCACCGCTCTGATGTCGGTGCTCGCCGTGCTGCTCTCGCTGATCGCGGGCGGCGTGCTGATCGCGGCGACGGACCCCGATGTCCAGGAGGCGTCCGGCTACTTCTTCGCCCGCCCGATCGACACCCTGCAGGCGATCTGGCAGTCGGTCGCCGGCGCCTACTCCTCCCTCTTCCAGGGATCCGTCTACAACTTCCGCCGCGAGGGCTTCGCGAACGGCATCAAGCCGCTCACCGACACGCTCGCCTTCGCCACCCCGCTGATCGCGGGCGGTCTGGGCGTCGCGCTCGCGTTCCGCGTCGGCCTGTTCAACATCGGCGGCCGCGGGCAGATGCTGATCGCGGCGGCCTGCGCCGGCTGGGTCGGCTTCTCCTTCGACCTCCCGTGGGGCGTCCACCTGATCGTCGCGCTCGCCGCCGGCATCCTGGGCGGCGCTCTGTGGGGAGGGCTCGTCGGCGTGCTCAAGGCGCGCACCGGTGCGCACGAGGTGATCCTCACGATCATGCTCAACTACGTCGCCTTCTACCTGATCTCGTACCTGCTCCGCACTCCCGGCGCCCTGCAGGCGCCGGGCTCGAACAACCCGAAGACCCCGGCGATGAAGGAGACGGCGGTCTTCCCGTCGCTCCTCGGCCCGAGCTACTCGCTCACCCTGGGCTTCGTCTTCGCGATCCTCGCGACCGTCTTCGTCTGGTGGCTCCTGAACCGCTCGAGCATCGGCTTCAAGTTCCGCGCGGTGGGCGAGAACCCGCACGCGGCACGGGTGGCCGGCATCGACGTCAAGAACAGCTACGTGTACGCCATGCTCCTCTCCGGCGGTCTCCTCGGCCTCGCGGGCAGCGCGCAGGTGATGGGCACCGTCACGACGGGCTTCACGTCCGGGATCGACGCCGGCATCGGCTTCGACGCGATCACCGTCGCCCTGCTCGGGCGGTCGCGGCCGTGGGGCGTGTTCTTCGCGGGCATCCTCTTCGGCGCGTTCAAGGCGGGCGGCTACTCCATGCAGGCCGCCCAGGGCGTGCCGATCGACGTCGTCCTCGTCGTGCAGTCGCTGATCGTCCTCTTCATCGCCGCTCCGCCCCTGGTGCGCGCGATCTTCCGCCTGCCCGCTCCCGGCGCCGCGCCGAGACGCCGCACGCGCCGAGCCTCGGAGGTCTCCGCATGAGCGCGCTCGCCACCACTGCGCCCGTCGGAGGCTCCCGGGTCGCGGTCCGCAGCTGGAAGGCGCCGATCGCGTTCGGCGTGTTCGCGCTGCTCTCGATCGTGCTGTTCGTCGCGCTGGGCCGCGACGGCACCAGTTCGTTCCGTCTCGCTGCCGGCGGGGACTTCTTCGCCCTGCCGGACCTGCCCTTCCCCACCCGGGCGACCGGAGTGGTCGTCGCCGTGGTCACCGTCGTGCTGACCGTGCTCGCCGCCCTGATGACGCGGGCGGCGCGGCGCATCCCGCTCTGGTGCTCGACGGTGTTCGCCCTCGTGTTCCTGATCGGGTTCCTCGTCTGGGCGTCCGCGGGCGCGACGCTGCCCGTGTCGGGACTGCTGCTCGGCACCGTCGGCCTCGCCACTCCGCTCATCTTCGGCTCGCTGGGCGGGGTGATCTCGGAGCGGGTCGGAGTCGTCAACGTCGCGATCGAGGGGCAGCTGCTCGCGGGCGCCTTCACCGCGGCGGTCGTCGCCTCGATCACCCGCCAGCCGGTCCTGGGCCTCGTCGCGGCGATGCTGGCGAGCGTGCTCGTGTCGTTCGTTCTGGCCGCGTTCGCGATCAAGTACGTGGTCGATCAGGTGATCGTCGGCGTCGTCCTGAACGTCCTCGTGACCGGATTGACGAGCTTCCTCTACTCCCAGGTGCTCACGTCGGACTCGCCCACCTTCAACTCGCCCGTGCAGTTCGAGACGCTGCCGATCCCGGTGCTCAGCCAGATCCCGGTGATCGGCGCCGTGCTGTTCAAGCAGTCGATCATCGTCTACCTCATGTACCTCGCGATCTTCGCCGTGTGGTGGGGTCTCTTCAAGACGAAGTGGGGCCTCCGCCTGCGCGCCGTCGGCGAGCACCCGCAGGCGGCGGACACCGTCGGCATCGACGTGGCGCGAACCCGCTTCTGGAACGTGTCGCTCGCGGGCGCCATCGCCGGAATCGGCGGCGCGTACTACACGCTCGACGCCGTCGGCTCGTTCGGCAAGGAGATGACCGCCGGAGCCGGCTTCATCGCCCTCGCCGCGGTCATCTTCGGCCGCTGGGACCCGATCAAGGCGACCCTCGCGTCGCTGCTGTTCGGGTTCGCGACCAACCTGCAGAACGTCCTCGGCGTCATCGGCTCGCCGGTGCCGAGCGAGTTCATGCTGATGCTGCCGTACCTGGTGACGATCTTCGCGGTCGCCGGCCTGGTCGGGCAGTCCCGCGGACCGGCGGCCGCCGGCAAGCCGTACCTGAAGTCCTGAGAGGGGTCCCGTGACCGACATCGACTGGGAGGCGCTGCGCGCCGCCGCCAACGACGCCATGCGCCGCGCCTACGCCCCCTATTCGCAGTTCCCGGTGGGAGCGGCCGCGCTCGTGGACGACGGCCGCGTCATCGCGGGCTGCAACGTCGAGAACGCCTCCTACGGCATCGGGCTCTGCGCCGAGTGCGCGCTCGTCTCCTCCCTCCACATGACCGGTGGGGGCAAGCTCGTCGCCTTCACCTGCGTGGACGGCAACGGGGCGACCCTGATGCCCTGCGGACGCTGCCGTCAGCTCCTCTTCGAGCACTCGGCCGACGGGATGGTCCTCGATACCGTCTCGGGGCTGCGCACGATCGACGAGGTCATCCCCGACGCGTTCGGCCCCCGCACCCTCCAGGCGTACGCGGGGGAGTAGCGGCCCGCCGCCTCCCCGCCCGCTCCGCACACGATCCGAGGACAGCAATGACCGGCTCCACTCCCGTCGAGGCCTTCGACGCCGTCGACATCATCCGCACCAAGCGCGACAGGGGCACCCTGTCGACCGCGCAGATCGACTGGCTGATCGACGCGTACACCCGCGGCTACGTCGCCGACGAGCAGATGGCGGCGTTCGCCATGGCCGTGCTCCTGAACGGCATGGAGCGCGACGAGATCCGCGATCTGACGCTGGCCATGATCGCGAGCGGCGAGCGGATGAGCTTCGACGGGCTCGGCAAGCGGACCGTCGACAAGCACTCGACGGGAGGCGTGGGCGACAAGATCACGCTGCCGCTGATGCCGCTCGTGGCCTCGTTCGGCGTCGCCGTGCCCCAGCTCTCGGGGCGGGGCCTCGGCCACACCGGCGGCACGCTCGACAAGCTCGAGGCGATCCCCGGTTGGCGCGCCGAGCTCGGCAACGACGAGATGTTCGAGCAGCTGCGCACGGTCGGCGGAGTGATCTGCGCGGCCGGCTCCGGCCTCGCCCCCGCCGACAAGAAGCTCTACGCCCTGCGCGACATCACCGGCACCGTCGAGGCGATCCCGCTGATCGCGTCCTCGATCATGTCGAAGAAGATCGCGGAGGGGACCGACGCGCTGGTCCTGGACGTCAAGTTCGGCTCGGGCGCCTTCATGGTCGACATCGAGCGCTCGCGCGAGCTGGCCCGCGCGATGGTCGACCTCGGCAACGACGCGGGCGTCCGCACGACGGCGCTGCTCACGAACATGAACGTCCCGCTCGGTCTCGCCATCGGCAACGCCAACGAGGTGCGGGAGTCGGTCGAGGTCCTCGCCGGCGGCGGTCCGGCCGACGTGCGCGAGCTGACCCTCGCGCTCGCCCGCGAGATGCTCGACCTGGCGGGCCTGCCCGACGCCGATGTCGAGGGGGCGCTGGACGGAGGAGCGGCCATGGACACGTGGAACGCGGTGATCCGGGCACAGGGCGGCGACCCGACCGCGGCGCTGCCCGTCGCCCGCGAGACGCACGTGGTCCGCGCCGACCGCGACGGGGTCCTCGTCGAGCAGCGCGCCCTGCCGTTCGGGATCGCCGCCTGGCGTCTCGGAGCGGGGCGGGCGCGGCAGCAGGACGCCGTGCAGCACGCGGCGGGCATCGACCTGCACGCGAAGCCGGGCGACCGCGTCCGCGCGGGCGAGCCCCTCTTCACCCTCTCGGCCGACGAGCCGGCCCGTTTCGAGCGCGCGCTCGCGGCGCTCGAGGGCGCCTACCGCCTCGGCGACGCGGGCGAGGCCGTCCTCGACGGCGGGCCGCTCGTGGCCGAGCGCATCGCCTGAGCGGAGCGTCGCGTCCGCTCGTCAGAGGCGACCGACGGCGTCGAGGACGAGGTCCCAGAAGCGATCGGAGTCGATCCCGGTCGCGACGCTCGTCCGGCAGTCGGCGGGCGCCGCCGAGCGCAGATCCGCGACCGTCATCCCCACGGTGTGCTCGCCCCGCAGCTCGACCGTGAGCGGAGCCCGCCGCACCTCGAGGATCGACGCATCGATGACGTGCGCCACGGCGACCGCATCGTGCACCGGGGGAGCATCGAAGCCCTGCGCGTCCCGGTAGCTCTCGGCGAAGAAGTCGAGGAGTCCGACGCAGAAGCGGCCGACATCGGAGTCGAGGGCGCGGAACCGCGCGACGACCTCCTCGGTCGCGAGCGCGCGGTGCGTGACGTCGAGACCGACCATCGTCACCTCCCACCCCGCGCCGACGACGATGTGGGCCGCCTCGGGGTCGGCGAGGATGTTGAACTCCGCGGTCGCCGTCCAGTTGCCGCCCTGCACGCCGCCGCCCATCAGGACCACCTCGCGCACGCGCTCCGCGAGGCGCGGTTCGCGGCGCACCGCCATCGCGATGTTCGTCAGCGGACCGGTCGGCACGAGGGTGATCGAGCCCGCGGGGGAGCCCATGACCTCCTCGATGATCAGATCGACCGCGTGGCGCGGATCCAGCGCCGGGCGGTCCTCAGGGAGGGACGGCCCGTCCATCCCGCTCTCGCCGTGGATGCTCGGCGCGGGCTCCGTCTCGCGGACGAGCGGCCGGTGCATCCCCGCCGCGATCGGTACTCCGACGAGACCGGCGACGGCGGCCACCGCGCGGGCGTTCCCGGTCACCTTCTCCAGTGACTGGTTGCCCGCGACGGTCGTGATCGCGACCAGCTCGATCGCAGGGCTGCCGTGCGCCAGGAGGATCGCGAGGGCGTCGTCGTGGCCGGGGTCGCAGTCCAGGATGATCCGTCGTCCGCTCATCCCCGCACCCTACGCCGCTCCTCCACAGGCGCATGCCGCGCCCGTTCCCGGAGGCGGCGGACCGGTCCCGTCACCGCGTCGGCCCCCGGCAGTAGGGTGGTCCGCGAACCGTCGCCCGACCCCGAGGAGCACCGTGACCGACACCACCGACGAGTACCTCCTCCCGGGTGAGGGGATCCTCATCGACGACCTGCCGAAGGTCTCGCTGCACGACCACCTCGACGGGGGTCTGCGTCCCGCGACGATCCTCGAGCTCGCGGCCGAGGCCGGAGTCCCGGTGCCGGCGGACGAGCCCGAGGCACTGGGCCGCTGGTTCCGCACGACCGCCGACTCCGGCTCGCTGGACGACTACCTGGCCACCTTCGAGACGACCGTGGCCGTCATGCAGACCGCCCCCCAGCTCGAGCGGGTGGCGCGCGAGTTCGTCCTCGACCTCGCCGCCGACGGAGTGGTGCACGGCGAGGTGCGCTGGGCGCCCGAGCAGCACCTGCGCTTCGGCCTCTCGCTCGACGCCGCGGTCGAGGCCGTGCAGGAGGGGCTCCAGCAGGGGGTCCAGGAGGCGGCCGCGCACGGCTCCCGCCTGAGCGTCGGGCAGCTGATCACCGCGATGCGGCACACCGACCGCTCCCTCGAGATCGCCGAGCTCGCCCTGCGCCACCGCGAGCGCGGAGCGATCGGGTTCGACATCGCCGGCGCCGAAGCGGGCTTCCCCGCCTCGCTGCACCGCCCCGCGTTCGAGCTCCTCGCTGCGGCGCACTTCCCGGCCACGGTCCACGCCGGCGAGGCCGACGGTCTCGACAGCATCCGCTCCGCCCTCCTCGACGGTCGCGCGCTGCGGTTGGGGCACGGAGTGCGGCTCGCCGAGGACATCGCGATCGAGCGCCAGGACGACGACGCCAGCTACGTCACGCTCGGCGAGCTGGCCGAGTGGGTGAAGGACAGGCGCATCGCCCTCGAGCTCAGCCCCTCCTCGAACCTGCAGACGGGCGCGATCGCCGCCTGGGGCACCGAGCTCCTCGACCACCCCTTCGACCTGCTGTACCAGCTCGGCTTCGGGGTCACGGTCAACACCGACAACCGCCTGATGAGCGGTACGACCCTCAGCCGCGAGCTCGCGCTGCTCTCGGACGCCTTCGGGTACGACCTCGACGACTTCGAGGCGTTCCAGATCACCGCCGCGGAGGCCAGCTTCCTCCCGCTCGACGAGCGCCGGGAGCTCGTCGAGACGATCAGCGCCGGCTTCGAAGCGGCCTGACCGTGCCGCTCGACGCCCTCGGCGACGCCGCGATCGCGCTCCGCCACCCCGCCGCGAACTGGCGGGAGGCCGTCCTCGAGGCCGGCCGCGCCCTCGAGCGCAGCGGAGCGGTCGACCCGGCCTACTCGCGCCGCATGGTCGAGCAGATCGATGTGCTCGGCCCCTACATCGTCATCGCACCGGGGCTCGCCCTGGCGCACGCCCGCCCGGGCAACGACGTCCACAGCGACGGCCTGTCCGTCGTCACGCTCGCCGAGCCCGTCGCCTTCGGACACGGCACCAACGATCCGGTCTCGGTCGTCATCGGCATCGCCGCCACGCAGGCGCACGGCCACGTCGGCTTCGTCGCCGGTCTCGCCGACGTCCTCAGCCGCCCCGACGCGATCGGTGCCCTCGCCGCAGCGCGGACGGTCGGCGGCGTCAACGCCGTCCTCACGGACGCCACCCCGCACCACGGAAGAAGCTCATGAAGATCGTCACCCTCTGCGGCGCCGGAATCGGCACCTCCGCCATCCTCAAGCTCGGCGCCGAGCGCGCGCTCGAGGCCCTCGACCTCGAGGCCGAGGTCGTCGCCTCCGACATCGCCTCGGTCGACGCCCTCGCCGCCGACGCGCAGGTCATCCTCACCTCCGGCGAACTCGTCGACCGGATCGGCCGGACCTTCGCCGAGGTCGTCATCATCGACAACTACCTCGACCAGGCCGAGATCACGGCGAAGATCGAGCGCGCGCTGGGTTGATCCGCTGTGCCGATTCCTGAGCCGCCCCCTGTGCGGCTCAGCGCAGTCGGGCTGTGCCGATTTCTGAGCCGCCCCTAGTGCGGCTCAGCGCAGTCGGCTCTCGGAGATGGTGCGTCCCGTGGAGCGGGTGGCGTCGCGCTGTCCTGAATCGCTGGCACGCGATTCCGGATCGCGCGCTCCCTGCGGGGCGGCGATCCGGAGATCGTGACCAGGGTCGATCGTCTGCGACCGGCGGTCGCCGCTTTCGAGGTGTCGCGGGAGAGCCGGGACGGGTGCCGCGAGATGCCGCCTCGCGATGGGACGCATCCGGGGAGGGTGCGCGAGTGGCGTCTCGCGGGCGGGGGTCAGCGGAGGAGGGACTCGGCGCCGGTGCGGAGGGCGGAGAGGCGGGCGGAGACGGTGGAGCGGCGGGACGAGGGGTCGGCGTCCGAGGACCAGGCGTCGAGGTAGAGCTTGACCTTGGGCTCGGTGCCGCTGGGGCGCACGATCAGGCGCCCTCCGTCGAGGGTGAAACGCAGTGCATCCGTCGGCGGCACATCGCCCTCGACCTCGAGCAGGTCCTCGACCCGCTGCACCGGCAGTCCACCGATCGACGTCGGAGGGGCGCTGCGCACCGCCGCCATGATCCTGCCGATCTCGGACAGATCGGTCACCCGGAGCGAGATCTGCTCGGAGCCGAAGAGGCCGAAGCGGTCGGCGAAGGCGTCGAGCTGGTCGGCGATGGTCCTGCCCTCCGACGCCAGAGCGCTCGCCAGGTCGAGGAACGCCAGAGCCGCCGAGATCCCGTCCTTGTCGCGCACCGTCCGGGGATTCACGAGATAGCCGAGCGCCTCCTCGTACCCGAAGACGAGATCGGGCACCCGCGAGATCCACTTGAAGCCCGTGAGCGTCTCGACGAACGTCAGCCCGTAGTCGGCTGCGACCGCTCCGAGCGCGGGGGAGGAGACGATCGAGCACGCGAGCGCTCCGCCCACGCGTCCTTCGGCGCGAGCGCGCTCCGCGGCGCGCCAGCCGAGCAGCGCACCGACCTCGTTGCCGGTGAGTCGGCGGAAGCCGTCCGCGGTGCTGTCGTCCGGGATCGCCGCGGCGAACCGGTCGGCGTCGGGGTCGTTGGCCACGATCAGGTCGGCACGACCCGTCCGGGCGGTCGCGAAGGCGAGGTCCAGCGCGCCCTCCTCCTCCGGATTGGGGAACGCGACCGTGGGGAACGCGGGATCCGGGTCGATCTGCTCGACCACGACGAGCGGCTCGTCGAAGTCGGCGGCCGAGAGCACGCGGTGCGCGGTCTCCCAGCCCACCCCGTGCATCGCCGTGTAGACGACGCGCAGCGGAGCGGTCTGCCGGCCGACCGCGCCCGTCGCGTCGATGTAGGCGGTCACCACCGATTCGTCCGCCGTGCGGTACTCCCCGCGCGGGAGCTCGGTGACCCGACGCGTCCGCGCGACGTCGAGGATCCGCTCGGCGATCCGGGCGTCGGCCGGAGGGACGATCTGCGAGCCCTGGTCGTCGCCGCCGAGGTACACCTTGTAGCCGTTGTCCTGCGGCGGATTGTGGCTCGCCGTCACCATGACGCCCGCATCGGCGGCGAGATGGCGCACCGCGAAGGCCAGCACCGGAGTGGGGAGCAGGCGCGGCAGCAGCACGGCGTCGACGCCCGCGCCGGCCATGAGCGCGGCGGAGTCCTCGGCGAAGATGCGCGAGTTCTTCCGGCCGTCGTAGCCGATGACGACGACGGGGCGCTCGATCCCCTGCGAGAGGAGGTGCTCGGCGAGGCCGACGGCGGCCTGCGAGACCAGCACGCGGTTCATCCGGTTCGACCCCGCGGCGATCGCCCCGCGCAGCCCCGCGGTGCCGAACGCGAGCCGGGAGCCGAAGCGGTCCTCGAGCTCGGCGCTCGCGTCGGCGTCGCCCGCCTCGTCGGCGACGAGCAGCCGCATGAGCTCCTCGCGCGTCTCGGGATCGGGGTCCTGCGCCAGCCAGTCCTCGGCGAGGGCGCGGATCCCCGCGGTCACAGGGTCCCCGTGATGCCGGCCAGGAGGCGGGCGAGGTCGTCCTCGGCGTTCCGGCCGGCCTCCAGCACCTCCTCGTGGCTGAGGGCCGTCTTCTGGATCCCGGCGGCCAGGTTCGTGATCAGCGACATGCCGAGCACCTCCATGCCGGCCTCGCGCGCGGCGATCGCCTCGAGCGCCGTCGACATGCCGACGATGTGCCCGCCGATGATGCGGGCCATCTGCACCTCGGCCGGGGTCTCGTAGTGCGGACCGCGGAACTGGACGTACACGCCCTCGTCGAGCTCGGCGCGGGTCTCGCGGGCGAGCGCGCGCAGACGCGAGGAGTAGAGATCGGTGAGGTCGACGAACGTCGCTCCCTCGAGCGGCGAGTCGGCGGTGAGGTTGATGTGATCGCTGATCAGCACGGGCGTGCCGGGCGTCCAGTGCTCCTTGATGCCTCCGGCGCCGTTCGTGAGGATCATCACGGTCGCGCCCGTGGCGGCGGCGGTCCGCACGCTGTGCGCGACGCGGCGCACGCCGTAGCCCTCGTAGTAGTGGGTCCGCGCCCCGATGATCAGTGCCCGCTTCCCGGTCGACAGCAGGACCGAGCGGAGGGTGCCGCCGTGGCCGTGCACGGCCGGTCGCGAGAAGCCGACGATGCGGGTCGCGTCGACCGTCGCGGTCGTCTCGCCGATCAGGTCGGCGGCCTTGCCCCACCCGCTGCCGAGCGTGAGGGCGATGTCGTGTCTCTCGACGCCCGTCTCCTCGGCGATCTGAGCGGCGGCCTCACGGGCGATCGCGAAGGGATCGGCGTCGGCGGGATCGAGCGGATTCGGGGTCTGGTCGGCCATTCCCCCACCCTATCCACGGCTCACGGGGAGCAGCGGGCGCGCAGCGGCGCGGCAGGGCGCCGCACCGATTGGGCGAACTCCCAGAGACGGAGGACAATGGGAGTCATGGCTTACGAGTTCGAGCGCACGCAGAGGATCGCCGTACTCGGAGGGGGACCCGGCGGCTACGAAGCCGCCATCGCCGGTGCGCAGCTGGGCGCCGAGGTCACGCTCGTCGAGCGGGTCGGAGTGGGCGGCTCGGCGGTCATCACCGATGTCGTGCCGTCGAAGTCGCTGATCGCGACCGCGGAGGCGACCAATGCGATCGGGGAGGCCGCCGATCTCGGCGTCCAGTTCTTCACCCGCTCCGAGCAGACGAACAAGCCGGTCCGGCCCGAGGTGGCCGTCAACCTGGCCACCGTCAACAAGCGCCTGCTCGGTCTCGCGCGTCAGCAGTCCGAGGACATGCGCGCGAACCTCGTGCACCACGGCGTCCGCATCGTCTCGGGCGACGGTCGCCTCGACGGGTCGAACGCGCTGATCGTCTCGACCGCTCCCGGCGAGGAGGGCATGGACTTCGACCGCATCGAGGCCGACACCATCGTCGTCTCGGTCGGAGCGAGCCCGCGCGTGCTCCCGTCCGCCGCTCCCGACGGCGAGCGGATCATGAGCTGGACCCAGCTCTACAACCTCAAGACCGTGCCCGAGCACCTCATCGTGGTCGGCTCCGGCGTCACCGGCGCCGAGTTCGCCTCCGCCTACCGGGCGCTGGGTGCGAAGGTGACGCTCATCTCCTCCCGCGACCAGGTCCTGCCCGGCGAGGACGCCGACGCCGCTGCCGTGATCGAGAACGTCTTCAAGCGCAACGGCATGACCGTCCTCTCGAAGTCCCGCGCCGATCGCGTCGAGCGGACAGAGAAGGGCGTCCGCGCCGTCCTGTCCGACGGGCGCGTCGTCGAGGGCTCGCACTGCCTGATGGCCGTCGGCTCCGTGCCGAACACGGCGGGCATCGGCCTCGAGGAGGCGGGCGTGCAGCTGACGGAGTCGGGCCACATCCGGGTGAACCGCGTCGCGCGCACCAGCGTCCCGTCCATCTACGCCGCCGGAGACTGCACGACGTTCCTCCCGCTCGCCTCCGTGGCCGCGATGCAGGGCCGCACCGGAGTGTTCCACGCCATGGGCGACGCCGTGAACCCCACCGAGGTGCGCAACGTCGCGGCGAACATCTTCACCCAGCCCGAGATCGCGACCGTCGGCTGGAGCCAGCGCGAGATCGAGGAGGGAATCGCCCAGGGGGAGATCTACAAGCTGCCCCTCGCCGCCAACCCGCGCGCGAAGATGATGGGCATCCGCGACGGCTTCGTGAAGCTCTTCGCCCGCACCGGCTCCGGCACCGTCATCGGCGGAGTCATCGTCGCCCCGAAGGCCAGCGAGCTGATCTTCCCCCTCGCTCTCGCCGTGGAGCACCGCTTGACCGTCGATCAGGTCGCCCGGGCCTTCACCGTCTACCCGAGCCTCACCGGCTCGATCTCGGACGCGGCGCGTGCCATGCACATCGTGAGCTAGCGCGCCGTTGCCCTCTTCTGAGCCGCCCCCTGTGCGGCTCAGCGCGGTCGGCTGCGCAGGGGCAGCGTTCTGCAGAGCGGGTCGCGTCGCGCTGCTTCGAATCGCTGACACGCGATTCTCACTCGCGCGCTCGTGCGGGGTCGGCGATCCGGCGGCGCACTTCTGCTGATCCCGGAACGAAGGTCGCGAGCGCGGATCGCGGCGTTCGGCATTTCGATGAGTCAGGCCCGCTGTGCAGAACGACAGCCAGGAGTGGGGCTCAAATGCCATCGTGGCCGACGGGTACTCTCGGCTGAGGTTCTGCACGGGATGGACTCGACGGTCGACGAGCAGCACTTCCCGGGTGGTGCGGAGCAGCGCACAGTCGGGCGCCGCCCCAGGCTCTCACCCGGGGCTGACGCCACCGCTTTCGGCGGGAGAGCGCTCGCCCCCCCCCCCGCCGTTGCTGATCGAGTAGCCCGTGGAGCGGGCGTATCGAGATCCACCGACGACGGACGCGCGGGAGCGACCCGCGCAGCGGACGCGCGTCAGACGATCTGCAGGAGCACGTGGCCCGCGGAGACCGTGGTGCCGGCTTCGGCGGACAGGCCGGTGACGACGCCGTCCTTGTGGGCGGTGAGCGGCTGCTCCATCTTCATGGCCTCCAGGACCACGACGAGGTCGCCCGTCACGACCGAGTCGCCCTCGGCGACCGCGACCTTGACGATGGTCGCCTGCATCGGGGAGGTGACGGAGTCGCCGGTGACGGTGCTGACCGAGCCCGACCCGCGGCGCTTGGGCACCGACGCCGAGGCGGCCCGCGAGGGTCCGGAGCGCGCGAACTCGCCGGGGAGCGTCACCTCGACGCGGCGGCCGTCGACCTCGACGACCACGTTCTGGCGGGCAGCGGGTTCGGGGATCGCGCCCGGCTCCCCGCTCCACGCCTCGATCGTGTTGTCGAACTCCGTCTCGATCCAGCGCGTGTAGATCGTGAAGGGCGCATCGCCCTCGGGGGCGAAGGCGGGATCGCGCACGATCGCGCGGTGGAAGGGGAGGACGGTCGGCAGGCCGGTCACCTCGAACTCCTCCAGGGCGCGGCGCGATCGCTCGAGCGCTTCGGCGCGGGTGCTGCCGGTGACGACGAGCTTCGCGAGCAGGGAGTCGAAGGACCCCGAGATCACGTCGCCCGCGACCACGCCGGAATCGACGCGGACGCCGGGTCCACCCGGCGCCTTGAACACGTGGACGGGTCCCGGAGCCGGCAGGAAGCCGCGTCCGGCGTCCTCGCCGTTGATGCGGAACTCGAACGAGTGACCGCGCGGGGTGGGGTCGTCGTAGTCGAGCACACCGCCCTCGGCGAGGCGGAACTGCTCGCGCACGAGGTCGATGCCGGTGATCTCCTCCGAGACGGGGTGCTCGACCTGCAGTCGCGTGTTCACCTCGAGGAACGAGACGGTCCCGTCCTTGCCGACGAGGAACTCGCACGTTCCGGCGCCCAGGTAGCCGACCTCGCGGAGGATCGCCTTCGACGCCCGGTAGAGCTCGGCGTTCTGCTCGTCGGTGAGGAACGGCGCGGGCGCCTCCTCGACCAGCTTCTGGTGCCGTCGCTGCAGCGAGCAGTCGCGGGTCGAGACGACGACGACGTTGCCGTGGGCGTCGGCGAGGCACTGGGTCTCGACGTGGCGCGGCTGGTCGAGGTACTTCTCGACGAAGCACTCGCCGCGCCCGAAGGCGGCGACCGCCTCGCGGGTGGCGGAGGCGAACATCTCCTCGACCTCGTCGCGCTCGCGGGCGACCTTGAGGCCGCGACCGCCGCCTCCGAACGCCGCCTTGATGGCGACGGGCAGGCCGTGCTGGTCGACGAACTCGAGCACCTCGGCGGCGCCCGAGACGGGGTTCAGGGTGCCGGGGGCCAGCGGCGCCCCGACCTTCTCGGCCACGTGGCGGGCCGACACCTTGTCGCCGAGGCGCTCGATGGCGTCGGGGCTCGGGCCGATCCAGATCAAGCCGGCGTCGATGACCGCACGGGCGAAGTCGGCGTTCTCGGCGAGGAAGCCGTAGCCGGGGTGCACGGCGTCGGCGCCCGAGCGGCGGGCGACCGAGAGGAGCTTCTCGATGACGAGGTAGGTCTCGGCGCTGGTGGTGCCGCCGAGCGCGTAGGCCTCGTCGGCGAGGCGGCTGTGCAGGGCGTCGCGGTCCTGGTCGGCGTAGACGGCGACGGAGGCGATTCCGCTGTCGCGGGCGGCTCGGACGACTCGGACGGCGATCTCGCCTCGGTTGGCGATGAGCACCTTCGTAATACGCGACATGGTTCCCCACCCTAGGGGGCCCTCAGAGGATGCCCGTGGCGGCTCACCACAAAGAAGCGCGGGGGCTTCGTCGGTTCCGCACAACCCGGTGCGGAGTCAGCGGTTCCAGAGCGAGGTCCACGGCACGCCGAGCTCGCGGACCAGCGAGCGCAGAGCGGGCACCGACATCCCGATCACCGTGGAGGGGTCCCCCTCGATCCGCGTGATGAAGCCGGCGGCGAGGCCGTCGATGGTGAACGCTCCGGCCACCTCGAGGGGCTCGCCCGTCGCGACGTAGGCGTCGATCTCGTCGTCCTCGATGTCGGAGGCGAAGTGCACGGCCGCGGAGGTGACCGTGCCGACCTCCGCGCGCACCTCCCCGCCCCGGTGGTCGATCAGCCAGTGCCCGGAGTGGAGGCGGCCCTCCCGGCCGCGCTGCGCCCGCCAGCGCTCGCGAGCCCGCTCGGGCTCGTGCGGCTTGCCGTGGACCACGCCGTCGAGCACGAACGCGGAGTCGCCGCCGAGGACGAGGCCGTCGATGCCGGGTCCCAGGACCGCGCGCGCCTTCGCGCGGGCGAGCAGCGCCACCACGGCGTCGGCGTCGAGCGGAGCGCCCGACTCCTGCTCGGCCAGGGCGACCGCCGCCGGCTCGTCGACCTGCGAGGGCACGACGACGGGCTCGATGCCCGAGGACCGCAGCAGCGCCAGGCGCGCGGGGGAGGTGGAGGCGAGGTAGAGGCGCATGCGTGCTCCCTGCGGCCGGGCCCCCGCTGTGGGATGCTCGATGGATGTCGAAGTCCGCGCCCCGCACACCCTCCCGTCCCTCCGAGGACGACGGCGTGCTCGGGACGCAGGTCGAGCTCGAGATTAGCAACGTGGCCCACGGAGGCGTGTTCGTCGCCCGCCACGAGGGCCGCGTGGTCTTCGTTCCCGACGTGCTCCCGGGCGAGCGGGTCCGGGCCCGCATCAGCGAGGTCCGCCACGACAGCTTCTGGAGGGCCGACGCCCTCGAGGTCCTCGAGTCGTCTCCCCACCGCGTCGCGCACGTCTGGGCCGAGGCATCGATCGACCGCCGCCCGGAGGACCGTGTCGGCGGTGCCGAGTTCGGCCACGCCGCGCTCGCGCACCAGCGCGAGCTCAAGCGCACGGTCCTCGAGGACGCGTTCGCCCGCTTCGCGCGGCAGGAGGTCAGCGTCGAGGTGTCGCCCATCGAGGGCGACGACGAGACCCGCGGCCTCGGCTGGCGCACGCGCAACCGCCTGCACGTGGACGACGACGGCCGCGTCGGTCCGTACGCGTCGCGGAGCCATCACGTCGTCACCGTCGACACGCTCCCGCTCGCGACCGCCGCCAGCGCCGCCGCGGCCCCGCTCGACGGTCGGCTCGCTCCCGGCTCGGTGGTCGACCTGGTCGATGCGGCCGGATCCGAGGGCGCCGCGGTCCTCGTGCACGACCCGTCCGACAAGAAGGCCCGACGCGACCGCACCGTCGTGACCGAGTTCGTCGCCGACCGGACCTTCCGCGTCGACCGCTCCGGCTTCTGGCAGGTGCACCGCGGAGCCGCAGCCACCCTCTTCGACGCCGTGCAGACGGCCGTCGACCCCGAGCGGAGCGACCCCCGCGCGGCCAACCACGACCTCTACGGCGGAGTCGGCCTGCTCGCGGCGGCGCTCGCCGACCGTCTCGGAGCCGGCCTCCGCGTGACCAGCGTCGAGAGCGACGCCCGCGCCACCGAGCACGCGCTGGAGAACCTGTCGGACCAGGTCGGCGCCCGCGCGGTGACCGCCCGGGTCGACCGCTACCTCCGGGACGCCCTCGCCCAGGCCGACGCGCGCGAGCGCGAGCGCTGGCGCTCGGCGACGGTCGTGCTGGACCCGCCCCGCTCGGGTGCGGGCCGCGCGGTCACCGACGCCCTCGTCGAGCTCGCTCCCGCTCAGCTCGTCTACGTGGCCTGCGATCCGGTCGCCCTCGCGCGCGACGTGGGAGCTCTGGCGGCCGGCGGCTACGAGCTCGAGCGCCTCGACGGCTTCGACCTCTTCCCGAACACCTCGCACGTCGAGGCCGTCGCGCGGCTGGTGCGCCGCTCCGCCTGAGCCCGGCGTCGCTACGATGGCCCCGACGGACCCGAGGGAGTGGACCTGTGAACGCTGAGCCTGTCGGGGAGCCGCGCGTGCGGGTCGCCATCGTCGACGACCACGAGTCGGTGCGCCTGGGCGTCGCCGCAGCGATCGAGAACGCCGGGATGCACGTGGTCGCCGCCGCCGAGACCGTGCGTGTCCTCGAGCAGGTCCTCGACGGATCCGAGATCGAGGTCCTGGTGCTGGATCTCTCCCTGAACGACGGCTCGAGCATCACCGCGAATGTGAAGTGGGGCCAGGTCCGCGGATCCGCGGTCCTGGTGCACAGCATCGCCGACCGCGTGGTGGCCGTGCGGGAGGCCCTGGCGGCCGGCGCGGCCGGGGTGATCCCGAAGTCGTCGCCGATGTCCACCGTGATCGCGGCCATCCGCACCGTCGCCCGCGGCGAAGTGCTGAACAACCTCGAGTGGGCGTCGGCGATCGACGCGGACGACGACTTCGCGCGAGCGGTCCTCGGCCGTCGCGAGCGCGACGTGCTGCACCTCTACGCCTCCGGTCTCCCGTTGAAGCTCGTCGCCGACCGGCTGCAGATCTCGGTGTCGACGGCGAAGGAGTACCTCGACCGGATCCGCGACAAGTACGTCGAGATCGGCCGCCCCGCGCCGACGAAGGTCGACTTGCTCCGCCGCGCCGTGGAGGACGGGATCCTGCCCGGCATCGATCCGGACGACGGCGATGCCGGTCGCTGACGCTCCGCCGACGGGTGCGCCGGCGAACCGGCTGCGGATCGACCGGATCGTCACCACGGTCCTCTCGCTCTTCGGCTTCGGCTTCGCCCTGCAGACGGTCCCGCCGATCCTCGACCAGCTGCGGTTCCTCCAGCCGGCGGTGGCCTGGCCGGTGCTGGCCCTGGTCTTCGGCGCGCTGGCCGCGGCCGTCGGCACCGCGGTCGTCCACCGCGGCACGCGCATCACCGGTGTCCTCGTGGCGGGCGCCCTCCTCCTCGCGCTGCTGACGTGGCCGCTGAGCGTCGTCCCGGGCGAGGTCCTGCCCGCGATGCCCTACGTCTTCTACCTGCTGACGCTGGGCACGGCCTTCTGCACCCTCGTCGCTCCGCTGCGGGTGGCGGTCGTCTACGCCGTCGTCACCCCGGTGCTCTTCTGCGTGCTGCGGGTGCTGCCGTCGGGCGGAGCCGTCGAGCCGACCCGAGCGGTGCTGGACGCCTTCTACGTGGGCATCGTCGGTTTCGTCATGCTCGTGCTGATCTCGGTGCTCCGGCAGTCGGCCGAGGAGGTCGACCGCGCCCAGACCACGGCGATGGAGCAGTACGAGGCGGCCATGCGCCAGCACGCGGGGGAGGTCGAGCGGATCGAGGTCGACGCCCTCGTGCACGACAACGTGCTCGCGACGCTCCTCGCGGCCGCCACAGCGGAGTCGCCCTCCCAGCGCGCGCTCGCGTCGTCCATGGCCCGCCGGACGCTCGCCGTGCTGCTGCCCGAGAAGGAGTCGGACGTCGCGGAGGGGGCTGTGCCGCTCGAGGTCGTCGAGCGGCAGCTCGCGCACGCCGCGTCGACCTTCGCCGCCGAACTCGACATGGGGACCACTCCGGCGGCCGATCCCCGGACGGCGTCCGTTCCGCGCATCGTGGCGGAGGCGGTCCTCGGAGCCGTCTGGCAGGCGCTGTCGAACAGCGTCCAGCACGCGGGACCCGGCGATCAGGTGCGCCGCACCGTGCGAGGGCTGCTCGACGTGGACTCCGTCGAGGTGGTGGTCGAGGACGACGGGCGCGGCTTCCGCGTCGCCGAGGTGCCGCGCGAGCGACTGGGCATCCGGCTCTCGATCCTCGAGCGGGTGCACAACGTGAGCGGAGACGCGCGGGTGGAGTCCCGCCCCGGGGAGGGCACCCGCGTCGTGATCGGCTGGAGTGCCCGGACAGCCGCCGCGCGGTCGGGGACCGGCTCGTGATCGCGTATCCGCGCCCGCTGCTCTACGCGCTCGGCGCGGGCTTCTCGCTGTACCACGTGGTCCTCGCCTTCTTCTCGTACCGCAACTCCTCGCCCAGCACCTTCGATCTGCTCGCGGTCGCCCTGTACGTGGCGGCGACGGTGGTGGCGCTCTGGCCGTCCGCCACGACGCGCCTGTCGACTCCCGTGGCCGCGTCGATGACGGTGGTGGCCGTCGCCCTGCCCCTCCTCGTGGCACCGGCGCTGGATCCCGCGGCGCCGAACGGCTACTCGACCTGGTACATCGCCGCCGTGGGCACCCTGATGACCATCGTGTGCTCCCGCAGCCGTCCGGTGTTCGCCTGGACCGGCATGCTCGTCCTCATCGTGCACACGATGATCTGGGCGGGACCGCTCTCGCTCTTCACGCTCGGCGTCATCGGCAACCTGGCCTGGGTCGGCTCAGCGCAGGCGCTCATCATCGAGCTCGGGCGAGCAGGATCCGAGGCGCGGGTGCTCGAGGCGGCGGAGCGCGCCGCGACGTCGTGGCGGGCGGCGGAGGAGGCGCACCTGACGGAGCGCGAGATCCGCCTCGAGCAGACCCGCGCGATCGCCTCCGACATGCTCCGTCGCATCGCGAGCGAGCCGGGGCTGAGCGACGAGGAGCGCCTCGAGTGCCGCCTCCTCGAGGCCTCGGTGCGCGACGAGATCCGCGGGCGACGGCTTCTCGACGACGACGTCAGGCGGCTCGTCCTCGACGCCCGAAGGCGAGGAGTGACCGTGTCGGTCCTCGACGACGGCGGGCTCGATCACTCGTCCGAACGGGAGAGCAGGCGCGTGCTGCACGAACTCGCCCAGGCGCTCGCGGGGATTCGCCACGGAGTCGACCGCATCGTCGTCCGGACGGCGTCGGCTGACTCGCCCTCCGCCGTGACGATCGTCGGGCTGCGGACGGCCGGCGACGGCAGCGCGGTCGCGCTCGGCTCCGACGACTCGGCCGACGAGGTCGACGCCTGGGTCGAGATCCGCCGCGACGACCAGCGGGTCTGACCGGGGCGACGGCGGCCATGCCTCCGCGGAGGAGTTCCTCGCGTTCAGGAGCCCGCTCTGCGGAGTCGAGGAGCACCCATCGGACGAGTTGCGCGCATCGCAGAAGGACAGCGGGTCGAACGAGTACAGCGGGTCGAACGAACACAGCGGGTTAAAAGAGTGCGGCGGGCTGTCCGCTCCTCCGAAGAGGGGGCCCAGCCCGCCGTCAAACCCCGAGTGAGGGTAACAACCCGAATATTACCCTCACTCGCCCCCAAAACACCCGCCTCATTACCCTGGTCGGCGAGTGATTGGCGATGCCCCCTCCGAGGAGTGAACACCTAACACGGATAATCATGCTCAGATCGGAAGGGGCCTGATAGTCGTCACTTTAGGGGACTAATCGGGGTACAAAATTCATCTTCTCCGCCGCTGCGGGCCCCTGGAGCGCAGAGGGCCGTCAGCCGGCGAAGGAGCGCCACGCGCCCGGTGCCGCGTGCAGGGGCGCCCGGACGGCGTGGGAGCGGTCGTTCCACCCGCTCATCAGCTCCTGCGACTCCTCGACCTCGTCCGCGCCCTGAGTCGCGAGAGCGGTGACGACGGCGGTCACCGCGGCGATCTGCCGGGCGTCGAGCCCGGGGGTCGAGATGACGACGGAGGGGGCGGAGTCCTGTTCGCTCATCCCGCGACGGTACCGCATGCTCTGCGGCGGCGTTCGGCGCGAGGTGATTATGCTGACGCCGGACGCCGCCGGAGCGACGACCGACCGTCGTCGAACCAGGAGCACCTCCCGATGCCGTCGTGGATCCCCCCGCACGCCGTGTCCGCCGTCCGCGGTCTGCTCGCCGGCGCCCGTCGGTCGCCGGCCGCGGTCGGGCTGGTGCTCCTCGTGATCGGCGCGAGCGCCGCTGCGGGCACCCTCGCGGGGCCCGCTTCAGCCACGACAGCCGCGTGGTGGGCCGCCGGATCCGGCTCCCTGCTGGGTGGCCGCCCGTGGACCGCGGTCACCGCGCTCGTGATCGCCGCCGATCCTCTGCAGCTCGTGCTCGAAGCGGTGCTCGCCCTGCTGCTCCTGGTGATCGCCGAGCGCCGCCTCGGGTCGTGGCGGACGGTGCTCGCCTTCGTGATCACGGGAACGACCGGGATCGTCCTCGGCGTGCTCCTCCAGGTCGTCGGCGCGGCCGCGGGGGAGTGGTGGGCGAGCGACACGATCGGCGACACCGCGTTCGATCCGCTGACCGGAGCGGTGGGCGCGCTGCTCACGTCCACCGCGTTCATGGGCGCTCTGTGGCGTCGACGCCTGCGCGTCACCGTGTTCGCCCTCGTGCTCATGTTCGTGCTCTACGCCGGCGATCCCGCCGACGTCCACCGCCTCCTCGCCGGAGTCGCGGGACTGGGCCTCGGTGCCGTCCTCGCGGGCCCGGTCGCCGGCGTCCGCCCGCACCGGCCCGCACCCAGCTCTCACCGCGAGTCGCGCGGCCTGCTCGCAGCCGTCGTGGCCGTCACCGCCCTCGGCCCGCTCGTCGCCGTCCTGTCCGACTCGGGCTACGGCCCCTTCTCGTTCCTCGGTCGACTCCTGCAGAGCGCGTTCACCGGTACGGGCGATCTCGAGGATCCCTGCGCGCGGCTGACCCGCCACTGCACCCACCACGTGCAGTTGAGCCTCGTGCAGCCGGGAGCCATCCTGCTGACGTTCGTGCCCCTGATTCTGCTCCTGGTCGCCGCGCGGGGTCTGCGGTCCGGCCGGCGTCTCGGACTCGTCCTCGCCGTCGGCGTCAACGGGGCGATCGTCGTCCTCGACGTGCTGTCGCTCCAGCACGCGGCGCGGCATCCGGAGTTCGAGCACCACGCCGAGTACCTGCTCTGGGTCGCGACGACGGTCCTCGTCCCCCTGGCCGTCGTCGCGCTCCTGCTCGCCGGACGCCGGCACTTCCGCGTACTCGCGCCGCGTGCCGCGGCCCGCCGCTGGCGGCGCGCGATCGGTGCC
Source organism: Rathayibacter sp. Leaf299 (assembly GCF_001423055.1). Classification (NCBI taxonomy): domain Bacteria; kingdom Bacillati; phylum Actinomycetota; class Actinomycetes; order Micrococcales; family Microbacteriaceae; genus Rathayibacter; species Rathayibacter sp. Leaf299. The sequence continues at coordinate 1,326,699 of NZ_LMNT01000001.1, forward strand.
GCCTTCGTGGCCGGTCTGGGCGGCTACCTGGCCGTCGCCTTCGCGGCGCGGACGAGCTTCGAGCCCGCCGTCGACGGGGGAGGTCTCCTCGTCGGAGGACTCCTGCGGTTCGTGCCCGTCGGCTTCCTCGGGGGCGCCGGTCGGCTCCCGATGCCGGGCGATCCTCTCGCCCGGGTCGTGTCCGACTGGGTGGGGCCGGCGTTCTGGCTGCTCGTGGTGATCGCCGTGGTGGCCCTGTTGCGCGCCACCGACGCGCAACGGTCCCGAGGCGACGGAGCGGTGTACCGCGGGATCCTCGCGCGCCACGGCGCCGGGAGTCTCGGCCACCAGGGCACCTGGCAGGGGAACGACCACTGGATCGCTCCGGACGGCGAGGGCGGAGTGGCCTACCGGGTCGTCGGGGGGATCGCGATCGCGCTCTCGGATCCGGCGTGCGCCCTTGAGCGTCGCGACGAGGTCGTCGCGGGCTTCCTCCGGCACTGCGACGAGCGCGGCTGGTCGCCCGTGTTCTACAGCGTCCACGACGAGCTCCTGCCCGTGTTCGACCGCCTCGGCTGGTCACGGGTCTCGGTCGGCGAGGAGACGGTCGTCGACCTCGCAGGGTTCGAGCTGACCGGCAAGCAGTGGCAGAAGGTGCGCTACCCGCTGAACCGGGGGCTGAAGCTCGGCATCGAGGCGGTGTGGACCACCTGGCCGGAGCTGTCGCTCGCGACCTCGAACAGCATCGTCGACCTCTCGGAGCGCTGGGTCGCCGAGAAGGCCCTCCCCGAGATGGGCTTCACCCTGGGCGGTCTCGACGAGGCCCGCGACCCGGAGGTGTCCCTCCTGCTGGCCGTGGGACCGGACGGCGTGCTGCAGGGCGTGACCAGCTGGCTGCCGGTGCGCCGCGACGGCCTGATCGTGGGATGGACGCTCGACTTCATGCGCCGCTCCGACGACGCCATGCCCGGGATCATGGAGTTCCTGATCGCCTCCGCGGCCCTGCGCGCGAAGGAGGACGGTGCCGAGTACGTCTCGCTGTCGGGTGCTCCGCTCGCCACCGCGCCCGTCGCCGAGGGGGAGGCGCCGCCCGAGCCGACCGTGCTCTCGCGCCTGCTCGACTTCCTCGCGCGGACGCTCGAGCCCGCCTACGGATTCATGTCGCTCTTCCGGTTCAAGGCGAAGTTCCATCCGCGCTACGAGGGGCTCTGGCTGGCCTACCCCGACGCGATGCGGCTGCCGCAGATCGGCACGGCGCTGGCGCGCGCCTACCTCCCGGACCTCTCGGCCCGCGACGCACTGGCGTTCGCCCGGACGCTGGGCGCGCGGCCCGAGGAGCACGAGACGCCCGTCCGCAACGCCGGCTGAGTCGTCAGGCGCCGTCGGCCGCCGACCAGATCTCGAAGTCGAGGTCGGGGAAGCCGTCGGCGTCCTGCTCACCGACGACGGGCTGCACGAGCGAGCCGACCGGAACGCGTCGGGCGGCCAGGTCGGCGAGAGTCGCGGCGTCGCCGGGCAGCGATTCCGGGCCTCCGGCCGCGCTCGAGGCGAGCTGGCTGGTCGGCTCGAGCAGCAGCTCCGCCTCGTCCGTTCCTCCGCTCTCGGTCAGACCGGGCACGACGACCGTGTCGGCCGTCCGGGCGTAGTCGAGGACGGCGTGAGCGACGGCGTCCCCGACGACCAGCGAGCCTCCGGCGTAGCGCAGAACCTTCATGGTCGTGACCTCTCCCCGTGTGCGATGGGCTCGGCACCGGGGGCCGGGGTGCGCCCTCCCCACTGTACGGCGGGCGCGAGCGGGCGCGCAGGCCGATGCGCGGGAGGGGCCCGCGCGGACCGCCTAGAGCCGCAACTCGCCGGCGACGACTCGGCTCGCGACGAGGGTGAGCGCCGTCGAGTTCGAGCGGGCGTGCCGGCGCAGGATCTGGAACGCCTCGCGGGCGTAGGCGACCGCGCCCTTGGCCTGCTCGATGAGCACGCGGCTGTTCAGAGCGTGCTGCAGCTGATCGCGCACGGTGTCGCTCTCGAGCAGGGCCCGCTGGTGCAGGATCCCGATGGTCGCGACATCGGCGAACGCCTGCGCGACGGCGACGTCGTCGGCCGGCAGCGTGCCCGGCTCGGATCGGAAGAGGTTGAGCGATCCGATGCACTCGCTGCGCAGGCGCATCGGGACGCAGTGCACCGAGCGGAGTCCGAGTTCGAGAGCGCGGTCCCGGAAGGGCTCCCAGCCCGCGCGCACGTCGCGGATGTCGGGCACCACCACGGCCTCGCCGGTCGTGAGGCACTCCATGCAGGGCCCGGACTCCTCCCGGAGCTGCAGCAGCCCGATCAGGCGGGAGTCCTCGTCGGTCGACGCGAGCACCTCGGCGACGCCCCCGGCGTCGCGCAGCACGATGCCCGCCGAGGCGGCCTCGAAGAGCGCGGCGCTGCGGTCCACGAGGGTCTGGAGGAGTTCCACCGTGTCGTAGTCGTCGACGAGGGTGTCGGAGAGGGTCACGAACGTCTCGATGAGGTCGTGCTCCCGTGAGCGGGCCGCCATGCAGTCGATCCTAGATTTCGAGGGGAGGAGGGGGGAACCCGGTGCGGCGGCCGACGATCTCCTCGGCGACCTCCGCGACCGGGCGGCCCTGCGCGAACGCATGGGCCCTGAGCAGCAGGAGGGACTCCTCCGCCGAGATGCCGTGCCGAGCGAGGATCATCCCCGTCGCCTGGTGGATGATGCGGCGCGAGTGCACGTTGCTGCTCGCGGCGGTCCCGCTGTCCGAGAGGACATGGGCGACGACGCGCAGTGCCGTGCCGGGCGTGCGCGCGCGGATCCGCTCGATCACCGCGGCGGGCAGCGGACCCGCGGTGGTGCTGTAGAGGTCGACCACGCCCACGTCGAGCCCCGCGATGCGCAGAGGGAACGCGTAGACCGCGTCCAGGGGCAGCCGGCCGACCTCGGCCGCGAACAGGGGCCAGCGCTCGGCCGCGTCGCGCACGTCGTCGACGAGCACCGGCGTGCGGCGCCGCGCGGCATCCCAGCAGGGCCCCTCGCCGAGGTCGAGCTGGATCTCGTCGAGGCGCGCAGCGACGTCGTCGCTCGCCGAGACGGTCTCGCCGCCGAACGACGAGCCGATCGTCGAGATGGCCGCGCCGCGCACGGGGAACTCGTCGGCGTACGAGGAGGACAGGGTCGAGAGGGAGTCGGTCGCCATGCCCGCTCCCTCCGTCATTCCGCAGCGGATGCCGTCGTCGCCGCCCACGCTAACAGGAGGGCGGCCGCCGGATCAGAGCGGGATGTTGCCGTGCTTCTTGGCGGGCAGGTTCGCGCGCTTGGTGCGCAGCGCCCGCAGCGCCTTGATCACGGAGACGCGGGTGGCCGACGGCTCGATGACGCCGTCCAGCTCGCCGCGCTCGGCGGCCAGGAACGGGCTCGCCACGTTGTAGGTGTACTCGTTCGCGAGACGAGTGCGGACGGCGGCGACGTCCTCGCCCGCCTCCTCCGCCTTCCTGATCTCGTTGCGGTAGAGGATGTTGACCGCGCCCTGGCCGCCCATGACCGCGATCTCGGCGGTCGGCCAGGCCAGGTTGATGTCGGCGCCGAGCTGCTTGGAGCCCATGACGATGTACGCGCCGCCGTAGGCCTTGCGGAGGATCACGGTGACCAGGGGCACGGTGGCCTCGGCGTAGGCGTAGAGCAGCTTGGCGCCGCGGCGGATCACGCCGGTCCACTCCTGGTCGGTGCCGGGGAGGTAGCCGGGCACGTCGACGAGCGTGAGGATCGGGAGCGAGAACGCGTCGCAGAAGCGCACGAACCGCGAGGCCTTCTCGCCCGCCTCGATGTTGAGCGTGCCGGCCATGGCGCTCGGCTGGTTGGCGATGATGCCGACCGAGCGGCCCTCGACGCGGCCGAAGCCGATCACGATGTTGGGGGCGAACAGCGGCTGCACCTCGAGGAAGTCGCCCTCGTCGACGATGTGCTCGATCACGACGCGCATGTCGTACGGCTGGTTCGGGCTGTCCGGGATGACTGTGTCGAGGAAGCGGTCGGAGTCGGTGGTCTCGAGGTCGACCTCGGTGTCGAAGACGGGAGCCTGCGAGAGGTTGTTGTCGGGGAGGAAGGAGAGGAGCGTCCGCGCGTAGTCGAGGGCGTCGTTCTCGTCGCTCGCGAGGTAGTGCGAGACGCCCGAGATCTTGTTGTGGGTGAGCGCGCCGCCCAACTCCTCCATGCCGACGTCCTCGCCGGTGACGGTCTTGATCACGTCGGGGCCGGTCACGAACATCTGGCTGGTCTTGTCGACCATGATCACGAAATCGGTCAGAGCGGGGGAGTACACCGCTCCTCCGGCCGCGGGCCCGCAGATGATCGAGATCTGCGGGATGACACCGCTGGACGCGGTGTTCCGGCGGAAGATCTCGCCGTACTTGCCCAGGGCCACCACGCCCTCCTGGATGCGGGCTCCGCCGGAGTCGAGGATGCCGATGATCGGGACGCCGGTCTTCAGCGCGAGGTCCATGACCTTGATGATCTTCTCGCCCGCGACCTCGCCGAGCGAGCCGCCGAAGATCGTGAAGTCCTGCGAGTAGACGGCGACCTGGCGACCGTGGATGGTGCCGGTGCCGGTGACGACCGCGTCGCCGTAGGGGCGCTTCTTCTCCATGCCGAACGCGTGGGTGCGGTGGCGCACGAACTCGTCCAGCTCCACGAAGGAGCCCGGGTCCAGAAGGGTGTCGATGCGCTCGCGGGCGGTCATCTTGCCCTTGGCGTGCTGCTTCTCGATCGCGGCCTCACCGCTCGCGGTGACCGCCTCGTGGTACCGGGCCTTGAGGTCGGCGATCTTCCCCGCGGTCGTGTACATGTCGGGCGCAGGACGTTCGATGTTCGCGGTCACCCGCTCACCTTACCGGCGGGGGTAGGGGCGCCCCCCTTGTCGTGAGGGCACAGGGAGCGGCCTGCCGCGCGGGAGGATCCGCACAAGGACTCCCGCCTCCGGGCTCCTCGGAGAGGGCGCGAGTACCGTGGCGGCATGCAGCTCCCGCTCTCCCGCTCCGTGTCCCCGAAGGTGCTGTGGGAGGAGCACGCCGGCTCGACGAACGACGTGCTCCGCGAGTACGCCACCCGCGCGCCGGACCAGTGGCCGCACCTCGCGGTGGTGGCGACCGACGACCAGCGGGCCGGCCGCGGCCGCCTGGGCCGGGTCTGGCAGGCACCGGCTGGTCGGACCCTCGCCGTCTCGGTCCTGGTCGACGCCTCAGGACTTCCGGCCGGCGCCTCCGGATGGCTGCCGCTGGTCGCGGGTGCGGCGCTCGCCCGGGCGCTCGCCCCGCTGGTCGCACTCCCGGTCGCCGTGAAGTGGCCCAACGACGTGCTCCTCGACGGCCGCAAGACCGCCGGCATCCTCGCCGAGCGGCTCCCCGACGGCCGCGTGATCCTGGGAACGGGCGTGAACCTGCTCCTCACGGAGGACGAGCTCCCCGTGCCGACCGCGACCTCGCTCGCTCTCGCCGGCGCCCGGACCACCGACGCCGACGCCGTCCTCGCGGCGTACCTCACCGAGCTCTCGGCCCTGCTCGCACCCCTGCTCTCGCTGCGCGACGCCGAGGCGGCCGGCACCGCCGCCGCCGTGCGCGAGCGCTGCGGCACCCTCGGCCTCCGCGTACGCGTGGAGCTCCCCGACGGCTCGGTGCACGAGGGGACCGCCCTCGAGCTGGACGCCGACGGTCGGCTCGTCGTTCAGCTCGCGGACGGACCGCGCGCGTTCTCGGCGGGCGACGTCACCCACCTGCGGCAGTGAGGAGGGGGCGATGACGACGGACGCACCCGAGCTCGAGCTCGCGCGGCTGACCCCTCGGGCGAGGAAGGCGGTGGCCCCGGTGATCGGCTTCCTCCTCCTCACCTGGTCGGGGTTCTACTTCGCCGCTCAGTTCGACCTGGGGCTCCAGCGGTGGATCATCGCGCTCGGCACGGCCGTCCTGGTGCTCCTGCTCTGCGCCCCCTCGGCGCTGCGCTCGGCGGGGATCCGCTACCGGATCACCACGCGCGCCCTGCACGCGCGGCGCGGCCTCGTGGGCGTCCGGCGCGCCGAGGTCGTGTTCGATCCGCGGATGAGCGTCCGGGTCGCGCGGTCGGTGACCCAGCGGTTCGCCCGGTGCGCCGACGTCGTGATCGAGCAGGACGGTGCGGAGGTGTTCGTGCTGCGCGACCTGCCCGATCCCGGGCTCGCCGCGATCGTGCTCCGCGACGCCATCGCCGCGTCGCCGCGGCCGCTGCCGGCGTGGGAGGACCCGGTGCGGCCCGAGTGAGGGCGTCGGTACCATGGAGCCGCCCCGCGCCAGCGGGCGGAGACGGAGGAGCGCCATGCGCGTCGGCGTGATCGGTGGCGGCCAGCTCGCCAGGATGATGATCCCCGCGGCCGTCGAGCTAGGGATCGACATCGCCGTCCTCGCCGAGACCGAGGGCGCTCCCGCGGCGCTCGCGGCGACGCAGGTCGGCGACTACCGCGACGAGGCGGTGGTGCTCGCGTTCGCCGAGACCGTCGACGTCGTGACCTTCGACCACGAGCACGTCCCGCAGCCGATCCTGCGCGAGCTCGTCGCCCGCGGGATCCCCGTGCATCCGGGCCCGGACGCCCTCCTCTACGCGCAGGACAAGCTGCTCATGCGGCGCAGGCTCTCCGATCTCGGCCTGCCGGTCCCGGACTGGGCGGAGGTGTCCTCGGCCGACGAGCTCGCCGCGTTCCTCGACGACCACGGCGGCCGTGCCGTCGTCAAGACGGCCCGCGGCGGCTACGACGGCAAGGGCGTGCGGGTCGTCCGCGGCGCCGCGGAGGCCGACGACTGGTTCGAGGCGCTCGCCGAGGACGGTCGCGGCGGCTCCCTGCTCGTCGAGGAGCTCGTCGACTTCCGGCGGGAGCTCGCGCAGCTCGTCGCCCGCCGCCCCTCCGGCGAGACGGTGCTCTGGCCGGTCGTCGAGTCCGTGCAGCGCGACGGCGTCTGCGCGGAGGTCTTCGCCCCTGCTCCCGCCTCCGCCGGACGCGTCGCCGCGATGGCGGCGGAGATCGCCGAGTCGATCGCCGAGCGCCTGGGCGTCACCGGCGTCCTCGCCGTCGAGCTCTTCGAGACGACCGACGACCGCATCCTGGTCAACGAACTGGCCATGCGGCCGCACAACAGCGGTCACTGGACCATGGACGGCTCCACCACCTCGCAGTTCGAGCAGCACCTGCGCGCGGTCCTCGACCTGCCGCTCGGAGCGACCGGCTGCCGCGACCCGTGGACCGTCATGGTGAACGTGCTCGGCGGACCGCAGGGCGAGTCGCTGACCGATCGCTACCCCCGCGTGCTGGCGGAGCACCCGGGCGTCAAGGTGCACAACTACTCCAAGCAGCCGCGCCCCGGCCGCAAGGTCGGCCACGTGAACGCGACCGGCGACGAGCTCGAGAGCGTCGTCTACGAGGCGCGAGCCGCGGCGGCGCTTCTCACCGACTGACACGTACCATGGTGGCCGTGACGAGCCGACTGACGACCCCCGCCCCCGCCGGAGACCCCACCGTGAGCGCGGATGCGCTCGTGAACGGATCCGCGCCGGTCGTCGGCGTCGTCATGGGCTCCGACTCGGACTGGTCGGTCATGCAGGCCGCGTCGACGACCCTGACGGAGTTCGGCGTGGCCCACGAGGTCCGAGTCGTCTCGGCCCACCGGACCCCGGAGGCGATGATCGCGTACGGCCGCGACGCGCGCTCCCGAGGCCTCAAGGCGATCATCGCCGGTGCGGGCGGCGCCGCCCACCTCCCGGGCATGCTCGCGGCCGTGACTCCGCTGCCCGTCATCGGCGTGCCCGTGCCGCTCGCGCGCCTGGACGGCCTCGACTCCCTCCTCTCGATCGTGCAGATGCCCGCGGGCGTCCCCGTCGCGACCGTGTCCATCGGCGGAGCCCGCAACGCCGGGCTGCTCGCCGTCAAGATCCTCGCCACGGCCGACGACGCGCTCTCGGAGCGCCTCGTCGCGTTCGCCGCCGACCTCGAGACCCAGGTCGCCGCGAAGAACGACGCCCTGGTGGCGAGCCTGTGACGGCGGTGTCCCTGCCGCTGCGGCATCCCGACGTCCGCTCCAGCACCTTCATGACGCGGCGCGCCTGGTGGCTGCTCGTCGGCAACTTCCTGGTCCCCGGATCGGCCCAGGTCCTGGCGGGCAACCGCCGGCTGGGCCGCCTCGGCCTGGCGTTCACCCTCGCGCTCTGGACCGCACTGCTGCTCGCGGTCGTGCTCTACTTCGTCTTCCCGACCGGTCTCTACACGCTCGCGACCTTCGACCTGTCGATGCTGGCCCTCCAGGCCGCACTCGTGATCTACGCGGTGGTCTGGCTCGTGCTCACCCTCGACACCCTGCGGCTCATCCGGGTCGTGCGGGTGCGGCCGAGGATGCGCGGAGTGCTGGCGTTCGCGACGATCGCACTGATGGCGGTGTCCGTCGGCACGGCGGGAGCGGGCACCTACCTCCTGGGCGTCACCCGCGGCACGCTCTCCTCGATCTTCGGTGGCGGAGCGATGGAGGCTCCGGTCGACGGCCGGTACAACATCATGCTGCTGGGCGGCGACGCGGGCGAGGACCGCGAGGGGCTGCGTCCCGACAGCATCTCGGTCGTCAGCATCGACGCGTCCAGCGGTACGGCGACCATCATCGGTGTGACGCGCGAGTTCCGCGACGTCCCCTTCGCCGAGGACAGTCCGATGCACGAGCTCTACCCGGACGGCTACAACTGGGGCGACTGCAACGTCAGCGTGTGCAAGCTGAACTCGATCTACACCGAGGTGGAGCTGAAGAACCCGGAGCTCTACCCCGACGCGGTCGCCGAGGGCAGCGAGCCGGGCATCGAGGCGATGCGGGACGCCGTCGAGTCGATCCTGGACCTGCCGATCCAGTACTACGCGCTGATCGACATGGAGGGCTTCGCCCAGCTGATCGACGCGCTCGGAGGAGTCGACATCACCTACGACGGTGACGAACCGCTGCCACTGGGCGGGCTCCTCGACTCGGACGGCGTGCCCTACGGCGTGAACCAGTGGATCGAGCCGGGCGACTGGCACTTCAACGGCGAGCAGGCCCTCGCCTACGCGCGCTCCCGCATCACCTCGGACGACTACGCCCGGATGGAGCGGCAGCGCCAGGTGCAGGAGGCGCTGGTGCGCCAGTTCGAGCCGGCGAACGTGCTCTCGAAGTTCCAGGACGTGGCCGAGGCGGGCTCGCAGGTGATCAAGACGGACGTGCCCCAGGGGATGCTCGGCTACTTCGTGCAGCTCGGCCTGAAGACGAGGTCGCAGCCGATCGAGAGCGTCGAGCTCACTCCGCCGACCGTCGACCCCGAGGACCCGGACTACAACGTCGTCCGGTCGATGGTGCACGAGGCGCTGTTCCCGGACGACTCCGGGAACTAGAGCCGGTCGAGCACGATCTCGACGGGGCCTCGCGGCCGCCGCTCAGATCTCGGCGTGCAGCGCCCAGACCCGCTCGGCCGAGTCCCGCCAGCTGAACGCCCGGGCGCGGTCGCGTCCGGCCACCGACAGCCGCTCGCGGAGCGCAGGGTCCGAGAGGACGCTGCTCATCGCCAGGGCCAGCCGTTCCGGGTAGTCCTCCGCGTCGCCGCGCTCGACGGCCACTCCGGCGTCGGCCGCGACCTCGAGCAGGGCCGCGTCGTCCGAGTGGACGACCGGCACGCCGAAGTGCATCGCCTCGAGCACCGGCAGGCCGAAGCCCTCCGCGATGCTGGGGTACACGAAGAGGGTGGCCCGGTCCAGGACCACGGCGAGGTCGGCGTCGCTCAGCACGCCGAGGGCGCGCACGCGGTGCTCGTCAAGTCCCTGCTCGTCGGCGACGGCGGCGATGTCGAGCTCGCCCCAGCCGGTCGGTCCGACGATCAGCAGCGGGATCGCGGGGGCGGAGGCGCCGCCGAACGCGGCGATCAGCGAGACGAGCCCCTTGCGCGGCTCGAGGGTCCCGACGCTCAGCACGTACTCGGCCGGCAGCCCGAGCGCGACGGCGCGCGCCTCGGCGTCGTCCGGGAGCACGAGACCCGAGCCCACCGCTCCGCCGATCACCCGCAGCCTGTCGCCGAAGTCGAGGACCTCGGAGAGCTGCTGGGCGACCGCGTGGGTGGGGACGACGACGGCATCGGCGTGCTTGCGCGCCCGCTTCGCCATGGCGCGGTGCCACTTCGCCCCGTGCGGGGTGAGGGTCTCGGGATGGGTCCACGGGACGGTGTCGTGGATGGTCACGGCGATCTGCTCGCCGTCCCGGCCCTCGTGGCTGCGCAGCGGCGCGAAGAGGCTCGGAGCGTGGATCATGCCTCCGCCGGCGGGGATGCCGATGCCGTACTGCCAGGCGCGCGACAGCTCGCGGCGGCCCAGGTGGAGCCGGTGGATCCGCGCGAGCCCGGGCAGCCGCTGCCGCAGCTCCTCCTCCTTCTCGGGCGGGTAGGCGGAGACGACGGCCTCGACCTCGCAGTCGCGGGGCGCGGTCGCGATGAGCTCGCGCGTCAGCTCCTCCGTGTAGCGGCCGATGCCGCCCGGCACGCGGGCGAGCATCTGGTCGACGACGACGCGCAGCACGGTGCTCACGGTCGGACCGCCTCGATCGGTGCGGCCGCGAGTGCCTCGTCCCAGGAGCGCAGCGGAGGCAGGCCCGCCCGGCCCCAGCCGTCGTGGCCGAGGACGGAGTAGGCGGGGCGCGGCGCCGGGCGGACGAAGGCGCCGCTGTCGGTCGGGCGGATCCGCTCGGGGTCGAGCCCCGCCTTCTCGAAGACCGCGCGGGCGAAGCCGTACCAGGTCGTCTCTCCGGCGTTGGTGCCGTGGTAGACGCCCGCCGGCGCTCCCGAGTCGACGAGCTCGACCAGGCGGGCGGCGAGGTCGCCCGTCCAGGTCGGCTGCCCGCGCTGGTCGTCGACGACGCTCAGGGTCTCGTGAGTGCCCGCGAGGCGGACCATCGTCTTCGCGAAGTTGCCGCCGTGCTCGCCGTAGAGCCACGCGGTGCGGACGACGTAGCCCCGCTCCGGATTCGCGGCCAGGACGAGCTCCTCGCCCTCGGCCTTGGTGCGCCCGTACGCGGAGATCGGCCGGCGCGGGTGGTCCTCGCCGTAGGGGGAGGTCGCGGAGCCGTCGAACACGTAGTCGGTCGAGACCTGCACGATCGCCGCGCCGATCTCGGCCGCCGCTCGCGCGAGGTTCTGCGCGCCGAGCGCGTTGACTCGTCGCGCCTCGTCCTCGTCGCTCTCCGCGTCGTCGACGCGCGTGTAGGCGGCGCAGTTGAGCACCGCGTCGTGCCCGGCCACCGCAGCGCGGACGGCGTCGAGGTCGGTGACGTCCAGATCGCGTCGGCCGAGGGCCGTGAGGGGACGGTCGCCGAGGGCGGTGCGGAGGTCGGTGCCGAGCATTCCTGCGGCGCCCGTGAGGAGGAAGGTCACCCCCTCATCATGCCGGAGGGGCGCGCTCCGCAGGCACGGGACGCACCGCCCGGCACACGGCGTCAGGGCCGCCCACGCGCTCGTTACACTCGTCCCGTGCAGATCCGAGAACTCGACATCCCCGACGTCTACGAGGTCACCCCGCGGCAGTTCCCCGACGATCGGGGGGTGTTCTTCGAGTTCTACCGCTTCGATCGGCTCGCCGAGAAGGTGGGACATCCGCTGACGCTCCGGCAGGGCAACACCTCGGTCTCGCGCCGCGGCACCGTGCGCGGGATCCACTTCGCGCAGATCCCGCCGTCGCAGGCGAAGTACGTGTCGTGCTTCTCGGGCGCCGTGCTCGACTACGTCGTCGACATCCGAGTCGGATCGCCCACCTTCGGGCAGTGGGAGACGATCCTGCTCGACGACGTCGACCGCCGCTCCGTCTACATCTCCGAGGGCATCGGGCACGCCTTCGTCGCGCTGACCGAGGGCGCCGTGGTGTCGTACCTGGTGAATGCGACCTTCGATCCCGAGCGCGAGAAGGGCATCGACCCGCTCGACGAGCAGATCGGCCTGCGGTTCCCGGACGAGGCGGGCGAGCTGCTGCTGTCGCCCAAGGACACCGATGCGCCGACGCTGGCCGAAGCCGAGGCGCTGGGGCTCCTCCCGACCTGGGACGAGGCGCGCGCGTACTACGCCGGACTCGACGAGTAGCGGCTGGGGAGCGCCCGGCTCAGCGGCCCAGCCGGAGGCGCATCAGTCCGACGCGCGCGCCGAGCCCGAGCCGGACGGCCAGCCGGATCGGCGCCTGGTACCAGGCGCCGTACCTCTGCGCGAGGTACAGGTAGGCGCTCCGGTGGTGCACGGCGAGCATCCGCGCCGATGCGAGCCGGGTCGAGTGCCCGCCCAGGTGCGAGACCAGGGCGTCGGCCAGGTACACGTTCGTCCAGCCGCGTCGACCGAGCGAGTCGCCCAGCTGCACGTCCTCGAAGTACATGAAGTACCGCTCGTCGAAGCCGCCGATCTGCTCGAAGGCGGTGCGCCGGACCATCACGCAGGCTCCCGAGAGCCATCCGGCCGTCATGCTGCCGTGCTCGAGAGTGCCGACGGCGCGCGAGCGGCGGTAGCGGGCCGACCACGGGTTGCCCGGCCAGAGGTGCGCGAAGAGGGCGTGGCCCACCCCGGTCCCGAGGGAGGGCAGCGCCCGCGCCGACGGGTAGACGGTGCCGTCCGAGTCGAGGATGCGCGGGCCGATCGACCCGATCCGGGGGTCGGCGGAGGCGGCGGCGTACAGGGCGTCGATGGATCCGGGCAGGAACACCGTGTCCGGGTTGGTCACCAGGATCCACTCGTACTCCGGGCCCAGCCGGTTCACGGCGTAGTTGACGGCCTTGCCGTAGCCGAGGTTCTCGCCCGTCTCGTAGAAGACGACCTCCGGGCGCATCTCGACGACGCGGCGCACGGAGTCGTCCGTCGTCGCGTTGTCGACGACCACGACGTGGACGTCGTGCTCCGTGGCCTCCGGGATCGACTCGAGGCAGGCGCGGAGGACCTCACCCGAGAAGTAGGTGACGACGACGACCGCGATGGGCAACGTCGAGCGAGAGATGGGAGCCTCCGGGGGTGCGGTGTCGACGGGCGAAGGCTCCGTCGGAAGAACTCATCGAGGCTAGCACGCAGCCTCGGAGCCTCCCGGGAGGCCCGTTCCTCTCAGCGGACGACGTCGAGAGGGGCTGTTCCGGCAGCGACGGCCGCGCCGGACGCCGTGTCGATCAGCGGGAGCTCCGGCTCGCCGGGCCGGCGGAAGACGACGAACTTGTACATGCAGAAGTTCCAGATCAGGCCGACGAGGACGGCGGCGGCCTTGGCCGCGTTGATCGCCAGGACCGCGTTCTGTCCCGAGCTGGGCAGGAAGAGGAGAGAGTGTCCGAACGTCGTGCCGAAGAAGACCTCGAAGCCGTAGATGACGAGCGATTGCAGCAGGAGCGAGCTGACGCCTGTCACGAGGAAGAACACGCCGAACGCGGCGGCCGAGGGTCGGCCGCGCTGGCGGAAGACGAAGAAGTGGTTGAGCAGGTAGGAGATCGAGATGCCCACCGTCACCGAGGCGACGTTCGCCGCCAGGGCCGGCAGACCGACGAGCAGCGTCAGCGCATTCAGGATCGCGAAGTCGAGGACTGTGTTCAGCGAGCCCGCTGCGAGGAATCGCACCGTCTGAGAGTCCCGCCACCCGCTCGATCCCGCTCGACTCGCCACGTGTCCTCCTCCGGCGCCCTGATGCGCGAGCGCGACGGGCCGACGGTATCCGTCGTGTCTGAACGCGGAGGTGCACGAAGCGCTCCGAATCTGAGAACCGCTCGAACGGCGACCAGCCCGCGATCAACCGCGAGGCTCCGACGGACGCTGATACTCTGCGACCGCCCGTCGCGCGTCCAGCGTTCCGTCCTCTGCAGTCGAATTGGCTCTCCATGCTCACCCTGACGATCGTCACTCCCACCTACAACGAAGCGGACAACATCGGCGAACTGCTCCGCCGGATCGCTGCCGTCGCCGCCGACAACCCCGACGCCCTGATCCGGTCGGTGATCGTCGACGACTCGTCGCCCGATGGGACAGCGGGGAGGGCCAGGACGATCGGCGAGGAGCTCGCGACCGGGAACTTCTCGGTGTCCGTCCTCGAGAGGGCGAAGAAGGAGGGCCTGGGAGCGGCGTACATCTGGTCGTTCGCCCAGGTGCTCGAGGCGGAGGACGCCCCCGACTACATCCTGCAGATGGACGCGGACCTCTCGCACGATCCGCGGTACGTCTCCGACTTCCTCCGCGAGGTGCGTGAGGGCGCGGACCTCGTCGTGGCGTCCCGCTACATCCCCGGCGGGGGCACTCCCGACTGGACACTCGACCGCAAGATCCTCAGCCGGGGCGGCAACATCTACACGCGCCTGTTCCTCGGGTCCACGCTCACGGACTGGACCGGTGGCTACAACCTCTTCAGCGCCGAGCTGCTGCGCAGGATCGCGTTCCAGACGGTCGACGCGACGGGTTACGGCTTCCAGATCGCGCTCAAGCACCGCGCGGTCACGGCTGCGAGGAGGACGCGGGAGATCCCGATCGTCTTCCTCGACCGCACCGAGGGCACCTCGAAGATCCCCGGCAACACTCTGGTGCAGAGCCTCCTGCTCGTCCTGCGCATCCGGTTCGGGCGCGACGGGAAGCGATGAGGGCGGAGGAAGGGGGTCGATCGCGGCCTCTCCTCGTCGAGGCGTCCGGGCTCCTCCTCGTCGTCGCCGGCGCGCTGGCCGTCCTCGCGCACTTGGCATCGACGCCGTGGGTCGAGTACCTCCTCTCCGATGGAGACTCGCTCGCCCTGCCCCTCCTCCTCCAGTCGGTGCAGCGCGGCGAGCCCTTCGACTGGGTCATGACGAGCCAGCTGCTCGTGTTCCCCGAGCTGCCGCTCTACCTCCTCAGCGTCGCGCTGGCGGGTGGCGTGATCCAGACGTCGCTCATCGTGAACGCGGTCGTGAACGCGGTCGTGTTCTACGGCGGAGCCCGGCTGCTCGCCTCGGGAGTGCTCGTCGATCGCTCGAGAGGACTGCGCGTCGGGTCCTCCGCCGCGGCCACCGCGACTCTCCTGCTCCTCGCGGCGACGGAGGGGCGTGGGCTGATCAACGTCGGTGCGTTCTCCGGCGGGATCCTCCTGACCACCTACTACTCGGGCGTCGCGCTCGCGGGGGTCTGGATCCTCGCGCTGATGAGCGGGGTCACGCGGGGCTTCGCCTCCGGGCTGGTCGACGATCGGCGGAGACGGTGGACCTGTCTCGCGGCGGTGTTCGCCGTCTCGGCCGCGACGACCTTCTCGAATCCGCTGTTCGCCCTGCAGTTCACCGCACCCGCGGTCGTGACTCTCCTGCTCCTGCTCGTGCTCGCGCGGATGTCCCGGCGCACCGCCGCGGTCCTCGGTGGAGTCCTCCTCGTCGGGGCGGTCCTCGGCTACGCGTCGCGCGGGCTCGCGCGGAGCCTCATCGCCGTGGACGCCTCGACCTACCTGCACCTGGAGCGCGCCGGTCAAGCGGTCGACGCCTTCATCCTGCAGATGCGCGTCGTCGGGTCGGCGACCAGCGGGAAGATCGAGCTCCTCGTGGTCGGCCTCCTGCTCGTGCTCGCCGCACTGACGGTCGTCGCGGCGCTGGCCACGCAGTCGAGGGAGCCGCGCCGTGGAAGCGTCTCGACGTCGAGCACCGCCGTCGCGCTGTTCGTGGTCGTCTCCTGCCTGTCCCTTCTGCTGGGAGTCGTCGTCACCGGCAGCCTTGTCAGCCGGTACCTCCTCCCTCTCGCCGCGTTCCCGGTGCTTCTGGTCGTGCCTCTGTGCGGTGAGTCAGCGCGGCGGGTGTCCCGCCACCTGCCAGTGAAGCGCCGCAACTCCGGCGACGCGTCACGCCGCGGAGCCCTCGTCTGCGCGGGGCTGTCCGTCTCGGCGCTCGCGGCGGGGATCGCCGTCTCCGCGCCTCCGCTCGCCGTGGCCGCCGAACGGGCGGGCTCGACCCCGGAGCGGCAGTGCCTCGAGGACTGGCTGGGGGACCGCACGCGGTCCGGTGTCGCCTCGTTCTGGACAGCGCGCCCACTCGAGCTGTACGGGCCGCCGTCGCTCGACGTGCAGCAGGTGAACTTCGACTTCACTGCTCAGCTCTGGATGAACAACACGGCCGCGTATCGCGACACGACCTTCTCCTTCGTCCTGGCCGACCGTGATCCCGACTGGTCGGCCCTCGCGCTCGCCCACCTCGGGGAGCCGAGCGCGGTGGTCGACTGCCCGACCTTCGACATCTACGACTACGCCGGGACGGACGGCGAGACGATCCTGAACGGGATCGTCTCCGACAGCATCGAGAGAGCGGATCGGGATCATGGACTCTGACACGCGCATCGCGACACGGACCGGTGCGGCCCGGACCGCCTTCCTCGCCCGCGCGGCGAGGGAGGCGGCGTGGGCGACGGGCGCCGGCGTGATCAGCCTCCTCGGCGGCGTCCTCGCCCTCGGCGTCACGCCGACCTCCCTGGGACAGCGGTGGACCGTCGGGGGTGACGACCAGATCCTGCACTACACCCTGTTCCGCAGCGCCACCCAGTCCTTCCCGTTCTCGGTCAACGGCGCTCTCGGCTTTCCCGAGGGGCTGAACGCCTTCTTCACGGCGCAGTTCGATCTCGCCTCCGCCGTGCTCGTCGCACTGCTCGGACTCGTCGTCGAGGACGGCTTCGCGCTCCTCAACATCTACTACCTGCTCGGCTTCTTCGCGGTCGCACTGACGGGCTACGCGTTCTTCCGCTGCCTGAGGACCTCGCCCTGGGTCTCGGCTCTCGTCGCCGTCGTGCTGGCTCTCGCTCCGTATCACTTCCTGCGCATCGGCGCCGGCCACGCCTTCCTCGCCAACTACTGGACCGTACCGCTGCTGGGCATACTCCTGCTCTGCGCCGCCGGCGAGCGCACAGACCCGTTCCGCAGCTGGATCCGGCGGGGCACCGGTGCTTCGCGGATCGCGCGCGCGGCAGTCCCGACGGTTCTCCTTCCCGTCCTCATCGCCACATCGGGCGGCTACTACTACGTCTTCAGCATCATCGTTCTCGGCGGAGTCTGGCTCCTCGGCGCCGCCGCCTCGCTCGCCTCGGGTGAGCGTCGGCGAGCCGTGCTCGCCCGTGCGGCGCCTCTCGGAGTGCTCGTCGTCGCGGTGGGCCTCGAGCTGCTCGCCCTCTCGGCGGACTGGGGCGGACGATACGCCCCGTACTTCGAGGATCGAGGACTCGGCGAGTCGGAGAACTTCGCAGGCAAGATCCTCCCGCTGTTCCTGCCGTGGGAGGGGACCCGCGTGCCGAAGCTCGGAGCGCTGCCGTTGATCTACGCGAACGCGACCGCAGTGGCGAAGACCACCGAGCCGCCGGGGATGCCGGTGCTCGGGATCGCCGGGCTCGTCCTGCTCCTCGCGGCACTGCCCATGATCGCGATCGTGGGAGGACGTGCTCTGCGAGTGACCGGGATCGGCCGTCTCGTCTCGGACGATCGTGTCCGCGTGCTCGCGGTCGCCGCCCTCTGGACGCTGCTCTTCTACGTCGTCACCGGTTTCGGCATGGCAGTCGCCCTCCTCGCCGGCACGACCATCCGCGCCTGGTCGCGGCTCTCGATCGTGCTCATCGTGCTCGCACTCGGAGCCGTCGCCCTCGTGCTGCAGCGCCTGCGCCACCGCAGTGCTCGCGTGCTCGCGGTCGTCCTCGTCTGCGTCCTCGTCGTCCTCGATCAGGGAGTGGGCGTGAGGCGGATGGTCCCGCTCGCTCCCGCCGACGACGCGGAGATCTCGTCCTTCGTCGCGGCGGTCGACGCCGACCTGGCCGACGGCTGCGGAGTCGTGCAGCTCCCCGTCAAGAGCTTCCCCGACAGCGGTGCGATCGGCTCGATGCGGGACTACGACGAGGCGCTCCCGTACCTCTTCACTGCGGGTGAGGACTTGCGCTGGAGCTACGGAGCGGTCGAGGGGACCCCCGGCTTCGACGTCTTCGACGACGCGGCCGATGCCGAGACCTTCGCCGCCGCCGTCCGGGAGAGCGGAGCCTGCGCCCTCCTCGTCGACACTGCGGCCTACTCGGACAGTGAGGGCGCGTGGTTCGACGAGGTCGTCGCCGCCACCGGCGGTCTCGACCCGATGGCGCAGTCGTCGTCCGGCCGATGGCTGGTGTTCAGGGTCGACTGATCCGGAAACGGGGGCTCCTCCGGGCGGAGTCAGCTCACCCGGAAGAAGAGGTAGCGACGGGAGTCGTCCTCGGACTCGATCACCGGCTGAGTCGCGGAGGTCGCGGCGTCGACGAAGGGCGCCCAAGCGGCCGCGTCGTCACCGTAGGCCGCCTGATCGACCAGGAGGCCGCACGCTCCGCTCTCGGCGACGGCCGCTCCGAACTGCTCCGGGGTCGTCACGTCCGCCCAGAAGTCGGCCGAGCGGGTGCCGGTGACCGCCCCGTACGACCAGCGCAGCGCGGAGTCGTCGGAGCTGAAGAGGTAGGGGAGGGCCTCGTCGTAATCGCCCATCCCGCCCACGGCGCCGGCTTCCGGGTAGCCGTGGAGCGGGAGCTGCACGATGCCGCACCCCGGGGCGAACTCCGATTCGGCTGCGGAGACGGCCGCGCGCAGTGCCGTGTCGTCGACGGGGGAGAGGTCTGCACCGACACTCGCTCCTCCCAGCTGATCGACGCCCGCGACGAGTCCGATGCCCACGATCGCGATCACCAGGGGGAGCCGACGCCGGAGCAGCGTGTCGAGCAGGACAGCGGCGAACATCAGGGCGACGGTCGACAGCACGACCGACAGGCGCACCCAGGCGCGGATCTCGCCGGTGACCACGGCGGCGAAGACGTAGCCGAGACCGCCGACGACGAAGAAGAGGAGTCCCCACAGATACACGCCGGCGAGGACGCGCGCGCGCTCGTCGCCGAGGAAGCGCGCGGTCGGACCGGTGGACCCGGTGCGGACGGGGGCAACCGCCCTGACGAGGAGGAAGAGGACGAGGAGGATCATCGCCACGGCGGCGATCAGCGGTGTGCCCGTCGGCTCGGCGGTCGGCGAGACCGTGGTGCTCTGCTGGTACCCGCGCGAGAGCTCGGCCAGGGGGCCGAATCCCGATCCGTCCCACGGCAGCAGGAGGCTCGTGATCTTGCCGCTGTGCTGCTCGGACTGGAACGGCAGGCGCTCCGCGAAGTAGGAGGCGTACCGCTCGCCGAAGTCGAGGGAGAGCAGAGCGAGCTGCACGCCGATGAAGGCGACGAGCGAGACGACGGTCAGCGCGGGCCAGACCAGCTCGCGCCATCCTGATCGCGCGATCAGGATCGCGATCGCCCGGAAGAGGACGATTCCGCCGAGGAGGATGCAGCCGAAGACGAAGTAGTAGGAGCTCGAGACGGACAGGCCGAACGTGAGGCCGAGCACCGGGAGAGCCCGGCGCAGGACGCATCGGCTTCGGCTCGGCGCGCGGTCGACCCAGCGCGCGAAGGGATCGAGCGTCGGAGACGCGACGACCAGGATCAGGATGCCGAGCAGGGCGACCCCCCAGTACATCCCGACGAACGCGTGCCCGAGTGCGACCCGTTCGAAGTGGTAGGGCATCAGGGCGAAGATCAGGGCGAAGAGCACGGCCACGGAGCGGCGGATGCGGAGCGCGCGGAAGAGGTAGTAGCCGGCGATGCCGGCCAGGGCGAACCCCGACAGCTGGAACACGTTCAGGATCACGATCGGATCCCGCAGCACGAGAGCCAGCGCGGAGAGCACGCCGATCGACTCGAAGTCGAAGATCGGGGTGAACCACTGGTTCTGCGTCCCGGGGAATCCCATCGAGGGGTTCGGCAGGAACAGCGTCCAGTCCTTCGCCCCCGCGGCGACGAGGTAGTGCGCGACCATGTCGCCGGTGTTCCCCGAGGTCCAGCGCCGCCCGAGATCCGCGGGCGACAGGCGCAGGGCGATGATCGCGGCGACGAGGGCGACCAGACCGACCCCCAGGGCGCATCCCAGATCGAGGAGTGCGCCGCGGTGCCTCCGGGCCGGACCCGGCCGGTGCTCGGACTCGGTCGTGTGTCGGAGGGTCTGGCTCATCGCTTCTCTCGTCCGGGGCGGGGCGTCTGCCCGCGTTGCGGCGAACAGCCTAGTGGCTCGGGTCGGGACGGCCGTCGATCGGATCGACGGTCGTCGGGCGGCTCTCCTGCTGGAGGGGCTGGTCCGCACGGGTCCCCGCGGCACCGACCTCCTTCGCGCCGGCGTCGTCCATCGACGAACCGCGATTCGATCGGAAGACGACGAGCCGGTAGAAGGCGAAGTTCCAGACGAGCCCGGCGAACACAGCGACTGCCTTCGCGAAGTTGATGGCGAGCACGTTGTTGTCGGCGTCCGAGCCGAGGAAGAGGAGCGACCGCCCGAAGCTCGTGCCGAACAGCATCTCGAAGAGCCAGATGATGACGTTCTGGATGACCAGCGACGAGAAACCCGTGACGGCGAAGAACTGCAGGAAGCGCTTCACGGTCACCCGGTCGGGGTAGCGGAAGACGAAGAAGTGGTTCATCACGTAGGACAGGCAGATGCCGAAGACCACCGAGACGGAGTTCGCGATCAGGACAGGGGCGCCGAGCGCCAGTGTCATGATGTTGAGGAGCACGAAGTCGATCGCCGTGTTCACCGATCCGGCGGCGAGGAAACGCACCTGCTGCTTCTCGAACAGTCTCGTCACGCGGTGGGGATCTCTCGGTCGGGGTGCGGGAGGCGGCCGCGACCGTCGTCCGGTCCTCCGGGGGTCTGTTCCTCCTCGAGGAGGGGCCTGTGCGGTGCCGCCGTGACCGGCGTGAGGGAGCGGTCGAAAGGCGACTCGCGATGCCGAGGGAGCGGAACCGTCCGGCCAGTGTGCCACGATTGCGTCCGATGACTCGAACTGCGCCCCGCGCGTCGCCCCCCGCGCTCCGTGCGCCGCTGTGGCAGCGCCTCCTGATCGAACTCGCGCCGGTCGTCGTCGTCGTCTCGACCGCTCTGGTCGTGCTGGCCCGCATGGCGGCGTCGGAGTGGAGCGCCGTCCTGCTGTACAGCGGCGACTCCCTCGTCCTCCCGCTGCTGCACTCGTCGATCGTCGCGGGAGAGCCCTTCGACTGGGTGTTCTCGTCGCAGCTCTTCTTCTTCCCGGAGCTGGTCATCTACTCGGCCATCGCTCTGGTGGTGAGCGATCCGCGCGCCGCGATCGTGGTCAACGGCATCGTCAATCTGCTCCTCTTCTACGCCTTCGCGCGGGTCATCGCGCGCCTCGCGCTGCAGCGGAGCCGTCACCGGTTCATCGAGATCTCCGTCGCCCTCGGCGCGATCGGCCTCTACGCCGTGATCTGCCTGCTCGAGCCGCAGCCCAACATCAACGGCTCCTCGATCGCGACGCTCTACCTCTTCAACACGTACTACCAGGGCGTCATCATCATCGGGCTGTCCGTCCTCGCGCTGACGCTCTGGCTGACCCGGGCCTTCCGGCGCGCCGCCTGGGGGAGCACGCGGACGGTGACGGCGACGGTGGTCACGGGGGCCGTCACCGCCGCGGTCACCCTCTGCGACCCGCTCTACCTCCTCCAGGTCACGGCACCACTCGGACTGACGCTGGTCGTGATGTGGTTCGCCCGGCACCTGACCACCCGCGGGTTCCTCCTGCTCGCGGCGGTCAACGGCGGTTCCGCGCTCCTCGGCCTCTGGGGGCGCCGCTTCGTCGAGCAGTACCTCGCCATCGCCCTCGACAAGTACATGGACATCGAGAAGATCCCGTCGAGCATCACGCTGGTCGGGAACACGATCGCCGAACTGGCCTCGACCTCGGTCGGCATGTTCAAGCTCCTGCTGTGGGGAGCCGTCGTCGTCGTCACGGTCGGCTTCTTCCTCTACGCGCTGTTCGCGCAGACGAGGCCGTCCCTGCGTCGCACCGTCTCGGGAGCCGAGCTGTTCCTCACTGCGTTCTCGACGCTCTCGCTCGTCACGATGGTGCTCGGCTTCTTCGTCACCGGCTCGCAGACGACGCGCTACCTGCTGCCGATCTTCGTGTTCCCCCTGCTCGGGATGATCCCGGTGGTGATCCACGTGCTCCGCCTCTCGATGCTGGTCGTGCCCTACGCCGAGTACCGGCGGAGCCTCGCGCGATTCATGGTCGGCGCGTCCTCGGCGGTGGCCGTCCTCGTCGTCGTGGCCGGGGCCGTCTCCCTCCCGCCGGTGATCCGCATGGTGACGGGAGCGACGTACTCGGGAGCGACGTGCTTCGAGGACACCATCGGTGATCGTGAGGAGTCCGGTGTCGGATCCTTCTGGATCACCAGGCAGTGGGAGGTCTACGCGGACGAGCGCGGCGACGTGCTCCAGGTGCGGGGCGACCTCTCGGTCGACGACTGGATGATCAACGTCGCGACCTACGTCGACAAGGACTACTCGTACGTCATCGTCGATCCGTGGGGCCATGTGACGGAGCAGTCGGTCCAGGTCCTCGGCACGCCCGCCGAGGTCACGACGTGCGGCGACTTCGAGATCTACGACTACGAGGGGACTCCGGGAGAGCGGATCCTCACGGACGCGATCGACCGCAGCGCCGAGAAGACGCTCGAGCTGCACGGCTTCCCGGGCTGAGCCCGGACCAGTCCTGTCGGGTCAGAACAGTCCCCAGGGCTGGTCGAACACGTCGAACCCGTCCGAGAAGAAGTAGACGGTGTATCTCCCGAGTTCGACTCGCTCCCGGTGAGGGAGCACGGTCGATGTGTCGAGCTCGACGTCGTTGAACCGGCCGGTGTCGACGACGATCACGGGTGCGTCCTCGGAGGCGGCGAGATCCTCGTAGGGCGGATAGCGCCGGTTGACGAGAGGAGCGACGGTGATCTCCTCGTCCGTGGAAGCCGTCAACGTCGCGCTCAACCAGTAGTTGCCGTAGACGTGGTCCTCACCGCGCGCTCCGAGCAGCTCCGCGACCGGTCGCAGAGCGGGGTCGAAGCGCGCTGAGGTGTCGATCGTGAACCGATCGGAGCGATCCCAGACCCCGATCGACGTGAACGCGACGGCGCCGATCACCGCCGCGACGGCGAGTGGTCGCCATCGCGAGACGAGCCAGCCGAGGGAGGCGGCGAGGCCCGGAGCGAGGAAGGCGGAGTAGCGCACGGAGTCCGGAGCTAGGTCAAGACCCGCGCCGTACACGAGCACCGTCACGACGAGGACGGAACCGACCGAGACGAGCACCAAGCCCGCCTTCCGGACGATGAGGCCGGCGATCAGCGGAACGACCAGCAGGACTGCCGCCGCCCAGCCCACGCCCGCGCTGAAGGTGGGATCGGCGGCGTCGCCGAACGCGGCCGGGAGCATGGAGTCGAAGAGGGAGACGACGCTCTGGAAGGTGGGCTTCCAGGTGCCTCCTCCGAGCGATTCCGTCGCCCCCTCGGAGCGGAGCGCCTCCACGATCCAGGGCGCGCCCGCCACGAGCGCGGCGCACGCGCCGATCACCGGACGGAGCGGGTGCCGGATGTCGCGCAGCACCAGCCAGAGCGCGGCCGGTGCGGCGAGTGCCAGGCTCATCGGAGAGGACCAGAGCGCGAGTCCTCCGAGCAGGCCCGCTCCGATCCAGGACAGGTACGGCCGGGTCAGCGGAGCCGTGGCGATCGCGATGAGGCCCAGCGCCGTCACCAGGCTCGGACCGTAGAAGCCCGGATCCCTCGTGCTGACCGTCAGGATCACCACCCCGGGGAACCAGAACAGCAGTCCGGCGGTCGTCCCGGCCAGTGCTCCACCTGCGCGGGCGACGATGTGCCTCAGCAGGATCGCGGCGCCGAGGAACCACAGGACCGAGCCGACCGCGAGCACCTCGACGTGGGATCCGAGTACCACCATCGCTGCTCCGGCCGTGATCGGGAGGAGCGTGCCTCCGTAGGACTGGCCCCAGAAGAAGGCGGGGATCTCGCCCTCGGCGACGTGCCTCGCCATCAGGAACACCGTGGCGTGGTCGGTGTCGAAGACGTGCCCGGGACTGAGCAGGAAGAGGATGCGCAGGACCAGGCCGGCCACCGCGAGCGTCCAGAACACGAGGGTGTCCGCTCGGGGACGACGACGGCCGGTGGCGGTGGATGAGCTGAGCTCGCGCGTGGTCACAGTCCTCCGTCGTGGCCGACGCTCCTGGTCGCGCGGCCGGGACGACGATAGCCCAGCCGCTCGAGTCCCGCTCGGATGCCGCGTGCTAGCATTTCGGGCTGTCCTTCCGAGCCCGCGGAACGGACGACGAGCGATGATGGAGCCCGCAGTGGTCGAGCAGAGACGACGGTTCCTCCTCGCGGGCGGGGCGGGCTTCCTCGGATCCCATCTCGCAGCCGAGATCCTGCGACGGGGTCACGAGGTGGTCGTCCTCGACAACCTGATCACCGGGACGATCCGCAACCTCGCGCCGCTCCGCGGCGAACCGTGCTTCACCTTCGTCGAGGACGACGCGGTGAACGCGACGGCGATCCCCGGACCCTTCGACGTGGTGCTGCACTTCGCGTCGCCGGCGTCGCCTCCGCGCTACCTCGCGCACCCGATCGAGACGCTGCACGCGGGCTCGTCGGTGACGGAGGCCCTCCTCGAGGTCGCGAAGCGCGACGGCGCGCGCTTCGTCCTCTCCTCCACCTCCGAGGTCTACGGCGATCCGCACGTGCACCCCCAGCACGAGGAGTACTGGGGCAACGTGAACCCGAACGGCCCGCGCAGCGTCTACGACGAGGCGAAGCGCTATGCGGAGGCGATCACTTTCGCCTACCGTCGGCACTTCGGCGTCGACACCGGCGTGATCCGGATCTTCAACACCTACGGGCCGCACATGGACGTCGACGACGGGCGCGCGGTGCCGGCGTTCGTGAAGGCCGCGCTGGCCGGGTCCTCGATCCCTATGCACGGCGACGGCACGCAGACCCGCTCCCTCCTCTACGTCGACGACCTCGTCGCGGGCGTCCTGCTGATGGCCGACTCCACCGACCCCGGCCCGATCAACATCGGATCGGTCGACGAGCTCGAGCTGGGCGAGATCGCCCTGCGCATCGTCGCCCTCGTCGGCAGCGACTCCCGCATCTCCTACGGACCCCGTCCGATCGACGATCCTGAGCGGCGCAAGCCCGACATCAGCAAGGCCCGCGAGATCCTCGGCTGGCAGCCGAGCATCCCGGTCGAGGACGGACTCGCGCGGACCATCGAGTGGTTCGCGTCGACCGGCGTCCTCGCCGCGAAGTAGAGAGAGCACCGACCCGTGAAGCTGTCCATCCTGATGCCCGTCTACAACGAGCAGGCGACCCTCCAGAAGGCCGTCGACCGCGTCCTCGCGATCCGGTTCCAGGAGGGGATCGAGATCGAGTTCGTGATCGTGAACGACGGCAGCGTCGATCGCACGAAGGAGATCCTCGACGCGCTCGAGGACCCGCGGATCCGCGTGTTCCACCAGCGCGTGAACCAGGGCAAGGGCGCGGCGATCAGCCGAGCGGTCCAGGAGGCGACCGGCGACTACGTCATCATCTGCGACGCCGACGAGGAGTACCGCCCGAGCGAGATCCCCACGCTGCTGCAGCCGGTGCTCGACGGCGAGGCGCAGCTGGTCTACGGCAGCCGCACCTTCGGCTCGCACACGTCGTTCTCGTACTGGTACGTGATCGGGAACAAGGGCGTGAACCTCGTCACGAACATCCTCTTCAACGCTTACGTCTCGGACGTCGAGACCTGCTTCAAGCTCATGCCGCTGGAGCTCTACCGCTCGCTCGGCATCAAGGAGAAGGGCTTCGGCATGGAGGCGGAGGTGACCGCGAAGCTGCTGGCCCGGGGACACCGCCCCTACGAGGTGCCGATCAGCTACAGGGCGCGGACGCGCGAGGAGGGCAAGAAGATCACCGTGAAGGACGGCTTCGAGGCGCTCTGGATCCTCGCCCGGATCCGCCTGCGTGAGGGCTCGCGGACCCGCCCGCCCCAGAGCTCCGCCGCCTGACGTGGGCGGAGCCGAGGAACGCGGCGCTGCGCGCCCGGGGCGCCTGCGGGCGGCCTACCGGAGCCTGATCGCCTACGCGCTGAAGTTCGGCGTGGTGGGATTCCTCGGGTTGATCGTCGATGTGGCGGTCTTCAACCTGCTGCGCCTCAGCGGCGACCACCTGCTCTCGGGTCCGCTCGGAGCGAAGGTCGTCGCGGTGGCGGCGGCGACCGTCGTCACCTGGATCGGGAACCGGTACTGGACCTTCCGGGAGCACCGGCGGGCGAACTACGTCCGCGAACTCGCGGAGTTCAGCACCGTCGCCGTGGCGGGGATGGCGGTCAACCTCCTGCCGTTGTACGTGTCCCACTACGTTCTCGGGTTCGACAACCTCGTCGCGGACAACATCTCGGCGAACGTGATCGGCCTCGCGCTCGCGACCGGATTCCGCTTCGTCCTCTACCGGTACTGGGTCTTCGGCCACCACCGCTCCGGCGGAGTCGTCGAGTCGCGCGAAGCCGAGGTCGCGGCGGCCGCGCTCTTCGAGGACGACGCGTCGGCCGTGAACGACACGGCTCCGATCCGCCGACCGACCTGAGCCCGTCGGCGCGCTCCCCGAGCCCGTGCTCGGCTCCGAGTACACTGTCGGGGTGACAGACGTGAGCGGTGACCCGCGCCTTCGAGCGGGCGACGAGAAGCCAGAAGCAGGATCTGCGGGGGACGTCGCCGAGACGGCTGCGGCGCCGCGCAGCCCCCGGGTCGAGACCCTCGAGGAGCTTCGCGCCGAGCGGGACGCCCTCCTCAACGACCCCCTCGACGCGTGGCTGAAGCACATGCACGTCGGCGGCGTCGTGGCGTCGGCGCCGTTCGAGCAGACGCTCTCGTGGCGAGTCACCAAGCCTCTGCGCGCCGCGCGCCTCTTCCAGATCCGCGCGTCGCAGCTCGGACTCCGCGGTGCGGTCGGCCACTCGGTCCGGTACGCGCAGCGCCGCTTCGGGCGTCGCGGATGAGCGCCGAGGACCTCGACGCGCCTCTGCGCCGCGCACTCCTCCTCGAGCGCCTCGAGCAGCTCGCGCCCTTCCTCCTGGAGGCCGTCGAGATCGAGGCACTCGCGGGCCGAGGTCCCGGTCCGCTGCTGGACGCGATCGCCCGCCGCACCAAGGAGCGCGCGTCCGACGACCTGACCTGGCTGGCGCTCACCTCCTTCCTCGCGGTCTTCCCGGTCGAGCACTTCTTCCTCTGGTTCCGCCGTTCGCTCGAGCTCTGCGAGCCGCACGAGGCCCTCCGGGTCTTCCTGTCGGCCGGCGCCCGGGCCTCCACCGGCTACGCCGACCTCGGCTCGCGCCTCGAGATCGTCACCGACGCGGTGATCGCCGACGTCGACTTCTGCGCCCGTCACGCTCACCAGACCGGGATCCAGCGGGTCGTGCGCAACACGATGCGCCGGTGGCACGGCCACCACGACGTCACTCCGATCGCCTGGGTCAACGGCTCCATGGCCATGCGACGGCTCAGCGACATCGAGCTCTCGCGGGTCATCGACTACGAGAACATCCGCTCCGAGCCGTGGCGCGACGGCGACCCCGAGGTCGTCCGCTTCGTCGTGCCGTTCCGGTCGACGGTCCTGATCCCCGAGGTCCCCGGTCTGAACCTGTGCGCGCCGTACGCCTCGCTCGCCGCCTACTCGGGCAACCGGGTGGGGCTCATCGGCTACGACGCGATCCCGGTGGTCAGCGCCGACACGGTGCCCGGCATCGAGACGGCGCGCTTCGTCAACTACCTGTCGGTGGTGAAGCACGCGAGCAGCGTCGCCGGCATCAGCGAGTCCGCCTCGGACGAGTTCCGCGGCTTCGTCGACGCCCTCCCGGCGCAGGGGCTCACCGGACCGCAGGTCGACACCGTCGCCCTGCCCGTCGATCGTCCCAACCTGGTCGACGCGTCGCTGGCGCCCTCGACCGTCGGCCCGCTCGTGCTCGCCGTCGGCAGCACGGAGCCGCGCAAGAACCACCTCGCCGTCCTGCACGCGGCCGAGCGCCTCTGGCGGGAGGGCCTGGTGTTCACGCTCCGCTTCATCGGCAACGGGAACGACTGGTCGACCCGGGTCTTCGACGTGCGGATCCGCGAGGCCCAGCAGGCCGGCCGCAGCGTCGAGCTCTGGCGCGGTGCCAGCGACGAGAAGCTCGTGTCCTCCTACGAGAACGCCCGGTTCCTCGTCTTCCCGTCGACCCACGAGGGCTACGGCCTGCCGGTCGCGGAGGCGCTCGCCCTCGGTGTCCCCGCTCTCACCTCGAGCATCGGCTCGCTGGCCGAGATCGCCGCCGACGGAGGCTGCGTGACGGTCGACCCCGGTGACGACGATGCGATCCACGCGGCCATGCGCGAGCTGCTGCAGTCGGACGAGAAGATCGCGCAGTTGCGTGCGGAGGCCCTCGCGCGGCCGCGGCGCACCTGGGACGACTACGCCGAGGAGCTGTGGGGCGTCCTGGTGGGCGCCGACGAGGAGAAGGCGGTCGACCGTGCGTAAGTCCGTGGCGGTCGACCGCCTGAGCGTGCTCCTGGAGACCCTCGCGCCCGAGCTGGCTCCCGAGGCCGAGCTGGACGGCCTGGTCCGTCAGCTCGCCGGCGTCCTCGAGGCGCCGTCCACCGAGGAGATCTGGCTGACCCTCGCCGTCGTCACCGGCGCCCTGCCGGTCCGGGACGAGGTCATCGACGCCGTGCGGCTGGTGCGGCTCGACGGTGCGCGGGCCCTGCTGCGCTCGGTGCTGCGCGAGCGGGCCAACGGCTTCATCCTCAATCGACTGCAGATGCCGCGCGTGCGCGTCGTGACCGCGGCGGTCGTCGTCGACGTCCACCACACCGCCCGGACCGGTCTCGCGACCGGCATCCAGCGCGTGGTCCGCAAGTCGATCGCCGAGTGGTCGAAGGAGCACCAGATGGTGCTCGTCGGCTGGGACGGCGCCGACCGCACCCTCCGCGAGCTCGACCCGCCGCTGCGGCGCAACGCCCTCTACGGCACCGTGCCCGACGCGAAGGCCGATCCCTCCAGCGACATCCTGGTGCCCTGGCGCTCGCGCTACGTGCTGCCGGAGTTGGCGACCGAGGACGAGCGCACGTCCCGCATCGCAGCACTCGCCGAGTTCAGCGGCAACCGCACGTCGACGATCGGCTTCGACTGCGTCCCGCTGACGACCGCCGAGACGGCGCACATCGGCATGAGCGCCGCGTTCTCGCGGACGCTCGTCGCAGTGAGCCACATGGACCGCGTCGCGACGATCTCGGAGGCGGCCGCGGTCGAGTACCGCGGCTGGCGCGAGATGCTGGCCGGAGTCGGTCGGAAAGGCCCCGACATCCAGCGGATCCTCCTGCCGTCCGAAGCGGGGAGCGTCGACGACGCCTCCCTCGCCCGGGCCTCGGCGGAGCTGGTCACCGGGGACCTCCCGCTGGTGGTCTGCGTCGGCAGCCACGAGCCGCGGAAGAACCACCTCGCCGTGCTGCACGCGGCCGAGCTGCTGTGGCGGGAGGGCCACGAGTTCAGCCTGGTCTTCATCGGCGGCAACGCGTGGAACAGCGAGGGCTTCGACGCCCAGCTGGAGCGGCTCCGGATCGAGGGGCGCGAGGTCGCCTCGTTCTCGGCGATCACCGACGAGCTCCTGTGGAGCGCTTACCGGCTCGCCCGCTTCACGGTCTTCCCGTCGCTCAACGAGGGCTTCGGCCTGCCCGTCGCCGAGTCGCTGGCGGTCGGCACCCCGGTGCTCACCGCGCGGTACGGCAGCATGGCCGAGATCGCCTCCCAGGGCGGCGCGGTCACGGTCGACTCGCGAGACGATCACGACATCGCCCGGGGCATGCGCGAGCTCCTGACCGACGATGCGCTGCTCGAACGCCTGCGCGGGGAGGCGTCGCGTCGCGACAACTCGTCGTGGGCGGAGTACGCCGCCGAGCTCTGGGACTTCGTCGCCACGGACGCCCGCTGAGCGCGCCGGCGGGCGGTCGACCGACCGCCCGCTAGCGCGATCGGTCGAGCTGCTCCGCGGCCGACACCAGGGCCTCCGCGGCATCGGTCCACGGACGGATCGCGCCGGGATCCACCCGCCGCGGGAGACGCATCGCGTCCTGCAGAGCGCGGACCAGTGCGTCCCGGTCTCCGGGGCGGACGAACACGGCGGCGTCCTCGTGGCCCGCGAGCGCGTCGCGGATGCCGGGGATGTCCGACGCGATCACCGGAGTGCCGGACGCGACGGCCTCCAGCGCGGGCAGTCCGAAGCCCTCGTGGTGCGAGACGAGCGCCAGGGCGTCCGCCCCGGAGATCAGTGCGGGGAGCATCTCGTCGGAGACCGGCTGCGCGACGATGCGGACGTCGGCACCGGCCCTGGTCGCGCTCTCGACCGCCTCGACGATCTCGTCGTCGTCCCATCCGGTCGCACCGACGAGCAGCAGCGAGTGGCCCTCGGGACGCTCCGCCGCGGCGTACGAGCGGATCAGGTGCGGCAGGTTCTTGCGCGGCTCTCGGGCGCCGACGAAGAGCACGTAGCGCTCGACGCCGAGCGCTCCGGCGACCGCAGCCGACTCCTCCCGCGAGCGCGGCCGGAAGACGGCGGAGTCGACGGTCGTGGGGAGGACCCGGATGCGCTCGGCGCCGACCCCGAGGAGCTGCTCGATCTCACGGGCGGCCGAGGGGGTCCCGGTCGCCACGAGGCTCGTGCGACGGAGCCAGCCGGCGACGTGGGCGGTGAGGAACCGCCTCCGCTCCACGGGCACCAGTGCCGGCTCCGCGGCGAAGCAGACGTCGTGGAGGAACGTGATCGAGGGGCTCAGCGTCCGCCAGTTGCGGAAGTTGGGGAAGAAGTACACCCCGCGTCCGATCAGGAGGTCGATCGGGACGGGCGTCCGGGTCAGCAGCCCGACCAGGCGGCGGGGGAGCGGGACTCCGACGACGCGGACGCCGGCGGGGGCCGCGCGTCGCACCGCCGCCCGCTCGGACAGCGGAGCGAACAGGGTCAGCTCGATCCGGTCCGCGAAGCGCTCGTCGGTGAGAGCGCGGACCGTCTCGAGGAGGACGTGCCCGACGCCCGTCATCGCCGTCGCGGCGAGCGGAGTGGCATCGACGCGGAGGCGGACGGGACGGTTCACGCCCGCGTGACTCCGCCGACCGTCGCGGTGGCGGCGACGCTCACGAGGCCGACCCGCTTGTCGCTGCGCTCGACCGTGAACCGCGCGCCGACCGGCACGCGGGTGAACTCGCCGTTGCTGAGGGTGGAGGCGGAGGCGTGCACGGCGTAGGTGCCGCCGCCGAAGCGGATGTCGGGCAGATCGAAGACGATCGTCGTCTGCTCGGTCAGCGGCGGGTGCTCGAAGCCCAGGCGCATCGTGTTCGTGCCGAAGACGATCTGCCCCATGGGAGTGTCCACGCCCATCCCGACGAACCAGTTCTCGAGGGGAGTGCTGCTCAGGGGGCGCAGGGTCACCGAGACGCGGAGGTCGTCGCCGGGGCGCAGGGTGCGGTTCCCCTCCTCGAGCGTGCCGCCGTCGAGCTCGATGCTCACGATCTCGGCGGGCTGGATCTGCTCGGGCTCCTCGCCCGTCTCCTCCGCCTCGACGATGGCCTCTGCGGTCTCGCGCTCCACGCGCTCCTGGCGCGAGGACTCGAAGCCGTTGCGCAGCACCTCGAGACCGCGGGCGGTCTCGCCGTCGTAGATCACGTTCCCGTGCTCGAGGACGACGGTCCGGTCGCACAGCTCGCCGACCTGCTCGAGGGAGTGCGTTACGAGGACGATGGTCTTGCCGGCGCGCTGGAAGGCGCGGATGCGATCCATGCACTTGCGCTGGAACGGCTCGTCGCCGACGGCGAGGACCTCGTCGACCAGGAGGAGATCGGGATCGGTGTGGATCGCGATCGCGAAGGCGAGCCGCACGTACATGCCCGAGGAGTAGAACTTCACCTGGGTGTCGATGAAGTCGGCGATCTCGGAGAAGTCGACGATGGAGTCGAACTTGTCCTCGAGCTCCTTGCGCGACAGCCCCAGGATCGCTCCGTTGAGGAACACGTTCTCGCGACCCGTGAGATCGGGGTGGAAGCCCGCTCCGAGCTCGAGCAGGGCGGCGAGGCGGCCGCGGCGCTCGACGGTGCCGGTGGTCGGCTGGATGATGCCGCCGATGAGCTTCAGCAGCGTGCTCTTGCCGGAGCCGTTGGCGCCGATCAGGCCGACCGTCGAGCCGAGCGGGATCTCGAGGTCGATGTCCTTCAGAGCCCAGAAGTCGTCGCGGTGCTGGCGCCCGCGGCCGAAGTTGACGATCCGCTCCTTGATGCTCTTGTCCTTGCGGATGACGAAGCGCTTGGACGCGTTCTGCACGCGGATGATGGTGGGCATCGTCGCGGAGTCGGGGAGGGACACCTCTGATTCGAGTGTCATGGGATCAGATCTCCTGAGCGAAGTTGCCCTCGAGGCGGCGGAAGATGCGGTGGGCGATCCACACCAGCACGACCCCGACGAGGAAGATGAGCAGGAGGCGGAGCTCCATGTGACCGGGCCACGGCTGCGGCCCGACGAGGATCGGCGCGTCCTCCGTGCCGAGGTCCACCGTCTGCGATCCGGCCGACCAGATGGCGCGCTGGAAGGCCAGCACGGCGTTGGTCATCGGGTTGAGCAGGTAGAGCTGGGCGACCCAGCCGGGCACGGACTCGACCACGAAGGCCCAGGCGTAGACGATCGGCGAGAGCCAGAAGAAGATCTGGATCCCGACCTCGACGAGGAACTGCACATCGCGGAGGTAGACGTTCAGCGCCGACAGCGCGAGGGCCAGCGCGAGTCCGTAGACCAGCACGACCGCGATCGCCGCCGGGATGTAGAGGAGGTTCCAGTTGACGTCGATCCCGCCGAGGAGGATCGCCCCGACGATGAGCACGAGGAACTGGACGGCGAAGTTGAACAGGGCGGAGCCGATCGTGGCGACCGGGAAGATCTCGCGCGGCAGGTAGACCTTCTTGATCAGCCCGCCGTTGCTGAGGATCGAGACCGTGCCGCTGCTGACGATCTCGGCGAAGAGACCCCAGATCGTGAGGCCCGAGAACACGAAGATGGCGAACTCCGGCACGTTGCGCGCCGCCGAGAGGAACTGGCCGATCGCGATGTAGTAGATCGCGAGCATGACGAGCGGGCGGATCAGCGTCCAGAGGAAGCCGAGACTCGAGTCCTTGTACCGCTGCTTGAGCTCGCGATTGACGAGCAGCCGGAGGAGCTCGCGGTGGCGGAGGATGTCGATCAACGCCGAGACGAAGCCGCCGGCCTTCCCGCCGCCGGGCTGCGTGCCGCTGCGGTGGAAGGGCTCCTGCGCGATCGCGTCGACGCGGTCCGCCGCTCGCGTGATCGTCGACTTCTTGCTGCTCATCGGTCTCCCAGCCATAGCACTGCCGTCACGGCAGCTGGATCATTGTACGTTCCGTCCGCTCCACGACCCGGGAGACGGCGGGCCGGCGGCTCAGCTGGCGCGTCGGGCGAGGTCGAGATCGTGCGCGACCATCCGCGCGACGATCTCCTCGAAGGCCACCGTCGGCTGCCAGCCGAGGACGGAGCGGGCGCGCGAGGCGTCGCCGCGCATCTCCGGGGCGTCGACGGGCCGGGCGAAGCGCGGATCGAGGACGACGAGGTGCTCCCAGTCGTCGATGCCGGCCGCGGCGAACGCGGCCGCGACGAACTCGCGGACGGAGTGCGAGACTCCGGTCGCGATGACGTAGTCGCCCGCCTCGTCGGCGCGGGACGCCCGCACGAGCGCGTCGACGTAGTCCGGGGCCCAGCCCCAGTCGCGGCGGACGTCGAGGTTGCCGAGCGACAGCTCGCTCGCGGCCCCGACGGCGATCGCCGCGACGCCGGCGGTGATCTTCCGCGTCACGAAGGCGTCGGGGCGGCGGGGCGACTCGTGGTTGTAGAGGATCCCGGAGGAGGCGTGCAGTCCGCGTCCGCGGTACACGCCGACCAGGAGGTGGGCGAACGCCTTGGCGGCGCCGTACGGCGACACCGGGCGGATCGGGGTCGACTCCGTCTGCGGGTTCTCGGTCGCGGCTCCGAAGATCTCGGACGACGACGCCTGCACGAAGCGCACGGCGCGCCCGCTCGACTCCTGGAGCGACAGGGACGCCTCGAGCAGCGCGGCGACGGCGGTGCCGGTGACCTCGGCGGTGAGCACGGGCTCCTGCCAGGACAGCGCGACGGAGGAGAGCCCGGCGAGGTGGAAGACCGTGTCCGGCGCCGCCTCCGCGACGATGCGGCCGAGGCCCGCGGCGTCGCGGAGGTCCCCCTCGAAGGGCCGGACGGCCGAGGGGAGGGCGGAATCGTCGCCGCGCACCAGCGCGGAGACGTCCCAGCCGTCCTCGAGCAGGCGCTCGACGAGGTAGCCCCCGTCCTGGCCGCTCGCCCCGGTGACGAGAGCGGAGGGCACGACTACCTGATCAGCGCGGTCTGCTCGACCAGGTCGTTCTCGACCATCATCGCGACGAGCTCGGGGAAGGACACCTTGGGCTCCCAGCCGAGGACGTCGCGGGCCTTCGCCGGGTCGCCGATCAGCAGATCGACCTCGGCCGGGCGCATGAACGCGGGGTTCTGCGTGACGTACGGGGTCCAGTCCTCGATGCCGACGTGGTTGAAGGCGATGTCGAGGTACTCGCGGATCTCGTGGGTCTCGCCGGTCGCGACCACGTAGTCGTCGCCCTCGGGCTGCTGCAGCATGCGCCACATCGCGTCGACGTAGTCGCCGGCGAAGCCCCAGTCGCGCTTCGCGTCGAGGTTGCCGAGCTCCAGGGTCTCCTGCAGGCCGAGCTTGATGCGGGCGACGGCGAGGCTGATCTTGCGCGTCACGAACTCCGGGCCGCGCCGGGGCGACTCGTGGTTGAAGAGGATGCCCGACGAGGCGTGCATGCCGTAGGACTCGCGGTAGTTGATGGTCATGTAGTGACCGAAGACCTTCGCGACGCCGTAGGGCGAGCGCGGCCAGAGCAGGGTCTCCTCGCGCTGCGGCACCTGCTGCACCTTGCCGAACATCTCGGAGGAGGAGGCCTGGTAGAACTTCACGCGCGACATGTCGTCGCCGGCGTAGAGGCGGGTCGCCTCGAGGATGTTGAGCACGCCCTTGCCGGTGACGTCGGAGGTCAGCGACGCGTTCTCCCACGAGTACGCGACGAACGAGATCGCACCGAGGTTGTAGACCTCGTCGGGCTGGGCGACGGCGAGCACGCGGACGAGGCTCGAGACGTCGGTGAGGTCACCGGTGAGGAGCGTCACCTCCGGAACGACGCGGCGCACGAGCTCGTACTTCGGGTTGTTCTGCCCGCGGACCAGGCCGAAGACCTCGTAGCCCTTCGAGAGCAGCAGCTCGGCGAGGTAGAGGCCGTCCTGGCCGGTGATTCCGGTGATCAAAGCGCGGGGCACGTGGTGGTCCGTTTCGTCGTGGGTCGATGACAGCGGGCTACATACTACCCACGGGCCTCGGGGAGGTCCGGATCGGCACCGGCGGGGCGGTGCCGAGCGCGGCTATCCTGGCCGGTCGAGACACCGATTGGACGCCATGCCCGACCAGCTCCCCGTCACGCTCGCCGTCCTCACCGTCGACCCCGGCGGGATGGGGGGAGGCGAGACCTACGCCCGTGCTCTGACGCGCCTCCTCGTGCCGCGGGCGGGGGAGGAGGACCTGCGCGTGCAGGTCCTCGTGCCCGAGAACGCGCGCGGGTTCAGCGAGGGCGTCGCGGAGCTCGTCGCCGGCGGGGTCGTCAGCGGCGCGGGTCACCGCAGGCGGGCGGTCGGCATGCTGCAGGCGCTGCTCCGGACCGCTCGGCTGCGCCGGAGGCTCGCGCGCGACGAGACCCTGTACTTCCCCTTCACCGTGCCGCTGCCGTGGCCGTCGAGGCGGCAGGGGCACGTCCAGATGCTGTTCGACCTGCAGCACCGCGACCTGCCCGAGCTCTTCCCGCGCGTGGAGCGCCTGTTCCGCCGGGTCGCGTACGAGGCGACCGCCCGGCGAGCGGACGCGGTGATCACGATCAGCGAGTTCACCAAGGGGCGGATCGTCGAGCTCCTCGGGATCCCGGCGGAGCGGATCCACGTGTCGCACCTCGGAGTGGACACCTCCCGCTTCCGTCCGAACACGGGCGAGCGGGACGACTTCGTCTTCTTCCCGGCCCGGGCGTGGCCGCACAAGAACCACGCGCGACTCTTCGAGGCGATGCGGCTGCTCCGCGCCGACGGCCACGACCTGCGCCTCGTGCTGACCGGAGGCGACCTCGACCGGCTCGGCGAGCTGCCCGACTTCGTCGAGTGGCGCGGCCACGTCGCTCCGGAGGAGCTCGCGGAGCTGTACCGACGGGCGGCGGTCCTCGCCTTCCCGAGCCTCTACGAGGGCTTCGGCCTCCCTCCGATCGAGGCCATGGCGTCCGGCTGCCCGGTGGCGGCCGCCGACGCCGGGTCGCTGCCCGAGATCTGCGGTGACGCCGCGGTGTACGTCGATCCGCTCGACGCCCGCTCCATCGCCGACGGCATCGTCGAGGCGATCGCGCGTCGGGAGGAGCTCGCGCCGCTCGGCATCGCCCGAGCGGCCGAGTTCGACTGGGAGAGCTGCCGAGCCGAGCACCTCGAGGTGCTCCGCTCCGTGGCCCGCCGCCGGGTCAGTCGCGGGGGCGGAGCAGGCGGCGCCAGCTGAGGCCCTGCGCCGCGCGCATGGCGCACACCACGACGAGGAGCCAGCCCGCGTCCAGCAGGATCGAGCTCTCGGCGAGAGCGGTCACGACGAGCACGGTCAGGACCATCACGGGCCACACGTGCACGACGGCCTTGCGCTCGGAGGCGATCAGCCAGGAGCGCCAGAGCGCGAGGCCGACGAGCGCCGTGAAGAGCACGGCTCCCACGACGCCGACCTGGAGGGCGAGGTCGAACAGGGCGTTCAGGCTGGAGGAGTGCGGCCGGCCCGAGAGGAAGTCGATCGCGGTGAACGGGTACAGCTCCGTGCGCCAGTAGCCCACCCAGCCCCAGCCGATCAGCGGGGCGAGGTCGACGAAGCGTCCGACCTGCTGCCAGAGGGTGAGGCGGAACTCGAACTCGCTGCCGGCGTTGAGCATCTCGATGATCCGCGAGCGGAAGATCCACGCGGCGAGTGCCGCGCCGACGGCGACACCGACCGTGACGTACTGCCGGGTGCGCCGGTGCTCGCTGTCGCCCCGGCGCACCCAGCGCAGGGCGAGCGCGACGACGGCCGCGACCACCAGCACCCCGGCGCTGACCGCCGAGCGGGTGAAGAGCAGCGTGGCGCCGGCCAGAGCGAGCGACGCGATCGCCGGACCGCGGGCGACGGAGCGGGTCATCAGCTCGACCGCGAAGGTCACGATCGCGAGCAGGCAGACCAGGCCCAGCTGGTTGCGCGTGCCCACCAGCCCCTGGATCGGGCCTCCCACCGCGAGCTGCCCCTCGACGCCGAGGAAGCGCAGGGGACGGTCGATGAGCACGCCCGCGACCACCTCGACGGCGACCGACGCCGCGAGCACGAAGCGCAGCACGTCCCCGACCGAGCGGATGATCTGGATGATGTCGCGCGTCACTCCGATCGCGATGGCCAGGAACGCGAGCGCGAGCTGATAGGCGACGCTCGAGACGGTCGCCCACTGGTACCCGCTCCAGAGCACGCTGAGCGCGATCCAGCCCAGGAACACGAGGATGCTCGTCGGCAGGAGACCCTCCCAGTCGAGGGTGCCCCGGCGCAGCACGAGCATCGCCGCGGCGAGGACCGTGAGCGTCGCGATGCCGGCGATGTACCCGGGCCAGCCGATCATGCCGCGCACCGCGGGGGCGCACAGGACGACGACGAGAGTCGACTGCGCGAGAGCGGCGGCGAACCGGGGGGACGC
This sequence comes from Rathayibacter sp. Leaf299, assembly GCF_001423055.1. Lineage (NCBI taxonomy): Bacteria > Bacillati > Actinomycetota > Actinomycetes > Micrococcales > Microbacteriaceae > Rathayibacter > Rathayibacter sp. Leaf299. The sequence goes on from NZ_LMNT01000001.1 coordinate 1,364,464, forward strand.
CACCGCGTCCGAGAGGTACGGCGGGAGAGCGGAGGGCCGCCGGTCCGTCATCGCCCCGGACGCTCGCCCGCGACGGCGGGGCGCTCGGCCGACAGGGCCTCCTCCGCCTCGTTCGCGGGCTGCTTCGTCAGGACGGCGAGGGCCGTGAGCAGGAGCCAGCCGCTCTCGATCAGCAGGCGGCTCTCGGCGAGGGACTGCGCGAGCAGGGCGACCACGATCAGCAGCGGCGCCAGCGAGAGCACGGAGTAGGGCAGCGCTGCCGTGGCGCTGCGGCGGGGCCGGTCCACGGCGCGGAACCAGGAGCGCCAGAGCGTCGACACGGTGAGGGCGCAGAAGAGCACGAGCCCCACGACTCCGAGCTGGAACCAGACGTCGAGCGCGGCGTTGTGGGCCTGGAGGTAGAGGACGCCCTTGCGCTCGGCGAGCGTGTCGAACGGCGCGGCCCACGGTGCCCAGTAGCTGACCCAGCCCCACCCGAGCACGGGGCGCTGGGCGGCGAGGTCCCAGACGGCGCTCCAGATGTCGAGGCGCCCGGTGGCGTCCTCGCTCTTGCCCAGGAGGGAGAGCAGCGCGCCCCAGCCCGACGCGACTCCGACGACGAGCACGGCGCCGACGGCCGCGGCGGTCACGTACACCGGCCGCCGCCCGTCCTCGCCCCGATGGCGCGCCCAGAGCGCGAAGACGGCGGCGAGCCCGACGGCGACGAGGCAGAGCAGGACGGTCGAGGAGCGGGTGAGCAGCAGCGTCGCGGCGAAGACGAGTGCCCAGAGCACGCCCCAGCGGCGGCCGACCGTGCGCGCGGCGAGCTCGATCAGGACGACGACGAGGCCCAGCAGTGCGGCGAAGCCGAGCAGATTGCGGTTGCCGACGATGCCCTGGATCGGCTCGCCGGTGAACAGCGCCGCCTGCGACCAGTAGAAGGCGTCGGGGATCGGGCCCGATGCGGGCAGGTCGATCACCAGCGGGAGCACGCTCTGCCGCACGACGACCGCCACGACGAGCTCGAACAGGAGCGAGAGGCCGACCGTGATGCGCAGTGCCCGTCCGAGGGCCGTCACGAAGGCGCCGGCGCCCAGGGTCAGACCGACGACGACGCCTCCGAAGGTCGTCGCGAGCTGCGCGGTGACGCCGATCGCGCTCGCGCCGGGGTACGCCGACCAGAGCAGTGACAGGACGACCAGGGCGAGGAAGGCCAGGAGCGATTTGGGCGTCCGGCTCCAGAGCAGCCTCGGCCGCTCGCGCAGCACGAGCACCACCGCCGCGATGAGGAGCGCTCCGACGACCAGGCCCCAGCCCCACCAGCCGGCGAGGTTGCGCAGAGCCTGGCCCGCGATCAGCACCGTGAGGATCGCGACCGCGAGCGCTCGGGGAGCGGAGGGCGCGGCGCGTCGGGGCATGGCGATCAGTCTAGAGAGCGGTCGCGACGCTCCGGCTCAGACGAACGCCGCCGTGCCGGTGATCGCGCGTCCGACGATCAGGGTGTTCATCTCGCGCGTGCCCTCGTAGGAGTACAGGGCTTCCGCGTCGGCGAAGAAGCGGGCGACGCCGTAGTCGAGCACGATGCCGTTGCCGCCCATCACCTCCCGGCACCACGCCACGGTCTCGCGCATGCGCGCCGTCGTGTAGGCCTTCGCGAGGGCGGAGTGCTCGTCGCGCTGCTCGCCGGCGTCGAGCATCTCGGACACCCGGGTCACCAGGGCGATGCTCGCGGTGATGTTGCCGATGCTCTTGACGAGGAGGTCCTGCACGAGCTGGTGGCCGACGAGGGGCTTGCCGAACTGGACGCGCTCGCGGGCGTACCGCAGGGCCGCGTCGTAGGCGCCGATGGCGACTCCGATCGCCTGCCAGGCCACTTCGGCGCGGGTCAGCCGGAGGACCTTCGCGGTGTCGCGGAAGGAGTTCGCGTTCTGCAGGCGGAGCGACTCCGGCACGCGCACCCCGTCGAGGACGATGTCGGCGTTCTGGATCGTGCGCAGGCTCTGCTTGCGGGCGATCGCCGTGGCGCGGTAGCCCGGAGTCGTGGTGGGCACGAGGAAGCCCTTGACCTGTCCGTCCTCCGCGTCCTTGGCCCAGATCACGGTGACGTCGCTGAAGGTCGCGTTCCCGATCCAGCGCTTCTCCCCGTCGAGGATCCAGTCGTCGCCGTCGCGGCGCGCCGTCGTGCGCAGCCCCTGGGCCGAGTCCGAGCCGGAGTGGGGCTCGGTCAGTCCGAAGGCGCCGATGACCTCGCCGGAGGCGAGCTTGGGCAGCCACTCGGCGCGCTGCTCGTCCGATCCGGTCACGCCGACGGTGCCCATGACGAGTCCGTTCTGCACGCCCACGTAGGTGGCGATGCCCGCATCGACCCGGCCGAGCTCGAGAGCGACCCAGCCGCGGAACACGGCCGAGTTCTCGATCGCGCGCGTTCCGGGCCACGAGAGCCCGACGGCGCCCGTCGCGTGGATCCCCGGCACGAGGTGGCGCGGGAACTCGGCGCGCTCCCAGTAGTCGTCGGCGATCGGGCGCACCTGCTCCTCGAGGAAGGCGCGGAGGCCCACCAGGAGGTCCTTCTCGGCGGGGGAGAGACCGCCGGCGAAGCCGTAGAAATCGGCCGCCAGCGTCTCGAAGATCGTGCTGTCCATGTGCTCCGTCGCTCCCTGGTTCGAGTCGGACCGCCCCTGCCGATCCAGCGGCGGCGACGCGGCTGGTGCCAGCGTACGAACGCGGGTCCGCGACGGCACGAACGGTGGAGGGGAGCGCCAAGGGGAGCCCCGCCACCGGCGGTCGCCGTTGTGGATCCTGCTAGCGTCGGGGCGGAGCGGCCCCGGGAGGCCCCGGTACGCGCGCGGCTCCTCCTCTGCTCCCCGGACGGAAAGGCCCGGCCCGTGTTCATCCCGATCGGCAACACCCCCCGCGACTACGCCTGGGGGTCCCTCACCGGCATCTCGGACGCACTCGGCACCCCGGCGTCGGGCGGTCCCGAGGCGGAGCTGTGGCTCGGGGCGCACCCCGGATCGCCGTCCCGCATCCTCGACCCCGCGTCGGTCGGCGCGGACACCCTCGCGGACTGGATCGCGCGGGAGCCGGAGGCGGCGCTCGCCGGATCGCACGGCTCGACCGACCCGGTGTCCGGCGCTCCGCGCCTCCCGTTCCTGCTCAAGATCCTCGCCGCGGGCGGCCCGCTCTCGCTGCAGGCGCATCCCTCGGCCGAGACCGCGCAGCGCCGCTTCGTCGAGGAGGACGAGGCCGGGATCCCGCGCGACGCGGCGGACCGGAACTACAAGGACCCGTTCCACAAGCCCGAGCTGATCTACGCGCTCACCGAGAGCTTCGACGCGCTGTGCGGCTTCCGCGATCCCGCCCGGGCGCAGGCGCTGCTCGAGGAGCTCTCCCAGCGCGCCGCCGGTGCGCAGGGCGCCGTCATCCGCGCCTTCGCCGCGACTCTCGACGGCGACGCCGAGCAGGTGCTCCGCCGCGCCGTGTCCTGGCTGCTCGCCGACGGCGACCGGAGCGAGGTGTCGGCTCTCGTCGACGCCGTCGTGGCGGCCGCCGACGGGGACGACCGCCTCGAGACCCGCACCGTCGCCGACCTCGCCGGGAGCTACCCGGGCGATCCGGGCATCGTGCTGTCGCTCCTGCTGAACCGGGTGCGGCTCTCGCGCGGCGAGGTGCTCTACCTGCCCGCGGGCAACATCCACGCGTACCTCCACGGCACCGGCGTCGAGCTGATGGCGGCGTCCGACAACGTGCTGCGCGGCGGGCTGACGCCCAAGCACATCGACGTGCCCGAGCTCGTCGACGTGCTCGAGTTCTCGCCGCTGCCGGTGCCCTACCTTCCGGCCCACGAGGTCGCGCCCGGCGTCCGCATCTACCGACCGGACGTGCCGGACTTCGTGCTCGCGGTCGTGGAGCCGGTGTCGGAGGACGCCGTGGAGTTGGAGCTGCACGGTCCGGCGATCGCGATCGCCACCGCGGGATCCTTCGTCGTCGAGGGCGCGGAGGGCCGGACGCGCGTCGAGCGCGGAGGCAGCGTCTTCGTCACGCCGTCCGAGGGGACGCTCTCGGTGAGCGGCCGCGGGACGCTCTTCGTCGCCACGCAGTAGCCCTCCGTCCGCCGGATCAGGACGCTTCGGCGCAGGCGAACGTGCGGCGGTAGGCCGCGGGCGTCGTCTGCAGCACGCGGACGAAGTGGTGGCGCATCACGGCCGCCGTGCCGAACCCGACCCGTCCCGCGATCGTCTCGAGGGTGAGATCGGTCTCCTCGAGCAGCTGCTGCGCGCGCAGCAGGCGCTGACGGTTGAGCCAGGCGAGCGGAGTGGTGCCGAGGTCGGCCCGGAACCGCCGCGCGAAGGTGCGAGGCGACATCAGGGCGCGGCGGGCGAGGGTCTCGACGGCGAGCTCCTGGTCGAGGTTGTCGAGCATCCACTCGGTGACCTCCGCGAACGAATCCGCCCGAGCCTCCGGGATCGGCGTGCGGATGTACTGCGCCTGGCCCCCGTGCCGTTGCGGCGGCACGACCATCCTGCGCGCGACCACGTTGGCGGCGGCGGCGCCCCACTCCTCCCGCACGATGTGCAGGCAGGCGTCGATCCCCGCGGCGGTGCCGGCGCTGGTCACGATGCGCCCCTCCTGCACGAAGAGGACGTCGGGGTCGACCCGGACCGACGGGAACCGCTCGGCGAGCTCGTCCGTGTGCATCCAGTGCGTCGTGGCGCGTCGACCGTCGAGGATCCCCGCCTGGGCGAGCACGAACGCCCCGCTGCACACACTGAGGATCCACGCGCCCCGGGCGTGCGCCCGCCGGAGGAGGTCGAGCACGCGCTCGTCCACCGGGCCGCGGGGGAGGGCCGGGATCGCGAGGAGGTCCGCGTCCTCCGCCCCGGAGAGATCGCCCTCGACGACCATGTCGAAGCCGAGGCTCGTGGTGACCGGCCCCGGATCCGTCGTCACGATGCGCAGGTCGAAGGCGGGCCCGCCCTGAGCGGTGCGGTCGATGCCGAACACCTCGCAGACGACCCCGAACTCGAACGGGGCGAGACCGGGTAGGGCGACGAGGGCGACGGAGCGGAGCACGGCGGCAGGATATCGCGGGCCGACCACATCCCGCCAGAGCGACGTGTTCCGACGTCGCCGCTACAGTAGCGACGGCGCCGAGCAGGGCCGCCGACGATCGAGGGAGTCGCACATGGCATGGCTGGTCACCGGGGGAGCCGGATACATCGGGGCGCACGTCGTGCGCGCGTTCGCCGAGCAGGGCATCGACCCCGTCGTCGTGGACGACCTGTCGTCGGGCCACGACTCGTTCGTGCCGGAGGGGGTCCCCTTCCACCGCGGCTCGATCCTCGACGAGGCGCTGCTGGACCGGGTCTTCGCCGAGCACCCGATCGAGGGCGTCGTGCACGTCGCCGGCTTCAAGTACGCCGGGGTCTCGGTGCAGAAGCCGCTGCACACCTACGAGCAGAACGTCACGGGCACCCTCCGCGTGCTCGCGGCGATGGAGCGCGCGGGTGTCTCCTCGATCGTCTTCTCCTCCAGCGCGGCGGTCTACGGCGCGGTCGACGTCGACCTCGTCACCGAGGAGACCCCGAAGAGCCCGGAGTCGCCCTACGGGGAGTCCAAGCTCATCGGCGAGTGGCTGCTCGCCGACGCGGGACGCGCCTGGGGCGTCCGGCACGCGTCGCTGCGCTACTTCAACGTCGTCGGCTCCGGATACCCGGACGTGTACGACACGAGTCCGCACAACCTCTTCCCCCTGGTCTTCGAAGCGCTGCTGGCCGGCCGCACGCCGAAGATCTACGGCACCGACTACCCCACGCCCGACGGCACCTGCGTGCGCGACTACATCCACGTCGCGGATCTCGCTCTCGCCCACGTCGCCGCGGCACGTCGTCTGGCCGCCGGCGAGCCGATCGAGCCCGTCTACAACCTGGGCAGCGGCGACGGCGCCTCGGTCGGCGAGATCATGCGCGCCATCGCCGAGACGACCGGCATCGACTTCGAGCCCGAGACCGCTCCCCGCCGCCCGGGTGACCCGCCGCGCATCGTCGCCTCGGGCGAGCGCGCGGGCCGCGACCTCGGCTGGGAGATGCGCCACTCCCTCTCGGACATGGTCGACAGCGCCTGGCGAGCCCGGAGCGCCGCCACCGCCTGAGGGACGGCACTCCGGCGTCACGCTTGCGACACGCCGGAGTGTCGTGAACCCTCCACGGGTTGTTGAGGGTTTACAGTCTGCGACTTGACCTTCGGGAATGACACCGATGTAATTACGTGGGCGGCGCCTCCGGGAGGAGCGGGTCGCCGATCATCGGAACCGGCGGGGTAGGAGACGGCATGGCAATTCCCGACAGCGTCTCAGGACGCGGAGTCTCGGAACCCGGCGGCACCCTCTCCGACCGCGGCGGTCAGTACGCCTCCGGCGAGCTGCGGGGAGCGGCCGGCCGCGCAGGGGTTCCCGAGGACTGGTTCGTCGATCCGGTGCGTCTCGGCGTGCCCGGTGTCCGACCCGGCCTGGACCCCGAGACCGAGGCGCCCGGCGGCGCCCTCTCCTGGCAGGCGGACTCGCTCTGCGCGCAGACGGATCCCGAGGCGTTCTTCCCCGAGAAGGGCGGCTCGACGCGTGATGCCAAGAAGATCTGCACCTCGTGCGAGGTGCGCTCGCAGTGCCTCGAGTACGCCCTCGAGAACGACGAGCGCTTCGGCATCTGGGGCGGGCTCTCCGAGCGCGAGCGCCGCAAGCTCCGCCGCCGCGCGTAGGGCCGCCACGACCCGGGCGCGGTCGATCCGCGCCCTCGCGGCGGGGCGGCGAGCCGCTGGCGAGTGCTCCGCCGCCATCGCCTAGGGTGGTCCGCGATGTATCCCCGAGTAACCGCCGTCCTCGTCGCGCGCAACGGCGCCGCGTATCTGGAACGCACCCTCGCGGCGCTCCGAGCCCAGACCCGGCAGCCCGACGCCACCGTCTTCGTGGACGGGGGATCGAAGGACACCACGGGTGAGCTGCTCGCCTCCTGGGGTCCCTCGCAGCTGGTGCAGGTCGCCGAGAACCTCCCCTTCGGCCAGGCCGTGGCTCGCGCCGTCCGCGTGATGCAGCCCCCGGCGGGGGAGGACGAGTGGCTCTGGCTCCTCGCGCAGGACTCGGCACCCGAGCCCGGTGCGCTCGCCGCCCTCCTCGGCGCGGTCGAGGTCGCGCCGTCCGTGGCGGTCGCGGGCCCGAAGGTCATGGACTGGTCGCGATCGGGCTACATCCGCAGCTACGGCGAGTCGATCACCAACTACGGCACCACGGTCCACCTCGTCGAGGACGAGCTCGACCAGGGCCAGCACGACGCCAATCCCGACGTGCTCTCGGTCGCCGCGGGCGGCATGCTCGTGCGCCACAGCCTCTGGGAGGAGCTCGGCGGCTTCGATCCGGGGCTCCCGGTCGTCGACGACGCCCTCGACTTCTCGATCCGCACCCGCCTCGCCGGCCACCGCGTCAGCCGGGTGCCGGACGCGCGGGTCACCACCGCCCGCATCGGCCTCCAGCGCCCCGACGGCCGCCGCATCGACGGAGGCGAGCGCCGCCGGGCGCGCCAGCACCGCACCGCCCAGCTGCACCGCCGCCTGGCCTACGCGCCCGTGGCGCTCCTCGTCCTCCACTGGCTCTCGCTCGTTCCGCTCGCCGTCGGCCGGGCGGTCGTCCGGCTCCTGCGCAAGCAGCCGGGACTCGTCGGGGGCGAGCTGCTCGCGGCCGTCGTCGTGGCGTTCGGCGGCACCAAGGTGCTCCGCGCCCGCACAATCCTCCGCTCCTCGAAGAACGTCGGCTGGAAGTCGATCGCGCCGCTGCGCATCCCGCTCGACACCGTGCGGCAGCTGCGCTCCGTACGGCACGACGCCGTTCGGGTGCAGGCCGGTCGCGACCGCCACCCGCTGCACTTCTTCCAGAGCGGAGGAGTGTGGGTCGTCCTCGTCGCAGCGCTCGCGGGCCTGGTCGTCTACACCCCGCTGATCGCGGCTCCTGCCCTCAGCGGCGGCGGTCTGCTGACCCTGTCGCCGACGGTCGGCGAGCTCTGGCGGAACGCGGCGTACGGCTGGCGCGACCTCGGCTCGGGCTTCATCGGAGCGGCCGACCCCTTCGCCGGCGTCCTCGCCGTCCTCGGCTCGCTGACCTTCTGGTCGCCCAGCTACGCGATGGTGCTGCTGTACCTGACGGCGTTCCCGCTGGCCGCGATGGGCGCCTGGCTCATGATCGCCCGGATCACCCCGCGGCCGCTCGCGCGGGCGTTCGGCGCACTCGTCTGGATCCTCGCACCCGCGTTCGCCGCTGCGCAGTCCGACGGGCGCCCCGGGCCGATCCTCGTGCACGTGCTGCTGCCGTGGCTCTTCTTCGCGGGCTTCGGGGCCTACCGCTCGTGGTCGGCGTCCGCCACCGCGTCGCTCCTGGCCGCCGCGGTCGTAGCGTGCGCGCCGATCCTGTCCCTGCCGCTCCTGGCGGTCTGGATCGTGATCCTCGCGACCTCCGGCCGGCGCGTCGGGCGCTTCGCCGGCCTGCCGATCCCGGCGGCCGCCCTGCTGTTCCCGCTCGTCGTGGCCCACGCTCCCCGCGGGGACTGGCTCGCGATCCTCGCCGACCCCGGAGTCCCGCTCCCGTCGGCACGCGCCGACCTGTTCTCCCTGCTCGCGGGCGTGCCGTCGGCGCTGACCGCCGGCTGGGTCGACCTGCTGTCGCAGATCGGGATCACCGAGGCCGCCGCGCCGCTGGCGACGGCCGTGCTGGTGCTGCCGTTGATCGTGGCGGCGCTCGCCTCCCTCCTCCTGCCGAACAACCTGTCCGCTCTGGGCGGGGTGGGCGTCGCCTCCGCGGGACTGCTGACCGCCTCCCTCGCGCAGGGGATCCAGGTCGCGACGGCGGGCTCCGAGCCGGTGGCCGTGTGGAGCGGATCGCCGCTCAGCCTCTACTGGCTCGGTCTGGTCATCGGCTTCTCGCTCTCGCTCGGCGCTTTGCCGTCCTTCCGCCTGGTGCCCGCGCTCGTGGTCACGGTCGCCGCCGCACTCGCGGTCGGCCCGTTCGCCCTCGCCTTCCCGCAGGGTCACTCGTCCATCGCGAGCACCTCCGACCGCTCGCTGCCGGCCTACGTGGCCGCCGAGGCGCAGAACGACCCGCGGGTGGGCACCGTCGTGCTGGTGCCGCAGGCCGACGGCGGGATCCTCGCCCGCCTCGAGCGCGGCGCCGGAGCGACGCTCGACCAGCAGTCGACGCTCGCCGCGACGGGGGCCGAGAGCACCGACGAGATCGACGAGCTCGCGGGCAACCTCGTGTCGCGCACCGGCTACGACGTGGTGTCGGCGCTCGACGAGCTCGGCGTCCGGTTCGTGGTCCTCACCGAGGCGGGCAGTGAGGACGCGGGCGACGCGGCCTCGGCCGTCCGCGCCCGCGCCGCGGTCTCGCTCGACGGCAACGCCGCGTTCTCGGCCGTCGGCGACACCCGCTACGGCCTGCTCTGGAGCGCCGTCGATCCCGAGGGCGGCCGCGCCGAGGCCGCCCCGCAGGACGTGGTCGGTCCGTTCGGCATCGCCTACACCGCCGGACTCCTGCTGATCCTCCTCGTCGCGCTCCTCCTGGCGGTCCCCACCGGGCTCTCGCTCGAGCGCGGCCGTTCCGGCGCGCCGGTGGCCGGGATCGACGACGAACCGGGCGAGGCCACCGGCCAGTTCGACGACGGGACCGACGATGTCTGACCCCCGCGACCAGGAGACGAGCATGCCCGCCACCCCGCCCTCGGGCCGCTCCTCCCGCGCCGACCGCCGGAGCGCCCGCGCCGGCTCGACCGGCCGGCCCGGAGTCGCGACCACGGACTCCGTCGCGACGACGGCGCCGACACCGCCCCGCGATCGCCGCGCCTCCGCCGCCCGACGCCGCCGCAGCGCCCTGCGCACCGCGGTCGGCGTCGCCGGAGTCGTCCTCGCCGCGACCGCGGTCGTCCTGCCCCAGCTGCTCCCGCTGCCCGCCGCGACACGGGCCGCCGACGGCGTCGTCGTGACGCCCGTGGCCGCCGACAGCACCCTCGTCTGCGGCGGCGATCTGCTCGACGCGACGCAGCCGGAGGAGCTCCGCGCGTTCGAGGGCTCCGGCACCTCGGTGTGGCCCGACGACGTCGTCCAGAGCTCGACGGCCCTCGACGAGCCCGATCTGGCGGCGCCCGGCAGCGGAGTCACGGGTCTCCTCGTCCCCGCGGAGTCCGATCCGGTTCCCGGCGGAGCGACCACCCAGTCGATCGCGAACGAGACGGTGTCGGGCCTGAGCGCGCTCGGCTGCGCAGCGCCCTCGGCCGACAGCTGGATCGTCGGCGGATCGACCGACATCGGCTCCACCTCGGTGCTCGTTCTCGCGAACGCGAGCGAGGTCGCGGCCACCGTCGATCTGGCGCTCTACGGGGAGAACGGCCCCCTCGAGGCCACCGGCGCGTCCGGGATCGTCGTCCCTGCCGGAACGGTCCGCGCCCTGCCCCTGGCCGGTCTCGCTCCCGACGTCGTGCAGCCGGTGGTGCGGATGACCGCGCGCGGCGGGGAGATCGCGGCCAGCCTGCAGAGCACCGCCATCTCGGGACTGACCCCGGTCGGCATCGAGACCACCGCCCCCTCCGCGTCGCCGTCGACGCTGACCGTCATCTCGGGCTACCGCATCGCCTCGCCTCCCGCCGAGACGTCGAGCGACGACGGCAGCGGGGGAGCGGGCAGCCCCGTGCTGCGCATCCTCGCGCCCGGCGAGGCGGACAGCACCGTGTCGATCGAAGTGGCGAACGAGGATCCGAGCGGCGCGGGCACGTCGACGCAGGTCGTGGTGCCGGCGGGCCGGGTCGGGGAGGTGCCGCTGTCCGGACTCGCCGAGGGCTCCTACCGGATCACCCTGAACTCGGACGAGCCCGTCGTCGCCGCGGGGCGCACCACCTCGACCGGGACAGCCGGCACCGATTACGCCTGGTTCGCCTCCGGCACCTCGGTCTCGACGCCGTTCGGAGTGGCGAGCACCGGCGAGCCCGGCGCCCGCCTGCACCTCGCGAACGCGAGCGACACGACCGCTTCGGTCGTGCTGGACGCGGCGTCCGGCTCGCGCACCGTCGAGATCGGGCCCTACTCCTCCGTCACCGTCGATCAGGGCATCGACCAGCTCGTCGTCTCGAGCGATCAGCCCGTGCAGGCGTCGGTGTCGATCGCGAGCGACGGCAGGATCGCGGCCTACCCGATCGTGCCGCCCGGTCCGCTCTCGTCGCCGATCACGGTGTACTCGCACTAGGGCGGTCCGGGCCGCCGGGGTTCCGTCGACCGCGACGGCGATCTCGTGTTCGACAGGACCTAGAGGTGGCGGAAGCGGTCCGGGGAGATGTCCCACGGATCGCGGCCGAGCAGCTCCGCCACAGCGCGGAACACGTAGCTCTCGATGAGCAGCCGCTGGTGCTGGTCGTCGCGCCGGTGCAGCTTGGCCAGGCGCTCGATCGGAACGCGGTAGAGCGTGATGCGGCGCTCGGCGTGATCGACGCGCCAGCGGGCGATCCCGGTGGCCGCCAGGCGTGCCGGATCGACGTCGGGGGTGGCCGCGACATCGACGTGGATGCCCGCGAGCTCGTCCGGCCACGCGCCGCGGAGGTAGTCGATCGCGGAGCCGACCGTCAGCTCGAAGAAGTCGGTGCGGGTCTGCAGGAGGGGCAGGTGGGGCCCGGTGACCGGGCCGCGGATGCCGCGCCCGTGCCTGTCGCGGGATCCGCCCCGGGCCGAAGCCGCCTGACGGGCGGTGGAACGACGAGCACGGGGCATGCCTCCAGCCTATTGCTACTGTGGGCGCGATGAACGGACGGCAGTGCTCGCGGACGGGCTGCAGCGCCCCGGCCGTCGTCACGCTGACCTACGACTACGGCGACTCCCTCGTCGCGGTCGGCCCGCTCAGCCCCGCACCCGATCCGCACGGCTACGACCTGTGCGAGGAGCACGACCGGCGGCTCTCGGTGCCGGTCGGCTGGAGCGTGATCCGCTACCGCGAGCCGTCGATCGAGGGCTGATCCGTGCGCGGCGGGAAGCCCCGTGGCCCCGCCGAGAGCACGGGCGCCAGCCGCTCGAGGCGGTCGGCCGACAGGCGGAGGGCGCGCTCCTCGCGGGCGCGGCGCAGGGCGGCGACCGCCAGCAGGAAGTCCTCGGCCGGAGCCGCGGGCACCGGCGACACGAAGGCCGACGCCTCGTGGGCGAGGGAGGCGGCCAGCCGGGAGCGGGACGGCTCCGTCATGCCGCCGCGCTGCCGGAGGAACTGGGCGAGGCGGCGCGCGAGGGCGTCGGGCAGACGGGCGACGTCGGCGGTCGCCGCCCAGCCGAGGAGCGGAGCCGGGACCTCGGCCTGCAGCGGAGCCGCCGCGGGCACGCGCTCGAGCTGGCTGTGGGTGCCGGCGAGGACGTCGCCGAGGCGGCGGGAGCGGCGCGAGAGCAGCCCGACGACGGCGGCGAGACCGCCCGCCGTCATCACGATCTCGAGCACGGCGGTCAGGCCGCGCACGAGGGCGTGGCGGAACGAGATCGCACCACCGTCGTCGCGGACGACCCGGGCGCCGACGGCGAGCTTGCCGAGCGAGCGTCCGCGCGTGGCCGTCTCGACGACGACGGGGACGAGGACGAGGGAGGTCACGAGGGCGGCGACGCCGACCGCCGCGGTGGCCGACGCGTCGAGCCCGCCGTCGCCCGCGAGGACCGAGACCAGGTAGAAGAGCATGAGCGCGAGCAGGAGCTCGGCGATCAGATCGATGATCGCGCCGCACGCGCGCAGGACGAAGCTCGTGACGGGCACCTCGAGGGCGATCGCCTCGCCGGTGACCAGGCCGTCGTCGTCGTCCGCCCGATCGGTGCCCATGGCTATCATCTAAACAGATGGACATCGACGCTCTCTCGACCGCTCGTGCGGAGCACTGGCGCCGCCTGGACGAGCTCTCGCGCAAGCGCAGGCTGACCGGCGACGAGGCGGACGAGCTCGTCGAGCGGTACCAGTCCGCCTCCGCCGATCTCGCCGCGATCGCCTCCACGGCCGGCTCGACCGCCGCGGGCGCCAGGCTCGCGGTCTCGCTGTCGAGGGCGCGCGGTCGGCTCACCGGGACGGGCGAGGACCCGCTGGCGGCGGTCGCGCGTTTCGCGGTCGTGACGCTCCCCGCGGCGCTGCACCGACTCCGCTGGCTGACCCTCGCGGTCGCGCTCGCCACGGCGCTGATCGCGACCCTGTTCGCGGTGTGGATCCTCGGCGACGCACGGCTGCTGGCCTCGCTCGGCGACGACGAGCAGCTGCGGCGCTTCGCCGAGGACGACTTCGTCGACTACTACTCCGAGAACCCCGCCGCGTCCTTCGCCGGCCAGGTCTGGACCAACAACGCGTGGATCGCGGCGCAGTGCGTGGCCTTCGGGATCGTCGGCGTCTACGTGCCGTACATCATCCTGCAGAACGCGCAGAACCTGGGCACCTCCGTCGCCGTCATGTTCCACTACGGCGAGGGCGACACCTTCTTCCTCTACATCGCCCCGCACGGTCAGCTCGAGCTGACCGCGGTGTTCGTCGCCGCGGCGGCGGGACTGCGCATCTTCTGGGCCTGGATCGCGCCGGGAGCGCGCACGCGCGGGCAGGCCCTGGCCGAGGACGCGAGGAGCCTGTTCACCGTCGCGATCGGGCTGGTCTTCGTGCTGTTCGTCGCCGGGGTCATCGAGGGCTTCGTGACGCCGGCCCCGTGGCCGTGGTTCGTCAAGATCGGGATCGGCTCGGCGGCGCTGCTCGCCTTCCTCGCCTACATGATCGTGCTCGGCGGCCGTGCGGCGCGCGCGGGCGAGACCGGCGACCTCGACCGTGCGGCCCGCGGCTCCCGGAGCATCGCCGACGCCTGACGCGTTCTCAGAGCCGCCCGGCCGCCTTGAGCGCGAGGTAGCGGTCGGCGAGCGCCGGCGGGAGCTTCTCCGGAGTGCCGAGCACGACGTCGCCGCCGAGCCGGCGGACGGCGGCGGAGAGGCGGTCCGCGTCGCTCAGCGAGCGCTCCGCCGCCGCGGCGGTGTAGACGGCCGCGCGGTCGCTGCGATCGGCCGCCATCTCGACGAGCTCGGGATCCACGGCGCACGCCACGACGACCGTGTGGGTGCGGGTGAGCTGAGGGAGCACCGCGAGCAGGCCCTCGGACGCCCCGACCGAGTCCAGCGCGGTCAGGAGGACGACGAGCGAGCGCTGCGAGACCAGGGCGCGCAGCTGCGCGGGCACGGCCGACCAGTCGGTCTCGATCAGCTGGGGCTGCACCGGCGCCAGCGCGTCGACGACGCGGCCGAGCACCTCGCTGCCGGTGGCGCCGTGGACCCGTGCCCGACGGGTGCGGTCGAACGCGAGCACGTCGATCCGGTCGCCGGCACCGGCAGCCAGAGCCGACAGGAGCAGTGCCGCCTCGATCGCGGTGTCCAGCCGCGGCTCGTCCGCGATCCTGGCCGCGGAGGTGCGACCGGTGTCGAGCACGACGACCACCCGGCGGTCCCGCTCCGGGCGCCAGGTCCGCACGACGGGCTCGCGGCGGCGGGCGGTGGCCCTCCAGTCGAGGGAGCGGACGTCGTCGCCGCGGACGTACTCGCGGAGGCTGTCGAACTCGGTGCCCTGCCCGCGGATCATCACGCTCGTGCGGCCCTCGAGCTCACGCAGCCGGGCGAGGCGCGAGGGCAGGTGCCGGCGCGACCGGAACGGGGGGAGCACCCGCACCGTCGCGGGGGCCCAGCGCGTCGCCTGCCGCCCGGCGAGGCCGAGGACCCCGTTCGAGCGGACGGTCACGTGCAGCGCCCGGCGCTCGCCGCGCCTGCGCGGCTCGAGCACCGTCGTGACCGCGCGGCGCTCGCCAGGTGGCAGCCGGAGGGCGGTGCGGGTGCGCAGCGCCCCCGCGGACGGCTCCCAGGCGTCTCGGACGACGCCCGTGATGCGGCGACGGCCGGTGTTCGTGATCAGCAGCTCCGCCTCGGCGCGCTCACCGAGGCGGACCCGGTCGGGGACGCTCCGCTCCAGTACGATCGCGCGCGGCGACCCCGCGACGAGGAGGTCGATGCCGACCAGGACGCACCAGGCGAGCAGCCAGAGCGCGAGCACGACGACGGCGGCGTGCGCGCTCCCACCGAGCAGGACGACAGGCACGAGGCCGACGAGGAGGACGAGGACGGAGCGTCCGGTGAGGTGCACGGGTCAGACCGGGACCCGGACCTGCTGCAGGATGCCGCCGAGGACGGCCTCGGTGCGCACGCCCTCGAGCTCGGCCTCCGGCTGCAGCTGGATCCGGTGGCGCAGGACCGGCAGGACCATCGCCTGCACGTGGTCCGGAGTGATCGATCCGTAGCCGTTCAGCCAGGCCCAGGCGCGCGAGGCCGCCAGGAGCGCTGTCGAGCCGCGAGGGCTCACGCCGAGCTTCACGCTCGGGCTCTCGCGGGTGGCGCGGGCGATGTCGACGATGTAGCCCAGCACGTCGGGACCGGCCCCGACGCGGCGGACCGACTCCTGAGCGGCGCGCAGGCGGCCGGCGTCGAGCACCGGATGCACGCCGGCCGCGGCCAGGTCGCGCGGGTCGAAGCCCACGGCGTGGCGGGAGAGGACCTCGACCTCCACGTCGCGCGGCGGGATCTCGAGGACGAGCTTGAGCAGGAAGCGGTCGAGCTGCGCCTCGGGCAGCGCGTAGGTGCCCTCGTACTCGACCGGGTTCTGGGTGGCGGCGACGAGGAACGGATCGGGCAGCGCGAGGGTCCGCCCGTCGACGCTGACCTGGCGCTCCTCCATCGCCTCGAGCAGTGCGGCCTGGGTCTTGGGAGGGGTGCGGTTGATCTCGTCGGCCAGCAGGAGGTTCGTGAAGACCGGGCCCTCGCGGAACGCGAATCCGGAGGTCGAGGCGTCGTAGACGAGCGAGCCGGTGATGTCGCCGGGCATGAGGTCGGGGGTGAACTGCACGCGCCGCGTGTCCAGCCCGAGCGACAGCGACAGGGCGCGCACGAGCAGCGTCTTCGCGACTCCGGGGACGCCTTCGAGCAGCACGTGGCCGCCCGCGAGCAGGGCGATGAGCAGTCCCGAGACGGCGCCGTCCTGACCGACGACGGCGCGGCCGACCTCGGTGCGGACGCGGTCGAGCTCGCCGCGCAGCTCGTCGTCGGCGATCGGCGGGAGGGTGGAGTCGGTCATCGGAGAGGGCCTTCCTGTCGTCGGGCGGGGTGCGGAGTCGGAGCGAGGGCGGCGCGCACGGCGCTCTCGAGACGGAGGAGGTCGTCGGAGGCGCTGACGAGCGCGCGGTCGTCCGCGGGCGCGTCGTCGACGAGCAGGCGGCGCAGGGCGACCGGGTCGCGGCCGAGCCGGTCGGCGGCTCCCGTCACGATCTCGTCGACCCCGGCGGAGGCGGACAGGCCGAGCATCGAGGCGAGCCGCCGCAGGGTGCCGATGCGGAGCGCGTCGAGAGCGCGCAGCCGAGTCCCTCCGCGGGCGTAGAGGCGCGCGCGGCCGCGAGCGGTCTCGCTGGCGTGCACGACGACGGGCAGCGGCTCGACGGCGAGGGGACCGAAGCGGCGACCGCGCCACACCGCCGCGGCGACGCCCACTCCGAGGAGCAGGAGGATCGCGGGCGTGACCCATCCAGGGGCGAGATCGGCGGGATCGACGGCCGCTTCTCCGCGGAGGTCGTCGAGGCTCACGCGGTACCAGACGAGCCGGTCGCGGGCCCCTAGGAGGTTCAGGGCGAGCGCGGCCCGGCCGCCCTCGTCGACGGTGCTGTTGCGGAGGAGGGCCGCGTCGCCGACGACCGTGACGTCCGCTCCTCCGGGGCTCGTGCCCGAGACCAGGGCGTAGGCGTCGTCGCCGGAGGGGAAGCAGCCTGTCGCTCCGCCGTCGAGGAGCCGGTAGGTCTGGCCGCCCGAGGGGATGCTCTCGGCGCGCGCGGCGGCGGGCAGACTGCAGTCCGCGTCGAGATCGCCGCCGTCGAGGGGCGCCCCGGCGAAGGCGGCGCCGGGCAGGAGCGCCTCGAGGGCGTCGCCGGTCGGCTGCACCAGGACGATCGCGGCGGCGGCATCCTCGAGGTCCGCGTACTGGTCGGTGTCGAGCACGGCGTCGGAGTCGTCGACGAGAACGGTCGTTCCCGGGCCGGCCGCCGCGGTCGCGTCCTCGAGCACGTCCGCCCGGACCACGTCGACGCCCTGCTCGCGGAGGACCTGCGCCACCGCGCGCGCACCATCCGGAGCGGCGCTGTCGGGATCGAGGTCCGGCGCGAGGGACGGTGCTCCCGTCGCGAAGGTGAGCAGGAGGGTCCCGACCGCGACGAGGGCGAGGAGCACGGCCCAGAGGCGCCCCCGGCGCAGCAGCGCGCCGAGGGGGGGCGTCGACACCGTGTCGGTCGCGCTCACCGGCGGTCCGCCGTGCTCGAGAGCGGGTCGAGGGGAGCGGCCTCCCGGGCGAGCGAGTCGTCGAGCGCACGGATGCGCGCGTAGTCCTCAGTGCCGCCCGGACGGTCGAGGTACCGCACGCCGTCGAAGTCGTCCGCGGCGCGTCGGAGGGCCCCCGAGGCCGCGGGGAACACGGCCTGCGCGCGTCGGGCGAAGCCGTGCGCGGTCGTGCCCGGCGAGGCGCGCACGAGCGTCCGCTCGTCGAGAGCGCGGACGAGGGCCCGGAAGCGCTCGATCACCGCCTCGTCCCAGTCGCCGCGGGCGGCCGCCGCGTCGGCCAGCGCGCGGAGCTCGTCGGCCGACCGGCCGTCGTCCTCCGCGAGGACCGATCCGCGCACCGAGCTGCGTCGCCGCAGGCTCGGTCGCCCGGCGATCAGCAGGGCGGTGACCACGAGCGCCAGGACCACGAGCACCCCGATCACGGCGGCGATCGGGACGGCCGGTCCGTCGGTCGGGACGCTGAGCGACGTGAACCAGTCGCGGATCGCCTGCACGGCGCGATCGAACCAGCTCGGCTCCGCCGCGCGGTAGCGCGGATCCGCCAGCTCCTCGAGCAGGAGGCGGCGGGCCTCGCGGGCGTCGGGGTCGAGCGGAGCCGCGGCCAGGACGGCGCGGATCACCGCGGCGCCCGCTCCGGGGCGGGGAAGGGGTCCGGGCTGGGGAGCCCGGCGGCGCGGTCCTCGACATGCCGCATCAGCACGAGGTCGAAGCCCTCCCGCCGCATCCGGCGGTCGAGGTATGCGAGCCCGGTGACCGCGGCCTGCAGCACCGTGCCGACCGCTCCGATCACCAGTCCCACGGCGAGGGAGAGCAGCGTGACGACCAGGGACGCGACGATCTGCGCGTTCGGATCGGTCGGGGCGATCAGCGCGCCGCCGATCGGCACCAGCAGGCTGAGCGGAGTCGCGACGACCTGGCCCGCGACCTGCACGATGAGGAGCATCAGCGCCAGTGCGCCGAGGGTCCGCCAGAATCCGCCCGTCACGAGCCGCCACGACCGCGCGACCGCTCGACGCAACGGGAGGCGCTCGACGACGATGAGGCTGGGCACGAGGGCGAGCTTCGTGCCGAGCCAGACGCCGAGAGCGGTCGCCGCCGCCCCGGCGAAGAGCAGCACGAGGACCCCGCCGACGATCGCGCCGGCCCCCGCGTCCTGCGCGCCGACGACGAACAGGGGCACCGCAAGGGCGACCGCGACCAGGACGAGCAGCATCAGCCCGACGCCCTGGAGGACCGTCCAGCCGACCAGCGCCCAGAAGCGGCCCCGGAGGCGACCCAGCAGCTGCTTGAGGGTCGGACGCTCGCCCAGTACGGCGCGCGACACCTCGAGCACGACGACCCCCTGGACGAGGGCTCCCGTGGCGAGCGAGACGCCGAGAGGGATGAGCGCGGCCAGGATCACGATCGCGACGGCCCCGGCCCCGACGGCGTCCCGATCGGCGACGTCCGCCTGGTCGATCCGGCCGAGGGCGAGGAGGGCGACGACTCCGTAGATCACGAGGGCCAGCACCGAGCCGACGCCCTGGAGGAGGAGGGCGACGCCGAGGGTGGTGCGCGGGCTGCGGCGCAGCACCTGGAAGGGAGCGCCGAGGAGCGTGCCGAAGCCGAGCGGGCGCAGCGGGACGAGCCCGGGTCGCGGCGGCGGGGTCCAGCCCGCCGGAGCACCCGTCGGCTGCCAGGGACTCGACGGCGTCCACACCGGCGGAGCGACCGGAGCGGGAGGGATCGGCGCACCCGTCGGCGGGCCCGGAGCGTCCTGCACGGAGGCCGGGTCGGAGGGCTCCGCGGGCGGTGGCCAGTGAGCTGCGTCGGTCATCCCTCCCATGCTGTCACAGGCCCGTCGGCGGCTCCCGCCCGGCGTCCGGCCGAAGCCCGGGCGGACTCGGTTAGCCTGGAGCACATCCGCGGGTGCCCAGGGGGGTGAGCGCGAGAAGAGGACGAGGAAGACAGGCTGATGAGCGCGCGCATTCTGGTGGTCGACGACGATGCGGCCCTGGCCGAGATGATCGGCATCGTGCTGCGGGCGGAGGACTACGACGTCTCCTTCTGCGCCGACGGCTCCGGCGCCCTGGAGGCGTTCCGCCGGTCCCGCCCCGACCTCCTCCTGCTCGACCTGATGCTCCCGGGCATGGACGGCATCGAGGTCTGCCGGGCGGTCCGTGCCGAGTCCGGCGTGCCGATCATCATGCTCACCGCGAAGTCCGACACCTCGGACGTCGTGCAGGGCCTCGAGTCCGGTGCGGACGACTACATGGTCAAGCCCTTCGACCCGAAGGAGCTCGTCGCGCGGATCAAGACCCGCCTGCGGCCCGCGCAGGTCGCGGCGAACGCCGTTCTCCAGGTCGGGGATCTGAGCCTGGACGTCGCCGGTCACGAGGTGCGCCGCGGCGACACCCGCATCGGCCTGACGCCCCTCGAGTTCGACCTCCTGCTCGCGCTGGCCTCCAAGCCCCAGCAGGTCTTCACCCGCGAGATGCTGCTCGAGCAGGTGTGGGGCTACCACTACAAGGCCGACACCCGCCTCGTGAACGTGCACGTGCAGCGCCTGCGCGCGAAGGTCGAGAAGGATCCGGACGACCCCCGGATCGTGATGACGGTGCGCGGCGTCGGCTACCGCGCCGGCGCCGTCCTGCCGGCCTGACCGTGTCCCTCGCGCGCCGCTTCCCGGTCTCCGGCGTCCGCCGGTGGCCCCGTCGCGTGCTGCGCGCCTGGAGGCGCTCGCTGCAGTTCCGCGCGGTCGCGATCACGGTGCTGCTCAGCGGAGTGGCGATCGGCTCGACCGGCGCGTACCTGTCGTACAGCATCAGCGACAACCTCTTCCAGTCGCGGCTGACGCAGGTCACGGGGGACACCTCCCGCGCCACCCGCGCCGCGCAGGGCTACCTCGACGCCGCCACGGTCTCGACCCGGCAGGACATGGAGGAGGTGATGAGCTCGGTCCGCACCGCGATCCGGGACGCGTCCTCCTCCGCGCTCATCGCGATCGTGCGCTCCCCGGACCAGGACGCGTCCTCGCTCGCGCCGCAGGACATCTACAACCGCGAGCTGCAGGACGGCGTCATCAGCCCCGACCTCCGCGAGCGGGTGCAGGCGGGCTCCGAGGGGCAGTACTGGCAGTCCGTGACGCTCGACGCGGACGGCCAGGAGCAGCCGGGCATCCTGGTCGGCTCGACCCTCGAGCTGCCCAGCTCCGCCGGGCGGTACGAGCTCTACATCGGCTACTCGCTCGCCGACGCCGAGCGCACCCTGCAGTTCGTGCAGCAGGTGCTGAACATCGCCGGCCTCCTCCTGATCCTGCTGATCGGGGCCGTGAGCTACGTCGTCGTCCGCCTCGTGGTCGCTCCCGTGCGCGTCGCGGCGCTGACGAGCCAGCGGCTCGCCGCCGGCGACAGGGACGTGCGCATGCCGGAGAAGGGCGAGGACGTGATCGCGACGCTCGCCCGCTCCTTCAACGGCATGGCCGACAGCCTGCAGGAGCAGATCAGCGAGCTCGCGACTCTGAGCCGCGTCCAGCAGCGGTTCGTCTCGGACGTCTCCCACGAGCTGCGCACGCCGCTCACGACGATGAGGCTCGCCGGCGACGTCCTCTACGACCAGCGCGAGGGCTTCCCTCCGGTCGCCGAGCGCACGGTCGAGCTGCTGCACGGACAGATCGCCCGCTTCGAGAGCCTGCTCGCCGACCTCCTCGAGATCTCGCGGCACGACGCCGGATCGGCCGAGCTCGAGCTCGAGCCGGTGAACCTGGTGCGCCTGGCGAGCGAGGAGATCGACGGCATGCGCGGGATCGCCGAGGCGAACGGCTCCGTGCTGACCCTGTCCGCGCCCGGCGGCTACTTCGACGCCGACATGGACGCGCGCCGCATCCGCCGCATCGTCCGCAACCTCCTCGGCAACGCGATCGAGCACGGCGACGGCCGCGAGATCGTCGTCACCGTCGACAGCAACGCGACGGCGGTCGCCCTGGCCGTCCGCGACTACGGTCACGGGATGAGCTCGGAGGAGGTCGTGCGGGTCTTCGACCGGTTCTGGCGCGCGGACCCCTCCCGCAAGCGCACGCTGGGAGGGACGGGGCTGGGCATGTCCATCGCCCAGGAGGACACGGCCCTGCACCACGGCTGGCTGCAGGTCTGGTCGATGCCCGACCGCGGAGCGTGCTTCCGCCTGACCATCCCGCGCCGGCGCGGCGAGCGGATCGACTCCTCGCCGCTGCCCCTCCCGCCCGTGGACGCGGGGGAGCAGGCCTTCACCGGTCCGATCGTGATGCCCCCGCTGCCCGAGGCCGTGCCGTGAGCCGGCGGAGCCTCCGGGCGCTCGCCGGAGCCGCGGCCCTGCTGCTCGCGCTTGTCGGCTGCGCGGGCATCCCGCGCGACGGCGACGTGGGCGTCGGGCGACCGGACGCCGCGCCGCAGGACCTCCAATACGACTTCCTGCCCTCGGGGCCGGCGATGGGCGCCTCGCAGCGCGAGATCCTCACCGGCTTCATCGACGCGGCGTCCAGCCCGCAGAGCAACTACAAGATCGCCCGGGAGTTCCTCTCCTCTGGGGCCGACTGGACGCCAAGCGAGCACGTCACGGTGGACGAGGGCCAGCGCTCGCCCGCACAGCAGTCGGCGTCGACGCTGACGCTGTCGATCACGCCGGTCGCCGAGGTCGATGCGACGGGCGTCTACACCGAGGTCTCGTCGACGACGGCGCTGAGCCTCGACTACGGCTTCGTCCAGGAGGAAGGGGAGTGGCGCATCAGCGCGCCGCCCAGCGGCGTCGTCATCGACCGCACCACCTTCGAGCAGGTCTTCTCGACCCACGCGCTGTACTACTTCGATCCGTCCTACACGTACCTCGTGCCGGACCTCCGCTGGTTCGCGTCGCGCGCCGACAGCTCGACGAGCACCACGATCGTCACCGAGCTCCTGCGCGGCCCCACGCCCTGGCTGAGCGACTCCGGAGCCGTCGCCTCGGCGTTCCCGACCGGCACGGCGCTCGCCGCCGAGACCGTCCCGGTCGAGTCGCAGCAGGCCGTGGTCGATCTGAACTCCGCCGCCCTCGAGGCCGACGAGCGCCAGTGGCGCCTCATGCGCCTCCAGCTCAGCCGCAGCCTCGCCTCGGTCTCGAACGTGACCGGCGTGACCCTCTCGGTCGAGCAGAACCCGATCGAGGTGCCCGTCGAGGTGAGCGGACTGCCGATCAGTCCACGCGTCGACACCCGCCCGCTGGTCCTCACGGACGAGGCGTTCGGCTTCCTCGGCTCTGCCGGCCTGACCGAGACGGCGGTGTCGGACCGGGTGCGCGCGCTCTCGCCGCGAGCCGTCGCCCTCGGCGAGCAGCGGGGCGCCGACTCCGAGGCCGCCGCTGCGGTGCTGTCGGCCGCGGGGGTCTCGCTCGTCGCTCCGGATCAGGCGGACGTCCTCCTGGACGCCCGCGCCGGGCTGACCGCGCCGGCCATCGATCCCTTCGGCTACGTGTGGTCGGTGCCGTCGGCGGCGCCCAACCAGCTCGTCGCGTACTCGCCCGACGGCACGGAGTCGTTCCAGATCGCGACGGCGTGGTCCGAGATCGAGACGATCGCCTCGCTCTCGGTCTCGAGGGACGGCACCCGGATGCTCGCCCTGGTGCAGGACGGCGAGCAGGCGTCCGTCCTCGTGGCCGGGATCTCGCGCTCCGGCGGCGGCGACCCGGTGGCCGTCGGCGAGCCCGTCGTCCTCGCCTCGACCCTCGGCACCGCGGTGACGGCGGGCTGGACCGACGAGCTCGACGTGGTCTCGGTCGTCCGCGGCTCCACAGGAGAGGACGTCGTCACCCTCCACCAGCTCGGCGGAGGAGCGACACCCCTCGGGACGACGAGCGGAGCGACGCAGATCGCGGCCGGCAACGCGACCACGCAGATCCGGATCCTCGCCGAGGGCGGGGAGCTGCGCCAGCAGCGCGGCTCCGCGTGGCAGACGATCGCGACGGACGTCCGGCTCCTCGCGACACAGACCGGAATGGGGTCCTGAGGCTCCTCCCCAGGACGATCCGCGACCGACTCCGGCACTCGGCGTGTCCTGCCGGTCCGCTGCCGACCAAGCTCGGCGCATGCTCCGCGACTCCCTCCTCGACGCCCTGGCGGTCCTGCTCCCGGTCGACTGCCCCGCCTGCGGCCGCCCGGTGGTGCGCGTGCCGTGCGACGACTGCGCCGAAGCCCTCGCCGCCCTCCCGACGCCCCCGGTGCGCCTTCTCGGGCCGCCGGGGCGCCCGCTCGTCGTGACCTCCGGCGCTCCGTACACCGGGGTCGTGCGCCGACTGGTGGTCGCCCTGAAGGAGGAGGGCCGGAGCGACGCCGCCGGTGCGCTCGCCGCCCGGCTGCGCCCGGCCCTCGCGCACGCGCTCGACGGCCGCGCGGCGACGCTCGTCGCCCCTCCGGGCTCGCACGGCCGCCGGATGAGGCGCGGGTACGATCCCGTCGACCTCCTCGTCCGCGGCTGCGGCGGGAAGGTCGCGCGTCCGATCACGCGCACGCGTCGCTCCGTGGACCAGGTGGGCCTCGACCGGCGCGAGCGCAGCGGCAACCTCGACGGCGCGTTCGCGGCGCGCCACCGCCTCGACGGGCTCGAAGCGGTCCTCGTCGACGACGTGGTCACGTCGGGCGCGACGCTCCTCGAGCTCCGGCGCGCCGTCGAGGCGGCGGGCGGAACAGTACGCGGCGCCGTCGCTCTGGGCGCCACCGGGCTGCGGCGGTCGCCGGATCGTCGGGAGACTCCCGGGAACTCCGCACGCGTCTTCCGATGAACGTCCGGTGACACTTCGGTGACCGGGGACTACGGTGGGCTCCACGGCGTGAACGGTCCGCCCGGAGAAAGGCGGCACGCCGTACTCGACTGGGAGGTTGTCATGGACATCGACATCACAGGACGCAACTTGGGCATCACCGATCGCTTCCGCGCGTACGCGACGGAGAAGTCGGAGAAGGTGGCCCACCTCGCCGACCGGGCGCTCGCGCTCGAGATCAGGGCGAGCCGCCACAGCGAGTCGAAGGGGGCGAGCGGTGGCGACCGCGTCGAGCTCACCTTGATCGGCAAGGGGCCCGTGGTGCGGGCCGAGGCCGACGGAGCGGACAAGTACGCGGCGTTCGACGTGGCCCTCGGGCGGCTCCTCGAACGCGTGAGACGAGCCAAGGATCGCAAGAAGGTCCATCGAGGCCAGCACCGGCCCACGTCGTTGCGCGACGCGGCGGCCGCGGACTTCAGCGGAGTCGGCATCCAGCCGGCCGACGCCGCCGTCCTCCAGGCCGTCAGCACCGGGGTGATCCCGGTGCAGACCGCCCCCGCCGAGGCGGTGGACGACGTCGAGGAGGAGCCGTACTGCCCCGTCGTCATCCGCAAGAAGGTCTTCGCCTCCGTCTCGATGAGCGTCGACGACGCCGTCGACTACATGGAGCTCGTCGGACACGACTTCTACCTGTTCATCGACGCCGACTCCGGACGCCCGAGCGTGGTCTACCGCCGGAAGGGCTGGGACTACGGAGTGATCTCCCTCGGCGACGAGGCCGACGAGCTCGCGGAGCAGACCGCGGTCTAGGTCCTCGCGGTCCTCGGACGGGTCCCGGTGCGTGCAGCGCCGGGGCCCGTCCTCGTGCGCGGACCCGTGCGTCCGCCGAGGGCGGACGCGTCCGACGATCCGCGCCCGGCGGTCCGCGACTAGGCTGGTCGCGGTCCGCGCTCTGGCGCCGGGCGCCTGCCTTCTACGTTTTGGAGTACCCCGTGGCCTCAGTTCTCGAAAAGGTCCTTCGCGTCGGGGAGGGGCGGATCCTCCGCCGCCTCGAGAACTACGCGAAAGCCGTCAACGCCCTCGAAGAGGACTTCACGCACCTCAGCGACGAGGAGCTGAAGAACGAGACCGTCGAGCTGCGCGAGCGCTACTCGAACGGCGAATCGCTCGACGACCTGCTCCCGGAGGCGTTCGCCGCCGTCCGCGAGGCGTCCCGCCGCACCCTAGGCCTCCGCCACTTCGACGTGCAGCTGATGGGCGGCGCGGGCCTGCACCTCGGCAACATCGCCGAGATGAAGACCGGTGAGGGCAAGACCCTCGTGGCCACGCTCCCCGCCTACCTCAACGCCATCGCCAGCCGCGGCGTCCACATCGTCACGGTCAACGACTTCCTCGCGTCCTACCAGTCGGAGCTCATGGGCCGCGTGTTCCGCGCGCTCGGCATGACGACCGGCGTGATCCTCTCGGGCCAGACCCCGGAGCAGCGCCGCGAGCAGTACGCGGCCGACATCACCTACGGCACGAACAACGAGTTCGGCTTCGACTACCTGCGCGACAACATGGCGTGGCAGGCCCAGGACATGGTGCAGCGCGGCCACTTCTTCGCGATCGTCGACGAGGTCGACTCGATCCTCATCGACGAGGCGCGCACGCCGCTGATCATCTCCGGCCCGGCATCGGGCGAGGCGAACCGCTGGTTCTCGGAGTTCGCGGGGCTGGCCAAGCGCCTCGTCGAGGGCGAGGACTACGAGGTCGACGAGAAGAAGCGCACCGTCGGCGTCCTCGAGCCCGGCATCGAGAAGGTCGAGGACTACCTCGGCATCGACAACCTGTACGAGTCGGCCAACACCCCGCTGATCTCGTTCCTGAACAACTCGATCAAGGCCCGCGCCCTGTTCAAGAAGGACAAGGACTACGTCGTGCTGAACGGCGAGGTCATGATCGTCGACGAGCACACCGGCCGCATCCTCGCCGGGCGCCGCTACAACGAGGGCATCCACCAGGCGATCGAGGCGAAGGAGGGCGTGCAGGTCAAGGCCGAGAACCAGACCCTCGCGACCGTCACGCTGCAGAACTACTTCCGCCTCTACTCCAAGCTCTCGGGCATGACCGGAACCGCCGAGACCGAGGCGTCGGAGTTCATGGCGACCTACAAGCTCGGCGTCGTCCCGATCCCCACGAACCGCAAGATGCAGCGCATCGACAACCCCGACCTCGTCTACAAGAACGAGCAGGTGAAGTTCGCGCAGGTCGTCGAGGACATCGCCGAGCGCCACGAGAAGGGCCAGCCCGTCCTCGTCGGCACGACGAGCGTCGAGAAGAGCGAGTACCTCTCGCGCCTGCTCGCCAAGAAGGGCGTGCGGCACGAGGTGCTGAACGCGAAGAACCACGCGCGGGAGGCGGCCATCGTCGCCCAGGCCGGCCGCCTCGGCGCCGTCACCGTCGCGACGAACATGGCCGGTCGAGGCACTGACGTGATGCTCGGCGGCAACGCCGAGTTCCTCGCCGTCGCCGAGATGACCGCCAAGGGCCTCAGCCCCGTCGACACCCCGGACGAGTACGAGGCCGCCTGGGACGACGTCTTCAAGGGCGTCAAGGCGAAGGTCGCCGAGGAGGCCGAGAAGGTCCAGGCCGCCGGCGGTCTCTACGTGCTCGGCACCGAGCGCCACGAGTCCCGTCGCATCGACAACCAGCTCCGAGGCCGCTCGGGCCGTCAGGGCGACCCCGGCGAGAGCCGCTTCTACCTGTCGCTGACCGACGACCTGATGCGCCTGTTCAACTCGGGCGCCGCCGAGGCCCTCATGGGTCGCGGCAACGTGCCGGACGACATCGCGATCGAGTCGAAGGTGGTCTCGCGGGCGATCCGCAGCGCGCAGTCGCAGGTCGAGGCGCGCAACGCCGAGATCCGCAAGAACGTCCTGAAGTACGACGACGTCCTGAACCGCCAGCGCGAGGCGATCTACTCCGACCGCCGTCACATCCTCGAGGGCGACGATCTGCACGAGCGCACGCAGAAGTTCCTCGTCGACGTGATCGACGAGATCCTCGACGTGCACACCGGCCAGGGCAACGGCGACGACTGGGACTTCGACGCCCTCTGGACCGAGCTCAAGACGCTCTACCCGATCAGCCTCACGATCGACGAGGTCGTGCAGGAGGCGGGCAGCCGCGGCCGCATCAACAAGGAGTTCATGCGCCGCGAGATCCTCTCGGACGCGAAGCTCGCCTACCAGCGCCGCGAGGATCAGCTGGGCTCGCCTGCGATGCGCGAGCTCGAGCGCCGCGTCGTGCTGTCCGTCATCGACCGCCGCTGGCGCGACCACCTCTACGAGATGGACTACCTGAAGGACGGCATCGGCCTGCGCGCGATGGCGCAGCGCGATCCTCTGGTCGAGTACCAGCGCGAGGGCTTCGCCCTGTTCCAGCAGATGATGGGGCAGATCCGCGAGGAGACCGTCGGCTTCCTGTTCAACCTCGAGGTCGAGGTCACCCAGAAGCAGGGCGAGGTCGCCGGAGTCGCCGCCAAGGGTCTCGCGCAGCCCGTCGCCCCGGTCGAGAAGCTCAGCTACTCGGCTCCGAGCGACTCGGGCGGAGTCGAGGTCCGGAACCAGCGCGGCCAGGTGCAGCAGGCGGCCACCGCCAAGGCCCGCGCCGCCGAGGCCCGCGCGGCGCTGCCCGAGGGCGAGGAGGAGGACGCCTCCACCACCGGCGCCTTCGGCCGGCAGACGCCGAGCGAGGACGACACCCCCGCCAACCGCCAGGAGCGCCGCGCGCAGTCCAAGCGCCGCTGACGCCCGTTCCGCAGGCCCCGTCTCCCGCTTCGGCGGGGGCGGGGCCTGCGGCGTTCTCGGTCGCGGATCCGCGGCTCGCGTGCCCCGCCCGCGCCGAGGCGCCGGTCACAGCACGTTCACGGCGGTGGCGCGCCACCGCGCATCCATGCCTTCCAGGCGGATCGCGACGGCGCGGGTGCGCACGCGGTTGTGCACGAGGACGACCGCTTCGACGACACCGTCGCGCGGCTCCGACATCACGACCCGGCCGACGGTGAACGGGATCCGGTGCGTCGGCCGCTTCTGCAGGCTCCTCGCGCGGGACGCCAGCACGACGCGCTTCTGCAGATGCCGGTAGACGTCGTCGGTCAGCCAGCGGGCGATCTGGTCGATCTCACGGGAGCCCGCGAGGATCTCGACGACCAGCAACGTGAGCCGCGCGAGGATCGGCTCCGGGTCCGGCAGCTCCGCTCGCGTCGCGGGCTGAGCGGCGAAGAACGCGACAGTCGGCCGTCCCGCGGCGCCGGCCTCGAGAGGAAGGGAGCGGTAGTCGAAGGAGTGCGAGGGGCGGCTCATGCGGAGTGCTCCAGTGGCTGAACGAGCGATCCATGGGTCGGGTCACCTTTCTGCTCGGGCGGGTGCGGGTCGCGCTCAGGGTCAGACGCGGGGGACGACCCATCGAAGCAGTCGAGACATGCTCACCATCGTCCCGGTCGCGCCACTGTGGATAAGCAGGCGCGCAACGCGGCTTGTGAGGTGATTCCGAGGCCCCGGCTCACCCGTTCGGGGTGGCCCTGAACGACCGCTTAGGCTGGTCGTCGTGTCGACCCTCAGTGATCTCGTCCTCGCCCACGG
Organism: Rathayibacter sp. Leaf299; assembly: GCF_001423055.1. NCBI lineage: Bacteria > Bacillati > Actinomycetota > Actinomycetes > Micrococcales > Microbacteriaceae > Rathayibacter > Rathayibacter sp. Leaf299. The sequence goes on from NZ_LMNT01000001.1 coordinate 1,393,236, forward strand.
CCGCTCCACGGACGCGGACGTCGAATGGCTGCACCTGCTGGTCGGCGACCTGCAGCTGCTCGCGGATCTGGCGTTCGCCGACATCGTCCTGTGGGTGCCGACCGCCGACGACAGCTTCGTCGCGGTCGCCCACGCGCGACCCTCCAGCGCGGCGACCCTCTTCTACCGCGACTTCGTCGGTCAGCGCATCAAGTCGGAGTGGCGGGCGCAGGTCGTCGAGGCGTTCGAGACCGCCCGCATCGTCGACACGTCCGCCCCGGACTGGTTCGAGGAGACCCCGACGCGCGTGCGCGCCGTGCCGGTCATCCGCCGCCTGGGCGCCTCGAACCCCGAGACCACCGAACGCCCGATCGCGGTGCTCACCCGGCACACCAACCTCAGCGAGACGCGCACGCCCAGTCGCCAGGAGCTGACCTTCAACGACTGCGCGAACGACCTGTTCTCGATGATCGCGTCGGGCGACTTCCCCGACCTCGGCGCCCCCACCGGACCGCGGCGCGGCGCCCCGCGCGCCTCCGACGGCCTCATCCGACTCGACGTCGACGGCGTGACGACCTTCGCGAGCCCCAACGCGCTCTCGGCGTTCAACCGCATCGGCTTCGCCGACGAGCTCGAGGGGGAGTCGCTGGCGGAGGTCACGACGAGCCTCATCCAGGGCAAGCTCGTCATCGACGAATCCCTGCCGCTCGTCGTCACCGGGCGGGCTCCCTGGCGCACCGACATCGAGGCGCGCGGAGTGACCGTGTCGCTGCGCGCGATCCCGATCCGCGATCGGGGCGAGCGGGTCGGCGCGGTCGTCCTCTGCCGCGACGTCACGGAGCTGCGCCACCAGGAGCGCGAGCTCATCACCAAGGACGCGACCATCCGCGAGATCCACCACCGGGTGAAGAACAACCTGCAGACCGTCGCGTCCCTGCTGCGGATCCAGGCCCGCCGCACGCACTCGGACCTCGCCCGCGAGGCGCTCACCCAGGCGATGCGCCGAGTGGCGGCGATCGCGGTCGTGCACGACACCCTCTCGGAGGGCCTCAACCAGGACGTCGACTTCGACGCCGTCTTCGACCGCGTGCTGATGCTGATCGCCGAGGTGGCGTCGACGCACAACACCACGGTGCACCCCAAGCTCAGTGGAAGCTTCGGGAACCTGCCCAGCGAGTACGCGACTCCGCTCGCCCTGGCGCTGACCGAGCTCGTCACGAACGCGGTCGAGCACGGGCTGGCCGGCCGCGAGGGCGATGTCGAGATCGTCGCCACGCGCAGCGAGGACGTGCTGACGGTCAAGGTGCGCGACACCGGCGTGGGCCTGCCCGAGGGCAAGGTCGGCTCGGGGCTCGGCACCCAGATCGTGCGCACGCTCATCCAGGGCGAGCTCGGCGGCACCATCGACTGGCACACGCTCGTCGGGCGCGGCACCGAGGTGACCATCGAGATGCCGCTGCGCTGGCTCGCCCGCCCGCGCGACTGACTCCGGGAACAGGACGACCCCCGTCGCCGGGAGGCGAGCGGGGGTCGGGAACTGCGGGCCGCGGTGCGGCCGGTGCGTCTAGGAGGCGCGGCGGGCGCGGGCGGCGCGGCGCTTGAGTGCGCGGCGCTCGTCCTCGCTGAGTCCGCCCCACACGCCCGAGTCCTGGCCGGTCTCGAGGGCGTACTGGAGGCAGACCTCGGTGACGGTGCAGCGGGCGCACACCGACTTGGCCTTCTCGATCTGGTCGACGGCGGGCCCGGTGTTCCCGACGGGGAAGAAAAGCTCGGGGTCAGCGGTGAGGCAAGCGGCCTTGTCGCGCCAGTCCATGCAGGTGCTCCTTGTGTGAAGGCGTGCGTGGAGGAACCACGCAGTGTTCGGGTGAGATGATCGAGTCACGCCGATGATCGAGTTCGGAGGCGGAGGATCAGGGCGCACTCACCGGCGCACGCCACGAGGCCTCACGCGGCTGCGCAAGGCGGTTCGGGGTGGTGGACGGGGTGACGCCCGTTTCATCCGGACGAGCTCACCCGTGTCGCGATCGGGCCTCGCGGCTCGACAGGATCGGGTTGTTCACATCTGCGGAAACCCACGACCCTGTGAGCGGTGAAACGAACTCAAGTAGCCTCTCATGGTGGCTCACCCGAATCAAGAGTCCAGGATGGGATGTGGCTGTGATGATCGACGCGAACACGCCTCCGACCGGCCCGAAGAGCGCGCGGCACCCCCTCGGGCTGCTCCTCCTCATCGCGATCCTGGCCCTCGAGACCCTGGCCCTGGCCGTGCTCGCGGGGTGGCTGCTGGTCGAGCTGCTGACCACGCGCTCCGACACTCCGGGCGGCGGCATCGCGATCGTGGTGCTGGGGCTCATCGCCCTCGGCTGGGCCGCCGCGACCACGCTCGGGGCGATCCGGCGCCGGAGCTGGATGCGCGGTTCCGCGCTGACTCTGCAGCTCGTGCAGATGGCCGTCGCACTCGGCGCGTTCCAAGGCCAGTACGCCGTCCCGGACATCGGCTGGGCGCTCCTGGGCCCGGCCCTCGTCGCCGCGGTCACGATCTTCCTCCCGAGCGTCGTGGCGGCGACCCGGCGCGAGGCCGTCTAGCGCCTTCCCGGGCACGGCTGCCAGGCTGGGGAGTCCCTGCTCTCGACGCGAAGGCCTCACCATGCATCACACCCGTCTCGGCTCCAGCGGCCTCCAGGTCTCGGCCGTCGTCCTCGGCTGCATGAGCTACGGCGTCTCCGAGCGGGGCGCTCACGCGTGGAGCATGGGGGAGGAGGAGTCCCGGCCGTTCCTGCGCCGCGCGCTCGAGTTGGGCATCACCACGTTCGACACCGCCGACGTCTACTCCGACGGTACGAGCGAGGAGATCGTGGGTCGCGCGCTGGCCGACTTCGCGGTCCGCGAGGAGGTCGTCATCGCGACCAAGGTGCACGGCCGCATGCGCCCCGGCCCCAACGGCGGCGGGCTCTCGCGCCGCCACATCCTCAGCGCTATCGACGACAGTCTCCGCCGACTCGGCACGGACTACGTCGACCTCTACCAGATCCACCGCTGGGACCCCGAGACGCCGATCGAGGAGACGATGGAGACGCTCCACGACGTCGTGCGCTCCGGCAAGGCACGTTACATCGGAGCGTCGAGCATGTGGGCGTGGCAGTTCGCGAAGGCGCAGTACACGGCCGATCTCGGCGGCTGGACGCGCTTCGTGTCGATGCAGGACCAGTACAACCTGATCCAGCGCGAGGACGAGCGCGAGCTGCACCCCTTCTGCCTCGATCAGGGCGTCGGAGTGATCCCGTGGTCGCCGCTCGCGCGCGGCCGCCTCACCCGCGACTGGGACGAGACGACGGGACGTACCGAGACCGACCTCTACGGCAAGACGCTCTACCACCAGCAGGAGGACTCCGACCGGCGGACCGCGGCGACGGTCGCGCGCCTCGCCGAGGAGCGCGGAGTGTCCCGCGCGCAGATCGCCCTCGCCTGGGTGCGGCAGCAGCAGGCCGTGACCGCCCCGATCGTCGGAGCGACGAAGATGCACCACCTCGACGACGCAGTGGCCTCGGTCGACCTCGAGCTGAGCGCCGAGGAGCTGAGCGCCCTCGGCGCCGACTACGCCCCGCGCTCCAACGAGGGCTTCTGAGCCCCGCTCAGGCGAGCTCGAGCTTCTTGCGCAGCGCCTGCACGTGGCCGGTGGCGCGGACGTTGTACTGCGCGAACTCCAGCTCGCCCTCGGCGCCCACGACGAACGTCGAGCGCAGCACGCCGACGATCGTCTTCCCGTAGGAGTTCTTCTCGCCCCAGACGCCGTAGGCGCGGTGCACGGCCATGTCGGGATCGCTCAGCAGCGGGTAGTCGAGGTGCTGCTCGTCCGCCCAGCGGCGCAGCGCCTCCGGGGTGTCGCGCGAGACTCCGAGGATCTCGTAGCCCTGCGAGCGGAGCGACGACACGCTGTCGCGGAAGTCGCAGGCCTCGGTCGTGCAGCCGGGGGTGTCGGCCTGCGGGTAGAAGAAGACGATCACGCGCGTGCCGCGGTACGAGGCCAGAGCGACGGGCGTCCCGTCCTGGTCCGGCAGGGTGAAGTCCGGAGCGGTGTCGCCCGCGGCGAGCCTCTCGTCGGCGGGGATCGGGGGGAGGGCGGTGCTCGTCATCGTCTGCTTCCGTCGGTCGGGGCGAAGGTGGTCAGGAGTCGCTGCAGCGAGTCGAGGCGCTCGGGGCCGCTCGCGCCGAGCAGGCCCTTCTCGACGGCTTCGACGATCGCGCAGTCGGGGGAGTCGGGGAGGTGGGTGCAGCCGCGCGGGCAGTCCTCCGCGAGGACGGCGAGGGTGGTGAACGCTCCGAGGATGTTGTCGGTGTTCACGTGGCCCAGGCCGAACGAGCGGACTCCAGGGGTGTCGATGACCCAGCCGTGCCGGTCGTCGCGCTCGACGCGCAGCGAGACGGTGGAGGAGGAGGTGTGGCGCCCCCGGCCGGTGACCGTGTTCACGTGGCCGGTGGCGCGGTGCGCGTCGGGCACCAGCTTGTTCACGAGGGTCGACTTGCCGACTCCGGAGTGGCCCACGACGACGGTCTCGTGCCCGAGCAGCGCTTCGGCGATCTCGTCGACCGGGGGCTCGTCCTGGCTCGAGAGGAACACGCGCAGGTCCAGGCCCTCGAAGTTCTTCAGGAACGGCCCGGGATCGGCGAGATCGGTCTTGGTGATGCAGAGCATCGGCGTGATGCCCGCGTCGAACGCGGCCACGAGGTAGCGGTCGACGAGACGCGTGCGCGGCTCGGGGTCGGCGGCGGCCACGACGCAGAGCATCTGGTCGGCGTTCGCGACGATCACGCGCTCGATGGCGTCGGTGTCGTCGGCGCTGCGGCGCAGCAGCGTCGAGCGGTCGCGGATCCGGACGATGCGGGCGAGCGTGCCCTCGTCACCCGTCGTGTCGCCGACCACGTCGACCCGATCGCCGGCGACGATCGCCTGGCGACGCAGCTCGCGGGCGCGGGCCGCGGTGAACTCGTGCTCCTCGGGAGTGCCGTCGCCGATCATCACGGTGTAGCGGCCGCGGTCGACCCCGAGGACCATCGCGATCTCGGCGTCCTCGTAGCTGGGCCGGTTCTTGGTGCGCGGCTTGGTGCCCTTGGGGTTCGGCCGGACCCGGGCGTCCGACTCGTCGTAGCCGTCGAAGTCGTCGAGGACGCCGTCGGCGTCCAAACCGCTGTCGGTCCACCAGGACACGGCTAGACCGACCCCGCCAGTGCGCGCCACAGCTCGGGGAACTGCGGGAGGGTCTTGGACGTCGTCGCGATGTCCTCGATGACCACTCCGGGGACGGCGAGGGCGATGATGGCCCCGGCGTGCGCCATGCGGTGGTCGGAGTAGGTGCGCCAGCGACCGCCGTGCAGCGTCGCGGGCTCGATCCGCAGGCCGTCCTCGAGCTCGGTGACGGAGCCGCCGAGACCTGTGATCTCGGCCGCGAGGGCGGCGAGGCGATCGGTCTCGTGGTGGCGGATGTGGCCGATCCCGGTGAGCGTGCTCGGAGTCGACGCGAGCGCGGCCAGGGCGGCCAGCGCCGGAGCGAGCTCGCCCCCCTCCGACAGGTCGAGGTCGACGCCGAGGATCTCGTCGCCGCCGGTGACGACGAGGTCGCCGCCGTCGCGCTCGACGCTCGCGCCGAAGAGGGGGAGGAAGCGCTCGAGGTGTGCGCCGACCTGCGTCGTGGTCTCGGGCCAGTTGCGCAGGCGCACGCGGCCGCCGGTGACGAGAGCGGCGGCGAGGAACGGCGCGGCGTTCGAGAGGTCGGGCTCGAGCAGGACGTCGGCGCCGGAGATCTCCTGGTGCTGGACGGTCCACTCACCGGGAGCGGGGGTGCCGACGACGACGCCGCGGGCCGCGAGGGAGGCGATCGTCATGTCGATGTGCGGCTGGCTGGGGAGCCGCTCTCCGACGTGGCGCAGGTGCAGGCCCTCGTCGAAGCGGGCGCCGGTGAGCAGGAGCGCCGACACGAACTGGCTCGAACGGGAGGCGTCGACGGTGACCGCGCCGCCGCGGACGGATCCCGAGCCGTGCACCGTGAAGGGGAGGGAGCCCCGTCCGTCGTCGGCCACGTCGACGCCGAGCGAGCGGAGCGACGCGATGGTCGCGCCCATCGGGCGCTTGTAGGCGTAGGCGTCGCCGTCGAAGGTGGTCGGGCCCAGGGCGAGACCCGCGATCGGCGGCACGAAGCGCATGACCGTGCCCGCGAGTCCGCAGTCGATCGTCGTGGAGCCGAGCAGCTCCTCCGCGGGCTCGACCACGAGGTCGGCGCCGAACGCGCCGGTGGCGCCCGACTCGCGGACGCCGGTGCCGAGCGACCGGAGCGCCTCGATCATCAGAGCGCTGTCGCGCGAGTGCAGCGGAGCGCGCAGGGTCGACGGGGACGACGCCAGCGCCGAGAGCACGAGCTCGCGGTTCGTCAGCGACTTCGAGCCGGGGAGCTCGACGAACGCGTCGAGCGGCCCGGCCGCCGTGGGCGCGGACCAGTCGTCCTCTCCGGGGAGCGCGCGGGCGTCGCCGTACGGATCGAACTCGGGAGCGGAATAACGCGAGAAGACCATCGGTTATCAGGATAGTCGGCAGCGGAGGAACGGAGGCGGAGCATGGCGTCAGCATCAGCGGAAGCGGTCCTCGAGCGTCCCGTGCGCCTCCCGGGCGCGGCGTCCATCCCGGTGCCCGCGGGCCTGCGCGGCTTAGGATCGCTTGTGATGACACGCGACGACACCACACGCCCCCGCACCGCCGCCGAGGCGCCGGCGCCCGACGAGGCGGAGCAGACGATCGAGGAGACCGTCGAGGAGTCCCTCGACGACGCCGCGACCGTCGAGCCCGACGCGCCCGTCGACCTCCGCGCGCTCTTCGAGCAGCAGGCGCTGCCCTTCATCGACCAGCTGTACGCGGCGGGTCTGCGGATGACGAAGAACCCCGCCGACGCCCAGGACCTCGTCCAGGAGACGTTCGCGAAGGCGTTCGGTGCGTTCCGGCAGTTCGAGCAGGGCACGAACCTCAAGGCGTGGCTCTACCGGATCCTCACCAACACGTTCATCAACTCGTACCGCAAGAAGCAGCGCGAGCCCTATCAGAGCGCCATCGACGAGCTCGAGGACTGGCAGCTGGGCGGCGCGGAGTCGACGACCGCCACGTCCAGCCGCTCGGCCGAGGCCGAGGCGATCGACCACCTCCCCGACACCGCCGTCAAGGAGGCCCTGCAGGCGATCCCGGAGGACTTCCGGCTCGCCGTGTATTTCGCCGATGTCGAAGGATTCTCCTACCAGGAGATCGCGGACATCATGAAGACCCCCGTCGGGACCGTCATGAGCCGGCTGCACCGCGGCCGCCGCATGCTGCGCGAACGACTCACCGACTACGCACGCGAGCGCGGGTTCCGCGCCGCTTTCACTTCCGGGAGCACGAAATGACCGACTGCGGTTGCACCAAGGCGAAGGCGGAACTCGAGGAGTTCCTGCACAACGAGCTGTGCAAGGAGGACGCCGCCGACATCCGCGAGCACATGGCGAACTGCCCCGACTGCTCCGGTGAGGCGAAGGTCGGCGTCGTGCTGACCGTCGCGGTGCAGCGCGCGTGCAAGGAGACGGCGCCGGAGGACCTCCGCGCCCAGGTGCTCGGCATGCTGCGCGAGGCGCAGGCGTCGCACTCGACGGAGACAGTCAGCGCCTAGCTCGCGCGCTCGGGTCGACGCGCTCGCGTCCGGCCCGCGCAGGCGCCTCCGGCTCCGCTCCGGCTCGCAGGAACACGTTCGGCTCGTCAGAACCCCGGGTTCTGACGAGCCGAACGTCGTTTCACGAGCCGGGGATCACCGGGTGAGGGCCCGCGCCAGCAGGTCGGCCTGCTCGGAGGCGTGCCGCTTGGCCGAGCCCGCCGCGGGCGACGCAGCGGACGGGCGCGAGACGACCCGGATCGGCCGTCCGAGCTGCGGAGCGACCTCGAGCGCAATGAACGGCCAGGCGCCCTGGTTCTCGGGCTCGTCCTGCACCCAGACGAACTCCGCGTCCGGGTAGCGCTCGGCGATCGCACGCAGCCCCTCGATCGGCGCCGGGTAGTACTGCTCGAGGCGCACGAGGGCGATGCCGTCGTCGGGCTTCTTCTCGAGCTCGGCCTTGAGGTCGTAGTGGACCTTGCCGGCGTGCAGCAGCACGCGCTTCACGGCCGACGCGTCCTGGATGCGGGCGTCGTCGAGCACGGGCTCGAACCGGCCGGCGGTGAAGTCCTCGACCGGGCTCGACGCACCGCGCAGTCGCAGCATGGCCTTCGGGGTGAAGACGATGAGCGGTCGGCGCGGACGCGAGTACGCCTGACGGCGCAGGAGGTGGAAGTACGACGCCGGAGTCGACGGGCGGGCGACCGTCATGTTCTGCTCGGCGCACATCTGCAGGTAGCGCTCGATGCGGGCGGAGGAGTGGTCCGGGCCCTGGCCCTCGTAGCCGTGCGGCAGCAGGAGCACGAGCGACGAGCGCTGGCCCCACTTCTGCTCGGCGGAGGAGATGAACTCGTCGATGACGATCTGCGCGCCGTTGGCGAAGTCGCCGAACTGCGCCTCCCAGAGCACGAGCGAGTCGGGTCGCTCGACGGAGTACCCGTACTCGAAGGCCATCGCCGCGTACTCCGACAGCAGGGAGTCGTAGATCCAGAGCCGCGCCTGCTGCTCCGACAGGTTCATCAGCGGCAGCCACTCCTGGCCGTTGCCGCGGTCGTGCAGGACGGCGTGACGCTGCACGAAGGTGCCGCGACGGGTGTCCTGTCCGACGAGGCGCACCGGGGTGTCCTCGATCAGCAGGGAGCCCAGCGCGAGCAGCTCGCCGAACGCCCAGTCGATGGAGCCCGAGCGGCTCATCTCCTGGCGCTTCGCGAGGAGCTGCTGCAGCTTGGGGTGCACCGTGAAGCCCTCGGGCGGGTTGTTGAAGGCGTCGCCGATCAGGCGGACGACCTCCTCCTTCACGCCGGTGCTCTCGGGCTCGCCCGGGTAGTCGCCGCCCTGCTGCGCGTCCGGCAGCTCGAGGTCGGCCACGGAGTCGCCGTCCGGCGAGATCACCGGGATCGCTCCGGTCTGCGCGGCGTGCGTCTCGGCGAACGCGCGCTCGAGGCGGTCCTGGAAGTCCTGGTGCGAGCGGTCGTACTCCTCCTGGCTGATGTCGCCGCGGCCGACGAGCGCCTCGGTGTAGAGCTTGCGAACCGAGCGCTTGGCCTCGATGAGGCTGTACATCAGCGGCTGGGTCATCGAGGGGTCGTCGCCCTCGTTGTGCCCGCGGCGGCGGTAGCAGATCAGGTCGATGACCACGTCGCGGTGGAACCGCTGGCGGTACTCGAAGGCGAGCTGCCCGACGTGCACGACGGCCTCGGGGTCGTCCCCGTTCACATGGAAGATCGGTGCCTGGATGGTCTTCGCGCCGTCGGTCGAGTAGACCGAGGTCCGCGCCTCGTGGGGAGGCGTGGTGAAGCCGACCTGGTTGTTGATGTTGATGTGGATGGTGCCGCCGGTGCGGTACGCCCGCAGCTGGGACATCTGCAGGGTCTCGACGACCACGCCCTGACCCGCCATCGCCGCGTCGCCGTGGACGAGGATCGGGAGGGTGGTGAAGGTGCCGATGGGCTTGCGGTCCTGCTTGGCGCGGACGATGCCCTCGAGCACGCCGTTGACGGCCTCGAGGTGGGAGGGGTTCGCCGCCAGGTAGACGGGGATCTCCTCGCCGCCGGCACCGCGGAAGACGCCCTCGGTGCCCAGGTGGTACTTCACGTCGCCCGAGCCCTGGACGGTCTTCGGGTCCTGGGTGCCCTCGAACTCGCGGAAGATCTGACCGTAGGTCTTGCCGGCGATGTTCGTCAGTACGTTCAGGCGACCGCGGTGGGCCATGCCGATCGCGACCTCGTCGAGCTGCTCGTCGGCCGCGCCCTGCAGCACGGCGTCCAGGAGCGCGATGAGCGACTCCCCGCCCTCGAGCGAGAAGCGCTTCTGGCCGACGTACTTCGTCTGCAGGAAGGTCTCGAAGGCCTCGGCCTCGTTGAGGCGGCCGAGGATGCGCAGCTGCTCGTCGTGGCCGGGCTTCTCGTAGCCGCGCTCGAGCTTCTGCTGCATCCAGGCCCGCTGCTCCGGGTCCTGGATGTGCATGTACTCGACGCCGACGGTGCGGCAGTAGGAGTCGCGCAGGATGCCGAGGATGTCGCGCAGCTTCAGCTGGCGCTTGCCGCCGAAGCCGTCGGTCACGAACTCGCGGTCGAGGTCCCAGAAGGTGAGCCCGTGGCTCTCGATGGCGAGGTCGGGGTGCGAGCGCTGCACGTACTCGAGCGGGTCGACGTCGGCCATGAGGTGGCCGCGGACGCGGAACGAGTTGATGAGCTCCTGCACGCGCGAGGTCTTCGAGACGCGCTCGGCGAGGTCGACGGCGATGTCGGTCGACCAGTGGATCGGGTCGTAGGGGATGCGCAGCGCCGCGAAGATGTCCTCGTAGAAGCCGCGGCCGCCGAGCAGCAGCTCGTGCACGATCTTGAGGAACTCGCCGGATCCCGCGCCCTGGATGACGCGGTGGTCGTAGGTCGAGGTGAGCGTGATCGTCTTGCCGATGCCCAGCTCGATGAGCGTCTTCTCGGACGAGCCCTGGAACTCGGCCGGGTACTCCAGCGCGCCGGCGCCGATGATGCAGCCCTGGCCCTTCATCAGGCGGGGCACGGAGTGGACCGTGCCGATGCCGCCCGGGTTGGTCAGCGACAGGGTGGTCCCGGCGAAGTCGCCGGCGACGAGCTTGTTGCCGCGGGCGCGCTTGACGAGGTCCTCGTAGGCCGACAGGTAGGCGGTGAAGCTCAGGGTGTCGGCGCGCTTGATGCTCGGGACGAGCAGGGCGCGGGTGCCGTCAGGCTTGGGCATGTCGATCGCGATGCCGAGGTTGACGTGCGCCGGGGCGACCACGGAGGGCTTGCCGCCGGGCTCGTCGTAGTAGACGTTCTGGCTCGGGAAGTCCTTGAGCGCGCGGATGAGCGCCCAGCCGATCAGGTGCGTGAACGAGACCTTGCCGCCGCGGGTGCGGCGCAGGTGGTTGTTGATGACGATGCGGTTGTCGATCATCAGCTTCGCCGGGATCGTGCGGACGCTGGTCGCCGTCGGGATGGTGAGGCTGGCGTCCATGTTGGTCGCGAGGCTCTTCGCCATGCCGCGCAGCGGAGTGACGACGTCCTCCTCCTGCGCCTCCGTGTCGACGTCGGCGGGCTTGCCCACCGGTGCATCGGCCGGGATCGGAGCCTTCTTCGGCTCCTTGGACGTGGTGCGCGAGGCGGGCGCGGCGCCGGTCTGCGGCGCGGTGACGGGATGCGTCACCGTGGCACCCGCGCTGGTCGAGGGACCCGCGGCGGCCGGCTTCTCAGAGGCCGGCTTCTCAGAGGCCGGCTTCTCAGCGGCCGGCTTCTCGGCGGGAGGCTGCGGCGCGGGAGGAGCCGCCGGCGCCTTCGCCGCCAGCTGCTGACCGTAGCGCTCCAGGATCGGCCACCAGGACTCGTCCACGGAGGCCTTGTCGGCGCTGTACTGCTCGTACAGCTCCTCCACGAGCCACTCGTTGGCTCCGAAGTCCTCCGCGCCCTGGTCTGTTCCCACTCCGGTCAACTGGCTCGACACAGCCGATCGCCCACTCTCTCCGTTGATTCGTCCTCGATCATCCGGACGGGCCCGCGCATCCCTCGACGCCTGCACCACACCGCGAGAACGTCGTCCTCGCCCGTGAGCACCGGCGTCGTCGCCTGGTCCCGTCCCGGTCGTCAAGCCTAGCCCGGATCTCGGTCACCGGCCCCGCGGGCGGGCCGGAGTAGCGTTCCAGGCATGCGTTTCTCCGGCGGAACCCCTTCAGGCGATCTCACCTACTCGGACGTGTTCCTCGTCCCCGGCCGATCCTCGGTCACGAGCAGGCTCGACGTCTCGCTCGCCCCGGGCGACGGCACCGGAGCGACGATCCCTCTGGTCTCCTCCAACATGAACTCGGTGACGGGTCCGAGGCTCGCCGCGGCGCTCGCCCGGCGAGGCGGTCTGGGCGTCCTCCCGCAGGACATGCCGCTGCAGTCTCTCGACGCGGCGATCCGCTGGGTGAAGGAGCAGCCGGTGGCCTTCTCCGGCGCGCTCACCGCGGATCCCTCGACGACCGTCGAGCAGGCGCTCGCGATCCTGCCCGCCGTGGAGGGCCACGGCTTCGTGGTGCAGGACGCCGGCGGTGCGGTGCTGGGCTGCGTGCCCGCCTCGCGGCTCGCGACCGCGCTCCCCGACGCGCTGCTCGGGGACCTCGTGCACCACGCCCCGCCGTCGATCGACGCCGACGACGTCACGACCGGGCGCGCCGCCTTCGATCTCATGGTCGAGGCGGGGCTCGACTTCGCCCCGGTGCTGCACCACGGAGCCCTGGTCGGCACGCTCTCGCGCACCGGAGCGCTGCGCTCGACGATCTACGACCCGGCGCTGGACGCCGACGGCAGGCTGCGCGTCGCCGCCGCCGTCGGCATCAACGGCGACGTGGCCGCGAAGGCGCGCGCCCTCGTCGCCGCCGGTGTCGACGTCCTCGTGCTCGACACCGCCCACGGGCACCAGGAGTCGATGCTGCGGGCGCTGCGGACGGTGTCGGCACTGGATCTCGGGGTCCCGATCGCCGCGGGGAACATCGTGACCGCGGAGGCGGTGCAGGACCTCGTCGAGGCGGGCGCGTCGATCCTCAAGGTCGGCGTCGGACCCGGCGCCATGTGCACCACCCGCATGATGACCGCCGTCGGCCGGCCGCAGTTCTCGGCCGTGCTCGAGACGGCGGAGCGGGCACGCGAGCTCGGCGCGCACGTCTGGGCGGACGGGGGAGTGCGCTACCCCCGCGATGTGGCACTCGCCCTCGCGGCGGGCGCCTCCTCCGTGATGGTCGGCTCCTGGTTCGCCGGCACCATCGAGGCGCCGGGCGAGCTGCGGACGGACGCGGCCGGCCGCGTCTACAAGGAGAGCTGGGGCATGGCGTCGGCGAAGGCCGTGCAGGAGCGGTTCGGGCGGCTCGACGCGTACGAGCTCGCGCGCAAGCGCCTCTTCGCGGAGGGCATCTCGTCTTCGACGATCTACCTCGACCCCCTGCGGCCCTCGCTCGAGGATCTGCTCGACATGATCACCTCGGGCGTCCGCTCCTCCTTCACCTACGCCGGGGCGCGCAGCGTCGCCGAGTTCCACGAGCGCGCCGTGGTCGGGCTGCAGTCGGCCTCGGGCTACGAGGAGGGCAAGGCGCTGCCGGTCAGCTGGTGATCTGAGAGCCGGTGCGCCGGCCGTCAGCGGGAGTCGGGCGCCCGTCTGCTAGAACCGAGCGCATGACCATCGTCGACAACGCCGTGTACGTCGGCGGCCACCGCATCCGCAACCCGGACTCCCTCGAGGACACGTTCGAGCTGATGCGGGAGGAGCACGGCATGGCGTGGATCGGCCTGTACCGGCCGACCCGCGAGGAGGTCGAGGCCGTCGCCGAGGAGTTCGGACTGCATCCGCTCGCCGTCGAGGACGCGCTGAGCGGGCACCAGAGGGCCAAGCTCGAGCGGTACGACGACGGGCTGTTCGTGGTGCTGCGGCCGGCGCGGTACCTCGACGCCGACGAGGCGGTCGTGTTCGGCGAGCTGCACGTGTTCGTGGGCCCGGACTTCGTCGTCACGATCCGGCACGCCGACTCCCCGGACCTCGCCCGCGTGCGCCGCCGGCTCGAGGAGGACCCGGCGCTGCTGGCCCGAGGTCCGGAGGCGGTGCTGTACGCGATCCTCGATCAGGTGGTGGACGAGTACGCCCCGGTCGTCGCGGGAGTGCAGGGCGACGTGGACGAGATCGAGGACCAGCTCTTCGGAGCCGACTCGGACGACAAGCTCTCGGAGCGCATCTACCGGCTCTCGCGCGAGGTCATCCACTTCCAGCGCTCCGTGCAACCCCTGACCGCGCTGCTCCGGGCGCTCGCCGAGGAGACGCCCGCCGAGACCGCCTCGCCGGACCACGTGGAGCTGCACCGCTCGCTCCGCGACGTGCTCGACCACACGATCCGGGTCACGGAGGCCGTCGACGCCCTCCGTGCGATCCTCGACAAGGCGCTCACCGTGCACTCGACCCTGGTCTCGCGCCGGCAGACCGAGACGGGGCTCGCGCAGAACGACGTCGTGCGGAAGATCTCGTCGTGGGCGGCGATCCTGTTCGCGCCGACGCTCATCGCGGGCGTCTACGGCATGAACTTCGACGAGATGCCCGAGCTGCACTGGGAGTTCGGCTACCCGTGGGCACTCGGGCTGATGGTCGTCTTCGGCGTGGGGCTCTACGCCGTGTTCAAGGCGAAGAAGTGGCTCTGACCTGCCCTCGTGCACCCCGCGGGGCCCGGTGCTCCGGATAGACTCGACGCCACAATGGACGACCCTCCCTCTGCTCATCCGCCGTCGGACCGACCCGTCCGATCCGCGTCCCTCGAGCTCCTCGACGCCCTGATCCCCGCCGCCCCGAGCGGAGGTGCCCGCGATGGGGACTGAGTGGATCCTGCTCGGCGTCGGCCTCCTGCTCACCCTGGGCACCGGCGTCTTCGTCGCGAGCGAGTTCGCGCTCGTCAACCTCGACCGGGCCGACCTCGAGGCGCGGCGCGATCGCGGCGAGACCCGCCTCGGGATGACGATCGCGGCCCTCAAGGTCACCTCGACGCACCTCTCGAGCGCGCAGCTGGGCATCACGCTCACCACGCTGCTCACCGGCTACACGATGGAGCCGGCGCTCTCGACCCTGCTCGAGCAGCCCTTCCTGGGACTCGGAGTGCCGGAGGCGGCGGTCGCGCCGATCGCGACGGTCGTGGCCATCGTGATCGCCACCCTGCTGTCGATGATCCTCGGCGAGCTCGTGCCCAAGAACTTCGCCCTGGCCCTGCCGCGGGCGACGGCGAAGCTCGTCGTCCCGCTGCAGACCGCGTTCACCACCGTCTTCCGCCCCGCCGTGGCGCTGCTGAATGGCAGCGCCAACGCGCTGCTGCGCCTCGTGGGCATCGAGCCCAAGGAGGAGCTGTCGGGCGCGCGCAGCGCCGAGGAGCTCTCGAGCCTCGTCCGCCACTCCGCCAGCGCCGGCCTCCTCGAGGAGGACACGGCAGACCTGCTCGGGCGCACGCTCCGCTTCTCGGCGCTCAGCGCGGGCGACGTCATGACGCCGCGCCTGCGCCTCTCGACGGTCGAGCGCTCCAGCACGGCGCAGGACGTGCTCGACCTCGCCCGGACGACCGGGCTGTCGCGCTTCCCGATCACGGACGACGACATCGACGACATCGTCGGCGTCGTCCACGTGAAGCAGGCCGTGGCGGTGCCGCGCGGCAAGCGGTCCGAGGTGCCGGTGACGGCGCTGCGCTCCGAACCGCTCCGGGTCCCCGAGACGATGAAGCTCGACGTGCTCCTGACCGAGCTGCGGGGCCGCGGCTTCCAGCTCGCCGTCGTCGTCGACGAGTACGGAGGAACGGCCGGCGTCGCCACGCTCGAGGACCTCGTCGAGGAGCTCGTCGGCGAGGTCGCGGACGAGCACGACCGCTCCCGCCCCGACGTCGTCAAGCTTCCCGGCTCCACGACCTTCCCCGGCATGCTCCGCCCCGACGAGGTCCGCGACCGCGTCGGCGTGCACATCCCGGAGGAGGGCCCCTACGAGACCGTCGCCGGCTTCGTCATGAGCGAGCTCGGCCGGCTCCCCGCCGCCGGAGACGAGGTGGCCGTCGACGGAGGATCCCTCCGCGTCGAGCGCCTCGACGGCCGTCGCATCGACCGCATCCGCTTCACCCCCGACCCCGAGGCCGAGCCGGACACGCTGCCGGACCCCCTGGCCGACGCGGGCAGACCCCACCGATCGCGCAAGGAGGCCGGCGATGAGTGACTGGGCCGGAATCGCGTGGCTCGTGGTGCTGCTGGCCGCGAACGCCTTCTTCGTCGGAGCCGAGTTCGCGGTCATCTCCGCGCGCCGCTCCCAGATCGAGCCCCTCGCCGAGAGCGGTCGCCGGAGCGCCATCACCGCGCTCGCCGCGATGGAGCACGCCACGCTCATGCTGGCGACCACCCAGCTGGGCATCACCGTCTGCTCGCTGCTGATCCTCAACGTGTCCGAGCCGGCGATCCACCACCTGCTCGAGATCCCCCTGCACGCCGTCGGCCTGCCGGAGGAGCTGACCGGCACCGTCGCGTTCGTCATCACCCTGCTGATCGTGTCGTTCCTGCACGTCGTGCTCGGCGAGATGGTGCCCAAGAACATCTCGTTCTCGATGCCCGACAAGGCGGTGCTGCTCCTCGCGCCCCCGCTCGTCGCCATCGCCCGGGTGATCCGCCCCCTGATCGTCGCCCTCAACGCGATCTCGAACGGCGTGCTGCGGCTCTTCCGGGTCGAGCCCAAGGACGAGGCGAACAGCACCTTCACCCTCGAGGAGGTGCAGACCATCGTCGACCAGTCCACCCGCGAGGGCACGCTGCGCGATTCCAGCACCCTCCTCGCCGCGTTCGAGTTCACCGAGAAGAAGGTGCACGACGTCGCGCTCCCGCTCGACGGGATCGTCAGCCTCCCGGCCGGAGCCACCCCGGCCGACGTCGAGCGCGCCGTCGCCAAGCACGGCTTCTCACGCTACGTCGTCCTCGGCACCGACGGAGCGCCCGAGGGCTACATCCACCTCAAGGACGTCCTCGACCTCGACGGGGACACCGAGGGAGCGAAATTCCGCCTGCCCATCCCGGCCAAGCGGATCCGCCAGCTCGCCTCCATCTTCGAAGCCACCGACCTCGAGGACGCCCTCGCCATCATGCGCCGCACCGGAGCGCACCTCGCGCGGTCCTTCGACGAGCAGGGGACGGCCACAGGAGTGCTGTTCCTGGAGGACATCATCGAGGAGCTGGTCGGCGAAGTAGACGACGCCACCCGCCGCTAGTCGCGGGGCGTGGGCGGCGCGCTCGCGGCGTTGTCGTCAGTCGCGATACCGCCGGTATCGCTCCTTCCTCCGCCTTGCGATCGCACCACCCACGCCCCGCGGAGAACTCCGGTGAGGCGAGGGGCCGTGCACTGCGCGCACGAGCCGGAGTTGGGCCGTGCGCTGCGCGCACGAGCCGGAGTGGGGCCGTGCGCTGCGCGCACGAGCCGGGGAGTGTGCCGTGCGCGGGGCGCACGAGCGCGGACGAGGCGTGCTGGCGGGGCTGCCGGGGGCGGGAGGGGGCGACCTAGGGTGGGGGGATGAGTGCGAGTCGGGAGTTCGGGGCGGCGGAGGCGGCGGGGGTGCTGCGGCGGCCGCGGGCGGAGGACGACAAGTACAGCAGGGGGGTGCTGGGGGTCGCGACCGGGTCCGAGAGGTATCCGGGGGCGGCGGTGCTCGGGGTGGAGGCGGCCGTCCGGACGGGGGTCGGCATGGTGCGGTACCTGGGGGCGGAGCGGCCCTCCGGGCTCGTGCTCGCACGGCGGCCCGAGGTGGTCACCTCGGTCGGACGGGTGCAGGCCTGGCTGGTCGGGTCGGGCACCAGCGCCGACGACCGGTCCGAGCAGGAGCGGCGCGTGCTGCTCGACCAGCTGCACTCGGGGGTGCCGGTCGTGCTCGACGCGGGCGCGCTGGACCTGGTCGACGAGGTCGCCGGACCGGTGATCATCACTCCGCACTTCCGCGAGCTCTCCGGGATGCTCCAGCGGGCCGGAGTCGACGTCGACGCCGCGACGATCGCCGCGGATCCGGGGCACTGGGCGCGCCGCGCCGCCGAGCGGTTCGGGGTCTGCGTACTGCTGAAGGGCAGCACGACGCACGTGGTCTCGGGCGACGTCGCGCTCGAGGTGAGCGGATCCACTCCCTGGCTCGCGACGGCCGGCAGCGGCGACGTCCTCGGCGGAGTGCTGGGCGCACTGCTCGCAGGACGCTCGGCCGATGCCGAGGCGAGAGGGGCGGCCCTCAGCGACCGCGAGCTCGCCTCCACCGCAGCGGCCGCGGCCGTCCTGCACGCCCGAGCGGGCGGCAGCGCATCGGGAGGAGGGCCGATCGCGGCCCTCGACATCGCCGAGCACCTCCCGCGCGTCGTCGCGAGCCTCCTGAAGTGACGCGCCGGGCTGTCCCCGCGAGAAGGACAGCCGGGCAATGATCCGGACGGCTGAACCGATCCCGCCGCCCCGTCGTTGTCCCGGGAGAAGCGCGCGACGCGGCCGCATCACCGCAGCCCCACGGCCGCTTCATCGGATCCCCACACGTCCCGCCCCTAAGGTCGGGACCCACAGCCGCGTCCGCACCCCACTCAGGAGAACAGACATGACCGCGAAGACCACGACTCCCGTCCGCTACGCCCTCACCCTCCTGGCCGGAGCGGGCACGCTCGCCGCCCTCGCCGCCTGCTCCAGCACGGCCACCGCCGGCACCGACTCCGCCGAGGAGACGACCGGCTCGAGCTCGGCCGCGGCCGAGCCCACCACAGCCTCGACCGAGGCGGCGACCGGCGACGCGGCGACGAGCGACAGCGCCTACGCCGACGGCACCTACGACGCCGAGGGCGCCTACACCTCGCCCGGCGGGAACGAGACCGTCGGAGTCGAGCTGACGCTCGAGGGCGGCGTCGTCACGGCCGTCGCCGTCACCCCGCAGTCCGAGAACCCGACCGGCGAGCAGTACCAGGAGCGCTTCGCGAGCGGCATCGCCGGCGAGGTCGTGGGCGTGCCCCTCGACGAGCTCGACGTGAGCGTCGTCTCGGGCTCCTCGCTCACCTCCGGCGGCTTCAACGACGCCGTGGAGACGATCAAGGCCGATGCCGCGGCCTGACGACCGGCACGTGCTCGAGCACGTCTGGCGGTTCGACGCGATCGGCACCGTCTGGCGCATCGACTCCGGTGACGCGCTCGACGCGGGCGTGCGCGCTCGTGTCGACGCGGTCGTCGACCGGTACGACCGCACCTGGTCGCGCTTCCGGGCCGACTCCGAAGCGGCGCGCCTGCGCGCCGAGCCGGGGGAGCACGTCTTCCCCGAGGAGGCGGAGGAGCTCTTCGCCCTCTACGACGACCTGCACGAGCTGACGGGCGGAGCGGTGAGCCCCTTCGTGGGCGACGCGCTCGAGCAGCTGGGCTACGACGCCGATTACACGCTCGTGCCCCGCGGCCCCGTCGCCGCTGCGCCGTCGTGGCCCGACGCCCGCGCACGCGGTGGACGCGGCCTCGACACGGCGGCTCCCGTCGTGCTCGACGTCGGAGCGGCGGGCAAGGGCCACCTCGTGGACCTGGTCCTCGACGAGCTGGCCGGGGCCGGTGTCGAGCACTCGGTCGTCGACGCCGGAGGCGATCTCCGCGCCCGCGCGGCCGGCCCGTTCCGCGTCGCGCTCGAGCACCCCTACGATCCCGCTCGCGCGATCGGCGTCGCCGTTCCCCTCGAGCGCGCGCTGTGCGCCTCCGCCAGCAACCGCCGCGCCTGGGGCGACGGCCTGCACCACGTGCTCGACGGACGCACCGGCCGGCCGGTGGACACCGTCGTGGCCACCTGGGCCGTCGCCGACTCCGCCCTGCTCGCCGACGGCCTCGCCACCGCCCTCTTCGTCGCTGCGCCCGAGACGCTCGCCGAGCGCTTCGACTTCGAGTTCGTCCGCGTCTTCAGCGACGGCACCCTCCACCACTCGCCCCGCTTCCCCGGAGAGGTCTTCCGATGATCGGCACCCTCGATCGCGCCCTCGGGCGCATCACCATGTACCGCCTCGTCTGGATGACGCTCGCCGCGCTCCTCCTGGTGGCCCTCGCCTACTCCGCGGCCGGTCGCATCTTCTTCACGCCGCTCGAGATCGCCGCGACGGCGGTGGTGGCCGTGGTCTCGACGACGGCCGCGACCTGGCTGATCGCACGGGCGGTGCGCTCGCCGGCGCACCTCGAGTCCTCGCTGGTCACCGGCCTCCTCATCGCGTTCCTCCTCTTCCCGACCGCGGAGCCGAGAGCGCTGCTCGTCGTCGCGCTGGTCGGCGCGATCGCCGCGGCGTCGAAGTACGTCCTCGCCTGGCGCGGCCGCCATCTCTTCAACCCGGCCGCCGTGGCCGTCCTCCTCGTCGCCCTCGCGGCGGGTCTGCTCGAGGGCACTCCGCTGGACGGCTCGCTCACGGCCGCCGCCTGGGTGCTGCCGACCGGCGCGCTCTGGCCCTGGGTGCTGGTGGCGGCGCTCGTGATCGTGGCGCGGGTGCGGCGCTGGGCGATCTTCCTCGTGTTCGTGCTGGTCGCGGGTGCCGTCTCGATCACGCAGTCGGTCCTCGGCGGGCAGGAGCCGACTGCGGCCGCGCTCTCCGTCCTCACCGCCTACCCGTTCGTCTTCGCCGCCGCCTTCATGCTCACGGAGCCGCTGACGCTCGCGCCGCGCCGTTCCCAGCAGCTCGTCGTCGCCGTCGTCGCGGCGCTGATCACGAGCGTCCCGTTCCACCTCGGGATCCTCTACTCGAGCCCGGAGCTCGGACTCGTCGTCGGCAACGCGCTCGCGTTCGCCTTCGCGCACCGCCAGCGCCGACGGCTGCCGCTCGAGCTGCGCTCGGCGGAGACGATCGCGCCGGGCATCACGGAGTACCGGTTCCACTCGCGCACACCGCTGCACTTCGAGGCGGGCCAGTGGCTCGAGCTCGATCTGCCGCACCGCTCCGATGCGCGGGGGAGCCGGCGCACCTTCTCGCTCGCCTCCGCCCCCGGCGACGCCGAACTGGCGATCGCGATGCGGGTGCCCGAGAAGGCGAGCAGCTTCAAGCGCGCCCTCGCGTCCCTCGAGCCCGGGGCGGTCGTCCGCGCCACGGGTGTCGGCGGGGACTTCGTGCTGCCGGCCGATTCCGCCGTTCCCCTCCTCCTCGTCGCCGGAGGCATCGGGATCACCCCGTTCGCCGCGCAGCTCCGCGCGCTCGCCGCCGGACCGCCGCGCGACGTCGTGGTCGTCTACGCGGCCCCGCGGATCGAGGACGTCGCGTACCGCGAGCTGCTCGAGGAGTCGGGCGCACGGGTCGTGCTCGTCGCACCGACCGCTCCGGACCTGCTGCCCGAGGGCTGGACCCACGTGTCGGGACGCCTCACCGCCGAGTCCCTCGCGGCTCTGGTGCCGGACGCCCCGCGCCGCACCGGTTTCGTCTCGGGCTCTCCGCTGTTCGTCGACTCCGTCCGCGCTGCCCTGCGCGGCGCCGGCGCGAAGCGCATCCGCACCGACGCGTTCGCCGGGTACTGAGGATCGGCCGTCGGTCGGTGCCTGCCAGGATGCCGTTCGACGCCCGCTCTATGATGACGCCGTGACGACCCCAGGACCCCGCGCGACCGCCCGCCCGACCGCCTGGCTGCGCGAGAACCGCGACTCCGCCACGGTGCTCTGGGGCGCCTTCGCCCTCGTGCACGTCGTCCTCTCGGTGCTGGCGCTCTTCGCGCCGGGCCTGCCGATGGGCGACGTCAGCATCGTCTACAAGCAGTGGATGCAGACGGCCGTCGACGGCGGCGGCATCGCCGGGATCGACACCGGCTGGGTGTACCCGATCCTCGCCTGGGCGCCGATCGCGGCCGCATGGCTGCTCGGCGCCGCCGGGTACGACCTGGTGTGGCTGATGCTGGTGGCGCTGGCCGACGCGGCGGCCTTCGCCGTCCTCGTCCACGGTCGGCGTCCCGCGCGGCTGGCCGCCGCGCGCTGGTGGCTCCTCTTCCTCGTGCTGCTGGGCCCGATCGCTGTCGGGCGGATCGACGCGTTCACGGCACCTCCCGCGATCGCCGGGATGCTGTGGGCCGCCACCCGGCCCGGAGTCTCCGCCCTGCTGCTCACGATCGCCACCTGGGTGAAGGTCTGGCCGGCGGCGATCCTCGCGGCCGCCGTCCTCGTGCTGCGCGGTCGGGTGCGCCGGATCCTCGTGCCCGCCGCGGCGTCCGCGGTGATCGTCGCCGCCGTCGTCCTCGCGGGAGGAGGGGACCACGTCTTCAGCTTCGTCTCCGATCAGACGACGCGGGGGCTCCAGATCGAGGCGGTGGTGAGCACCCCGTGGATGTGGCTCTCGGTGATCCCGGGGTCGGGGAGCTACGTCTGGTACGCGGCTGACATCAACACCTTCGAGATGCACGGGCCCTCGACCGGTGCCGCCGCCGACCTGATGACGCCGCTGCTCGCCGTGTGCATGCTCGCCGTCGCACTGCTGGGGCTGCGTGCGCTGCGGTCCGGCGCCTCGGCCGTGCGCCTGTTCCCGCTCCTCGCGCTCGCGTTCGTCGTCGTGTTCATCGACGTGAACAAGGTGCTCTCGCCGCAGTACGTCGTCTGGCTGGCCCCGCCCGTGATCGCGGGCCTGGTCGTCAGCCGCGACGCCTTCCGGACGGGTGCCCGGCTGACGCTCATGATCGCCGCGCTCACCCAGCTCGTCTATCCGTACCTCTACCTCTTCCTGCTCTACTCGCACTGGTGGATGGTGCTCGTGCTCACCGCGCGCAACGTCCTGCTGCTGGTCCTGCTGGGCTGGGTCGTCCGTGAGCTGTGGCGCTCGGGGACCCGCGTCACCGACGGAGCGCTGCAGTCCGGGATCGTGCGGAAGACGGCTGTCGCCCGCTGAGTCCGCACGGCTCGTAGGCTCGGGGACGAGCGGTCGACTCGCGGCCGCACAGCAGGAGGTCCCCATGCTCGTCGCGTTCTCGGTCGCTCCCTCCGGTGGCGAAGGCCCCGACGCCTCCGTCCACGACGCGGTCGCCGCCGCTGTCCGCATCGTCCGCGACTCCGGACTGCCCCATCGCACGACCTCGATGTTCACCGAGATCGAGGGCGAGTGGGACGAGGTGTTCGACGTGATCAAGCGGGCGACGGAGGCTGTCGGCGCGTACGGCTCGCGGGTCTCGCTCGTCCTGAAGGCCGACATCCGCCCCGGCTACTCGGGCGAGATCGACGCGAAGATCGAGCGACTCGACCGCGCGCTCGGCGAGTGAGTCGAGCGGGAGAGCGCTCCCGCTCGAATCGTTTCGATCGACTCCGGATTCCGCGTACCCTGGTGCGGTGACTCTCTCGCCCGGACGGACCCGCCTCGCCCTGCTCGCCCTTGCGATGGGCGGTTTCGGCATCGGATCGACCGAGTTCGTCGCGATGGGCCTGCTCCCGCAGCTCGCCGCCGACCTGCTCCCCGGCGTCTGGGCGACCGACACCGAGTTGGCCAACTCGCAGGCCGGGATGCTCATCTCGGCGTACGCCCTCGGAGTCGTCGTCGGGGCCCCCACGATCGCCGCCGCGGCCGCCCGCTGGCCGCGCAAGCGCCTGCTCCTGGGCCTGCTGGTCGCGTTCACGCTCGGTACCGTCGCCTCGGCCCTCCTGCCGACGTTCGAGCTCGTGCTCGTCGCCCGCTTCGTCGCCGCGCTGCCGCACGGCGCCTACTTCGGCATCGCGTCGCTCGTCGCCGCCGATCTCATGGGTCCCGGCAGCCGCGGCAAGGGCGTCGCCTTCGTCCTCTCGGGGCTGACGATCGCGAACGTCGTCGGAGTCCCCGCGATCACCTGGATCGGGCAGAACGCCGGCTGGCGCACCGCGTACCTCGTCGTCGCCGCGATCTTCGCCGCGACGGTCGTCGCCGTCCAGCTGCTCGTGCCGCACCAACCGGGCGATCCCCGCGCGACCATGCGGAACGAGCTCAAGGCGTTCGGGCGACTGCAGGTCTGGTGGACGCTCGCGATCGGTGCCATCGGCTTCGGCGGCCTCTTCGCGATGTACAGCTACATCACTCCGCTGTCGACCGAGATCACCGGACTCCCGCTCGGTGCGGTGCCGTGGGTGCTCGTCGTGATCGGCCTCGGTATGACCGTCGGCAACCTCGTCGGCGGCTGGGCGGCCGATCGGAACGTGACGCGCGCCTTGATCGTGCTGTTCGTCGGAGTGGCCTTCTCGCTCATCGGCTTGGCGCTGACGGCCACGACGGCGGTCGGCCTGCTCGTCTTCGGGTTCCTCGCCGCGGGCTTCTCGGCGGGCGCCTCGCCCGCGATCCAGACCCGGCTGATGGACGTCGCCCGCGACAGCCAGACGATCGCCGCGGCCCTCAACCACTCGGCGCTGAACATCGGCAACTCGGTCGGCGCCGCGCTGGGCGGAGTCGCGATCGCCGCCGGCTTCGGCTACCTCTCGCCGATCTGGGTCGGCGTCGTGCTCACTGTCGCCGGAATCCTGCTCGCGATCGGCAGCCTCGCCCTCGACCGCGCGCGCGGCACCGTGCACACCGGCCCCCGCGAGCCCGCCGCCCCCGGCACCGGCAGCGTCCCGATCAACGCCCTGTAGGGGGGCCTGCGTCAGCCGGTCCCGGCGCTGGACGGCCCGACCCGGGAGGACGCGGGTCTCGATACGCCGCCCTGCGGCCGGCTACTCGACCAGCAGGGGAGAGGCAGGGCCCGATCCGGGCGGCACACTCTGCGGAACGCTCCACGTCGCTAGCCTGACCGCGGCCGGCGGGCGGGGACCATTGGGTCCCTGAGACCGGAGGAGCCCCGCGACCGGAATCCGCGTGTCAGCGGATTCCGGCAGGGCGTCGCGAGACGCTCTGCGGAACGAACACCGTCGCACAGCCGACTGCGGCTCGGCGGGCGGCGACCACCGGGCCGGTGAGCGCATCGCGTGAGCCCCGCGACCGGAATCCGCGTGCCAGCGGATTCCGGCAGGGCGCCGCAGGACGCTCTGCGGAACGCTCCACGTCGCGAAGCCGACCGCGGCCCGGCGGGCGGGGACCGCCGGGCCAAACGACTCAGTCCGTCTCGATCAGGATCCCGTCGTGGATGGCGCGCTTGCGCAGAGCCACCTTCGTGCCGACGTCGATGCCGACC
Source organism: Rathayibacter sp. Leaf299 (assembly GCF_001423055.1). Taxonomy (NCBI): domain Bacteria; kingdom Bacillati; phylum Actinomycetota; class Actinomycetes; order Micrococcales; family Microbacteriaceae; genus Rathayibacter; species Rathayibacter sp. Leaf299. The sequence continues at coordinate 1,417,973 of NZ_LMNT01000001.1, forward strand.
ACGCGGTACTTCTCGCGGATGCGCTTGAGGTACGACTTGGCCGTCTCCTCCGAGATGCCCAGCTCGAACGCCACCGACTTCACGGGCTCGCCTCCGCCGTAGAGCGCCATCACGCGGCGCTCCTGGGCGCTCAGCTTCGGGGCGCCGTCGGAGTCGCCGGTCGACAGGGCCATGTCGAGCTCGTGCGAGATGTAGGAGTGGCCGTCCTTGGCCGCGCGGATCGCCTCGACGATCATGTCGGCGTCCTCGGTCTTCACGAGGTAGCCGAGCGCACCCGAAGCGAGCGCCTCGCGGACGACGGCCGGCTCGGAGTAGGTGCTCATCAGCACCGTCTTCACGCCGGTGGTCTTCAGGGTGGAGAGCTTCACCGAGATCGGGATGTTGTCCTTGAGGTCGAGGTCGAGCAGCACCACGTCGATGGGGAACTCGGGGTGGGTGAGGAGCTCGGGCCAGGAGGCGACGGCGGCGACGAGCTGGATGTCGGAGGCGGCGCCCCGGATCCACTCCGTGAGGGCGCCGAGGAGCATCTTGTGGTCGTCGACGACGGCGAGGGTGATCTTCGGCTCGGCGGTGTGTGTCATCGGGGGTCCTTCGGCTGTTCGTGGCGGAGGCGGGTGGGCGGTGTCCCGGGTCGTCCCGTCATCGGTCGACGGGGTTCTCGACCAGGCAGTCGATCTCGATCCGCAGTTCGCCGCCGCGGGACGGGGTGCGCGAGGCGCCCACCTGAGCGATAGCCTCCCACGTCGCAGGATCGACTCCGCGCAGTGGCACGCCCTCGCAGCGGAGCAGGATCGGGACGAGGAGGGTGCGTGCGGGGGCTCCCGGGCCGGGTTCACGCGGTGCTCCGGCGTGCACGTGGAGTGCCGTTGGCGTGCCGACCGCTCCGTCGAGGATCAGCCAGATGGCCGAGAGGAGGCCGTCGCGCTGAGCCTGGCCGAGCAGTCCGGCGGTGCCGTCGGGGTCCTCGAGGTGGACGAGGGGGGCGAGGAACTCCGACTCGAGGATCGCGTGGTGCAGCCAGGTCTCGCGGCGCCCCTCGATGAGGTGGAGTCGCAGCTGGGTGGCGAGCGAGGCGGCGCGGGCGGCTCGGGTGGAGTCGAGGGGGAGCGGAGTGGTCGCGTCGCCGACCTCGGCCAGCAGCTGCTCCGCGGCGAGGTCGAGCCGCGCGAGCTCCTCGGACGCGAGCATCCCGACCGCGTAGCGCGGGCCCGTCGTGGTGCTCTGCACGAGCGCCCGGTCGATCTCGAGCTGCACCATGCGGCGGAAGCCGCGCATCATCACGACCACCACGACGGCCGGGGTCGCGGTCAGCACGAGCGCGCAGACCCGGACCGAGATCGCGGCCGCGCCGTCCGACGCCATCGCCGCGAACGCGAGCAGCTCGGCGGCGGTGATGATCAGCGCCACGACGATGATCTCGACTCCTCGGCGGTGCACGATCAGCGCCGCGTGCGCGACGGCGGCGCCCACCGCGGCGGTCGGCGCGGCTCCGGCACCCGGCGCACCTGCGACGGCGATCAGATCGAGGACGACCGTGGTCGCGGCTCCCGCGAGGAAGGCGGCGTACGCCCACGACGGGAGGCTCTGGCCGGAGAGGCGGATCGCGAGGACCGTCGCTCCGAACGTCGCGAGCAGCAGCAGCCAGGCCGCGACGACGAGGCCGGCGTCGTCGTAGTCGTCGAGAGTGGTGAGGAAGACGAGCAGCTCGTACACCATGATCGCGAGCGCGATGCCGGTCAGGCCGCTCCCGAGGTAGCTCGTGCCGAGCCCCTCGTGCTGCCGCTTGGCGGACGAGGCCGCTCGCGAGGGCCGCCCTCGGCGCGAGGGCGCCCCGCGGAGCAGCGGAGCGACCGGCTCGGTCATTTCGGCACCTCCAGGACGACGGTCGTGCCGGCTCCCGGCGCACTGAAGAGCCGGGTCCGCCCGCCGACGTCCGCGAGGCGGGCGACGACCGACTCCTTGAAGCCGAGCTTCGCCGCGGGGACGGTGTCGATGTCGAAGCCGACGCCCGCGTCGGTCACCATCGCGCGCACCGTCCCGTCGTCCTCCGTGATCGTGACGTCGGCCGAGTTGACCCCGGAGTGGCGGCGGACGTTCTCGAGGCACTCCGCGAGGGCCATCAGGAAGGAGTCGAGAGCGGCGCCGCTGAGCACGATCTGGCCGGAGCCGTGCCAGATGACGTCCAGGCCCATCCGGCCGAAGCGCTTCTTGACGCTCTCGAGCGTGTTCGCCGCGGGAGCGCTGGTCACGCTGGTGAGCTGGTAGGAGCCCGACGCGCTCGGGGTGGGCGTGGCTCCCAGGCGGAGTTGGCGCAGGAGGTGCGCGTCCTCGGCGGCCTGCTGGCGGAGCGCTTCGACCGAGACTCCGACGCCGGAGTGGGCGAGCAGGGTCAGCGTCGCGAGGACGGTGTCGTGCAGCAGCCGCGCGCCCTGGCGGCGCTGCGCCTCCGTCTCGCTGGCCTGCCGCTCGACGCGGTGCGCGTTGCCGATGCTGTCGATCCGACGGACGACCCGGGGCACCGCGGTGCTGATCCAGAGCGCGAGGGCGCACAGGCAGCCCCAGGGCAGCAGGCTCAGCAGCAGGGCGTTGAGGGTCATGGCGCTGCTCGCGATCAGGATCGACGGGATCAGGCTGGCGACCATCACGGGCAGCAGGAGCAGTGCCCGCCGCGTCGACGTGGTGACGACGACGGCGACCGTACTGGTGACCGCATTCGCCGTGCTGACGAGGACGAAGGCGGCGAAATCGGGGGAGTCCGCGAGATCGAGGGCGAGCCCGGCGCTGAGCAGCAGGCCGCCCGCTCCGCTCGCGATCAGCCACAGCCGCCCGCCGCTGCGGCCGAGCTGGACGTGCACGGCGGCGAGACCCAGCAGGAGGGCCACCGCGGCCGGAACCGCGATCGGACCGAGCGTGCCGGGCACGAGGACCAGCGCGAGAGCGGCGGTGTCCGTCAGCAGGCCCACGGCCCGCGCGGACTGGCGCAGGAGGCGGTCGCGCTCCCGCGCGCTGCGGATCATCGGCACCGGGCTGCTCCCTCGGGTCTCCGGGGGGAAGCCCCCCGACTCACGATAGCCACTGCTCGCCCGTCCGCCCGGACCCGATCAGACGGCGAGCAGTCGCGCGAGGTGGCCGCCGACCGCGTCGTCCTCGATCAGGAAGCCGTCGTGCCCGAACGTCGAGCTGATCACGGCGACCTCGTCGCCGTCGATGTTCCCGGGGGCGTGCGCGGCGATGATCCGCTGACCCCCGACCGGGAAGAGGCGGTCGCTGTCGATGCCGAGGACGAGAGTGGGGCTCGTGATGCGGGAGAGCGCCTCCGCCTCGCCGCCCCGTCCGCGCCCGACGTCGTGCGAGTTCATGGCCTCGACGAGCGTGATGTAGCTGTTGGCGTCGAAGCGCCGGGTGAACTTGTTGCCGTGGAAGTCGAGGTAGGACTCGACCGCGAACCGCCCGCCGCCGCCGAGAGGGCTGATCCCGGACTGCCAGCTGCGCTCGAAGCGGTCGTTGAGCTCGGAGGGACTGCGGTAGTTGAGCAGGGCCATCCGTCGGGCGAGGGCGAGGCCGTGGTACGGGCCCTGGCCGTCGCCGGCGTCGTAATACGCGCCGCCGGCGAAGTTCGCATCGCTGCGGATCGCCTCGAGCTGCACGAAGTTGAGGGCGATCTGATCGGCGGTCGCGCGCGGGGGAGCGGCGAGCACGGCGAGCCGGGCCACGCGCTCCGGATGCTCGATGCCCCACTCGAGCGCCTGCATCCCGCCCATGGATCCGCCGATGACCGTGTGCCAGCGCTCGATGCCGAGGAGGTCCGAGAAGAGCGCCTGCGCGCGGACCTGGTCCCGGACGCTCGTGTACGGGAAGCGGGCTCCCCACTCGTGCCCGTCCGGCGCGAGGGAGGCGGGGCCGGTCGAGCCCTGGCAGCCGCCGAGCATGTTCGGGGCGACGACGAAGTAGCGATCGGTGTCGATGACCTCGCCCGGCCCGACGAGCCCGGACCACCAGCCGTCGGTGGCGTGCCCGCGGTCGCCGCGGCCGATCAGGTGGGAGTCGCCGGTCAGAGCGTGCAGCACCAGCACCGCGTTGTCGCCGGAGGGCGAGAGCTCGCCCCAGGTCTCGTAGGCGATGCGCACGTGCGGGAGGTGGCCGCCCGACTCGAAGTCGAACGGGCCGACGTCGACGAAGCGGCGGTTCCCCGGGTCGTCCCCGTCGCGCCAGGCCCCGGTGGCCGGTGGCTTGCCGATCACCGAGCGCAGCTGGCGCTCGGTGACGAACGCGGAAGGGACGGTGTCCTCGAGTGTCTGCTGCCAGTCCATAGCGGTGTCCATCGTGTCAGAGCGCCGCCCCGCGCCGTGGTGTGTTACGCCCCTCCCGGCGTGCGTGCGCGAGATCGCCTCTCACGGACGAGATCCCCCGCCGCAGCAGGGGATCTCGACCGTGCGCTGCCCCTCCCGCGGGAGGGGAGTGGATCAGGCGTTCGCGCGGGAGGCCTCGACGACCGCGCGGGCGGCGCGGAGGGCCTGGGCGAGGTCGGCGCGCAGGTCGTCGATGCTCTCGAGACCGACCGAGAGGCGGACGAGGCCGGGCGTGACCCCCGCCGTCAACTGCTGCTCCGGGGTGAGCTGCGAGTGGGTGGTCGAGGCGGGGTGGATGACGAGCGAGCGGACGTCGCCGATGTTCGCGAGGTGCGAGAACAGCGTGAGCGAGTCGACGAACGCGCGGCCGGCGTCCACTCCTCCCTTGAGCTCGAACGAGAGCACGGCGCCGACGCCCTTGGGCGCGTAGCGGTTCGCGGCGGCGTACCACGGCGAGGTGGGCAGGCCCGAGTAGTTGACCGAGGCGATGTCCGAGTGGTTCTCGAGGTACTCGGCGATCTCCTGCGCGTTCTGCACGTGGCGCTCGATCCGCAGCGACAGGGTCTCGATGCCCTGGATGAGCTGCCAGGCGCTCGCCGGGGCGATCGAGGCGCCGAGGTCGCGCAGCAGCTGCACGCGGGCCTTGATGATGTAGGCGAGGGAGTCGCCGACCGCGGCGGTGTAGACGGCGCCGTGGTACGACTCGTCGGGCGTCGTCAGTCCGGGGAACTTCGCTGCGTTCTCGGTCCACGGGAACGTTCCGCCGTCGACGATGGCGCCGCCGATGACGGTGCCGTGCCCGCCGAGGAACTTGGTCGCCGAGTGCACGATGATGTCGGCGCCGTGCTCGAAGGGGCGGATCAGGTACGGGGTCGCGATCGTGTTGTCGACGATCAGGGGCACGCCGGCCGCGTGGGCGACGTCGGCGACCGCTCGGATGTCGAGGATGTTGATCTTGGGGTTGCCGACGGTCTCGGCGAAGAAGAGCTTGGTGTTCGGGCGCACCGCACGGCGCCACTCCTCCTGGTCGTCCTGGTTCTCGACGAAGGTCGTCTCGATGCCGAGCTTGGCGAGCGTGTACTTGAAGAGGTTGTACGTGCCGCCGTAGATCGAGGAGGACGAGACGATGTGGTCGCCCGCGTGCGCGATGTTCAGCACGGCGGCGGTCTCGGCGGCCTGACCCGACGCGAGCAGCAGGGCGCCGGAGCCGCCCTCGAGAGCGGTGAGGCGCTCCTCCACCACGGCCTGCGTGGGGTTCTGGATGCGCGTGTAGATGTTGCCGAACTCGGCGAGGGCGAAGAGGTTCTTGGCGTGCTGAGCGTTGTCGAACACGTAGGACGTGGTCTGGTAGATCGGAGTCGCGCGGGCCTTGGTGACAGGATCCGGAGCCGCTCCCGAGTGGATCTGCTTGGTCTCGAACTGCCACTGGGCGGGGTCGGTCATGGTGCATCCAATCGGGTCGTGAAGTCGTCCAGGCGGAGTCCGTTCTCCGCCGCGACGAGCCTAGGCGTGCCGCCGCGCGGGGGCGAGGTGCCCGACACACGGGGTAATCCCGGCGAGGCGCTCGGTCAGCGGCGCGGGCCGCGATCCGTCGCGGCGGGCGCGTCCCGCTTCGACCCCGTGGGGTCCGCGCGCCCCGACCGCTCCGGCCGCTCGTCCTTCACCGGAGCGAAGAGCCAGGCCGCCCGCGGCTCCACGATCTTGTGGAACACGGTGCGGGCCCAGCCGAGGGAGAGGACGACCGAGACCGCGATGCAGAGCACGATCATGAGGACGAGTGCGAGGACGCTGTCGGCCGAGGAGAGCACCCCCGACTCCCGCAGCGGGTAGAGGACGAAGCTGTGCAGCAGGTACACGTACATCGTCGACTGGCCCCAGGGAGTGAGGACCGTGCGACCGCGGGGGATGAGCGCGAAGAGCGCGAGCGAGAGGACGACGGCCGTGAGCATCAGGGCGAGCCGCACGAGCCCCGCCCACCAGGCGGTCTCGCCGAGCGCGTCGTACGGGCGGTCGTAGAAGAACCAGAAGCGCAGGTCGGCGGCTCGGAACGCGTCGATGTTGACGGTCATCACCAGCGCCGTGATCGCGAACAGCACGACCGCCACGGCGCGCACGGCGAGCACGCGCGGCGCCGGGAGCGCGAGCCAGCGGTCGACCAGCAGCGCCGAGCCGGCCCTCCATCCGCGCAGCCGCCAGCCGAACACGAAGAAGGGGAGGATCCCGATCGCCCGGGCGAGGGAGAAGGTCGAGTCGATGTTGTCGTAGTAGCTCACTCCGACCGCGAGCACGACGCTGATCAGCAGGGGCCAGCGCAGCAGGGCCAGGTACGGCAGCACGAGTCGGAAGATGCCGAGCGCGAGCAGGAACCACAGCGTCCAGCTCGGCTTCGTCGGGTTGAACTCGGACTGTCCCTCGACCAGGAACTGCACCAGCGTCCAGACCGTCTCCATGATCAGGTAGGGCAGCAGGATGTCGGTCAGGACGCGACGCATCGCCCGGGAGTTCGGCGCCCCCGCCTTCGAGAAGTAGCCCGAGATGATGGCGAAGGCGGGCATGTGGAACGCGTAGACCGTGAGGTACACGATCAGGGAGACGTCCGAGTTGGCGGTCAGCCGCTGGATGCCGTGGCCGATGACGACGAGGGTCACGCAGACGAAGCGCGCGTTGTCCCACAGGGGGACGCGTCGCTTCGGGGGAGCGGTGACACCGCCGGTGGCGGGTGCCGGGTCGGCGGGCTGCACGCGGCCAGACTAGCGTTGGGGTCGACGACGGAGTCGGTGGTGTCCGAGGCTTGACGGAAGGAGACGAGCGTGGTTCGACGCGTCGTGGTGACAGGAGCGAGTTCGGGGATCGGTGCGGCGACGGTGCGCCTGTTCCGGGAGCACGGCTGGGACGTGGTGGCCGTCGCACGGCGCCGCGAGCGGCTCGAAGCGCTCGCCGCGGAGACCGGCGCGGACCTGTTCGTGGCGGATCTCACGGACTCCGATCAGGTCGACGCGCTGCGCGACCACCTGGAGGCGACCGGGGCGGTGCACGCGCTCGTGAACAACGCCGGCGGCGCCCTCGGACTCGACACCGTGGAGGCGTCCGACCCCGCCGACTGGACGCGCATGTTCGAGATCAACGTGCTGTCGGTGAAGCTCGTCACCAGCGCCCTGCTCCCGCTGCTGCGCCGGGGCCTCGCCGACGAGGGCTCCGAGGGCTCCGCCGACATCGTCACCGTGACCTCGATCGCGGGGCACGTCGCCTACGAGGGCGGAGGCGGCTACAACGCCGCGAAGTTCGCCGCGCACGCCCTGGTGGCGGTCCTGCGCCTCGAGCTCGCCGGCGAGCCGATCCGGGTCATCGAGATCGCGCCGGGCATGGTGCACACCGAGGAGTTCTCGCTCGTCCGCTTCGGCGGCGACAAGGCCCGGGCCGACAAGGTGTACGACGGAGTCGCGGCGCCGCTGGTCGCGGAGGACGTCGCAGCCGCGATCGTGTCCTCGGTCGAGCTGCCGCCCCACGTCGACCTCGACCTGGTGACGATCAAGCCGGTCGCGCAGGCCGCGCCGCACAAGGTCGTCCGCGGCGAGCTCGCTCCGAAGCTCTGACGGGGGCCGTCCCGTCGGGCGCTGATGTGACGCGGAGGCGCGTGACGCCTTAGCCTGTCCCTCATGGTTTCCGACGCCGACGACTCCGCCGCCCTCCTCGCCGCCACGGAGAAGGAGGTCCTCGGCTGGCTCGAGTTCGGCGATGCCGCACGCCATCTCGCGGACGACGTGGTCGCGTCGGGCTACCGCCCCGAGCTCGTCGTCGCCATCGCGCGCGGCGGACTGCTGCTCGCGGGGGCCGTCGCCTACGCGCTCGGCATCAAGAGCTGCGGCGCTCTGAACGTCGAGTTCTACACAGGCGTCGAGGCCCGGCTCGCCGAGCCCGTGGTGCTCCCGCCGCTCCTGGACGAGGCGTCGGTGCGCGGCAAGCGGATCCTCCTGGTCGACGACGTCTCCGACTCCGGGCACACCCTCGCCCTGTCGGTGAAGCTGATCCGCGCGATGGGCGCCGAGGTGCGCACCGTCACGCTCTACACGAAGCCCCGCACGGTGCTCGAGCCCGACTTCTTCTGGCGCCGGACTCCGCGCTGGATCGTCTTCCCGTGGTCGGCTCTGCCCCCGGTGGACGGAGCGCTCGGCGAGGACGACGAGTGAGCGTCCACCTGATCGGCGGCGGTGGCGGCGCCGAGCACGACTCCGACCTCTACGGCGCATTCCTGTCGGAGGCGCGCGCCCGCGCCGTCGACGCCGGGCGCATCGAGGGACCCCGCATCGCCATCGTGGTGGTGCACGACGGCCTGGGCCCCGAGGCCTACTCCGGTTACGCGGCGACCCTCGCCTCCGTCGGCCAGCTCGAGCCGGTCCCCGTCCTGAAGCCCGAGGGCGGTCGCATCGACCCGTCCGTCTTCGACGGGGTCGACGGGATCCTCGTGGGCGGCGGACTCACCCCCGCCTACCGCGACGCGCTCGAGCCGTCCTTCGCGCGGCTGCGCGATCTCGTCTCGTCGGGGACCCCGTACGCCGGGTTCTCGGCGGGAGCCGCGATCGCCGCCGACCGCGCCATCGTCGGCGGCTTCCGCATCGGCGGCGTCGTCGTGGCGCCGGAGGAGGCGGCCGAGGAGCTCGACGAGGTGACGGTCCTCGAGGGGATCGGCCTGGTCGACGTCTCGATCGACGTGCACGCCGCGCAGTGGGGCACGCTGGGCCGACTGGTCGCCGCCGTCGAGGCGGGCCTGGTCGATGGAGGGGTCGCCATCGACGAGTCCACCGTCCTCACGGTCGGCACCGGCGCGCTGCGCGTCTCGGGCTCCGGCTCGGTCTGGCGCGCGAGCGCAGGCGAGGCCGGCGTGGTCGTGGCGACACTCGCCGCGGGCTGATGGATCTGCAGGAGCTGGCCGGCGCCGGACTGATCGACCGGGGCTGGGCGGACGCCCTCGCTCCCGTCGGGCCGGACATCGCGGCGATGGGCGACTTCCTCCGCTCCGAGACCGCGGCCGGGCGGCCCTACCTCCCGGCAGGCAAGGACGTGCTCCGCGCGTTCGCGGCACCTCTCGTCGACGTCCGCGTGCTGATCGTCGGCCAGGACCCCTACCCGACGCCCGGGCATCCGATCGGGCTGTCGTTCGCGGTCGAGCGGCACGTGCGGCCGGTGCCGCGCAGTCTCCAGAACATCTACCGCGAGCTCCGCGACGATCTGGGGGTCACGCCTCCGGCGCACGGTGATCTCGGTGCGTGGACGCGCCATGGCGTGATGCTGCTCAACCGCGTCCTCACCGTCGCACCCGGCGCTCCGGCGTCGCATCGGGGGAAGGGCTGGGAGGCCGTGACCGAGCACGCGATCCGCACGCTCGCCGCGCGCGACGCTCCGCTCGTCGCGATCCTCTGGGGGAGGGACGCCGCCGGCCTCCGCCCGATGCTCGGCGACGCCGGCGTGATCGAGAGCGCGCATCCGAGTCCGCTGTCGGCCTCGCGCGGCTTCTTCGGCTCGCGGCCCTTCAGCCGGGCGAACGCGCTCCTCGAGGAGCGGGGCGCCGAGCCGGTGGACTGGAGCCTCGCGGAGTGAGCCGCGGCGCGCTCGTGCGCGCCGATACGCTGGACGAGGTCCGCGCGAGCGGCCCGGGTCGACGGAGGGGATCCCCATGCTGGAGGAAGAGTACGAGCAGCGACGCGTCCTGCCGCCGCACCTGCGGAAGGCGCCGCCGCCCGAGCCCGACTTCTCGTACGAGATCCGCGAGGCGCGCGAGGAGGACCTCCCCGACATCCGCGAGATCTACAACCACTACGTGCGCAACACCGTCGTGACCTTCGACGAGGACGACTCCACGATCAAGGAGTGGCGGTCGAAGTTCGCCCGCAACGTGAAGCTCGGCCTGCCGTTCATCGTCGCGGTGTCCCCGTCGGGACAGATCCTCGGCTACGCGATGGTCTCGCCGTGGTCGTCCAAGCGCGCCTACCGATTCACGGTCGAGAACTCGATCTACCTTCGTGCGGCGTCCACGGGCAAGGGACTCGGCAAGGCGCTGATGACCGAGCTGCTCGACCGGGCGAAGGCGGTCGGCATCCGGCAGATCATGGCCGTCATCGCCGACAAGGGGGCGGAGGCGTCGCTCGCGATGCACGCGCAGTACGGCTTCGTCGAGGTCGGCCGCATGGGCCGGGTGGGCTTCAAGTTCAACCGCTGGCTGAGCACGGTCCTGCTGCAGAAGACGCTGAAGTAGCGTCGCCGCGGACACTGCGAAAGCGCCGTGCCCGCGCGGGCCGCCGACCGCCGTTCCCTACACTTGTCGGCATGGAATGGCTGGTCCCGCTCATCGTCGTCGTGGCCCTCGTGGTGATCCTCGGGATCTACCTTTGGGCGACCTACAACTCCCTGGTCACCCTGAACGTCCGGGTCGACGAGGCCTGGAGCGACATCACCGTCCAGCTGAAGAGGCGCGCGGATCTGATCCCCAACGTCATCGACGCCGTGAAGGGCTACGCCGCCCACGAGAAGCAGGTCTTCGAGCAGGTGACCCGCGCGCGAGCCGAGACCCTGTCGGCGCAGGGGCCCGCCGAGGCGTCCGCGGCCGAGGACCACATGCAGAAGGCGCTCAAGTCGATCTTCGCCGTGGCCGAGGCCTATCCGCAGCTGCAGGCCAGCCAGAACTTCCTCCAGCTGCAGGGCGAGCTCGTCGAGACCGAGGACAGGATCCAGTCGGCCCGCCGCTTCTACAACGGCGGCGTGCGGGAGATGAACACCAAGGTGAAGGTGTTCCCCAACACGCTCTTCTCGCGTCGACTGGGCTTCTCGGAGCGCGACTTCTTCGAGGTCGACAGCCTCGCCGCGATCTCCGAGCCGCCGCGCGTCCAGTTCTAGCGGGCGGCTCTCAGGAGGACGGTCCGGCCGTCGCCGGAACGGCCAGCGGCCCGCCGTTCAAGGTCGTGAGGTACTCCTCGAAGACGGGTGCCGGATCCGCGCCGCTCGCGACCGCGTCGACCAGGGCGCGGCGGACGAGGGCCATCACGATGGTCGCGAGCACGGCGGCGCGCGGGGTCTCATCGGGTTCGAACCCCATGCGCTCAGCGATGCACGGAGTGAGGGCCGCCTCGCCGTCGTGCAGGGACTGCGCCCAGACCGCGCGCATCGCCGGGGTCTCGGTGAGGAGCGGGATGAGGCGCAGCGTGCGGTCGAGCTGCGGGCCCGACGCGGCGGCGGCGAAGGCGGCGCCGAGCGCCGTGCTCAGCGGCTCGTCGGCGGGGCGGGCGGTCAGCGCCCGGCCCATGGCCGCGATGGCGGCGTAGAGCACGGGACGGACGCAGTCCTCCTTGCCGCCGAGGTAGCGGTGGAAGGTGCGCAGCGAGATGCCGGCCGCATGGGAGAGGTCGATCGAGCTCACACCCTTCACCGTGCCGCGCTCGAGGAGGAGCCCCACGCACTTCTCGGAGAGGGCGAGCGCGATCGATCCGGAGCGTTCGTCCACCATGCCGCTCACGCTAGGACATCCGGACGGGCGGACCGCACCGCCGAGAGGAGTGCCGCCGCGAGCGTGCCCCGCTCGACGATCTCCACCGCGTCGAGCCCCTGCCAGGCGGCAGCCTCCAGGAGCAGCACCGCCAGCCGCTCCGCGGTGTCGGCGGGTGCCCCCGGCTCGAGCCAGGCGGCCTGCACGCGCAGGACCTTGCGCTGCCGGTCGCTCTTGAGGTCGACCCGGGCGGCGAGGACGTCGTCGAGGAGCACGGGCAGCACGTAGTAGCCGTGCACGCGCTGTGCTGCGGGCGTGTAGATCTCGATCCGGTAGTGGAAGCCGAAGAGGAGCTCGGCGCGCGGGCGGTGCCAGACGACCGGGTCGAACGGAGAGAGCAGGGCGTCGGCGCGGAGCGATCGCGGCCGACGGGCGTTCGCGTGGAGCCAGAGGGGGACGGGACGTCCGGAGCGCTCCCAGCCGCGGACCGCGACGGGGAGCAGCTCGCCCGCCTCGACCAGGTCGTGGACCGCGGCGAGGGTGGGCGCCCGCCGCAGCCGGTGGTAGTCGGCGAGATCGCCGAGCGTCGCGACTCCGTGCGCGACGGCGGCGCGGCGGACCAGCTCGCGCACCGCGTCCTCCTCCGCCACCTCGGCGTCGAGGACCTTTCGCGGCAGGGCCTGCTCGGCGAGGGCGTAGGAGCGCTCGAAGCGCGTGCGCCCGGCGCTGACCACCTCGCCCCAGCGGAAGAGGACCTCGAGACCGCGCTTGATGTCGGACCAGCCCCACCACGGCCCGGTGCGGACGTTCGACTCGTGCTCGATCTCGGACGCGCGGAGCGGTCCGTCGGCCAGTGCGGCGCGGAGCCAGTCGAGCGTGGCCCGGTTCTCACCGGCCCAGCCCTCGTGCTCGGTGCGGCGGTAGCGCGCCATCCGCCAGCGGTAGAGGGGCACGTCGGCGCGCCGGATCAGCGCCGCCTCGTGCGCCCAGTACTCGAGGTAGTGCCCCTTCGGCGCGAAGGCGACCGCGTCGAGCAGGGAGCGGTCGTACGGCCCCAGGCGCGCGAGCAGCGGAAGGTAGTGGCTCCGCTCGAAGACGTTGACCGAGTCGAGCTGCAGCGGCCGGATGCGGTCGACGACGCCGAGGACCTGACGCGTGCCGATCCGCGGCGGCCGCGGCGCTCCGAAGCCCTGCGCGGCGAGGGCGATGCGGCGCGCGAGGGCGGGGGAGAGCTGCTCGGTCATGGTCCGACCACGCTAGCGAAGGCCTCCGACATCGCCTGCGCCCGATCGCGCACGGCCGTCTCCTGAGTCCTCGCGGTCGATACCGCCCGGGGAATGCGCCGGGGCCTAGTCTGTGGGGATGAGACTCGGCAGGTCCCGCCGCTCCTCCGGCGCCCGCGTCGTCGACACCGCGGCGCCGCCTGTCCTGCACGTCCCGGGGACCTCGCGCCCCGTTCCCGACTCCGCCTTCGTGAGCGACGGGATGCGCATCGCGGGCGCCTGGGCGTGGCGCGTGCTCGTCGTCGTGGCCGCCCTCGCGGTGCTGGCGCTGCTCATCATCGAGCTGCGCCTCATCGTGATCCCGCTGCTGGTCGCCATCGTCATCGCGGCGCTGCTGGTGCCGTTCTCGAGCTTCCTGCAGCGGCACCGCTGGCCCAAGTGGCTCGCGATCACCGTGTCGGAGCTCGGCATCATCGTCATCATCGGCGGCCTGCTCTTCCTGGTCGTGACGCAGGTCTACCAGGGGTTCGACGACCTGAGCCGCCAGACGGTGCAGTCCTACGACGATCTGAAGGCCTGGCTGCTCGAATCGCCGCTGCACCTCACCGAGGACGAGATCAACGAGTACGCGCAGCAGGCGCTGACCGCCCTGCAGCAGGATTCGGGCATGCTCGTCAGCGGAGCGCTGAGCGTCGGCTCGACGATCGGCCACGTCCTGACCGGCGTCCTGCTCACCCTCTTCTCGACCCTGTTCATCTTGATCGACGGCCCGAACATCTGGCGCTGGGTCGTGCGGCTCTTCCCGCACCGCGCTCGCCCCGCGGTCGACGGCGCCGGGCGGGCCGGCTGGGTGACGCTCACCAACTTCGTCAAGGTGCAGATCTTCGTCGCGTTCATCGACGCCGTCGGCATCGGCGTGGGCGCGGCCCTCCTGGGCGTGCCGCTGGCGATCCCGATCGGCGTCCTGGTGTTCCTGGGCTCGTTCGTGCCGGTGATCGGAGCGGTGGCGACCGGCGCTCTCGCCGTCTTCATCGCGCTGGTCTACAACGGGCCGCTGATCGCCCTGATCCTGCTGATCGTCGTCCTCGGCGTCCAGCAGCTCGAGGGGCACATCCTCCAGCCGCTCGTCATGGGATCGGCCATCAAGATCCACCCGCTCGCCGTGGTGCTCGCCGTCGCCGGCGGCTCCATCGTCGCGGGCATCGCGGGCGCCTTCTTCGCGGTGCCCTTCGTCGCGACCCTGAACGTCATGGTCAACTACATCGCCAGCGGCGCCTGGCGCACGCCGACCCGAACCCCCGAGAGAGTTGCCGCAGAGCATGCAGACTAGTCACGTCGCCGGACCGTCCCTCCAGGAGTTCGAGGCGGCGCGCAGCGTCATCGCGCCCGTGATCGCGAACACCCCGATGGAGACGAGCACGTTCCTCGCCCAGGTGCTCGGCTCGCCGGTGTTCCTCAAGTGCGAGAACCTGCAGCGCACCGGCTCCTACAAGATCCGCGGCGCGGTGTTCCGCATGTCGCGGCTCTCGCCCGAGGAGCGCGCGCGCGGCGTCGTCGCGGCGTCGGCGGGCAACCACGCGCAGGGCGTCGCGTACGCCGCGCGCGAGCTGGGCATCTCGGCCACCATCTTCATGCCGATCGGAGTCGCGCTGCCCAAGCTCGCCGCCACCCGCGACTACGGCGCCGACGTGGTGCTGAGCGGCCACATCTTCAACGAATCGCTCGCGGCGGCGGCCGAGTTCGCGGAGCGCACCGGGGCCGTCTTCATCCCGCCGTTCGACCACCCGGACGTGGTCACCGGGCAGGGCACGATCGGACTCGAGATCCTCGAGCAGGCCGAGGGCGTCGAGACGATCGTCGTCCCGATCGGCGGCGGTGGCCTCATCGCCGGCGTCGCCTCGGCGGCGAAGCAGAAGGCCGCGCAGGAGGGGCGCACGCTGCGCGTCATCGGCGTGCAGGCCGCGAACGCCGCTCCCTACCCGCTGTCGCTGGCGAGCGGGGAGCCGACCCTGATCACGATCTCGCCGACGATCGCCGACGGCATCGCGGTGGCCATGCCCGGAGCGCTGAACTTCGCGATCATCCGCGACGTCGTCGACGAGGTCGTGACGGTCGAGGACGACGACATCGCCCGCGCGCTGCTCGTGCTGCTCGAGCGGGCGAAGCTCGTCGTCGAGCCCGCGGGCGCCGTGGGCATCGCGGCGATCCTCACCGGGAAGATCCGCGACGCCGGAAGGACGGCCGTGATCCTCTCGGGCGGCAACATCGACCCGCTGATGATGGAGCGCGTGATCAGCCGCGGCCTCGCCGCCTCCGAGCGCTACCTCAAGATGAGCATCGGCCTGCCGGACCGCCCCGGCCAGCTCGCCCGCATCTCCGAGCTCATCTCCGAGGCCAACGCGAACGTCGTCGAGGTGCTGCACACCCGTCACGGTCGAGGTCTGCAGATCAGCGAGGTCGAACTCGAGATCAGCGTCGAGACGCGCGGTCCGGAGCACGCCGAGCGCGTCCTCCAGGTGCTCCGCGACGCGGGTTACGAACCCCGAGTCGCCCGCAACTGACCGCTGCAACGAGAGACGCCACCCGCGGAGACCTTCCGGACTCCGCAGGTGGCGTCTCCACTCGCGTGCTGCGTCGGGACGATCAGTGGCCGTTCCAGGTCTCGACGTTCACGACGCGGACGCTGATCGTCCGGCCGTTCGGGGCCTCGAAGCTCGTCGAGTCGCCGACCTTCAGGCCCATGATCGCGCCGCCCAGCGGGCTCTGCGGGCTGTAGACGTCGAGGTCGCTCTCGCCGGCCATCTCGCGGTTGCCGAGCAGGAACCGCGACTCGTCGCCGGCGATCTCGGCCGTGATGATCGTGCCGGCCTCGACCACTCCGTGGCTCTCGGGCGGCGTGCCGATCTCGGCCTCGCGCAGGAGCGAGGTGAGCTGGCGGATCCGCGCCTCGATCTTGCCCTGCTCGTCCTTCGCGGCGTGGTAGCCGCCGTTCTCCTTGAGGTCGCCCTCCTCGCGGGCGACCTCGATGCGCTTCGCGATCTCCTCGCGGCCCGCGGTGGACAGTTCGTTCAGCTCCGCCTGGAGGCGGTCGTACGACTCCTGGGTCATCCAGGTGACCTGAGGCTGGTCGGCCATGGTGGGCTCCTCACGTGACTGCCGCGTGCAGGGGTCCGGCGTCCGGGTCCGGGGCTCCCGCCCCGGCGTCCGTGTCGTCCGACGCCCGGCGGCGGTGGAAAAAGACAAGGCCCCGACGAGTCCGTCAGGGCACTCGGCAACCCTACGGGAGCCAGCAGGAGGAGATCAAACCTGTGTTCGCGAGCTCGGTCGTGCGCACCGTCTCGGTGAAGGAGCGGAAGCGCTCGGGGGAGGCGGGGTACTCCACGACGAGCCAGCCCACCACGGCCGACTGCTCGTTGAGCGCCTGGACGGCGCAGGCGACGTCCGTCCCGGCGGGCGCGGTGAGGTCGAAGGAGACGGTGACCGTGCGGTCGTCGACGACCCGGTGCGCCGTGTCCTGCACGTCGACGCCGTCGCGTCCGCTGTCCAGGCCCGCCCAGACCACCCAGGCGGCGAAGACCGCGACGAAGGCGAGCGCGACCGCGCCGAAGAGCCAGCGGTTGCCGCGGCGGCTGCGCGCGGTGCGGCCGTAGCGGGACGCGAGCGGGCCGCTCGCCCGGACGGCGTCGGGATCGACCGCGGTCTCGTCGCTCCGCTCGGAGCTGTCGGACGTGCGGACGGCCACGGAACTCCCCGGATCTAGCGGTTACTGTTGACGGATGGTGCGCGCTCGCTGCGAGCGGTCGCACCGCCCCATTAAACCCCGAGGAATCGAGCGATCGTGTCCCAGGCCGCCCAGGTCTCCGTCGATTCGGAGGTGCGGGAGGTCCCGCGCCTCCTCGCCGTGCACGCCCATCCCGACGACGAGTCGAGCAAGGGCGCCGCGACTCTCGCGGCCTACGCCGACCGCGGCGCCGAGGTCATGGTCGTCTCCTGCACCGGAGGGGAGGCCGGCTCCGTCCTGAACGAGTCGCTCGCCGCCCGCGCGCACGCTGAGCGCGACATGGGCGGGCTCCGCCGCCTCGAGATGGCCGAGGCTCAGCGGATCCTGGGCGTGCAGCACACCTGGCTGGGCTTCGTCGACTCCGGGATGGAGGAGGACGGCTCGGTTCCGCCCGCGAGCTTCGCGGCGCTCCCGCTCGCGACGGCGTCGGCTCCGCTCGTCCGCCTCGTCCGACGCTTCAAGCCGCACGTGATCATCAGCTACGACGAGAACGGCGGCTATCCGCACCCGGACCACATCCGGGCGCACCAGGTCGCCATGGAGGCGTTCCGGGCGGCGGGGGAGCCGGACGAGTACCCCGGCCTCGGGGCGCCCTGGTCGGTCGCCAAGCTCTACTACGACCGCGTGTTCAGCGGTCAGAAGCTGCGGGCGATCGCGGAGCACCTCCGCTCGCTCGACCCGGAGGACCCGCGCCTGGCGACCTTCGAGGAGATGAAGCGCTGGTCGGACGACGCTCCGTACCTCGCGACGACGCAGGTGCTCATCTCGGGCTTCCACGACCGGAGGGACGCGGCCCTGCGCGCGCACGCCAGCCAGGTCGCGCCCGACAACGCCTTCTTCTTCCTGCCGCACGAGGCCATCGACGCCGCGTGGCCGACCGACGACTTCCAGCTCGTGCAGTCGCGGGTCGAGGCGCCGACGCCCGAGACCGATCTCTTCGCCGGACTCGACGTCGCCTTCCCGACCGGCGCGCGGAACGAGGTGGACGCGTGATCCCCGCCGTGCTCGACTCCGCCGCCCTGGCGCTGTCCCGGATCGCCGCGGCGACGCCGTCGCCCGCGCCCGACTTCAACGAGGACACCGTCACGCCGGGCCTCTTCGGCTTCATCACGATGCTGGTGATCGCGGTGGCCGCCGTCCTCCTCGCGCTCGACATGGTGCGCCGAGTCCGGCGGACCACCTACCGCGAGCAGGTCGCGGAGCGGCTCGACGCCGAGGAGCGCGAGCGCGCCGCCGAGGCGGGGCGCTCGGAGCGCGGGCCGGCGGACGACCGCTCGGAGCGCTGACGTCGGCTCAGCCGCCGTTGTAGGCGGGGTGCAGCGAGATCAGCAGCGCCGCCGTCCAGTGGCAGACGAACGCCACGGCGGTCAGCGCGTGGAAGATCTCGTGGAACCCGAAGACCCCCGGCACGGGGTTCGGCCGCTTGAAGCCGTACACGATCGCTCCGACCGTGTAGCAGAGACCGCCCACGAGGACGAGGACCATCATCGTCGCGCTCGCCTCGAGCAGCGGTCCGAGGTACATCACCGCCGCCCAGCCCAGGAGCAGGTAGAGCGGCACGTAGAGCCAGCGCGGCGCCGAGATCCAGAACACCCGGAAGCCGATCCCGAGCAGCGCGCCGGACCAGACGAGCACGAGCAGCAGCGTGCCCTGCGCGGGCGGCAGCGCGAGGACCGCGAGCGGCGTGTAGGTGCCCGCGATCAGCAGGAAGATGTTGGCGTGGTCGATCCGCTTGAGGATCACCTTCGTCCGCGGCGCCCAGTCGAACCGGTGGTAGAGGGCGGAGTTGCCGAAGAGCAGGAGCGAGGACGTCGCGAAGACGGCGGCGGCCCACTTCGCGGCGGTGCCGTCGGCCACCGAGACGAGGACGACCCCGGCCACGATCGCGAACGGGAAGAGCCCGGCGTGGATCCAGCCGCGCCAGGTCGGCTTCGACTCGGCCACCGCTCCGTGGTCGATTTCGTCGTCGACGAGGGGGAGGTTCGGCAGGTCCGGCCCGTCGGCGTCGTCCCGCGCCACGGCGTCGTCGGCACGGGGGGAGGACCGACGAGCGGGCTCGGGGGCGGGGGGCGTCGGCCGGTGGCTCATACGGCTCAGGATACGGCCGGTCCCGGTGACGCGGCCGGGCGCCGCGACCCTTCCCGGGCAGGAGCATCGGCTACCGTAGCGATGTGCCGAAGCCGAGACTGCCAGTGGGAAGGGACCTCCTCTACGGCGTCTACAAGAAGCGGTTGAGGTCGAGCCTGGCTCCCGGCACCCTGCCGAACCACGTCGCGATGATCATCGACGGCAACCGGCGCTGGGCGCGGCAGCGGGCCCTCGAGACGGCGGCCCACGGCCACCGCGCGGGCGCCGCGAAGGTGCACGAGTTCCTCCAGTGGTGCGACGAGCTGGGCGTCCGGCACGTCACCCTCTACCTGCTCTCGCAGGACAACCTCGTCGGCCGCGACAGCTCCGAGCTGACCGAGCTGATCGCGATCATCGCCGACCTCGCCGAAGAGGTCTCCCAGCAGCCGGACTGGCGCGTGCAGCACGTCGGCTCCGACGACGGGCTCCCGGAGTCGCTCATCGATGCCCTCGACGCCGCCGAGGAGCGCACGGCCCGCCACACCGGCCTGCACGTGAACCTCGCGGTGGGGTACGGCGGGCGCCATGAGATCGCGCAGGCGGTCCGCAGCATCCTCGACGAGCACGGCAAGCGCGGATCCACGATCGAGGACGTCGCGGAGCTGCTGACGCCCGAGCTGATCGGCGAGCACCTCTACACGAGCGGCCAGCCCGACCCCGACCTGGTCATCCGCACCTCGGGGGAGCAGCGGCTCTCGGACTTCATGCTCTGGCAGAGCGCGCACAGCGAGTTCTACTTCATGGAGGCGCTGGGGCCGGACATCCGCGAGGTCGACTTCCTCCGGGCCCTGCGCGACTACGCGGGGCGGCACCGCCGCTTCGGCAGCTGAGGCGCCCGCGCCACCACCGACCGGAAGGGCCGGCATGAGCACGACGAACACCCTCGCGATGGACGAGTACCTCGGAGCCTTCGCCGAGGAGACCGGCTACCTCGACTTCGCCCGCGTCGGTCCGATCTCGGCGACGGCCGTGGCCGAGCAGGAGGCGGCGACGCGGCTCCTGCAGGCGGGCCGGGCCCTCGACGAGCTGCAGCGGCAGGACGAGCGGGTGCGCACCGCCGTGAGCGCCCTGGTCCAGCTTCCGGCCGAGCAGGTCGTCTTCCAGCCCAACACGTCGACGGGTCTGCTGCACACGATGCTCGGTCTGCGGGGGAGCGTGCTGCTCTCCTCCGCCGAGTTCCCGAGCCTGCCCTACGCCGCGGTGCGTGCGCAGCAGGCGCTCGGGGCGGTGTCGCCCGTCTGGCTGCCGACCGAGGGCGGTCGGGTGACTCCGGAGGCGGTGCGCGACGCTCTCACTCCGGACGTGGTCGCCGTGGCCGTGAGCCTCGTCGACTCCCGGACGGGCTATCTCGCCGACCTCGGCGCGCTCCGCGAGGTCATCGGCGATCGCCTGCTGATCGTGGACGCGATCCAGGGCTTCGGAGTCGTCGACGCACCGTACGCCGCGGCCGACGTCGTCGTGTCCGGCGGTCAGAAGTGGGTGCGGTCGGGCTGGGGCACGGGCTTCCTGGCCCTCGGCGAGCGGGCGATCGAGCGGCTCTCGCCGGTGCTCTCGGGCTGGACGGGCTCCGACGCCGTCGAACCCTGGGACGAGGTCGCACCGCCTGCCTCCGGCGCGCCCGCCTACAGCGTGACGAACCCGGATCCGATCGCCCAGGCGCGCTTCGCCGGGGCGCTGGAGGACATCGCGGCGGTGGGAGTGCCCGCGATCGCCGCGGTGATCGCCGAGCGGGTCAGCGCCGTGATCGATCTCGCCGACGAGTTCGGCCTCGCCGTGACGAGCTCGCGCGACGAGCGCGACCGCGCGGGCATCGTCGTCGTCGAACCGGCCCCGGAGGAGCTCGCTCCGCTGGCCGCGTCGCTCGAGGTCCACGGAGTGACCGCGCGCCTCCGGCCGGGAACGGTCCGGTTCAGCCCCCATGCCAGCACCACGGACGAGACGCTGGCCGCCCTGCGGGCCGCTCTCGTCTCGGCCGGCACGGGCGCCGACTTCTGACCTGCGCCCGGCGTTCACACACTGGTTACACACTCGAACCACACGGATGTCATTCGCGGGGTTATGTTCGAGTCATCAGGTGAAGCGCCTGGTCGAGACGGACCCGAGGGAACGGCTCGACATCGCGCAGATCGGTGAGAGGGAACTGCGCGGTGCCGAGGCGCACCGGAGGGCCGGCTTCGCAGCATGAGCCGGGGGCGTTCGAGCCTCCGGGGTGTGGAGAGTCGTCGTGACAGTTCCCCAGGGTATGGACCAGCAGGCCGGAGCGCAGGGCGGCGTCCACCGCCGACCGCAGCACGGCTCGACCGGGTCCTCCGATCAACTCCTCCGCACGTACGTGCTCGACACCTCGGTGCTGCTCTCCGATCCGATGGCGATGTTCCGGTTCGCGGAGCACGCCGTCGTGCTGCCGATCGTCGTGATCGGCGAGCTCGAGGGCAAGCGCCACGATCCCGAGATCGGCTACTTCGCGCGCCAGGCGCTGCGGCACCTCGACGAGCTGCGCATCAAGCACGAGCGCCTCGACTTCCCGATCGCCGTCGGCAACGGGGGCACCCTCCGCGTCGAGCTCAACCACTCGAACATGTCGGTGCTGCCCAGCGGGCTGCAGCTGGGCGACAACGACGCGCGGATCCTCGCGGTGGCGATGAACCTCGCCAACGAGGGCTCGACCGTCACCGTCGTGTCCAAGGACATGCCGATGCGCGTCAAGGCGGCGTCGATCGGCCTCGCCGCCGAGGAGTACCTCGCCGAGCTCGCTCCGGAGTCGGGGTGGACCGGAATGGACGACATCACGCTCGAGGCCGGCGCGATGAGCGAGTTCTACGACCGGGAGCGCCTCTTCACCGACGCGGTCGAGGGGATCCCGATCAACACGGGTCTCGTCGTCCACTCCGATCGCGGCTCGGCGCTCGCGCGGGTGACCGGCAAGCGGCAGATCACGCTCGTGCGCGGCGACCGCGACGTCTTCGGGCTGCACGGGCGCTCGGCGGAGCAGCGGCTCGCGATCGACCTCCTCCTGGACCAGGAGGTGGGCATCGTCTCGCTGGGTGGCCGTGCGGGCACCGGCAAGTCTGCGCTGGCGCTGTGCGCAGGACTGGAGGCGGTGCTCGAGAAGCGCCAGCACAAGAAGATCATGGTCTTCCGCCCGCTGTACGCCGTCGGCGGTCAGGACCTCGGCTTCCTGCCGGGCGACGCGGCCGAGAAGATGAACCCCTGGGCCCAGGCGGTCTTCGACACGCTCGGTGCCCTGGTGTCGCAGAACGTGCTCGACGAGGTGATCGAGCGCGGGATGCTCGAGGTCCTGCCGCTGACCCACATCCGCGGGCGCTCGCTGCACGACGCCTTCGTGATCGTCGACGAGGCGCAGTCGCTCGAGCGGAACGTGCTCCTGACCGTCCTGTCCCGTGTGGGGCAGAACTCGCGGGTGGTGCTGACCCACGACGTCGCCCAGCGCGACAACCTGCGGGTCGGCCGTCACGACGGCGTCGCCTCCGTGATCGAGACGCTGAAGGGGCACCCGCTGTTCGCCCACGTCACGCTCACCCGCTCGGAGCGCTCGGCGATCGCGGCGCTGGTGACCGAGATGCTGGAGTCGAACGAGCTGGCCTAGTTCGCTCCCGCTCGAGAGCCGCGTCCGGCGCGCAGGATCCACGGATCCCTGCGTGCCGGACGCGGTTCTGCGAGCCGGAGGCAGCTCTCGTGGCGGCCGTGCGGGTCGACGGGCGTAGCGTGGACCGGGTGAGCATCCTCGACGACGCGCTCCTCGAGCGCTTCCGCCTCCGCGCCGCCGACTACGACGAGCGCAACGCCTTCTTCGCCGAGGACCTCGAGGAGCTGCGAACGATCGGCTACCTGGCGCTGCTCGTGCCGTCCGAGCTGGGCGGTGCGGGTCTCGGTCGAGCAGGCGGCGGCGGAGCAGACCCGGCTCGCGACCGCGGCGCCGGCCACAGCGTTGGCCGTCAACATGCACCTCGTCTGGACCGGGGTCGCGAAGATCCTGCGCGACCGGGGCGACTCCTCCCTGGAGCACGTTCTCGTGGACGCCGCCGCCGGGCATGTGTTCGCCTTCGGGAACAGCGAGCCGGGCAACGACCTCGTGCTCTTCGACTCCCTGACTCGTGCCGAGCCGCTGCCGGGCGGCGGCCACCGCTTCACCGGGATGAAGGTGTTCACCTCGCTCTCGCCCGCGTGGACGCGGCTGGGCGTCTTCGGGCTGGACGACAGCGGTCCGGAGCCGCGGCTGGTGCACGGCTTCGTCGATCGCGACACTCCGGAGTCGCCCGTCGCGGGCCTGGCAACCCGCGACGACTGGGACACGCTCGGCATGCGCGCGACGCAGAGCCGCACGACGATCCTGGACGGCGTCGAGATCCCGGCCGGGCGGATGTTCCGCTCGCTGCCCGTGGGGCCGAGCGCGGATCCGCTGGTCTTCGCGATCTTCGCGGCGTTCGAGCTGCTGATCGCGTCCGTGTACCTCGGGATCGCGCAGCGCGCGCTGACGCTGGCGGTCGAGTCCGCGGCGCGGCGCACGTCGAGGAAGGCGGGTGGGCGCTCCCTCGCGCACGACCCGGACGTCCGGTGGCGCGTCGCGGACGCGGCGATCCTGCTCGACGGTCTCGATGCTCCGCTGCGCTCGGCCGCCGCCGACGTCGACGCCCTCGTCGACCGCGGCGCGCGCTGGTTCCCCTCGCTCGTGGGCGTCAAGATCCGCACGACGGAGGCGGCTCTGCGGATCGTGGAGAGCGCCGTGCGCGTGGCGGGCGGGTCGGCCTACTCGCGGAGCTCGGAACTCTCGCGCCTGTACCGCGACGTCCTCGCCGGCCTCTTCCACCCGTCCGACGACGAGTCCGCCCACTCCACCTTCGCGACCGCCTGGCTCGGCCCTCTGCCCCCAGCGGAGTGACGCCTCCCCTCCGAGGAGTTGCGGCTCTCTCGAAGGTTCGCGACCGGACGGCCCTGTCGACCGACTACTGAGCTGTCGGCGGACGCCCAGCCGTACGCCTTCAAGGCGAACCCGTGAAAGGCGTGCCAGCGTTTCGCGCTAGCCGAACGCAGGACGCTCTGCGGAAGGCATCCGTCCCGAGAAGCCGACCACGGTCCGTCCTGCGCGTGCGCAGGACGGACCAGAGAACTCATCCCGGGTGGGTCATGCTCATCACGTCGAGGGCGCTCTTCAGCTGCTCCTCCGTGACTTCGCCGCGCTCGACGAAGCCGAGGTCGATGACCGACTCGCGGACGGTGATGCCCTTGGCCACGGAGTTCTTCGCGACCTTGGCGGCCGCCTCGTAGCCGATGACCTTGTTGAGCGGCGTGACGATCGAGGGCGAGGACTCCGCCAGGGCGCGGGCGCGCTCCAGGTTGGCCTCGAGACCGTCGACGGTCTTGTCGGCCAGGAGCACCGACGAGTTCGAGAGCAGGCGGATCGACTCGAGCAGAGCGGTTCCCATGACGGGGATCGCGACGTTCAGCTCGAAGGCTCCGGAGGCGCCCGCCCAGGCGATGGTGGCGTCGTTGCCGATGACGCGGGCGCAGACCATGAGCACCGCCTCCGGGATCACCGGGTTGACCTTGCCGGGCATGATCGAGGAGCCCGGCTGCAGGTCGGGGATGTGCAG
Source organism: Rathayibacter sp. Leaf299 (assembly GCF_001423055.1). Classification (NCBI taxonomy): domain Bacteria; kingdom Bacillati; phylum Actinomycetota; class Actinomycetes; order Micrococcales; family Microbacteriaceae; genus Rathayibacter; species Rathayibacter sp. Leaf299. Next base: position 1,442,539 of record NZ_LMNT01000001.1, read on the forward strand.
CTCGCCGAGCCCGGTGTTGGGGCCCGAGCCCATCCAGCGGAGGTCGTTGTTGATCTTGGTGAGGCTGACGGCGAGCACGCGCAGCGCGCCGGACGCCTCGACGAGCGAGTCGCGGGCGCCCTGGGCCTCGAAGTGGTTGCGGGCCTCGGTGACGGGCAGGCCGGTCTCCTCCGCGAGGCGCGCGATGACCTTCTGCGGGAATCCGGCGGGGGTGTTGATGCCGGTGCCGACCGCGGTGCCGCCCAGGGGGACCTCGGCGACGCGGGGGAGCGCCGACTGCACGCGCTCGATGCCGAGTCGGATCTGCGCGGCGTAGCCGCCGAACTCCTGCCCGAGGGTCACGGGGGTCGCGTCCATCAGATGGGTGCGGCCCGACTTGACGGCCTCGGACCACAGCTCGGCCTTGGTCTCGAGCGCCTCGGCGAGGTGCTCGAGGGAGGGGATGAGGCTCTCGATCAGCGCGCCCGTCACGGCGACGTGCACCGAGGTGGGGAACACGTCGTTGGAGGACTGCGACGCGTTGACGTGGTCGTTGGGGTGGACCGTGTGCCCGAGCGCGGTGGTCGCGAGGCTGCTGAGCACCTCGTTCATGTTCATGTTCGAGGACGTGCCCGAGCCGGTCTGGTAGACGTCGATCGGGAAGTGCTCGTCGTACCCGCCCGCAACGATCAGGTCGGCCGCGTCGGCGATCGCCCCCGCGATGTCGGCGTCGAGGACGCCCAGCTCGGCGTTCGCCAGTGCCGCGGCCTTCTTGATGCGCGCGAGAGCCGCGATCTGGGCAGGCTCGAGTCCGGCTCCCGAGATCGGGAAGTTCTCGACGGCGCGCTGCGTCTGCGCGGCGTACAGGGCGTTCCGCGGAACGCGCACCTCGCCCATCGTGTCGTGCTCGATGCGGAAGTCGCCGGAGTCGGTAGGGAGGTGATCCACCACGCTGTGTTCGTCCTTGTCTGATCGGTGCTGTTCGCCGGGGCCGATTACTCGGCGCCGGACTCCGTCGCGTCGGTCGACGCGCCGGACGGAAGGGTGCTGGGCGTGCGCTCCTGCTCGGAGAGGTAGGGGCTCAGCTGGGGAGGATCGATGCCGAGCACGACGTCCGAGACGACCGTGCCGTCGGAGAGGCGGTAGTTCGCTCCGACGACCGCGAGCGAGCCCGAGGCGACCGCGTCGGCGATCAGCGGCGACCGCTGGAGCATCTCGGCGACGGTGTCGCGCAGGTGCTCCCGGCCGACGACGAGTGCGTCGGTGGCCGACGGGTCGACGAGCACGCGCCCGTCCGGCTGAGGCCCGACGACGCGGCGGACCGCGGGGATGATCGGCTCGATGAGGTGCTCGATGTGCGGAGGGAGGCGCTGCGCTCCCGGGGCCTGGGACTCGATCGCGGCCTTCACCGCGCCGCACTCGTCGTGCCCGAGGACCAGGATCAGCTTCACTCCCAGCACGGCGACCGCGTACTCGAGGGAGCCGAGGATGGAGTCGGCGATGACCTGCCCGGCGTTGCGGACGACGAAGAGGTCGCCGAGGCCCAGGTCGAAGATGATCTCGGCGGCGAGGCGGGAGTCGCTGCAGCCGAAGAGGGCGGCGAGCGGACGCTGCGCGGCGGCGAGCTCGGCGCGTCGCTCGACGTCCTGCCGCGGGTGGCGGGGCTCGCCGGCGACGAAGCGCTGGTTGCCGCGCAGCATCTCCTTCCACACCCACGCGGGCGGGCGGGACTCGCGCGGCACCGGGATGGTCTGCGGGGCGTCGCCGCCGAGGGCGTCGTCGTGGATGCTCACTGTTCCTCCTGGCCGATCTGGGGCGAGACGGCGTCGACGACCTCGCGGATCCGCTCGACGGGAGCGGTTCCGTAGACGAGGTAGGTGCTGGCGCCCTCGGTGGTCTCGAGTGCGTAGGGCGTGTTGCCGGTGTCCTGGCCCGAGTCGCGGCGGTCGTAGACCGTCCACTCGCGGCCGTCGATCCGCTCGACGCCCGTGGCGGCGGCGCGGTCGAGCTGCCGGGCGACCCAGGCCTCGTCGGCGTCGAAGCCCTGGCTGAGGCCGATGTAGCCGGAGTCGGGCGCCGGAGTCAGCAGGCCCACGTACCAGTAGTCGATGCCGCCGTCGGTGCGCAGCTCGGCGGCGTTCGCGGACCAGTCGTCGGGCATCCGCGGCACGGCGAGGGTGTCGGTCTCGCCGAGCTGGAGCTGGGAGGCGACGAGCGGCACGTCGATCGCCGGACGATCCGTGCCGTCCCCCCGGGGCACGATGAGCACGATGAGGGCCACGACTCCGACCGTCGCGAGCAGCGAGAACACGAGGTTGTTGACGGTCTTGCGCTGGCGGTAGAGCCGGGAGTTCTCGGCCTTGCGCGCCGCGATCTCGGCGGGGGTCTCGGGGCGGCCGAGCTCGGCGACGACCCTCGGCTCCTTGCGGCGGCTCATCCGGCGCTCGATCCGGAGCGGGCGGCCTCGAGACGGGCGCGGGCGCCGATCAGCCACTCCTCGCAGCGCGCCGCGAGTGCCTCGCCGCGCTCCCAGAGGGCGAGGGAGCGCTCGAGGGTCGAGCTTCCCTGCTCGAGCTCGGAGACCACGCGCACGAGCTCGTCGCGGGCCTGCTCGTAGCTGAGACCGGAGACGTCGGAATCGAGTCCCTCGGGAGCGGGGGAGTCGGTGCGGGCGTCGGCCATGGTCTTGATCCTATCGATCGGTGCGCCCGGGCAGGCGCGGCGGGGGAGGTCGGGCGGAGGGTCAGCCGCGGCCGGCGGGGTCGGCGGCGGACCCCTCGGAGCGGGCGGCGACGGCGCCCTCCGCGAGCGTCAGGACGAGCGCCTCGCCCGCCTCGGCGTCTCCCGGAGCGCGGACGACACGACCGGCGGCGTTCTGCACGATCGCGTAGCCGCGGTCGAGCGTGTGCTGCGGCGAGAGGGCGCGCAGATGCCCGTGCAGGCGCTCCACCTCGAGGTGCGCGCGCTCGATCCGGCGCTCGACGAGCTCGGCGCCGCGGGCGACCCAGCGGGTCAGCTCCTCCGAGCGCTGGTCGACCAGGACGCGGGGATTCGCCAGCACGGGGCGCGAGCGCAGCTGCGAGAGCCGGTCGACCTCGTGCGAGACGAGCCCGCTCACCCGCGTGGTCATCCGCAGGCGCGCCTGTTGCACCCGGAGGAGCTCGTCGGACACGTCGGGCACCACGCGCTTGGCGGCATCGGTCGGCGTCGAGGCGCGCAGGTCGGCGACGTCGTCGAGGAGCGGCCGGTCGGCCTCGTGGCCGATGGCGCTGACGACGGGCGTCGAGCAGGCGGCGACGGCGCGCACGAGCGACTCGTCGCTGAAGCCGAGGAGGTTCTGGAAGTCGCCGCCGCCGCGGGCGATCACGATGACGTCGACGCTCTCGTCGGCGTCGAGGGCGCGCAGTGCCGACAGCACCTCGGGCACCGTGCGATCCCCCTGGACCGCAGCGTGGACGACCCGGAAGCGCACGGCGGGCCAGCGCAGCTGCGCGTTCCGCAGCACGTCCTTCTCTGCGTCCGAGTCCTTGCCGGTGATCAGGCCCACGCCGTGCGGGAGGAACGGGAGGCGCTTCTTGCGACCCGGCTCGAACAGCCCCTCGGAGGCGAGCTGCCGCCGCAGCCGCTCCAGCTTCTCGAGCAGGTCGCCGAGGCCCACGTGGCGCATCTCGAACACCTGCATGGTGAGCGTTCCGCCCTTGAGCCAGTAGTTCGGCTTCACGAGCGCGATCACGCGGGCGCCCTGCGCCAGATCGGCCGGGATGCGGGAGCGGACCGACGACCAGATCGTGAACCCGACCGTGGCGTCGCCCGAGACGTCCTTGAGCTTGCCGTAGACGTTGCCGCCCGAGACCCCCCACTGGGTGATCTCGCCCTCGACCCACGCGGTGCCCAGCCGTTCGATCCAGCCCTTGAGCTTGCTCGCGAGCAGGCCGACCGGCCACGGGTTCTCGGCGGTGGGAGGGGCGTCTGTCATCGGTGCCTTCGCTCGGGCGGGCGGGGAGTGGCGGGGGCTGCCCGCGTCGACCACCGTACGGGATGCCTCCGACAGCGCATCGGCCTCCGCTCAGCCGGGAGCGCATAGAATCAGGGGGTGAGTCAAGTCTCGATCAGCCTGCCCATGCCGCGCATGCCCCGCGCCACCGGGCGTCTCCGCGACGTCCCCGTCGACGGCGCGAAGCGCGTGCTCCTCGCCGCCCCGCGCGGCTACTGCGCCGGAGTCGACCGCGCGGTCGTCGCCGTCGAGAAGGCCATCGAGCACTACGGCGCTCCGGTCTACGTGCGCAAGCAGATCGTGCACAACGTGCACGTGGTCTCGACGCTCGAGAGCCAGGGCGCGATCTTCGTCGACGAGGTCGACGAGGTCCCCGAGGGCTCGCACATCGTCTTCAGCGCGCACGGAGTCTCTCCGGCGGTCGTGCAGGGCGCCGCCGACCGCAACCTCCAGGCGATCGACGCGACCTGCCCGCTCGTCACCAAGGTGCACCGCGAGGCGGTCCGCTTCGCGCGCGACGACTTCGAGATCCTCCTGATCGGCCACGAGGGCCACGAGGAGGTCGAGGGCACCGCGGGCGAGGCTCCGGACCACGTGACCCTGGTCGGCAGCCCCGACGAGGTCGACACCATCGTCGTGAAGGACCCCGACAAGGTCGTCTGGCTCTCGCAGACCACGCTCTCGGTCGACGAGACCATGGAGACGGTCCGCCGCCTCCGCGAGCGCTTCCCCAACCTGCAGGACCCGCCCAGCGACGACATCTGCTACGCCACCCAGAACCGGCAGGTCGCGATCAAGAAGGTCGCCGCCGACGCCGAGCTCGTGATCGTGGTGGGCTCCGCCAACTCCTCCAACTCGGTGCGCCTCGTCGAGGTCGCGCTCGAGTACGGCGCCAAGGCCGCCTACCGCGTCGACTACGCCAGCGAGATCAAGCAGGAGTGGCTCGACGGCATCCGCACCGTCGGCGTCACCAGCGGCGCGTCGGTGCCCGAGGTCCTCGTGCGCGAGGTGCTCGACGACCTGGCCGCCGCGGGCTACGGCGAGGTCGAAGAGGTCAAGACGGCGGAGGAGGACCTGATGTTCTCGCTCCCCAAGGAGCTCCGGAAGGACGTCGCCGGCAAGCGCGACGCCCGCGCCATCGGCGGCCGCGTCACGGCGCCCGCCGCGAACTGACGCCGGTCCGTCCGGCGACACGAGACGAGGCCGCCGTCCCCGAGGGGGCGGCGGCCTCGTCCGTGCGAGGGGGTCAGGCGTCGAGCCCGGCAGCGCCCTGGCTCGACAGGCGCGAGACGTAGTCGGCGAAAGTCGGGTCGCCCAGGATCGCGATTCCCGCGACGACCATCGAGAGGACGATCGTCGCCGCGATCCCGAGGATCGGGACGAGGACGGCCCGCTTGCCCGCCCGAAGCCGCCGGACCGAGATCCAGACGGCGAACGCGACGATCAGCGACTGCACGAGCGCCGTGACGACGCCCAGCGTCCGCGCCAGGTCGGGCGAGGCGTAGGTGCCGATGCCCTGGCTCGTGTAGAGGTCGGACAGCGTCGTCGCGAAGCTCGACGGATCGAGCAGCGTCGGCACGGCGAAGAAGACACCGAGCGCGAGCAGGATGATCGTGAGCAGGCGGTCGACCGGGTGGGCGACGCCCGGCTTCGCGCCGGCGGTCGCGGGCCGAGGCTCCGTCTCGGAGCCGCGCGGATCCGGGACCACGGTCTCGGCCGGAGGGTTCCACGACCAGCCGGGAGGCGCGTACTCGCCGTACTGCGGCTTCGGGCGGTCGGCGCCGCCCGGCTGGTCGTGTGCGTTCGTCACGGAGCGTCCGCCTACTTCCCGGAGTTGCCGGCGGAGCCGAGCTGACGGGTCGCCTCGGCCACGCGCGCGGCCATTGCGGTCTCGGCGATCTTGCCCCAGGCGCGCGGGTCGTAGACCTTCTTGTTGCCGACCTCGCCGTCGACCTTGAGGAAGCCGTCGTAGTTCTTCAGCACGGTGTCCGCGATCGAGCGGCTGAACGCGTACTGGGTGTCGGTGTCGATGTTCATCTTCACGACGCCGTTGCGGACCGCCTCGGCGATCTCCTCGTCGGTCGAGCCGGAGCCGCCGTGGAAGACGAGGTCGAGCGGGAGGGCGTCGGTGCCGTACTTCGCCTGGAGGCCGTCCTGGATCTCGCGGAGCAGCTCCGGTCGCAGGCGCACGTTGCCGGGCTTGTAGACGCCGTGGACGTTGCCGAAGGTCAGCGCGGCCATGTAGCGGCCCTGCTCGCCGAAGCCGAGCGCCTCGACGGTCGCGATCGCGTCGTCGAGGGTCGTGTAGAGGTGCTCGTTGATGTCGTGCGAGACGCCGTCCTCCTCGCCGCCGACGACGCCGATCTCGACCTCGAGGATCGCGTTGATGTTCTTGATGCGGGGGAGGATCTCCTTGGCGATGGCCAGGTTCTCGTCCAGCGGTACGGCCGAGCCGTCCCACATGTGCGACTGGAACAGGGGCTCGCGACCGGCCTTGACCTCCTCCTCGGAGGCGGCGATCAGCGGGTAGACGAAGCCCTCGAGCGCGTTCTGGGGGCAGTGGTCGGTGTGCAGCGCGACGGTCACCGGGTAGTTCTTGGCGACCTCGGTCGCGAACTTCGCGAAGGCGATCGCTCCGGCCGCGCGGTTCTTCACGGTGTGGCCGGCGAAGTAGTCGGCGCCTCCGGTGGTGACCTGGATGATGCCGTCGGAACCGGCCTCGGTGAGGCCCTGGAGGACCGAGTTGATGGTCTGCGACGACGAGACGTTGAAGGCGGGGTAGGCGAAACCGCCGGCCTTCGCCTTGTCGAGCATCTCTGCGTACTGGTCCGGGGTAGCGACGGGCATGGCTTCTCCTTTGACGGATGAACGGGAGGGGGTCGGGCGAGGCCCGCGTCGCGGTCGAGTCTAGCGAGGCGGGTGCAGGCCTTCCCTCGGGCGCGAGCAGGGCCTCCGCTAGGCTTCGAGCGGGATGGGGACCCGCTCTCGCGGGTCCTGCGACGACGCCGTCTGCACGAACTCGAACGCGAAGGACTCCGCGCTGTGACCGATACCGACCACGACTCGCTCTACCTCCACCCTGATCGCAACCTCGGCATGGAGCTCGTCCGGGCCACCGAGGCCGCGGCCATCCGTGCCGTGCCGTTCATCGGCAAGGGCGACAAGAACGCCGCCGACGGCGCCGCCGTCGACGCCATGCGCACCTTCCTCGGCACCGTCAACTTCGACGGGGTCGTCGTCATCGGCGAGGGCGAGAAGGACAACGCGCCCATGCTCTACAACGGCGAGCACGTGGGCAACGGCTCCGGCCCGTCGGCCGACATCGCCGTCGACCCGATCGACGGCACCTCGTTGACCGCCGCGGGTCGCCAGAACGCCCTCTCGATGATCGCCGTCGCCGACCGCGGCGCGATGTTCGACCCGTCCGCCGTGTTCTACATGGAGAAGATCGTCACCGGGCCCGAGGGCGTCGGGATCATCGACATCGAGCGCCCGATCGGCGAGAACATCCGCGCCCTGGCCCGCGCCAAGCGGAAGCCCGTCGACGAGATGCGCATCGCCGTGCTCGACCGCCCGCGCCACGCGAAGCTGATCGAGGAGATCCGCGCCGCGGGCGCCGGCACGCGCCTCCTGCTCGACGGCGACGTCGCGGGCGGCATCAACGCGGCCCGTCACGACTCGCGCCTCGACATGTGCGTCGGCATCGGAGGAACGCCGGAGGGCATCATCACGGCCTGCGCGATCCGCGCGCTGGGCGGCGTGATCCAGGGGATCCTGCGGCCCAAGGACGACGACGAGCGCCAGCGCGCGATCGACGCCGGCCACGACCTCGACCGGGTCCTGCACGCGAACGACCTCGTCCGCAGCGACAACACCTACTTCGTCGCGACGGGCGTGACCAACGGCGGGCTCGTGAAGGGCGTGCGCAAGGAGGGGCACGTCATCACGACGGAGTCGATCGTCCTGCGCTCGCGCTCGGGGACCATCCGCCGCGTGACCGCGCAGCACCTCGCGGAGAAGTGGATCTAAACACTCCTCCTCGTCCCGAAGGGGCCCTGCGCTGCGGCGCGGGGCCCCTTCGCCGTTCCGGAGCGCCGGCTCAGGCGCTGCGTTCGTCGGGGAGGGCCTCCGACTCGACGAGCTCGACGGCAGTGAGCCGCCGCGGCGAGGACGTGACGCCCTGTGCCGGGGCGATGACGCGCGTCTCGTCGAGTGAGTCGAACTGGCGGGCGGTGACGAGCACGCGGCTCTCGAGCGAGCCGGCGAACGCGTTGTAGGAGTCGACCGTCCTCTCGATCGACCGGCGCAGCCCCTCCGCATGGTCGGCGAGCGTGCTCAGGCGCGCGTAGAGGGTCTTGCCGAGGTCGAGGAGCCGCTTCGCGTCGTCGGTCAGCACGTCCTGCTGCCACGTGTAGGCGACCGTCTTCAGCACCGACCACAGGGTGACGGGCGAGGCGAGGGCGACGCGCTTGCGGAACGCGTACTCGAGCAGCGTCGGGTCGGAGTCGAGCGCGCTCGCGAGCAGCGGCTCGCTGGGGACGAAGGCGATCACGAACTCGGGGCTGGCCGGCAGCCCGGACCAGTACGAGCGCGCCGCCAAGGCGTCGATATGGCCGCGCAGGGCGCGCACGTGGGCGCGCAGGAGAGCCGTGCGGCGCGCCTCCTCGTCGGCACCCGCACCGGCCGGGATCGCGCTCGCCTCGAGGTAGGCGTCGAACGGAACCTTCGCGTCGACGGCGATCGCCTTGCCGCCGGGCAGGCGGACGACCATGTCGGCGCGACCGCGGCCCCCCTCGCCCTCGACGCCGAACTGCACGTCGAAGTCGACGCGCTGCACGAGCCCCGCCGCCTCGACGACGTTGCGCAGCTGCGTCTCGCCCCAGGCACCGCGACTGCTGTTCGAGCGGAGCGCTGACGCCAGGGTCTCGGTCGTGGAGCGGAGCCGCTCGCCCGCCGCGCGCTGCCCCTCCAGCTGCTCGGTGATCGCTCCGAACTGCTCCGCGCGCTCGCTCTCGAGCCGGCGCACCGCCTCCTGCATCCCGCGCAGGCTCTCGGCGACGGGGGAGAGTGTCTGCAGGATGCGCGCGTCGTGCCGCTCGCGCTCGGCCACGGCGCGGAGCTGCTCCTGGAGCTCGCGCACCTGCTCGCGGGCCGTGCCGACCTGCTCGCGGTATTGCTCCACGACCGCCTCGTGCCGCTCCTCCAGCCCGTCGGCCCGGGCGCTCGCGGTGGCGAGCTCGAGCGCGAGCGCCTGATCGGGCATGCGGGAGCGCGCCCACAGCGCGACGGCCAGACCGGCCAGCAGAGCGCCGATCACGAGTCCGAGGAGGAAGGAGGTGTCCATGCCGCGATGACACCACGGACGTCCGACACTGAGCACGCGGTCATCGGCGCGGCGCCCTGATGAGGGACAAGACCGTCCTCGGTCTCCTCGTAGACTTCGCGATCATGGGGAATCACCGCCGATCATCGCGCCTGCTCACCGCCGCGCTCGCCGTCGCCGTCGGGCTCGGCACCGCTCTCGTCCCGGTCACCGCCGCTTCGGCCGCCGAGGACGTCCTGCCGCCCGCCTCCGTCCTCGTCGAGCCGGGCGCCTCCGACGCCGGCGTCGACGTCGCCGACGACGCGCCCGGGGACCTGAAGGTCCAGTACCCGGCCAGCAGCACGAAGAGCTTCCGTGCCGGCTTCATCTTCAGCGACGCCGTCTTCTTCGACAGCGACGCGAAGAGCGCCTCCGGGATGCAGGCGCTCCTGAACGACAAGGGCAGCGCCTGCTCCGGCACGAACGACGGCGTGCCCTGCCTGAAGGAGTTCAGCCAGTCGACGCCGACGAAGGCGGCCGACCCGATGTGCCGCGAGTACCGCGGCAGCTCCCGCGAGTCCGCGGCGTCGATCTTCGCGCGGGTCGGCGAGGCCTGCGGCATCAACCCGCTCGTCCTGGCCGTGCTGGTCCAGAAGGAGACGAGCCTGGTCACCACGACCCGCCCGACCGCGGGCCTCTACAACCAGGCCACCGGCTTCAACTGCCCCGACGGCTCCGGCTGCGACACCGGCTCGGCCGGCTTCTTCACGCAGGTCTACGGAGCGGCGCGCCAGTTCAAGAAGTACGCGAACCCGGTCGGATCGGACCAGTCCTTCAGCCGGTACGCGGCGGGGACGACCCCGGACATCCTGTTCCACCCCGACGCGTCCTGCGGCTCGTCGCCGGTCTCGGTGCGCAACCAGGCCACGGCGAACCTCTACTACTACACGCCGTACCAGCCCAACGAGTACGCCCTGACCAACACGGGGAACCAGGCCTGCGCGAGCTACGGCAACATCAACTTCTGGTACATCTTCAGCGACTGGAGCGGCTCGCTGGCGAACGCCGGAGCCGCACCCGTGGGCCGCGTCGACGCGCCGCGGATCTCGGGCGGCGTGCTCACCGCCTCCGGGTGGACGGTCGACCCGACCACGCAGCGCGCGGCCCTCGCGACCACGGTGACGATCACCGCTCCCAACGGCGAGAGGACCGTCCGCACGGTGACGGCGGACAGCCGACGCGGCGACATCCCCGGACAGCTCCCCGCTGCGGGCGGGAACCACGGCTTCACTGTCACCACGCCCGCCTCCCAGTCCGGCGCCTACACGGTCTGCGTGAGCGCCGCCTCCGTCGACTGGAACCGCTGGGTCGGCTCGGGCGACTCGCGCGGCCCCGGCTCGAAGGACCTCGGCTGCTCGAGCGTCGGCGGCCAGGGGTCGCTGCAGGTCGACCGCCTCGCGGGCAAGGACCGCCAGGAGACCGCGGTGAAGATCTCGCAGGCCACCTTCAAGGCCGACGTGCCCGTCGTCTACATCGCCACCGGCGGCAACTTCCCGGACGCGCTCAGCGCCGCTCCGGCCGCCGCCAAGCAGGGCGGCCCGCTGCTGCTGGTCGACCGCGACTCCATGTCGCAGCCCGTCCGCGACGAGCTGGCCCGCCTGAAGCCCGCGAAGATCGTCGTCGTCGGCTCGGCGCAGAGCGTCAGCGACTCCCTCGGCCGGGAGCTGGCCCGCTACACGAAGTCCATCCAGCGCATCGGCGGAGTGGACCGCTACGACACCTCGCGCAAGATCATCGCCTACGCGTTCCCGCAGGGCTCCTCGAAGGCGTGGCTCGCCACCGGGGAGAAGTTCCCGGACGCGCTGGGCGCGAGTGCGGCGGCCGGCTCGGTCGACGCTCCGGTGATCCTCGTCAACGGCGGTCTCCCCGCGGCCGACCCGGCGACGAAGACCGTCGTCACCCGGCTCGGCGTGAAGACGCTGACCATCGCCGGCAGCGCGCTCTCGGTCAGCGACGGCATCAAGCGGACGCTCCCGATCGCCTCGACGCGGATCGGCGGCACCGACCGCTACGACACCTCCGAGAAGCTGAACGCGGCGGCCTTCCAGAAGGCGAGCACCGTGCTCCTGGCGACCGGCGAGAACTACCCGGACGCACTCGCAGGAGCCACGGCTGCGGGCTACAGCGGAAGCCCGCTGTTCGCGGTGCCGAGGGACTGCGTCCCGCGGGCCGTGCTCGACGACATCGCGCGCTTCGGCGCGAAGAGGGTCGTCCTGCTGGGCAGCACGAACACGCTGTCGGACTCGGTCGCGCGGCTCACGCCCTGCGGCTGATCCCGGGTCACGCAGTGCGGCCGACCCCGTCGGGGGTCGCCGCTAGCGTGGAGGGATGAGTACGCCGACCTCCCCGCGCGCCGCCCGTCGGCGCCGGGGAGGGGCGGTCGCTCTCGCGTCGCTCGCGGCGGCGGTGCTGCTGTCCGGTGCGAGCGATCTCGGCGGGTCGGCCGCGACGCCGTCCTCGGTCGCCGAGGTGCGGATGTGGACGGACTTCGTGCCGAGAGCCGACGCGTCGGGTTTCGACCCCGGCGAGATCGTGTCGGACGCGGTGTTCTTCGACGGCGACGCTCTCGCGCCGACCGCGATCCAGGCGTTCCTGGACGCGCGGGTGCTCGAGTGCGAGGGCGAGGACGTGCCCTGCCTGCGCGACTACGCGGAGGACACGGGCGACGTGGTGGCCGACGAGCAGTGCGCCGCGTACGTCGGAGGCCCGGGGCGCTCGGCGGCCGAGATCATCGGGTCGGTCGGGGCCGCCTGCGACGTCAGCCCCGCGGTGCTCCTGGTGCTGCTGCAGAAGGAGCAGTCGCTGGTGACCGATCCGTCCCCCGGGGAGCGGCAGTTCCGCAGCGCGACGGGCTACGGCTGCCCCGACACGGCCGACTGCGACAGCGACTACTTCGGCTTCTTCGGCCAGGTCTACGGAGCGGCGTGGCAGTTCCAGCGCTACGCGAACCCGGACAGCAGCTTCGACTGGTACCCCGTCGGCGAGGTGAGCGAGGTGCAGTACTCACCCGATGCGAGCTGCGGCACGGCTCCGGTGCTGATCGAGAACGCGGCGACCGCGGGGCTCTACTACTACACGCCCTATCAGCCCAACGCGGCGGCCCTCGAGAACCTGTACGGCGAGGGCGATGCGTGCTCGGCGTACGGCAACCGCAACTTCTGGCGACTGTTCAGCGACTGGTTCGGCGACCCGCGTGCCGGCTGAGCGGCGTCAGGCGGCGACGGGAGCGGCGGGGCGCAGGCGCTTGACGGCGATGCCGGCGAGTTCGCCCAGCTCGGCCATGCTGCGCGCTCCGTGGCGCGCTGCCGCGTGCACGACGATCGCCGCGCACGCCTCGGCGTCGGCCGAGGCGTCGTGGTGGCGGAAATCCTCGAAGCCGGCCGCGCGCGCCACGAACGGCAGCCGGTAGGACTCGAGCTCGTAGGTCTTGCGGGCGAGCTGCAGCGAGCAGAGGTAGTCGTACTCGGGGTGCTCGAGCTCCGTCGCCGCGCAGGCGGCCCGGATGACGCCCATGTCGAAGCCGGCGTTGTGCGCGACGAAGACGTCGTCGCCGGCGAACGCCGCGAGGTCGGCGAACTGGTCGCTCCAGCCGAGGGCGCCGTGCACGTCCGCCTTGCGGATGCCGTGGATCCGGGTGTTCCACTCGAGGAAGTCGTCGAAGCCGAACGGCGGGCGGATGAGCCACCCCGCGCGGTCGACGACGCGGCCGTCGCGGACCTTCACGAGCCCCACCGAGCAGGCGGAGGCCCCGTGGGAGTTGGCGGTCTCGAAATCGATGGCGGTGAAGTCGATGGGCACGCTTCACCCTCTCACGCACCTCCGACGCGGCCGGGAAAGGCACGCGGGGGCCTGCGCCGCCACGCCGTAGGATGGATGCCCGTGGCTCTCACTATCGCAATCGTCGGTCTCCCCAACGTCGGCAAGTCGACGCTCTTCAACGCACTGACCAAGAACACGGTGCTCGCGGCGAACTACCCGTTCGCGACGATCGAGCCCAACGTCGGAGTCGTGAACCTGCCCGACCCGCGACTGGAGGTGCTCGCCGGGATCTTCGGCTCGGAGCGCATCCTGCCCGCTCCCGTCTCCTTCGTCGACATCGCCGGCATCGTCCGCGGCGCCTCCGAGGGGGAGGGGCTCGGCAACAAGTTCCTCGCCAACATCCGCGAGGCCGACGCCATCGCGCAGGTCATCCGCGGCTTCGAGGACTCGGACGTCGTGCACGTCGACGGCAAGGTCGACGCCGCCAGCGACATGGAGACCATCAACACCGAGCTGATCCTCGCCGACCTGCAGACCCTCGAGAAGGCCGAGGCGCGCTACGAGAAGGAGCTCAAGGGCAAGAAGATCGAGCCGATCGTGCTCGAGACCGCGAAGAAGGCGCGCGAGTTCCTCGACTCCGGCAAGCCGCTGTCGGCGACCACGATCGACCTCGAGCCGATCCGCGAGCTCGGGCTCCTGACCGCGAAGCCCTTCATCTACGTCTTCAACGTCGACGAGGCCGTGCTGACGGACGACGCCCGGAAGTCCGAGCTGTCGGCGCTGGTCGCTCCGGCGCAGGCGATCTTCCTCGACGCGAAGATCGAGTCCGAGCTGATCGACCTCGACGAGGCCGACGCCGCCGAGATGCTCGAGTCGACCGGCCAGACGGAGTCGGGCCTGAACCAGCTCGCGCGCATCGGCTTCGACACGCTGGGCCTGCAGACCTACCTCACGGCGGGCCCGAAGGAGACGCGCGCCTGGACGATCGGGAAGGGCTGGACCGCTCCGCAGGCGGCCGGCGTGATCCACACCGACTTCCAGAAGGGCTTCATCAAGGCCGAGATCATCTCGTTCGACGACCTCGTCGAGACCGGGTCGATCGCCGAGGCCCGCTCGAAGGGCAAGGCCCGCATCGAGGGCAAGGACTACGTGATGCAGGACGGCGACGTGGTGGAGTTCCGCTTCCAAGCAACCTCTGGCCAGAAGTAGAAGTGGAGAACGCACATGAGCGATGAATGGCAGAGCGCAGAAGGCACCGGATGGATCGCCATCCCGGGCTTCGGACGCATCGCCCCGCGACGAGACAACGTGGGCGGTGGTCGCCAGTACTTCACCGCCAAGTTGGACAACGACGAGTACGCCAGAGCAACTGGCGCGGACATCACGGGCGGTCCGGAGACGTGGCACTTCGAGTTCGATCAGCCGTTCCTGCTAGCTGACAGCGAGGATCGGTGCATCGAGGTGCACATCTCACTCCTGGTCGGAGGACGATACTCGGTCAAGTTCCGACCGGGTGTGTGGCCCACTGGAGGCGGAGGAGCCTGGTGAGCGAAGGGGTGTCCAAACTTTGGACACCCCCTCATTCCCTTACTCGGAGTAAGGGTATTCAGCTCGCGGAGTGCTGCCCCTGCTTGCGTGCGACGGCGGCACGAAGCTCGATCAGCTCGGCCTCCTGCTCCGCGATCTTCTCGTCGCGCTTGGAGAGCGTGCCGTTCGTCTGGGTCTTCACCTCGTCGAGCTTCTCGTTGACCTTGCCCAGGCCGTAGAACGTCACCGCCGCCGTGACCGTGAGCCCGAGAATGGTGGCTACGAACGCTGTGAAGGTGGCGGAGGCGTCCGGACGGTGGATCTGGAGGATGAAGGTCCCCACGATGCCCACTCCTCCCAGGAGCGAGAAGGCGAGGAACATGACGTTCTTGTTCACAGGGTCACCTCCAGGTGGAACGCGCCGGTGTTGAGGCGGTCGTAGAACCGCATGGCCTGATCGAACGCGGGGCGGTCGAGCTTCTTACGGTCGGCCCAGGGCTGGCACCAGCCGCGGTCCTCCAGGATGTTGACGGTCCCCTCGGCGCCCTCGGTAGCGATCGGGAGCCACCACTTGCCGAGGGTGGAGACGACGATGCACTCGCCGTTGTCGGTGGCGACGTAGGCGCGGGCGCCCTTGCCCTCGCGGGTGATGATCTTGTTCAGCACCCCCGCGATCCGGTCAACCTCGCGGGTGATGTGCGCGCCGATGTTCTCTCGGTCCTTGTCGGCGTCGCGCTCGGCCCCTTCGAGGGCGTCGAGGCGCTTCTCGATGCGCGCGAGGAGGGCTCGGTCTTCTTCGCTGAACATGTCGTCTTCACTCTCTGCGGTGGGGTTGTAGAAGTACTTCTCGGGGTTGAGGAACACGCCGTTAAGCCGAAGCTCCTGGTGGAGGTGCACGGGCCAGTTGCCGCCGCTGTTGCCCATCCGAGCGATGTGCTGGCCCTCCGCGACGTTCTCCCCCACGGCGACGTGTACGGCGCTCAGGTGGGCCAGGAGGGACTCGTAGCGGTTGCCGTGGTCGATGAGGACGCGGAGGCCGTAGGTGCCTTGCTTGCCCACGGCGATGACCTTGCCCGCGGCGGGCGCGTTGACCCTGAGGTCCTCTTCCGTCTGGTCGCCGTGGCCGATGTCGGTGCCGAGGTGGGAGGGCACGTTCGAGCCGGGAACGTTCGTCGCTCCGAAGTGGCCTGTGACCCGGCCACGTGCTGCCTTGATGATCTTCACGAGGGCACCTCCGCGGAGTAGAGGGCTGCGACCTCTTGCGGGGTCAGCGCTCGATCCCAGACCCTCAGGCGAGCGATGGAGCCGATGACGTAGTTACCCGGTCCGGCAGTCAGCTCGACGGCACCGACGGTGAAGTCGCACGGGGTCGAGTTGAGGCCCGCCGTGAAGACGTAGGGGTTCTTGGAGTAAGTGTTCCCGAGCCCATCGGTGTAGGTCGGGTAGCGCTCCGCCACACCGTTCAGGTAGGAGATGGCCTGCGCACCGTCGTAGGTGCCCACGTGGAGCTGCCAGGCGCCTCGGGTGAAGCTCTGCTTGCTGGCGGCGTAGTCGCGGGAGAAGGGGTAGCCGGGAGTGGGGCGACCATCCTTCGAGATGTGGAAGTTGCTCTTCTCGTCGCCGCCGTATGTGTTCAGGTCGTAGAAGAGGCCATAGCTGCGGCGGGGGTCGTCGTTGTCCTCCTGCCAGCACCCGCCGACGAAGCCCGCGTTGGTGTCGGTGAGGTTGACCCATGCGGCGACGGTGACGGCGTTGCCGGTCAGCCCGATGTTGAGCCGTCCGACGTTCTCCTTGGCGAGGCGCAGGAAGCTGTTGCCCGAGAAGTTGATCCCGGTGCCGAAGGGGGTCGTGACACGGGTAGCCGTGCCGGGTCCAGCCTGAGAGAGCGGGAGGTCTCCCGCCGTCGAGCGGAACGGCGCTGCGGACTCGGTGAAGTTCCACTGCGCCAGCGGTGCGGGCGGGACGACCTTGGGCGTGATGCCGCCGACCGTCGTCCATCCTCCGGAGGTCCGAATACGGAGGCCCGAGAACTCGCCCGTGTACCCGGCCATCAGGAGATCGTTCCCGGGTAGGCAACCTTGGCGTAGGCCCTGACGGCTGCGACCTCTGAGGGCGTCAGGGAGCGCGGGTAGACGAAGACTGCGGCGATCTTGACGTTGGCGAAGCTGGTGAGTCCACCGTTGGCGGCGAGGCGAAGCTCGATCTGACCGCTCGCTCCTGCGGCACCGCCGAGGGTCACGTCATCCACCCAAATCTGAGACGAAGCGCCATCCGAGACCGCGGTGAAGAGGTGCCATGCGGTATCGACGGTGGCCGTGTGGGAGAGCGTGGTGCCGTTCGTCATCGAAATCTTGGAGGTGCTCGTGCTCGCGATGTTGTTGCTGCCGGACGAGCCACCGACCAGCACCTTGGACGCTGCTGCGGTCACGTAGCGGGCCAGGATGAGCTTCGTGTACGCCTGCGGGACGGTCGCGATTGCGGCGTCCATCCGTCCGTTCGTGCCGTCGAACACGAAAGACTTAAGACCATTCGTGTTCTGGAAGATCACGCCACCAGTGGCGGTGAAGGCGGGTGCACCGGCGACACGGTTGGGCCAGGTCGTCGCGGTCGTGCCGTCGGCGGAGGTGATGTCGACAGCCTCGAAGCGGTGAATGAAGCCGGACGGAATCTCCGGCGTGGGGGCAGAGGTAGGCGTGAGCCAGAGATCACCGTTGATGCGTCCGACGGGATCGACGGTGCCCACCCAGATGACCGGGCCAGCGGTGGCCGGACGAATCATGTTCGCGTTGGAGCCGTGCTCGAAGATCTGCACCGACGCACCAGCGGGGCCAGCAGGGCCAGCGGCACCAGCCGGACCGGCGAGCCCTCGGGGGCCTGCGGGACCCGGAATCTTGGCGACGGCCTTGATGCTCTGGAGGCCCTTGTTCAGGAGCGAAGAGAACTTGCTATCGGGTGCGGCAAGGTCATCCTCTGCGAAGACGTAGGCGCCATCCTCGTCGTAGAATCCGGGCATTAGAGGGTCTCGCCTTCTGCGATTGCGTCGCGGGTAACGACAGTCATCTCATCGGAGTCGAATGAGTAGGAGACTGAAGCCACGACCTTCGTGAGTCGAGTGCCATCGGGAAGGCGCAGATTCACACTATCCCCAGGATAAACCGTGTAGTCCGAAACGGCGGTCAGCCTGACATCCTGACCACGAGTGCGCACGAATCGAAGAAGAGTCGATGCCGCGCCAGGACCCGGGTAAGGCGACTCTCGTTCGAAGACTCTCGGCTTGGTCGGATCGGGAACGGACTTCGCATAGTCGATCCGGGTCTGTGCGTCTCCGTTCGCATCGTCCCAGGAGTACTTGACGATCACCGCGTCACCCCAGGTATTCAGGCGACTCCGGACGTCGGACATCGAGGTCACATTCTCTCGTTCGAAAGAGTGCGTGCGCGGGCCGACGTTCTGCGACTTCAGATGCCAGTAGCCCAGGTGATCGCACCAGAGCTGCTTTCCGGCCGCTTCGACCATCGGCTTCAGGTAGTCCCATGCCGTCACTCCGGCCTCCCAGACCGACGCCTCGGGGTCGACCTTCGGGTAAGGGAGGTCTTCCGAGAGGAGCACCCTGCCAACCGTGTTCTGAAGCACGTAGCTGACAATCGTGCCGAGGAACTCATTCCCGGGTGCGTAGGGCGTCTGTCCCGAGCTGGCGTCCTGCATCAGGAGAGCCTCTTCACCGGCCAGCACGAGGGTCATCTCGTCGCGCTGGTAGTCGGCCTCCGCCTCCATGAGATAAAGGTCGGTGTAGAGGGTCTGGTCCTCGGGAGGGTTCGGTCCGTTCCACCGGTTGATGAGCGACTCGCTGAGCACAGCAATCTGCTTCGAGGGGGCGTAGTCCTGCGACATTCCGGCCAGCCCACGCCCGCGGTACCGGGATGTCAGCACGGCAATGGAGAGCGGCTCACCGCCGTCGAACCGCTTCGTGATCTCGATCCGCACGCGCTGAAGTGTCCGGGGGTCCAGGAGCCGGAGGGTGTCGAAGTCAGGGAGCGGGATGGTGAGGTCAGCCTCCACGAAGGGGACGTTCCGCTCGTCCAGAGTCAGGGAACCGGCGATGATGGGAAGCTCGGCCAGCCGAGTGCCATTCGAGCTGATGAGCGCCGCGCTAACGATGTCCTGCGAGATCATGTGGCGTACACCTCAACGAAATCAGTGGTGAGGATCCAGGCCTTCCGAGACACCGGATCCTGAGCGAGACGGAGTTCTCCCACTGCCCGATAACGAAGGTTCACCACACCGGGCTCATCCACGACGATGCGACCCGGCTGAGTGTGAATCGACATGGCCGTGTCGGCAGACTCCTTGTCGGGGAGGATGTAGGTGAGGGTGCCCCGACGAAGGCCACGCGGGCGGAAGGTGAAGTCCGGCGAGATGCTGCCGAGAAGCTCGTGCACGATGGTCCGAGTGTCGACATTCCACTGGATAGACGAGGCTTCGAGCGCGGCGACATTCGCGCTCATCCCGAGCTGATGAATGAGAGTGGCCATTAGTAGCGCTCCTCCTTGACTCGCATGGTGATTGCCGGTCCGCCGATGCGCTTGGGAATGCCGAAGACGAATCGGTCGTAAGCGCTGGAGTCGACCGTGACTCCGACCGCGGGCCCGGTGATTCGGTCCGGGATCTCCTTCTGAAGCTCGGAGTTGTAGTTCTGTCCGCCCGTGCGACCGAGCGTTCCCCACACCTCCGCGGTCTTCTGCTTCTGCGCCAGCGGCGCCTTCACGTAGGCCTCAATGAGGGGTGCAGCGTCGGCACCCATGGAGACGAGGTAGTTGTAGGCGTCGTCCGAGATCTCACCGTGCAGCGTGCTCATGTTGGAGCGGTAGTTGGCCATGGCCGTCACGCGCTCTTCGAGAGCGGTCGTGTACGCGGCGAGGTCGATGGCACCTGTCTCGGCGTCGCGGTACTTCTCCCAGGACTCCCCGACATCGGCCAGCTCTTCCTGGATCGAGTCGGCGTAGGTCGCCGTGCGCTCGGCCTTGGCCTCCAGCTCGGGACCGCCTGCGGCGATGTAGGCGTCCTCTGCGAGCTGCGCCTCCTGAGCGGCGGTGCGTGCCTTCTTCAGGCCGTCAACGATGAGCTGCGAGTCCTCAGCACGGCTCAGGGCGGCGCCGTAGCTCGTCTCCTTGGTCGTGTCGATGGCGGCGGCTTCGTCCTCCAGCGCGCGCTTGTGGTCCTTCTCCTTCTCGATCAGCTCATCGAGGCCCTCGGTGTTCCCCGCGTAGGCCTGAGCGATCTTGTCGAAGCCGGAGGCGGCGGAGTCGGAGAGCTTGTACAGCTCGGAGAGCGACTCTCCACCCTCGTCGGTGGCGGCTGCCATCTCCTGCAACTTCGACACGAGGTAGTCGAGGCTCGGGCCTCCCTCGTTGCCCACCTCGATCAGCTCGGAGGTCAGGTCTGCGATCTTCTGACGGAAGGCCTCGGAGTCCTCTCCACCCTCCTCCAGCTTCGCGATGACGAAGCCGATACCTGCTGCGGCGGCGACACCAGCGGCAAGACCGGCAGGACCGAAGCCAGCGAAGGCGTTGGCGGCGACCTCCTGGAAGGCGTCTCCGATTGACTGTGCGGATCCGTCGAAGCTGGCGGCGGCTTCCTTGGCCGTCGAGGCTGCCTCGTCGCCAACCTCCTTCAGACCGTCGGACGCATCGTTCGCACCGCGCTTGACTTCATCTCCGAGGCTGGAGCCCGCTGACTTGGACTCGCGCTTGACCTTATCGGCCATGTCGCGGAACGTCGTTTCGAGCTTCTCGACCGCGCGCTCGCTGTCCTTGGTCCCGTCCTTCACGCCGTCGGAGAGTCCGTCCCCGATCTTGCGACCGGTGCGGTCCGCGTCCCTGGCGCTGTCGTCGATGGCGTCGGTCAGCCGGTCGACCGAGCGCTCGGCATCCCGGGTGCCGTCCTGCACACCGTCGGAGAGCCCGTCCCCGATGCCACGGCCTGAGCGGTCCGCGTCGCGGGTGAGGTCGTTGAGGCTGTCGGCGGTGTCGTCGAGCCCTCGGGCTACGTCCTTCACGCCACGCTGGAAGTCTCGCGTGTTGGCGAGGATGTCGATGCTGATGCCCTTGGCCACGAGATCACTTCCCTTCGATTGCGTCGTGGAATGTCTTCACTACGACCTGGACCCACAAGGCGGCGAAGCGCGGAATCATCCGCTGAGCTGCCGGGTACACGGCGTAGCCCTTCCGACGCTGAGGCCGGAGCTGCGCTCTTGTGCGCCGGGTGACCGAGTAGGTCTTCCCCTTCGAGGAGGTCGCCGTGTAGGTGTTCTTGGCCTGACGGTTAGCACCGAACTCGACCGCGGCGTAGGACTCGCTCGGCTTCAGCCCACCGGAGAGAGCACGGCCAACGCTCGCTGAGCTGAGGCGCACGTTCTGGTTGGAGACGGAGAGCCGTGCCGTGTCGACGAGGACTCGGTGTTCGAGCCGGGTCTCCGCCTGCTCGGCCACGGCCTTCTTCCACTCGGGCATGCCAATGGCCTTGGTCGCCTTGCGGATGTTCGCCTGCACTGCCTTCTCGGCGCCTCGGACACCCAGGAGCGCGGCCTGCAACTCCCGGGATCCGAAGACGTCGATCCGGAACACGACTACGGCGTGACGGCGGTGATGGCGGTGGGCTTGCCCTGCACACCGAGCGTGACGCTGGCCGCTGCGGCTGCACCGACCGCGCCACCGATGGGACCGGGGACGAGGATGACGTCGGCCTTGAAGCCCGGTCCGCCGTTGATGGGGATGAACTGGATGTTCTTGACCACACCGTCGTTGTCGAACAGCAGGCGGCTGAGGCTGGTGGCCGCTGCCCAGTCCTGCGCGTAATCGATCGTGACGCTCCAGGTGGTCGTACCGGGCATCGTGTAGGAGGCGTCGGGGGTGCCGCCCTGCCAGGTGACGCTGGAGGTCGCCGGGGTGAAGGTGACGCCCGAGACGCTCTTCTCGAAGTTGTCGGCGGCGACGCGGAGCACGAGGTTCCGGAGCACGAACGGGGTGGCTGCGATGTTGGCCATGGGGATCAGTCCTTCTTGGTGATGATCGAAAGGGAGATGTCGTAGCCCAGGTACTCGCCTGCGCCGACCTTCTGCGCCTCGGTCCAATCGACCCCGTTGAGGGAGTCGAGAGCCGTGGTGAGTTCGAGCACCGAGTCGTCGAGGTCGTCCTCGGCCCGAGTGGTGTCGATGTGCGGGGTGACGATGGTGAGGATGAAGCTCGTCTGGAGCGAGCCGATGGGCGACGCCGGGAGCTTCGAGATCTTGTCCTGCTTCAGGAGCACGGTCGTCTTGGTGATGACGCCCGGGTCCCGCTGCTCGGGGATGATGACCCAGCCCTTGGGCAGGAGCGGCTTCAGAAGGTCGGAGAGCTGCGCACGCACGGTGCTCATGTGACGACCGGCCTTCCTCGGAGCGGGCGGAGGAGCTTCTTGACGGACCAATCCATCGGGAAGACGGTGACCGCGAAGCCCTCTCCACCGATCTGGCTCTGACCGTTCGACTTGACCGACTGCCAGAGCGCCCGTGCCTGGACAAGCTGCGCCTGCCGGTAGCGGATGGGGACCGGTCCGGAGTAGGCGGGAGCGAACTCCTCGCACTGCTCACGAGCGGCCTCGAGAACGGTCCAGAGCTGCACGTCATCGAGGGGCGCGTCGGCCCACTCAGAGGCCCTTGCCGAGGCCAGGGAGTGCCAGCCGGAGAGCTGCTCCACCACGACGGGAACCGGGCTCAGGGAGAGCCTGGGGCCGTTCTGGGACACGAGCACAGGGACGATGCGCCAGACCCCGGGAGAGGTCAGCACGGCCTCCTCGGGCCATTCGAGCGTGATGCTGTCCTGGTCGACGGAGGCGACGAAGCCCGACGTCTGGACGGGCGTGTAAGCCGGGTCCAGGAGGGTGACCTCAGCCCCATCGAAGGGCTCCAGGTCCAGCGGCTCACCGTCCCGCTCAGGAGCGAGCACGAGCACCTCGGCCGGGATGTCATTGACTGTGTAGTGCATCGCGCTCGCTCCTTTCTGGGTCGGTGGTGCGGGGCCGGCTAGGCGTTGTTGGTGACGAGCTGGAGCGCGCCGGGGAGGTCGATCTTGACGCCGATGTAGCCGTGCACGGCCTCGTCGTAGCCACCCTTGGCGAGGTCGACAGCCGAGACGCGGATCGGGGTCGTGCCCAGCTCCAGCGCGGTCGCCGCCTCCTTGGCACCCACGAGCGCCTGACCCGCCGCAAGGCCGGTGTGCGGGACGACCTTGAAGGACTCGATCTGTCCCTCCTCCAGACCCATGGCCTGGCTGAGGAACTTCAGCCCCGCCTGCTCCGGGGTCCAGAGGATCTGCTCGTACACGTCGGGCGCGACGAGGGCGAAGGACGGCGTGGCGTCGGCGGCGATGACACGGAGCGAACCGCGCACGAGCTTGGCGATGCCGGGGTTGACCGTGGCCGGGACGCCCGTGCCGAGGACCGCGGTGGTCGCGCTGGAGAGGATCTGCGCGAGCGCGTAGGCATCGGACTTGATGGCGTAGCTGTCGACCATGGCCCGGGTCAGCGAGGCGATGAACTCCGCGTTCTCCGGGGTGTTGAAGTCGGTGTACTCGCGGGCGATGTCCCACGCTCCGGCGAAGCGCTGAGCGGTGCCGGTGTACGGGGTGACCGTCGGGGTGTTGGTCGGAAGCTCGCTCTTGTTACCCGTCCAGACGCCGACCTCGGGCTTGACGTTCCAACGCCAGCCGGTGAACTTCAGGCCCGTCAGGGTCCCGCTAGACAGCAGGGGAATCACCTTGCGCTGGAAGCCACGACCAGCCCACAGCTCACCGACGAACGCGGGCTGAGCGACCGTGAGTCCGGGAGCACCGGCGCTGTCGTACTTGATATCCGCGAGCGCCGCGAGGAGCGACGGGTCGGTCGAGTCCTTGGCCGCGATGACGGCGGCGAAGAGGGAGTTGGCGTCGATCTTCTCGGCGGGCTTGGGGGCGCCAGCCTGGAGGGTGCTCGGGACAGTGGCAGACACGTCGGTCTCCTCGTTCTCCGGAGCGTCGTCCGGCTTGGGTTCGGTCAGTTCGATGACCTCGGTGATGGTGGTCTTGTCGCCGTCGATGACGGTCTTGCGGGTGCCCTGACGGAGGAAGGTCTTGCCGTCGGCGTCCGTGTACTCGTCCGAGAACTTCTCCTCGGTCGTCACGGGCTCCCCGCCTACGTCTGCCGCCATGAGCGCTGCGCTCGGGAACGCACCCTCGGTGACGAAGGCGGCGCCGAAGAGGACTCCAGAGACGGCCACACCGGCGCGAAGGACGATGTTCTTGACCTCGGCGGAGAGCTTCGAGCGGGAGCCGTCCGCGATCTCTGCGAGGAGCGTGTCGCCCTCCGGGTTCTTGCCCACGGAGAAGCTGGCGACGATGCCGGAGTCGGTCTCGACGGCGGACAGGAACCGACCGACCGGAGACTCGGAGTCGTGCTGCACGTTGGCGTTCAGGACCTCTACGTCCTCGGGGATCGTGATGGCCCCCTTGGCGATGCTGAACTTGCCGAGGTTGGTCGTGCCGACCTCACCGAAGGGCAAGAGGAGACCCGAGACGACACGGGCCTCTGCGTTGGCCTTCAGCGTGCCTGCTTCGATCTTGGCGATGGTCATGGCTAGTCCTCTCGGGGAGTGCCGGTGGAGAGCGTGGAGGCGCTGAACTCGAAGGCCACGTGCGTGCCACGGGGCACTACGTCGTCGAGACTCAGGCGGGCCTCGATGGGCTCGGTCCAGGCGCTGAGGCGGTCTGTGAGCGCGTCCTGCTCGCTCTGCTGAGTCGCATAGGTCAGGGAGGCCTGAGCCTGCGAGGCGTCAATCTGGGAGGCCGGGAGACCAAGGATCCCGGCGATGTCCAGGCGGCTCTCATTGCGTCCGGAGACGAAGAGGTCGGTGGCCTTCTCGCCATGGGTGATGAGCTGAATGGTGGACGGCGTGTAGATGACCGCCTGACCGTCGGGGTTCTGTCGAGCCTTGGCGACGTTCTTGACGTACTCCTCGGCCTCGGGCTGACTCATGCCCTCTTCGCTGAGGTCGTGCACTTCGAGGAGCGGGATGGGAGAGCGCACGCGGCTGCTCCACGTCTGCTCCATGTTTCTAGCGGAGCGGAGAGCGTCGGCATTGTCGGCCAGGAGAGACGAGCCGTCACCCGGGATGAGGATGACGCTCTTGTCGTCCTTGACGATCTCCCCGTGCACGAGGATGTGGCCGTCCTGGTCGGTGGTCCATTCGTCCATCGGGACTCGTACGGCGTCGAGAAGAAGGCCATCCGCTCCGCGCTCGGTCGCCCAGAGGCTCCAGCCGTAGAACAGGATGTCGTCGATGGTCGCCGCCATGCGGTGCCACGGAGAGATGCCAGAAGTTGAATTCGACCGATAGAGCCACGTCGGCTGATTCGCGACGAGAGAGCCATCGGCATTCAGAGCACGGAGCGGACGTCCCGCGATCTTCGAGATGAGGAGCCGACGAGCTGCGGCCACAGCCGGGATGCTCATGGCAAGAGCCCGGGTAACGGGAAGCTCACCGTTGACGGGACCGATCAGCTCGGAGAAGGCGACCTGTTCGAGATGCGAAGCGTCAGCCCACGGAGACAGAAGAGGCTTCGGTGAAGCGACGACAGAGCTGATGCTGTCACGCTTGAATGCCGAAAGAAGTCCCACATGTACAAGTGTGGAGACTTAGGTATGAATCAAGCGGCCTTCTTCTCGAAGAAGCGACGTGCATTCTTTGCCGACTTCGATTCCGGGTGGTGGGCGTTCTCATGAGCACAAGCCTCACGGTGAGCGGCGAACTCATCGATCTTCATGAAGAGCCTCGTGTACTGAGGGCAGTAGGGGCAGTAGACGACGATGGTCTCGGAACTGCGGTCAAGTCGGGCCATGGTCATCCACCTACAACAATCATCTTTCGAGCGGGGCCAGTCGGCATGGTGTCGTACTGGCGAAGAGCCATTGCCGCTGCTTCGAGAGCCGTGATGTCGTTCTCGGGAGAATCACCGCGGGAGAAGGCCCACTTGCCTCGGTCACCGATGTTCCGCTTGCCAGCGACTCGGACGGCGGAATCGAGCACGTCATCTTTGTAGTGGACGAGATTCTTGGTCTCGACCTCCTTGGCCAGGAGAGCTGCGGCGGTGGTGATGTTGTGCATGGTCTGCACGATGAGCTTGGGCTTGGGGCGCATGCGGAGCATGGCCTCCGTCTCGACAGTGATAGGGCCCTGACTATCGACGGCGGTGGCCATCTTCGTCGCCAGGTAGTTCGCCTTGACCGACTGTCCAAGCCAGGCCACGCCGGGGCGGTGCTCACGCACTGCGATGTGCGCCACTCCATTGACCCGCCACGCGATGGCGATAGCCGTGAAGGTCTGGTCCGGATGCACCGCTGCGGCCATGGTGAAGCGCTTGGGGATGTCTGCTTCCTCATCGGTGCCGAGGGTGGTCCAGGTGTCGAAGTCGAGGGCGCCGGATGCCGTGCCGATGTCTCCGAAGATGCTGAGATATTCCTCCTTGAACTGCGAGAGCTTCAGCTTCTCGAAGCGCTCTTCCACGACCTCGATGCGGGTGAGGAAGCCGACACCGGGGTGAGACCTCTCCACGAGAGGACGTGCCTTCTGCCAGCACTTCTCTCCGTCCTCATCCTGGAGATCCGCATCCGTAGTCGTCTCTGGCGCTGCGTACTCCAGGATGCCCGCACGTGCCTTCCCAGCCCGTCCTGAGAGGAGAGCCTCGTAGAGGATCTGTCCCTTCCGGAAAGTGCCCGCGGTGCCTGCCACGATGATCTGTGCATCCGGGCGGGTGTCCATCGTGCTCAGCGCTCCAGCGAGCACGTCGTCACCCATCTCCTCGTCGGCCTCTCCACCCTCATCAAGAATGATGAGGTCGTAGCTCTCGGAACGGAATGCCGCACCGTTCGGAGAGAGGATCTGGAGGATGGAGCCGTTGGTGAAGTCGAGCTTCTCCATGCCGGACCCTCGATAGATTTTCACGGGCGATGACTTGGGATCCGGGTACACGCGCTCTAGCGGCTTCACGAGTCCATCGTTGAACCGGTCCCGAGCCTTCTTGCCGGTCGTGAGCATGACGTAGGCGACCCTGTAGTCGTCGATCATCGAGCACCGCCCCATCGCGAGTGCGAGGAGGCTGGAGGTCTTGGCGGAGCGCCTCGGCTGGAGGATGCCGATGAAGTTGCTGTCCACGTTGTTGCAGACATCCGCCAATCTGAGCTGCTGCGGATAGAGCACATCCATCCCGCGGATGGTGCCCACACCGGTCAGGCGTGCTCCCTCTTCGAACTGCGCTCGACCCTCGGCTGAATCCGACAGAGCCGACTGATGAAGGGGCGCAATCCCGCTGTCTCGCCACTCTTCCCAGCTCGATCCGGGCCAGTAGATAGAAGTTGTGCTGACGGCGGGCGAGGGTACGGACGATGTGTCAAAAGAAGTTCGAGTTGATGCGAGTTCGAGCGGCATCGTCTACCAATTCCCGTGTCGGATGTGGCTCTTGCGTCGAGCTGCGTTCGTGATGGCTGCGCCTCTCTTGCCACCGTCACTGGTGTTGCACTTGGCGTGCGCTGGTCCCACGTTCGAGAGCACGGGCTTACCACCGTGCTCAGCTCCAACGATGTGGCCGACGTGCCACTTGTCCGAGCGAAGGACTGGCTTGCCACACCCGTTGATGCACAGCCTCGGGAGTGAGGGAGCGATCATGGCCCTCAGCTTGGGGCTGTGCTTCGACCACTGCTGCTGGGTGTGGTGCCTGGACATGAGTGGGTACTACTTGCCCAGTCCGCGCTTGACTCCACTGACTGCGGCTGCGAGGAGAGAGGTCGCTTCCTCGTCCGGCTGCGCGAGCTTGGCACCGTGGGCGAGAGAGGCCTCGATCTGCTTGGGACTCATCTTCAGGTGGATGAGCTTGGCCCCGTGTTCGAGGATGAGATCGATGGCAGCATCTTCGATCTTCTGATTCTTCTCTGCCTCATCGTGGATGTTGAGTGCAGTGAAGAGAAGGCGGTTGGCGCGGGCATTCGCGGCAGTAGCGGCGAGCTGTGAGAGACGAGGAGAAGACATGCCTGAAGCTTAACAGGAGAAGGACCCTTATACCATTCCTAGTACAAGGGCCCTGCATTTCTACTTTTATGCCGAGAGAGTGACCTGACTACGCTCTCGTGCTAGCTGCTCGCCAAGCTGCTTGTGCAGCATCTCCATCTTGGACAAGCATTCGAAGAGCTGAAGCTCACGACGGAGTGCAGCATCCTCGTCCTTGGTCACCTGATCCAGGTACATCATGTAGCGACGGTGCACCTCATCCAGCCTGAAGATCAGGCGGAAGGAGTACGGCGCGGTCATGGTCTCAGTCTAGTCGAGAGAGCCGTAGAGGAACTCGGACATGTCCTCTTCGTCGAAGTCCGACACGTTGTCGTCGGGCAGGTAGCCGCGCTTCATCTTCTCGGCTTCGATCTTTTCCTCGGGAGTCGGAATGTTCAGCGCCGCGTACAGCTCAGGGATGCTCTTGGCACTGGACTGAGTGGCCTTCTGCTGGCGCAGGGCATCGAACTCAGACTTGTGCTGCTCGTTGGTCTTCCCGCCCGTTACAGGGGCACCTGCGGGCTGTGCGTCCAGCCTGGCCTGGTACTTCTTGATGGCCTGGTTCGCCTTCTCGATGTCCAGGTCGGCACCGCTGAGGGGAGTGGACACCTTCAGCTTCTTCTCCTGAGCACGGAGCGTAGTCATCTGCGCGGGAGTGGCGACGAGGCGACGAGCCTTGCGAGTAGCCATGTGCTTGTCGATGGACTTCGCCACACTGCCGGGAGCCTTGCGCTCCTGAGTGTTGGCGTGCTCCTTGAAGGCACTGATGGCCTCGTCCGTGTTCGGGATGAACCCGAGCTGCACGACGAGATCGGACACGAGCTGCACCTGAGCGGGTGAGGCAAGACGAGGCATGGTGAGAAGACTTTCGTGAGTGTGAGAAGACGGGCACAGAGGTGGCCCACTAGAACTTTCTAGAAGCTCTCCCGCCCTGAGGCGGTCGTACTAGAACTTCTAGAACAGAGAGCCCTGGGGCTCGCTAGAACTACTAGAAGGATCATATCCACCTGGTCAAGACCCATACAAGGCATGAGTGCTGATGAGGAGTGCTTCTCAGGGCTCTTTCCCAGAGAGGAGTTGTCATATGTCAACCGCTTATGTCCAAGATTCTTCTTTTCGCCCTCGAATCTTGTTCTGAGGCATGAAGAAGGCCCCCGGTGCTGAAGGAGAACAGCTTCCGGGGGCCTTGTGGTCTTCTCACGGACTCGGGTCCATTGTATCAAGCTCTGTACCGAGAGGGAAGGGTGTCACTAGCACATACACCCTTCACGAGGAGAGCGACTCCAGCACCCGCTGTGCCTCCTCGGTGATGACGGGCGTGCCGTGCTCGGGGTCCTGGTCGAAGCGAGTGCGACGCCAGAGGACCATGACTGTGCTCGGGTCGAAGCCCCGCCGCCCCTGCGGTGCGGGCAGGATCCTCACGAAGACGAGTGCGGCGATGATGGCACGCTGCACATCTAGTGGTGCCGTCAGGAAGGCTTCGGCTGGGCTCTGCGTGCCGAGGATGCTGCGGAGGGTGTCATCCTCCAGAAGAGCTGCTCGACGCCTCTCGGCGTCTTCGAGCTTAGCCGTGACCTTGGCGCTGGCAACGCCGTACCTGCGCCCGTCGATGGTGCCCGAGTCGTAGTCGTCCTCGATGGTTGCGAGACGTCCTCGGAGGGCCTCGACCTCAGCATCCAGGCCACGTGCTGCATGGTCATCGGTGGTGACGAAGAGAGAGGCTGCGTCTGGCTGGCTGAGACGCTCGGAGATGATGTTTCGGACGTGCTGGTCGATGGGGGCCATGGAGCGAGTGATGTGCCCGCCGAGACGGCACCAGTACCTCGGCCCGTTGCTCTGAAGAGGCCGCTTGCACTCACCACAGATGAACAGTCCTGAGCCGAGGTGCTTACGTGCGGTGCCCTCGCGGTTGAGCTTGCGGCGGGGGTCCTCCAGGCGGCGCTGTGCCGCGTCGAAGGCTGCCTCCGAGACGAGGGGAGTCCAGGTCCCCTTCTGCCCCGTACGGGCGCCCCGGTAGACGACGTGGCCCGCATAGGCGGCATTCGTCAGGATGGTCCGCACCGAGCTGCTGTGCCAGGTCGAGCTGCTGTGCCGAGGAGAGACGCCCTCGGCGGTGAGCGCGTCCGCGATTCCCTTGATGGAGTCGCCCGAGTTGAAGGAGGAGAAGATCCTGCGCACGACGGTGGCCTCCTCCTCGATGACCTCACCGCGGGTGCTGTAGCCGGTCAGCCGAACACCGCGGGGCAGCTTCCCCTGCTCGGATCGCTGGAGGCTCGCGCGAGTCTGGCGGGCGCTGGTGCGCTCGATCTCGCCTCGGGCCACTGCCGCCTTGACTCGGGCGTACATGCGCCCTCCGTCGGTAGAGAGGTCGGCTTCGCCGTTGCTCGTGACGATGAGGAGCCCGCGCTCCTCGGCTGCGTCGATCCAGTCTTCGAGCTGCCTCGGCTGTCGGGTGAGGCGGTCGAGGTCCCAGACGATCAACGCGTCGAAGCGCCCTGCTTCGAAGTCCTGCACCATGCGGTCGTACTCGGGGCGCCGGACAGTGCGCTTCGATGCCGAGATGCTGTTGTCGATGTAGGTCTCGACGATGGTCCACTTTCGTGCTGCTGCGATCCTCTCGCCATCCTCGCGCTGGCGCTGCACACCGAGACCCTCACCGGTCTGGTCGAGGCTGATGCGGAGGTACAGGGCGGCGCGGGTCATGGGCCAAGTGTTGCATGACGACGTACCGAAGTGGAGTTCCGCTTCAACGTGTAGTCGGGCTCCGGCTCGTCGAACCGCTTTCGGCTCGCAGAATCCGAGGATTCTTGCGAGCCGGAGCTGTATCCACGAGCCGGAGTGTGGGCGCGGCGACGGCATCCGCAGCGGGCTGCTGAGTGCGGCGTGGTATCACGCTGGTATCATCGACGCATGGCGATGACACTGAGGCTGACCGACGAGCAGGAGCGCGCCCTCGCGGCTCTCGCCGACTCGCAGGGCATCAGCAAGCAGGAGGCGACGGTGCGCGCGATCCTCGAGGCGGCGGATCGCCGAGTGCAGCGGGCAGATGTCGCCGAGCTCTCGTCCCGCGGGCGCGAGCGGTACGCGGCGCTGCTCGACCGGCTCGCCCAGTAGTGCGCTACCTCGGACTCGAGGATCTGCTCGCGATCGCCGAGGACCTCGGAGTAGCGTCGGTGCGCGATCTCGGACTCCTCGACTCCGCCGCTCACCGACCGCAGTCCTCGCTCTACGGCCGCGAGGCCTACCCGGGCATCCATCTGAAGGCAGCGGTACTCCTCGAGTCGATCGTCCGCAACCATCCGCTGGTCGACGGGAACAAGCGGCTCGGCTGGCTCTCGGCCGTGGTCTTCCTCGGGCTGAACGGGCTCGATCTCGACGCGCCGGACGATGAGGCGTACGACCTCGTGATCGGCGTCGCCACTGGAGCGGTGCCCGCGGAGGAGAGCGCCGGGAAGCTCGGCAGCTGGACGCATGCGCTCGGCTGATCGCCGGATCCGGACGCGTGAGCTCACTCGGTGCAACGTGATCTCACTCGGTGCAGAACGTCGGCGAGGATGAAGCTCGACTGGGCGACCAGGAGGTGCGTGCCGACGACGATCGAGGCGACCAGTCGGCGGGTCGCGCGGGCGTCCTCCGCCGACATCAGCACGACGATGCCGTGGCGCTCGGCATGCTCGAGGAGACCGGGGGACAGAGTCGGGGCTGAACCGGCTCGCTCGTCTCGGCATCGAGGCCGTCGGCCCGACCGAACCTGCGGCCGGGCATCGTTGCCCTCACGACGTGGTCGTGACCTCGTGCAGCGAGCCGCCCGTCCGGCGCCAACGGAGGCCGTGGGCGTCGCGGAAGGACATCTCGGTGACGGTCCAGCCCGGGTTGTTCATGATGGGGACGGCCTCCTCCGATCGGGCGGTCCGCTCGACGGGCAGGGTCCAGGGGTATGTGGTGTCGCCGAAGACGACGTAGTCGCCGGGAGGCAGGATCGCGAGTCGGAGCGGAGCCAACCGCTGAGGCTCGTGCGACTTGCGCGGTGCGTAGGTGCTGTTCACCTCGACCTCGAACACCGGGGCGTCCGAGCTGTTGTGCAGGAGCAGTCCGCGGCGCTGTCGCTCGTCCTCCGCGGACCTGCCGACGCACCAGGCGGCGATCCCGGATGCCTGCTCGCGCTTCGCCCGCTCCGCCGAGACCGCATCGCGGTCCGTCTCGACGCGATGGAGTCGGCGGGAGACGACGACCGCCCAGACGGCTGCGCCGAGGGCTCCGATCGTCGCGAGAGCCGAGATCCAGTCGGTCGCCTCTGATCCGTCCACCCAAGAGCCCCCTCGTCCGGCACCCCCTCCCCGGAGCGCATGAGACCAGCGTAGCCAGCCGGTCGGTCGACCCCCGAGTCGCGGCGCAACGCGCGCGGTCCGCTTCCGAGGAGCCTCGCGAACAGCGACGAGCCGCCCTCAGTTCAGGACGTCCCCGATGAACCAGCTCGAGAGACCGACCAGGACGGACGTGCCGACGACGATCCAGGCGACCAGCCGACGCGTCGCGCGGGCGGCCTCCTCCGAGGTCAGCGGCGTGGGTCGCAGCGGTTTCACATACGCGGCGGGCAGGTCGTACAACGCGGCCACCGGCACCAGCGGGGGCAGCACGACCGGCGGGCCGTCG
This sequence comes from Rathayibacter sp. Leaf299, assembly GCF_001423055.1. Classification (NCBI taxonomy): domain Bacteria; kingdom Bacillati; phylum Actinomycetota; class Actinomycetes; order Micrococcales; family Microbacteriaceae; genus Rathayibacter; species Rathayibacter sp. Leaf299. The sequence goes on from NZ_LMNT01000001.1 coordinate 1,474,921, forward strand.
ACCCAGTGCTCCGGCAGCTCGGAGGCGCGCGCGGCCTGCAGGGTCAGCTCCGCCTGGAGCGGGGAGCTGCGGAGGGCGGCGTGGGCGGCGGCGGTCAGGCCGAGGCTCTGCAGGTGCCGGACGGTCGGCGCGAACTGCTGCGAGACGGCGGGGGAGAGCTCGCCGACGCGGGAGCCGTCGAGTCGGATCTCGATGCGGTCGTCGAGCGGATGGAGAGTCACGATCACGAGGCCGCGTCCGCCGCCGGGCAGGACGTCGACGAGCTGCGCGAAGTGCTCGTCCTCGCGGAGAACCTGGAGGCCGCGGCCCCAGGGGATGAGCGAGTAGGGCGTCGGCGGCGGCGTGTTCGCGGGGGCGATCAGCTCGGCGTCGACGAGGGCGAGGCGGACGGAGGCGCGCAGTCCGCGGCTCGTCCGCGTCGCGGTCAGCTGCCCAGCCGTGGTCGGCACCACTCCGCTGGCGGTGATGCGCGCCAGCCGGGGCTGGTAGGCGGCGGAGTCGGGCAGGTAGCCGATGACCCGGCCCGCGGCCCGCACGGAGACGGCGGTCGGGTCGCCGGGGCGGTCCGACTCGGGAACGAGCTGGACGTCGATCCGCTGCTCGTGGCGCTCGTCCTTCTTCAGGGTCCGTCCGAGCACGGCGGCGATCTCCTCGAGGCGGTCGGACTCGCCGACGACGTCGACGGTGGCGGCGCCGTCGGCGTTCGGGAGCCGGTAGTGAGCCGGAGCGCCGTCGAGGACGCGAGGCGAGGCTCCGTCGGTGGCGGACTTCCGTGCATCGGTCCAGCGCTCGCCGTCCCACCAGCGCAGCGTGCCGTCGCCGTCGGCGTACCAGCCGGCCGCGGCCGTCGAGTCCTGCTGCACCGGAGCCCCCTTCGTCTCAGCCCGGAAAGTCTACCGATGAGGTCGGACACGGGCGGGAACTCACGTCCTCCCGGGGGGACCCGATGACCGGATCCTCCACAGAACCGTCTCGTCGTTCACAGTCCGCCGACCGAGCACTGCACGCTCGTCGCATGGGAATCCGCTATTACGCCTACACCTTCGACGCGGACGCGACCGAGTCGGCCCTCGCCGATCCTCGGAGCGTCATCTCCGCCGATCCCCTCGCCGATGCGTGGGGTCTCCCGCCGGGCGCGATGTCCGCTGTCACCGACCCCGTCCAATCGGTGCCGAAGTCCGAGATGCTCTACCTGGACAAGGCCTGGTCCGCCCTGCAGGCCCTGACAGCACCGGCGAGCGCACACTCCATTGCTCGTCCGAGTCATCGCATGTTCGAAGGTCGAGTCACGCCGGTCGACCTCGGCTGGATCTCGTGGTCGCGAGCGATCACACCTGACGAGGTCCCCCTCATCGCGGCGGACCTAGTGGCGCTTCAGGACGAGCTGACCTCGGAATCAGGCGCCGGGAAGGAGGACGAGTACGTGCTCGACTTCCTGCACCGGGCGGTCGTCTTCGTCAGGCAGGTCGCCGCGACCGGGCGCGGCTTCGCCTATCTGATCGGCTGAGATGCCGTCGAGGAGAAGCCGCCGTCGCGCTCACAGCGCGGGATCCTCCACCGACGGGTCCTCGAGGGCGAGGGCGGCGAGGGGCAGGGGGCTGCCTCCGGTCGGCGCGTCCTCGGCCAGGACCTCGTGGATCAGCTCCGAGACGTGCTGGGCGTGGCCGGGGTTGATCGGCGCCGGGTCCTCGAGGATCTCGACGAGGGTGCGCAGCACAGTACTGGTCTCGGGTCGAGGCATGGCGACAAGGCTAGGGGCGCGGGAGACGGTCGCGGAAGTGCCGATCTGCGCCAGATCCGCTGGCTAGGCTCCGGGCATGAGCAGATTCGACGACGCGGTCATCCTGGTCCTCGGTGCCTCGGGAGGGCTCGGCCGGCTGCTCGCCGACGAGCTGGAGGCCCGCGGCGCCCGCGTCCTCCGCAGCGGACGGGACGACGCGGCCCTCGGGGAGCAGCCGCTGGTCGCCGATCTCCGCGGGGAGGACGCACCCGCTCGGCTGATCGCCGAGGCGCTCGAGCGCCACGGGCGGCTCGACGGCGTCGTGATCGCGGCGGGCGTCGTCGCCTTCGGGCCCTCGGCCGAGCTGGACGAGACCGTCCTCGAGGAGCTCATGGAGGTGAACGTTCTGGCGCCGATCCGTGTGCTGACCGCCGCTTTCGCTCCTCTGGCGGCCTCGGCCTCCGAGGGCCGCGAGCCGTTCGCGGTCACGATCAGCGGAGTCGTCGCCGAGGCGCCCACGGCCGGCCTCGCCGCATACTCCGCCTCCAAGGCGGCACTGCACTCGTTCGTGACGGCGTCGGCACGCGAGTACAAGAAGGCGGGAGTGCTGCTGATCGACGCGCGGCCGGGTCACACCGAGACCGAGCTGTCGCAGCATCCTCTCGCGGGCGAGGCACCGCGGTTCGGGGCTGGTCTCGCTCCGGACGCCGTCGCGACCCGCATCGTGGACGCGGTCGAAGCCGGCGAGACGGACCTGCCGCCCGCCGCCTTCACGGCCTGAGGCTCAGGCGGACGCGAACCGCTTCGCCGAGCGCTCGCGCGCCTTCGCCGCCTCGACCTCGCGGTCCTTCGGCGGCACGGCCGTCACGAGGTCCTCGAGGAGGTGCCCCGTGATGTGCGCGATGTCGGCGACGGCGCGGTCGAACGCCTCCTGGTTCGCCTTCGACGGCTTCGTCGTGCCGCTGATCTTGCGCACGTACTGGAGGGCGGCGGCGTGCACTTCGTCGTCGGTCGCGGCGGGCTCGAAGTTGTGGAGCGTGTGGATGTTCCGGCACATGCGACGAGGGTACGTCCGGCCCGGACGGCGCACCAGGACACCGGCCGTTCACTCCCGCGTCGCCGGAGGCGTCTACCGTCGGCGCGTGACCGCCGCCTCCGAGACCGCTCGCGTCGACCCCGAGCTCCTCCGCGCCCTGACCCCCGACGACGCCCGAGACCTCGTCGTGCTCGACGAGGACGACGACGATCCCGTGCTGCTGCACCGCGACGGCACGCGCATCGACACCTGGCGCGAGGGCTACCCCTACGACGAGCGGATGTCGCGCGAGGAGTACGAGGCGGGCAAGCGGCTGCTGCAGATCGAGCTGCTCAAGCTGCAGAACTGGATCAAGAAGCACGGACGCCGGCTCGTCGTGGTCTTCGAGGGGCGCGACGCCGCCGGCAAGGGCGGCACGATCAAGCGGTTCACCGAGCACCTGAACCCGCGCGGGGCCCGGGTCGTGGCTCTCGAGAAGCCGACCGAGCGGGAGGCGACGCAGTGGTACTTCCAGCGCTACGTCTCGCACCTGCCCGCCGCGGGCGAGATCGTGCTGTTCGACCGCTCCTGGTACAACCGCGCCGGAGTCGAGCGCGTGATGGGGTTCTGCACCCCGGAGCAGTACGACGAGTTCATCCGGCAGACGCCGCTCTTCGAGAGCATGCTCGCCGGCGACGGCATCGACCTCGTCAAGCTGTGGTTCTCGGTGTCGGCGGAGGAGCAGCGTACGCGGTTCACGATCCGGATGATCGACCCGGTGCGGCAGTGGAAGCTCTCGCCGATGGATCTCGCCTCGCTCGACAAGTGGGACGACTACACGGCGGCGAAGGAGGCGATGCTCGCCGCGACCGACACGGACGACGCTCCGTGGACGGTCGTGAAGAGCAACGACAAGAAGCGGGCGAGGCTCGAGGCCATGCGGCACGTGCTGAGCCTGTACGAGTACGACGGACGCGACGACGAGGTCGTCGGAGCGCACGGACCGGATCCCCTGATCGTGGGACCGGCGAGCGAGGTCTACGAGCGGGGCGAGCACATCGCCCCCGCGCGACGGTTCTGAGGGGGACGCATGAGGGGGACGGACACGGCGGGAGCGCCGCGACCGGCGGTCGGCCGGGACGACGGTCACGACCTGCCGGGGGTGCACCTGCGCTGGCTCGCGCTGGACGAGCAGACGCTCGACGCCGAGCGCCTGCTGCCGCTGCTGACCGCGGCGGAGCGGGAGCGCTACGAGGCGACGGCGGCCGCCTCCGTCGCCGAGCGCTTCGTCTTCGGGCGCGTGCTGCTCCGGATGCTCGCCGCGGAGCTCACCGGCGGGAGCGCCTCCGGGATCGACGTCGTCGCGTGCTGCGCGGGCTGCTCGGGACCGCACGGACGCCCGCGGCTCGAGGGTGCGGATCCGCTCCTCGCCACCCTGTCGGTCAGCGTCGCGCACTGCGCCGGAGCGGTGGTCGTCGCTGCGAGCAGCGCGGGCGTCGTCGGGGTCGACATCGAACCGGCGGCCGGGTCCGCCGAGCGCGGTGCGCAGATCACCCGCGTCGCGGGAGCGCCGTTCTGGGTCGGGGCGGCCCGGCCGGCCGATCCGATCCTGCACTGGACGCGGATCGAGGCGGTTCTGAAGGCCGACGGGCGCGGCCTCGAGGTCGATCCGCACCGTGTCCTCATCCACGAGTCGCGGATCGCGGCGGAGGCCCGGATCGACGGCGTGCGGTTCCGGCTGGCCGAGCCGCGGCTCGACCCGGCGTTCCGCGTCAGCGTCGCGCTGGGCCCGGTCGAGGGGCGCGGCACCGGTCCGATCATTGGCTGGCGGCGCGAGCACTCCGACGCGCTCGCCGACTCGCTGGTGTCAGCGGGCCGGTAGCGCGGGCAGCTCCTCGTCGAGGAGCCAGGTGTCGAGCAGCTCGTCCATCCCGGCCGGCAGCAGCTCGGTGCAGAGCTCCCGGAAGTCCTCGTCGGTGACCGCGCCGTGGGCGTGCCGGCGCGTCCACTCCTGCACGAGAGCGAAGAACGGCTCGTCGCCGACGTGCAGCCGCAGGGCGTGCAGGGTGAGCGCCCCGCGCTTGTAGACGCGATCGTCGAAGAGCGAGACGGGGCCCGGGTCCGCGAGCACGAGATCCTCGGGCTGAGCCCGCAGGAGGGCGTGGTGACGGCGGGCGAGGGAGTCGGCGGAGGGCCCGCCCGCCTGCTCCGACCAGAGCCACTCCGCGTAGCAGGCGAAGCCCTCGTTGAGCCAGATGTGCCGCCACCGCGCGACGCCGACGCTGTTTCCGAACCACTGGTGGGCGAGCTCGTGGGCGATCAGCCGCTCCGATCCGCTGCGCCCGTCGACGTGGTTCGCGCCGAAGACGGCCATGCCCTGAGCCTCGAGCGGGATCTCGAGATCGTCAGCGGTCACGACGACGGAGTACCGCGCGAACGGGTACGGGCCGAAGAGCCTCTGGAAGAGCTTGAGCATCGCGCCGAGCGGAGCGAAGTCGCGCGACGAGCGCGAGGCGAGCGCCGCAGGACGCGCGATCGTGACGGGGACGCCCGCGAGCACGCGCTCCTCCAGGGCGTAGCGCCCGATCTGCACCGAGGCGAGGTAGGTCGCCGTCGGCTCCGGTTGCTCGTAGAGCCAGGTCCTGCGGCCGGATCGCGCGCTCGAGTCGACCAGCACGCCGTTCGCGACCACCGCGTAGCCCTCCTCGGCGGTGATGCGGAAGCGGTAGGCGGCCTTGTCGGCGGGGTCGTCGTTGCAGGGGAACCAGGTGGAGGCTCCGGTCGGCTGCGAGGCCACGAGGACGCCGTCGGTCAGCTCCTCCCAGCCCAGCTCGCCCCAGTGGCTCGCGCGCGGAGCCGGATGACCGCCGTACTCGACCTCGACGACGAACGGCTCGCCCGTGCGCAGCAGCGTCTCGGGAGTCACCCGCAGCTTGTGCGGCGTCTGCGCGTGCTGGGCGCGGCGCCCGTCGACGCGCACCCGGCCCACGCGCAGACGGCTGAGGTCGAGGCTGAACCGCCGCAGCGGCTGCAGGGCGACAGCGTGGATCAGAGCGCGGGCGGCGAGCCGGTTGCTCGAGACGCGGTAGTCGAGCTCGAGCTCGTACGACTCGACGCGGTAGCCGGTGTTGCCGATGCCGGGGACGTAGGTGTCGCCGGCGGTCTCGAGTCCGAGCTGCGCGGGGCTCACGCGACGGGCGCGTGGTAGTCGGCGACGCGCACGTCGCGCCACGGTCCGATCGGGTTGCCGCTCCAGCGGCTTCCCGCCGGCACGAGCTCGCCGCGCATCACGAGCGACGAGGGGCCGACGGTGCCGTGCTCGGCGATCCGCGCCGCGGGGAGGATCACGCTGTGCGGTCCGAGGGTCGCTCCGGTGTCCAGGCTCACGGCATCCATGCTCATGATTCGATCATGGAACAGGTGGGTCTGCACGACGCACCCGCGATTGACGGCCGCTCCGTCGCCCAGGACGACGAGATCCGCTTCGGGGAGCCAGTAGCTCTCGCACCAGACTCCCCGCCCGATGCGCGCGCCGAGGCTGCGCAGCCACCACACGAGGGCCGGGGTGCCGGCGGCCGCGTGGGCGAACCACGGGGCGGCGACCATCTCGGTGAAGGTGTCGGCGAGCTCGCTGCGCCAGATGAACGAGGACCAGAGCGGATGCTCGCCCGCGCGGACGCGCCCGATCAGCAGCCACTTCGCCGCGGTGGAGACGGCGGCGGCCACCGCTCCGGCGGCCAGCAGCACGACTCCGCTCAGCAGCATCGCGACGATCGCGCCGAACGACTCGACGAGCGCGAGCAGGGCGACCACGACGCCCGAGCCGATCGCCACCGAGACGACGACGGGGACGAAGCGGAACAGCTCCCAGACGATGCGGGCGACGCGCAGCCGCGCCGGCGGACGGAAGGTGCGCTCCGCCTCCGCCTCGACGACGGTCCGGCGCAGGCGCACCGGAGGAGAGCCGAGCCAGGAGGAGCCGGCCTTGGACTTCCGCGGGGCCGAGGACAGGACCGCGACGAGTCCGCCGGCCGGGACGGTGTGCCCCGGAGCGGCCATGCCGGAGTTGCCGAGGAACGCGCGCTCGCCGATCTCGGCTCGGGCGAGGCGCATCCAGCCGCCGCCGAGGGCGTAGGAGGCGACCAGGGTGTCGTCGGCGAGGAAGGCGCCGTCGCGGATGGTCGTCATGGCGGGCAGCAGGAGCACGGTCGACGCCTCGACGTCGTGCCCGACGCGCGCGCCGAGCAGGCGCAGCCAGACGGGGGTGAAGAGGCCGGAGTAGAGCGGGAAGAGCAGCGTGCGCGCCTGATCCAGCAGCCGCTCGGTCGACCAGACCTGCCAGCCGATCCGGCCGCGGACGGGATGGGTGCCGGGCTCGACGCCGAGGCCCAGCAGGCGGACGAGGAGGACCACGAGACCCGCGAGCGCGGCTCCCGTGACGGCGACGGCGGGCACGAGGGCGGCGAGCGCGCGCGGGACCGCCTCGGCGAGGGTGCCGGAGCCCTGGACCGCGACGGCGACCACTCCCACGCCCGCGCCGAACGAGAGGATCGGCACGGCGGCGAGGCCCACCGCCGCGAGCGCGTAGGCCCAGACCCATCCGGTCGCCCTGGGCGGCCGCTCGTCCGGGAACCCGGCGTTCGCCTTGCCCAGGCGCTGCGCGGGCGAGCCGCCCCAGCGCTGCCCGGCCGGCACCCGTCCGAAGACGGCCGATCCGGGCTCGATCTGCGCGTGCTTGCCGATGCGGGCGCCGGGGAGGAGGGTGCTGCGCGCACCGACCGTGCTGCCCGCGCCGACGCGGACGGCTCCGACCCGCACGACGTCGCCGTCGATCCAGTAGCCCGACAGGTCGACCTCGGGCTCGATCGCGGCGCCCCGGCCGAGCGTCAGCATGCCGGTCAGCGGAGGGAGGGAGTGCAGGTCGACGTCCTCGGCGATCCGGGCGCCGAGCGCGCGGGCGTAGTACGAGACCCAGGGGGCACCGGCCAGGCTCACGGCGCCGAGCTGGTGGGCGACCTGCTCGGCGAGCCAGAGCCGCAGGTGCACTCCTCCGCCGCGCGGATGATCGCCCGCCCGCACGCCGCGCAGCAGGAGGCGGGCGGCGATCACGGTGAGGCCCATGCGCCCGAACGGCGTGCAGAGCAGGACGAAGGCGGGCACGAGCACCGCCGGCCACACGGTGGGCAGGAATCCGAAGCCCGGCAGCAGATCCAGGAGCGAGCAGACCGTCAGCAGGGCGACGAGCCAGCGCGCGCCTCCCAGGATCAGGAGCGGCGCGCCCAGCACGGTCTGCAGCACCTGCATCCGCCGGGGGACGGGCGCGATGCGGTGATCGGAGACGGGGCCGAGGCCGGTCGCGCGGCTCGCGATCTCGGCCGCCATCGCGGCGAGGCGCGGGTGCGCGTAGACGTCGGCGACGGTGAACTCCGGATCGCGCTCGCGGATCCGGGCGACGAGCTGAGCGGCGGCGAGCGAGCCGCCGCCCAGATCGAAGAAGTCGGCCCGCTCGTCGACGGGGACGCCCAGGACCTCGCGCCAGCGGGCGGCGAGCCAGGCGGTCTCGGGATCCAGCGCGTCGTCCGACGGCGCCGCCTCGGCGAGCGGCCAGGGCAGAGCCGCCCGGTCGACCTTGCCGGAGGTGCGGGTCGGCATCTCGTCGACGACGGCCAGCAGAGGGACCAGCGCGGCCGGGAGCTCCGCGCGCAGCCGCGTGAGGGCGGCATCGCGGTCGAGCTCGCGGCCCGCGGCGAGAGCGAGGTAGCCGACGAGGACCTGGTTGCCGGCGGCCGTGGTGCGGACCGCGGCCGCGGCTCCGGACACCCCCGGCAGCGCTTGCAGGGCGGACTCGACTTCGCCGAGCTCGATGCGGCGGCCGCCCAGCTTGACCTGGTCGTCGGCGCGGCCCTGGAAGACGAGGCCCTCGGCCTCGTAGCGCACGAGATCGCCGGACCGGTACGCGCGCTCCCAGCCGAGCAGGGGAGCGGGGGCGTACTTCTCGGCGTCCTTCGCGGCGTCGAGGTAGCGCGCCAGTCCGACTCCGCCGATGACGAGCTCGCCGACCCCGCCCTCGGGGACCCGGTTCCCCTCGGCGTCGACGACCGCGAGCCGCCAGCCGTCGAGCGGGAGGCCGATGCGCACGGGCCCCGGCCCGCCCAGCGGTGCCGCGCAGGCGACGACGGTCGCCTCGGTCGGGCCGTAGGTGTTCCAGACCTCGCGGCCCTCGACGGCGAGGCGCTCCGCGAGCTCGGGCGGGCAGGCCTCGCCGCCGAAGATCAGCAGCCGGACGTTCTCGAGCGACTCGGCGGGCCACAGTGCGGCGAGGGTGGGCACGGTGGAGACGACGGTGATGCCGTGGGTCGTCAGCCAGGGGCCGAGGTCCATGCCGCTCCGAACGAGGGAGCGCGGTGCGGGCACCAGGCACGCGCCGTGGCGCCAGGCCAGCCACATCTCCTCGCAGGAGGCGTCGAACGCGACCGAGAGGCCGGCCAGCACGCGGTCACCCGGGCCGAGCGGCTCCTGCTGCAGGAATAGCCGCGCCTCCGCATCGACGAAGGCCGCGGCGGAGCGGTGGCTGACGGCGACGCCCTTCGGGGTGCCGGTGGAGCCGGAGGTGAAGATGATCCACGCGTCGTCCTCGAGCGCGGGCGGCTGGAGCAGCGGGATCGACGCGGTGCTGGGGTGCGGCGCGGTCCCGGTGAAGAGGAGGGCGGGCGGCTCCTCCGCTGTCCGCTCGAAGCGGCCTGCTCCGGTGATGACGCCGCGCACGCGCGCCTCGCCGAACACGAGCTGCGCGCGCTCCTCGGGGTCGTCCGCGTCGACCGGGACGTAGGCGGCGCCGGCGGCGAGGATCGCGAGGATCGCGAGGTAGAGCTCGCGCGACCCGCTCGCCATGCGGACGCCGACGCGGTCGCCGCGCCGGACTCCGGCGGCCGTCAGCTCGCCTGCCGCTCCGACGACGCGGGCGAGGAGCTCGCGATAGCTGAGGGCGCCCGCCGGGTCCTCGAGGGCGGAGGCGTCGGGGTGGAGCCGGGCGCTCTCGCGCAGCACGTCGATGAGGGTGCGGGGCGGCGCCGCGAGAGCGCCGGCGTCGAGGTGGTCCTGCACGAGGGTCGTCTCCACGTCCGGTCTCCGTTCCGGCCGCGCGGGGGAGGGCACGACCGGGGCGTCACGCTAGGAGCACCGGGTGTCCGGCGGGTGAACACGGCGTGCCCGGCAGCCGACCCGGCGAGCGGGAGGGCGGCCGGGCACGGCGGGTCGACGGGTCAGTGCCCGACGGGCAGCGGGACGTCGGATTCGGCGGGACGCCGGACGAAGAAGGCCGCGACGATCGCGAGGGAGGCGATGGACGCTCCCCAGACGAAGGCCGAGTGGATCCCGCCGGCCGAGGCCGTGATCTGGTCGGCGCCCTCGCGGGCGAGCGCGGCCGACTGGATCGAGAGCACGGTGACGAACAGCGCCGTGCCGGCCGCGCCTCCGAGCTGCTGCACGGTGCCGATGATGGCGCTGCCGTGCGAGTAGAACTTCGGCTTCACCGAGCCCAGGCCCGCGGTGAACAGCGGAGTGAAGACGAACGCCAGCCCGAGGCTCAGCACCACGTGCAGCGACAGGATGAACATCGACGACGAGTCCTCGTCGAGGAAGGTGAAGCCCCACAGCGCGGCGGCGACGACCACCGAGCCGGGAACGAGCAGCACGCGCGGTCCGAAGCGGTCGTATCCGCGTCCGACGAACGGCGCCAGCAGGCCCATCAGCAGCCCGCCGGGGAGCAGCAGCAGACCGGTCTCGAGCGGCGTCAGCCCGAGGACGTTCTGCGTGTAGAGCGGCAGCAGGATCAGCGTGCCGAAGAGCGCCGACATGCTGACCGCCATCATCACGATCGCCACGGTGAACCCGCCGGAGGTGAAGGTGCGCAGATCGAGCAGGGCGCGGTCGGTCCGCTGCAGCGAGAGCTGGCGCAGGATGAAGCCGGCGAGGCCCAGGCCCGCGACGACGAACGGCACCCACGGAGCGACGACCGCCTCGCCGCCCTCGCCGAGCGAGCTGAGGCCGTAGACCAGGCCGCCGAAGCCGAAGACCGAAAGCACGACCGAGAGGGAGTCGATCGGGATCTTGCGCGGCTCCGTCACGTTCTCCACCTTGCGGAGGCCCAGGAGCAGTGCGCCGACCGCGATCGGCAGCACGATCCAGAACATCCAGCGCCAGCTGAGGAAGTTGAGGATGACGCCCGAGATCGTCGGGCCGACGGCGGGGGCGACCGAGATCACGATCGAGATGTTGCCCATCATCCGGCCGCGGATCGACGGCGGGACGAGGGTCATCACCGTGGTCATCAGCAGCGGCATCATGATGGCCGTGCCGCCGGCCTGCACGACGCGCGCGGCCAGCAGCACCTCGAAGGTGGGGGCCAGCGCGGCGCTGAGCGTGCCGAGGCTGAACAGGGTCATGGCGGCCGCGAAGAGCGTGCGCGTGTGCAGGCGCTGGATCAGGTAGCCGGTGATCGGGATCACGACGGCCATCGTCAGCATGAACGCCGTGGACAGCCACTGGCCCACGTGCGCCTCGACGCCGAAGTCGCGCATGAGGTCGGGCAGCGCCACGCTCATGATCGTCTCGTTGAGGATCACGACGAACGCCGACACCAGCAGCAGGCTGATGACGAGGCGGCTGCGCGGCTCGAGCACGGCGGACGGCGCCGGCGTGCGGTCTCGGGGTGCGGCGGACTCCCGCGTCTCGGGAAGGGTGCGCTCGGTCACAGGGTCTCCGGTCGTGAGGTCGTGCAGGTGTCTGGTGAGGCGGGTGCGAGGTCGCACGGAGGCGACGACGACCTGCTGCGCATCGCGGCGGCGCCGTCGGTGCCGGTCGCGCAGGGCTCGAGGTGTCAGAACCTTCCCAGGTGCCTCCGACATTCCCGATCCGGCGACATCCGTCGCAGTCCACGGGATCAGGCCCCCTCGACGACCTCCGCGAAGGCCGACGCGGCGCGCTCGGCGTCCTCCGCCGTCGACTCCGCTCCGAAGCTGAACCGCACCGCGGTCTGGGCGACGCGCGGGTCGATCCCCAGCGCGAGCAGCACGTCGGAGGGCTCGTCGCGACCGGCCGCGCAGGCCGAGCCGCTCGAGACCACCACTCCGCGCTCCTCCAGCGCCAGCAGGATCGACTCGCCGCTGCGGCCGGGCACGACGTAGGAGGCGATCGACGGCAGTCGGTGCTCCGCCGATCCGGTCGCGACCGCTCGAGGCGCGAGCGCGGCGACCCTCTCGGCGAAGGCGTCCCTCACCGCGGAGACACGAGCGGCGCGTGACGGGTCGACCAGCGACACCGCGGTGCCGAGCGCGACGGCGAACGCCACGTTCTCGGTGCCCGAGCGCCGGGCGCGCTCCTGACCGCCCCCGTGCACGAGCGGCTCGAACGGCAGCCGGCTGCGCAGCATCAGCGCGCCGACCCCCTTCGGAGCGCCGAGCTTGTGCCCCGAGATCGAGACCGCGTCGGCCCCCATCGACGGCAGGTCGATCCAGCCCGCCGCCTGCACCGCGTCGACGTGCAGCGGGATGCGCTGCTCGCGGCAGAGCGCGGCCACGGCCGCCACGTCCTGCACCGTGCCGATCTCGTTGCTGGCGGCCAGGATCGAGACGAGCGCGGTCCCCGGCGTCAGCAGAGCGACCAGCGCCTCGAGGTCCAGTCGACCGACGGAGTCGACCGGCGCCACCACGACCTCGAAGCCGTGCACGCGGCGCAGGAAGTCGGCCGACTCCACCGTCGCCTCGTGCTCGATCGCCGAGATCACGATCCGCCGCTCCCGGGGCGCCCCGAGCGCGAGGCCCTTGACCGCCGTGTTGATCGACTCGGTGCCGCCGGCGGTGAACAGCGTCTCGGAGGCGCGCCCGCCCAGGAACCGGGCGACGCGTCTCCGCGCCTCCTCCAGCGCACGCGCCGCGGCTCCGCCCAGCGCGTGACTGCTCGACGGGTTGCCGAACTCGCCCGTCAGGAACGGCCACATCGCCTCGAGCGCCTCGCGGCGCACGGGCGAGGTCGCCGCGTGGTCGAGGTAGATCACGGAGCGGGCGCCTCGATGTCGATGTCGAGCCCGAGGTCGAGCGAACGGACGCTGTGCGTGAGCGCGCCGACCGAGATCACGTCGACGCCCGCCTCGGCGATGGCCCGCACCGTCTCGAGGTTCACGCCGCCGCTGGCCTCGACGACCGCCCGGCCGCCGATCAGCGTCACGCCCTGGCGCAGCTGCTCCGGAGTGAAGTTGTCGAGCATGATCGTGTCGGCCCCTCCGGCGAGCGCCGACTCGATCTGCTCGAGGCGGTCGACCTCGACCTCGATGTGGGTGGTGTGCGGCACCGCGGCCCGCGCCGCCTGCAGAGCGGCCGTCAGGTCGATGCCGCGCTGGGCGAGGATCGCGAGGTGGTTGTCCTTCGCGAGGATCGCGTCCGACAGCGAGGAGCGGTGGTTGCGTCCGCCGCCGCTGCGCACCGCGTGGCGCTCGAACGCGCGGAGCCCCGGGGTCGTCTTCCTCGTGTCGACGATCCGCGCGCGCGTCCCCTCCACCGCCTTCACGTAGTGCGCGGTGAGCGTGGCGATGCCGCTCATCCGCTGCACGAGGTTCAGCGCGACGCGCTCGCCGCGCAGCACGCCGCCGGCGGGACCGTCGATCTCGGCGAGCACGGCGCCCGCGGCGAACGACGCGCCGTCCTCGATCAGCACGCTCGTGCGGATGCGGGAGTCGGCCTGCAGCATCGTGCCGACCAGGACGGCTCCGCCGCTGAAGACCCCCGCCTCGCGGGCGACGAGCCGCGCGGACGCCGTCGCGTCGGCCGGGATCAGCGTCTCGGTGGTGATGTCGCCCCAGGGGGCGTCCTCCTCGAGCGCGAGGGTGACGAGTCGTTCGATGCTCTGACGGGTCAGCACGGCACGGCGACCTTTCTTCTTCCGGCGACGCGGTACGCGGTCGCCTCGGTGAGGGGGTGGTCGGTGCGGTGGTGGGCGCCGCGCGACTCCGATCGGGCGAGGGCCGCCTCGATCAGGGCCCGGCCGCACTCCACGAGGTTCGCGTCCTCGAGAGTGCGGAGCGAGAGGGGGGCCTCGGCGCCGCGGAGCACCGTCCGGGCGCTCTCGAGCCCCGAGGCGTCGCGCGACACCCCGGCTCCCGCCCACATCGCCGCCTGCAGCGCCGAGCGGTCGAGGGCGAGCGGAGTGACGGGGCGGGCCGCCGCGGCGGGCGCCGCCGTCGGGGCGGTCACGTCCAGGGCCTCCGCCGTCCGACGGGCGAAGACGACGCCCTCGAGCAGGCTGTTCGAGGCGAGCCGGTTCGCGCCGTGGACGCCGGTGCAGGCGACCTCGCCCACGGCGAACAGGCCGGGGAGGCTCGTGCGCCCGTCGAGATCGGTGGCGACGCCGCCCATCCAGTAGTGCGCGGCCGGAGTCACGGGCACGAGGTCCTCGGCGAGCGAGAGGCCGTTCGCCCGGCAGGCGGCCGAGATGCTCGGGAACCGCTTCGCGAGCACCGCGGGGTCGAGGTGGCGGGCGTCGAGGTGCACGGGCAGGCCGCCCTGGCGGAGCATCCGCTCGGCGATGGCCCGGGCGACGACGTCGCGGGGCGCGAGCTCGGCGTCGGGGTGGACGCCGGTCATGAAGCGCTCGCCGGCGGCGTCGCGGAGCACCGCTCCCTCGCCGCGGACCGCCTCCGAGACGAGGAAGCCGCCCGGCAGCGCGAGCGCCGTGGGGTGGAACTGGTAGAACTCCAGGTCGGCCGCCTCGGCTCCGGCGCGCAGGGCGGCGGCGAGCCCGTCGCCGGTGGCGACCTCGGGATTGGTCGTGTGGCTGAACAGCCGGCCCGCGCCGCCCGTCGCGAGGACGACCGCGTCGGCGTCGATCCGCTCGACCGAGCCGTCCCGGAGGACGTCGACGCCCACCACCGCGAGCCCCGGGCGCACGAGATCGACCAGGGCGGTGCGCTCGAGCACGGTCACGGGAGCGGCCCGCACGGCCCGCACGAGCGCCTCCTCGATCGCCGAGCCGGTCGCGTCGCCGCCCGCGTGCAGGATGCGCGAGCGCGAGTGCGCCGCCTCGAGTCCGCGGGCGAGGTCCCCGCCGTCGCGGTCGAAGCCGACGCCCCACGCCAGCAGCGCCTCCACGGCGGCCGGCCCCTCGGAGCAGAGCACCTCGACGGCCGAGCGCGAGCAGAGCCCGGCTCCGGCGGTCAGGGTGTCCTCGATGTGCAGGGCGACGGAGTCCTCCGCGGACGTGACCGCGGCGATCCCGCCCTGCGCCCAGCGCGTGCTCGACTCCGCGATCGCGCCCTTGGTGACCAGCACCACCTCGTGGCGGCGCGAGGCGAGCAGCGCGGTCACGAGCCCCGCGATCCCGCTGCCGACGACGACGACCCGTGACACGTCAGGCCGCCGTCGGAGCCGTCGGGCCGGTGGGCGGAACGGCCGCGAGCATCCGCTCGAGCGCGATCTCCGCCTCGGCCTTCACCGAGTCGTCCACCGAGATGCGGTTGTGCACGACGCCGGAGACCAGGCCTTCGAGCACCCAGGCGAGGTAGCCGGGGTGGATCCGGTACATGGTCGAGCACGGGCAGACGACGTCGTCGAGGCAGAAGATCGTGTGCTGCGGGTACTGCACGGCGAGGCGCTGCACCAGGTTGATCTCGGTGCCGATCGCGAAGGTCGTTCCCGCCGGGGCGGCCTGGATCGCCTTCACGATGTAGTCCGTGGATCCGTACTCGTCGGCGGCGTCGACGACCGCCATCGGGCACTCCGGGTGCACGATCACGCGGACACCGGGGTGCTCGGCGCGCGCCTTCTCGATCTGGCCGACGGTGAACCGCTTGTGAACCGAGCAGAAGCCGTGCCAGAGGATCACCTGCGCGTCCAGGAGCGTCTGCACGTCGGAGCCGCCCTGCGCCTTCCGCGGGTTCCACATCGGCATGCGCTCCAGCGGCACGCCCATGGCTTTGGCGGTGTTGCGCCCCAGGTGCTGGTCGGGGAAGAACAGGACCCGCTGCCCGCGCGCGAACGCGTCCTCGAGGACGGTGGCGGCGTTCGAGGAGGTGCAGACCACTCCGCCGTTCCGACCGCAGAAGGCCTTCAGCGCGGCGGAGGAGTTCATGTAGGTGACCGGGATCAGCGGCACGCGGCCGTCGGCGTCCGGCTCGGTGCCGTAGAGCTCGGTGAGCTCGGCCCACGCGTCCTCGACCGAGTCGATGTCGGCCATGTCGGCCATCGAGCAGCCGGCCGCGAGATTGGGCAGGATCACGGCCTGCTCCGGGCGCGAGAGGATGTCGGCCGTCTCGGCCATGAAGTGCACTCCGCAGAAGACGATCGCCTCGGCGTCCGGACGGCTCTTCGCCGCCTTCGCGAGCTGGAAGGAGTCGCCCACGAAGTCGGCGTACTGCACCACCTCGTCGCGCTGGTAGAAGTGGCCGAGCACGACGACCCGGTCGCCGAGCGTCCGCTTCGCGTCGAGGATGCGGCGGTGCAGCTCGTCGGCGCTCGCCGCGGTGTACTCCTCGGGGAGCCGGCCTTGCACGGGGGCCTCGGCGGGGATCGGATCGGCCTGCGACGCTCCGGGGCCGTAGGCGGGGAAGCCGAGGTCGAACGACCAGGGCGCGTCGGCGAGCTCGGGGGCGCAGGTCTCGCCCGGGGCTCCGCGCTCGATGAGCTGGATGGTGCTGTCGACGGATGTCACGTGTCTCTCCTCGGATGGTGCGGACGGACGGGCGGAGCCGGTGGGTTGCTCAGACCGGCAGCGGCCCGTTGTCGACGAGTGCCACGGACTCGTCGTAGCGGTACAGCCGCGGAGGGCGGTGACGGGTGCCCGCCAGCCGCTGCTCGGTGGGTACCACGGTCTTGGACGCCTCGATGGTGCGGCGGAAGTTCGCCGGGTCGAGGGGCTTCTGCAGGACGGCCTCGTGCACCTCGCGCAGCTGCGCGAGGGTGAAGGTCTCGCCGAGGAAGGCCTGCGCGATGCGGGAGTACTCCATCTTGTTGCGCAGACGCCACAGGGCGTAGTCGACGATCAGCCCGTGATCGAAGGCCAGCTCGAGCGGCAGGTCGGTGCACAGCCAGGTGACGTTCTCGCCCACGATCGCCTCGTCGGCCTCGGAGGTGCGCACGAGAGCCCAGTAGACGATCGAGACCACGCGGCGCTCGCCGGGGGAGCGGTCGGGGCCGCCCACGGCGTAGAGCTGCTCCAGGTAGCGGGGCCCGAGTCCGGTGGTCTCCCGCAGAGTGCGGCGGGCGGCCTCGGCGAGGTCCTCCTCGGCACGGAGGGGGCCGCCGGGGAGCGCCCAGAGGCCCTCGAACGGCTCGCGGATGCGGCGGACGACGGGGATCCAGACGGTGCTCGCCCCGGTCTCGGGGTGCGGGCGCAACGCGAAGATCACGGTCGAGACGGCGAGCCGCGGCAGTGTTTCGTCCATGGCGGATCCCTACTAAGAGTCGCACTGACTGTAAGTGCTGCCGCGAGCATAGTGTCACTCCGACCCGAACACCAAACCCTTCGTGCTCTCCGCGAGATGCCACTCCGGAACGGGACACGCCGAGGGAGCCGTACCGAAGTGGCATCTCGGAGGAGAGGACAGCGCACGCGGCACCCCGCTAGGGTGAGCGGACAACCGAATACCGGGCCGCATACGCGACGCGGGAGAGCCGACTCCGTCGGCACCGAAGGAGCAAGCCTCCCCGCCAATCTCTCAGGTCTTGTACCGCGTCGAACTGGCCACTCTGGAAATGCGTCGCGGAGCGACGAGCCGCCTGCGCGGTGCGCTCACTCCGACGAGGCAGCCCACGGTGAAAGCGCCGCTCCGAGCGACGTGAACCTCTCAGGCATCCCGACAGAGGGGGAGTTCCCACGGCACTGCTGTGCCTCGCACCATCGACCTGTGCGGGCGCGTGCGCAGCACTGCGACGAATTGGAGAACTCATGTCCGAGATCCGAACGACCCTCCCCGCCGAGACCCCCGAGCCGCGCCGCTCCCCGCTGCACGACGTGCACGTGGCGGCGGGCGCCTCCTTCACCGACTTCGCCGGCTGGTGGATGCCGGTGCGCTACTCCGGCGACCTCGCCGAGCACCACGCGGTGCGCACCGCCGCCGGCCTCTTCGACCTCTCCCACATGGGCGAGATCCTGGTCGTCGGCCCCGAGGCGGTGGACGCCCTGGACTACGCGCTCGCGAGCGACCTGAGCGCCGTCGCCGTCGGTCGCGCCAAGTACACGCTCCTGCTGGACCGCACGGGCGGCGTCATCGACGACCTCGTCGTCTACCGCACGGGTGAGGACCGCTTCATGGTCGTCGCGAACGCCTCCAACCGGCACGTGGTCGCCGAGCAGCTGCGCGACCGCACGGCCATGTTCGACTGCGAGCTGTTCGACGAGAGCGACGACGTCGCCCTGATCGCGATCCAGGGCCCGAAGTCGCTCGAGATCCTGCAGAACGTGCAGGGACTCGCCGTCGAGACCGAGCGGGGGGCGGAGTCGGTGCTCGACACCGACGACGCCGCTCGCCTGCTCGAGGAGCTGCGCTACTACCGCGCGGTGCCCGCGACCTTCGAGGCGCATCCGATCCTCATCGCCCGCACCGGGTACACGGGAGAGGACGGCTTCGAGATCTACGTCGCCCCCGACACCGCCCCCGCCCTGTGGGAGGCGCTCGCCGAGACGGGCGCCGGAGCGGGCCTCGTGCCGGCCGGACTCGCCGCGCGCGACACGCTGCGCCTCGAGGCGGGCATGCCGCTCTACGGCCACGAGCTCTCCCGTGAGATCTTCCCCGCGCAGGCCGGCCTCGGCCGCGTCGTCGCCTTCGGCAAGCCGATCGACTTCGTCGGCCGCGCCGCCAGCGAGGAGGGCCCCGCCGGCGACGCTCCCGTGCTCGTCGGCCTCGTCGGCGAGGGCCGCCGGGCCGCCCGCGCCGACTACCCCGTCTTCTCCGAGAGCGGCGACGAGATCGGAGTCGTCACCAGCGGCGTCCTCTCGCCCACGCTCGGCGTCCCCGTGGCCATGGCCTACGTGGCCCCCGCGCAGGCGCAGCCCGGCACCGTCGTCGCCGTCGACATCCGCGGCAGCCGTCTTCCCATGACCGTCACCGCCCTCCCCTTCTACTCCAGAAAGAAGATCTGACATGGCCGTCCCCTCCGACCTGCAGTACACCTCCGATCACGAGTGGATCGCCGTCGACGGTGACGTCGCGACGGTGGGCATCACGGCCTACGCCGCCGACAAGCTGGGCGACGTCGTCTTCGTCGAGCTGCCCGACGCGGGCTCCCGCGTCGAGGGCGGCAGCGTCGTCGGCGAGATCGAGTCGACCAAGTCCGTCGGCGAGCTGTTCGCGCCGGTCGACGGCGAGGTGCTCGAGGTCAACTCCGGCGTCGTCGACAGCCCCGAGCTGGTCAACTCCGACCCGTTCGGCGAGGGCTGGCTCATCAAGGTGCGCTTCGACGCGCTGCCCGACGGCCTGCTCGACGCCGCGGCCTACGGCGAGCTGGTCGGAGAGTAGATGTCGACCCCCCGCACCCCCTCCGAGTTCGAGTCCCGCCACATCGGGACCGACGCCGACGCCCAGCGCACGATGCTGGCCGCCCTCGGCTACGACTCCGTCGACGCGCTGGTCACCGCCGCCGTCCCCGAGTCGATCCGCGTCCGCGACCTGGCCCCCGTTCTGCCGGAGCCCGCGACCGAGACCGAGGCGCTCGCCGAGCTGCGCGCCCTCGCGGCCCGCAACACCGTGCGCCGCCCGCTGATCGGCCTCGGCTACCACGGCACGCTCACGCCCGCCGTCATCAAGCGGAACGTCCTCGAGAACCCCAGCTGGTACACGGCCTACACGCCCTACCAGCCCGAGATCTCGCAGGGCCGGCTCGAGGCGCTGATCAACTTCCAGACCATGGTCTCGGACCTCACGGGTCTCGACACGGCCGGAGCCTCGATGCTCGACGAGGGCACCGCCGTCGTCGAGGCGATGCTGCTGACGCGTCGCGCCTCCAAGGCCCGCTCCGACGTCTTCGTCGTCGACTCCGACGCGCTGCCGCAGACCCTGGCGCTGCTGCGCGGGCGGGCGGAGGCGGTGGGGATCCGCGTCGTGGAGCTGCCGCTCTCGCGGACGTCCGCCGCCGAGGTCCCCGAGTGCTTCGGCGCCCTCGTGCAGTACCCAGGCGCCTCCGGCCACCTCTGGGACCCTTCCGCGGTGCTCGCCGCGGTGAAGGCCCACGGCGGCCTCGGAGTCGTCGCCGCCGACCTGCTCGCCCTCACACTCGTCCGCTCGCCGAGCGAGCTCGGGGCGGACGTCGCGGTCGGCACCTCGCAGCGCTTCGGCGTCCCGATGGGCTTCGGCGGACCGCACGCCGGCTACCTCGCCGTCCGCACGGGCCTCGAGCGCCAGCTGCCCGGCCGTCTCGTCGGAGTCAGCCAGGACGCGGACGGGCACCCCGCCTACCGCCTGTCCCTCCAGGCCCGCGAGCAGCACATCCGCCGCGAGAAGGCGACCTCGAACATCTGCACGGCGCAGGTCCTCCTGGCCGTCATGGCCGCGATGTACGCCGTCTACCACGGCCCCGACGGCCTCGCCCGGATCGCGGAGCAGGTGCACTCGCGGGCCGCTCTGCTCGCGCGGCTCCTGCTCGACCGCGGACACTCCCTCCGCCACGCCGACTTCTTCGACACCGTCTCGGTCGTCGTCCCGCAGGGCGCGGAGGCGGCGGTCGCCCGGGCACGCGAGGCGGGCTTCGACCTGCGCCTCGTCGACGCCGACACGGTGGCCGTCGCGCTCGACGAGACCGTGACGACCGCCGAGGTCGTCGCACTCGCGGTCGCGATCGGCGATCTCGACTCGGCGCACGGCTTCCTCGCCGCATCCGCGCGCTCGATCCCCGTCGCGCTCGAGCGCGCCACCCCGTTCCTCGTGCACCCGGTCTTCAACACCCACCGCAGCGAGACGTCGATGATGCGCTACCTCAAGCGCCTCGCCGACGCCGACTACGCGCTGGACCGCGGCATGATCCCGCTCGGCTCGTGCACCATGAAGCTCAACGCCGCCGCCGAGATGGAGGCGGTCAGCTGGCCCGAGTTCGCGAACCTGCACCCGTTCGCCCCCGAGGCCGACGTGCAGGGCTCGCTCGCGCTGATCGACCAGCTCGAGCGCTGGCTCGCGCACCTCACCGGCTACGACTCCGTCTCGCTGCAGCCCAACGCGGGCTCGCAGGGCGAGCTCGCGGGTCTGCTCGCGATCCGCGGCTACCACCGCGCGCAGGGCGACCTCGAGCGCACCATGTGCCTCATCCCCTCGAGCGCGCACGGCACCAACGCGGCGAGCGCGGTGCTCGCGGGCATGCGCGTCGTCGTCGTCGCGTGCGACGAGCTGGGCAACGTCGACCTCGACGACCTGCGCGCGAAGATCGCCGCGCACGCGGCGGACCTCGCGGCGCTCATGATCACGTACCCGTCGACGCACGGCGTCTACGAGCACGAGGTCTCCGAGATCTGCCGACTCGTGCACGAGGCCGGCGGGCAGGTCTACGTCGACGGGGCCAACCTCAACGCGCTGCTGGGCTTCGCGCGGTTCGGCGACTTCGGCGGAGACGTCTCGCACCTCAACCTGCACAAGACGTTCTGCATCCCGCACGGCGGTGGCGGCCCCGGAGTGGGACCCGTCGCGGCCAAGGCGCACCTCGCTCCGTTCCTGCCCGGGCACCCGCTCGCGCAGCGCCTCGAGCACGCGATCGGCCAGCACGGCGAGACCGTCGTGCACGGCGGCGTCCCGGTCTCGGCCGCGCCCTACGGCAGCCCGGGCATCCTCCCGATCTCGTGGGCCTACGCCCGGATGATGGGCGAGGACGGCCTGCGCGCTGCGACCGGCGCCGCCGTGCTCTCGGCCAACTACGTCGCCGCGCGCCTGCGCGAGCACTTCCCGGTGCTCTACACGGGCGAGAACGGCCTGGTCGCGCACGAGTGCATCCTCGACATCCGCCCGCTCACCGCGGCGACCGGAGTGACCGTGGACGACGTCGCGAAGCGCCTCGTCGACTACGGCTTCCACGCCCCCACCATGAGCTTCCCTGTCGCGGGGACGCTGATGGTCGAGCCGACCGAGAGCGAGGACCTCGCCGAGATCGACCGCTTCATCGACGCGATGATCGGCATCAAGGCCGAGGCCGACCGCGTCGGCGCGGGGGAGTGGCCGGTGGACGACAACCCGCTGCGCAACGCCCCGCACACCGCGGAGTGCCTCGTCACGGGCGAGTGGACGCACCCGTACTCGCGCGAGGAGGCGGTCTACCCCGTCCGCTCGCTCGTGCGCGGCAAGTACTGGCCGCCGGTCCGCCGCGTCGACCAGGCCTTCGGCGACCGCAATCTGGTCTGCGCTTGCCCGCCGATCGAGGCCTTCGCCTGATCGGCCGGCAGGTGCGTGTCCGCAACCGAGGCTGAAATGCGGGAGCGGGGCGTTCTGCCCGTCTTCCGCCTCGTCCACCCTCGATTGCGAACACGGACGGTCCTCCCCATGAGGTCGCCGCGGCGTGCAGTCCACGGATCGTCGCTGAACGTGCTCAGGTGAGTGCGCATCCGGCGATCGTGATGCCGTGGAACGCCTTATGCATGTCCTGGCAGGACTCGACGGAGTCGCGACGACGGCGCAGCTCGCTCGCGCCGGAGTCACGGCGCGCGATCTTCGAGCGGCGGTCGACTCCGGAGCCGTCCTTCGGCTGAGACGCGGATGGTTCGCGCTTCCCGCCGTTCCGCTCGACCAGCGCCGCGCCGTCGCAGCCGGCGGCGTTCTCAGCTGCGCTTCGGGCCTGGACGCTCGCGGCCTCTGGGTGCTCGAGACGGGCCGACTGCACGTCGCCGTCCCGCCCCACTCCTCAGAGCGCCGAGCAGGCGACGGCACGGTGCTGCATTGGCGCGCGTGGGAGGGATGCGGTCCTGAGACGTCGTCGCTCGACGGCCTCCGCTCCTCCCTGCTCCATCTGCTCGCCTGCGTCGACGGCGAGAACGCCCTCATGACGTTCGACAGCGCCGTGAACTCGGGCGCGATCGCGCTCGATGATCTCCTCGCACTGCGCGGTCTCGCGCCCACCGGCAAGCAGTGGGTGTTCGACGAGGTGGACCCCTTGTCCCAGTCCGGTCTGGAGACGAGGGTGCGCCGATGCGGTCGCCGGTTGGGCGTCCGCGTGAGGTCGCAGGTGCCGATCCCCCGGGTGGGGCGGGTCGACGTCCTTCTGGGGGAGCGGCTCGTGTTCGAGCCCGATGGCCGCGCATTCCACTCCGGCTCCCACCAGATCGAGGAGGACTACCGGCGGAGCCTCGAGCTGGCGGCTCAGGGGTACCTCTGCATCCGGCTCTCGACCCGTCAGATCATCGCCTCGTGGGAGCGGACCGAAACCGTCATCAGGGGTCTCGTCCAGCGCAAGGAGCACCTCTGGACCAGTCGGCGGCACGGAGAGCGTCGGTAACCGAGGTCGATCGGCGGCGGAAGCCGGTCAGACCCTGCCTCCGACGCTCTGAACCTCGGTTGCATACGGGCTCCAGCTAGGAAGCGGGCTCCGGTGCCGCGAACAGCTCCGGCCAGAGCGCCACCGCCAGCGGATACCCCACGAACGACACGATGTCGATGATCGAGTGCGCGATCACGAGCGGCAGCGTCCGCCCGAACCGCTGGTAGAACAGCCCGAAGACCACGCCCATGATCACGTTGCCGATGAACGGCCCGATGCCCTGGTACAGGTGGTAGCTGCCCCGGAGCAGCGCGCTGGCGAACAGGATCCGCCACCGCCCCCAGCCGAGGTCGCCCAGCCGGGCGAAGAGGTAGCCGACCACGATCACCTCCTCCTGGATCCCCGCGCGGATCGCCGAGAGGACCAGCACGGGCACGGTCCACCAGTACGCGTCCAGCGGCGAGGCGACGACCGCCACCGTCACGCCCAGAGCTCGACCCAGGGCGTAGAGCGCGATCCCCGGGGCGCCGATCGCGATCGCGAGCACGGTCCCGGTGCCGAGATCGCGCAGAGGGTGCCGCAGATCCAGTCCCAGCCGCCCCAGCGGCCGTCCGGTGCTCTGCCAGAGCAGGAATGCGCAGAGCGCCACCGGCACCAGGTCGAAGAACAGCGCGAGCAGCTGGTAGACCAGATCGAACGCGGGGCGGTCGCTGAGCGCTCCGTTCAGCGTCGCCGTCTGCTCCGACAGCGCGACGTCTCGGGTGAGACGGTTGGTGATCGACACGACGGAGTAGATCGCGGAGGCGCCGAGCGAGAGCCCCAGGACGAGCAGGATCTCGATCCCGATCCGCCCTCGTGGCTGCATGGATCCTGTCAGCGCGGTGGACACTGCGTGGGCCTCCTCTGAATCGATGCATTGCGTGGGGACGGTCCATCACGCAGGTTTCGTGCGGAAAGGCGCAAGGATTCCACCTCCCGGTTACCGCTGTGTAACGGTTTCCACATGCTTTTGTGCAGATAGCGAGCCGATACATAGTCTCGTCGATGGCACTAGCGCGGGGGCCAACAGTCTCCCGTGCGCCGACGCCGTCGCTACGCGCGCGGCCACCACAGCATCCGGGAAATCACTTCCCGTGCGCCCTCACACCACTGGAGGAATAGTGAAAATCAGACGTTTCGGCCTCGGAGCTCTGGCGCTCGTCGCCGCGAGCACCCTGGTCCTCGCCGGCTGCAGCAGCTCGAACGACGACGGCGGGGGAGATGCGGCCGGAGACTCCGCCGCGATCATCCTCACCAACGGCTCCGAGCCGCAGAACCCGCTGGTCCCGACCAACACCAACGAGGTGGGCGGCGGCAAGATCCTCGACGAGATCTTCGCCGGTCTCTACTACTACGACGCCGAGGGCGCGGCGCAGCCCGACCTGGCCGAGTCGGTCGAGTCGGACGACGCGCAGAACTACACCATCACGATCGAGTCGGGCCGCACCTTCACCAACGGTGAGGAGATCACGGCCCAGTCGTTCGTCGACGCCTGGAACTACGGCGCGAAGTACTCCAACGAGCAGCTCCAGAGCTACTTCTTCGAGGACATCGAGGGCTTCAGCTACGACGAGGACACCGAGCTGACCGGCCTGAAGGTCGTCGACGACACGACGTTCACCGTCGCGCTCACGGCTCCCAAGTCGGACTTCCCGCAGCGTCTGGGCTACTCGGCCTACTACCCGCTGCCCAGCGTCGCCTACGACGACATGGACGCCTTCGGTGAGAACCCGATCGGCAACGGCCCGTACATGCTCGACGGCGAGGGCGCGTGGCAGCACGACGTCCAGATCGACCTGGTCGTGAACCCCGACTACGACGGACCCCGCGTCCCGGTCAACGGCGGCATCACCATCACGTTCTACGCGACCCAGGACGCGTCGTACGCCGACCTGCTCGCCGGCAACGTCGACGTGATCGACCAGATCCCGGACTCCGCGTTCGGCACCTTCGAGAGCGACCTCGGCGACCGCGCGGTCAACCAGGCCTCCGCCGTCTTCCAGTCCTTCACGATCCCGGAGCGCCTCGAGCACTTCAGCGGTGAAGAGGGCAAGCTGCGCCGCCAGGCCATCTCGATGGCCTTCGACCGCGAGCAGATCACCGACGTCATCTTCGAGGGCACCCGCACCCCCGCCTCC
Source organism: Rathayibacter sp. Leaf299 (assembly GCF_001423055.1). Taxonomy (NCBI): domain Bacteria; kingdom Bacillati; phylum Actinomycetota; class Actinomycetes; order Micrococcales; family Microbacteriaceae; genus Rathayibacter; species Rathayibacter sp. Leaf299. The sequence continues at coordinate 1,500,265 of NZ_LMNT01000001.1, forward strand.
GACTTCACCTCCCCGGTGATCGACGGCTGGAGCGACTCCCTCGAGGGCGCCGAGGTGCTCGAGTACAACCCCGACGAGGCGAAGAAGCTGTGGGCCGAGGCCGACGCGATCTCCCCGTGGACGGGCACCTTCTCGATCGCCTACAACGCCGACGGCGGCCACCAGGGCTGGGTCGACGCCGTGTCGAACGCGGTCAAGAACACGCTCGGCATCGACGCGGTGGGCGAGGCCTACCCGACTTTCGCCGAGGCGCGCACCAAGATCGTCGACCGTTCGATCGAGACCGCGTTCCGCACCGGATGGCAGGCCGACTACCCGGGTCTGTACAACTTCCTGGGCCCGCTGTACGCGACCAACGCCTCGTCGAACGACGGTGACTACTCGAACCCCGAGTTCGACCAGCTCCTGGCCGACGGCTCGGCCGAGACCGACCTCGCGACCGCGAACGAGGACTACCAGAAGGCTCAGGAGGTCCTGCTCCAGGACCTGCCCTCGATCCCGCTCTGGTACGCCAACGTGACCGGTGGCTACAGCGAGACCGTCTCCGACGTAGAGTTCGGGTGGAACTCGGTTCCGCTGTTCTACCAGATCACCAAGAGCTGACATCAGACACGACGGGCGCTTCGCCCGTGGGGACGGCACGACCGTTCCCACGGGCGGAGCGCCTTGTTCGGTCACGATCGAATGAGGTCCACCATGCGACACCGGAACAGGCAGGGCTGACGTGCTCGCCTACATCGTCCGACGCATCCTGCAAGCCGTCCCCGTCCTGATCGGGACGACCTTCCTGATCTACTTCATGGTCTTCGCCATGCCGGGGAACCCCCTCCTCGCCCTCTTCGGCGACAAGACCCCGAACGCCGCGCTCCTCGCGCGCCTCGAGGAGCAGTACCACCTGAACGAGCCGTTCATCGTGCAGTACCTCTACTACCTCGGCGGCGTCGTCCGCGGCGACTTCGGCATCTCCTTCTCCGGGCAGTCGGTGAACGACATCCTCGCCCGCACGTTCCCGGTCACGCTCACCCTCGCCATGATGGCGATCATCATCGAGATCGTCGTCGCTCTCACGATCGGCCTGATCAGCGGACTGCGGAAGGGCTCGTTCTTCGACGCCAGCGCGCTCGTCGTCAGCCTCCTGCTCGTGTCGGTGCCGATCTTCGTCCTGTGCTTCATCGCGCAGTCCTTCTTCGCCGTGCAGCTGGGCTGGTTCTCGCCCACGGTCGGCGGGTCGCCGACGTTCGAGCGGCTCCTGCTGCCCGCCATCGTGCTCGCGCTCTTCGTGGTCGCCTCCGCGATCCGCCTCACGCGCGGCTCGGTCATCGAGACCGCCGGCTCCGACTTCGTCCGCACCGCCTACAGCAAGGGCCTCTCGCGCAAGCGCGTCGTGCCCGTGCACATCCTGCGCAACTCGCTGATCCCGGTGACGACCCAGTTCGGCGCCGACTTCGGCCTGCTGATCGTCGGCGCGACGGTCACCGAGGGCATCTTCAACGTTCCCGGAGTCGGGAACACGCTCTACCAGGCGATCATCCGAGGGGAGCGGCCGACCGTCGTCTCCTTCGTCACGGTCATGGTGCTGTTCTACCTCGTGGTGAACATCCTCGTCGACCTGCTCTACGCCGTACTCGACCCGAGGATCCGCTATGCCAAATGAGATGAACCGCGACGCCCCCCGTCGCATCGATCACTTCGTGGCACCGCTCGAGGAGACGCCGATCGCCTCGGTCGACGCCGTCTCGCTCGACGAGAAGCCCAGCAACCTGTGGACCGACGCCTGGCAGGACCTGCGCCGCCGACCGATGTTCTGGATCTCGGGCGCGATGATCGTGCTGATCGTCGCGGTCGCGCTGCTCCCCACCCTCTTCACCTCCGTCGACCCGCGGGCGTGCGACCTCGGCTTCAGCAACCAGGGCCCCGGCGACGGCAGCGTCCTGGGCTTCACGAAGCAGGGCTGCGACGTCTACGCCCGGATCATCCACGGCACGTCGACCTCGCTCACGGTGGGCCTCATCGTCATCCTGATCACCACGATCACGGGTGTCATCGGAGGAGCCCTCGCCGGCTTCTTCGGCGGCTGGGTCGACACCGTCATCATGCGCGCGGGCGACATCTTCTTCTCGATCCCCTACATCCTCGCCGCCGTCGTGATCATGTCGGTCTTCTCGGCGCACCGGAACGTGTTCGTCATCGCCCTGGCGATCGGCGCGTTCGCGTGGCCGACCACGGCTCGCGTCCTCCGCTCCGAGGTGCTGCGGGTGAAGCAGTCGGACTTCGTCGGGGCCGCGACCGCCACGGGCCTGTCCCGCATGGCGATCCTGTTCCGTCACGTCATGCCCAACTCCATCGCCCCCGTCATCGTCGTCACGACGATCTCGCTCGGTGCGGCCATCACCGCGGAGGCGACCCTGTCGTTCCTCGGCGTCGGCCTCCCCGGCTCCGTGATGTCGTGGGGCAACGACATCAGCCAGGCCCAGCGCGACCTGCGGACCAACCCGCAGACGCTGATCTACCCGTCCGCCGCGCTGACCATCACCGTGCTGAGCTTCATCCTCATGGGCGAGGCCCTGCGCGACGCGCTCGACCCGAAGGCGAGGGCCCTCCGATGACCGACTCGACCACTCCGAAGGGGCCCCTGCTCCAGGTCACCGACCTCGAGGTCGGCTTCCAGACCGGCAGCGGCCTGGTGCCCGCCCTGCGCGGCGTCAGCCTCACGATCGAGCACGGCCAGACCGTCGCCATCGTGGGGGAGTCGGGCTCGGGCAAGTCGACGACCGCCGCGGCGATCATCGGCCTGCTCCCCGGCTCCGGCAAGGTGACCGGCGGCTCCGTGCTCTTCGACGGGAAGGACCTCGCGAAGGCGACCCGGCCCGAGCTCGAGGACATCCGCGGCCGCCGCATCGGCTACGTCCCGCAGGATCCGATGTCGAACCTGAACCCGGTCTGGTCGGTCGGCTTCCAGGTCGAGGAGACCATCCGCGCGAACGGTCTCGCGACCGGCCGCAAGGAGGTGCGCGCCAAGGCGATCGAGGTGCTGCAGAACGCCGGCCTCGCCGACGCCGAGAAGCGCCTGAAGCAGTTCCCGCACCAGTTCTCCGGAGGCATGCGCCAGCGCGTGCTGATCGGCATCGGCCTGGCCGCGGCCCCGCAGCTCCTCATCGCCGACGAGCCGACCTCGGCCCTCGACGTGACGGTGCAGCGCCGGATCCTCGACCACCTCGAGACGCTGACGAAGACCGACGGAACCGCGCTGCTCTTCATCACGCACGACCTGGGCCTCGCCGCCGAGCGCGCCGAGAAGCTCATCGTGATGTACAAGGGCCGCATCGTCGAGTCCGGCGCCTCGGTGGAGGTGCTGCAGAACCCGCAGCACCCCTACACGCAGCGCCTGATCGCCGCGGCTCCGAGCCTCGCGTCGCGCCGCATCCAGTCGACGGCCGGAGCCGCGAAGGAGTCGGTGCCCGGCGAGTCCGCCGCCGTCGCCGAGGTCGACCTCGTCCGCGCGGCGGGCACCCACGCGGGAGCCCCCACGACGACGAAGCCGATGATCGAGATCGAGAACCTCACCAAGGTGTTCAAGATCCGCCGCGGCGGGCTGAAGGCCGAGGACTTCACGGCCGTCGACGACGTCTCGTTCTCGATCCCGAAGGGCACCACCACCGCCCTCGTCGGGGAGTCGGGCTCGGGCAAGTCGACGATCGCGCGCCTCGTGCTCGGCCTCGAGACGGCCACCAAGGGGGCCATCTCGATCGACGGTCGCCGCACCGAGAAGCTCCGCGGCAAGGAGATGCTCGCGCTGCGCCGCTCGATGCAGCCGGTGTTCCAGGATCCGTACGGCTCGCTCGACCCGCTGCACAACATCGGCAACACGATCTCGGAGCCCCTCCGGGTGCACAAGGTCGGCGATCGCGCCTCGCAGCGCGAGCGCGTCTTCGAGCTGCTCGACCAGGTGTCGCTCCCGCGCGTCATCGCTGGCCGCTACCCGAACGAGCTCTCCGGCGGGCAGCGCCAGCGCGTCGCCATCGCGCGGGCGCTGGCGCTCAAGCCCGAGATCGTCGTGCTCGACGAGGCCGTCTCGGCGCTCGACGTGCTCGTGCAGGCGCAGATCCTCCGCCTGCTCGCCGATCTGCAGGCCGAGCTCGGGCTGACCTACCTGTTCATCACGCACGACCTCGCCGTGGTCCGCGTCATCGCGGACGACGTCTGCGTGATGCAGAAGGGCCGCATCGTCGAGCACGCGCCGACCGACACGGTGTTCGACTCGCCGAAGCAGCAGTACACCCGCGAGCTGCTCGAGGCGATCCCCGGCGCCGGGATCGAGTTCGCGGTCTGATCCACCGCCGCGAGGGCCCCGTTCCACGCCCGAGAATCCCGCTTCCCGCGGGGCGATCGGGCCGGATCGGGGCCCTCCGTCGTTCCGGAGCGCGCCTGCGGTACGATGGAGGGTCCCCCTTACTGCACGAGAACACGAGACGAGTCCGTTCACATGGCAAGTGCCACCCGCTCCGACCTGCGCAACGTCGCGATCGTCGCCCACGTCGACCATGGCAAGACCACTCTGGTCGACGCCATGCTCAAGCAGACGAACTCCTTCGATGCGCACGCCCACGTGGACGAGCGCGCGATGGACTCGAACGAGCTCGAGCGCGAGAAGGGCATCACGATCCTCGCGAAGAACACCGCGGTCTCGTACCGCGGCAAGCACGCGACCGAGGGCCCCATCACGATCAACGTGATCGACACCCCGGGCCACGCCGACTTCGGTGGCGAGGTCGAGCGCGGCCTCTCGATGGTGGACGGCGTGTGCCTCCTCGTCGACGCGTCCGAGGGCCCCCTCCCGCAGACCCGCTTCGTGCTCCGCAAGGCGCTCGAGGCCAAGCTGCCCGTGATCCTCCTGGTCAACAAGACCGACCGTCCGGATGCGCGCATCGACGAGGTCGTCGCCGAGAGCCAGGACCTCCTCCTCGGCCTCGCCTCCGACATGGCGGACGACGTCCCCGACCTCGACCTCGACGCGATCCTCGACGTGCCCGTCGTCTACGCCTCCGGCAAGGCGGGCCGCGCGTCCTCCAACAAGCCCGAGAACGGCACGCTGCCCGACGCCGAGGATCTCGAGCCGCTCTTCGAGGCGATCCTCAAGCACATCCCCGCGCCGACCTTCGACGACGAGGCGCCCCTCCAGGCTCACGTCACGAACCTCGACGCCTCGCCGTTCCTCGGCCGCCTCGCGCTGCTGCGCGTCTTCAACGGCAACATCAAGAAGGGCCAGACCGTCGCCTGGGTGCACCACGACGGCACGCACACCAACGCCCGCATCACCGAGCTCCTGATCACGAAGGCGCTCGACCGCTACCCGGCCGAGTCCGCCGGCCCCGGCGACATCGTCGCAATCGCGGGCTTCCCCGAGATCACCATCGGCGAGACGATCGCCGACCCGGAGGACATCCGCCCGCTGCCGGCCATCACGGTCGACGACCCGGCGATCTCGATGACCATCGGCACCAACACCTCGCCGCTCGTCGGCAAGGTCAAGGGCCACAAGCTCACCGCGCGCATGGTCAAGGACCGCCTCGACCGCGAGCTCATCGGAAACGTGTCGCTCAAGGTCCTCGACATCGGCCGCCCCGACTCGTGGGAGGTCCAGGGCCGAGGCGAGCTCGCGCTGGCGATCCTCGTCGAGCAGATGCGCCGCGAGGGCTTCGAGCTCACCGTCGGCAAGCCCCAGGTGGTCACCCGCCAGGTCGACGGCAAGACGCACGAGCCGTTCGAGCACCTGACCATCGACGCTCCGGAGGAGTACCTCGGCGCGATCACGCAGCTCCTCGCCGCGCGCAAGGGCCGCATGGAGAACATGGCGAACCACGGCACCGGCTGGGTCCGCATGGAGTTCATCGTCCCCTCGCGCGGTCTGATCGGCTTCCGCACCGAGTTCCTCACCACCACGCGCGGCACCGGCATCGCGAACGCCATCCTGCACGGCTACGAGCCGTGGGCGGGCGCCATCGTCACCCGCAACAACGGCTCGATCGTCGCCGACCGCACCGGTGTCGTCACTCCGTTCGCGATCATCGCGCTCCAGGAGCGCATGACCTTCTTCGTGAACCCCACGGAGGAGGTCTACGAGGGCATGGTCATCGGCGAGAACTCGCGCAACGACGACATGGACGTGAACATCACCAAGGAGAAGAAGCTGACCAACATGCGTCAGTCCACCTCCGACACGTTCGAGTCGATGACGCCCTCGCGCCAGCTGACGCTCGAGGAGTGCCTCGAGTTCGCCCGCGAGGACGAGTGCGTCGAGGTCACCCCCGAGATCGTCCGCATCCGCAAGGTCGAGCTCGACGCGAACGCGCGCGCCCGCCAGACCAGCCGTCTGAAGAAGCAGGGCTGATCCCGCCGGGCGCCCCGCGCGCCCGCTCGGCTCGAGACCGGTCGGAGGTCGCCTCCGGCCGGTCTTCTGCTTTTCCCTCCTGCTGGTCGAGTAGCCGCTTCGCGGCGTATCGAGACCCACCTCGCCCAGCGCGGCGGATCTCGATGCGGCCGCTCCGCGCCCTACTCGATCGACACGCAGGCGACTCTCCTGCTGGTCGAGTAGCCGCTTCGCGGCGTATCGAGACCCACGTGCTCCAGGAGCCCCGGATCTCGATACGGCCGTTTCGCGGCCTACTCGATCAGCAGGGAGGGGCGCCCCCTCAGCTCAGCCGAACAGCCCCGACCCCACGAAGTCGCCCTCGCCACGCACCCCGGGCGGCACCGCGAACAGCGCCGACCCCACGTGCTTGATGTACTCGTTCAGCGCATCGTCCGCGAGCGAGCGCTGCACCGTGATGAACTGCTCCGGCGACCGCTGGAACGACAGGAAGAACAGCCCCGCGTTCAGGCGCCCGAGCTCGTCGTTCCCGTCGACGAAGTTGTATCCGCGGCGCAGCAGCCGCGCGCCGTTGTTGACCGACGGATGCGCGAGCCGCACGTGCGACGCCCGGTCGACGAGCGGCGCCCCGGTCGCTCCGGTCGCCGTGAAGTCCGGCTCGGCGAACTCGTCCCCGCCCGAGAGCGGCGCGCCCGAGCCCTTGCTCCGCCCGATCACCCGCTCCTGCTCGCCGAGCTGGCTCCGGTCCCAGGTCTCGATGATCATGCGGACCTTGCGGGCCACGAGGTAGCTGCCGCCCACGAGCCAGTCGGGACCGTCCGACTCCTGCACCCAGACGTGCTCCTGGACCGCGTCCGTCTCCTCCGACTTCACGTTGGCCGTGCCGTCCTTGAAGCCGAAGAGGTTGCGCGGAGTGGCCTGCGCCGTCGACGTCGACGACGTCCGCCCGAAGCCGAGCTGGGACCAGCGGAGCGACGCCCGGCCGAAGGCGATGCGGCTGAGGTTGCGGATCGCGTGCACCGCGACCTGCGGGTCGTTCGCGCAGGCCTGGATGCACAGGTCGCCTCCGCTCGCCGCCGGCACGAGGGCGTCGCCGCGGAAGCGGGGGAGCGTCTCGAGTGCGGGCGGACGACGGGCCGCGAGCCCGAAGCGGTCGGCACCGTCCGCGTCGGTGAACACGCCGGGGCCGAAGCCGAAGGTGATCGTCAGCGCCGCGGCGTCGAGCCCGAGCGCCTCGCCCGTGTCGTCCGGAGGCGCGGTGTCGGGTCCGCCGACCGCGCCCTCCTCGCTGACGTCGAGTCCGCGCGTCAGTCGCGACGCGGCGAGCGTCCAGTCCTGCAGCAGCTCGATCAGGTCCTCGCGCGTGGTGCCCGACGCGAGATCGAAGGAGGCGAAGTGCAGCCGGTCCTGCGCCGCGGTCGTGATCCCGGCCTGGTTCGCGCCGAAGAACGGCACCGTGTTCGAGGCGCCGGAGGCGTTCGCGGTCGTCGCGGAGGCGACCGCGACGGTCCCGCCGACGCCCGCGGCGATCCCCGCGGTTCCGGCCGAGACGAGGCCGAGCAGCCCGCGCCGCGAGAGGCGGCGGGGCTGCTCGACGGGGGCGGCGGAGTCGGGGGAGACGTCCGCCGCGGTGTCCTGCTGGTCGTCGTCCATCTACTCCGCGGGCTCCTCGACGCCGAGCACCGTGTGGGTGAGCTGCGACAGCGGCTCCGAGAGGGCGTTCACCTGGTCCGAGAGCTCCTTCTTCTGCTCATCGGTCACCGAGGAGTAGGGCGCGAAGCCCGCGTCGATCGAGCCGTACTGCGCGAGCAGCGCGTCCAGAGCGGTGAACTGCTCCGTGATGTCGGCGGTCAGGGCGGCGCCCTCGTCGCCCGAGGCTGTCGCGATCGGCTCGACGTTGCCGAAGGCGACCTCCGCACCCTGGACGTTGGCGGCGAAGTCCATCAGGTCGGTTCCCGACCACCAGTCCTCCTCGCCGGTGATCTTGCCCGCGGCGACCTCGTCGAGCAGGCCGATGGCGCCGTTCGAGATGTCACCGACCGAGACGGTGAAGTCGTCGGCGTTCACGAGGTCGTAGAGGCTCTGCACGTCGTCCACGAGCCCCTGGCCGAACTCGGCGCGCTGCTCCGGGGTCGACGGCGCCCAGTCGAGGTAGGCGCTCGTGCCGTCGGAGTTGAGCGCGTCCTGCGCCGGGACCCAGAGGTCCTTCTCGATGCGGTGGAAGCCGGTCCAGTCCAGGCCCTCGGCGACGGCGTCGACCTCGCGGTAGTCGATCTTCGGGTCGAGGTCGCCGAACGCCTCCGCGGTGGGCTCGATGCGCTCGTAGAAGACGCGTGTCGACGCGAAGAGGCCGCGCGCCGTCTCGTCGTCGCCGGCCACGTAGGCGTCGCTGAAAGCCTGCACAGCGGGGAGGAGCTCGCCAGCCTGCGACTTCACGTAGGCGACGTAGTTGGTCACGGCCGCCTCCGTCGCCGCCTTCTCGTCCGCGGACTGCTCGGTGGCCTCACCGGTGACGGTGAACTCGGACAGGCCGATGGGAGCGCCGACCTGCTGGAACTTGCAGGCCGTGTAGTACGTGCCGGGCTCGAGCTGGGCGACGTAGGACACGGTCTGCCCGGGCGTCACGTTCTCCTTCTCGCCGACGATCCGCAGCTTGTCGTCCGCGAGGATCTCGAACTCGTTGACGTCCGTGCCCTCGTTCGCGAGCGAGAAGGTCACCGCTCCGGCCGAGGCGGTCGCGGCCGAGACGTCGCAGGCCTCGTCGCTGATGGCGACGTCGAGCGCCGCCGAGGAGGAGGCGGCCGAGTTCGGCACGCAGCCGGAGAGCGCGAACGCGAGGACGCCGGCACCGGCGAGGCCGGAGACGAGGCGGGGGAGCGGGGAACGGCGGGGGACTGCGCGCGAGGGCATGGTTCTCCTGGAGTAGGGGGTGGAACCGGCGGTGCCGGGATCAGACGGAGGTGTGAGCGGGAGTCGCGACCGGGGCCGCGCTGCCCCGACGCGGCCGGCGGAGCCGGACCTGGCGGACGAAGAGGGCGCCGACGACGACGAGGTACGCGAGCCAGGCGGTGAACTGCAGCGCGGTCGGCTCCGGCGTGTAGTTGAAGAGCCCACCGAGGATCGCGGAGATCGGTGCCGGCAGCACCGCACCGAGGCTGAACAGCGGGGCGCCCCAGCCGGGCAGGAGCGACGCCTCCTGCAGGTCTCCGACGCCGTACGAGAGCACGCCCGCCGCGACCACGATCAGGAAGCCGCCCGTCCAGGTGAAGAACCGGCCGAGATCGATCCGGACGAAGCCGCGGAAGATCAGGTACGCGATGACGACCGCCGAGAGTATGCCCAGGAGGGCGCCGATCGTGCCGGTCCAGGCCTCCGCCCCGGAGGAGGCGCTGCTCGAGGAGACGCTGGCCCAGACGAACAGGGCGGTCTCGATCCCCTCGCGGCCGACGCTCACGAAGCCGAGCACGACGATCCCGAGGGCGGATCCGCCGACGGCGGCGTCGAGCCGCGACTCCAGCTCGCCCTTGAGGCTCCGGGCGTTCGCCCCCATCCAGAAGATCATCCAGGTGACGAGGCCGACGGCCAGGATCGACAGCCCGCCGCCGAGCAGCTCCTGCGCCTGGAACGACAGCCCGTACGGACCCCAGGTGAGGATCGCCCCGGTCACGAGCGAGATCGCGACGGCCGCGGCGATGCCGGTCCACAGGCGTGGCAGCACGTCGCGGCGCCCGAGCTTCGTCAGGTACGCGACGAGGATGCCGACCACGAGGCCGGCTTCGAGGCCTTCGCGGAGGCCGATGAGGTAATTTGCGAGCACGCGTGTTCTCTCGGTCGATCGCGGGAGGGGCGGGACGACCCCCGCCCCGGGCCTCATCCTTCGGTAAGCCTTGCCTTACCGGAGTCGACTGTAGTGCGCCGCCCGAGCGCCTGTCCAGAAGCGCGCCGGGTGCGCATCCGCGTGCCGGACGGAAGGTGGAGTGTGGACGCGAGCCCAGCTGGAGTGCACGAGAGGGTCGTCGCGGTCCACGCGCACCCCGACGACGAGACCCTCACCATGGGCGGCACCCTCGCCCGCCTCGTCGCGCAGGGAGCGGCGGTCACCGTCGTCACCGCCACGCGCGGCGAGTGCGGAGAGGTGATCCCCGAGGACCTCGCGGCGCTCGAGGGCTCCGACGAGCTCGCCTCGCACCGCACGACCGAGCTCGTCGTGGCGCTGACGGCCCTCGGAGTCGCGGATCACCGCTTCCTCGGGGCCGAGAACGCCCGCGCGCGCGGCGCCGCACCGCGCGTCTACCGCGACTCCGGCATGCAGTGGGGCTCCGGCCGCGTGCCGGTCCCGCTCGAGCCCGTGCATCCCGCAGCCTTCACGGCCGCTCCGGAGGAGGAGGAGATCGCCGATCTCGTCGCCGTCCTCCAGCAGACCCGCGCGGGCGTCGTGCTGTCCTACGACGCGGGGGGCGGCTACGGCCACCCCGATCACGTGCGTGCGGCGAGCGTCGCGCGCCGAGCCGCCGAGCTGCTCGGGATCCGCTACCTCGCGGTCCTGCCCGAGGGGACGCCTCCCGAGGACGGCGACGTCGTCATCGAGCTCGGCGACGAGGACTACGCCCGCAAGCGCGCCGCACTGCAGGCGCACGCCACACAGATCCTGGTGGAGGGCGAGTCGGCCCGGCTCTCCAGCGGCCCGGCCTTCCCCGTCGGCCGCGTGGAGCGCTTCCGTCCGGCGCCCGCTCTCGCCGCGTCGCCGGACGCGCCCGTTCCGGAGGAACGGCCCGACCTCCGCTTCCGCGTCGTCTCGGGCGTGCTCTCGGTGCTCGTCGGCGCCGTCGTCGGAGCGATCACCACCATCGCCCACCAGAGCACCGTCGTCGTCGGCGACGCGGTCCTGCCGCTCGGGCTGGTGGCGTCGCTCGCCGCGGTGCTCCTCCTCCTCCTGGGGCTCCGCCTCGTGATGATCGACCGCTTCGTCGCGTTCTGCGCGGCGATGGGGCTCCTCGGGGTCATCGGCCTCCTGGCGCTGCGCAGTGCGGGAGGGTCGGTGCTGGTCCCCGCGAACGGCCTCGGCGTCGTGTGGACCTTCGCCCCCGGCCTGATCGCGCTGGTCGCGATCGCCTGGCCGCGCCTGCGCCCGACGCCCCCGCCGGTCCCCGCACGCGCGACGGAGCCTGCGGGACTCGACGCCCCGTCGCTCCGCGTACGATAGAAGCCTCTGTTCGAAGGGACGCCACGACCGTGACCTACGTGATCGCACTTCCGTGCGTCGATGTCAAAGACCGCGCCTGCATCGACGAATGCCCGGTCGACTGCATCTACGAAGGCGAGCGCTCGCTCTACATCCACCCCGACGAGTGCGTCGACTGCGGTGCCTGCGAGCCGGTCTGCCCCGTCGAGGCGATCTACTACGAGGACGACCTCCCCGAGGAGTGGTCCGACTACTACAAGGCGAACGTCGAGTTCTTCGACGAGATCGGCTCCCCGGGCGGAGCCGCCAAGATCGGCGTGATCGCGAAGGACCACCCGGTCATCGCGGTGCTGCCGCCCCAGGGCCACTGAGCGGCCCTCCGGTGGCGCTCGGAGCCCTGCCCGACTACCCCTGGGACCTGATGGGTCCCGCGACGGCGCTCGCGTCCTCGCATCCCGACGGCATCGTCGATCTCTCGATCGGCTCGCCCGTCGATCCCACGCCCGCCCTCATCCGCGAGGCGCTCGCGCGGGCGACGGACGCGCACTCCTACCCGACGACGGTCGGCACGCCCGCCCTGCGCGAGGCGATCGCCGCCTGGTTCGCCCGCCGTCGCGGAGTCCCGGGCATCGGCGTCGACGAGGTCCTGCCCACCATCGGCTCGAAGGAGCTCGTCGCCTGGCTCCCCTTCCTGCTCGGCCTCGGCGAGGGCGACGTGGTGGTCCACCCCCGCGCCGCCTACCCGACCTACGCGATGGGCGCGGCGATCGCCGGCGCCTCCGTGCTCGCCTCGGACGATCCGGCCGAGTGGCCCGACTCCACCCGCCTCGTCTGGCTGAACTCGCCGGGAAACCCCGACGGCGCGGTGCTCGACGTGCCGGCACTGACGCGCGCGGTGGAGCGGGCTCGCGAGCTGGGCGCCGTCATCGCCGGAGACGAGTGCTACGCCGAGCTCGGCTGGGAGGGCCGCTGGGCCGACGAGCCGATCCCGAGCATCCTCGACCCCCGGGTGGTCGGAGCGAGCCGCGAGGGAGTCCTGGGCGTCTACTCGCTCAGCAAGCAGTCGAACCTCGCCGGCTACCGTGCCGCGTTCGTCGCGGGCGACCCGTCGCTCATCGCGCGCCTCGTGACCGTCCGCAAGCACGCCGGCATGATCGTGCCGGGCCCGCTCCAGGAGGCGATGATCACCGCCCTGGGCGACGACGCGCACGTGGCGGAGCAGAAGGAGCGCTACCGAGCGCGCCGCGACCGGCTGCGTCCCGCCCTCGAGTCCGCCGGCTTCCGCATCGACCGCAGCGAGGCGGGCCTCTACCTCTGGGCCACCGAGGGGCGGCCCGCGTGGGAGTCGATCGAGCGGCTCGCGCGGATCGGCGTGCTCGCCGGACCCGGCGTCTTCTACGGCGACCACTTCACCGAGCACGTGCGCCTGTCGCTGACGGCGACCGACGAGCGGATCGACGCGGCCGCGTCCCGGCTGTCCGCAGGCCTCTCCTAGCGACGGCCGTCGGCCGCTTCTGTCGCAGTCCCACAACCCGCGCCGGGGACCACTGGCCGGTGCAGCAGGTCCCCTGCTGTGCGCTTAGGCTGTAGGAGGTTCGGTCGATGTCGCCACACAACGGCGCCGGCTGCACCGCCCACACACCCGGCGCCGCCCGCTCCGTGCGAGCGCGCTGCCGGGAGCGACCGTGACGACCTGGGAGGCGTTGTGACCGAATCCGGCACGCAGAGCGACGGAACCGCGACGGTGGAGGCACCGGAGCCCGCCACGGAGAGCGCGCCGGCTGCGGCCGAGGCCGAGCCCCAGAAGGTCACGCTCACCTTCGGCGATCGCACCGCCGAGTTCCCGATCCTCCGCAGCGTCGACGGCGCCTCGAGCATCGACTTCTCGACCCTGACGAAGCAGACCGGCTTCATGTCGCTCGACTACGGCTTCGTGAACACCGCGGCGACCAAGTCGCAGATCACCTACATCGACGGCGACAAGGGCGTCCTGCGCTACCGCGGGTATCCGATCGAGGAGGTCGCGACGAACGCGACATACCTCGAGGTCGCGTGGCTCCTCATCTACGGCGAGCTGCCCACCGCCGACGAGCTCGCCGGCTTCGACGAGCGCATCCGCCGTCACACGCTGCTCCACGAGGATCTCAAGCGCTTCTTCGACGCGCTCCCGCACAGCGCCCACCCCATGTCGGTGCTCTCGGCCGGAGTCTCGGCGCTCTCGACCTACTACGAGGACAGCTCGAACCCGAAGGATCCGGAGGCGGTCGAGCTCACCACGATCCGTCTGCTCGCGAAGCTGCCCGTCATGGCGGCCTACGCGCACAAGAAGAGCATCGGGCAGGCCTTCCTCTACCCCGACAACTCGCTGAGCTTCGTCGACAACTTCCTCCGCCTCAACTTCGGCACCATGGCCGAGAAGTACGACGTCGACCCTGTGCTCTCCAAGGCCCTCGACCGCCTGCTGATCCTGCACGAGGACCACGAGCAGAACGCCTCCACGTCGACGGTGCGCCTGGTCGGCTCGACCGAGGCCAACCTCTACGCCTCCGTCTCCGCCGGCATCAACGCGCTCTTCGGCCCGCTGCACGGCGGCGCGAACGAGGCGGTCCTGACGATGCTCGGCCGCATCCGCGAATCGGGCGAGAGCGTCCAGACCTTCGTCGAGCGGGTGAAGAACAAGGAGGAGGGCGTGCGCCTGATGGGCTTCGGCCACCGGGTGTACAAGAACTACGACCCGCGCGCCAAGCTCGTCAAGGAGAGCGCCTCCGAGGTGCTGCAGGCGCTCGGAGTGAAGGATCCGCTGCTCGACATCGCGATGGAGCTCGAGGCCCTCGCGCTCGAGGACGACTACTTCAAGGAGCGCCGCCTCTACCCGAACGTCGACTTCTACACCGGCGTCATCTACAAGGCGATGGGCTTCCCGACGCGGATGTTCACCGTGCTCTTCGCGATCGGACGCCTGCCCGGCTGGATCGCCCACTGGCGCGAGATGAATATCGACAAGCAGACCAAGATCGGCCGCCCCCAGCAGCTCTACATGGGCGCTCCCGAACGCCACTGGCCCACCGGCAGCTGACCCGCCGCCCCGATGCCGCCTCCGCACCCGCGGAGGCGGCATCGTCCGTCTCCCCCTCGCGGAGGCGGCATCGTCCGTCTCCCGCCTGCTGGTCGAGTAGCCCGCTCGCGGGCGTATCGAGACCCCCCGCAGCCCGCTCTCAGGCGTGCAGCGCCGTGTTCAGCTCGATCCCCGCACCGGTGCGGGCGAGCACCTCCACCGCTCCCGTCAGCGAGTTGCGGCGGAACAGCAGATTCGGCACCCCCGACAGCTCGACGGCCTTCACCGTCTGCGGGCGGCCGTCGGCGCGCGGCGCCCCGCCCACGACGACGACCTTCGTCCCCGCGGTGACGTAGAGCCCCGCCTCGACGACCGAGTCGTCGCCGATCGAGATCCCGATTCCCGAGTTCGCACCGAGCAGTGCGCGCGCCCCGATCGACACGCGCTGCGTCCCTCCGCCCGAGAGCGTGCCCATGATCGAGGCGCCGCCGCCGATGTCCGAGCCGTCGCCGACGACGACGCCCTGCGAGATGCGCCCCTCGACCATCGAGCTGCCGAGTGTTCCCGCGTTGAAGTTCACGAAGCCCTCGTGCATGACCGTCGTCCCGGGAGCGAGGTGCGCACCCAGGCGCACGCGGGACGTGTCGGCGATCCGGACCTTCGCCGGAGTGACGTAGTCGGTCAGCCGCGGGAACTTGTCGATGCCGGCCGCCTGGATCCCGTGGCGGCGGAGCGAGGGACGGAGCCGGGTGAACGCGTCCGGAGAGACCGGGCCCGCGTTCGTCCAGACGACGTTCGCCAGGTGGGCGAAGATCCCGTCGAGGTTGATCGTGTTGGGCTGCACCAGCAGGTGCGACAGCAGGTGCAGGCGGAGGTAGGCGTCCGACGTCGAGGCCGGGGGCGCCTGCAGGTCGATCTGCAGCGTGACCACGTCGATCCGGACCTCGCGCCGCGCGTCCTCGCCCGCGAGCGCCTCGAACTCCGCGGGGACGATCCACGGGTCCCGTCCGGCGGGGATCGTGCCCAGGCGCGGCTCCGGGAACCAGGTGTCGAGGACGGTGCCGTCCGAGGCGATGGTGGCGAGCCCGTAGCCCCAGGCGGAGGCGGGCGCGGAGGAGTCTGAGGAGTGCTCGGGGGTCATGGCACCCAGGGTAGCGCGCGGCATCCGGCCGCTACCCTGGGTGCCATGGCCGCTCCGACCCCCGCCGCTCCGCCCGTCGCGCCCGTGGATCTGCGCTCCGATCCGATCGCGCTGACCCGGGTGCTGTGCGACATCCCGTCGGTCTCCGGGTCGGAGTCGGCACTGGCCGACGCCATCGAGTCCGCCCTGTCCGGCTTCCCGCACCTCGAGGTCGTGCGCGACGGCGACACGGTGGTCGCACGGACCCTTCTCGGGCGTGCTCAGCGGGTCGTCATCGCCGGCCACCTCGACACCGTCCCGATCAACGACAACCTGCCCGTCGTCGACGAGACGATCGGCGGAGTCGACCACCTCGTCGGCCGCGGAACCGTCGACATGAAGGCCGGAGTCGCGGTCCAGCTCGTGCTCGCGGCCGAGCTGACCGAGCCCGCTGTCGACATCACCTGGATGTGGTACGACAACGAGGAGGTCGCGTCCGACCTCAACGGGCTCGGCCGCCTCTCCCGGAACCGCCCGGATCTCTTCACCGCCGACTTCGCCGTCCTCGGCGAGCCCACGAGCAGCGAGGTCGAGGGAGGCTGCAACGGCACGCTCCGCGTCGACGTCGTCACGCGAGGGCGGCGGGCGCACTCGGCGCGCAGCTGGGTCGGCGAGAACGCGATCCACGCCGCCGCGCCGATCCTCGAGCGCCTCGCCGCCTACGAACCGCGCGTCGTCGAGGTCGACGGCCTTCTCTACCGCGAGGGCGTCAACGCGGTCCGGATCTCCGGAGGCGTCGCCGGCAACGTGATCCCCGACCTCTGCACGGTGCACGTCAACTACCGGTTCGCCCCGAGCCGCACCGGGGCGGAGGCCGTCCAGCACCTCCGCGAGCTCTTCGACGGCTTCGAGGTCGAGGTCGTCGACCTGGCGGAGGGGGCGCGTCCCGGCCTCGACGCTCCGCTCGCGCAGGCCTTCCTCGCCGCGGTCGACGCCGAGGCCAAGCCGAAGTACGGCTGGACGGACGTCGCGCGCTTCTCGGCGCTCGGCGTCCCCGCGGTGAACTACGGACCGGGCGACCCGCTGAAGGCGCACGCCGACGACGAGCGCGTCGCCGTGCACGAGATCACGGCGTGCGCCGAGGGCCTCCGCCGCTGGTTGAGCACCCCCGCGTGAGCGCCGTCGCCCCGGTGCTGAGCACCCGCCGCCGGGCCCGCCTCCGACTCGTGCCCTGGTGGGCGCGGGTGCTGGGCGTCTTCGTGCTGACCCGAGTCGTGACCACGACGATCCTCCTGCAGTTCGCCGCGAACCAGGCCGCGAACGCCTGGACCGGCCCGTCGCCCTCCTACTCCGCCTTCGCCAGCCTCTGGGACGGCCGCTGGTACGAGATCATCGCGACGGCCGGCTACCCCTCCGTGCTCCCCGTCACCGCGGAGGGCGAGATCGGAGAGAACGCCTGGGCGTTCATGCCGCTCTACCCGGCCGTGGTGCGACTGCTCATGCTGGTGACGGGCCTGGGCTGGGGGAGTGCCGCGGTCACCGTCTCGGTGATCTGCGGAGCGGTCGCGTGCCTGGTCCTGTACCGCCTCCTGCGCCACTCGCTGAGCGAGAGCCAGTCGCTCATCGCCGTGCTGCTCTTCTGCGTGGCGCCGACGTCGCCCCTGCTGCAGCTGGCGTACGCCGAGTCGGCGGCCATGATGCTGACCGCGATCGTGCTCCTCCTGCTCGTCCGCCGCCGCTTCGCGCTCGTGTTCCCCGTCGTCCTGCTGCTCGGCCTCACCCGGCCCAGCGGTCTCGCGTTCGCGGCGGCGATGGGCCTCTACGTCCTCGTCCGCCTCCTCCGCCGCTCCCGTGAGCCCTTCGAGCGCGCGGAGTGGCTCCCGACCGTGGCGCTGACCGTGTGGGGGCTCGTCGTCGGCTTCCTCTGGCCGGCCGCGGCCTGGGCCGTCACCGGCTCGGTGACCGCGTACACCGACACCGAGCTGGCCTGGCGCTCGTCCTACATCGGCTATCAGGAGCTGCTCCCGTTCACCTCCTGGTTCCAGGGTGGCGCCTGGTGGGGGCAGTGGTGGTTCGAGTCGCCCGCGGTCGGGATCGTGCTCGTGGTGCTGCTGGTCGTCGCCTTCGCGGGGATCATGGCAGCGCCGTGGACGCGGAGGCTCGACCTGTTCAGCCGCGCGTGGATCGCCGGGTACGCCGTCTACCTCTTCGCGTTCTTCTTCCCCCAGTCGAGCACCTTCCGGCTGCTCGGCCCGCTGTTCCCGCTCGTGGGCGCACTGGCCGTGCCCCGCTCGCCGCTCTTCCGGGTCGTCCTGGTGCTGCTCGGGATCGGCGGGCAGATCCTCTGGATCTCGGCCTGCTGGGCCGTGGACGGCTACGACTGGACGCCCCCGTGATCGACCCCGCGCGGGCGTGCCGGAGAGCGCGATTTCTCGAAGACCGCGGATGCACGATAATAGGGGGATACGTCACGAAAGGGGAACTCTATGGCGGCCATGAAGCCCAGGACCGGAGACGGACCGATGGAGGCTGTTAAGGAGGGTCGACTCATCGTCGTGCGCGTTCCGCTCGAAGGAGGCGGACGACTCGTCGTCTCGGTCAACGATGCAGAGGCGAAAGAGCTGCACGATGCTCTCGCATCGGTGGTGACCCCCGCCTGACGGGGATCCACCGGCACCGTCGAGAACGCCCGTCGCACTCCGTGCGGCGGGCGTTCCCTCGTTCAGGAGCCGGTACCGGCTCGTCCGGCGCTCAGGCCCGGCGCTTGTTCGCCTGCAGCAGTCCGTCTCCGATGGGGGAGAGAATGCTCACCACTGCCGGCGATGCGCTGATCTCGGCGACGAGGGTCCGGAACGCCGAGGCGATCTCGTCGCGCTGAGCGGGGTTCGACACCCGGCCGCGCCAGAGCGCGTGGGGGATGAGGACGGTGCCGCCCGGACGGACCAGCCGCAGCGCGTGCTCGACGTTCTCGATCACCTGCAGGGGATCGCCGTCGACGAAGACGATGTCGTAGGAGTTCTCGTTCATCCGCGGCAGCACCTCGAGGGCCCGCCCCGGGATGAGGCGGAGGCGGTTCGGCGAGACGCCGGCCTCGTGGAACTGGGCGCGGGCGTGCTGCTGGTGCACCGCCTCCGAGTCGATCGAGGTCAGCATCGCCTCCGGAGCGCCGTCGAGGAGCCACAGACCGCTCACTCCGGTGCCGGTGCCGATCTCGATGATCTGCGAGGCGCGGGCGGCGGCAGCGATGAGCGAGGACTGCGCTCCGATGGACGGCGCGACCGCGTCGATGCCCAGCTCGACCGAGAGCCGGCGGGCGGAGGCGATGGCCTCGGGCTCGACGACCGCGTCCTCGGCGTACTTCCAGTTGGCATCCTTGTCGGACACGGTCGGGCTCCTCTGGTCGATGCGGCGGACGGATCGCGTCCGCGCGAGGCAAGGCTACGGTGGCGCGCGGGGTCGGTGCCGCAGGCGCGGCGGGTTACTCTTGTCTCGTGTTCGGTTTGACGTTCGACAAGCTCCTCATCATCGGAGTGATCGCCGTCTTCGTGCTGGGCCCCGACCGCCTCCCGCACTACGCCGCACAGCTGGGTCAGCTCGTGCGCAAGGTGCGCGGATTCGCCACTCAGGCGCGCGAACGGGTCAAGGACGAGATGGGCGAGGAGTTCAACGAGGTCGATTGGCGTAAGCTCGATCCGCGCCAGTACGACCCTCGTCGGATCATCCGCGACGCGCTCCTCGAGGACGATCCCGTTCCTACCGTCAAGCCGCCGACCGCCGTCGCGGCGCCCGTCACGACGGGCGGCCGGTCCACGTCGACGGCGGACAGCTATTACACGACGATGAAGCGCTCGGCCGGCGAGGGCCGCCTCTCGGCCGTCGCCCCGCCTCCGATCGACTCCGAAGCCACCTGACACCGTCGGCCCGGCTGCGTGCCGAACTCGGCCGCCTCCTCCTCGGCGGCGCCACGCAGTAGACGCCGGGTCGGTCAGTTCACGCTCATCGGGAGCCGTCGACCGGTCAGACCTCGCGGTCGCGCCGCGAGGGTGCGGGCGAGCGCGGTGATCGCCCGTGCCGCCGGGTCGTCCGGTGATCCGACCACGACGGGTACGCCCTCGTCACCACCGGAGCGCAACGCCACGCTGATGGGCAGCGAGGCGAGCACCCGCACCTCGTCCCCGGATGCGCTGAGGCGCCGTGCGACCTCGTCGCCGCCCCCGGTCCCGAAGAGGTCGAGCACGGTACCGTCGGGCTGGGGGAGACCCGCCATGTTCTCGACCACGCCGATGATCCGCTGGCCCGACTGACGCGCCAGTGCGCCGCTCCGCTCGGCGACATCCGCTGCCGCGGGCTGCGGAGTCGTCACGATCAGGACCTCGGCGTGCGGCAGCAGCTGTCCGATCGAGATGGCCACGTCTCCCGTGCCGGGGGGCAGATCGAGCAGCAGGACGTCGAGATCGCCGAAGTAGACGTCCGTGAGGAACTGCGAGATCGTGCGGTGCAGCATCGGCCCGCGCCACGACACGGCCGCCCCGCGGGTGTCGCCCTCGAGGAACATGCCGATCGAGATGACCTTCACGCCGTGCGCGACGGGCGGGAGCATCAGCTCGCCCACCCGGGTGGGCCCGGCGACGCGCCCCTCGTGCATGAGCCCGAGGAGACCCGGGATCGAGAAGCCGTGCACATCGGCGTCGACCAGGCCGACCGAGAGCCCCTGTTGCGCGAGGGCGACCGCGAGGTTGGCGGTGACCGTCGACTTGCCGACCCCGCCCTTGCCGCTCGTCACCGCGTAGACGCGGGTGAGCGAGTCCGGACCGAACGGCATGGTGCGCTTCGCACCGCGCAGCCGCTCCGTCAGCGCGGTGCGCTGGGCGGGAGTCATGACGCCGACCGAGACGCGGGCGGCGGTGACACCGGGCGTGCCGGCTACGGCCTCGGTCACGTCGCGCTCGATCGCGGAGGCGGCGGGGCAACCGACGATGGTGAGGCGGATCGCGACGTCGACCGTCCCATCCGCGGCGGCGACCACCGACTCGACCATGTCGAGTTCCGTGATGGGCTTACGGATCTCGGGATCGACGACCCGGGCGAGAGAAGCGAGGACCGCCGACTCGAGGGGCGTCGGCTCAGGCATCGCCGCGCTCGGTCCCGAGCGGCTCCGCCCCGTTCTCCTCGAAGCGGAACGTGTCCGCGCGGGTCCGGTCGGCACGGGCCGCGTCGCTCCGCGCCGCTCCGTCGAGCGGCGCAGCGAGTTCCTCGGCGGCGCCGTCCCGCTCCGCCCGGTCCTTCTCGAGCTCCTCGACCAGGCTCCGCAGCTCGGAGCGGATGAAGTCCTTGCTGGCCATGTCGCGGATCGCCAGACGCAGGGCGACGACCTCGCGGGCGAGGTACTCGGTGTCGGCCAGGTTGCGCTCGGCGCGCTGGCGGTCCTGCTCGATCTGCACGCGGTCGCGGTCGTCCTGGCGGTTCTGCGCCAGGAGCAGGAGGGGCGCCGCGTACGAGGCCTGCAGCGACAGGATGAGCGTCAGCACGGTGAAGCCGAGCGCCTGCGAGTCGAAGCGCGCGTCCTCCGGGCCGTAGGTGTTGAAGACGAGCCAGAAGACGCAGAAGATCGTCATGCCGAACAGGAACCAGGGCGTTCCCATGCCGCGGGCGAACGACTCGGTCAGCCGCCCGAATCGATCGCTGCTCTGGCGGTTGCGCAACGGCAGCACGCGGGTGCGCAGGCCCTTCGGGGCGTCGAGCCGCCGATCCTGCTTCGCGTCCTTAGCCACGCGCACCCCTCCGTCCTCGTCGTCGTCCGCCGCTCGCCGCCTTCGCGGGCGGCGGCACCAGCGGGATGCCCCGCGTGGTCGTGCTCACCGGTGTGCGCGGTTCGTCGTCTCCGTCGTGGCTGCGCCAGTCGTCCGGGAGGAGGTAGTCGAGCACGTCGTCGATGGTGACGACACCGACGAGGCGGTGCGTCTCGTCGACCACCGGCACCGAGACGAGGTTGTAGCTCGCGAGGATGCGGGCGACCTCGGCGGCCGAGGTGTCGGGCGTGATCGGGTCGAAGCTCTGGTCCAGCAGCGTGCCGAGCCGCTCGTGCGGCGGGTAGCGGAGCATCCGCTGGAAGTGGACCATGCCGAGGAACCGGCCGGTCGGGGGTTCGTACGGCGGCAGCGTGACGCACACGGCCGCACCGAGCGCCGGGGCCAGCTCGTGCCGACGGATCAGGGCGAGCCCCTCTGCGACGGTGGCCTCGGCCGACACGATGATCGGCTCGGTCGTCATCAGACCACCGGCCGACTCCGGCGCGTAGGTCAGCAGCATGCGGACGTCGTCCGCCTCCTCGGGCTCCATCAGGCCCAGCAGCGCCTCGCCGCGCTCGTCGGAGAGCTGTGCGATGAGGTCGGCCGCGTCGTCGGGCTGCATCTGATCGAGCACGTCGGCGGCACGGTCGTCGTCGAGCTGGCCGAGGATCTCGACCTGCTCGCTCTCGGGCATCTCCTCGAGGACGTCCGCGAGGCGGTCGTCCGAGAGCTCGCCCGCGACCTCCAGCATCCGCTGAGTGGGCAGGTCGAGGAGGGTGCTGGCCAGGTCGGCCGGCTTCAGCTCGGCGAGGCTCGCGACGTACTGCTCGGCCGACTGCGCCTCTCCGGAGCCCGTCTCGCGGACCTCGCGCCAACCGGCGAACGTGGTGGCCCCCTTCGCGAAGGGGGAGGGGGAGGTCTTCGGCCGGCGGACGAACAGCTGGGCGAGCTGCCACTCGCCGGGGCCGACCTCCTCGATGGCGACGTCCTCGACCACGGCGTCGCCGGAGCCGTCGACGAAGGTCATCCGACGGCCCAGCAGCTCGGCGATCACGCGGACCTCGCCGCCGCGCTGCTCGAAGCGCCGCACATTGATGAGCCCGGTGGTGATGATCTGGCCGCTGCCGATGCTCGTCACCCGGCCGATCGAGACGAACACGCGGCGGCGTCCGGGGATCTCGACGACGAGCCCGACGACGCGGGGCGGATCGTTCTGGCGGTAGACCAGGAGCACGTCGCGGACCTTGCCGACGCGATCACCGGCAGGGTCGAAGACGGTGCATCCGACCAAGCGCGCGACGAAGACTCTGGCGGAACTCACGGCTACAAACCTAGTGCCGCCCGCCCGGACGGGAGCCGAGCGTTCCCTGCTGCCCCTCGGCCCGCTCCCCGACCGCTTCCAGAAACCTCCAAGTCCGTCGTGCGATTCTGAGTGGGTGACTCAGCAGACGCCGTTCAACGGCCGCAAGGCGGTCTTCCCGACCATCCCGCGCGGCGAGATCCTCGCGACCTTCGACACCTACCAGGAGGCGCAGGCCGCCGTCGACGTCCTCGCTCGCGCCGACTTCCCGGTCAAGCAGCTCGCCATCATCGGGAACGAGCTGAAGAGTGTGGAGCGCGTCACCGGCAAGCTCACCTGGGGCAGGGTCGCTCTGGCGGGTGCCGCCTCGGGCGCGTGGTTCGGAATCTTCCTCGGGCTGCTGCTCATCATCTTCTCGCCGACCACGCAGATCTCGTTCCTGTTCGCGGCCGTGCTCCTCGGTGCCGGCTTCGGAATGCTCTTCGGACTGGCGTCGTACGCGGTGAACCGCCGCCGACGGGACTTCACCTCGACGATGCAGGTCATCGCTACGAGCTACTCCGTCCTGGCCGACCCCGAGGTCGTGAATCGCGGGCGGAACCTCCTCGACGGGCAGTCCGCGACCGAGGAGGCTCCGCAGACGAGCTGGGCCCCGCCGCCCGCGAACGTCGGCGACCCGGTGCCCGTCCGCCCCGAGGACGACCAGCGCTGACGAACCCCGAACGCCCCCGGCTCCGGCCGGGGGCGTTCGTCGTCGGCACACGCGACACGGGCCGCGAGAGCCCTCGCCCCCTGCGCTGAACGTGGTCTGCGCCCTCTGCGCCGAACGTGCTGTCCGTCCTCTGCGCTCAACGCGCCGTCCGCTTCCGCGACCCTCCGCTGGAGATGGAGTCCGTGCCCTGCGCGGAACGGGCCCTCCGCCCCAGCCTGCTGGTCGAGTAGCCCCGCAGGGGCGTATCGAGACCCGTAGGCCCGAGCCGCTCCGACACCGATCGGGAGGCCCCGCCTACCCTGCCGCCGACCCCACCGGCGGCAGCACGATCTCGACCACGAGCCCGTGCGGCTCCCAATTCGCGATCCCGACCGTCCCGCCGGCCGACAGCACCGTCGTGTGCACCAGTGCGAGTCCGAGCCCGCTCCCGCCCGACGCCAGAGTCCGTGAGTCGTCCGGGCGCGAGAAGCGGTCGAAGGCGACCGGGATGAACTCGTCGGGCATGCCCGGTCCGTCGTCCGCGACCGAGAGCAGCAGCCGTCCGTCCTTCTGGGCGACCGTGGCGACCACCGTCCCTCCGCGCTCCAGCGCCTGGATCGCGTTGCGGACCAGGTTGTCGATCACTCTCCCGAAATCCTGCGCCGCGACTCCGTAGAGGCGAGCGGGTTCGCGCTCGTCGATCTCGTAGTCGATCTCTACCCCGGACTCCGCCGCGAGGAGCCGGGTGCGGTCGACGGCCGAGACCAGCTCGTCGACGAGCTCGGCGAACGGCGACGTGGGGCGCGCCGACCGGCTCTCGATCCGTGAGATGTCCAGCAGTGCGGAGGCGAGGCGCACCAGGCGGTCGACGCTCTTGCGCGCGTCCAGGATCACGCGGTCGACGGCCGCGGCGTCGTCGACCCGGTGGTGCGCGATCTCGAGCTGCGCCGAGAGCGCGGCCAGGGGAGTGCGCAGCTCGTGGCTCGCATCCGACACCATCTGCTTCTCCCGCGCGAGCGAGGCGCTCTGCTTCTGCAGGAACGCGTTGAGCGTCTCGGCGAGCTCGTCGATCTCGTCGCGGGTGCCCACGACCGGCAGCTGATCGCCCTGCCCGGGATCGGCGGCGATCTGATCGGCCCGGGCCCGCATCCGGCGGACCGGAGCGAGCGCGGTGCCCGTCAGGATCCACGACGCCAGCCCGAACGTGACCACGAGGAAGATCGCGGCGTAGACGAGCACGTGCGCGAAGTCGTCGAGGACCAGCTGCGAGGCGGCCTGATCCCGTGCGGTCACGACCGACCACGTCGCTCCCTCGTCGTCGATCGCGGCGACGCGTGCCAGATAGCTCGTGCTCCCGGTGGTGAGCTGCTCGTAGCGAGCGGTGGTGTCTGCTCCGGTCTCCCGCAGGTCCTCGAGCACCGCGTCGGTGAGGGCGGTCGGCATGGTCGTGGCGCCGACAGAGCCGTCGGGGGCTAGAGCGAGGTAGAGCTGCCCGGTCGAGGTCGCCGGGGCGCGGGGCACGTTGCCGGCCGAGATGTCGCGTCGGATCTCGTCCTCGATGGAGGTGAGGATCGTCCGCTCGCTGCGCTCCACGATCCCGGAGACGACCTGGTAGAAGAGGAGCGCCGCGAGTGCGAACAGGACCGACGCGACCGCGACGCTCCCGATGGTGATCCGCGCGCGGATGGAGAGGGCGGTGGGCCGTCTGCTCTCGGGCTGCGCCGGGGCTGCCACGGCTAGTCGACCGGGCGGAGGAAGTAGCCCTTGCCGCGCACCGTCACGATGGTCACTCCGGTGTCGTCGGTGGGGAGCTTCTTGCGGAGGTAGCTGACGTACTGGTCGACGATGTTGTTGTCGACGATCTCGCCGCCGCCCCAGATCTCCGAGAGGATGCGCTGCCGCGTGACGACGGATCCGACGGGTGTGATGAGGAGCTTCAGGAGCTCGAGCTCCTTGGGGCTGACGTGGATGCGGCTGGCGTCGGCAGTGCGGCGGATGCTGGAGCCGTCGACCGTGATCCGTCCGACCTCGATCGAGGTCGACATGAGCGAGGGGCTGCGTCGCAGTAGAGCGCGCAGTCGAGCATTCAGCTCGGTGAAGGCGAACGGCTTGGTGAGGTAGTCGTCCGCTCCGGCGTCGAGTCCGAAGACGCGGTCCTCGATCGCGTCCCGCGCGGTGAGCAGCATGATCGGAGTCGACCGGCCGAGCTCGCGGATGCGGCGGCAGATCTCGAAGCCCGACATGGCCGGCAGCATCACGTCCACGATCGCCGCCGAGAACTCCGCGTTGCTGAACGCGACCAGCGCGTCCACTCCGTTGGTGGTGAGCACGGCTTCGTAGCCGGCATCGCCGAGGCCCCCCACGAGAGCTTCGCCCATGGCCGGATCGTCTTCCACGACAAGGATCTTCACGGGCCTCACCCTACGACGCGGCTCTCAGGAACGAGCGTTCCTGAGAGCCGTTCGAGGGATCTTCGGGGTGGCTCCGCGAGGAGCGCGGCCGCTCAGTCGTAGTAGACGAACGTGCTTGCGCACTCCTGCGAGCAGAAGGGGGAGTGACGGCGGGCACGATTGCTGCCGCACGCTTCGCACTTCTTGTGGTTGAGGTGGAGGAGACGGGCGCCCGTCAGTCGGGGCGGGAGTTCGATGAGCATGATCGTTCCAGGGATTCACGCACCGGGGTTCCATCGGGGGACGAGTGAGGTTTCGGGTCTGCACTCGGGGTGGCGCGTGCGCCGATCATACGCTGATTCACGACACGAGCGCACCCGTACGGGTGTCAGAGAAGAGGAGGATTCGCCGGATATTCAGCATGGGAGCTGTTCGGGTCGGCCGGTCCGCCCCTCTTCTGCCTGGCCTGATGAACTGAGCGACGGGGTGCAGCCGTTCGCCGATGCGCTTCACGCTCGGCCGCCCTCTAGTCGTCGAGAGCGAGTGCGGCGGATGCCTACTCGACGAGTCCGCTTTCGACGAAGGCCTCGCGGAGCGCGGGCGCCTGCTGGACTGCGAACGCCGGAGTGATGTGGACCCGGTCGAACTTCGTCGGTGTGGAACCGGCGAACGCCGGGCAGACGCCTTCGGGGGTGCAGTTCCACAGTGACGAATCGATCCAGGTTCCCCCGATCTCACTCGCGAACGAGGTCTCGACCTCCTTCATCGCCGTCCAGTCCGACCCGATGCGGGAGGCGCAGTCTCCGATGCTCTTCACCGGCGAGTAGCACTGCGCGATGTCGATCTCATCAGGAGGCGGCGAGAGGAGCACGAGATGTTGCGTGGAGGCCTGGAACTGGTCGGTGAGTCGACGCATCGCCGGTCCCCAGTCCTCGAGGGCGATGACGCCGCCGTCCGCGGCTCTCCGCGGCACATACGTGTTGGAGACCACGACCAGCGTCGGCTTCATCTCGTTGATGACCCGGATGTCGTCGCGCTTCCGCCCCGCGCAGGCATCGACGAGTCCTTGATCGGCGTTCGCGACGGAGACGTCGATGAAGGTGCAGCCGTAGGCGCCCAGCAGCGTCACCTTCCACTGCCCGCCCGATTCCTCAGCGAATCGGCGGAAGGCCGGTGCGTAGGCGACGGCGATGGAGTCGCCGATGAGGACGATCGAGCGCGGTGCCTCGTCCGCTCCGAAAGTGCAGGAGTCGAGATCGGGGAAGCGCTCACCGGCGCAGCGCGAGATCTCAGGCTCGGTCGGATTCTCGGCGATGATCTCGTCGAAAGAAGGAGAGAGGTTCTGAGGCCACTCCGTCGCGGCCGCCGCGGTGACGATGTCGGCTTGAAGGGCCGCGACGGCGGGCGGGAACGTCGGCGCCGGCCCGGTTGTCGAGACCGGCGCCGCGACTTCCCTGGTCGGCGAGGTGTCAGTCGGTTGCGGAGCGAAGGCGCCGAGCACGACGGGCGCGACGATCGCGGCGAGCAGCCCGACGCTCCCGTACTTGTACCGAGTGGCGTGCGTCCTCCGCCAGGTCGCGTAGGCAGCCGCGCGATCCTGTCCGCTCCGGAACCGGTCCAGCAGGGGAGAGTGGTGAAGAGGTACCTCGATCAGGTGATAAGACGCGATCGAGATCGCTGCGATCACCACCGCGCACCAGACGTAGTAGTCGACGGTTCCCGCCGGTATCAGGACCGTCGACAGGACGATCACCGGGAAGTGCCAGAGGTAGAGCGAATAGCTGATGTCCCCGACGTAGGTGACAGCCCGGTTCGTGAGCGGCCAGACGAAGCGCTGCTGGGCCACTCCCGTGCCGGCTGCGATCACGACTGCCGTCGCGAGGACGGGAGCGAGCGCCCACGGTCCCGGGAACGTGAGCGAGGGACTGATGAGGAACACCGACGCAGCGATGCCCGCTAGACCGCTCCAAGCGAGAATCGGGCGGACGACGGCAGGGATCCGATCGAAGACAGGCGCGACGATCGCGACGAGGGCGCCGATCCCCAGCTCCCACGTGCGGCTGAACGTCGAGAAGTAGGCAACCGTGGGGTCGGCTGACGATTCGACGACCGACCACACGAACGAGCAGGTGGTCAGCACTGCCATGAGTGCGCCGGCCGTGAGGCGCGTGCGTCGTCCGCTGGCGCTTCTCCCGGCCCGTCCGACCGCGTAGAAGAGGACGACGAGCATGAGCCACGGCCACACGAAGTAGAACTGCTCCTCGACGGACAGCGACCAGAAGTGCTGCAACGGCGACGGCGGGGAAGCCGACGCGAAGTAGTCGGTTCCGGTGGAGGCGAAACGCCAGTTGGCAGAGAAGGCGGCAGCCCACACCGCGTCCCACGTCGTCGTCCATGCCCTGCTCCGGTTGAGGAGGATGAACGCTGCGAGAGATGTGGCCACGAGGACGATGAAGGAGGCGGGGATGATCCGCCGGATCCGGCGACGGTAGAAGTTCGTGAACGAGATCGTCCCCGACCGTTCGTACTCGCGGATGAGGAGTCCCGTGATGAGGAACCCGGAGATGACGAAGAACACGTCGACTCCGACGAACCCGCCGCTCGGCCAGTGCACGAGGTGGTCGAGAACGACCACCACGACGGCGATCGCTCTGAGCCCTTGCACATCGTGCCTGACCTTCGTAGCAGGGCGCCGTCTGAGAGCACGTGACCAAGAGGTGAGCAGTCGTGAGCGGGCTGACGGCATGGGTCTTCTTCCCCTCGAGGATGGATGGCAAGAGCTTCAAGGGCCTCGGCGTGCAGGTGCGCGGCGGCGTCGAACGCCTGTCCTCCGAGGATGCGACGCCACTGATCTCCGTGGCCGACGACGATCGCACTGACCGCTCGATCCAACACGAGCTTTGCGTCCGGCGGTGCGGTTCCCAGCGGCCCTGCGCGATTGCTCCGCGAAATGGCGCGAACCAGCTCACCGGCGGGGCGAGGGTTGCCGGGGGCTCAGCGGCCTGGGGAGACAATTCGCGCACGGCGAGATCTGCGCCGGATTCGAAAGAGGGGGACGGTGCCCCCAGTAGGATTCGAACCTACGCCCCTGCCTCCGGAGGGCAGTGCTCTATCCCCTGAGCTATGGGGGCCAGGAGTGCCTGACCACATTAGCACCCGGCCGGAGGCCGATCCGACGCCGGAACGTGCCGTGGGGCGTGCCACGATGGAGCCATGCTGCGCACCGTCTCCGCCTCGCTGGACCTGCGTCTCTCCGGGCCGACCGACCTGATCTTCCTCGTGGCCGCGGCGGAGACGGGCGACTCGTTCGAGGATTCCTTCTCGGTCCTGCTCGACGGCGAGGTGCTGCCCGTGAGGCAGTTCCCCGCCCGGCACGGGTCCCGCGTCCACCGCGTGGAGGCGAACCGGGGCGAGATGAGGGTCGAGTACCGCGCGCGAGTCGAGGGGCGCGGTGCTCCCGACGAGCCGAGCGAGCTCGAGCTGGTGGAGTACCTCCGGCCGAGCCGGTACGCCGAGGCGGACGTGCTCGGCGGCATCGCCCGTCGCGAGTTCGGGCGCGCGCGAGGCTTCGACGCTCTCACGGCCGTCGAGGCGTGGGTCCACGGCCACCTCTCCTATGAGTACGGCTCGACCGTCGCCACCGGGGGAGCGGCGCAGGTCATCGACAGCGGTCGGGGCGTGTGCCGCGACTTCGCGCACACGTGCGCCGGGCTGCTGCGCGCGCTCGACATCCCGGCGCGGGTCAGTGCCGTCTACGCTCCCGGCCTCGAGCCGAAGGACTTCCACGCGGTGACGGAGGCGTGGGTCGCCGGCGCGTGGCACGTGATCGACGCGACTCGGCTCGCTCCGCGCGGGTCGATGCTCCGCATCTCGTCGGGACGCGACACCGCGGACACCGCGTTCCTCAGCAGCTACCTCACCGACCTCTCGCTCACCGGGATGAGCGTCGACGCGGAGTGCGACACGGCCGTCGAGGACGACCACGTGTCGCCCGTCCGCCTCGGCTGAAGTCAGGCTCCGACCGCGGCGACGGCGGCGCGCACGAGCGGCTCGGGATCGCCGGGCTCGACGAACGACGGGCTCGACGCCTCGATCCAGTGCTCGTCGAGCAGCACGTCGGCCACTCCTCGCCCGGAGGCCACCTCGTAGTAGCCCTCGATGGCCGGCGGCTTGCCGTAGGTCGGGACGGCGTTGCTCGTGCGGAAGAACTCGTTCTTGAGCGCCTCGACCAGGGATGCGTCGAGGTGCGCCACGGCGATCTGCAGCTCGCCGCCCGTGTCGTCGGACCAGCCGCAGACCAGCCCGTCATAGCCCGCGATCTCGGTCGAGACGTCCGTCCGCTCGATGGAGTCGTCGGGAGTGAACGCCGACCACAGCCCGGTCAGCGCCGAGGCGGGGACGAGCTCCTCGCAGGTCAGCGGCACCGGAGTGCCGGTGATCGCGCCGGCGGCACTCGGAGCGGGAGCCGGAGCCGCGGTGCATCCGGTCAGCGCGCTGAGGGCGACGACGAGGAGGAGGGCGGCGGGGCGTCGCATGCGGTGCACCCTAGCAAGCGCTCCCTGTTCAGGGTCGAGGGCGCCCCGGCGGAGCCGCACCCGGCCGGTAGAATCGTCCCTCGTGACTCCCGAACAGCTCGCCGCCTCCCTGCACGCCCTCGTCCTCGACGCCGTGCAGCGATGGGGAAGCGACGCCGAGCCGGCTCTCGCCGACGTCGTGCTCGAACGGCCCAAGAACCGCGACCACGGCGACTGGGCCTCCAACATCGCGATGAAGCTGGCCAAGAAGGTCGGAGCGAACCCGCGTGAGCTCGCGGCCGAGCTGGCCGAGGGCCTCGGGGCCGTGGACGGTGTTGCCAGCGTCGAGGTCGCGGGTCCCGGCTTCCTCAACGTCCGTCTCGAAGCGGCCGCGGCCGGCGCCCTCGCGGGCGTGATCGTCGAGGCGGGGGAGTCCTACGGCTCCGGCTCCCTCTACACGGGCGTGAGGATGAACCTCGAGTTCGTCTCGGCCAACCCCACCGGCCCCATCCACATCGGCGGCACGCGCTGGGCGGCCGTCGGCGACAGCCTCGCCCGCGTGCTGCTGGCGCAGGGGGCCGAGGTCACCCGCGAGTACTACTTCAACGACCACGGCGCGCAGATCGACCGCTTCACACGCAGCCTCCTCGCCGCTCACCGCGGCGAGCCGACCCCCGAGGACGGCTACGGAGGCGCCTACATCGCCGACATCGCCGACCGTGTCGTCGCCGCGTATCCGGGCGACCTCTCGGTCCTGCCCGAGGAGGAGCTGAACGAGACGTTCCGCTCGATCGGCGTCGAGCTCATGTTCGGCGAGATCAAGCAGAGCCTGCACGAGTTCGGAGTCGACTTCGACGTCTACTTCCACGAGAACTCCCTGCACGAGTCGCGCGCCGTCGAGCGGGCGATCGAGCGGCTGCGCGGCCTCGGCCACATCTACGAGGCCGACGGAGCGACGTGGCTGCGCACCACGGACTTCGGCGACGACCGCGACCGGGTCATCATCAAGAGCGACGGCGAGGCCGCTTACATCGCGGGCGACCTCGCCTACTACCTCGACAAGCGCGAGCGCGGCTTCGACCGGGCGATCATCATGCTGGGCGCCGACCACCACGGCTACATCGGCCGCATGATGGCGATGTGCGCCGCCTTCGGCGACACGCCGGGTGTCAACCTCGAGATCCTGATCGGGCAGCTGGTGAACCTGCTGCGCGACGGCCAGGCCGTCCGGATGTCCAAGCGCGCCGGCACCGTCGTGACGATGGAGGACCTCGTCGAGGCCGTCGGCGTCGACGCCGCGCGCTACTCGCTCGTGCGCTCCTCCGCCGACTCGACGCTCGACATCGACCTCGATCTGCTGACGAAGCGGAGCAACGACAACCCCGTCTACTACGTGCAGTACGCCCACGCGCGCACCCGTCAGGTCGCGGCGAAGGCCGAGGCCTCGGGAGTGCCGCGCGAGCCGTTCGCCCCCGAGACGCTCGTCCACCCGACCGAGTCGGCCCTCCTGGGCGGCCTGCAGGAGTTCCCGCGGATCACGGCGCACGCCGCCGAGCTGCGCGAGCCGCACCGCATCGCCCGCTACCTCGAGGAGATCGCCGGGCTCTACCACCGCTGGTACGACAACTGCCGTGTCGTACCGCAGGGCGAGGACCCGATCGAGGCGGTGCACTCCACGCGATTGCGCCTCAACGAGGCCACCGGTCAGGTCCTGCGCAACGGGCTCTCTCTCCTCGGCGTCGCCGCTCCGGACCGGATGTGAGCGCGTCGCCGGCGCCGGCGCCCCGCCGATCGCGGTCGCGCCGAGGCGCGGTCGTGATCGTCGTCGTACTCCTGCTCCTTGCCGTCGCGGCGGTCGTCGCCGACTCGCTCGTGCGCCGAGAGGTGGCCGACACCGCGGCGACCAGCGTCCGCGAGGCCCTCGACCTCCCGGCCGATCACCCCGTCGACGTCGACGTCGCGGGGTGGGCCGTGCTCCCGCAGCTGATCTCGGGACGGTTCGACCGACTCGACATCCGGACTGAGGACGTCGCTCTCGACGAGCTGACCGGCGACGTCTCCCTGGTCCTGGAGGGCGTGCCCGCGAGCGGCTCCGGCGCCCTCGACTCGGGCACCGCGACGACGGCGCTCGACGCCGATTCCGTGACCGACCTCATCTCGGAGCGCAGC
The DNA here is from genome assembly GCF_001423055.1 of Rathayibacter sp. Leaf299. Lineage (NCBI taxonomy): Bacteria > Bacillati > Actinomycetota > Actinomycetes > Micrococcales > Microbacteriaceae > Rathayibacter > Rathayibacter sp. Leaf299. Next base: position 1,532,842 of record NZ_LMNT01000001.1, read on the forward strand.
ACCGTCCCGATCGACTCGGTGGTGCTCGATCCGCCGCTCGTGCGCGTCGCGACCTCGGTCGAGGTGCTGGGCCTCTCGCTCTCAGCCGGAGTCGGACTCGAGCTCGGCGCCGTGGACGGGCAGATCGAGCTCACTCCGTCCGAGGTGACCGTTGCAGGAGCCACCTTCCCGGCGGACGACGCGGAGCAGCGCTTCGGCGGGCTGACGGACGGACTGCTCGGTCCCGGCACCCTCTGCATCGCGGACTCGGTCGCGCGCGGGCTCACCCTCACGGGCGTCGAGGTCGCCGAGGAGTCGCTGAACGCCACCTTCTCGCTCGCTCCGACGTTCCTCAGCGACCCCGCGCAGCAGGAGCCCGGCGTCTGCCCCTGATCGCGCGACCCCCGCGCACTCGGGCGGGTGCACCCGCCCGGTAGGATCGGAGGCCTGCGCCCGCGCCACCCGTGGGCCCGGCACCGACAGCATTCACCGACAGCACTCATCGAACTTGCTGGCTTCAGGGGTCAATCCGGACTCGCTCGCCACGCAGTGACGCTCCCACTCTCTCCTGTGAGGTCTCACCCGTGGACAACGACGACGCGCACGCCCGCGCCCCGCGTCATCCGCTAGCGCCCGACTGGCTCGAGCAGCCCGAGGACGCCAACGCGCTCGACCCCGCCGTGTGGTCCGACAACGTCGCCCGCGGCTCCGACGGCTCCCTCGCCGTCGCGGGCGTTCCCGCGGCCCGCCTGGTAGAGGAGTTCGGCACCCCGGTCTACGTGATCGACGAGGCGGACGCCCGCCGCCGGGCCGTGCAGACGCGCGAGGCCTTCGAGCGCGAGCTCGGCCGCATCGGCACCGACGTCACCGTGTACTACGCGGGCAAGGCGTTCCTCTCCACCGAGGTGGCCCGCTGGATGCGCGAGGAGGGCCTCAACATCGACGCGTGCAGCGTCGGCGAGTTCGCTGTCACCCAGGCCGCGGGCGTCGATCCGGCCCGCGTGGGCCTGCACGGCAACAACAAGTCGGTCGCCGAGATCGACCGCGTCGTCGCCGCGGGCATCGGCGCGATCGTGCTCGACAGCCTCATCGAGATCGAGCGCGTCGCCTCCGCCGCCGAGCGTCACGGCCGCGTGCAGAACGTGCGCCTCCGGGTCAACAGCGGAGTGCACGCGCACACCCACGAGTTCCTCGCGACCGCGCACGAGGACCAGAAGTTCGGCCTCCCGCTCTCGGACTGCCCGGCCGCGGTCGCGCGCATCCGCTCGCACGCGAGCCTGCGGTTCCTCGGCCTCCACTGCCACATCGGCTCGCAGATCTTCGGCTCCGCCGGGTTCGCGGAGTCGGCCTCACGCCTTCTCGAGGTGCACGCGGGCCTGCTCGCCGACGGCCCCGTCCCCGACCTCAACCTCGGCGGCGGGTTCGGCATCGCCTACACGAGCGCCGACGACCCCACTCCGATCGACGAGATCGCCGCGGCCATCGCCGACGCGGTCTCGGCGGAGTGCGCGCGCCACGGCATCCCGGTGCCCCACATCGCGATCGAGCCCGGCCGCTCGCTCATCGGTCCCGCGGGCCTCACCCTCTACGAGGTCGGCACGATCAAGGACGTCGTCGTGGGCGGCGCGGGCTCGACGAGCGTCCGCCGCTACGTCAGCGTCGACGGCGGGATGAGCGACAACGCGCGTCCGGCGCTCTACGGCGCCGACTACTCCGCCCGCCTCGCCGGCCGCGTGTCGGACGCCGAGCCCGCGCTCGTGCGCGTGGCGGGGAAGCACTGCGAGTCGGGCGACATCGTCGTGCACGACGAGTTCCTGCCCGCCGACGTGCACCCCGGCGATCTGCTCGCCGTCGCCGCGACCGGCGCCTACTGCTGGTCGCTCTCGAGCAACTACAACTACCTCGGCCGCCCACCCGTCGTCGCCGTGCGCGACGGGGAGGCCCGCGTCATCGTGCGCGGCGAGACCGAGGAGGACCTCCTCCGCCGCGATGCCGGCATCGAACGAAAGGCCACCAGCCGATGATCGAGTACCGCAGCCTCCGGGTCGCCCTCCTGGGCGCCGGGTCCGTGGGTGCCCAGGTGGCGCGACTCCTGCTCGACCACGGGGACGAGCTCGCCCAGCGGGTCGGAGCGCCCCTCGAGCTCGCCGGGGTCGCCGTGCGCGACCTCGATGCGCCGCGCACCGCCGACATCCCCCGCGAGTACCTGACGACCGACGCCGAAGCGCTGATCCTCGGGGCCGACATCGTGGTCGAGCTGATGGGCGGCATCGAGCCGGCGCGCAGCTACATCCTGAAGGCGATCTCGTCGGGAGCCGACGTCATCACCGCGAACAAGGCCCTCCTCGCAGCGCACGGCACCGAGCTCTTCGAGGCCGCCGACCAGGTCGGCGCGCAGCTCAACTACGAGGCGGCGGTCGGCGGAGCGATCCCGATCATCCGGCCGCTGCGCGACAGCCTCGCAGGCGACCGGGTCCACCGGATCCTCGGCATCGTCAACGGCACGACCAACTACATCCTCGACCGGATGGACACCGAGCACGCGACGCTCGAGGAGTCGCTGGCCCGTGCGACCGAGCTCGGCTACGCGGAGGCCGATCCGACCGCCGACATCGAGGGCTACGACGCTGCCCAGAAGGCCGCGATCCTGGCGCGCCTCGCCTTCCACACCGACGTCCCGGTGACGATGGTGCACCGCGAGGGCATCACCGGCATCACGAAGCAGCAGGTCGACCAGGCGCGCGACTCCGGCTACGTCGTCAAGCTGCTCGCCATCTGCGAGCGGCTCGTCGACGCGAAGACGGGGGAGGAGGGTGTGTCGGCCCGCGTCTACCCGGCCCTCGTCCACCGTGCGCACCCCCTCGCGGCAGTGCACGGCGCCAACAATGCGGTCTTCGTCGAGGCCGAAGCCGCCGGCAGTCTGATGTTCTACGGAGCGGGCGCAGGAGGCATCGAGACTGCCTCAGCCGTCCTCGGAGACGTCGTCTCGGCCGCCCGGCGGCACGTCGTGGGAGGCCCCGGTCTCGTCACGAGCGCCAACTCGGGGCTGCCCGTCCTCCCCATCGGCCACGTCACCACGCGGTACCAGGTCACTCTCGAGGTCCTGGACCGTCCGGGTGTGCTCGCTCAGATCGCCGGGGTGTTCGCCGACCACGAGGTCTCGGTCGAGACCCTCGTGCAGACCCCGCCGTCGGCCGACCCGCTCGAGGAGCAGGTGTCCGGTCCGGAGCGCCGCGAGCCGACCGCTACCCTGGTCATCGGCACGCACGCGGCGGCAGAGTCCGATCTGGCGGCCACCGTCACCGCACTGCACTCCCACGGGTTCGTCGGCGCCGTGACGTCAGTCCTACGAGTTGAAGGAGCCTGAGATGGCGAAGCAGTGGCGCGGAGTCCTGCACGAGTACGCGGACCGCCTCGATGTGACCGAGGCGACCCCCGTCATCACGCTCGGCGAGGGCGGCACGCCGCTCATCCCGGCCGCGGCCCTCTCGGCCCGCACCGGTGCGAAGGTCTGGGTCAAGTACGAGGGGATGAACCCCACCGGCTCCTTCAAGGACCGCGGCATGACCATGGCGATCTCGAAGGCCGTCGAGCACGGCGCCAAGGCCGTCATCTGCGCCTCGACCGGCAACACCTCCGCTTCCGCCGCCGCATACGCGACGCACGCGGGCATCACCGCCGCGGTGCTCGTGCCCGAGGGCAAGATCGCCCTGGGCAAGCTCAGCCAGGCGATCGCGCACAATGCGCAGCTGCTGCAGGTCCAGGGCAATTTCGACGACTGCCTCGACATCGCCCGCGACCTCGCGAAGAACTACCCGGTTCATCTGGTCAACTCGGTGAACCCCGACCGCATCGCCGGTCAGAAGACGGCTGCGTTCGAGGTCGTCGAGGTCCTGGGCGACGCGCCGGACTTCCACATCGTCCCCGTCGGCAACGCCGGCAACTACACGGCCTACTTCCGCGGCTACTCCGAGGAGCTGGAGCGCGGCGAGTCGACGAAGCTGCCGCGCATGTTCGGCTTCCAGGCCGAGGGCTCCGCGCCGATCGTGCACGGCGCGCCGGTACGCCACCCCGAGACCATCGCCAGCGCCATCCGCATCGGCAACCCCGCGTCGTGGGAGCTCGCGCTCAACGCGCGCACCGTCAGCGACGGCTACTTCGGCGCGATCAGCGACGCGAAGATCCTCGAGGCGTACCGCCTGCTCGCCGGCGAGGTCGGCGTGTTCGTCGAGCCCGCCTCCGCCATCAGCGTCGCGGGCCTGCTCGAGCGCGCCGAGGCCGGGCAGATCCCCAAGGACGCCACTGTCGTGCTGACGGTCACCGGCCACGGTCTGAAGGACCCCCAGTGGGCCCTTCGCACCGCCGACGGCTCCGACATCACTCCGACCGTCGTGCCGGTGGACACCGCCGCGATCGCGGACGTGCTGGGGCTGGCCGGCGCATGACCTCGGCGGTTCCCGTCGGCCGCACCGTCCACGTGAAGGTCCCGGCGACCTCCGCGAACCTCGGGCCCGGCTTCGACACGCTCGGGCTGGCGCTGTCGTCCTACGACGAGCTCGACGTGACGGCCGTGTCGGCGACCGGTGCGCGCGTGACCGTGCACGGTGTCGGCGAGGGGGAGGTGCCGACCGACGAGACGAACCTCGTCGTGCAGGCCATCGCCTACACCTTCCAGGACCAGCGCCAGGAGATGCCCGGCATCGACGTGACGGCGCGCAACATCATCCCGCACGGTCGCGGGATGGGCTCCTCCGGTGCGGCGATCGTGTCGGGGATCATGGCCGCGAAGGGCCTGCTCGACGGCATCGTCGAGCTCGACGCCGACGACCTGCTGCGCATCGCGACCGAGATGGAGGGGCACCCCGACAACGTGGCGCCCGCCCTCTTCGGCGGCCTGACCATCGCCTGGGTCGAGCCGTCCGGTGCCGACGACGCGCCGCTGCGCCCGCGCTCCAAGCGCCTGATGGTGCACCGCGGAGTCTCGCCCGTCGTCTTCGTGCCCGAGCACCAGATGTCGACCCGCCTCGCCCGCTCGCTGCAGCCGCAGAGCGTGCCCCACGAGGACGCCGTCTTCAACGTGTCGCGCTCGTCACTTCTGATCGCGGCGCTCATCCAGAGCCCGGAGCTGCTGTTCGCAGCGACCGAGGACAAGCTCCACCAGAACTACCGCGCGGCAGCGATGCCGCAGACGTCGGAGCTGATCGCGCTCCTGCGCTCGCACGGCTACGCCGCCGTCGTGTCCGGCGCAGGCCCCAGCGTCCTGGTGCTCTGCAGCGATCCTGCGCAGCGCCTCGCAGCGGCCGAACTGGTCGAGAAGGAGGCGCACTCGCCGTGGCGCGCCCACATGCTGGCCGTCGACTTCAAGGGTGCTACAGTGGGGATCGCATCCTGAGGAACCGCGTAACGAGCGGAATCTGTCCGAAGGATCGTCCCGATAACCACGGCCATCGCATCGTGTGAAGGGCGTCCACTGCTTCTCTTGCAGTTCGGCGTCCGGTCGTCCGCGCTCCTCCTGCGCTTTCCGAGGGGGACTGCGCGTTCGACCGAGAGCATCACGTGGATCAGAACACGTGATGGAACCGCACGGTCGATGAGCTCTCCCGGTGAGCAGTCGTTCCCGGGGGGAAGGAACCCTCTCCAGTGACAGATGTCAACACCCACGGCTCGACCGTGGAACTCAACGCCGACCTGTCGGCACTCCGCGTCGCAGAGCTCCAGGCTCTCGCGACGAGCCTCGGTCTCGGCGGAGCGTCCAAGCTCCGCAAGGGCGAGCTCGTGCAGGCGATCACGGACCTCCGCGCCGCCGCGGCGTCCGAGGAGCCGATCGTCGACGCGACCAGCGTCGAGGCCGAGCCCGCCGATGTGGCCGAGCAGGCCGCTCCGGTGCTCGAGGCTCCGGCCGAGGTGCCGGTTCCCGTCGAGAGCACCGAGGCCGACACGGCCGACGTGCTCGAGCAGGCGGCGCCGACCGTCGACGAGGCGCCGTCGCCCGTCGCCGAGGCCGCGCCGGTCGAGATCGAGCTCCCCTCCGCGGAGCAGGTCGCCGAGCCCGCCGAGCGCGCCCCCCGTCGCCGGAGCTCGCGTCGCGCGTCCAGCGGCACCGTCGCCGCGGGCGAGCACCTCAACATCCCCGGAGGGACGGGCGTCGAGTCGCTCATCCCCGACCTGCCGGTGATCGAGAAGATCCCCGAGGCCGAGCAGGCCCCGAAGCCGGTCATCGAGATCGAGCTGCCCAACGGGCCCGATTCCGACGACTCCTCCCGCGAGGGCGGTCAGCGCGAGCGTCGCGGCCGTCGCCGCAGCCGCGGCGGTGCCGCCGAGCAGAACGACCAGGCCGAGCAGTCGGAGGCCGTCGACTCGAACCCGGACGACTCCGCCGAGGCGCGGAACGACTCCGACCAGAACCAGGGCGACCAGCAGAACGGCGAGCAGCAGGGGACCGGCCGCGGCCGCAACCGCCGCAACCGGAACCGCAACCGCAGCGACGACCGTGCCGACCAGCAGGGCCAGAACGGCGGCCAGCAGCAGAACGGCCAGGGCAACCAGAACGGCCAGGGCAACCAGAACGGGCAGGGCAACCAGAACGGCCAGCCCGCCGCCGCTCAGCAGTCGGCCGGACCGGCCCATGGCGCGCAGAACGGCCAGCAGGCCGAGGGCGAGGACGGCCGCCGCAGCCGTTACCGCGACCGCAAGCGTCGCGGCACCACCGTCGGCGACGACTTCGAGCCCGAGATCAGCGAGGACGACGTCCTCATCCCGGTCGCCGGCATCCTCGACGTGCTCGACAACTACGCCTTCGTGCGCACCACCGGCTACCTGCCCGGCGTCAGCGACGTCTACGTCTCGCTCGGCCAGGTCAAGAAGTACAACCTGCGCAAGGGCGACGCGGTCGTCGGCGCCATCCGCCAGCCTCGCGAGGGCGAAGGCGGCGGCCGCCAGAAGTACAACGCGATCGTCAGGGTCGACTCCATCAACGGGCAGACCGTCGAGGAGGCCGCGGCGCGCGTCGAGTTCCAGAAGCTCACGCCGCTCTACCCGACCGAGCGCCTGCGCCTCGAGACCGAGCCGGGCAAGCTGACCCAGCGCATCATCGATCTCGTCGCTCCGATCGGCAAGGGACAGCGCGGCCTCATCGTCGCGCCGCCCAAGGCCGGCAAGACGATCGTCCTTCAGCAGATCGCCAACGCGATCGTGCAGAACAACCCCGAAGTGCACCTCATGGTCGTCCTGGTCGACGAGCGTCCGGAGGAGGTCACCGACATGCAGCGCACCGTGCGCGGCGAGGTCGTCGCCTCCACCTTCGACCGCCCGGCCGAGGACCACACCACCGTCGCCGAGCTCGCCATCGAGCGCGCCAAGCGCCTCGTCGAGCTGGGCCACGACGTCGTCGTGCTGCTCGACTCGATCACTCGTCTGGGCCGCGCCTACAACGTGACGGCGCCCGCCTCCGGCCGTGTCCTCTCGGGTGGGGTCGACGCGTCGGCGCTGTACCCGCCGAAGAAGTTCTTCGGTGCGGCGCGCAACATCGAGAACGGCGGCTCGCTCACCATCCTCGCCACGGCGCTCATCGAGACCGGGTCGAAGATGGACGAGGTGATCTTCGAGGAGTTCAAGGGCACCGGCAACATGGAGCTCCGCCTCTCGCGCCACCTCGCCGACAAGCGGATCTTCCCGGCGGTCGACGTCAACGCGTCCGGCACTCGCCGCGAGGAGATGCTCCTCAGCCAGGACGAGGTCAAGATCACCTGGAAGCTGCGTCGCGCCCTCGCCGGCCTCGACCAGCAGCAGGCGCTCGAGATCATCCTGTCGCGCCTGAAGGAGACGTCCTCGAACGTCGAGTTCCTGATGCAGGTCTCGAAGTCGGCCGTGGGCCCGACCACCGCCGGTCACAGCAACGGCCACCACTAGCGCCCTCACGTCCGCGGTCGCCCCTTCTCAGGGGCGGCCGCGGACGTTTTCGCGTCCCCGGGGACGCGTCGGTGCCCGTCGAAACGGACCTGCCGCCCCGCCTCTGCTGGTCGAGTAGCCGCCGAAGGCGGCGTATCGAGACCCCCACTTCTCCACCCCACTCCGGAAGCCAGGCCCCTCTCATGTTCGAATCCGTCAGCGTCCTCCTCGCCGAGCACGAGGACCTGCAGACGCAGCTCTCCGACCCGGCTCTGCACGCCGACGCGGCGCGCGCGAAGAAGGTCAACCGCCGGTACGCCGAGCTGAGCCAGATCAAGGCGGCGCACGCCGCGTGGATCCAGTCGGGCGAGGACCTGGAGGCCGCGCGCGAGCTCGCCCGCGAGGACGACGCGTTCGCGGAGGAGGTCCCGGAGCTCGAGGAGTCCCTCCGCGTCGCTCAGGAGAAGCTCCGCCGCCTCCTGATCCCGCGCGACCCCGACGACGGCCGTGACGTGATCATGGAGATCAAGGGCGGCGAGGGCGGAGCCGAGAGTGCGCTGTTCGCCGCCGACCTGCTCCGCATGTACCTGCACTACGCCGAGGCGAAGGGCTGGAAGACCGAGATCCTCGACCGCGACGAGTCCGACCTCGGCGGCTACAAGAACGTGCAGGTCGCGATCAAGAGCAACGCCACCGACCCCTCGCAAGGCGTCTGGGCCCACCTGAAGTACGAGGGCGGCGTCCACCGCGTGCAGCGCGTCCCCGTGACGGAGTCGCAGGGACGCATCCACACGTCGACCACCGGCGTCCTGGTGTTCCCCGAGGTCGACGCTCCCGAAGAGGTCGCGATCAACCAGAACGACCTGAAGATCGACGTCTACCGCTCGTCCGGCCCTGGCGGCCAGTCGGTCAACACGACCGACTCCGCGGTGCGCATCACGCACCTCCCGACCGGCATCGTCGTCTCGATGCAGAACGAGAAGAGCCAGCTGCAGAACCGCGAGGCCGGCATGCGCGTCCTGCGCGCCCGCATCCTCGCGCGTCAGCAGGAGGAGATCGCCGCGGCCGCGTCCGACGCCCGGAAGACCCAGATCCGCACCATGGACCGCTCCGAGCGCATCCGCACCTACAACTTCCCCGAGAACCGCATCGCCGACCACCGCACCGGCTACAAGGCGTACAACCTCGACGGGGTCATGAACGGAGCACTCGACCCCGTCGTCGAGAGCGCCATCCAGGCCGACGAGGAGACCCGCCTGGCCGAGATCGGCTCCGAGGAGTCGTGAGCGCGGTGACCACCTCCGTGGACGCCCGTGCCCTCCTCGCCGACGCCGTCTCGCGCCTGACCCGCTCGCACGTCCCGAACGCCGACATCGACGCCGAGCTCCTGCTGGGTCACCTCCTGGGCCTCGGGCGCGGCGAATTGCAGGCGCGGCTGATCACCGGCCTCCTGCTCGAGGAGCCGATGGCCGACGCGTTCGACCGCTTCGTCGAGCGCCGCTCCGCCCGCGAGCCGCTCCAGCACATCACCGGAGTCGCCCCGTTCCGCAGTATCGAGCTCGCGGTCGGCCCCGGCGTCTTCGTGCCGCGACCCGAGACGGAGGGCGTCGCGCAACTGGCGATTGACGCACTGCGCTCCGTCGCTGACCCGTCACCCCTTGCTGTCGATCTCGGCACCGGGAGCGGTGCCCTCGCGCTCGCCCTGGCACACGAGGTCCCTCACGCCCGCGTCATCGGTGTCGAGAACTCCGTGGAGGCCTTCATCTGGGCGCGGGGGAACCGCGATCGCCTGCGGCTCGAGAACGCCCGCATCGTCTTCTCCGATCTGGCGGACGCTCTGCCCGACCTCGACGGCACGGTGTCGGTCGTCGTCTCCAACCCGCCGTACATCCCCTCGGCCGCGATTCCCCGCGACCCGGAGGTCCGCCTCTTCGATCCCCCCGCCGCCCTGTACGGCGGCGAGGACGGACTGGACGTCGTGCGCCAGCTGTCACACACTGCGCGCCGTCTGCTGCGACCCGGGGGAGTGCTCGTGATCGAGCACGGAGAGCTGCAGGGGGCTGAGATCCGGGATTTGCTGACCGCGGACGGGTGGCGCGGAGCGACGACGCAGCGCGACCTGACGGGCCGCGACCGGTCGACGGTGGCGGTGCGCTGAACGAGAGGCGTCGCAGGGGTCAGAGCCAGCAGAACCGGGGCGATGGGTCGACGTCTCGCCAGCGGAGCGGATCGACCCCTTCCCCACCACTCAGTCGTCGAGGCATCCGACGACTGCTGCCTTGAGGAATCCGGCCGTCTGGTAGACGTAGGACCACAACCACTCCGCCGGATTCCGATTCTCGCGGGCTTCGACGACAGCGACGGACCGCGTCGAGCACGACATCGCGATCCACCGTGCTCGTGAGACGTGCGCAGTGCCTGTCACGTACGCGATGTCCGTCCACCCTTCTCGTCGAGCTATCCCCTCGACGGCTGACACTTCACCACGGGTGGTCGACGGGCTCGCGATAAAGCAGAGTTTCGTGCTTGCGCAGTAGTCGCGTCCGTCCACCGTCACGCTGGATCCGTCCGGCGGCACGGACAGCACGAGCGCATCCGCCCGGCCGTGATCGATCAGCCACTCGGCGGTCCACAGGCGTTCCTGGTCGATCGGTCCGAGCACGACGACCACGTCAACGTGATCGATGTCGTCCGAGACGGGGAATACGTACAGCGGAAGGCCGGCGACGACACCTGCCGCCAGTAGGAGAACGGCCGACGACGCGACAACGAAGCCGGGCCGGAACTGCCTTGTCGCCGTCACCGAGTCCGGGTCAGGACGCGCTCGTTGCGGCGGAGCGGCGCAGCGGCGGCTCTCGACGGTAAGGCGGCTGACGAGGTCGCGGCAGAATCAGCGGAGCGCTTTCCCACCCGTGAGCCCGCGAGCCCGATGAGGGCGAAGAACAGCATGTTCGGCGCGTACCAGGTGAGTGCATCGAACGAGAGGAACATCACCACGACGCTGAGGATGAGGATCCGGCTGGTCGCAGAGCCGGCGATCAACCCGAGGGTGATGATCGTGAACAGGACGACGACGGCAGCGAGGCCCCCGGTACCGAGGGTGTTGACGAACTGATTGTCCACCGCTCTGAACCCGTCCTGCTGCAGGAATCCCCGATCGAAGAGATCAGGGATGGAGTTGCGGCCACTGCCGAAGGACGATTCGAACGAAGACCTCCTTGTGATGAGTTCGCCGATGCTCTCGTAAGCACCTGCACGGTGGGAGTAGGAACCCGAATTGAGGAGTTCAGCCAGCGCGGCGTCGAGAGATGCGCGGATCGAGGGGATCAGGAGGGACGCACCGGCGGCCGTGACGGCGACGATGGCGTTACGCAGCCGGGCACCGAAAGTCCGCGCTGCGAGCACGGCGGAGACGACGACTGCGACGAGGATGGCGAGGAGCGCGCTCCGGGTGCCGGAGATGACCAGCCCCACCGCGATCAGCAGGAGAGCCAGCACCCGCCCCGAGAGGGGCCACTGGACGCTGTTCCTCCAGAGAAGCGTGAAAGTGACGAGATAGATCACTGAGAGGACGATCGGATGCCCGGCTGTACCCGAGGAGCGAAGAATGCCTTCCCCGAGGAGAGGGTTCGGGTAGCCGTTGGGCGCCGAATCGGAGAAGCCCCAGACAGGTGGAGTGCTGAGGGTGAATTCGACGACGGAGAGAGCTACTTGTCCGAATGCGAACAGGACGAGCAGACGCGCGAACACGACGAAATCCTGCTCCGAGAATTGCGAGAACATCGCACACGCGACCACCGGAACGGCGATACCGATCGGGAGCGTGCCGCCGATGTCGTCATTGAGAAGCGCAGAGAAGGCGATCAGACCGACCCATGCGGTTACGAGAAGCAGAGCGAGCTTGGCGGCTGAAGGTCGCGGGCTGGTGGAGAGCTGCGCCGCGCGGATCATGGCGACCACCATCACCACGAGACCGACCATCTGGGATGACGCCTGGATGACGACCGGCGCTGTATTCGCTCCGCCGACGAAGACCGCGGCCAGAGCCACGACTGCAGCTACCCCCCTGACGTGGGTGGCGGGAACTCCGAGGATGATGACGACGAATGCGAGCGCCAGCGGACCGGCCCACACGTAGACGTAGTTCTCAAAGCCGACGAGGAGTCCCAGGAGAAGCCCCACGGCCACGAGTCCGCCCGCCAGGACTGCTACGGCGGCGCCGTTGCCCGTCGTGGCCGTGCTCACGGTTCTGGTTGTCATACCCTCGACTGTACTGGAGCAGGTCTCGTGGGTGACGGTCCTGTCGCGCCCGTGCGGACTCCGAGAACTGGAACGAAAGGTCAAGTCATGCGCCCTGCGGCGAGAATTGCCTACTTCTCCGTACCTGACGTCTCTTATCCTCGGAACGAACGGATCAGAAGTCATCTGAGAAGCGAAGGACTCGCTGTCGCAGTGCTCGCACCGGTCGGTAACGCCCGTGGCCTGATAGGCAAAATCGAGAAGGTCAGGAACCTTCTTCGTGGCGGGATGCGGAGCGACGTCATCGTCGTCGCCGAATTCAGTCTCTCCTATGCTCTGGTCGCGAAGGCGATAGCGGTGTTGACGAGATGCCGACTGGTCGTGGACGGATTCGTCGGCCTGTATGAGACGGACATCGGAGACCTGGAGAAGGCGTCTGCAGTGTCTCCGCGAGCTCGCGTACTGGCTCTACTCGACTGGTGCGCGGTCGTCGTCGCAGATCTCTACCTGATCGATACGGAGGTGCGAGCGGAGACGATTCGCCGCAGGCATCCGAGCGCGAAGGTCCTCTCGCTTCCCGTCGGCTCGCCCTCGTGGGCTGTTCCGCAGCCCGGGCGGAAGAGGAACGGGGAGGATTCTCTCCTTCGAGTGCTGTACTACGGGAACTACATTCCGCTTCACGGAGTCGACCTGGTGATCGACGCCATCGCCAAGAGTGAGCTTCGGGGAAAGGTCGAACTGACGCTCATCGGCGACGGGAGGACGAGGCCCGAGGTGGAACGAAGAGTCCGAGCGGCGGGCGTGCAGGCCGCCTGTCGATTCCTCGAGGCCGTCCCCGCGGAGAAGCTGCCTGACCACATCCGCGAGAGCGACGTGGTACTCGGCATCTTCGGAGACTCCCTCAAAGCCCGCTCCGTCATCGCCAACAAGGTGTGGCAGGGCCTGTCGTGTGGTCGCACCGTCGTGACGCGCGCCAGTCCGGCTCTCGAGGAGATCGCCGATGTCGTCGGCGACCAGCTGATTCAAATCGGCCCCTCATCGGACGAGTTGGCCGACGAACTGCTGCGCCTCCATTCGACCGGCACCGGCGGGTCCGGCTTCTCAGCTGCAGCTGAGGGGCTGGAGGCGTACGTCGACGCCTGTTACGGACGACTCACCGCTTTCCTTCGAGAGTGACGGTGGTGGTGCCGGCGCCTCGGAGTCGGATGTCGAGGGTGGCGGGGGCGGTGCTCTCTTTGGATTTGACGATGATCTGGGGTCCGAGGCCGCCNGGTGACGGTGGTGGTGCCGGCGCCTCGGAGTCGGATGTCGAGGGTGGCGGGGGCGGTGCTCTCTTTGGATTTGACGATGATCTGGGGTCCGAGGCCGCCGGGGCCGTCGTCTTGTCGGAGGGCGATTGTGGTGCTCGAGTCGCCGGTTTGGGTGCGGATGTAGTCGGTGACGTCGAGGGTGCGGATGCTGGGGGTTCCGGTGATGCTCGTCGTGCCGACGGGGTAGTCGAGGGCGGGTTTGTTCGCGAAGGTGAGGGTGGATTCGCTCCAGGTCCCGGAGACGGCGTAGCCGGTGAGGGTGGCTGTTGCGGTGCTGCTGACGGTGTTCGCGGTGAACGAGAGCGTCGCGGATTCGATGTCCGCGTCAGCGAGTTCGGAGAGATCGAACCCGAGGTAGGCGAACTGCTCCCAGTCGGGGTAGGGCGTTTTCTGCAGGATCTGCAGGTTCGTGGCCTTCCCGAAGTTGGATGACGCGGTGGACGTGCCGCCCTGAACGAACCCGTCCGCGACCACCGACGACACT